>NZ_CP102629.1:0-1200000 GCF_024721585.1 Sphingomicrobium aestuariivivum
CAGGCTCGCCGCCGACGCATCGGTCATCATGACCGTGTCGTCGCCGAGGCCGGTCACGACATCGCCCGCAATGGCGGTACCGTCAACCGTGAGGTCGTCGGCGCCGTCGCCCGTGTCGACGCTGCCCGCGCTACCGCCGGTGAGCGAGACCATGTCGGCATCGGTGCCGGTGGTGATCGCACCCGCCACGTCCGTGCCGTCCAGCGTGACGCTGTCCATGCCGCCGTCGGCATCGATGCTGCCGGCACTGCCGCCGGTCATCGCAAGGCTGTCGTCGCCCGCACCGGTGGTGATCGCACCCGCAATGTCGGTGGTCGCCAGCGTGATGCTGTCGGCACCCTCGCCGGTCGCCAGGCTCGCCGCCGACGCATCGGTCATCATGACCGTGTCGTCGCCGAGGCCGGTCACGACATCGCCCGCAATGGCGGTACCGTCAACCGTGAGGTCGTCGGCGCCGTCGCCCGTGTCGACGCTGCCCGCGCTACCGCCGGTGAGCGAGACCATGTCGGCATCGGTGCCGGTGGTGATCGCGCCCGTGACATCGGCATCGACCAATGTAACGCTGTCCATGCCGCCGTCGGTGTCGATGCTGCCGGCGCTGCCGCCGGTCATGGCGAGGCTGTCGTCGCCTGCACCCGTGGTGATCGCACCCGCAATGTCGGTGGTCGCCAGCGTGATGCTGTCAGCGCCCTCGCCGGTCGCCAGGCTCGCCGCCGACGCATCGGTCATTGCAACCGTGTCGTCGCCTGTACCGGTGGTGATCGCGCCAATGACTGTAGCGCCATCAAGCGTAACATCGTCATCACCTGCGCCAGCATCGACTGTGCCGATGACACCGCCGCTCATCGCGATGGTGTCGTTCCCGTCGCCACCGTCAAGCCCATCGATCAGGCCACCGGTCACGATCAACGTATCGTCGCCAACATTGCCGTAAACCATGCCGACATCGCCATTGGCGATAGTGATTGTATCATCGCCCAGTTGGCCGTCGACAAGGCCCACCATACCGGTCGTGTCAATGAAGATGTTATCGCCCGTGTCGAGGGCAGCACTGTCGTCTTGGCCGTCTCCGCCACCGTAAATGCCGCCCACCACGTCGGCATCACCGAGTACCGTGATCGTGTCCGATCCACCGGCGCCCTCAATGAAGTTCGCCGACGCATCGCCTTCAATCGTGAAGCTGTCATCGGTCTGACAGCCGAGGGCATCGATGATCACCCCGGTCGAGACCGTCACGTCGCCATCGCAGAAGCCGACATCGCTCGCCCCGGCCACGTTGGCGAGATACCAGTCACCGCCCGCAGTTCCGAAATAGAGGTCGTAGGCGTAGCCGTTGTCGTAAAGGATCGTGGAAAGTTCGAACGCGCCGGCGTCGGACGCTCCTGCATCAAGCACCGAGACGAGAAGAATGCCTTCGCCCTCGTCCCACATGCCATTGTCGTCGAGATCGGTGCCCGCGCCAGAGCCAGGGGCCACGCTCTCGATGTAAATGGTCGTTGCGCCACCCGCACCCACGCTCGTCCCGTCGACCACCAGCGTATCCGTTATGTCGCCAGTGCCGTCGTTGAGCACCGTATCGAGATAGAGCGAGCCGCCGTCCGAGACGAACACACCATCGCCATCGACGCCTGCGGTATCCGACCCGGTGATGACGATCACGTCGCCAGCGACCGCTTCGGTCCCGCCGGTCATCGAATCCTGCATCACGATCGACCCGGAGTTCACGAATGTCTCGAGACTGGTGAGATGCGCCTGCTCGACACCGTCTTCGGTGATCGACTGGTGCACCGTCCCGCCCGTATTTTCAGCCGCCACAACGACATATTCGCCCGTCGTGTCCCAGGTCACCGGGTCCGTGTCGTCCGAGGTCTCGGCGGTGAAGCCGGTCTCGTCGGCCACGGTCACCAGGTTCACCACCCCATCGGGGCCGTTGTTGAAGGTGTCGTCGCCCGCGCCGAAGTCGCTGGTCGCAACACCTTCCTCATCACGGACATCGTCCATGTCGGTGTCGGCAAAGTTGCGAAGGTTGACCGAATTGCCCGACCAATTGTTGAGCGTATCGTCGCCGTCACCAAAGGTGACTTCGCCAAGAATCGTACCGTGATTGTCGACCGTGACGTCGCCTGCGCCACTAAAGGCGAGGGCATTGTCGGCGTCAGACGAAATCGTCGCGCCAGTCGCGATGTCGACGGCGACCGATCCTTCCGACTCGACCACGATACCAGTGCCATCGGCATCGACGTCGCCATTGACATCGAGCGTCACGCTATTGGTGCTGCGCTGGCCGACGAAAATGCCCGAGTCCGCCTCGCCCGAGACCGCCCCGAGGGTCGTGATCTCGATCGTTCCCGCGGTCGCGTCGTTGTTCGCGCGAATACCGGCAGTGGGGCTGATCGAATTGCCATTGGCGACCACATCGCCCGTGGTGATGGCGATATTGCCGCCGTCCTCGGCAGGGAAAGGCTTATAGGTGTTGGGGCTATAGAGCGCGCGCACCTCGATGCCCGTCTGTTCGCCCGTGACCGTCCCGGCGCTGGTGTCGACTTGAATTTCGCCACCAAGCGACCGAACCGCAACACCGGTCAGGCCCGATACATCGGCTGTGTCGACATACGCACCACCGACATTGTTGGTATAGATGCCCGCGCCATTCGCACCCGAGACGGTGCCGTTCGTGGTGTCGACCCTGATAAATCCGTAGTCTGCTGTCGCATAGACGCCGCGCTCGGAACCGCTCACGTCGCCTTCGACCCAGATGTCGACGTCGCTATAATTGGCCACGTCGACATGAATACCGTCACCGCCGGTGGCGTCGATTCCTTCGGTGAGGATGCCGACAAAGCTCGACCCCCCATCGGTCGTCACGGCGATGCCATGACCTCCCGTCGCGGTGACGGTTCCATCCTGATGGTCGACAGTCAAAAAGGTGCGGCTATCGGTGCCGGTAACCGAGATGTCGATCCCACTGGCGCCGGTCACATCTGAGGCACGAACAACGATCAACCCGCGCACGGACGTCGCATCGACGTCGATCCCCACACCCGCGCCGCCATCGACCGATGCATAAAAGGTATCGATCGACACCACGTCCATATCGATCGGACCGTAGATCGGGCCGGTCGGGTAGAGGTCGGTATTGCTGATGTCGGCTGAAATGCCTCCGGCGCCGCCCGTCACGCTGCCGCTCGCAGTAATGTCGATGACACCGCCATCGGAAACGGCGCTGATACCTAGCGCACCGCCATCCACGACCCCGTCAAAGTCGATGGTGATATCGCCGCCCGTGGTAGTAACATCGATCCCGTCACCAGTCGCGCCGGTGACGCTGTCAAGGTCGTAGATGCTGATGTCGCCCGCGATGTTCATGTAGATGCCATCGTCGGCGCCGTAGATGCTGCCCGAGCTGCCACGAACGGTCGCGCTGTGCGAGGCGCCTACCCCGGACACCGTGACACCGTCATCGCCATAGCCCTTCACGTCGGCATAGCTGCCAAGGTGGATATCAACCGAGCGACCGTCGACGACGGCCACATCGACACCGTCGTCCCCCGCCAGCACTTCGCCTTCGAGGGTGATCTCGACCGTATCGCCCGCCGCGTTCACGTCCACGTGGACGCCGTCAGATCCCGCCACGAGATCGCCTACAGTCAGATCAACCCCGCCGCTGCCATTGGCTTGCACGGCGTTGTAACCCGCCGTTACCGTGCCGGCGCTGGTATCGATGATCATCTCACCCGCAGACACGGCAAGGACGCCCCAGTCGACCGTGCCGGTCACATCAGCAGTCGTGATGTTCACCCCGGTAACGCCGAACGCCACAACACCGGACATGGCGCCTGTGACCGTGCCAGTGGACGTATCGACGGTCGCGGTCTGTTGGGTGTTGGCATAAACGCCGCGCCAATCTGCCTCGATTGCCCCTGTCGCGGTGACGTCTACGTCACCCGCTCCGTTGGCCACGGAGACCCCATCTCTGCCAGCGTCGATCCCGGCCGCAGTGACATTCACAGCACCCCTGTCGTTGGTCACGGAAATCCCGTGCTCCCCCGCTGTGATCGTGCCGGACTGTGTATTGACGGTCGCGCCGTCGACGCTGGTGACCTGAATGCCGTTGCCTCCGGCATTAATCGATCCACTATAAACGGTTGCCAGCCCACTGCCGGCCTCGGCCCTGATGCCAGTCGTCCCCGCGGTAACGGTCCCTCCGGTCGAATCGACGGAAACAGAGCGCGAAGATTTGGCGTCGATCCCGTCGAACACCGACCCGGTCACGTCTCCCGTCGTGATGGTCACCCCAGCATCACCTGAGGCTGCGATCCCGTTTTGGCCTCCCGACACGCTGCCGAGAGTCGTATCGATAGTTACAGCGGCACCGGTGTCCGCGAAGATCCCGTTTTCGCCTGCCTCGATGGTTCGCGCGGTGATATCGACATCGCCCGAAGTATTAACGACGTAAATACCGTCGGTGTCGGCATAAATCAGCCCTGAGTTCACACTGACGGTGTCCGCATTGTTCGTGACGGTGATCCCGCGTCCGCCGGCTGTGATCGTTCCAAAATAGGTGGTGATTGTCGCACCGACGACACCGGTCACGTCAATCGCGTCGCCTGTCGCGGTGACGGTGCCCGTTGCTACGGTGGCCAAGCCGCCCTGCGCGTCCACGACGATCCCTCGATCACCGCTCACCGTCCCGGTGGTCGTGTCGATCGTGACATAGCTTCGGGAAACGGCATCGATACCGACAGAGCTACCGCCGGAAACATCGGATGCATCGATTCTGACGCCATTATAACCGAACGCCGCGATACCGCCGAAATCGCCCGACACCGTGCCGCCCAGGGTATCGACGGTGACGGTGCCATTAGCTGCATAGACGAGCAAACCGGTGGCGCCCGCGTCGATGACGCTGTTCCGCGAATTGACAAGAACCGACCCGTCTCTGTTGCGGACATCGATACCGTTGCCGCTGGTCGCCGTAATGTCGCCAGCGTTGATGGAGACGTTGCCATTATTATTATTGCGAGCGTAAACGCCGTCGTCGCCCGCCGAAATTGCTCCGGCAGTGGTATCGATCGTAAGCCCATTCGTGGACGTGGCATCGATCGCGTCGCCACCGACGGTCATTGCGCCGGCCAGAATTTGGGTCGACCCGCCAGTGGTAACGCTGCGAATCCCGTAGCCGTTGGAGCTGATGGTGCCTGCGCGCGTGTCGATGTCGATGTCGCTGCTCGTCTGCGCCGTAACGCCGCCGGTCGACGTGCCGGTGACATCGGCGGTCGTGATCGAGACGTCGCTGGTGGCATATGCGGCGATGGCCAGCCCGTCGGAAATCACATGCGCGCTCGAGGTGTCGATCGTCGTGGAGCCATCATATGTCTGGGCAAAGATCGCCGTTCCCGACCCGCGCACTTCGTCGCCGGACGTGGTGAGTCTGATGGTTCCCAACGAGGTTTCGACTTGGATCGCCGAATTGGTTGTTCCCGTCACATTACCGATATCGGTCAGGATCACATCGCCCAGCTTGTCGACGACAATGCCGTGGTCCGCGCCTGTTACCGTGGCTCCGCCACCGTAGATCAGGGTCGCGCTCTGTGCGGATCCCGTGATGTTGATACCGTCGCCCGAGCGGCCCTCGACACTGGCATAGGCACCCAGGTCGATCGTCGTGTTGCCCGCGCCATTGTTGGTGATCAAGATGCCGGTCGTCCCGCTGACCGCGCCGGTCGCGTTTACCGTGATTTCGAATGCGTAAGGCCCGGCTAAAGCGGCGATCGCTTCGCCCGAGGTGCCCGTTACACTATCAACCGTGATAAGGGTCGTCGCAGCGAGGGGATCACTATAAAGCCCCTGGATCGAAGTCACGACGCCCTTCGTCCCCGAAACCGATCCCATACTGCTGTCGACGACAACGCTGCCCTCGTCCGCCACGGCGTTAATTCCGTAGCTCGACGTGCTGGTCACGTCACCGATTGCGCTGGTGCCGCCGATGTTGACATCGCCAGTCGCGCTGGAGGCGTCGATGCCAGCGCCCGTGCCCGCATTGACCCCTCCGACGAGGCCCACGCCCTGGATCGAGACGTCGCCATAGGCCGTCGCCTCGATCCCGCTGTCCGCGCCCGTAACCGTGTCGACATTGGTAATCGTTACCGAGCCGGCCGTGCTTTCGACATCGATGCCGTCGTCGGTTGTCCCGGTGACGCTGTCGAGGTCGGCGACCGTGATGTCACCAGCCTGGTTGATGTAGATGCCATCAGTCGCACCCGTGACATCGCCCGAGCTACCGCGCACTTCGGTCGCGCCGCCGCCCGAGCCGGTGACGACGATGCCGTAGCCCGCGCCGCCCGTGACCTGTGCGTCGCTGCCGAGGCGGATCCAGGTGTTTCCGCTGCCGTTGTGGACCACCTCGAGGCCGTTGCCGCCCCCGCCAGTGACCGTACCGTTCATGTCGACATAGGTTTCGCCCACGCCATCGCGCGTGACGACGATCGCGCTGTCCCCCGAACTCCTCACATCATTGACATCGACATCGATAAGACCACCGCCCGATTGAGTAATCGACAACCCACCTCCGCTGGCCGCCGACCCGGTCCCGGACGAAATACTGCCAGTAGACGAGAAAAGAAGATCGCCGCCTTGATTGTCTACCGTGACAGCCTGGTAAGAAGTTTCTGTAGATCCAGGATTTGTTGTAATGACCGTGTCGCAATAGAAAGAAGCGCCGGTCAAAGAGCATAAATACCAGTTGTAGTTTGGGTTAGGGACCGTTGTTCCCGCGACATAGTAGTAGCTATCGGTATGAACACTCCCACTGAGGCTGATGTCGACGCCGCCAATCGAGGTTTGCAAAACCTCGAGCGCACCTTTCATCGAACTAACCGAACTCGTTTCACCTTGAGTGATCGTGATGGCTGCGTCGTCACGCACCACCATGCCTTCGGTAGATGAAATAATCTCGAACCCATCCTCGAGCTCAATCGTGGTATCGTGCCCATCGGCCGACGAATCCCAATTGATCGGGCTGCCTGTCGCAGCGCCAGTGTCGGAGCAGACAAGCTTGCCCGTGGAAGTGGAGGAGCAGGTGTCCACCGAAATGGGCACCCTTTGCGCGTAGGCTGCCGTCGCACCAGAGGCGAGGAGCAGGGGCAGCATCCCGACCTTGGCGACAGTGGCAAAAGCACTGGTGATGGCAGCGGCGATGCCGCCGTTCGATTGGACCGACACGCCCTGGTGCGGCGCGTAGCTGGCGTCGCGCCCGGCGATCTTGGTGACGCGCCCGCCGCGCAACATGCCGAAACGCAGCCAGAAGGATTCCTGGTCGTGATCATATTTATTGTTCGTCATACCCACTCCCAGCCGGATGGCTGGCCCCTGTTGAAGCGGGATTGACGCCCCGCGGTTACGCAACATTCAGCGCGCCATGCGCGCCGACACCTATTTCTTCTTGGTCTTCGGCTTTGCAGCCTTCGCCGTCGAATGACTATTTTCATCGAACGTGATCAGCGCCGCCGCGTCGGGCGAATTGGGCGACACGGTCATCGGACAGGCATGCCCCTCGATCACCTCGACGTCGTAAAGCTCGCCGATCGCGCCATCGATCCGGAACCAGTCGACGCATGATCCCTTTTTGAGATCAATCGCCTGGATCCCACACCACGGCTCGCTGTCGGTAGCCTTGAGCCGATCCGCCAGCTCGAGGCCGTCGAACCGCTTGTAGCGCGGCTTGCTGAGGCCGACGAAAGCAACATCGCCGTGGAAGGCGAGCCCGCGCAGGAAGCCGGGACAGAAAGCCTTGGGCACGAACTTGCCCTTCGCGCCCTTCTTCTTGGGTAACTCGACCACGCCCAGCTCACCCGTGCCCGAGTTGAGCACCCACAACTGTCCGTTATGGATTCGCGGGCTGTGCGGCATGGAAAGGTTCTCGCACACCACTTCGCCCGTTTTGACATCGATCACTACGCCACCGTCACCACGGCGGTCGCGCCAGCCATCGATCGTATCGGAGCGCGAGACGGCGGTCACATAGCGCGGTTCGCCGTCTTCCATTGCCATCCCGTTCAGGTGACAGCGATCCTCGTCTACGATCGCGCTGATGAAGTCGGGCTTCCAGACGACTTCGAAACTATGCGTATCGCTCAGCTTGGCGAGGCAATTGTATCGTGTGTTGACGAACACGATCTCGCCATCCTTCGTCACACCCACGTCATGCGCATCGAGGCGCCCGGTGACGTTGATCGTGCGCGGCACGAAGCAGGCATCGAAGGTGTGATTGATTCGCTGGTCGCCCGAGATCACGTTGGCGAAGCGATAGACCTGTGCCATGCCGGTCATCACCAGACCCCCGTCGTCAGTGCGCGCGAGCCCCATCGGCTTTGCCATCTGCGACTGGTGCAGCTGCGCGCCATTCTTGGGATTGCGGCCGAGCATATAAAGCAGGCCCGACTGGTAAGAAGTGAAGGCCAGCGAGATGTTCGCCTTGGCAAGGCGGGCAATCAGTCCGCCCGACAATGAATACTCGACCTGCGGCTTGGCCGCCTGCGCCTCGGTCGCGGCGACAGTCTGTCCCGGCAAACTTGCCGTAATCCCTTGTGTCATAAGATCGTATCTACGCTCACTTCTCATACGCGAACTGCAACGCTCGTTGGCCTACCCAGATTAATCCTAGCTATGCTCGAGAAGCAATTACTTAAAAGTTAAATTTCGTTCCCTTCACTGCGCCAGCCCCAGAGGTGATCCAAATGATTGCCGGATCTGGGGGGTGGTCGTCCAAATGGGCGCCTTTTCACGACGATCTCGCGACGGTGACGCAGGCTTGCTCGATCGATCGGCCGGGCTGGGGAATGGCAGGCGTCGGGCGCGGGCTGACTTCTCCCGACAAGGTCGAGGACTATCGCGAAACACTCGCATTGGCTGGTTTGCAGGGTCCGTTCGTTCTCGTCGGCCACAGCCTAGGCGGAGAGGAAGCGGTATTTTGGGCTGATCGCTATCCCGATGAAGTCGCGGGCCTAGTCTTGGTCGATCCCGGAATGCCCGATTTTGCCATACGTATGTCCACACGTGCTCCGTTGGCGTTTGCGGAAATGCGCGAGGCGCTCATGGGCGCGGCCAACTACTTTCTCGACTGCGCGGACAGGATTGAGGCGATGCAGGCGGGCGGCGAAACAGAAGGCCTCAAACGTTGCAGCCCGCGTGCCGAGAACCCGGAAGTAGCGGAAGTTCTAGCCACCGTTGCGATGGATCCCGAACGGTTTCGCTTCAATGCGAATGAAATCATGTTCATGGTCGATGAATCCGTCAAACCAGAAAGTTATTCGGGAGATTTAGGTGAATTGCCGATGCTCCTCCTGCAGGAAACATTGCGCAAGTCGCCGCCCGGAATGTCGGAGGAAGCGAGGGCGCAAAGTCCGCTCGTTGATGCGCTTTTGGAGGAGCATCACGACAGGCTGATCGGCTATTCAAGTCGCGCTGAGTTGCGCCCCGTCGAAAATGCTAGCCATGACATCCTCGCCGATCGACCCGATGCCATCGTGGGGGCGCTCAGCGAAATAGTTTCGATT
Organism: Sphingomicrobium aestuariivivum; assembly: GCF_024721585.1. Classification (NCBI taxonomy): domain Bacteria; kingdom Pseudomonadati; phylum Pseudomonadota; class Alphaproteobacteria; order Sphingomonadales; family Sphingomicrobiaceae; genus Sphingomicrobium; species Sphingomicrobium aestuariivivum. Next base: position 9,555 of record NZ_CP102629.1, read on the forward strand.
GCGCGCGCCGACCCCTCTGAGTGAGGCCGTCTTACTGGCGAGGGGCAGCCAGTCACTTAATAAGATAACTGAATAGGCTGCATACTCGCCATCATTTGAGCGACAATTCGAAATGGGTGCGGAGTTTTGATATTATGCCACTAAATGTCCGCTACCCACCTTCAAAGTGGACGCCAACCGGCTCGAGGCTGGCGCCCAGCTTCGGTCAAATTCCGGTTTTCTCTGCTAAGGTCAGGGCGTCCTCGATATCTACGCCGAGATATCGAACAGTGTTCTCAATCTTGGAATGCCCCAACAGAATTTGGATGGCACGTAGATTGCCGGTCGCCTTGTAGATGATCGAAGCCTTCGTTCGTCGCAGGGAGTGTGTCCCATATTCCTCTCTTCGAAGCCCGATCGCCGTGACCCATTCGTCGAGGAGCCGAGCATATTGCCGAGTGCTCAGATGCTTTGAGTGATCAACCCGGCTCGGGAATACAAAGTCGTCGACCGAGCCGCCTCTGAGCTCGAGCCAGGCAAAGAGGCTGGTTCGCGCGTCAACCGCGATCTCAAATTGAACTGGGCGACCGGTCTTACGCTGAGTGACCGTGGCTCTCCGTCTAATTTCGGTGCCGGACACAAGGTCGCCGATCTTGAGCTCAACGAGATCGCAGCCTCTGAGCTTGCTGTCGATTGCCAGATCGAACAGGGCGCGATCTCGAATACGTTGCTCTCGATCCAAGAAGAAGCGCACGGCCCAGATCTGGTTCTTGTTGAGAGGCCGCTTAGGACCAACTTGCGCTCCAGCGTTCCATGGCACTCGGTTCTGCGTCGCGGGATCAAACTCTGAAAATGTCATCGCTTTTCTCCTTGGCCAGAATGGCCACGGAGAATGTCCGCTAATAGCTTAGCTTGAATCCAATCAGACTTCCGAGATGGGGCGCTTAGCGGACAATCACGAACAAGCCTGAGCCGCGTGAAGCAGGCTTGATCGCGGTCGCGAGGCATGAAAGATTGGTCGCTCTCATGGTTAAGAGTAGCGGCGCAAATGTAGCCAATTGTAGCCACTTACTGTAGCCAATGGAGAAATCGCACGGAGGTCTGCCTAGCGATTTCAGTTACTTAGATGGTTAGCTTGGCTCCGTCGGTTTCCTGCCACCCCAGCCATTTCCTCACATGATCCGCCTCACGGGCCGCCCATGCGCGGCCGGTCAGCGCACGTCGAGTACGCGGCGCAGGAATTCGATCAGGAAGGCGGTGCTCATGCTGAACAGGATGAGGCCGTTGGTGGCGAGGAAACCCGTGAGCAGGCGATGCTCCGCGGGCAGGATGATGTCGCCATAGCCAAGCGTCGTGATCGTCACCGTCGTGAAGTAGAGCGCAGGCTCCCAGCCGGTGAACAGGTCGAGGCGGAGGAACAGCCCCGCCCACAGGGCGACCGTGACGCCGAGCGCGAGCAGCAGCCAGAAGACCACCCCGACGATCGACAGGAACAGCGGGCCCATCGCGCTGCCCGCGAGAAAGCGCGGGGCGTGGCGGTTGAGCCAGCGCGCGGCGATGATGATGAAGGCCGTGACCACCGTGCAGGACAGGCCCGCCATGCCGAAGCCGATCAGGATATTGTCGAGCATCGACCTTCTCCTTCGCCGCGGCCGCGATCATTCGCGAGGTCACGGTCGACGCCATTTCAAGCCAGTGATCACGCGCTGTCAATCGCCGCTCCGGGCGTGGCATCCTTGGGACTGGCGCGGACACCAGCTGCGAACGACCCTCTTCATGCCCATGAACGACGGGGCCTAGTGGCAATTTCCGTCTTGAGGCACAGGCGCGGCGCTGCTCTTATCGAGGCAAGCCATTTCCTCCCCGATCACCGCCCGGTACGCCCCGAGGGCAGGCCGATTTCGCGAGCGAGCCCTTGTCATGACCCAAGCCATCACTACCCTTCCTCCCCAGCAGAAGGACGCCGCAACGCAGACCGCGGCCGCCAATCCGCAGGTGGAATATTCGCTGTCGGGCGGCATGATCGCCCGCCTCGCCAAGGCCAGCATCAGCCTTGCCTTCACTTCCTACCAGTCGGGCCTGCTCTACATGCTCGGCCGCAACCCGAAGAATGGCGCGCAACTGCACCAGTCGCAGATGGCCAAGCCGATGGGCCTCGCGCGCACGCCCGACGGCGGCCTCGTCATGACCGGCATGGCGCAGGTCTATCGCTTCGCCAACGTCATCTCGGGCGACCAGCGCATCAATCATGTGTTCGACGCCTGCTTCGTGCCGCGCACCATCCATGTCACGGGGCGCCTCGATGCGCATGATGTCGGCGTGACGAAGGATGGCGAGATCGTCTTCGTCAACACGCGCTACAACTGCCTCGCCAAGCTGTCGGACACCCACAGCTTCGAGGTGGTCTGGAAGCCCGATTTCATCTCGGCGATCGTCGACGAGGATCGCTGCCACCTCAACGGCATGGCGATGGAGGACGGCGAGCCGCGCTACGTCACCGCCGTGTCGCGTTCGGACACCATCGACGGCTGGCGCGATCGCCGCGGCGATGGCGGGGTCGTCATCGACGTGAAGACGGGCGAGGTGGTCTGCGAGGGCCTGTCCATGCCGCACAGCCCGCGCCTCCATAACGGGCAGCTGTGGGTCTTGAACTCGGGCACCGGCGAGCTCGGCGTCGTCGAGCTGCCCAACAAGAAGGGCGAGATGGGCAAGTTCGTGCCCAAGGCCTTCTGCCCGGGCTTCCTGCGCGGTCTCGCTTTCCATGGCGATGTCGCCTTCGTCGGCCTGTCGAAGCCGCGCTACAAGCGCTTCGACGGGCTCGATCTGGCAGACCGCCTTGAGAAAGCGGACAGCGAGCCGTGGTGCGGCATCCAGGCGATCGACCTCAAGAAGGGGAGTTGTGTCGACTGGTTCCGCATCGATGGCGCGATCGGCGAACTTTATGACGTCGAGGTTATCGAGGGTCATGCCTGCCCGATGACCGTCTCGCCCAATTCGCCCGATGCGGCGGCGCTGATCACGATCGGCGAGGGCGCGCAACCGGCGGACAAGAAGAGCAGCGAGCAGGGGGGGGCGCCAGGTAAGGCGGCTCGTCCGGGTAGATAGTAAAGCGGGGGCAACCCCGCTCCAAAGAGGCCAGCCGTCCGGCTGGGAGTGGGAACCTGAGACAGATGCAAGCAGGGGGGAGGGGCGTTGCTCCGCCCCTTTTTCTTTGGCGCGGCATCGGGCATCAGCCGGGGATGAACCTGCTGCCTTCCCGCGTCGTCATGGTGCGACCGCACCATTTCGCCATCAATCCCGAGACCGCGCCCGACAATGCCTACCAGTCGGCGGGCGGGGCGGCCGATGCTGCCTCGGCGATGGCGGAGGTGGAGGCGCTGGCGGGCGCGCTGCGCTCGCGCGGGGTGGAGGTCATGCTCTTCGAGGACGAGGCAACGGACCGCCCCGACGCGGTCTTTCCCAACAACTGGTTTTCGGCGCATGCCGACGGGACGCTGATCCTGTATCCGATGCGGGCCGAGAACCGGCGGGGCGAGCGGCGCGAGGACATCGTCGAGGCGCTGCGGCAAAAACATGTCGTGTCGCGGGTGGTCGACCTCAGCCATTACGAGGCGGAGGGGCGCTTTTGCGAAGGGACGGGGTCGATCGTCTTCGATCATGCGGCGCGCATCGCCTTTGCCTGCCGCTCACCGCGTACCGATGGGGCGATCGTCGAGGAAGTGGCGGCGTTGCTCGGCTATCGCGCGCATCTGTTCGACGCGGCAGCGGCGGACGGCACGCCTGTCTATCATACCAATGTGATGATGGCGCTGGTACCGGGGTTGGCGCTCGTCGGGGCGGAGCTCGTGCGCGATCCGGACCAGCGCGAGGCGCTGCTGGCGGCGCTGGGAAGCCGGGAAGTCGTGGCGCTCGACGAGGCACAGATTGGCGACTTCTGCGGCAATGCCTTCACGCTGGCGGGCGAGGAGGGGCCGTTTCTTGCGCTATCGGCACGGGCAGCGTCGGCGCTCACCGAGGAGCAGCGTGCGCGGATCCGGCGGCATGTGCCCCTCGTGCCGGTGGCGGTGCCGACGATCGAACAGGCCGGCGGGTCGGTCCGCTGCATGCTCGCGGCGGTCCATCTGCCCCTCGCGCGGGGCGTTTGAAGCAACCGAGGGGGCGGCTCATGCGCTGGTAGGAGGAACCGTAACAGTAGACAGGGGACCAGCAATGACGATCGCCAAGCGCGCCGCCGCCGCCAAGTTCGACCCGCCCGAAGAAGAAAAGCCGACCGCGAAAACGACGGAGAGGGCACCCGCAGCGCAGGTCGTGCGCGAGAAAATGCCGCGGATGACCGACTGATCACGCCCGAAACTTTAAGATCGTGATGCCGGCCCCGAAGGTCTTGCCAAGAGGGAAGCGGTGAGACCGATCGAAACGGAGCCGGCACCGCTTCTTATCTAAACCGCGCCGCGCCAGTCTCCAGATGGACCTTAAGGGGTAGGGGCTAGATGCCCGCTTCGACCGCGATCCGGACCATCTCCGCGCTGGTGCGCAGCCCGAGCTTTTCCATCACGAGGCCACGGTGCATCTTGATGGTTTTTTCCGACAAGCCGAGCTCGTAGGCGATCTGCTTGTTGCGCAGGCCCGAGGCAACGAGTTTCATCACCTCTGCCTGGCGCGGGCTCAGCGTCTTGACCATCTCGACCGCGCGCGCGGCACGGGCGGGGGAGGGGCCGAGTTCTTCTTCGCCAAGCTCGACCTGGCTGCCGAGGAACCACTGCAGTTCGCCATCGTCGCTGAAGATGGGCGCGATGAGCACGGCGTTACGGAACGGCGTGCCGTCCTTCTTGTAGTTGAGGATCTCGACCAGCACGGGCTTGCGGTGATCGATCGCCGAGCGGATCTTGTCGGTCAGGAAGGGCTCGGTCTTGGGGCCGGCGAGGAAACGGCAGTTGCGCCCGAGGATCTCGTCGAGCGCATAGCCCGTCATCCCGAGGAACTTGTCGTTGATCACGACCAGCGGATTGTCCGGCAGGCGGGGATTGGAAATCACCGCGGGGATCGGGCTGTATTCAGCAAGACAGCGGATGTCGTCGGGCACCTCGATACTCTCGAGCGCCACGGACGGCGGCGGCACGTCGGGGACGTGGCCGTTGATTTCACTTCCCTCGTTCACAATCCGTATAATGGGACTTCCGGCGCCAAAATGGAAGTCTTGTTGCGCAGCCGCATCGACCGAGGCTCGACAGGCACGCGCGGCTGGGGCAGGGTCGCTGTGGTCAACGGCCGTCAGGGGGACGTTTATGGGGCCACTCAAGGGGATGCGGATCATCGAGTTGGCGGGTATGGGGCCCGGCCCCTTCGCCGCCATGATGCTCGCCGACCATGGCGCCGAAATCATCCGCATCGAGCGTGACGGGCGCCTCGCACTGCCCAATGATCCGATCGAGCGGGGGCGCACCACGCTCAAGCTCGACCTGCGCGACGAAGCGGAGCGCGAGCTCCTGCTGCGGCTCGTCGAGACGGCAGATGCGCTGGTCGATCCCTACCGCCCGGGGCGCATCGAGGCGCTTGGGCTCGGCCCCGCCGAGTTGCACGCCCGCAATCCAAGGCTCGTGATCGGGCGGATCACCGGCTGGGGGCAGCGCGGACCGCTCAGCCAGCGCGCGGGGCATGACATCGACTATCTCGCCCTGTCGGGCCTCCTGTCGGCGACCGGCAGCGAGGAGCGGCCGATCCCGCCCCTCAACCTCGTCGCCGACTATGGCGGCGGGGCGATGATGCTGGTCTTCGGCATGCTCGCGGCGCTGCTCGAGGTGAAGGGCGGGGCGGAAAAGGGCCGCGTCGTCGATGCGGCGATGAGCGAGGGGGCGGCGCTCCTTGGCACCATCGCCTTCGCCATGCGCAACATCGGCATGTGGACCGGCGGGCGCGAGGGCAACCTCCTCGACGGCGGCATGGCGCTCTACGGCACCTATCGCTGCTCGGACGGGCTGTGGCTGGCGGTCGGCGCGCTCGAGCCGCAGTTCGCGGGACAGTTTCTCAAGGCGCTGGGGCTGGGTGATGATCCGCTGTTCGCCCAGCCGCTCGACCGCGCGCGCTGGGAAGAGCAGCGCGAGACGATCGCCGAGAAGATCGCTGCCGAACCGCGCAGCCACTGGCTCGAGGTGTTCGAGGGCAGGGATGCCTGTGTCGCGCCCGTCCTCAAGCTCAAGGAGGCGCCACGCGATCCGCATCATGTGGCGCGCGGCAGCTTCGTGCGCACGCCCGACGGCGCGGTGCCGGCACCCGCGCCGCGCTATGGCGACGAGGCGCTGCCGCCGGCGCGGACCGAACGCGATGCCGCGCGAAAGCTGCTCGAGGATTTCGGGTGCGACGAAGCGCTGATCGAGAAGGCGACGCGCGCCTAGGGCGCGATGCCGAGGCGCTGCCAGTCGTTCGCCCACCAGTCGATCCACTCGGCCAGTTCGCCGGGCGGCAACGGGCGGGCGATGCGATAGCCCTGGACGATGTCGCAATCCATTGCCGCGAGAAGCTTCAGCTGTGCGTCGGTCTCGACCCCTTCGGCGGTGGTCGACAGGCCGATCTCATGGGCCAGCCCGATGATCGCGCGGACGATGGCCGCGCTGTCGCGATGGTCGGGGCTGTCGGCGACGAAGAAGCGGTCGATCTTCACCTCGGTAAAGGGCAGCTGGCGAAGCTGCATGAGCGCCGAATAGCCGGTCCCGAAGTCGTCGATGGCCAGTCCGATGCCCTTGATGCGGAAGCGGGTCAGCGTGTCCATCAGGTTGGCGAGCGGCTGGGTCGCGCCCTCGGTCAGTTCGAGGACGAGATGGTCGCTCGGCACGCCATGCTCGGCGCATTTGGCGGTGACGAGGTCGGGGAAATCGAGCGCCTCGAGGCTCATCGCCGAGATGTTGAAGGCAAGGCCGGTGTCGATGCCGGCATCGCACCAGCGGCGCCACTGCGCGAAGGCGGTGTCGAGCCCCCAGCGGGTGAGCGGGTCGATGAGGCCGTGGCGCTCGGCAAGCGGCACGAAGCGCGATGGCGGGACGGCGCCGAACTTCTCGTCATGCCAGCGCACCAGTGCTTCGACGCGAACCAGCTTGCCGGTCTTGAGGCTGACCTTGGGCTGGTAGACCAGCTTCAGGCGATTGTTGATGAGCGCGCGCTCGAAGCCGTCGAGCAGCCCCAGTTCGAGGACGTCGGTCACGCGACGAGGCGTTGGCGCACTTCGCCGAACAGGCTCTCGAGCGTGTCGAGGCGGGCAGGTTTGCCGATCGGACCGACCATCGTCAGGCCGAGCTCGCGGCCGAGGCGGAAGGCGGTCTCGATGACGCGCTCCTCGAAGCCCGAGACGATCAGCACCGGCTGGTTGGCGTCATGGTCGGCGAGGAAGCGCAGCAGTTCGATCCCGTCCATGCCGGGCATGCCGAGGTCCACGGCGATCATGTCGGGCGCATCGTTGAGGAAGATCTCGCGGAAGTCGTGGTGGTCGGTCGCCACTACCGGATCGAACGCACTCAACCGCGCCGCTTCCGCAAGGAAAGCCGCGAGTTTCGGTTCGTCATCGATCAACAGCAGCCGTGGTCGGCGCGCCATAAGGTCTCCGTCTCGGCGGACAAGGTGAATTTGGGTGAATCCGCCAGTAACCAAACTGTAGCCCAAGGCGACGGCACAGGAAACGTCTTTTTAACCCAATCACCCGTAAAACCATCGGGTTAGGACTTCAGCCCCAAGGGAGACGTTTATGTTGGGCTCGTTCATCCGTCGGCGCCAGAACCGGCCGTTCGGCCAGGATCACCTGGCGTTTGAATCGACGATTTTCTCGCTTTCCACCGAGGTTCCGCGCCCGGTCGAGCGCCGCGTCGACGAGCGGGTGATGCCGATGTTGCGTGTCGCCAAGCTGATCGACGATAGCGGCAAGGAACAGCTCATCCGCGTCCGCAACCTGTCGGCGGGCGGGCTCATGGCCGAGACCACGCACAATCACGAGATCAACGATGTCGTGATGCTCGAGCTCAATTCGCAGCAGATCCCCGCCAAGGTGGTGTGGATCCGCGAAGGGACGGCGGGCTTCAAGTTCGAGGCCAATATCGACCTTGGCGAGATGCTTGCCGGCCGCAAGCCGCGCCACGGTTTCCGCCCGCGTCCCCCGCGTCTCCAGGTGAACTGCAAGGCCAATGTCCGCGTCGGCAAGCTCTATTACACCGTCGACGTCCACGACATCTCGCTCGGGGGCATGAAGGTCGAGCCGATCGAGGAATATTGCCTCGGCCAGAAAGTGGTCGTCGTGGTCGAGAGCCTGCGTCCCATCAAGGGCGAGATCCGCTGGTATTCGGATCGCCGCGCGGGGATCGTCTTCGACCGCCCGCTCGAGTTCGAGGAATTGGCCGAATGGATGGCCAAGCGGCTCGAACTGGCCAGCCTCAAGGCGAGCTTCGACAAATAAGGGCTTAAGGCCCCCTTTTCGAACTGCGCGCACTTCCTATCTCGCTCCCTGAGACAGGAATGACGAGGCTTTATGGCTGAACAACAGGCAATCTTCGCAGGTGGCTGCTTCTGGTGCACCGAGGCGGTCTATCTCGACGTCATCGGCGTGAGCGCGGTGGAAAGCGGCTATATCGGCGGCGAGGTGGTGGGCCCGACCTACAAGGAGGTGTGCGGCGGCAACACCGGCCATGCCGAAGCGGTGCGCCTGACCTTCGATCCGGGGGTCATCAGCTATGACGACCTTCTCGACATCTTTTTTGCCACCCATGATCCGACCCAGCTCAACCGGCAGGGCAACGATATCGGCACGCAATATCGCAGCGCGATCTTCCCCCTGGACGACGCGCAATCCGAGGCCGCCAAGGCCGCGATCGCACGCGCCAACGAGAAAGAGGGCGGCAAGGTCGTCACCACCATCGAGGGGCCCGCGACCTGGTATCCGGCCGAGGACTATCACCAGGACTATTTTGCGCGGGAGGGTGGCTCCAACCCCTATTGCATGGCGGTGATCGACCCCAAGCTGCGCAAGTTCCGCAAGAGCTTCCAGGACAAGTTGAAAGACGGCGTCGAGGCCTAGCGCGGCGCGGCGGCCCGCTTGAGGCGATCACGAATCGCGGCGGGAAGGCCCTCGCCCGGGATGGGCGCGACGGCGATTCCTGCCGCTTCGGATGCATCGGCCTCGTGCAGGAGCGAGAAGAGGCGCGCGGCGGCGGTGACGGGATCATCGCCGAGATGGAGGTCGCCTTCGATCTCGCCATAGCCGATGAGCAATTCGTTTTTGCCGGCCTCGGTCGCGTCGAGGCGGAGCCGTTTTTGCGGGGCGTAGTGGCTGAGAAGCTGGCCCGGCGCTTCGATCTTGTCTCCCTTGGCCTCGGCGGCTTCGGGGACGTGGATCGGACCGCGGCGCAGGAGTCGCAGGCCGTCGCCGGTGGCGGCGATGATGGTGCTCTCGATGCCCTGTTCGCACGGACCGCCGTCAAGGATCAGGCGGATGCGGCCGGCAAGGCTGGCAGCGACATGCGCGGCCTGCGTCGGGCTGATGCGCCCCGAGGCGTTGGCGCTGGGGGCGGCGAGCGGCTTGCCATAGCGGTGGAGAAGCGCGCGCATCACCGGATGGGCGGGGACGCGAATGGCGATCGTGGGCAGGCCCGCGGTCACGACATCGGCAATGCCCGCCTCCTCGCGGCGTGGCAGGACGAGGGTGAGGGGGCCCGGCCAGTACATTTCCGCCAGCTCACGCGCCTCGTCGTTGAAGACAGCGAGCTTCTCTGCGGCCTCGAGGTCGAAGACGTGGGTGATGAGCGGGTTGAAGTCGGGGCGGCCCTTGGCCTTGTAGATGCGCGCGACGGCGAGCGCGTCGGTCGCATCGGCGGCAAGGCCATAGACGGTCTCCGTCGGCACGGCGACAGGCGCGCCCTGCGCCAGGATGGTGCAGGCACGGTCGATCCCCGCGGCATTGGCGGGAATGATTTCTGTCGGTAGTGACGGCGCAACCATTGCCGCGCTATGCAGCGCCAGAGTTTCAGTGACAAGGAATAGAAATGCCCTTTTCGATCCCCGTTTCGGACCAGGCGCGCGTGCTGCGCGACGTCGTCGACCTCCCCGGCCTCGCCAAGCACGAGCGGTTCGAGGCGGCGGACAGCGAGCTGGTCGAGGCGGTGCTCGAGGGCGCGGCGCAGTTCGCCATGGGCGAGTTCCTGCCGCTGCACCGGACCGGTGACGAGGAAGGCGCGAAGCTCGTCGATGGCAAGGTCGTCCTGCCCGATGGCTTCAAGCCCGCCTATGACGCGTTCGTCGAAGGCGGCTGGATGACGCTGTCGGCGCCCGAGGATTGGGGCGGGCAGGCGCTGCCGCTGTCGCTCTCGGCCGCGCTGATGGAGAATTTGAACGCCACCAATATCGCCTTCGCGCTGTGCCCGATGCTGTCGATGGGCGCGATCGAAGCGCTCGAGGCCTATGGCTCGGACGAATTGAAGGAGCGCTATCTCGAGAAGATCGTGTCGGGGGAATGGTCGGCGACCATGAACCTCACCGAGCCGCAGGCGGGCTCCGACGTCGGCGCGCTGACGTCCAAGGCAGTCCCGGTGGGCGATGGCAGCTACAAGATTTCGGGCCAGAAGATCTACATCACCTATGGCGATCACGAGCTGGCCGACAATATCATCCACCTCGTGCTGGCGCGCACCCCCGATGCGCCCGCCGGCACGCGCGGCATCTCGCTCTTCCTCGTGCCCAAGTTCCTGCCCGACGGCAGCATGAACGACGTCAAATGCACCAAGCTCGAGGAAAAGCTCGGCATCCACGCCTCGCCCACCTGCGTCATGCAATATGGCGATGAAGGCGGCGCGACGGGCTGGCTGATCGGCGAGGAGTTCGGCGGCATGCGCGCCATGTTCGTCATGATGAACAATGCGCGCATCAACGTCGGCCTGCAGGGCGTCGGCATCGCCGAGGCGGCCACGCAGAAAGCGGTCGACTATGCGATGGAGCGCAAGCAGGGCGCGCGCGCCGGTGCCAACAGCCCGATCGCCGAGCATCCCGACGTGCGCCGCATGCTGATGCGGATGCGCTCGCTGACCATGGCGAGCCGCGCGCTCACTTATTATGCCTTCGGCTGCCTCGACTGGGGCGCGGCGGGCGAGGAAGCGATGAAGCTTCGCGGCGACGTGCTCACCCCGATGGCCAAGGCATGGGCGACCGATGTCGGCTGCGAAGTGGCGAGCCTCGGCGTGCAGGTCCATGGCGGCATGGGTTATGTCGAGGAAACGGGCGCGGCCCAGTATCTGCGCGATGCGCGGATCGCGCCGATCTACGAGGGCACCAATGGCATCCAGGCCGCCGATCTCGTCGGGCGTAAGCTGGGGCTCGACGGCGGGCTCGCCTTCGACGGGCTGATTGCCGACATCCGCGCCGAGGCGATGGACGAGCGGCTACAGGCGCTGGCCGATGCGGTCGATCAGGCGGCGGTGATGCTGCGCTCGGCACAGGCCGACAACAAGATGGCGGGCAGCTACCCCTTCCTCACCATGTGCTCGGTGCTGGTCGGCGGCTGGCTCCTCGAGAAGATGGCGCAGCAGGTCGACAGCGACGCGCGCACCAAGGCGGCGAGCGCCTTCTTCAACGCGACCATCGTGCCCGAGGCCTTCGGGCTCGGTGCATCGGCGGGTGTGGGGGCGGAGCTGCTTTACGCCGTCGACGCCGAAGCGCTCGGCTAGGCCCTAGGCGTCAGGCCTTGGCGAGGAGGTCGTCCGCGTCGAGGCCGAGGCGCTCGATGCGGGCGGCAATCTCGGGCCATTCGTCCTTGAGGAAGCGCGCACGCTCGTTCGCCATGAGCTTGTCGCGCGCGCCCTTGGCGACGAACATGCCGACACCGCGCTTCACCGTGACGAGACCATCGTCCTGGAAGCCCTGATAGGCCTTGGCGACGGTCAGCGGGTTGGCCCCCATCTCGGCGGCGAGTGCGCGCACCGAGGGAAGCGCGTCGCCGTCGCGATATCGGCCCGCGAGGATGGCATTGCCGATCTCTTCGCGGATGCGGACGTAAACGGGCTTTGCGGGGGTCTTGGCTAGCGTCATGCTGGTTTAATACAGCGCAGCGCAGAAAGTTGCAACCGCCCTCGCCGTGGCGGGGCGTCAGAACTGGGTGACGATCTCGCCGAGGTCGGGCCGATCGCGCTCCTCCAGCGGCTGGGCAGGGGTGCCGATATAGAAGAAGCCCGCGATGTCCTCGCTCGGCCCGCACAGCGCGGAGACGACCTCGGGCATGCTTGCCTGCGCGCCGGTGATCCAGCCGCCGACAAAGCCGTGGGCATGGGCGGCGTGGAGAAGGTTCATGCCGACCGCGCCGACGGTGAGCCGCTGTTCCCATTCGGGGATCTTGTGCGGGCGCACGGGGCTGGCGATCAGCGCCACGAGCGTCGGTGCCCAATAGGCCTTGTCGCGGAACTTGGCGATCTTGGCGGCATGGCAGTCCACATCGGCGCGGCAGCCCGCCTCCATGAGGTCGGCGAAGCGGGCGCGGTCCTCGATCAGGACGAAGCGCCACGGGACGAGCTTGGCATGGTCGGGCGTGCGGCTCGCCCAGGTCAGGATGCGTGCCAGTTGCGCGCTGTCGGGGCCAGGGGTGACAAGATCGCGGGGGCGGGCCGAGCGGCGGCTCTTGAGATAGGCCGGAAGGCTCGATCGATCATTCAGTTCCATGCCATCCGTGTCCTTTGCGCCACAGCTTTCGTCAACCGCCCTCTTCACAGGCGACAATTCTCAGTTAGTGTGCGCCCTCTTTACAGTTTTGCGGCGCCCGGGGGAGGGCGTCCGTCCTCCATCAGGGAGAAACATTCGTGGAAATGCTTGGATTGGCGTTCGACAGCGCCTTCGAGATGTGGGCCTTCTGGGCCGCCGTACTCGCCTTGGGGGCCTTCCTCCTCGGCGGTCTCTTCATCGTCACCCGTCCGCAGCCGGAAGTCATCGGGCACCCCAAGGGGCTGTTCCTGCTCTTCCTCGCGGAAATGTGGGAACGCTTCTCCTATTACGGGATGCGCGCCCTCCTGATCTTCTATCTGGTGCAGCACTGGCTGTTCACCGATAGCGAAGCTTCGGTCATCTACGGCGCCTATACCGCGCTCGTTTATATCGCGCCGGTCGTCGGCGGCTATCTGGCCGACCGTTACCTCGGCCAGCGCAAGGCGGTGCTGTTCGGTGCCATCCTCCTGACCTTCGGCCACTTCTTCATGGCCTTCGAAGGCACGGGCGGACAGGACGATCCGACCATCAACATTTTCTGGCTCGCTCTTGCGCTTATCATCGTCGGCTCGGGCTTCCTCAAGGCGAACATCTCGGTGCTCGTCGGCCAGCTCTATCCGCGCACGGACGAACGTCGCGACGGTGCCTACACGATCTTCTACATGGGGATTAACGTGGGTGCGGCGACGGCGTCGATCATCTGCGGCTTCCTCGGCCAGACCTATGGTTGGGAATATGGCTTCGGTCTTGCCGGTATCGGCATGCTCGTCGGCACGATCTTCTTCGTCCTCGGCAAGCCGCTGCTGCTCGGCCAGGGCGAACCGAAGAATCCCGAAGCGCTCAAGGGCGGCAAGGAACTGGGTATCTACGGCGCCGGTCTCGCGATGGTCGCACTGTGCTGGCTCGCGATCCAGTACCAGGATCTCGTCGGCTGGGTGCTCGCCATCTTCGGCCTCGGCCTCGTCAGCTACGTGCTCTACATCGCGGTGGCGCGCCTCGAGCGTGACGAGCGTGACCGCATCTTCGCGGCGATGTTCCTCATCTTCGTGTCGATCGTCTTCTGGGCGCTGTTCGAACAGGCGGGCAGCTCGCTCAACCTGTTCACCGACCGTCATGTCGATACGCAGGGCGTGAACGCCTCGATGTTCCAGTCGATCAACGCGATCTACATCGTGATGCTCGCCCCGATCTTCGCCATGATCTGGCAGGGTCTGGCGCGTCGCGGCAAGGAACCCTCGACCCCGCTGAAGTTCGGCATGGCCGTCGTCCAGGTCGGTCTCGGCTTCCTCGTCCTCGTCTGGGGCGCGAGCTCGGTCGGGATCGATGTGCCGACGCCGGTCATCTTCATCTTCCTCATCTACCTCCTGCACACCACCGGTGAGCTCTGCCTGTCGCCTGTCGGCCTGTCGGCGATGAACCGCCTGAGCCCTGCGCACATGGCGAGCCTCGTCATGGGCACCTGGTTCTTCGCTTCGGCGACCGGCAACTTCGCTGCCGGCCTCATCGCCGCGGCGACCGGTGCCGAAGGCCTCGACGAGGCTGCGGGCAAGCAGAACGTGCTCGACGTCTACCAGACGGTCGGCCTCTATGCGGTCGGCATCGGTGTGGTGGTCATGGTCATCAGCCCCTTCGTGAAGAAGCTGATGCACCTCGACACGCTCAAGGATGACGATGCCGCGCTCGAGGGCGAGGCAGCGGCCGGTGTCGAACCGCAGGAAGCGGGGACGCACCCGACGACCAAGCCGCAGCACGGCTGATCGTCGATCATCTTCGATGACAGGGAAGGGCGGGCCTTAGGTCCGCCCTTTCTTTTTCATGACGCGTCCGTATCAAGGAGGGGAAGCCACTTAAGGGGACCCCTTCCATGCGATCCATCTTCCTGTGCGGGACCATGTTGGCGCTGGGCGCCTGCGCGACCGCGGGCGCCAGCGATACGGCTGAAGCGCCGACCCTGTTCGACAAGAACCCCTATGCCTCGACCTACGAGGCCTATCCGGGCGCGCCCACCATCATCACCAACGTGACCGTGCTCGACGGGGTCGGCGGGCGCATCGACAATGGCGCGGTCTGGTTCGCCGACGGCATCATCCGCGGCGTCGGCACCGAGGCCGAGATGCGCGCCGCGAGCGGTGACGCGCTGGTCGTCGACGGCACCGGCATGACCGTGACCCCCGGCATCATCGACGTGCACAGCCACCTCGGCAATTATCCCAGCCCCGGCGTGTCGAGCCATTCGGACGGCAACGAGGCGGTCTCGCCCAACACCGCCTATGTCTGGACCGAGCATAGCGTCTGGCCGCAGGACCCGGGCTTCAGCCGCGCGCTCGCCAATGGCGGCGTCACCAGCTTGCAGGTGTTGCCGGGCAGCGCCAATTTGTTCGGCGGGCGTTCGGTCACCCTCAAGAATGTGCCGGGTCGCAACGTCATGGAAATGAAGTTCCCGGGCGCGCCCTACGGCCTCAAGATGGCCTGCGGCGAGAACCCCAAGCGCGTCTATGGCGACAAGGGCGGGCCGGGCACGCGCATGGGCAATATCGCCAACACGCGCGCGGGCTGGATCGAGGCGCAGGCCTATGACAAGGCGTGGGACGACTATGAGGCGGGCGAGGGCGACCGGCCCGACCGCGACCTCGCGCTCGACACGCTGCGCGGCGTATTGGACGGCGACATCCGCATCCACAACCACTGCTACCGCGCCGACGAGATGTCGATCATGCTGACCATGGCCGAGGAGTTCGGCTACGAGGTCGCCAGTTTCCAGCATGCGGTCGAGAGCTACAAGATCGCCGACCTGCTGCGCCGCTCGGGCACCTGCTCGGCGATGTGGGCGGACTGGTACGGCTTCAAGATGGAAGCCTATGACGCGATCCCGCAGAATGTCGCCTATGTCCACAATGCGGGCGCCTGTGCGATCGTCCATTCGGACGATGCCGACGGCATCCAGCGCCTGAACCAGGAAGCCGCCAAGGCGTTGGCCGCGGGCAAGCGCATGGGGATCGAGATTTCGGAGGCCGAGGCGTGGCAGTGGCTCAGCGCCAATCCGGCCAAGAGCCTCGGCATCTTCGAGCAGACCGGCAGCCTCGAGCCCGGCAAGATGGCCGATGTCGTGCTGTGGAACGGCAATCCCTTCAGCGTCTACACCCGCCCCGCCAAGGTGTGGGTCGACGGTGCATTGCTCTACGACGCCAACGACCCGTCGCGCCGTCCGGTGAGCGATTTCGAACTGGGCCAGCCCGGCATGGGAGATGTGA
The DNA here is from genome assembly GCF_024721585.1 of Sphingomicrobium aestuariivivum. Classification (NCBI taxonomy): domain Bacteria; kingdom Pseudomonadati; phylum Pseudomonadota; class Alphaproteobacteria; order Sphingomonadales; family Sphingomicrobiaceae; genus Sphingomicrobium; species Sphingomicrobium aestuariivivum. The sequence continues at coordinate 25,499 of NZ_CP102629.1, forward strand.
AATGAACCGCCGCCTCCTGACCGCGCTCGCCGCCAGCCTTCTCGCCTCGACCGCCGCCAATGCGCAGCCCGTCGCCATCACCGGCGGCACGGTCGCGCTGGGTGACGGCTCGGCGCCGATCGAGAATGGCGTCGTCATCGTCGACAATGGCCGCATCATTGCCGCCGGGTCTGCCGGCAGCGTCGGCGTGCCTGCCGGTGCGACCATGCTCGATGCCTCGGGTAAGTGGGTGTCGCCGGGCCTTGTCGCCCCGTTCAGCCGCATCGGGCTGGCCGAAGTCGACCTGTCGGCGGACGGTTCGGACGACAGCGGGATCGGCGACAGCGTGCACTCGGCCGCGATCGACGTGACGTGGAGCGTCAATCCCGCCGCCAGCCCGATCGCGGTGGCGCGCGCCGACGGGGTGACGCGGGCCGTCGTCGCGCCGAGCCCGGGCAGCCACATCTTCTCGGGGCAGGGTGCGGTCATCGACACCGCCACCGACTATGATCCGGTCACCAAGGCGCGCGCCTTCCAGCTCGTCTATCTCGGCGAGAGCGGCGCCTATCTGGCGGGCGGCTCGCGCTCGGGCAGCGTGGTCGAGCTTCGCGACGGGCTGCGCCGCGCGATGGGCGAGGGCGCCTATCGCGACCTGCCCGACGACAGCCTGCTGACGGGAGCCGACATCGAGGCGCTCAAACCCGTGGTCGAGGGGCGCATGCCGATGATGGTGGTCGCCAACCGCGCCGTCGACATCGTCAACCTCCTCCGCCTCAAGTCCGAGTTCCGCAATCTCGACCTCATCCTGCTCGGTGCCGCCGAGGGGCATCTCGTCGCCGACCGCATCGCGGCGGCCGGCGTGCCGGTGATCGTCGAGCCGACGCAGAACCGTCCCGGCAGCTTCGAGAGCCTTGCCTCGACGCAGAGCAATGCGGGGCGGATGGTCGCGGCAGGTGTCGATGTCTCGGCCGCGCAGATCAACGACTTCGTCAATCGCGCCGCGCAGAACGGTCGCCAGATGGCGGGCAATCTCGTCGCGCTCACGAAGCTGCCCGGCCACCAGGGCGTGAGCTGGGGGCAGGCCTTCGCGATGGTCACCTCCAAGCCCGCCGCGATGATCGGCATGGACGGCGAGATCGGCGTGCTCGCCCCGGGCGCGCGCGCCGATGTCGTGCTCTGGTCGGGCGACCCGCTCGAGCTGACCAGCCATGCCGAACGCGTGTGGATCGACGGGGTCGAGCAGAGCCTCGAGAACCGCCAGACCGCGCTGGCGCGGCGTTATCGCAGCCTCCAGCGTGAGAGCCTGCCCAAGGCCTATCGCCGGTGACCGGAGAGGTGGCGCTCGCGCTATGGGCGGCGGCCTTTCCCGCCACGCATTTGCTCCTGAGCCACCCCTTTCGCGCGCCGCTGGTGCGGCGGCTCGGGCGCGGCGGCTTCATGGCGCTCTATTCGGCCATCGCGCTGCTTTGCCTGTGGGGCATGAGCGAGGCGTACAAGTCCTTGTCAGGGGCGCCGCACCTGTTCGACCCCTTGCCCTTCTGGTGGCCGGTGTCGCTGGTGACCTGGTTCGCGATGGTGCTGTTCGCCGGCTCGCTGCGCGGCAATCCGGCGTTGCCCCAGCCCGGCGCCGAGAAACTTGCCGCGCGGCCGGTCAGCGGCGTCTATGCGATCACGCGCCATCCGATGATGTGGGGGTTCGCGCTGTGGGGCGTCAGCCACATGCTGATCAATCCGACGCTGCCGAGCTGGATGGTGTCGACCTCGATCATCTTCACCGCGCTTCTCGGCGCGGCGGGGCAGGATGTGAAGAAGCGCAAGCTCATGGGCGAGGCTTGGGCGGACTGGCAGGCGCGGACGAGTTACCTGCCGTTCGGCAAGGGCTTTGCGTTACCGGACGCTTTCGCGCTCATTGGCGGGTCGATCATCTTCCTGCTCGTCACCTGGGCTCATGGTTGGCTGGGTGCCTATCCGACGGGGCTGTGGCGCCTCCTTTGACGACGCGCGCCCAGTAGTCGTCGACCATCGCCTTCAGCTCGGGCCAGAACCAGTAGAGCGCGATGATATTGGGCACTGCCATCAGGAAGAAGGCGCTGTCGACGAAATCGATCACCGCATCGACCGACAGGATCGCCGCCACCGGCATCGAGCCGAGGTAGAAGAGACGGAAGATCCAAACCTTGTGCGGCCCCTCGCCGAACAGGAAGCCCCATGCCTGGAGGCCGTAGAAGCCCCAGGCGCAGAGCGTGGAATAGGCAAAGAGGAAGACCGCGAGGGTGAGCAGCCACGGCATCGCCGGCCCGATCTGGGCGAAGGCGGCGGCGGTGATGGCGATGCCCTCGGCGCCGGGGTCGTTCCACGTGCCGGCGACCACCAGCGCGAGCGCGCCGAGCGAACAGATGACGACCGTGTCGATGAAGGGTTCGAGCAGCGCGACCATGCCCTCGGCGACGGGCTCGTCGGTACGGCTCTGGCTGTGCGCGATGACCGCCGAGCCGATGCCCGCCTCGGTCGAGAAGACCGCGCGGCGCATGCCGATGATGAAGGCGCCAAGCGCGCCGCCCGCCGCCGCCTCGCCGGTGAAGGCGTCGGAGACGATGAGGCCGAGTGCGCCCGGGATCTCGCGCCAGCCGACGATCAGGATCGCCAGCACGCCGCACAAATAGACCACCCCCATGGCGGGGACGATGGCGGCGGTGACGCGCCCGAGCCGGCGCGCGCCGCCGAAGATCACCACGCCGACCAGAACCGCCATGCCGAGCCCGTAGAGGGTGGCATTGGTCTGCGTGTCGGCCACGCCGAACGCCTCGGCGGTGAGCTGGTAGCTCTGGTTGATCTGCAGCATCGGCAGCCCGCCGAAGATGGCGAAGAAGGCCCAGAGGCCGCCTAGCGCAAGCCCGAGCTTGGGCAGGCCGCGCGCGGCGAGCCCGTTCTTGAGCGTGTACATCGGCCCGCCATTGACCTCGCCGTCGCGGCCGATCTCGCGATATCGGAGGCCCAGCGTGACTTCGGCGAACTTGAGGCTCATCGCGAACCAGCCGATGACGAACATCCAGAAGGCCGCGCCGGGGCCGCCGGTGGCGATGGCGATGGCGACGCCCGCGATATTGCCGAGCCCGACCGTGCCCGACAGCGCGGTGGCGAGCGCCTGGAAGGGGGTGAGCGCGCCGTCATGCTTTTCGTCGGTGAACCTGCCGCGCAGGACCGAGATGGCGTGTCCGAAGCCGCGGATGTTGATGAAACCGAACAGGACGGTCGTCAGCACCATCGGGATGGCGAGCCACATGACGATGATGCCGACCGGCTGGCCGAGGATGGTGACCTCGTAGAAGACGAGGCTCGAGATCGCGTCGATGGCGCGGGCGAGGGCTTCCATGGACGCTCCTTTTCGCAGTGCTCGGGCCCGAGCCTAGGGGACGGGCATCAAAAGGCAATCACCTCTCGCAACTTGGAGGCCGAGTGGCTATGGCGCTCGCCCATGAACAGACAGTATTTCGGCACCGACGGGATTCGCGGGCGTACCAACGCGGAACCCATGACGGCTCGCATGGCGCTCAAGGTTGGGCAGGCCGCGGGCGCCCACTTCCAGCGCGGCGACCACCGCCACCGCGTCGTGATCGGCAAGGACACTCGCCTGTCGGGCTATATGGTGGAAAGCGCGCTCGTCGCGGGCTTCACCTCGGTCGGCATGGACGTCGTCCTGCTCGGCCCGCTGCCGACGCCGGCGGTCGCCATGCTGACCCATTCGATGCGCGCCGACATGGGCGTCATGATCTCGGCCAGCCACAATCCCTTCGAGGACAATGGCATCAAGCTGTTCGGCCCCGACGGCTACAAGCTGTCGGACGAGGACGAGCTGGCGATTGAGGCGCTGATCACCGACGAACCCGGGCTGGTCGATGCCGGCCATATCGGCCGCGCCAAGCGGATCGACGATGCGCTCGGCCGCTATGTCCATTTCGCCAAGTCGACTTTCCCCAAGCGCCGCAGCCTCGACGGGCTCAAGGTCGTGCTCGATTGCGCCAACGGGGCCGCCTACAAGGCCGCGCCGCTGGCGCTGTGGGAGCTCGGCGCCGAGATCGTGCCGTTGGGCGTCAAGCCCGACGGCACCAACATCAACAAGGATTGCGGCTCGACCGCGCCCTCGCTGATGCAGGAAACCGTGGTCGCATCGGGCGCCGATATCGGGCTCGCGCTCGACGGCGATGCCGACCGACTGATCGTCTGTGACGAGAAGGGCAAGATCATCGACGGCGACCAGCTGATGGCCTGCATCGCGCTGCACAAGAAGGAGCGCGGCGAACTGAAGGGCAATGCGCTGGTCGCGACCGTCATGTCCAACCTCGGGCTCGAGCGGCACATGAGCGCCAACGGACTCGAACTGCTGCGCACCAAGGTCGGCGACCGCTATGTCCTCGAGACGATGCGGGAGCGCGGCTGCAATGTCGGCGGCGAGCAGTCGGGGCATATCATCCTGACCGATCACGCCACCACCGGCGACGGCCTCGTCGCGGGGCTGCAGGTGCTCGCCGCGATGGTCGCGGCCGACAAGCCTGCCTCCGAGATGCTTAACCAGTTCGACACCATTCCGCAGTACCTGAAAAATGTGCGCTACGCGGGCGGCAACCCGCTCGCCGATGCGCGCGTGAAGCAGGCGATCGAAGAGGCCGAGGCCGCGCTTGCCTCGGACGGCCGGATGGTGATCCGCAAGTCGGGCACCGAACCGCTCGTCCGGGTCATGGCCGAGGGGGAAGATGCCGCGAAGGTCGAACAGTGGGTCGACCATGTTTGCGCGGCGGTGAAAGAGGTTACATGAACCAGAGGGCGACACCGGTTATCCTGACGATTGCGGGATCGGATAGCGGCGGCGGGGCAGGGATCCAGGCCGACGTGCGCACCATCACGATGCTCGGCGCGCATCCGGCGACCGCGATCACCGCGATCACCGCGCAGAACACGATGGGCGTCCACGCCATCCACCCGGTGCCCGCCGAAACCGTGCTCGACCAGATCGACGCGGTGCTCGCCGATTTCCCCGTCAGCGCGATCAAGGTCGGCATGACCGGCAGCGCCTTCACCACCCGCGCCATCGCCCAGCGGCTGCGCGAGCTCGACGGCAAGATCCCGATCATCGTCGATCCGGTGATCGTCGCCACCGCAGGCGACCGCCTCGCCGATGAGGCGACGGTCGAGGCATTGGGCGAACTGTTCGAGATCGCCACCCTGTCGACGCCGAACATGCCCGAAGTGGTGACGCTGACGGGCGAGGAAGACCCCATCGCCGGTGCGCTCCAGCTGGTCGGCAGGCACGGCTCGCCCGTGCTGCTGACGGGCGGGCACGAAGAGGGCGAGGCGCTCGCCGACGCGCTCATCGAGGATGACAATATCACCAGCTGGCAGGGCACGCGCATCGAGACCCGCCACGACCATGGCACCGGCTGCACGCTGTCGGCCGCCATCGCCGCCTTTGTCGGCGGGGGTGTCGGCCTCAACGAGGCGATCGACCGCGCGCGCATGTTCGTGCGCATGGGCCTGCACGAGGCGCCGGGCCTCGGCGAGGGGCATGGCCCGCTCGGCATTTCGCGCATTCGCATGGATGTGGGCGCCACCGGCCGCGACGTCGCGCCGCGCCTCAACCAGCTCACCGTCACCGGCACCGACTATGACAAGATGGTCGACTTCTACCGGCGCATCGGCCTTCGCCAGATCGTCGACAGCCCCGACAACCAGTACGCCCGCTTCGAAACGGGCGGGGGCGCGACCTTCTCGGTGCAGTGCGATCCCGACGCGCCGGTCGCGGAGAATTTCGCGGTCTATTTCGAATGCGACGACCTCGACACCCGTGTCGAGCGGCTCGCGCGCGAAGGGCTGCCCTTCGAGCATGGCCCGCGCGCCCAGCCTTGGATGTGGCGCGAGGCGCGGCTGCGCGATCCCGCCGGCAACACGGTGTTCCTCTACAAGGCGGGCGAGAACCGCCGCTATCCGCCGTGGCGGATGGGCGAGGACCAGGAGGAAATGCCCTCGTGATCGCCACCTTTTTCGAGTGGAAGATCAAGGCAGGGATGGAAGAGCAGTTTCGCGATGGCTGGGCGGCGATCACGAAGATGCTGCATCCTGCCGGTAGTTACGGCTCGTCGCTCTTCACCAACGACAAGGGGCACTATTGCGCCTTTGCGTTGTGGCCGGACCGCGAGACCCGCGACAAGGCCTTCGCGCCCTATCTCGAAGCGCCGACCGAGCATCATGCGAAGATGCGCGCTGCGGTCGAGGACACCTTTCATCGCATGGACCTTGATTGCGTCGAGGAAATGTGGCGCCTTCCGGAGCATGTGGCGCGGGGCTGATCAGTGATTGTCGGGGTGGATGAAGCCGGTCGGGGGCCGCTTGCGGGACCCGTGGTGGCGGCTGCCGTGCACCTGTGCGGCACGCCTATTCGCGGTCTTGATGACAGCAAGAAGCTCAAGGCCGAAAAGCGCGCCGTGTTGGCCGAGCGCATCCGTACCCGCTGCAAGGTGGGTGTCGGCATCGCCTCGGTCGAGGAAATCGACGAATATAATATCCTCAACGCCACCATGCTGGCGATGGCCCGCGCGGTGGAGGAGTGTTGCGCCGCACTCGGCTGCGATCCGGCCGAGATCCTCATCGACGGCAATCTCACCCCCGAAGGGCGGCGTGCCGAGTGGCGCTGGGCCGGCGCGCGCGCGATCATCGGCGGCGATGCCCGCGAGAAATGCATCGCCGCGGCCTCGATCATCGCCAAGGAAACGCGCGATGCGATGATGGCCGATTACGAGATCGTGCATCCAGGCTACGGCTTCGGCCGGCACAAGGGATATGGCACCGCGGCGCATCTGGCGGCGCTCCGGAAAAAGGGCCCGAGCCCGCTGCATCGCCGCAGTTTCGCGCCGGTCGCACAGCTCTGCCTCATTTAATCGGCGGTTGAGTCTTTAGAGTCACACCACAAGGGGTTGAGTCCCCGCGATTCCGCCGGACTCAATATCTTGTGGTTAAGGCGCTCATGAGTCCGTTTGACCGCCCCATGCGTTAAAAGCCTGATTCTCCGCCGAATCTTGACCGCGAATCATGGTTGATTCAGGGGTCGAGGTCCGTTGTGAAAAGGACCGGGCATGAACGAACTGACCCCCATCGAGGCCTTCTGCGATCCCGAACTGGCGCAGGTGAAGCGCAAGCGGGCGCCGAAGAAGGTGCTGCCGCTCGACCAGATCGTCGAGGGCGACTGCATCGCCGCGATGGCGCGCATGCCCGACAAGTCGGTCGACCTCATCTTCGCCGACCCGCCCTATAACCTGCAGCTTGGCGGCAACCTCATCCGTCCCGAAGGCGGCAAGGTCGATGCCTGCGATGATGAATGGGACCGGTTCGAAAGTTTCCAGGCCTATGACGATTTCACCCGCGACTGGCTCGCGGAGGCGCGCCGCATCCTCAAGGACGACGGCTCGATCTGGGTGATCGGCAGCTATCACAACATCTTCCGCTGCGGCGCGATCCTGCAGGACATGGGCTACTGGATCCTCAACGACATCATCTGGCGCAAGACCAACCCCATGCCCAATTTCCGCGGCACGCGCTTCACCAATGCCCATGAAACGCTGTTGTGGTGCGCCAAGTCCGAAAAGTCGAAATACAAGTTCAACTATCGCGCGATGAAGGCCCTCAACGAGGACCTGCAGATGCGCTCCGACTGGTCGATCCCGATCTGCTCGGGGGGCGAGCGGCTAAAGGACGATGCGGGCGACAAGGTCCATCCGACGCAGAAACCCGAGGCGCTGCTCTATCGCGTGCTCCTCGCCTGCACCAAGCCGGGCGATGTCGTGCTCGATCCCTTCTTCGGCACCGGCACGACCGGCGCGGTGGCCAAACGCCTCAACCGCCGCTGGATCGGGCTCGAGCGCGAGCGCGACTATATCGAGGCCGCGACGAAGCGGATCGAGGGCGAAATGCCCTTGGATGAGAGCCAGATGACGATGATCGCCGAGAAGCGCTCGGCCCCGCGCGTAGCCTTCGGCCAGCTGGTCGAAAATGGCATGATCGAGCCGGGCACCATCCTGCAGGACGCCAAGGGGCGCTGGCAGGCCAAGGTCGGCCTCGACGGCAGCCTGACCTGCGGCGAGATCTCCGGCTCCATCCACCAGGTCGGCAAGACGGTGCAGGGCGCGCCCTCGTGCAACGGCTGGACCTTCTGGAAGATCGAGGTGGACGGCGAATGGCGGGACATCGATCTCTTGCGCCAGCGCCATATCGCCACCCTCGGCTAGGCCATGACGCGCACCATCCTCCGTCCCACCGGTTTCGTCGATGCGCCCTTCGGCCATGACGGCAAGGTCGCGCGGCTCGCGGGCGGCATGCTGTGGTTCGCCAGCGTCGAACTGCTGGAGCTCGACGATGCCAATCGCCTGACGGGTAGTGAACTGGTGCCGGTCGAGGGGGTGGAAGATCGTTTCGACGAGGACATGGCGGCGCAATGGGCGGCGATCACGCGGCCCCGTGCGGCGCTGCAGCTCGGGCAGCGGACGATCCCGCTCGACCAGCCGCGCGTGATGGGCATCCTCAACGTCACGCCCGACAGTTTTTCGGACGGCGGCGAGCATGACACGGTCGATGCCGCCTGCTTTGCCGGTGCCGACATGGCGACCGCGGGGGCGGCGATCCTCGACGTGGGCGGCGAGAGCACGCGTCCGGGCGCGCGTACCGTTTGGGAAGGCGATGAGGTCGAACGCGTCGCGCCCGTCATCGAGCGGCTCGTGAAGGGCGGCAATGCGGTGTCGGTCGACACGCGCAAGGCGGGGGTGATGGAACGCGCGCTCCAGCTCGGCGCGCATATGATCAACGATGTCTCGGCGCTGGGCTGGGACGAGCGTTCGGCCGAAGTGGCGGCGGCGTCGGATGTGCCCGTCGTGCTGATGCACGCGCAGGGCGACCCGCAGGTGATGCAGGACAATCCGTCCTACGACGATCCGCTGGTCGACATCTGGCTCTGGCTTGAGGATCGCATCCAATGGGCGGAGCAGCGCGGGATCGAACGCTCGCGCATCATCCTCGATCCGGGCATCGGCTTTGGCAAGACGGTGCAGCACAATCTTGCGCTGATGAATGGCCTCGCGGCTTTCCACGGCCTCGGTTGCCCGCTGCTGCTGGGCGCGAGCCGCAAGCGCATGATCGGTGCATTGTCGGGCGAGGCACCGGCGGACCAGCGGCTTGGGGGGAGCCTCACGCTCGCGCTCAAGGCCGCCGATCAAGGTGCGCAGATCATCCGCGTCCATGACGTACCCGAGACGGTGCAGGCGCTGAAGGTCTGGCGCGGCCTCAAGGACGAGGCGCTGACCCCGAAGCTGCCGCTCTAGAGGACCGCGCCGCCGTCGCTGGTGAGCACGCTGCCGGTGATGGTGGCGGCATCGTCCGACAGGAGGAAGGCGACCTGCTTTGCGATCTCCTCGGGGCGGGCATAACGGCCGAGCGGGACCATCGCGCCCATGGCGGCGATCTGTTCGTCGCGGTCCTTTTCCCGATCGAGCATCGGGTTCCAGATCGGTGTATCGACCCCGCCCGGCGCGATGGCGTTGACGCGAATGCGGCGCTTTGCCGCCTCGACCGCGGCGATCTTCGTGAGATGGACGAGCGCGGCCTTCGAGGTGCCATAGGCGGCGGTGTGGGCATAGGCCTTGAGCGCGCTGGCCGAGCTCATGGTGACGATGCTGCCGCCCTCGTTCATCGCCGCCAGCGCGGCCTTCAGCGTCAGGAAGGCGCCATCGAGATTGACCGCCATCGTGCGGCGCCATTCCTCGAAGGAGAGATGGGCGATGGGAGCGGCGGTGCCGACACCGGCGTTCACGATCGCGCCATCGAGCGCGCCGAGGTCGGCGGCCTCCCAGAAGGCGGGATCGGCGACATCGCCCTGCAGTATGACGTGATCGCCCAAGGGCGGCACGATCGGCTCGAGGTCGGTGAGGACAAGCCGCGCGCCCTTGGCGGCAAGATGCGCGGCGCAGGCCTTGCCGATCCCGGAGGCGGCGCCGGTGATGAGGATGCGGGTCATGGCCTCAAGGGCTAGGGCGCTCAGGCGGCGGTGTCGATCCCGAGGTCGCCAAGTTTTCGATAGAGCGTCGAGCGACCGATGCCGAGACGGCGCGCCACCTCGGTCATGCGCCCGCGATAATGGCCGATGGCGAGGCGGATGAGATCGGCCTCGATGTCGGACAAGGTGCGAATATGGCCGTCGTCATCGAAGATGGTGACGGGACCGGCGCCCGCGAGTGCCTGGTCGCTGCTCGCCTTCGACAACTCGGTGCGCGCGTCCGACTTGCGACCGGTGAAGCGCGACTGGATGGCGATATGCGGGAAATCGTCGGCGGTCAGGCTGTTGCCCTCGCAGGCGACCGCGGCGCGGAACAGGACGCTGCCGAGCTGGCGCAAATTGCCGGGCCAGCCGTAGCGCATCAGCACCGCGAGCGCGTCATTGCCGATCGACAACGGGCGCATGCCCGGCTGCTCGGCGATGCGGGCGAGGAAATGACGGGCGAGGGCGGGGATGTCGCTCGACCGTTCGCGCAGCGGCGGCAGGATGACGACCGTATTTTCCACGCGGTCCTTGAGGCGCGTGTCGAAGTCGGCGGGCAGAGGACGGTTCGAGGTGGCGATCAGGCGCACGTCGACGCTGGACGAGCCGTTGCAGCCGACGGGGCGCACCTCGCCGGTGGCCAGCGTGCGGTCGAGCGCATTCTGCGTCTCGGCGGGCAGGCGGGCGATATTCTTGACGAGGAGCGTGCCTTCATTGGCCTCGCACAGGCGCCCGGTCTTTTCGGAAAAGGCACCGGGGAAGGCTCCCGCGACATGGCCGAACAACTCGCTGTCGATCGACTTTTCGCTGACCAGCTTGGCGTCGAGCGGGACGAGCGGGCCGCGGGCGCGCAGGCTCGCCTGGTGGATGGCGCGGGCAAAGCTCTCCTTGCCGGTGCCGGGTTCGCCGACGATGAGGACGGGGAGGCGGTTGCGCGCGGCCTTGGCGGCAACCGCGAGCGCCGACCGGAACTGCGGCGCGGCGCCGACCAGTTGCTCGAGGCTCAGCTCGACGTCGAGTTTTTCGGACAAAGGCGCGAGTTCGCCGCCGGGGCGCCGGCGGTCGGCATGGGTGTTGAGCGCTTCGAGCAGGCGCTCGGGCGCGACGGGCTTGGACAGATAGTCGGAGGCACCCGCGCGCATGGCGTCGACCGCCAGTTCGACCGAGCCTTCGTCGGCCAGTACGATGACGGGCAGGTCAGGCCGCTCCTCGCGCAGCGCCTCGAGGAGGCGCGGGCCGGTGGCGCTGTCCCAGCTCGACAGGATCGCGGCACGCACCTCGCGGCCGTGCGGGCCCTGCAGGAGCCCAGTCGCGGTCTCGAGGTCGGCGGCACCGACCACCATCCAGTCCGCACGCTGGGCAACCGTCGAGACGAGCCGACGTTCATCGGCATTCGAATCGACCAGAAGCAGCGATCGCACCGTCGGTTCGCGCATGGACATTCCTCCCGTTGGACCCCCAGTCCTAGCGGGAGACGATGAAATAGGGGTTAAGAGCTTGGCAAGGGGCTTGTCGGCGGCCGCGCGGCGCGCTTAGAAGGCGGGGAAGAATTTATTCCGCACCTGTTGCGACAAAGGGACATCATGGCCGACAAGAAATATCCGACCGCGACTGAAATGGACTATCCGGCGCACCGCGCGACCTGGAGCCACTTCCTCAACCTGCTCAAGTGGTCGATCATCCTCGTGGTGCCCATTGTCATCCTCGTGATGATCATCATCGCCAATTGATGAAAATCGCCGTCCTCAAGGAGGGCGCGGACGAGCCCCGCGTCGCCGCCATTCCCGAAACGGTCAAGAAGCTGGCCGCCAAGGGGTATGAGGTGGTGATCGAGCAGGGCGCCGGGCAAAGAGCCGGCGTGTCCGATGCCGCCTATGAGGAGGCAGGCGCGACCATCGTGTCGCGTCCCGACGCCGTGAGCAGCGGCGACATCATCCTGACCGTCATGGGGCCCGACCCCGCCGAGCTGAAAGGTGCCAAGAAGGGTGCCTTCCTGGTCGGCGCGATGGCGCCCGACAGTCGCGGCGCCGAGATCGGCGGCTATGCGGGCCTCGGGCTCGAGGCGCTGGCGATGGAATGGATGCCGCGCATCACGCGCGCGCAGTCGATGGACATCCTGTCCTCGCAGTCGAACCTTGCGGGCTACAAGGCGGTGGTCGACGCCGCCTCGCTCTACGAGCGCGCCTTCCCGATGATGATGACCGCGGCAGGCACGGTGAGCCCCGCGAAGGTCTTCGTCATGGGGGTCGGCGTGGCCGGGCTGCAGGCGATCGCGACCGCCAAGCGCATGGGTGCGCAAGTCAGCGCGACCGACGTGCGTTCGGCGACGAAGGAACAGATCCAGTCACTCGGTGCCAAGCCGATCTTCGTCGAGGATGTCGAGGGGATCGAGGGCGAGGGCGCGGGCGGCTATGCCGGCGAGACCACCGAGGAATATAGACAAGCGCAGGCCGCGTTGGTGTCCGACCATATCGGCAAACAGGACGTGGTCATCACCACCGCGCTCATCCCGGGGCGCCCCGCGCCGCGGCTGATCAGCGATGAACAGCTCGCCGCGATGAAGCCGGGCAGCATCATCGTCGACCTTGCCGCCGAGGCGGGGGGCAATGTGGAGGGCTGCGTCGCGGGCCAGGTCACCGAGCGCCATGGCGTGAAGATCGTCGGCGCGGTGCAGCTTTCACGCAGCCTCGCGGGCGATGCGGCGGCGCTCTTTTCGCGCAACCTTGCCAATTTCATCCTCGCCTTCACGCCCGAGGGCGGCGAGCCGGACGCCGAGTCGGCGGGTGATTCGGGGCACCTCGTGCTGCCCGAGGAAGACGAGATCGTCGCCGGTATCCGGCTGACCCGGGGCGGCGAGATCGTCCACGAGCGCCTGCGCGCCATGGGCTGAGGCGCCCGCGCTGGCGCTGCCGTCATCGCCCTAGGCGAAATCGCTGACGGCGCAGTAACCATCTCATAGACAAAGAAAAACCCGGCCGAAGCCGGGTTAGTCTTTTTAGCGTTTCGGCTGGTTTTAGCCGGCGCCGCCGGTGCCGCCATTGCCGCCACCGATCAGTTCACGCCAGATATCCCAGATGACCCAACGACGGGTCTGAGTGTTGTTCTTGGCCATTCTTCATCCCCTTCGAATTAGGCGCAGGAGCCCGCGCACAGACCTTTCTGTTAACCCTAATGGAAAAGGTTATCAAGGTTTTTACCATATTTTTGGGGGCAATAGGGCGGCGCGCAAAGTAATTCGCGCGGCAGGAGGGTTAATTCCTGCAACGTAATGAGTGGCTTGGGGGTGATGGCCGGCCGATGCCGAACAGCAGAAAAAACCGCGCCGCGAGGCCAGCGCGATCGTCAACCTGTCAGAAAAATGGGCCGAGGACGCTCGTCGTCAGGCGACGCGGCGCTTCTTTTCGCGGTCGAGGCGGCGGCGCATCTCGCCGAGCGTCATCGGCCGGCCGATGGCGAAGCCCTGCGCGAGGTCGCAGTCGAGCATGGCAAGCTGTTCAAGCACCTGCCGGTCCTCGACACCCTCGGCGACCACCTTGCGGTCAAGCGAATGGGCGAGCGCGATGGTCGACTGCACCATGATCAGGTCGGAGCGGTTGTCGCGCATCGAGCGCACGAAGCTCTGGTCGATCTTGATCTCGGCGGCCGGCACCTTCTTGAGATAGTCGAGCGTCGACAGGCCGGTGCCATAGTCGTCGATCGAGATCTTCACACCGATGGCGCGCAGTTGTTCGAGCAGCTCGATATCGGCGCCCGAGCCCGCGAGCGCGGCTGTTTCGGTCAGCTCCAGCGTCAGCGCCTCGGCGGGCAGGTCGTGGCGGTCGAGCATCGACAGCACCGCGCCGACGAGGCGGTGGTTGGTGAGCATGCGCGCCGACAGGTTCACCGCGATCGAGAAGTCGGGGTCGAGCTTGCGCAGCTCGAGCACGGCCTTGCCCGCCTCGTCGAGGACGAAATGGGTGAGCTTGGAGATGCGGTCGTTATTCTCCGCCGCGGCGATGAATTCGACGGGACTGATGGGGCCCTTCTCGGGGTGGGTCCAGCGCGCCAGCGCCTCGGCGCTGACGATCCGCTTGGTCTTGAGGTCCTGTTTGGGCTGGAGCGCGATCCACACCTCGCCCTTGTCGATGGCCTCGTCGAGCTGGCTGAGGAGCGAGAGCTTCCATGGCACATCCTCGAGGCGGGCGGGATCGTGATACTTCCACTTGATCGCCTCGTTCTCGGCCTCGTCGGCGGCGACCAGCGCGCTGCCGAGGCGGCTCGCGGTGGTGCGGCCCGAGCCCATCTCGACGCCGAAGCTGATGGCAATGTCATAGGGCTGGTGGTCGATCCGCACGGGCGTGCGGAAGAGGGCGTGCAAGGCTTCGAGATGATGCGAGATGGCGATGTCGCCATCGACGAACCAGGCAAAGATGCCCTCGTCGCCCTGATACAGCTTGAAGCCGTCCTGCCGGCCGAGCGCGAGACGCGCGACGATCTGTTCGACGAGGCGCTTCTCGCCCTCGGCATTCAGCGTCGAGGCGATCTCGGCATAATTGTGCACCTTGGCGGCGATCAGCGGCTTGGACTTGCCCGCCTTGTCGGCGCGCAGCGCGGCGAGGTTGGGCAGGTCGGTGAGATTGTTCACGAAACCACGGTTCTTATAGAAGCGGTAGAGCAGGATGCTGCCCGCGATTACCAGCATGAGGAGGCCGGGCATGATGTCGAAGAAGACGCGGCGTGTCTCGAGCAGGAAGGCGACGCCGGGCAGGGCGATGACACCGCTGCCAAGAGCGATGAAACGATAGCGCGTGCGCGGGTGGAAGCAGGCGATGCCAAGCAGGATGGCTGCGATCACGAGCCCAGGTAGCCAGCCGAAGTCGCTCGGCACGCCCTTGAGGAGCGTTTCCGCCGCGATGACCTGGACGAAGACACCGCCGCGCCGCCCGACGCCGGGGATAAAGACCTGGTCGCCGAGGTGGAGCGGCGTGATGCCGACGATCAGTTTCTTGCCGCGCACCGCCTCGTCGGCAACGCGGCCCTCGATGAGGTCGATCGCACTGATGACGGGGATGCTCCCGAATTCGACCGAATAGTCGATCGGGAACAGCTTATCGACTGGCCCGTCGACGCCGGCGAGGCTGGCAGCGAAGGTGGGAACCTTGCGACCGTCGATCTCGCTGGCCAGCGCGAGATCCCAGACGGCGGTCTGGAAGTTGAAGCGCGCGTTGATCGAACCGATCCGCGCGGCGCTGCGGAACTGGTCGTGGGGCAGGTGAAGAAGGTCGCGTTCGTCCTGCCGTTTGAAGATGCTGTTGGCCGCGAGGATCACATTGTCCGAGCCCGACAGGGCTTCGCGGAACGCCGCATCCTCTTCGGCGCTCGTGCGGCCCGCGAAGATGATGTCGAAGTAGATTTCCTTGGCACCGAGGGCATTGGCCTCGTTGACAAGACGCCCGTAATTGCCCCGCGGCCACGGCATGGCACCGATTTCCTCGATGCTCTTCCGATCGATGGCGACGACGACGATATCGCCGCTCGCCTCGGTCGGGTGGGCGTGGTTGCGCACCGTCCGCGCGAAATCCTCGAGCGGCTGGCCGAGGCCGATGAGACCGCAGACGAGACCGAAGAACAGGGTCCAGCCGAACAGCTTGGGCGCCTTGCCCCGGCCCTGTCTTGCGCTGTCGATGGCGCGTTTCATCATTCGGCTCCCCTTGAGGTTGCGCCTGTATAACGCGCGAAAGGTTATCAAATCGGAAACCTTGCTCCGGTTAACCATCCGAAGTGGAGTAAACGTCCAGCGCAGGCGGGGATCGGGACGGGGCCATTACGACCCTCGACAGGCGCGCCACGCCTTGCCATGGTCGGGTCACCAATAGGGGGAGGGCCATGGACTTCATTTCCATCCTGTCGATTTTCGTGCTCGCCTGTTTCGTCGGCTATTATGTCGTCTGGTCGGTGACACCGGCCCTCCACACGCCGCTGATGGCGGTGACCAACGCAATTTCATCGGTGATCATCGTCGGCGCGCTCATCGCCGCCGCCGCCGCGGGCAGCCCGCTCGCCAAATGGCTCGGGCTGGCCGCGGTCGTGCTCGCCAGCGTCAACATCTTTGGCGGCTTTGCCGTCACCCAGCGCATGCTGGCGATGTACAAGAAGAAGGATCGCAAGTGATGATCGCGATGCTCCTTGCCGCCGGTGCGGCGGCCGCGCCCGCCTGGGTCATGCTCGCCTATCTGGTCGCTGGCGTCTGCTTCATCCTTGCCCTGCGCGGCCTGTCCTCCCCCGAGAGCAGCCGCCGCGGCAACATGTACGGCATGGCCGGCATGGCCATCGCGATGATCACCACGCTGGTCACCCACGAGATCGCCAGCCTGATCGAAATCCTCATCGCCATCGCCATCGGCGGTGCCATCGGCCTTACCGTCGCGCGGCGCATCGCCATGACCGCGATGCCGCAGCTGGTCGCGGCCTTCCACAGCCTCGTCGGCCTCGCCGCCGTGCTGGTGGCGGCCGCTGCCTTCGTCAACCCGGGCGCCTTCGGCCTGCTCGACGCGGGAGGGCAGATCCTCACCGTCAGCCGCATCGAGATGGCCTTGGGCGCGGCGATCGGCGCGATCACTTTCTCGGGGTCGGTCATCGCCTTTGCCAAATTGAACGGCTCGATGTCCGGCGCGCCCATCCTCCTGCCCGCGCGGCACGTCATCAACCTCGGCACGATCGCCGCGATCATCGTCATGACCGTGCTGTTCGCGTTGTCGGGCGCCGGCGGGGCAGGGGAGAGCCCGCTTTTCTGGATCATCCTCGTCGCCGCCTTCGCGGTCGGCTTCCTCCTGATCATCCCGATCGGCGGCGCGGACATGCCGGTGGTCGTCTCGATGCTCAACAGCTATTCGGGCTGGGCTGCCGCGGCGATGGGCTTCACGCTCGGCAATAGCGCGATGATCATCACCGGCGCGCTCGTCGGCTCCTCGGGCGCGATCCTCAGCTACATCATGTGCAAGGCGATGAACCGCAGCTTCATCAGCGTGATCGCGGGCGGGTTCGGCCAGGACAGCTCGGGCGGCGGCGACAAGGGCCCCGCCATCGACCGTCCCTACAAGTCGGGCAGCGCCGAGGATGCCGCCTTCCTCCTGAGCCAAGCCGACAAGGTCATCATCGTGCCGGGCTATGGCATGGCGGTGGCGCAGGCCCAGCACGTCCTTCGCGAGATGAGCGACATGCTCAAGGAGAAGGGCGTCGAGGTGAAATATGCCATCCACCCCGTCGCCGGCCGCATGCCGGGGCATATGAACGTGCTGCTGGCCGAAGCCAACGTGCCCTATGACGAGGTGTTCGAGCTGGAGGACATCAACTCCGAGTTCGCGCAGGCCGATGTCGCCTTCGTGATCGGCGCGAACGATGTCACCAACCCCGCGGCCAAGACCGACAAGTCCTCGCCGATCTACGGCATGCCCGTGCTTGACGTGGAGAAGGCACGCACCACGCTCTTCATCAAGCGCTCGATGGGCGGGGCGGGCTATGCGGGGGTGGAGAACGAGCTCTTCTTCCGCGACAACACCATGATGCTCCTGTCGGACGCCAAGAAGATGGTCGAGGAAATCGTCAAGAACCTCGACTAGGCCGGCTCGGCTCGTCGCCGTGGAGGCTCGGCCTGTCGACATGGTAAAAAATGTCTTGCCGGAATCGGACGGGGCCGTGAATAAAGGTTGCCTGATCAAACGCTTACTGGGTTAAAGCCCCCAGCCGGTGCCCCGGCTGTCGGGGTCGTGGGAGGGCGCCATCTTGCGCAAGCTGGGCATCATTGGCGGGACGAGCTGGAACTCGACCGCGCTCTATTATCGCTACATCAACGAGGGGGTCGCGCGGGCGCTCGGCGGGCTGCATTCGGCGCCGCTCATGATCGAGAGCATCGACCTTGCCCCCTATGCCGCGCTCCAGCGGGCCGGGCGCACCGACGAGGCCGAGGCGCTGATCGTGGCGGCGGGCGAACGGCTCGCGGCGGGCGGCGCGGAGGCGATCCTCATCGCCTCCAACACCACCAATCGCTATGGCCCCGCGGTGATCGAGGCGACCGGATTGCCGTTGCTCCACATCGCCGACCCCACCATCGCGCGGCTCAAAGCGGATGGCCGCCGCCGCATCGCGCTGTTCGGCACGCGCCACGTGATGACCGAGTCGTTCGCGCGCGAGCGATACGAGGCGGCAGGGCTCGAGGTCATGGCGCTGCGCCCCGACTGGATCGACCAGATCGACCGCATCATCTTCGACGAGCTGGTGCAGGGGCGCGTCTCGCGCAGCAGCCAGCGCGAACTCAAGACCATGATCACCGAGCTCGATAAGCAGCGCGCCGAGGCCATCGTGCTGGGCTGCACGGAACTCTGCCTCGCGGTCGATGCGCGCGCCAATGTCATGCCCGTCTATGACACGACGCAGCTGCACGCACAGGCAGCGGTGCAATGGCTCCTCGAAGGCGTCGAGATGCCCAGCAAGGCGGCCTAGGCAAGCGCGAAAAAATTGGGCATGACGGCTCTTGTGAACGTTCACATGAGTAGGAAGCCCCATGATCCGCGCCAAGACCTGCCTCGCCATCGCCGCCGCCAGCATCGCGCTCGCCGCCTGCGATCCCGCCAACAAAGCGCCTGCCGCGCCGAGCGACGACTATCCCGCGCTCCTGTTCGAGGACGATTTCGACGCGCCCTCGCTCGACCGTACCAAGTGGAATGTCGAGGGGCCCGACTTCTGGGTCAATGACGAGCTCCAGGTCTATGTCGACGAGCCCGGCGTGATCAGCTTCAAGGACGGGGTCGAGGGCGCCGAGGACGGTGTGCTGGTCCTCAAGCCCGAATATCGCGAGGGTGCCGAGAATAGCGAGCGCCGCAAGGCCGACTTCGTCTCGGGCCGCATCAATTCCAAGGGCCATTTCGACTTCGCCTATGGCCGCGCCGAGGCGCGCATCAAGATGACCGACCATGTCGGCGTCTGGCCTGCCTGGTGGCTGCTCGGCAACGGCCAATGGCCCGATACGGGCGAAATCGACATTCTCGAATATGTCGGCGACAAGAGCTGGATCGGCGTGGCGGTCCATGGGCCCGGCTATTCGGGCGAGGATGCGCCGGTGAAGCGCTACTATTTCGAGGATGGCGAGGATGTCACCGACTGGCAGGTCTATGCCGTCGAGTGGGAGCCGACCGAGATCCGCTTCTATGTCGATGACGCGCATTACTGGACCATCACCAAGCCCGAGATCGAGGAAATGGGGCGCTGGTCCTACGACAATCCCAAATATCTCATCCTCAACTTCGCGGTGGGCGGTGTCTATCCGTGGAAGGTCAACGAGATCACCGAACCCTATTACGGCCTGCCGCAGGAAACCGTCGAGGCGATCCAGCGCGGTGAGCCCTACATGTATGTCGACTGGGTCCGCGTCTGGGGCGACGACGGCTAGGCCGGCGATTGGCCAATCCTGCGCCCGGGCGGTAGGATAAGCCTCCCGAACCCGCGCGGAGGCTGCCGATGTTGATGATGCTGCTCGTCGTCCTCGTGGTGTCGGGCGCGCTCATCATCGGCGCCGCCTGGGGCGTCTATGGCAAGCTCGGCACGCGGACCGAGAGCTTCCTTGTCGCGCTGGCGGGCGGGGCGCTGCTCGTCTCGGTCGTCAACGAAATGATCGAGCCGGCGCTCGAAACGCAGACGCCTTGGATCGCCGCGGCCTCCGTGCTGGCGGGCGCCGGGGTGTTCGTGTTTTTCGACGCCCTGCTCGACAAGGACAAGGACAGTGACGACGGGGCAGGGCTGCTCCTGTCGATCACGCTCGACGGCGTGCCGGAAAACCTTGCGCTGGGCGTGGCGATGATCGGTGCGGGTCCCGAGGAAGTCGCCGCGCTGGCCGGTTCGATCCTCCTCTCCAACCTACCCGAGGCCGCGGGCGGTGCGAAGGAGATGGTGGCGGGCGGGCGCAAGCCGCGCAGTGTCTTCCTCTTGTGGAGCGGCACCGCGCTCCTCCTTTTCGTGGCGGCAGCGGCGGGCAACATCCTCCTCGAAGGCGTCGCGCCGGCCTGGCTGACGGCAATCCGCTGCTTTGCCGCCGGCGCAGTAATCGCCAGCCTCGCCATCGAGGTCTTCCCGCGCGCCTATCGCGAGAAATGGCACATGGTCGGCATCGCCGCCGCCCTCGGCGTGATCTTCGCCTTCATGCTCGAGGGGCTGGGCGCCTAGGCCTGCCCGAGGATCTCGCGCAGGACGGCCTTGGCCGCGGCGAGCCGGTCGCTGCCCACGCGCTGCGACGCTTCCTCCTCGAGCCCGCGACTGATGCGCGCCAGTTCGGCCTCGGCGGCGCGGCCCCTGTCGGTGTAGCGGATCAGCCGCGCGCGGGCGTCGGCGGGATCGGCTGTGCTTTCGAGATAGCCCGCCTTCTCGAGGTCGGCGACGAGATAGGCGATACTCTGTTTGGTGAGGCCCGAGCGCGCGGCAAGATCGACCACCCGCGCGCCTTCCTCGCCGAGCAGCCGGAAGATCGGCGAGTGGGCAGGGCGGATGTCGGGGTGACCCGCCTCGGCGATCGCGCGATAGGTCGCGTCCTGCCATTGCTGGTTCAACCGGCTCAGCAGTCGCCCGAGGCGCTCGTCCTGTCCCTGTTTCCCGCTGCTCATCCTGCCCTCTTGCCAAAAGACAGACAGTCTGTCTATATGCCCCTCACACAACAGGGGTCGCTGTCATGGATCATGTTTCGCACAATCTCGACGTGGTCGAGCAGCATATCGCGAACGAGGCGCGTGACCCCGATGCGATCCTCGATCTCTACACCGACGATGTCGAACAGCTCTTTCCCGTGCGGGGGCTGCGCTATGTCGGCAAGCAGCTCATTGCCGACAAATATCGTGCGACCTTCGCCTCGATGGACGAGGTCGAGCTCGAGCCGATCGAGCGGTTCGCCAGCCACAACCGCGTGTTCGACGAGATGATCGTGCGCTTCCGGCTCGTCGGCCATGGCATGGAGAATGTCCCCGCCGAGATCGGCGACCGGGTGAAGCTTCGCCTGCTCCATGTCTTCCACATGCGCGAGGGCAAGATCTCGAAAGAGATCGTCCACGAACATTATCAGGTGATGTCCTAGGGGGGTCGCATCACTATCCGAAAACTCCTATCTCTAGCGCGTGAGCAAGGCCGACCGTCCCGATAGTCCCGACAGCAAGACGCGCTTCGACGAGAAGGCGGCGGTGAAGACCGTCAAGGGCGCGGGCCAGCCCGACATCGAGGCGGGGGTGGCCGCGATCCGCAACGTGGTGAAGACGCTGCCGGTCCGCCCCGGCGTCTATCGCATGCTCGATGCGCGCGGCGACGTGCTCTATGTGGGCAAGGCGCGGGCATTGAAGAACCGCGTTACCAATTACACGCAGGTTGCGCGGCTCACCAAGCGCCTCCAGCGCATGGTGGCGCAGACGCGCTCGATGACCATCGTCACGACGCGGACCGAGGCCGAGGCGCTGCTGCTCGAGGCGCAGCTGATCAAGCGTTTCCGCCCGCCCTACAATGTGCTGCTGCGCGACGACAAAAGCTTCCCCTTCATCCTCTTGCGCGAGGATCACGACTTCCCGCAGGTGCGGCTGCATCGCGGGGCGCGGCGGACCAAGGGGCAATATTACGGGCCCTTCGCCAGCGCCGGCTCGGTGCGCAATACGCTCAATGCCTTGCAGAAGCTGTTCCTCCTGAGGAGCTGTTCGGACGGTTTCATGCGCGGGCGCGACCGGCCCTGCCTCCTCTACCAGATCAAGCGCTGTTCGGCGCCTTGCGTGGGGCGCATCACCGAGGAGGATTATGCCGAGCTGGTCGAGGATGCGAAGCTGTTCCTTGGCGGCAAGTCGACGGGCGTGCAGAAGAAGCTCGGGGCAGCGATGGCCGAAGCGGCCGAGAAACAGGATTATGAACTCGCCGCCATCTATCGCGACCGCCTTCGCGCGCTCACCTATATCCAGGGTTCGCAGACCGTTCATGCCGAGGGACTGGGCGATGCCGACGTGTTCGCGCTGGCGAGCAAGGCGTCGAGCATCTGCGTGCAGGCCTTCTTCATCCGCGGCGGGCAGAATTGGGGGCACCGCAGTTTCTTCCCGACCCATGTCGAGGGCTTGAGCGAGGAAGAGGTGTTGAGCGATTTCCTGATGCAATTCTACGAGGAAGTGCCGCCGCCCAAGACCATCCTGATCGACCGCGATCTCGAGGAGGCCGCGCTGATGAGCGAGGCGCTGGGCGAGCGGGCAGAGCGCAAGGTGACGCTGTCCAAACCGCAGCGGGGGCCGAGGCGCAAGCTGATGGAACAGGCGCAGCGCAATGCCGCCGAGGCGCTCGACCGGCGCATGGCCGAGACGACGACGCAGGCAAAGCTGCTGCGCGAGCTGGCCGAGACCTTCGAGCTGCCCGAGCCGCCCGAGCGCATCGAGGTGTATGACAACAGCCATATCATGGGGACCAATGCGGTCGGCGCGATGATCGTCGCGGGCCCCGAAGGCTTCAGGAAGAACAATTATCGCAAGTTCAACATCAAGTCCGACATCACCCCCGGGGACGATTTCGGCATGATGAAGGAAGTGCTGACCCGCCGCTTCGCCCGCCTGGCGAAGGAAGATCCCGACCGCGAGAAGGGCGACTGGCCAGACCTCCTCCTGATCGACGGCGGCAAGGGGCAATTGTCGGCGGTGATGGAGATCATGGAGGAAGCCGGCGTCGAAGACGTGCCCGTGGTCGGTGTCGCCAAGGGCCCCGACCGTAATGCGGGGCGCGAGGTTTTCCATTTGCCGGGCGGGCGCGAGATCACCTTCGCACCCAACGCGCCCTTGCTCTTCTACCTCCAGCGGCTGCGCGACGAGGCGCACCGTTTCGCCATCGGCTCGCACCGCCAGAAGCGCGCCAAGAGTTTTACCGGCTCGACGCTCGACGA
Source organism: Sphingomicrobium aestuariivivum (assembly GCF_024721585.1). NCBI lineage: Bacteria > Pseudomonadati > Pseudomonadota > Alphaproteobacteria > Sphingomonadales > Sphingomicrobiaceae > Sphingomicrobium > Sphingomicrobium aestuariivivum. The sequence continues at coordinate 48,460 of NZ_CP102629.1, forward strand.
GGTGCCGGGGATCGGCCCGACGCGAAAGCGCCAGCTCCTCATGCATTTCGGCACTGCCAAGGCAGTCAAGTCGGCGGCGCTCGAGGACCTCGAACGCGCGCCCGGTATTTCCTCGGGCATGGCGCGCCAGATCTACGACTATTTCCATCCGCGTGGCTGAGCGGGGCGCATGAGGAAGCGGCTCGACGCCATCCTGCTCTCGGTGCGCAGCCATGGCGAGCGCGGCGCGATCGTGCGAATGCTGTCGGCGGAGGAAGGGCTGCTCGCCGCTTATGTGCGCGGCGCGCATGGCCGGCGCATGGGGCCGCTTCTGCTGGCAGGGAACGAGGTCGCCGCCGAGTTGAGCGCGCGGAGCGAGAGTGAACTGCCGCAGGCCAGCCTCGAACTCACCCGGTCACGCGGCGGGCTGCTCGGCGAGCCGCTGCCCGCCGCCGCCATCGAATGGCTGAGTGCGCTGACCGCCACGGCCTTGCCCGAGCGCCAGCCCTATCCCGCCCTCCATGCGGCACTGGGCGGGGTGCTCGGCGCGATCGAGAGCGCGGGCAGCGCGCGCGACTGGGCGAGCGCGCTGGTGCGCTACGAACTGCTGCTGCTTGCCGAGCTTGGCTACGGGCTCGACCTGTCGGCCTGCGCGGTGACCGGCGAAAACGACCATCTCGTCGCGGTGAGCCCGCGCTCGGGCCGTGCCGTGAGCGCGGCGGCAGCCGAGCCCTATGCGGGCAAGCTGCTGCCGCTCCCCGCCTTCCTCGTCGAGGGCGGGCGCGGGGAGTGGGAGGCGGTATTCGACGGGCTGGCGCTATCTGGCCATTTCCTCGAGCGCGATCTCCTTACGGACCGCGCCTTCGAGGTGCTGGAGGCAAGGGGGCGGCTCGTTTCGCGCTTGCGCCGGGCGGCCGGCCTCGCCTAGCCTCACCCCATGACCGATCTGCCGACCAGCGGGATGCTCGAAGCCCTCTTTCCCTACGCGGCGACGACGGGGGCGATCACCGTGCGCGTGTCGGTCAACTATATGCCCGAACAGTCATCGCCATCGGACAAGCGCTGGTTCTGGGCCTATCATGTCCGGATCGAGAACCATGGCGACAAGCCGGTGCAGCTGATCAGCCGCCACTGGATCATCGAGGATGGCGATCGCATCACCGCCGAGGTGAAGGGCGACGGGGTGGTCGGCGAGATGCCGGTCATCGCGCCGGGCCAAAGCCATGACTATGTCTCGGGCTGCCCGCTCGATACCGCGACCGGCTCGATGCAGGGCAGCTACCAGATGATCGACGCCGACGGGCAGGGCTTCGAGGTGGCGATACCGCTCTTCGAACTCGAAGCCCCGCGCGCCTGACGCGGCTGGCCGCCTAGCGACCGATGGGCGTGTAGGAGAAGCCGGCGCGTTCGGCTTCGGCGCGGCCGTAGATGTTGCGCAGGTCGACGAGCACGTTGCCGTTCATCGCTTCCAGCGCGGCATCGAGGTCGAGCGCTCGGAATTCATCCCACTCGGTGACGATCACGAGCGCGTCGGCACCCTTGATGGCGTCATTTTCATCGGCGGCCCAGTGCAGGCCCTCGGGCATGTGCGGACGCGCCATGTCCATGCCGACCGGATCGAAGACGCGCACGTCGGCGCCCTTTTCCTTGAGCATGTTGACGAGCGGGATCGACGGCGCATCGCGCATGTCGTCGGTGTTGGGCTTGAAGGTGAGGCCGAGGACCGCGACGGTCTTGCCGTCGACCGAGCCACCGAGCGCCTTCTCGACGCGACCGGCCATGCCGTTCTTGCGGTCGTCGTTGACCTTCACGACGGCATTGACGATCTGGTTGTCGACACCCGCATCCTCGGCGATCTTGAGGAGGGCGAGCGTGTCCTTGGGGAAGCAGCTGCCGCCATAGCCGGGGCCGGCGTGAAGGAACTTCGGGCCGATGCGATTGTCGAGGCCGATGCCGCGGGCGACGTCCTGGACGTCGGCGCCGACGGCCTCGCACAGGTCGGCCATCTCGTTGATGAAGCTGATCTTGGTCGCAAGGAAGGCGTTGGCGGCATATTTGGTCAGCTCGGCCGTGCGGCGCGAGGTGAAGAGCATCGGGGCCTTGTTGAGGAACAGCGGGCGGTAGATCTCGCGCAGCACGTCACGGGCGCTGTCGTCATTGGCGCCGATGAGGATGCGGTCGGGATGCTTGAAGTCGGCAATCGCCGCGCCTTCGCGCAGGAATTCGGGGTTGGAGGCCACGGTGCAGCCCTCGGGCGCGCCATTGTCCTTGAGGATCTTCTCGATCTCGTCACCGGTGCCGACGGGCACGGTCGACTTGGTGACCACGACCACCGGATGGTCGAGCGTCTCGGCCAGTTCCTTCACCGCGGCATAGACATAGGTGAGGTCGGCATGGCCATCGCCGCGACGCGAGGGCGTGCCCACCGCGATGAAGACGGCGTCGGCGTCGGGAAGCGCGGGGGCCAGTTCGGTGGTGAAGTGGAGGCGACCCTTCTTCACGTTCGATTCGACGAGGCTGTCGAGACCCGGTTCCCAGATCGGCATCTCGTTGCGCTCGAGCATCTCGATCTTCTTGGGGTCCTTGTCGACACAGGTCACCTGGTGACCGAAATCGGCAAAACATGCTCCCGAGACGAGACCGACATAGCCGGTTCCGATGACGACGATCTTCACAGTGGTACTCCTTGAGGGTGGGGGGGGCTTCAACCCGTCGGCGCCCGCATAGGCGTTGGGCCGCCCGGGGGCAAGACACCCTCAGGGTTTCCATATGGTTAAGCGTTGCGTCGGCGAAAGGGTCGCTCCATGTTCGGCGCATGGCGAAACTGTCCCGTCTGCTGCGTAACGACAAAGTGCGTCCCGCCCCGCTCAAGGAGGGGCGGCGCATCTATGCGATCGGCGATGTGCATGGCTGCGCCAAGCCGCTCGACAAGCTGCTTGGACGGATTGCCGATGACTTGCGCGGCCACAAGGGCAAGTCCACGCTCGTCTTCCTCGGCGACTATATCGACCGCGGTCCCGACAGTGCGGGGGTCATCGAGCGGCTGGTGGGGGGCGATTTGCCCGGCACCAACGCGCATTTCCTCCTCGGCAACCATGAAGCGGCGATGCTCGAGGCTGCGGAAGGCAAGGCACTGGGCTGGCTCGCTTATGGCGGCATCCAGACGATGGAGAGCTACGGGGTCACCAAGCGCGACCTGTTCAACGTGCCCTCTATCAAGAAGCTGATCGCCGAACATGTGCCCGATGCGCATCTCGACTTTTTCCGCTCGCTAAAGACGCACAAGCAGATCGGCGATTATCTGTTCGTCCATGCCGGCATCCGTCCCGGCGTGCCCATCGAGAAGCAGAAGAAGCGCGACCTCGTCTGGATCCGCGAGGAATTCCTGTCATCGAAGGCCGATCATGGCGTGCGCGTCGTCCACGGCCATACGGTCACCGAGAAGCCGCAGAAGAAGAAGAACCGCATCGCCATCGACACGGGCTGCTATGCCAGCGGGCGCCTCACCGCGGTGCGGCTCGAGGGGCATGAGGTGGACTTCCTCTCGACCTAGTCGAACCGGTCCGCCAGCACCGCGAGCCGGTCGCGGTCGGTGAGGTCGAGGTGGAGCGGAGTGACCGCGACATAACCGTCGGCGACGACCTCGAGGTCGGTGCGGTGGCCCGGCGTCTCGATCGTCTCGCCCGTGCCGAACCAATAATAGCGAAAGCCGCGCGGGTCGGTGCGCTCGACGATCTTGAGCCGCGAATAGTCGCGAAAGCCCTGGCTGCAGACCTTGACGCCGCGCACGTCGGCGGCGGGGACCGGCGGGAAATTGACGTTGACGAGGGTGCGCGGCGGGATCGGCGCGCTGGCGAGTTGGCGCAGCACCGCTTCGCCATGCTGTTCGGTCGCTTCCCAGCGCACCCCGTCGCTGGTGCCGGGCGCCATCGAGCACTGGCTGAGCGCGATCGCGGGCACGCCCGCCAGCGCGCCTTCCATCGCCGCCGAGACAGTGCCCGAATAGGTCACGTCCTCCCCGAGATTGGCGCCGCGGTTGACGCCCGACAGGATGAGGTCGGGGCGGCAGTCCTTCATGAGCTGGCCGAGCGCCAGCATGACCGCATCGGTCGGCGTGCCGGTGACCGAATAGCGCTTCTCGCCATGCTTGCGGATCCTGAGCGGCTGGTGGAGCGTCAGGCTGTGCCCGGCACCCGATTGCTCTTCGGCGGGGGCGACGATCCACAGTTCGCTGGCCAGCGGGGCGGCGATTCGTTCGAGGATATCGAGTCCCGGGGCGTGGATACCGTCGTCATTGGTGAGAAGGATGCGCATGCCCCCTTGTCCGGCCTCGCGGTCTGGCTGGCAAGCGGCAAGTCTCGGAATAGTGGCGTCTTTTCGATGTGACCCTCGTGCAACAGGGTGGCAACAAGAGTCGCGTATCGAACTGCCGCGCGATGTCAGCGCTTGTTAATTAAGGCCTGTTTATGTACACGGCCCTCGGGGCTGAGGCATTCCCCCTAACTATTGGGAATGTCGACAGAAATTTGCCCTCGCCGGCCGTGATAGTTGGCCTGTCGCGGCAGCGATGGCTTGTGTGACTATCGGGGAGGGATATTTTGGCTACAGCGCTTCACGACCTTAACGGCGAACCCAAGTTCGACACGATCGTTCTCGAGGAGGACTATCGGCCCAGCAACGACGAAGAGTTCATGTGCGCCAAGCACAAGGCCTACTTCCTCGGCAAGCTGAAGGCCTGGAAGGAATCGATCGTCGAGGAAAGCCGCGCGACCATGGCGCAGCTCCAGATCGACAGCCTGCGCGAACCCGACCTTGCCGACCGCGCCTCGAGCGAAACCGACTGGAGCCTCGAGCTTCGCACGCGCGACCGCCAGCGCAAGCTCATCGCCAAGATCGATGCCGCCATCCGTCGCCTTCATGCTGACGATTATGGCTATTGCGAAGTGACCGGCGAGCCCATCTCGCTGCCGCGCCTCGAAGCCCGTCCGATTGCGACGATGACCTTGGAAGCGCAGGAAAAGCACGAGCGCACCGAGCGCGTGAGCCGCGACGAGCGTACCGACTGACGCTTCATCACCTATGCCAAAGAGAAAGGGCCGAGCTCCCCAGGGAGCGCCGGCCCTTTCTTCGTGGCGAGGGGCCTAGTGGCCCTGGATCTCGTCCTTCAGTCGAAGTTTCTCTCTCTTGAGACGTTGGATAAGGGCCGTGTCGGGCTGCGGTCGATGCTCCTCCGTTTCGATCTGGGCGGCGAGCTTGTGATGTTTGTTGGTGAGCGCCTCGACATGGGCCTGTTCCATCGAACGTCCTTTCCTTGAGTCGTTGAGGAAAGAACATGAAACCATATTGTCGCGGCTTTGTCGCCTCCCTGTCCGATCCGTTCGTCGTCGGGTCCGTAACGGACTGGCGATAATGACGGGCGGGAGGTGACAGCCACCCTGTGGCAGGGTTAGGGTCGCGGGTGATGAACGATGACGATCCCGCCCAATTGCTCGCCGCGCTTCGCCACGAGCATCGACGCCTCGACGAGGAGATCGAACGGCTTGAGTCGGAAGGCGAGGCCGACAGCCTCGAACTGGCGCGGCTCAAGAAATCCAAGCTGCGGCTGAAGGACGAGATCGCGCTCGTGAGCGACGAGAATACCCCCGACATCATCGCCTGATGGCGCGGCTGCCTGTCTCATATCGGGGCGCGGGGGGAGCCGACGGGGGTGCGAACCGTTTGAGAAACGGTGATTTGCTGGCATGATGGACGGGATGAGCGAGAGCAGCGAACAGACGATCGGAGACGAGGCCAGCCTGCGGATCACGCCGCGGCTGGTCGATGCGCTCTATAACGAGGCGATGCTGCTGGCCGACGAGGCGCGCGCCTATTTCGATGCCGAGGGACGCCGCGACCGCGCCGAACTGCCTGCGGGCGAGCGCGTCGGCTTTGCCTGCGAGTCGCTCAAGGTCACCACCCGCATCATGCATATCGTCGCCTGGCTCCTCACGCAGAAAGCGGTCGAGAGCGGCGAGATCGCGCGCGGCGCGAGCGCGGTACAGGACCGCCGGCTCGGCCATGCCAACCCGCCTGACGAGGAACTGCTTCCCGGCCTTCCCGAACCGGCGCAGCGGCTTATCAGCGACAGCGCCGACCTGTATGCGCGCGTGAAGCGGCTCGACGAGAACGAGCATGAGCCGACGCCGATGCAAAGCCCCGCGCGGGCGCTGATGGGGCGGCTCGAGCGCGACCTGCTCGGCGGCTAGGCCGCGCTCTCGAACCTTCTAGGCGCAGAGCCTCGCCTTGGCGGCGGCATATTCCTCGGCGAGCTGCGCGACGCGTTCGCCGGCCCCCACGATTTCCTTGACCGCGCCGATGCCCTGGCCCGAACCCCAGATGTCCTTCCACGCCTTGGCGCCGCCGAAGTTCATGCTCGAGGGATCGGCCTCGGGCAGCGTGTCGGGGTCCATGCCCGCATTGCGGATCGAGCCCTTGAGATAGTTGCCGTAGACGCCGGTGAAGAGCGAGGACCCGATGATGTCGTCGGCGCCCGACTTGACGATCTCTTCCTTATATTCGGGCATGGCGCGGGCTTCATGGGTGGCGATGAAGGGAGAGCCGATATAGGCGCCGTCGGCCCCCATCGCCTGTGCCGCCATGACCGCGCCGCCATGCGCGATGGCGCCCGACAGGAAGAGCGGGCCGTCGAAATATTCGCGGATTTCCTGGATTAGCGCGAAGGGCGAGAGCTTGCCGGCATGACCGCCCGCGCCCGCCGCCACGGCGATAAGGCCGTCGGCACCCTTGTCGAGCGCCTTGTGGGCGAAGCGGTTGTTGATGATGTCGTGAAGCGTGATGCCGCCCCACCCATGCACCGCGGTGTTGAGCTCCTCGCGTGCGCCCAGCGAGGTGATGACGATCGGCACCTTGTACTTCTCGCAGGTCACGAGGTCCTCTTCCCAACGCGTGTTGGTCGGGTGGACGATCTGGTTGACCGCGAAGGGCGCCGCCGGATTGTCGGGGTTTTCGCGGTTGTGCTTGTCGAGTGCCTCGGTGATCTCGGCGAGCCATTCGTCGAGCTGGCTTTGCGGGCGCGCGTTCAAGGCAGGAAAGCTGCCGACGATGCCGGCCTTGCACTGGGCGATGACCAGCGCGGGGTGCGAGATGATGAAGAGCGGCGCCCCGATGACAGGGATACGCAGGGTGTCGAACAGGGGCGGCAGGCTCATCAAGGGCTCCTAGGCGATGTCGTGATATTCGGCGTACCACCGGACGAAATTCCGGGCGCCGGTGTCAAGGCTGGTCGTGGGAGAAAAACCGGTCGCGGCCTTCAGGGGATCGATGTCGGCGAAGGTCGCGGGCACGTCGCCCGGCTGCATCTCGGCCATCTCGATCTCGGCCTTGCGCCCCGTCGCGTCCTCGAGGATGTCGACCAGCGTGCCGATCTCCTCGGGGTTGTTGTTGCCGATATTGTAGACGGCGTGCGGGGCCCTCGAGCCGCCCTGCTTCATGGTGCCGTCATCGGCGGGCGGGTGGTCGAGGCACCCGATGATGCCGCTGACGATATCGTCGATGTAGGTGAAGTCGCGGCGCATCTTGCCATGGTTGAACAGGCGGATCGGCTTGCCGCGATAGAGCGCCTCGGTGAACAGCCACATCGCCATGTCGGGGCGACCCCATGGGCCGTAGACGGTGAAGAAGCGAAGACCCGTCATCGGCACGCGATAGAGATGCGCATAGCTCTCGCTCATCAGCTCGTTGGCGCGCTTGGTCGCGGCATAGAGCGAGACGGGATGGTCGACACGGTCATCGACCGAGAAGGGCATCTTCTCGTTGCCACCATAGACCGAGGAGGAGCTGGCATAGACGAAATGCTTGGGCTCGTGCGCGCGGGCCAGTTCGAGCATGTTGAGATGGCCGACGAGATTGGCATCGGCATAATCGTGCGGCTTGAGGATCGAATTGCGCACGCCTGCCTGCGCACCGAGATGGACGATGCGGTCGAAACGGTAGCGCTGCTTGAGGCTGTCGACCGCGTCGCGGTTCGCGAAGTCCATCTTCTCGAAGGTGAAGTTCGGATGATCGCCGATCCACGCGAGCCGCGCTTCCTTGAGGGCAGGGTCGTAATAGGCGTTGAGATTGTCGATGCCGACGACCTCTTCACCGCGCTCGAGCAGGAATTTCGCTGTTGCCGATCCGATGAACCCCGCGGCGCCGGTTACTAATATCGTCATGGCGCCCGCCTTTAGCGGCGCGCCGGTCGGGAGGCCAGCCCCTAGCGCGGGCGGAACCGCGAGGGGGCGCGGGGCTTTCAAGGGCCATGCTTCTTACCGCCTCCGCAACGATCGCGCGCGTCGACGCCGACATTTCCGAAAGCATGGACACCATCAATTCGCTGGCAGACGGCTTCTTCGCCTCGCTGCCCAAGATGGCCATCGCTTTCGTGGTCTTCCTCATATTCTGGGTGATCGCCAGCATCGTCCGCAAGGTCATCCAGCGCGCCCGCTTCGGCGACAGCGGCTCGACGCTGTCGACGGTGTTCGGACGGATCGCCTATTGGATCCTGATGATCGTCGGGCTGTTCGTGGCATTGACCGTGGTGCTGCCCTCGCTCACCCCCGGCCAGCTCGTCTCGGGGCTCGGCATCGGCGGCCTCGCCATCGGTTTCGCCTTCCAGGACATCTTCCAGAATTTGCTGGCGGGCATCCTCATTCTCATCCGCCAGCCGTTCCGCATCGGCGACGAAATCGAGAGCGGCGACTATAAGGGCCGCGTCGAGGCGATCGAGACGCGCGCGACCTTCATCCGCACCTTCGACGGGCGGCGGGTGATCATCCCCAACAAGCAGATCTATTCGGATCCGCTGAAGGTGGTGAGCGCCTATGACCATCGCCGCAGCCAATATGACATCGGCATCGGCTATGGCGACGATATCCGCGAGGCCAAGAAGATCATTCTCGAGACGATGGAGAAGACCGAAGGCGTGCTCGCCGATCCGGGGCCGGATGTCTTGGTCGAGGATCTGGCGGCCAGCTGGATCACGCTGCGTGCACGCTGGTGGCATGACAGCGTGCGCTCGGACGAGGTGAAGACGAAGAGCCGCGTGATCGAGAATGTCGCTTATGCGCTGACCGAGGCGGGGATCGACCTGCCGTTCGAGACCAATGTGCTGCTCTTCCACGACCAGACCGAGGAAAGCGACGGCGACCGTGGCAAGCAGCGCGAAGGCTGGCCGTCGGGCAATGACAATCCGCGCCCGCGCTACAAGCTCGACCGTCCGGGCGATGGCGATGCCAACAAGGGCCGCGCGGGGACCGTCGAGGAAATCTGATACGAAAAAGGGCAGGGCGGTTTCCCGCGCCTGCCCCTTTGACGTGCCGTTGGCGATTAGCCGACGAGTTTGGCCAGCACCTCCTTGAGCGCCGCCTTGCGGGCCTCGTCCGCGCCGCCGTCGAGCACCGGCAGCAGCCGCTTCACGAGGTCCATGTCGCCATCTCGAATGGCAGCGCGGAACTGCGCGATGCGGCCGGCGTCGAGGGACTTGTTGCGCTCGAGCTGGTCGAGATAGGCCAGCGCGACCACGGGGTCGGTCTTCCACATGAGCTCGGTCTGCTGCTGCGGATTGAACGGACCGTCCTGGATGGCGAGGTTCGCCGCGGCGATCTCGTTGGCGCTGAGATAGGCCGAGGGCTCGAGCGCGAAGACGTCGAGGCCGCGGGTGATCTCGGTGCCGTAGAGACGACCATCATAATAGTATGTCGACCAGTAGCCGCCGAAGCTCATGCGCTCGTCGAACACGGGGCCGCGGTCGAAATAGGCAATCTCGACCGGGTTCTCGCTGTCGGTGAAGTCCATGATCGACAGCCCGCCCTGGTACCAGGCCTGCGCGAACAGGTCGCGCCCGGGCACGGGGATGGCCGAGCCGTTGTGCGCGACGCAATTTTCCTCGTCCGACTGGGCGGCGGGGAGCTTGTAATAGCTCTTGAAGACGAGCTTGCCGTCGACAACGTCGTAGATCGCGTTGGCGCCCCAGTTCTTGGGGTCCGAGGCGCGGCAGCGCGGGCGACCGCCGCCACCCCATTCGTCGGTGAAGACGACCTTCGAGCCATCATTACTGAAGGTCGCCGAGTGCCAATAGGCAAAGCCGTTATCGGTCACCGCGTCGATGCGCACCGGCTTCATCGGATCGGAGATGTCGAGGAGGATACCGTTGCCCGAACAGGCACCCGCCGCGATACCCCGCTCGGGGAAGGCGGTGATGTCGTGGCACTGGTTGGTGATGTAGCTGTCCTGCGTGCCTTCACCATGGTCGCCGCCGCGCCACAGGCCGGCGATGTTGCCTTCCTCGTCGGCGAAGATGCGGGGGCTGTCGACGATGCGCGCGGCGGCCGGATTGGCGACGGGGATCTCGACCACGTCGATCGAGAAGAGCGCGGTGTTGGTGTCGCCCGGCACCCAGCCGACACAGCCTTCGAGTTCCTCGCCGTCGCGCACGCCGGCGGTGCCCGAGACATAGACGATCACGCGCTCGTCATCGGCATCGACGATCGAGTGGGTGTGGCTGCCGCGGCAGGTCTGCACGAGACCGACCTGGCGGGGCATGGCGATATCGGAAATGTCGAAGATGCGGATACCGCGGAAGCGTTCCTCGCTGATGTCCTCGCTGACACCCTGCAGGCCGCAGTCGATGCGCCCGCGGGTCTGCTCGACGCTCATGATGAGAAGGTCGCCGACGACCGAGACGTCGCCCTGCCCGCCGGGGCAGACGACCGAGGAGAGGAGGGCGGGGACGCCGTCCTCGCCCAGCTGGTAGATGTTGAAGCCGTGATAGTTGCCGACGAACAGCTTGTCCCCGTCGAAGGCCATGTCGGTCTGCGCGAAGGAGAGAAGCGGCGAGCGCGCGTCCCAGACATAATCGGGCTCCCCGTCACCATCGGCATCCTCGTCGGACAGCGGCGGCATGCCGCTCGGGTTGGCGGGGTCGAAGAAACCGGTCGGCTTCTGGAGGGTCGCCACCTTGCGCAGGTTCCAGATCGCTTCCCCGGCGTCGTAGAGGCCGGGCTTCAGGCCGACGCGCGGGTCGCTCGACAGGCCGGCCAGCAACAGGTTCATCTTGGCGATCTCGGCCTGCTGGTCCGAACGCACGTCATTGGCGAACTCTGCAAGCAGCGGGTCGCGCGCAGTGCCGGGCAGGTTGAACAGGTCGCCTACCATCTCGAGCGCCCCTTCGTGGTGCGCGATCATGAGGGTGAGGAACTGGCGGTCGAAGTCGACGCCCTCGGCGGCGGCGAGCGCGGCCATTTCGGCGGGCGTGGCCATGCCGGCCATGGTCATCATGGCGTCGTGGCTCATGCCGTGATTGCCATGGTCCATCGCGCCTTCGGCCATTGCCGAATGCGAGGCCGGATCGGGCGCATATTCACCGCGCTGTCCGAGCCAGGTGCGCATGAACTCCACTTCATCGGCCTGGCTCGCGGTGATGCGGCCGGCGGCCTCGACGATGTCGCTGTTGCCGGTCCGACCCTCGACGAGGTCGGCCATCAGCGTGGCCTGGTGATGGTGATGGATCATCGCCTGCATGAAGGCGACGTCGGCTTCGATGTAGCTGGTGTCCGAGATCTTGCCGGCTTCCTCGGCGGAAATCACGCGGGAAGCTTCACCGGGGGCGCCGGGCAGCACGATCTGCTGGGCGGCGGCGGGCGCGGCGAGAGCGACAAGGCTGGCGCAGCAGGCCAGGCGAGACAGGCAGTTCACGACATGATGCTCCTCAAAATTCGTTTCGAGGCGCATCATGTCGTGAAACCGCGGAAAAGCAACGAGGCTTTTGACGGCCGGTCGATAGCGACCGACGGACGGCCTGATCGCGTCGCTTACAGGGCTGTTCGAAAGACGTTCGGACTTCGTTTCCGGCTGTTGGCCGCAATTGAAAGCTGTTCCTGTACACTTGTGGCTTGGACGACGCGCTTGGCCGGACAGGCGAAAATCTTCACCCCAAATTAACGATGTTTGTCCAAATTCGAAGAGGTTGGCTCAGCGGTTAACGGGGACGTTCCTTCCCTAGAGGAAAGCCAGTTTTCGGCTAGTCCACACGAAAAAGATCAGAAATGATGGGCGAGGCATTTGACGAGCATGAATGAGCAAGTCGGCAAAAAGCAGCCCTGGCAGGCCCCGAGACTTTCCAAGATAAGCGCGAAGGCGGCGCGCATGCCGGGCACGGGTGTTGGCGGAGAAGGCTGTTCTGGAAAAGTCGGGAAGGCATACCCTCTCTGCTCCAGCTAGGCTCAAAAGCCCTGCGCCTTTTATCTTTGCAAGGCATTAAGGACGTTTGTTATTTGCAAAGAAGGCGGTCGCCTCATATCAGCGGCATAGGATTTGAATTCTTGGTCGCAGTTGCGGGCTTGGCGTAATTGCCCGAGACCTCAGAGCCCGGCCTATTTGATGCAGAGAGGTGTTTGACGAGGGTGAGTGACCAGATCAACAGAAGGCAGCCGTGGCAGGCTCCAAAGCTAACTCAATTGAATGCAAAAGCGGCGCGCATGCCGGGTGCCGGCTCTAGCGGTGAAGGATGCTCTGGCAAGATTGGAAAGGCCAACCCGCTCTGTAGCAGTTAGCGAGACACTAATCCGACATAAGGTTTTCAAAAATTTCGCATGCCGCTGCTGTTCTAGGCTCAACTTTCGTTCCAACTTCCGTCGAGCGCTGCCTCAGCAAGCGATTGAAATGCGATGCATAACCGCGTGCTTTCGACAAGAATCCTTTGGGGACCCCATATTGTGACGTGAGTCTGCTTGGGGATGGCACGACCTGGCCAAGAAGCTCACCCCAACTGTACTGGGTGAATCGCTCTCGATCGCGAAGGGCACGCAACTCCCTATTGCTCGAAAACATCATCGTCCAAGCGGCATTTATCTCTGCATCATTGGCCTTTGACTCAACTCGCGAGAGCAAACCAAACGCGAGCATGGCCTCTTTTTCGAGAGCATAGTGCTCCACCAGCTCTTGATAGCGTTCGAGTTGAAAATCTTCGTGGCCGAACAAAATCGAAAGATCGGTGACGACAAGCGGTCCGTTGTTGAGTTTGTGGTCGCGGAACGAATGGGCCAGAATATGTACGGCCGTCCATTCTAATCCAGGGAAGACGACTTCCTGACCAATTACCTTGTGTTTGAAGGCCGACGCCCAGAAGCGGTCCTCATCGCTCATGTCAGGTCCGTTGCCATGAAAGACGCGATGATGAACTTCGACTAGCACACTCTCGGACGGATCAACCAGAGCGGGCAACTGGTGAGAATTTTCCAGCCACCAGTCATGTTTCTGAAACGGCTTCAACGTCCGATAGCCATTGGACCTCAGGTGATCGAAGACAAGAACGGCATTCTCTTTTCCACGCACCAAGAGGTCGAGGTCTCTCATCGGCCGCAGCCCAGGTTCGGCATAGCCGCATATTGAGAGCCATGCCCCCTTCAGTGCGAGGGCATCAACCCCCAATTTATCGAATGCGGCGTAGCAATCGGCCAGCACTTGTTGCTGCCGTAGATGCTGGAGAGTGTACGTGATGTGAGCGTCTTTCCAGCGCTCGAGAAGTGCAGGCGGCATGGCTGACCGTTGCTCGTCACTCAGCAATGAGAGAGCAATTGGAATGCCTCGATGTTCCTCGAGGCTGCGTGATAGGCGGACCCAGTCGTCAGGCCTGTAATTATCAACGCCACCGGCATGAGGAAGCTGTTTCCTGCCCAGAATGGCTGCCCCCAGTTGCTCCCATCGCTCAAGGTGATGCATCAAGTCGCTCCTGACGCGTGAGGTTCTTGTGTGGGCGGGGCATTTGCAGCCGGACCAATTCCCCCGTCATCGAGTCTCAACATCGCTGGCCAACACGAATTGGGGCGTGAGCAAGCCCTCTCGGTCTAAGCGGCCTTGCGAGGGCTGCCATAATCGTAAGAGCTGTATCCATTCCGCTTGCCATATCCATACGTGTCACGTCGTTCGTCAAACTTTGTCAGTAGCGCCCCCACAATTCGAGCGTGGACCGAATCCAGACGGTCCAGGGCGGCGTTTGCCGTGGCAGCAGGCGTCCGATTGGATTCAACCACGAAGAGTGTCCCTTCTGCGTGATGAGCAAAGAGAAGCGCGTCCGCGAGCCCGAGCACTGGAGGTCCATCAATAATGACGTGATCAAAATGAACCAGCGCTTCGTCGATGAATGCCGGAAGACTGCCCCCCGACAAAAGTTGGGCGGGCTGGGAAGGGCAGGTCCCCGCAAAGATTGCAGAGAGGTTTTCGGTGTCGGTCTCGTGGACGATATCAGCGAAACCGACCTTCCCCATCAGGTGATCGCTTAGCCCCCGATCAAGTGGCAGGGAGAGCAAGGCGTGTATCGACGGCGAGCGCAAATCACCATCCACTAACAGGACGCTTGCGCCCGTAGAGGCGAGATCGCGAGCCAAGGAGAGCGTAGTAGTAGACTTTCCTTCTTTCTCACGGCTGGACGTTACGAAGAGCGAGCGCGGAAATCCTTTCTCCGACAAATATTTGATCGTCGTGAGAGCCGAGTAGTAGGATTCTGTCAGTGCCAACTGTTCGACGTGGGACTTTCTCTTGCCTTCCTTGTTCAGCAGCTTGGGCGTCTGGCCCAGAAGGGGCACACCGAGCTTGCTTGCTAGGTCGTCAGGCGTGAGGCGCGCGCGCCTTAGTTGTTCATAGCCGAGAATGGCAGCAAATGATGCGGCTGCACCAAGCAACAGTGAGAGGGCAATGTTTCGCAGCGCGTTCGGGCTGGAAGGCGCGGCAGGCACCACGGCTTCGTCGACGACGCTGATCCGATTGGCGGTTGTTGTACCCGCCACGCCGATTTCCTTGTAGCGTTGAAGCAGGCCCTCATACAGCTGCCGATTGGTATCGATGTCACGCTGAATGATCTTCAGCCCGATCCCGCTCTGCTGTTCATCAAGAACTGCGACCTTTGCCTGTTCAACTTGTGCCCTAAGCGCCCTTTCTGCTGCGAGCGCCTGGAGATACTCACCCTCAAGGCCAGCGCCGATGGAGTTGTCCACGCGTGTCTGCTCGGCTGAGATCTGGCGATCAAGCTCGCCAATCTGTTCTTTAAGCGCGACGACCTTTGGGTATTCGGGGCCGAAATCGCTCTGGAGCTTGCTCAATTCGCCACGTTTTTCAGCGCGTTCATAGCGTAGCCGTGAAATCGTATCATTGCTTAGGGCCTCTGAAGCCGCCTTGCCGCCGTTGTTAGAGCGAAACTGCGATTCAGCGCGAACGCGCTCGGCCGTTGCCTGCGTCAGTTCCGCATTGAGGCGGGCGAGGGTTGCGCCGTCGATGGTCGTCGTGCTGGCATCGCTCGACACGCCCTGCTCGCCGATCAGTCCTGTCCTGCGGGCATAATCTGCCGCCTGCCGCTCGCTGTCTTCGAGGCGGCCGCGGACTTCCTCGAGCCGTCCAGCCAAGAAGTCGCGAGCCATGCGAGTGGCTTCGAAGCGCTGCTCGAGATCCATCTCCATATATTGCTGCGCGACGGCATTGGCGACGCGCGCAGCGCGTTGCGGATCGCGCGCCGTGAAATCGACGGTAACGATATTGGAGTTGCTGACGGGCTTCACATTGATCCCACCCATCACCCGGCCCACGGCAGCCTTGCGCCGTTCGTCGACCGAAAGTTCTTGTAGGAGTTCTTCACCGGCCTCTGGTCCGCCGATAAATTGATAGTCTTCTTCGAGACCCAGATCATCGACAACCATTTCCGCGAGGCGGCGGCTCTTCAACAACTCGTACTGGGTCTCGAAAAATTCCCAATCGGTCGTCCGGTCGACTTCAAGTCCTTCGACTTCCAATGCCTGCGCAGGCGCCCGCTCGATCTGGACCGTCGTGCTGCTGGTGTAATAGCGTTGAGCCGAGGCCGTGATGAGAAGCCCGAGAACAAGGCTAGCGCTCATTAGGGCGAGGATCAGGTATCGGTGCCCCCATGCCAACAGGAAAAGATCGAGGAGCGGTGACCCCGCAGGATGCTGTTCCTGCATTGGATCAAGATGGAACTTGGCGGTCGGCGGGCCACCGGGGCCGGGTTCGATCGTCGTCGGGAGATTGTTCATGATCTGGCTTATCTGGCTCAGAGGATCGGGATGAAGCGCGAGAGGAGGGGGACACCATTGGCTTCGCTCAGGAAACGACGAACGCCACTTTCGCCAACGACGACGATGTCATTGCCAAAGATTTGAGGATCGTCGACGCGGCCAGAACGGATCTCGTTGAGGTCGAACATAGCCGCCATTTTCTGTCCATCCACACGGCGAAAGATGATGACCTTGTCGGTATCAGCGACCTTGCTCAGCCCCTCCGCCGTCGCGATCGCGCGCTGTAGCGTCATCGGTCCCGAGATCGGATAGATGCCGGGCTTTTCGACCGCGCCATCGACCGTCACGGTGTGCGCGCGAGCCTTGAGGACGTTCACGGAGACTTGGGGGTCGCGAATATAACGGCCTCGCAGCTGGTCAGCGATTTGGTCAGCCAGTTCGATAGGGGTCATGCCGCCCGCAGCGACCGAACCAATCAAGGGCAGAAGGATGTTGCCTGCCGCGTCGATCTGGCCTTTGCGCTCGAGCTCTGGGGCGTTGAAGACAGCGATCTCGATTTCGTCGCTTGGACCGAGGCGATATTCGCTCAACCCTGCCGTGACCTCGTTGGCATCCGGCGCAGGCAACGTTTCTGCTACGGCAACAACCTGCGAGTTCCGATCAAGCCCGGGCGTCGAACTGCAGGCCGCGAGGCCGCTTATCGCCACCAGGCTCATGACCAAGCGAACAAACATTCAAACCCCTCCCCGAAGATCCATCCGCCTGCCAAAAAGCTTTGGCCGGTTCTTTTCAAGCCCTTCTGAATCATTAACCCTAAAAAAGGCTTAAATTATAGGGGGTAAAAGTCAAACCGCGGCTCGAGTAACCGAATGTCGAAACGACCGCCCGGGTTCATCACCCGCCAGGAGAAAATCGGGGCGGCGCAGCCCTTTGGAACGTCCACTGAGATCGAAATTCGGCCGTCGTTTGAGAGGGCCGTCTCGACGTCGAGCTCTCGGCTGTCATCACAGACGAGCCGCGGCGTGACTGATGCCGTCCCTCGGCGGCCATCAACCTTGTAGCTCATCTGCAGTTGACCGCTTCCGATGGGTAGATGCCGCGCGGCAACGTCTCGCCTTGTCGCAAGCCTGCCGCTGATTCTTAAGCCATCCTTCATGTCCGCACGGCTCACCCGGACGCCCTGTCTTTCAGAGAGAGCCGGATCAAATGGCGTGCGCTCGGCGACCGAAAGCCCCTGCCAATAGGGGTGAACCGACAGTGCGAAACGGCCTGGATATAAAGTGCGGAATAGCGCCACTGCTTCTTCGTCACGATCTGCTGCGAGCAGCGCTGTGAAGGTCGCACTGGCAAATGCCGGACGGACCGGCCCCCGTTCACCAAGCAACGTGAGGAGATGCACCTGTCCCTCGAGTTCATTCTCGAACGGGGCCGTGATGACACTGGCGAGGAGACTAGCGTCATCGAGCGTCCCGTGCTCGTCCAGCGCCGCGACAAAGGCCGGGCGTTTGAGAACGGGGCGCACGACATTGGCGAGCACGGGGGGCAATTTTCGTCGTTTGGCGAGCGCCGTAAGTTGCTTCGCGGCTTCCTCATCTTCTCCAGCCTCCACAGCGGCGAGAAAGAGAAATGTCTGCATGGGACTGCTTCGCCAACCCAGTTGATTTAGCAGTTGTCGATCTGCCGTACTGTACTGTTCTGGGTCCAGGAGAAGCAGGGCGGCCGCGTCGGGACTGAGGGGCGCGCGGTCAAATGCAGCGCGAGCGTCGCGGACTGCAGCCGTGGGATCGCGGCTCGCATCACTCAGCGCCTGCAACGTCAGCGCCTGTGCATTGTCAGGGTCAAAGCGCAATGCGCTAATCGGTCGATCCGCCTCGAGATGAAGCTGGGCAATCAAGGGCGGCGCGACGAAATATGTCGCGATAAAGCCGCCGACAGTAACGCCTGCGGCCATCCCCCAGCCTCGCCTTCGAGGAAGAACGGCTAGCGTCATCAAACGCGGATTGAACGGAATGAGCAGGAAGGTCAACGCGATGACCGCGATCGCTTCGGTGCGCAGCGCATAATCAATGAGGCTGTGGGCGCCAATGAGAGCAAGACCGATCAGTGAAAGTAATCGTACTTGTCCTGACTGCCCCGACGTTCGCTTGTAAGTCCGAATGTATGCGCCCGTCGCGACCACGATGAAAAGGAGGCCCGGAACTCCGGCCTCTACCATGAACTCGATCGGTTCGTTGTGGGCGTGATTGACGTAAGCGGGAAAGAGCTGAGAAAGCGGCTCGACAGTGCGATACATAGACGCATAGGTGCCAAGCCCGCTGCCCCATGGGGCAACGTCGACCATGAGCGGCGCACTGTTTTTCCAAAATTGTAATCGGGTCGTAGCGCTAACAACACTATCGCTTTCGAACCAATTGCTGGTCCCCGGGACCAGCGCGCCAAGCGCGAAGCCGAGCATCAAGGCAGAGCCGGTCCCAGCTGTAAGTATACCTAGACGCGCGGCGAAGACTTTGCGTACCAACACCAATGCTGCGATCCCGACGAACAGGACGCCTGCCTGCGAGCCACCGACAAAGGCTGCGAGCAGCGCGCTGACGATCAGCGCGGCCACAAGGAGTTTGATTCTCGACTGGTTGCGGGCCGTCGCTTTCGGCAGAACGATGGCCGCGGCGACGAGCGACAGTGCCTGGAAAAGCCCCTGGTGATTGACATTGGCAAAGAACCCACCGGCGCTTCGACTTTCCAGACCGAGGAACACCGGCCAATTGAACGCTGCACCGACGGCGAGTTGTAGGAGGGCGATTAAGCTACTGGCGACCGCTAGCGAGACGAGGGCGCAGAGCGTTATTCGGCGTTCGGTTTCGTCGGCGCCAAGCAATGCTAGCGCTGCACAGAGAGGGAAGAGCGACGCGTAGATGAAGCGTAGTGTAGCTCCGGGGTCGAGGCTCAAGGTCCTTTGCGGTTCCAGACCCGCCCATTCGCGTATTGTATCGACCAGCGGGCGTTCGGCTAGGCCCCCCAAAGGCAAGAGCTGGAGAATCCCTAGACCGGCAAAACCCAGGAACAGGACGAGCACAAAGACCAGACCGTCGCCAAAGCGCCGGGTACGGGTGAAATGGAGCGCGATCAGCAGCGGCAGGATGAAGCAGGCAGCGATCGCGAGGATTGCCGTTCCTAGAGCCCCGTACATGCTTCCACCGCCCGCCAGCACGGCTAGAACAAGCAGGGCAGGAGAGAGAAAGCGTAGGCGACCCATAATTATGGCGTAGGGAAAACTATCTAGGGTGTGAAGCGCGCTCTGCGCGCGAACGGCGCGGCCTCATGAGACTGCAAAAAAGGCGACCCTCTTTCGAGGATCGCCCATTCTGTTGTAGTTTCTAACGAGGCCTACGGACTGACAGGCGAAGGATCGCTGTCGCCACCCGAGCTGGCAACTGCAATTGCCGCGCCCGTAGCGCCCGCTACCGCGACACCAACGAGCGGCGAGATCTTGCCGGCACCAGCACCAAAGGCCTGCGGACAAACCTCGCGCGAACCAGGCAGCGGGTTAACACCCATGACGGTGCCACCGCCGCGGGGCTTGCCCGAGCAGGGCGGGAGATTTTCGAGCGACACGGTGCGGATGGGTGATTTCCCGGCCGACGCGCGCTTCTCGCACTCAAGGTAGAACGGGTCGTTAGGCTTGTAGTTGATCACGGTGACAGCCGTCGGCTGGCCGACGGCGAACACACTATATTCGCAGATTGTGACCCCGCCGCCGACCCCGTGGAGTAGGCGGAACTGGTCCTGGACCTGAACAGCGCGCCGTGACGCGTCTGCCGTTTGGCTGCTGATTGCGAGGCTCGGGGAGGCAGTGGTCGTGAAAACCGAGGCAGCTGCCACGAGGAAAAACGTCTTTTTCACTTGATACCCTTTTTACATGACGAGGTTCGGATAAGTGCCACTATTGGCCTTGGCAACCCGTTGTATATTTTTGAACCAACAACAAATGATCAATGCGTTATTTTCACTCCCCTGAGAGTCGCTTTGAAGGGAACCGAGCTATCCCATGCCGCTCCTTGAAGCCTCAGCCAAGCGTACCCACACTTTGGGTTATCGATCACCCAAATGGCCTTTTCCGCAAAGGGTTGTGATGCTCGTTCTCCGCCATCGGGCCCGGCACATTGCAGCTCCATCCTTAACTCCCCCTGCCCGCTAATCGATCTGAGCTCGCCTTCTACACGGAGTTGGCCGGATCTTAGCGGGACAAGCCGTTCGGCTAGCAAGCCTGCGGTGCCATCGTTGATATAGAGCGTCCAATGATCCGGCACGGTCATCCTTGCGTTAGCATCACGACCCTTCATCAATTGCCAATCTAAAGGAGGGTAGGTGTAGGCGAGAGATGTCTCGTCGCCGCGAGACTGCTCCTTGATCAGTTCATGGAGATCAAAGGCATCATCGTAGCGTCCTGCACTAACTAGCTTTTGCACAAGGCGGAGGTCACTATTTTGGTCATCGACCTTCGTCTGTCGTAGGCGCAGCATCAGAAAATTGTCTAGCGCAGGCCCGTTCTTTGGAGGGCTCCGCCAGAACGACATGGCCCAGCCCGGTTCATTTGCGAGTTCGCCCGCGAGCCATTCGAACGTTGACGGGTCATTAAGTCCAAGAAGAAGCGCCTTGGCGTATTGCTCGCTCGCTTCTGGTCGCAATCGGCTTATCTGATCGAGAAGCGGCCCCATCGCTTCGAGATCAAACCGCTGTGTATGTTTTTCGAGCAGCGCTAGCGCGATGCGGATATTTCGCTTTTCGAGATTTTGCGATTGGATTTGGATTGCATGGCCGTCAAACTTCCCGCTTTCGGCGATGACAAAGAGGGCGTCGGTTGCAAAAGGTTCTCTAGCGTAGGCTGTCCGCGCATCCTCAATCAGAGCAGGAGCTAAATCTGGGTCACCGATAGGCTCAAGCAACGTCGGTGCCGCACGTTCAAGGACTTTTTCTCCAATTCGGAATCCGTTGAGGCTCTCCACCCAATCCGGTGCAGCCCCTTGAATATTACTCGTGGCCACGAGCGCCATGGGAGCCGCGAGGGCGATGGCGAGCAAGGCGCAGAAGTAGCGCATCGCGATCAGGCTAGCGCATGAACGTCGTCATGCTTGGGCGAGGCGTGTTCAACGCCATAGCCATAGCCATAGCCATAGCCATAACCATATCCATATCCATAAGCCTCATTGCGCGCGTCGAGCTTGGTCACGACTGCACCAAAGACCTCGCCGCCGCCCCTCTCGAGACGATCAAGCGACTGCGCGGTCATCCGTACCTTGCCGCGATTGGCTTCAACAACCATCACCACGCCGTCGACCACAGAGGCGATGAGCGGGGCGTCGGCAAGACCAAGAACAGGCGGCGCATCGACGATGATATGGTCGTAGCTCGCCCTCAAGGTCTTGAGGAGCGTTCCGAAACGGTCGCCAGTAAGGAGGCCTGCAGGGTTGGGCGGCTCGCGGCCCGCGGGCATGGCGTCAAAGGCGAAGGGATCGGCGGACTGGATGCAATCGGCAAGACATTCCTCACCTCGCAGGAGATTGCTGAGGCCCTTACCTGGCTTCAGGTCAAGATACTTGGCAAGGCCCGAATTGCGCATGTCGCTATCGACAACCAGGACCTTCTTCCCCTGCTGCGTCAGGATGTTGGCCATAGCGACGCTCGAGAAGCTCTTACCTTCGCCGGGCTGCGTGCTGCAGAACATGAGGCACTTGGGAAAGCCCTCATGGGTCAGGAAGCCAAGATTCGTGAAAAGGCTGAAATAAGGCTCATACAAGCGGAAGAAATAACTTTCGAAGCCGATGTCAGCCGCCTGCTTTTCGGCCCGCGGGATCGAGCCCAGGAGCGGGATGCCGAACAGCTCAGGCACAGCCGAGGGGTCGCGGAGGCTCTGGTTGAGCTTCTCCCGCAGAAGGATGACACTGCCCGACGCCGCGCCGCCGATTAGCATTGCAAGCACGAGATTGCGTAGCATGCTTGGTTCACTCGGCGACGAGGGGGTGTTGGCCGGATCGACGATCGCGATATTATTCTCGCCGACACCGGCGACGCCGATCTCGCGATAACGCTGAAGAAGCGCGTTATAGAGCGAGCGATTGGTATCCACCTCGCGCTGGAGGATATTGTACTGAACGCTGCTGAAGCGCTGACCGACAAACTCTTCGCGAAGATCGTTAACCCGGGCGCGGAGCATTCGCTCGGTTTCAGCGGCCTGCGCGTATCGCGCTTCTGCGCCCTGCGCTGAACGCGCTTCGGCGGTCGCGATCTCCTGATCCAGCTCTGCAATCTGGTCGGTCAGCGCCCTGACGGTGGGATAGGCGTCGCCCGCGGTGGTGCGGAGGCGAGCACGTTCGCTTGAAAGTTCCGCGCGGCGCTGGCGTAGCGGACGAATATTGGCTTCGTCTTCCGCGGACAATGCGGATCCAGATGCCTGCAACGCACTCTGCGCAACAATCCGTTCGGCCGTTGCCTTGGCCAACTCCGCGTTGAGTGCCTGCAAGTCGGTCGCGACCAGCGTCTGCGAGGCCGTCGCATTGCTGTTGCCCTCGACGGGTGTTTCGACGGTGAAGAGGTTTGTTGTCGCAGCATAGTTGATGAGTTCGCGTTCAGCACTCTCGAGCCGCTTGCGGAGCTGCTCCAGCCGGTCTTCGAGAAAGTCCCGCGCCTCGTTCGTTGCGCCAAACCGGCGGTCGAGATTGCTGGCGATATACTCCTCAGCCCAGAGGTTCGCGATCCGTGCCGACAGCGCCGCATTGGGACTCGTAAACCGGATGTCCACGAGGTTCGAGACCCCAACCGGGTCAATGTGGATGTTGTCTAGGAGGATTTTGATGATTGCTTTGTCGCGCGTTGCTGCAGGCTCTTCCACCTCGAACGCTTCGAGAAATTGCGCATCGGCGGCGAGGTCCGCCTCGCGCATCACTTGCTCGGCCAGAGAGCGCGCACGCAACAACTCGTACTGCGTTTCATAATATTGCGCATCGAGCACGCGGTCCTGCGTCTCGACCCCCTCGACGGTCGTGACGTTCTTTTCGGCCCTGCTGATCTCGATCCGCGCGGTTGCTTCATATTTCGGCGTCATCAAGAGCGTGATCAGGATGCCGGCGACCAGCGAGGCGACGACAATGGCACTGATGAGCCACCGGTTATTCCACGCGATCTGCCAGAGCCGCTCGATTGCAGGGACGTCGAAGTCTCCCGGGCGCTCAGCGTGGCCATCACCGCGCAGGCCAGGGCGATGTATGTCGTTGTGAGAACTGATGTTCATGTCAATCTACCGCAGCAGTCGTTCGGCGAGGATGAGCGGGGTCGTGATCAGCGGCGAAATCGTTGCGATCCGCTTGATTCGACGGAGCGCAGGTGAATCCCCGACTTGAATGATGTCGCCCACATAGATCTGTGGATCGTCATAATTGCCCCGTTGGATCGCGCCGAGATTGTACGCACCGACATAGCGCTGCCCGTTGACCGTTCGCAGGATCACGACGTCCTTGAGGTTCGCCGTTTCTGTCGTGCCTCCGCCGATCGCAACGGCGTCAAGCAGGGTCATTCTGCCCACGAGGTCATAACGACCAGGGGATTCGACCTGGCCACCGACGGTGAAGAGGCGGTCGCTATGCTCGATGATATCGACCGTGACGACAGGGTCGACGACATAATCGCCCACCAACTGGGCCTCGAGAAATTGGGCGATTTCAAAGGGGTCTCGGCCATTTGCCTGCACCCGCCCAACGAGCGGGAATTGGAATTCACCAGTTGGTCCGACCCACAATTCGCGGCTGAGGTCATCAAAGCCAAGGACCGAGATGCGGACCTTGTCGCCCGGGCGGACGAGTGCGGCATCATTCACGGCGGGCGTCGGCAGTTCGTTGAGATTGGCGAGCTGAATGTCGGCGGCCGTCCCTACAGGCGGGGGAGAGGAGGCGCAGCCGGAAAGCGCAAAGCTAACGAGACCAAGCAGGAGAAGACGCGGTACATGCATGATAGGATTTGTCGGAAAACCGAGAAATACTTCTCGGCTTTGCGCGGCAACCTCTTGTTTAAGCTGAAGAAGTAATGACCTTAAAGCCGGTGGCGCTTTACGAGAGGCTGGGCAAACAAGGCAAGCGCTAAAATTGCCACAGTCATCATCGCGGGCGTGCGAAGCGGATAATCGACCAGACTCGCGGTGGCCAGGATGAGCATGAGCCCGAACCCGAGCCATGCCTCCGCGTTCTCGGTGGCATTCGAGTGGCCTCCCCGGGTAAGCTTAACGAGACGCTGCAAGGCAAGTGCGCTCCCGAAGAGAAGGAGGGCCAGCGCGACAGCTCCGCCCTCGATGATGAATTGCAGCCAGTCGTTATGCGCTTCGTTGACATATGACGGCATGAGAAGTGCCGTGGGTTCGCGCATCCGATACGCATATTCGAAGGCGCCGAGCCCGGTGCCGAACGGTTGGAAGTCGGCGGCTATGTCTACAAGGATGGGCGTGATTTCATGTCGCAACTCGCGCGAAGGATCGGTGTCGAGAAGGCGCATCCAGGCGGGGCTACGGCCGGTCAACACGAACAGGGCGAAGATCGCGGTACCGATCCCTGTGACAAGGGCAGCCATCGTAAGCCTGCGGAGATGGGCTGAAGTTGCTCCCGCATTTGGCTTGTTCGCGTAAACGAAATGCAGCGCCCATATCAGGCAGGCAAGAAAGAGGCTGACAAGGCCGGCTCGTGATCCACTCGCTAGGATCGCGAAACTCAAGATTGCGGCGCCCGAGAGCAGAAATGGCCGTGAGCGTTTTTGGTCAGATCGGGATACCCGAAAAGTGAGAAAGAGGCTGATCAACAGGCAGCAGGCGAGAAAAACGGCGTGGTGATTTCGGTTGGCGAAAAAACCGACCGCACTGCCGCGGTTCGAAACCTCGTAGAAAAAGAGCCAGCTGTCGCTTGGCAGGCGTTGCTGGACGATCCCGAGAATTGATGCACCAACTCCAAGGGCGACGAGCGAGAACAGCGCAAGAGTAGGTCGGCCGATTGTCGCGAAACCAAGCAGCGCGGCTAGCGGGATAACCGTACTGAAAAGGCTATTTAATGTTGCCATCGGTGAAAGCGTGACCGGGCGCCAGACTTCGAGGGCCATCAGCCGGTCGAGCGCCGCGATAGGCGCGCGTTCGGGCAGCGACTGCCACCATTCCGGGGGGAGGGGGATCAGCTGGACAATCGCGATACTGCCAATGCAGGCAAGCGCGCTGAGCGGCACACGAACGGCCCGCAGCGCCTCGCGATCTACGGAAAGGATGAAAACCGCGCACGCGATTGCCGCCAGTGCGAGCAACACCGGGAAGCTGCCCGCGTCATTGTGCGAACTGCCACCGAGTCCAATGATCGAGACGAGAAGAAAAAGGTAGCTAGAGCTCTGCCAGTCAACCCATTGGGCACTCATTGTCCTGCCAGCGTGGTTGATCGGCTTGTTTATGCTCATGATGAGGGTTTCTTGGTTGTCTCGTCGGGCTTCGAAGTGTGGGCCGGATAGAGCCTTCTGGAGCAGGAGGTAAGGGCTTTTCGGAAAGGTAAGGTATTTGTTCGAGATCGTTGCTACAGCCACGCAGGCTGAACCCTCGCGATCACCAACTATTGTCCTATTCGGGTTGAGCTAGCGTCGCTCTGGCGCATAAATCGGTGGCCATATCTTTATCAGGTTAGTGCCCACAAACAGACAGGAACTGATGTGATTTTTGGTGCCCAGGCTAGAGCAGGAAAAGGCTTACTAGGATGGCCCTCTCAGCGACTGGCTGAGTGTGCCGGTGTTGAATGGTCTATTATCAAGCAGGGCGAAAAGGCCGCAGGTGTTACACTCAGCCAAAGAGGGACCAACGAGCGCGTGAAGCGGCCTTTGGAAAAAGCTGGGGCAGGACTCCGTGGCGACCCCAAATCCTTGCAGAGCGCTAGTCCTCACTCACCTAATGACGTCGCATTGGCGCGCAAGGACTGAACCGCATGCATCGATTTCTCGCCACCCTCTTTTGGTGTGCACTGATTGCGGCGTTGCTGATCGCAAGCCTGCCTGACCCCACAACACTGACCGGTAATACCAATGACAAGCTCCTGCACGTCATTGCCTTTGCGCTCCTTTCGGTTCTTGCTCGTCTCGCTTTTCCTTCAGTCAGTCTCTGGAAGCTGCTCACGCTGCTTAGTGCCTTCGGCGCGCTCATCGAACTCGTCCAGGCAATTCCCGTGCTCGGGCGCGATTCTGAACTCGCCGATTGGATCGCCGATACGCTCGCTGCCGCGCTCGTTTTCGGGATTATCTCCCTCGTCGAACGTAACCGAAATGTGGGGAGAAAAAGAACCGAGGAGGGAGACAGTGGCTCCTCCTAATTGAGCTCGCGCGGCAGCTTACAGAATGCCTTGCGTCCGCCATCACCTCGCATCTGCGCGTGTGGTTGTCGGTCCTCTTGAGCACACCCCCGTGACTGCTCACAATAACGCCAACGCTTCGGCGATTTCGAGATGCAGGCGGGCCTCGCCAACAGTCTCGTCACGGGCTTCCTCATCAGCACCGTGTCACAGCGCGACCGTTCGCTGCCGACCTATGGCGGCGGGCTGATCTTCAATCTGTCGGGCCGTGTGAAAGCGCGCGTAAATCACGACCTCGAGATTGGCGACTTCGACCGGATCGAGGCGTTCAAGGTGAAGACCGCCGTCAAGTTTTGAGGGCCGTCCTCAGCAAATGCGAAGACCCGGTCGACAACGGCGGGGCATACCAAAGACGCCGTAAGCGAGGTGGTAATCCCCTAGCGAGGCTGCTTCACCGGCACATCGCCGCCGCCAGTCCCGCCGCCCGAACCACCGCTGCCGCCGTCGCCGCCGCCGTAACCGCCGCCCGCGCCGCCGCTGGAGCCGCTATTATCGCCGCCGCCATAGCCGCCGCCGGCACCGCCGCTACTGGTGCTTCCATCGCCGCCGCCATAGCCGCCGCCCGCGCCGCCGCTGCTGGTACCGTCGCCACCGCCATAGCCGCTACCGGCACCGCCGTTGCTGGTGCCTTCACCGCCACCATTGCTGCTGCCGTCGCTCCCGTCCGTCGTCTCGCCGCCACCGGAGGTGGTGGCGCCGCTGTCCGAACCATCGGGTTCGCCGACGAGCGAGGTCTCGACGTCATTGGCCGGTGCGAGGTCGTCGGCGGTGTCGCTTTCCGATGCGCAGGCGGCGATCGCGAGCGCCGTCATCGGCGTGAGGAATTTGAGGCTCTTCCACATGGGCATTCTCCCGTGTCCGTCCCCCGGGCGAAGGCGTTGTAGCATGGAACGGGCGAAACCATGCCGCGCGGAGCGACGTGCCGCCCCTTATCGGGGACAGGTCGGGCTCAGCGGCGCTTGCGCGGCGCGCCCGTCCGCAGGTGCCAGAATTTTTCCATGTAAAGATA
This sequence comes from Sphingomicrobium aestuariivivum, assembly GCF_024721585.1. Classification (NCBI taxonomy): domain Bacteria; kingdom Pseudomonadati; phylum Pseudomonadota; class Alphaproteobacteria; order Sphingomonadales; family Sphingomicrobiaceae; genus Sphingomicrobium; species Sphingomicrobium aestuariivivum. The sequence continues at coordinate 75,912 of NZ_CP102629.1, forward strand.
GGTCATCGAGGCGGTCCAGCCGACCATGACGAGGCCGTTCAGCGCTTCGACCCCGCTGATGATCCGCATCGAGCCCATCGGGTAGAGGTCGCCGATGCCGAGCGTCGTGTAGCTGGTGATCGAGAAATAGAAGAAGTCGCCGAACGTGTGCTGGTCGACGCCTCCGTCGATCGAGCCGAAGCCGCCGATCTCCTCGAGCAGCATGAAGGCGACGGCATAGATGAAGGTCTGCACGAGGTGGCTGATGAGCGCGACGCTGAGCATCACGGTGATCCGCAGGCGCGGCTGCAGGCGCAGGTGCGTCAGACGCGCCGAGGTGAAGCGCAGCGCCTCATAATGGATCCCGATGGTGGAAGCGAGGAGCAGGAGCGTGACGAGGGCGGTCCACAAAGGTCTAGAAATCCACTTCCAGTGACAGCTTGGCCTCGCGGCCGCGGGCGTAGGCGCCCTCGAACACCTGAAAGGCATCGGACAGGACACCCGAGACGAGATAGTGGGTATCGAAGACATTGTGAACCGAGCCGATCAGCGCGAGCCCGCGCTTGTCGTCGCGCCACGCGACATTGGCGTCGAGCAGGGCGTAATCGTCCTGCGCGATCGCCTCGGTGTTGAAGGCGTCGGTGTAATAGCCGCTGCGATAGGATAGATCGACGCGCGGGGTCAGCGACTGGTCCGGTGACAGGTCGAAGCGGTGCTGCGCGCCCGCCGCCACGGTCCAGCGCGAGATGAGCGCGAGGTCGTTGTCGGGATCGACGAAGGTGACCGCCTCGTCGATCTCCTCATAGCCCGCGTCGGTATAACCGAGGCTGGCCTCGGCGAAGAAGCCGCCACCGGGATCGAGCTGCATCTCGGCCTCGAAGCCCTTGATGCTGGCGCTGGCGGCATTCTGGAAGACGGGGGCGACGCTGGTGAAGACCTGGATCTGGAGGTCCTTGTAGTCGCTCGAGAAGGCCGCGACATTGAGGCGGAGGAGGCCGCCCGGACTATTGTACTTGGCGCCTACCTCGTAGGTGCTGACCGTCTCGGGCGCGATCGAGGGGATGGCCTCGGCGGGGTCGAGGATCGGCGTGGTGATGCCCGGGATGATCGGCGGGAAGACGCGCTGGGTGAAGCCGCCCGACTTGAAGCCCTCCGACCAGCTTGCATAGAGCAGGAGCGGCTCGCTCGGGCGGAAAGCGATGTTGAGGTGGGGGGTGAAGGCGTCGTAGCGGCGGGTCGCCTCGACATTGGGCAGGATGCGCGTGCCGGGCGCGAAGATGGGCGCGTCGAAGGGCGGCAGGAAGGGCAGCTTGTTCTCGAGGATGACCTGGTCGGGCGTGAAGCTCTTGGTCTCCTCGGTGTAGCGGATGCCCGCGGTAAGGCTGAGGCTGTCGGTGACATCGAAGGTGCCCTGCGCGAAGCCGGCGATGCTGCTGCCCTCGAAGGCGCCCCCCGAGCGGAAGCGCGAGACGACGAAGTCGAGGATGTTGGGGTTGGTGCCCGTCTCACGGAAGAAATAGCCGCCGATGATCCAGTCGAGCCGCCGGTCGAAGGAGCGACCGAGCAGCTGCAGCTCCTGGCTGTACTGATACTGGCTGAGCTCGTCGGCGAAATGGTTGACGGTGAAGGGCGAGACGTCGCCATCGCGCGCGAAGGCGCTGTCGATGGTGCGATAGGCGCTGATGGACTTCAGCGTGAGATCATCGGCCACGTCCCATTCGCCGATCAGCGAGAAGCCGAAGATGTCGCTGTCCGAAAAGGTCGGGCCGGTGCCGAGGTTGGTAAATCGCCCCGCGACATAGCGATCATCGAGGCAGCCATCGACGTCGGGATTATAGGGCATGGCGGCCGTTGCGCAGGGCATCGGCCCGCCGCCCGCCATCAGGTTGGCAAGGACATTGTGGATGTCGACGAAGGGCGGGGCGGCAAGGGTCGTGCCATAGTTGATGCCGACGAGGCTGTAGGGCGCGCCATTCTCGCGCAGGTGCGTATAGTCGAGGGCGAGGTCGAGCGTGACCGTGTCGCTGGGGTAAGCGCGCAGCGCGGCGCGGCCGACGAAGCGGTTCGAATTGCCCAGCCAGCGGTCGTCGAAGGGGCGGTAGACATAGCCGTCCTGCCCGAAATAGCCGCCCGCGAGGCGCATCGCGACATCCTCGCCCAGCGGGATGTTGTAGCTCGCCTTGGCCTCGACGAGATCGTCGGTGCCATAAGCGAAGCTGGCATGGCCTTCCTCGCGCGAGGGATTGGGTGCGCTGGTGGTGATCGAGATCGCCCCGCCGATGGTGTTGCGGCCGAACAAGGTCCCCTGCGGGCCGCGCAGCACCTCGACGCGCTCGATGTCGACGAGGTCGAGCACCGAGCCGACCGAGCGGGCGAGATAGACGCCGTCGACATAAACGCCGACGCCGGGGTCGATGGTCGGGACGAAGTCCGACTGGCCGATTCCGCGAATGAAAATGGCGGCATTGTTGGTGAGCCCGCCAAAGGCCGGATTGTTGCGGAAGGTAAGGTTGGGGGTGATGTTGGCGAGCGCATCGGAGGTGTCGACCCCGCGCGCGGCGAGTGCCTCGGCAGTAAAGGCGGAGACGGCAATGGGCGTGTCCTGCAGCAGTTCCTCGCGGCGGCGCGCGGTGATGATGATGGGGCCGCCCAGCGCGGCATCCAGTTCCTCGGCGCTCAGCGGGCGGCTGGGCGACCGACCGTCATCGGCGGCTGCGTCCTGTGTAGTCGCAGGGGTGGCGAGCAGCGCGCTCGCCACTGCCAAGGTCGTCATCATGTCAGCTCACCCCTTTTTGCAGCTCCGGAAACTCCTGCTTCACCCGGTCTGCCCAGAGGCAGGCCCCCTCATGCCGACAGGCGCCAACGGCGCGGCGGGCGATATTGAGCGACAATGCCTCGTCGCCGCGTTTGGCGGCGAGCATGGCGCGGGCAAGGAGAAGCGGCGCGCGTGCCTGCTCCTCGCCCGATAGAAGGATGGCGCTGTCCGCCTCGGCGATCACCGCCTCGGCCTCGTCGAGCCGGTCGGTGTCGACCAGCGCGCGGGCAAGGATCGCCGAGAAAATCGGCTGCCATGTCTTGAAGCCGGTCTTGTCCCAGTGCGCGAGCCCCCCCTGCATCATCTCGATGCCCCTGTCGCTGTCGCCTTGCCGGCTGTAGCTCCAGCCCTTGGCGAAGGTCGCCATGGCGACGAATTCGGGGAACCCTTGCGCGGTGGAGAAGTCGTGCGCGACCGCCGCCTGCTCTGCGCAGGCCTCCACGTCGTCGCGCAGCATCGAGCCGACGAACCTGGCCAGCTGGGAGAAGCCCGTGGCATGGGGGAATTTCAATTCGCGCGCGAAGGTGGCGGCATCTTCGGCGAGCGCCTTGGCCTCGGCTTCCTTGCCCAGCACGCTCTTGGCGAGCGAGAGGTAGAAGCGCCCGAAAATGCCGAATTCCATGAGATATCGGGCGTAGAGCGGCTTGTGGACCGCGGGGTCGTAGCGCCGCGCAGTCTCGTCCAGCAGGGTTTCGGTCTCGCGCGTGCGCCCGGCGTGCCAGCCGATGAGGCCGCGCATGGTGAGGCGCGCGAAATCGAGCCCCTGGTCGGCCTCGGCGCGTTGCTCGGCCATCTCGTCGAGAAGGTCGACGCGTTCGAGCGCCTCGTCGAAGTCGCCGCGCGCCCAATTGTGCAGCGCGGTGTGAAAGATGACTTGCTCGCGCATGTCGTCGATGCCGAGCTTCTCGAGCAGGGCGCGGGCGCGTTCCTGCGCCTCGCCGAAGGCGGGATTGCCCGGGCCGCGCATGACCATGAGCACCGGCCCCTGGACGGCGCGGATCGACAGTTCGAGCCGGTCGCGCTCCTCGCCCTCGGGGAGACGCTCGACCTGTTCGAGCGCATTGTCGAGATTGGTCGCCGCCTCGGGGACCGCACCGAGGCTGGCGTTCTGCCGGGCAGCGCGCAGGTACCAGTCGGCCGCGGCGCGCGCGTCGCCGCCGCTGGCATAATGGCCCGCGACGACCGAGGCGGGAATTTCGCGCCCGCCCTGTTCGCTGAGGAGGTGGGCCGCGCGCAGGTGCAACGCGCGGCGGCGGTCGGCATCGAGCGTGTCGTAGATGCCGTCGCGGATGAGCGCATGGCTGAAGGAGCATTGGTCGGCGGCGTCGATCTCGAGGATCTGCTGGTGCGACAATTCGTCCTGCACCTGTTCGGCATGGGCAGGGGCGACGTTGCACATCATCGCCGCGGTCATGGCGAGGAAGGTGCGGCCTAGGACCGAGCCCGCCTTGGCGAAATTGCGCTGTTCCTCGTCGAGCCGGTCGAGCTTGGACAGCACGATACCCGACAGGCTCAGCGGGACGCGATGCTGGAGGCCGCTGTCGCGATGCTTGGAAGTGAGCTTGGCATATTCCTCGAGGAAGAGGGGCACACCCTCGGCCATCTCGACGACCTCGTCGATGCGCTCGGGGCTGAGCCCGTGGGCGGCGGCAACGGCGCGGGCCAGTTCCCCGGCATGCTCGGCACTCAGGGGCTCGAGCCGGAGTTCCTGCTTGAAGCCGCACTGCTCGATCGCCGGCTCACCTTCGGGGCGGGTGGTGGCGACGAGGAGGATGGGGAATTCGTCGACGCGGGCCGCGACGCGGGCCATGAATTCCAGCGTCGTCGGGTCGATCCAGTGCACGTCCTCGAAGACGAGGGTAAAGGCCTTGTCGCTGCCGACCGAGCCGAACATGCGGTCGATGAGGATATCGAAGCTGCGCTGGCGCTTCAGCGTGGCGCTGTCGTCGCCCTCGGGCGGCCCTTCGGGCGCGGTGGGGGCAACAAGGTCGAGGAGCGCGGTGGTCTCCTTCTCGTCGGCATTCCACACCGCCTGGAACAGGCGGGTGAGCTTGCGGCGGCGCACCTCGTCGCTGTCGCTCGGGCGCACGCCGGTGACCCAGTCGAGATAGGCGGTGACGGGATGCAGCGCGACCGAACTATATTCGGGGGCGCATTGCAGGACGAAGCTGGGCACGCCCGCCACATCCTCATGGTCGCCCAACGCCTGGAAGATGCGCGACTTGCCGATGCCGGGCGGGCCGCACAGGCTGATCGAGCTGCCATGGCCGGCACGCGCGTCGCGAATGCCTTCGAGCAGGGTCTCGAGCGTTTGCTGCCGCCCGATCAACGGCCCGTCGAAGCGGTCGCGGCGGGCATGGAAGCGGGTGACGTCGGCACTGGCCGCACGGTTGACCTCGTAGACCGGCTTGGGCTCGGCAAAGCCCTTCACCTTGCGCGCGCCGAGGGCCCGCGTCTTGAAGCTGCCGCCGACGAGGTCGAGCGTGTCCTCGCAGATCACGACACTCCCGGTCTCGGCGAGGTCCTGCAGGCGCGAGGCGAGGTTGACGCAGGCGCCGACGGTCTCGCCGCCGAACTGGTCGCTGCCGCGCGCGATGATGGCGGTGCCGCTGGCGATGCCGATGCGTGTGGCGAGCGGGTGGTCGCCGCCCTCGTTGGACGCATCGAGCGAGGCGAGGATCTCGAGCGCGGCGGACACCGCGCGGCTGGCATCATCCTCCTCGGCGGTGGGATAGCCGAAGAAGCACATCACCCCGTCGCCCTGATATTGCGCCACCGTGCCGCCGCGCGAGCGCACGGCGGTGGTGCAGAGCGAATGGAAGCCTCGCAGCGTGGCGGCATAGTCGTCCGCGCCGAGCGCTTCCATGAGGTCGGTCGAGCCGACGAGGTCGGCGAACAGCACGCTGATCCGGCGCCGCTCGAAGTCGGCGCCGGACCCGGGGAGAGAGGGCATGCTGCTGGCCATCATCTACCTCAGTGCGCGTCGAAGTCGTCGAAGGAATAGGCCTCGTTGCCGACCGCCGCGGCCTGCGCGCCGAGCGCAAACATGATCGCATAGTCATAGTCCAGACCGCGCGGGAAGTTCTTGTAGGACACCCCGTATTTGCCCGGATAATTCTGGAACCAGCGGTTCCACTCCGGCGACCCCTGGTCATAGAGCACGAAGGGCGCACCGTCGGGCGGGAAGGACCGGTTGGGCGCGGGATAGATGTTCTCGGTCCAGGGATATTCGGCGGCAAGGTGGCAACTCATGCACGAGGAGGCGCCGACATCCATCGGGTCGATCGCCGTGTTGTTGCCGCCCATGAAGAGGACATTCTGCCGCCCGGCGACATCATTGGGACCGGCCAGCCGACCGCCCCAGCCGCGCGTCCCGTGGACGTAGAGCGGGGCGTTGGTGTTGAACCAGGTTTCGGTGAGGTTGGCGGGGTCGCCGTTGTTGCCGCCCGGCGTCGTGGCCAGCTGGGGATCGTTGCCCCACATGGCGCCGAGCGGGACGAAGCGGTCCCACGGCGTGTCGCCCGCGGCATTGGCGTCATAGACGAGGGCCGCGAACACCCAGCCCGTAGTGGGCGAGGCGCCCTTGTCCTTGACCGCGATGCTGATCTGGATGGGATAGGCGTTGATTACCTGTGCCGCGCCGCTGGCGGGCGGGTTGGTGGGGTCGTAGCCCGCGGGGATCGGCGGGCGATAGACCTGCCAGACCGAGGCATTGGTGGTCACCGCCCATTCCTCGGGCGGGGTGGTGACCGCCTCGATCTTCAGCGCCACCGAGCCGTCGGGAAAGTCGATGGCGTCGATATTGGGCGCATAGGGGTTGGCCCACACCTCGCCGAGCATGACGGCGGCCGTCTCGTTGTAATAGATGGAAGCATGGTTCTGAACCGGTCCCGACGGCACCGGCCCGACATGGCCGGGGTCGAACCGGTTGGTGGCGTAGACGGCCGCCGGCTCGATCTGCCCCGTGTAGGTGTTCATGATCGGCTCGCGCCCGGAGCTGGGATCGATCGAGCCGTCGGCGAGGCGGTCGCCCTGGCCGATCCACACCATGTCGTACCAGCCGTTTTCGGCCGGGTCCCAGTGCGACTGGGCATTGACCAGTTCGCCGATGGTCGGCGCGAGATATGCCTTGAGGAGGCCGAGATAGATCGGCGCGTAGGTCAAGCTGATCGCCTGGTCGGCGACGAAGCCCTCGCGCGTCGCGCTATCGGCGGTCGGATAGTCGTGGTTGGCGACCGTGAAGGGGCCGGTATATTCGGCGCGGGTCGGATAGTTGCCGTTGTTGACGGCATAGGGATCGTTGGGCGCGCCCTGCGCCTGCGCGGCATGATAGATGCTGCCCGACAGCGTGATGATCCCGGCGCCGAGCACGAGCGCGCCCTTCTTTCCCATGCGTTTGCGTTCCGTCATACCGCTCCCCCTTGATCAGATCCGAAAGCATGCCGGTCGCGCTGGCGGCCTGACATGTTACGCACAGGGGTGAACGGAAAGCCGCGACCCCCGGGGTCGCCGCCGATCTTCCATAACGGTTACGACACGATAGCCGATACCACCCGAATTTCCCTATTCTCCACGGTTTGACGTTTAATCTGCTTTAACATCATTGCCAAGCGATATTATTTCATCACGATGACACGGCACCGTCAGATGGGGCGCTCGAAACGGTAGAGCGCCGCGCCTTCGCGCGTGTCGCAGAACATGGTCGCCAGCTTGCCGTCGACCAGATGGTGGAGGGCAAAGCCGGGGCGTCCCTCGACGATCAGCGGCCGCCCGTCGGGGCGTTCCTTGTCGAGCGGGGACAGGTCGGGCCAGGCGCGCGCCGCGGTCGAGGGGCAGATGGCGACGGGCCGCCCCTCGAAACGCGTGGTCGCAGCGACATGGACATGGCCGCAGGCGATGCCGAGGAGATGGTCGTGGGGCGCGATCGCGGCCCGCAAGTGCCTGATCCAGTCGGCGCCGGGATCGGGGTCGAGCCAGTCGAGGCCGATGCGGACCGGCGGATGGTGCAGCGCGAGCAGCGTGGGTTGCGGTGCGCAGGAGGCGAGGGCGGCATCGAGCCTTGCCGCGCGCTCCTCGTCGAACCAGCCGCCATGCTGCGGCGCGGCGCTGGTGTCGGCGAGGACGACGGCCAGCGCGTCGAACCGGGCGACGGGGCCGCCGATGCGGTTGCGGTCGGGGAGGCCCTCGATCGCTTCGGCATAGGCCTCGGGCCGGTCATGGTTGCCCAGCGTCGCCAGCCAGGGGGTGTCGAGCGCGGCCATCCGTTCGAGAAAGCGCGCATAGGAGCCGACATCGCCATGCTCGCAAATGTCGCCGGTGACGAGATAGAGGTCGGGACGGCGCCCGAGACTGTCGATCGCGGCGAGCGCCTCGTCGAAGCGGGCAAGGTTGGTGCCGGCGACCGGATCATGGTCCGGCGCGAGGTGGAGGTCCGAGAGCTGCGCGATCAGCATGGCGCGCTCCTAGTGGTGGACCCGCCGCCGCAGCACGCCGCCCATCGCCTCGCGCGCGCTCGTGGTGACGATGAAGGCCTTGGGGTCGATGGCGTGCACGGCATTGCGCAGCGCGGGCACCTCGAGGCGCGTCACCACGGTGGAGATGATGTCGACCGGCTGGCTCTGGTCGAAGGCGCCGGGGAGAAAGCCGCGCTCGCCCTTGTAAACGGTGATGCCGCGCTTCAATTCGAGCGCGATGACCTGCTTGATTTCCTCGCTCTTGCCCGAGACGATCGTCATGCTCGTATATTCCTCGACCCCGTCGACGACGAAGTCGGCCATGCGCGAGGCCGAATAATATGTGAGGGTAGAATAGAGCGCGGTCTCGAAGCCGAGCCCGAGGGCGGCGACCGCGAAGATGAGGATGTTGAGCCCGAGGATGATCTCGCTCGTCGTGAAGGCGAGATGGCGGCCCGTGTAGAGCGCGAGCACCTCGATGCCGTCGAGCGCCGCCCCGCCGCGCATCGCCAGGCCGAAGCCGACGCCGAGGAAGACACCCCCGAACACCGCCACCAGCAAGCGGTCGGAGGTGATGGTGGGAAAGGGGATGACGAGGAGGACGATCCCGAAGGCGATGCAGGTGACCAGCATGCGGATCGCGAAGGCCTTGCTCACCAGCTTCCACGCCGCGAATACGAAGGGCAGGTTGAAGGCCACGATCAGGTAGGCGATGTTGATGTGGTAGAATTCGTGCACCAGCAGGCTGATGCCGGTCACCCCGCCGTCGAAGAAATGGTTGGGGATGAGGAAGCCGCGCAGCGCGAAGCCCGAAATGAGGATACCCAGCCAGATATAGGCGACGTCGCGCCAGTCGAGCTTGGTTTCCGACGTCGCTGCCATGACTGATCCCCCTCGCGGCCCGATAATCCGGCACCGGCACAATAGGGCAGCTTAACCTGGCTTGTGCAAGTCGATTATTGACGCGAGCCTGAGCGCAGCCGCCCGGTCAAGCGGCCGACGACAGAGGTGCGCGCGAGAAGTCACTGGTATCAGGCGTAAAATGGCGGGCGGACGGGGGCTCGAACGGACAGACGTCCTTTTATCGGGCGATGGTCGCCGGCAACGGCCCCGACGCGCTTGCTCGCGGCGGCGTGCCTGCCCTAGCAGCGCACGCCCATGACATTGGATTGGCGCGGCGAGCCGTTGCAATCGCTGTCGATGGTCACGGCTTCGCGTATCTCGGCCTTGATCGTTTCCATCAGGCTGTCGTCGCGGCGAGGCGTGTCGCGAACGGCCTTGTTCCCGAAGGCATAGAGGACGCCCGTATCGCGCGTGATCTCGCGGCCGATACCGGCACCGCGATTGTCGGCCATGGCCAAAGCGGCAGTGCTCGCCGCCCCCTCGCTCTCGAGACCCGCCGAAAAGAAAAAATGCGCTTTCCGGCGCCAACTCCATCCGTATTGAACCGAATCTTAACGGCTGCCGCCTTAGTCGGTCTATCCCACCTATCTCTTTCCAAGGTATTACTGTGCGTAAATTTGCGGGTTGCTCGGCCCTCACGCTCTCCTTCATGCTGGTCGAACCGGCAGCGGCTCAGACCGTCACGCTCAACGCCGAATTCCAAGGCGGCGCGATCGCCGAATATACGAATGGCGCGAACGGGGCGCAGAACGGCGCGCTGTTCAGCGCCTTGTCGATATCGTCGATTGCGATCAGTCAGGATTCCGCAACCGGTGAATGGGGCGGCACGCAAGGTAATGACGTCGATGTCACCGTTACCATTACCTACAATGATGGCACGCCGACCTTGGTGTTTCCCGGCGCGATCAACTGGGTGAAGAATGCGGGGCAGGGTAATTTCGACTGGATCGGCATTACCACCCTGACCAACCAGAATGACGGCTACACGCCGCCGACCGCGGGCGCGTCGAAGACCTACATTCTCCAGTTCCCGCAAAGCTCGGCCGATCTCGCCGCGCTGGTAGCGGCCAACAATATCGGCGGCAGCGCGAATTCGGGCGGCGCGCTCAACGCACTCAACAAATATTTTCCCGGCCCCGGATCGAGCGACTTCACCTTCAGTTCGGGCAGCAGCTTCACCTATCTCGAAAATCGTGGCGACGCCGACACCATCGCTTCCGTTAGGGCCACCAATGCCGGCGGGACGGTGACCTATGCCATCACTGGCGGCAACGCCGATGGCTGGTATGAAATCGATCCGTCGACGGGCGATATCAGCCTGACGCCCGCAGGCGTGGCTGCTGCTGAACCCAATGATTTCGAAATCGCGCCCAACAGCCGTGTAATTCAGGTCGAGGCGACAGACACGCGCCAGTCGGGCAGCGATGTCATCGTGCAGACGGTTACGCTCACGGAGAGCGATGTGAACGAGGTGGCGGCGATCGCCTTCTCGAGCGGCAACGCCTTTACCTATGCCGAGAACAGCGCGGCCGATACGGTGATCACGACCGTGGCGGCGAGCGGCGGCTCGGGCGCGCTGACCTACAGCATCAGCGCGGGCAATGACGATGGCTGGTTCGCGATCGACGGTACCTCTGGCGAAGTGACGCTGACCGCGGCAGGTGCGGCGGCGGCGGCCAACGACTTCGAGACACTGGCCAATGCGCATGTCCTGACCATTGCGGCGAGCGATGGCAGCAGCACCACCAGCATGGACGTCACGCTTTCCGAAACCGACGTCGACGAGGGACCGGCCTTTACCGGCACCAATGCCACTGACGGCGGGGGTAGTCCGTCCTATGCGTTCACCTATGCCGAGAACCAGGCCGCCGATGCGGTGCTCGGCCAAGTCTTTGCGAGCGACCCCGATGCGGGTGCCTCGCTGACCTACAGCATCAGCGCGGGCAATGACGATGGCTGGTTCGCGATCGATGGTTCGAGCGGCGAGATCAGCCTGACCGCAGCGGGTGCGGCGGCAGCGGCAAACGACTTCGAGACCACGCCCAATGCGCATGTGCTCACGGTTGCTGTCAGCGACGGCACCAACAGCAGCACCATCGAAGCTGCGCTCACGGAGAGCGATGTGAACGAGGTGGCGGCGATCGCCTTCTCGAGCGGCAACGCCTTTACCTATGCCGAGAACAGCGCGGCCGATACGGTGATCACGACCGTGGCGGCGAGCGGCGGCTCGGGCGCGCTGACCTACAGCATCAGCGCGGGCAATGACGATGGCTGGTTCGCGATCGACGGTACCTCTGGCGAAGTGACGCTGACCGCGGCAGGTGCGGCGGCGGCGGCCAACGACTTCGAGACACTGGCCAATGCGCATGTCCTGACCATTGCGGCGAGCGATGGCAGCAGCACCACCAGCATGGACGTCACGCTTTCCGAAACCGACCTCGACGACAGCGCGCCGGTCATCGGCGGCGCGGGCGGCAACCCCGGCGATGCGACCGCGAGCGTGAGCGTGCCCGAGGGCAGCACCGCGGTGGCGAGCCTCACCGCCGATGAAGGCGTGACCTGGTCGATCACCGGGGGCGACGACAATGGCGCCTTCGCGATCGATGCGGGCGGCAACATCACCTTCAACGCCGCGCCCGATTTCGAGGCACCGACCGACAATGACGGCGGCAACGACTATGTGCTCGAGGTCACCGCGACCGACGGCAACGGCAATGCCTCGGTGCAGACCATCACGGTCAATGTCACCGACCTCGACGACAGCGCGCCGGTCATCAGCACGCCGGGCGGCAACCCGGGCGATGCGACCGCGAGCGTGAGCGTGCCCGAGGGCAGCACCGCGGTGGCGAGCCTCACCGCCGATGAAGGCGTGACCTGGTCGATCACCGGGGGCGACGACAATGGCGCCTTCGCGATCGATGCGGGCGGCAACATCACCTTCAACGCCGCGCCCGATTTCGAGGCACCGACCGACAATGACGGCGGCAACGACTATGTGCTCGAGGTCACCGCGACCGACGGCAACGGCAATGCCTCGGTGCAGACCATCACGGTCAATGTCACCGACCTCGACGACAGCGCGCCGGTCATCGCTGTTGACGGCGTCGTGCAACATGGCGGTGTCGCATCGCTCGACATTGTCGAGGATACCGTCTTCGTCACGGCGCTAACGGCAAACGAGGATGTCAGCTGGAACATTGTTTCGGGTGACGACCAGGGGCACTTCACGATCGATGGCACGCAGGGACTGGTTCTCAACGCCGCGCCCGACTTCGAGGCACCTACCGATAGCAATGGCGACAACGTCTACCTCTTGGTGGTCGAGGCAACCGACCAAGCGGGCAATGTCACGCGTCTCGCAATCGATGTCACCGTGCTCGACCATGTCGAATTGCAGCAGAGGGTCGATGAGATCGCGGGCGCCCTTCAAAACGGGCTTACCAGCCACGCCCTGCTCGGGCTAGGCGACTTGCTCGGCTATCATGAGGAACTGATGCTCGATGATCGCAATTGCGATCAGGCGCGGCAGAAGGGCGACTTGTCAGGTTCGATCCAAGCAAATGAGAAGCGGCAGAATGCCGACATCCGCTTCCAGGAAGCCCTGTCATCCTGTGGTCGTAGTCTTCAAATGATGCTCGATGCAGGCGCGACCTTCAGCAACTATGCAGGCGACAGCCGTGTTCGTGGCTTCGCTGCACTGCGGATCGAAAAGACATTCGATGAGGATATCGCTCTTGGCGTGTCGGCGATCGGAACGACGTCGTCGAGCAGCCTTATCGGCTTCGATGACGGCCGGATCTCCGATACGGGCGGAAATTTGCAGGCCTATGGCCGTGTCCGCCTCGATGACAATCTGGTTGGCGGTGCCTTCGTGGGCCTCGGCCGCAGCTGGTACGAATTTGATCTTCAAGACGATGGCTTGCTGCTCGACGGTCAATTTGATGGCGACCGCGTGCTCGCGGGTGCGATGCTGCGCGGAGATTTCGAACTGGGCGGACGGCCCGGCCATGTCGATTTTGTTATCTCGCATGGCAGCGAGCAACTCGGCGATGTGCGCTTCGATGCCGCATTCGAAGACGAAACGGCCAGCGATCTAGTGCTGCGGCTCGGCCGAGTGGATCTGACGCGGATCAGCCTACCCCTGACCTATTCGCCCTTAGCCCCCAATGCGGGCGAGGCAGGCACGGGTCTTGACCTTGCCAGTGGTCTGCTTTGCCAGACCGGCATACTCGATCGCACTCTCGATTGTGGGTTCCAGGGGGGCGGTCGTCTGTGGCACCGCGCGGACAACGGAGACGTGCTGTTCCTTGATGCCGACTACGAACGCGTCGGTGCGGTCGAGCGGTTGCGGCTGCACGGCGGCTACAGCTTCGACATCGGGTTGGGTGAGAAGGTCAGACTGGAGGCCGACGCCGGCTCGACCATCGATGAAGCCAAGCGCCCCGATCTCGGCGGCGAGGTTCGACTGAATATCAGATATTGAGGTGATCGTGGCGGGGAAACCCGCCACTTCGCCGCCAAGCGGGACGCTCGGCCGGCCATGAATGCTTCTCGCATTCTGGCCGCGCCGAGTTTTCCTGCGTGAACAGAGATCGAGCCCCCCTCTTGAGGGTGCGGGGCCAGTCCGCATACAGCTGAGCGCGAGGGCTGCCATGCCACCGTTCGTGGAGCGACCCATGCTTCGAAATGTAAGGAAAAAATGGTGGACGCACTAGGGCTCGAACCTAGGACCCGCTGATTAAGAGTCAGCTGCTCTACCAACTGAGCTATGCGTCCACACTTTTTCGAAAAGCATCGAGAAGCCGAGGCTTCGTCGTGCGGTGAAGGGGCCTCTAATGGGGGTATGCGCGCTTTGCAACCGAAAAAATGCACCGCCCCCAAAATTCCCCCCGCAGGGGGCGTCGAGGCCTAGCCGCCGAAGGCGCTCTGGCGCCGCCGGTCGGCCTGTTTCGACTGCCGGTCGAAGGCGATGAGGATGCCGATCATCAGCATGGTCGTCATCACCACCGAGCCGCCGTTCGACACGAGCGGGAGCGGGATACCGACGACGGGCGCCATACCCATCACCATCATGAGGTTGATGGCGCAGTAGAAGAAGAGGGTGACCGTCAGCCCCGCCGCGCCGAGTTGGGAGAAGCGGGTGCGGCCGCGGCGCGCCACGCGCATGCCCCAAAGGATGACGCCCGCGAAGGCGAGGATCAGGACCACGCCGCCGGCAAGGCCCCATTCCTCGACGATGGCCGAGAAAGCGAAGTCGGTATGGCCTTCGGGGAGATATTCGAGGTGGCTCTGCGAGCCCTGCATATAGCCCTTGCCCCACAAGCCGCCCGACCCGATCGCGATCTTCGACTGGGTGAGGTTGTAGCCCGCGCCCAGCGGATCGGCATCGGGGTTGAGGAAGATGAGGATGCGGCGCTGCTGATATTCCTCGAGGAAGCCAATGGCCACGGGCAGCGCAGCGGCGATGGCGGCTAGCCCTCCCGCGAACAGCCACCAGGGCAGACCGGCGAGGAACATGACGACGATGCCGCCGAAACCGAGCGCGAGCGCGGTGCCGAGGTCGGGCTGGATGAGGGTGAGGGCGGCGGGCATGCCGATGAGGATCGCCGCCGGCCAGATCGCCCGCCAGCGCCGCACGTCGCCCGCGGGCAGGAGTTCGTAGAAACGCGCGAGCATGAGTACCAGCACGGGCTTCATGAATTCCGACGGCTGCAGCTTCATGAAGCCGAGGTCGATCCAGCGCTGTGCGCCCATGCCGACGAAGCCGAAGAATTCCACCGCCAGCAGCATGGCGAGGATGACGATATAGGCGACCGGCGTCAGCCCCTTGATCCAGCTTTCGGGGACGTAGCTGACGCCCAGCGCGACACCGAACATGAAGATGAAGATGATGCCCTGCCGCAGCGCCCACGGCTGGAGCGAGCCGCCGGCCGAGGAATAGAGGTGGGCGATGCCGAAGCCGCCGATCAGGAACACGAGGGTGATGAGGCCCCACGGTAGCCGCGCGAGCGGCTGGGGGATGATCGAGGAGAGCATCATGCGGTGTCGTCCCCGATGCTGCGACCGGCGGCATTGCCCTCGGCGATGGCGAGGACGCGGCGCTGGAAGGCGGCCTCGCGCTCGGCGAGCGAGCCGCCCCATTGTTCTTCATAGGAGGCGAGCTGTTCCATCGCCTTGGCCTTGTCGAAGAGGAAGGTCATGACATCGCGTGCGATCGGAGTCGCGGTGCCGGAGGTGCCGCCATGCTCGACCGTGACGCACATGGCATAGCGCGGATTGTCGTACGGCGCGTAGCAGACGAAGTGGCCGTGATCCTTATACTTCCACGGCACGTTCTTGCCGTCGCCATATTGCAAGCCGCGCACCTGGCTGGTGCCGGTCTTGCCCGCGACTTCGACACCTTCGATAGGGACGCGCGCGGTGCCCGCCGTGCCGGCGCTGTTGACCACCTGCCACATGCCCTCGCGGGTGACGGCGAGATGCTCTTCGGGAATGTCGAGCGGGGCGGCGGCATCATGATGCGCGCCGAGGAGGCGCGGCAGCACCTGGCGGCCGCTGGCGATGCGCGCGGTGTGGACCGCCAGTTGCAGCGGGTTGAGGATGACATAGCCCTGGCCGATGGCGGCGTTCAACGAGTCCGCGGAGGTCCACTGCTGGTCGTATTTGCGCAGCTTCCATGCGCTGTCGGGAATGGTGCCGTAGCTCTGGCTGACCAGCGGCAGGTCGTATTTCATGCCAAGCGTGAGCTTGCGCGCCATTTCCGCGACCGCATCATAGCCGACGCGGTGGCTCATGGCGTAGAAATAGGTGTTGCAGCTCTTCATGATCGCGTCGCGCATGTTCATCGCGCCATGACGCTTGAGGCAGCGGAAGAAACGGCTGCCGAGCTGGTAGCCGCCGCCGCAGAATACGCGCTCCTCCGGGTCGACGCCTTCGGCCTGGAAGGCGAGCGCGTTCATGGGCTTGAGGCACGAGCCCGGCGGGTAGAGCGAATTGACGGTCTTGTTGACGAGCGGGCGGCGCTCGTTTTCCGAGAGCAGCTTCCATTCGGTCTGGCCGATCCCGTCGGAGAAGCTGTTGGGGTCGTAGGCGGGCATCGAGGCCATGCACAGGATGTCGCCCGACATCACGTCGACGACGACCACCGCGCCGCTCTCAAGGCCGAGGCGGCGGGCGGCATATTCCTGCAGGTCGACGTCGATCGACAGCTTGACCGTATTGCCCGAGCGGTCGGGCTTGGGTTCGAGTTCGCGAACGAGCTTGCCGCGTGCGGTGAGTTCGACGCGCTGGCCGCCGGGCTGGCCGCGCAGGCGCTGTTCAAGCACTTCCTCGAGGCCTTCCTTGCCGATCTTGAAGCCCGGCGTGACGAGCAGCGGGTTCTTGTCCTCGGCGACATATTCCTCGCGGTTGGCGATGCCGACATAGCCGATGAGGTGGCCGACCGCGCTGCCCGCCGGATAGTAGCGCGAGAAGCCGCGCTGGGGCAGCACGCCCTCGAGGTCGGGCAGGCGCACCGAGACGGCGGCATAATTGTCGTAGGGCACGTTCTCGGCGAGCTGGACCGGCTGGTAGCCCGACTTGGTCTCGACCTCGCGGCCGATGCGGTCGACCTGTTCGGGGTCGAGGTCGAGCAGCGCGGCGGCCTCGCGGATGGTGACGTCGAGACGGCCTTCGGGAACCTGGTCCGCGATGAGGTCGACGCGGAAGTCCGAGCGGTTGATGGCGATCGGCTTGCCGTTGCGGTCGACGATCCAGCCGCGGCGCGGGGGGACGATGATGAGCTGGACGCGATTGTCCTCCGCCATCGTCTGATATTTCTGGTTCTGGCTGACCGACAGATAGCCGAGGCGCGCGATCAGCGCGCCGGCGAACAGCGTCTGGATCCCGCCCACGACCAGCGTGCGGCGGTCGAACGCCTCCTTGCGCTGCGCTTCGGTGAAGCGGTGGACCTTCTTCTTCGCCGGCTTGGCCATGGCGCCCTTATACCCCGTTCTTGCGCAACCGGTAACGGTCGAGCCACGCCACCAGGCTCGCCACGATCGGGAAGGCGAAGATGGTGATCACGATCGGGGGCCATATTGCCGACAGGGGCATTGCCGCGCCCTGAATGGCGGCGATCCACCACTGGATGAATTCGGCGGCGAGAATGAGGAAGGCGGCGAGGACCCATTCGCTCAGCCAGTTGCGCCCCAGTTTGCGCGCGTCGACCACGTCGATGAGGAGCAGCGCGAAACAATAGGTCACGACCGACAGACCGATAGGGTGCATGGTGAGGAGGTCGTTTACGAGCCCCAGCGGGATCGCCCACCAGTTGGGGAAGGGGTCCGAGCGGTGCATTCGCCAGGCGAGCAGCATGATGAAGCCGGCATCGGGCCACCAGCCCTTGAGGCTGACGATCGGCAGGATGGCGACGAACAGGCTGGCGAGGGCGATGCTGGCGGCGGGAAGATATTCGGCGAACGGGCGCGGCCCCTGTGCGAAGCCCGGCGGGCGCGGACGCGGGCGGGCGCGGCGCATTATTGCGCCACGTCCGGCGCCATGGCGCCCTCGGCCTCGTCGAGCGGGGCCTCGTAATCGGCCAGCGCGGCAGGCTCGAACGGTGCCTCGACGAGCGCGATACCCGACTGGGCGGGGCTGGCCAGCGGCACGGCAAGCGCACCGTCGTCGTCGAGCCGGACGACGCGGGCGACGGGCACACGCGGCGGGTAGAGCCCGCCCGTGCCCGAGGTCACGATGACATCGCCGACCTTGAAGGGATTGCGGCCGACCTCGAGGGGCCTGAGGTCGACATTGCCCTCGCCGGTCCCGCGCGAGATGATCGGCTCGCCGGAGCGCAAGATCCGCGCCGGCACGATCGCCGAACGGTCGGAGATGAGGAGGACGCGGCTGGAATAGGCGCCGGTCGCGGTGACGCGCCCGAGAAGGCCGTCGGGACTGCGCACGGGCATGCCGTTGCGCACGCCATTGGCGCGTCCCGCCGAGAGCACCGCGAAACGACGCACGCTGTCGTGGCTCGAGCCGATGATGCGACCCGCGGCCACGGTGTTTACACTCCGCTCGCGCAGTTGGAGCGCGGCTTTCAATTGCTCGTTCTCGCGTTCGAGCGCGGCGGCGCCCAGTGCCTGCCGGCGCAGCGCGTCGCGCTGCTTCTTCAGCGCTGCATTCTGGTTCGCCGCGTCCCAATAGTCGCCCGCGCCGGTGAAGACACCGTTCACGGTCGAACCGACCGAGGCGAGCGCCTGCGCGGCAGGGCGGGTGGCATCGGTGGCGGCGCCGCGCATCCCGTCGAAGGTGCGCGGCGCGATCACCGAGATGGCGAGTAGGACGAGGCCGAGCGCCAGCCCCGCCGCCAGGGCGACGAAGCTGAAGAACAGGCTATATTGCGCACGCCGCGACCATCCGGGGCGACGGAACTTGCTCGCCGCCATCTAGATACGCCCCCTGATCAGACCGTCAGCAGCACGCCGCGGAACTGGTCTTCCTCCAGCGCGCGGCCAGTGCCCATGGCAACGCAGGTGAGGGGGTCGTCGGCGACGATGACGGGCAGGCCCGTTTCGTCGCGCAGCACCTCGTCGAGGCCCTCGAGCAGCGCGCCGCCGCCGGTAAGGACGATGCCCTGGTCGCAGATGTCGGCGGCCAGTTCGGGCGCGGTGTTCTCGAGCGCGATGCGCACGCCCTCGACGATCGTGCCAACCGGTTCCGACAGCGCTTCGGCGATCTGGCCCTGGTTGATGGCGATTTCCTTGGGCACGCCGTTAACGAGGTCGCGGCCCTTGATGTAGACCGTCTCGCCGATGCCGTCGGCGGGCGGCTTGGCGATGCCGACTTCCTTCTTGATCCGCTCGGCCGTGGCTTCGCCGATCAGGAGGTTGTGGTTGCGGCGGACGTAGGAGGAGATGGCTTCGTCCATCTTGTCGCCGCCGACGCGCACCGAGGTGGTGTAGGCAAGGCCGCGCAAGCTGAGGACGGCGACTTCGGTGGTGCCGCCGCCGATGTCGACGACCATCGAGCCGACGGGCTCGGTCACCGGCATGTCGGCGCCGATCGCGGCCGCCATCGGCTCCTCGATCAGGTAGACGGCGCTCGCGCCCGCGTTCGAGGCGGCGTCACGGATGGCACGGCGCTCGACATTGGTCGCGCCCGAGGGGATGCAGATGACGATCTCGGGGAAGCGCCAGGCGCGCATCTTGCCGCCATGCACCTTCTGGATGAAGTGCTTGATCATTTCCTCGGCCACGTCGATGTCGGCAATGACGCCGTCGCGCAGCGGGCGGATCGCGTCGATCGCCTCGGGGGTCTTGCCCATCATGAGCTTGGCGTCGTCACCGACCGCCTTCACTTTCTTGATGCCGTTCACCGTCTCGATCGCGACGACCGACGGTTCGTTCAACACGATGCCGCGCCCGCGAACATAGACGAGCGTGTTGGCGGTGCCGAGGTCGATGGCCATGTCATGGCTCATCCATTTGAACCATTTCGTCCAGAACATATGGGCGCTTTCCATTTTGCTGTTATGGTGGCCGCAACGCACTAGGAGGCGCGCAGTCTCCAACGGTTAAACAAGATTTGTTGAAAGCTAATTGAATTTCGGCGGAAATCCGCGCTTTCGGTTGCTGTGAACAAGTGAGCGAATATAGTTGATATGTCAATAAGAAGGCTGCCGAATTCCCTGATCGACAGGATCGCTGCGGGCGAGGTTGTCGAACGTCCCGCGAGCGCCCTGAAAGAACTCGTGGAAAACGGTTTGGATGCAGGCGCGCGGCGCATTCGTGTCCAGCTAGAGGGCGGCGGCACGACCCGTATCCTCGTCGAAGACGACGGCCATGGCATGGACGCCGCCGACATGCGCCTCGCGCTCGAGCGGCACGCCACCTCCAAGCTGCCCGACGAGGCGATCGAGGACGTCGAGAGCTTCGGCTTTCGCGGCGAGGCGCTGCCTTCCATCGCCAGCGTGTCGCGCTTCACGATCGAGAGCCGCGCGGCGGGTGGGGAGGGCTGGCGGCTCGTCACCGACCATGGGCAGCGGGTCGAGGATGCGCCGGCCAGCGTGCCGCCCGGCACCCGCGTCACCGTCGAGGAGCTGTTCGGCAAGGTGCCCGCACGGCGCAAGTTCATGCGTAGCCCCCGCGCCGAATATCAGGCCGCGCTGGACGTGATGCGCCGCCTCGCGATGGCGCGCCCCGACGTCGCCTTCCGCTTCGAGCATGACGGGCGCACGATCATCGCGGTGCAGCCGCAGTCGGCGCCCGAACGTGTCGCCGCGCTGCTCACCCCCGAGCTGGCGAAGAATGCCGTCGGGGTCGACCACCAGCGTGGCGAGCTCCGGCTCGAGGGGGTAGTGTCGCTGCCCACCTTCAACCGCGGCATGGGCGACCAGCAATATCTGTTCGTCAACGGCCGCCCCGTGAAAGACAAGCTGCTGACCGGCGCGCTGCGCGGCGCCTATCGCGACCTGATCGCGCGCGATCGCCACCCGATCGCCGCGCTGTTCGTCAGCTGCCCGACGCAGGAGGTCGACATCAACGTCCACCCCGCCAAGACCGAAGTGCGTTTTCGCGACGCGCAGGGCGTGCGCGGGCTGATCGTCGGCGGTGTGCGGCGCGCGCTCGAGGAAGCGGGGCATCTATCGGCGGCGCGCGACCAGCATGCGCAGCCCGCCAACTGGCAGGTCGAAGGGCAGCCGATGGCCCCGGGGGCGGGCGATCTCGCCCCGCCGCCGCTCGCGCCGTCTCCCATGCCGCAGCCGCTGCCGCAGGGCACCGGCGTGCCGTCCCACGTCCGCGATTTTCGCGCCGACTATGCCGCGCCGACGGGGCGCAACGACGGGCTCGCCGCGATCATGGCTGCCGCCCCGCTCGCCCGCGCAGAGGCCGCCGAGGCGCCCGTGCCCGAGGCGAGACGCCACCCGCTCGGCGCCGCGCGCGGCCAGATCGCTGCCACCTATGTCGTCGCCGAGGCCGAGGACGGGCTCGTCATCGTCGACCAGCATGCCGCGCACGAGCGCCTCGTCCTCGAGGCGATGCGGAAAGCGCGCGAAGGGCAGGGGGTGGCCAGCCAGCCATTGCTCATCGCCGAACCGGTCGAACTGGACGAAGCCGATTGCGAACGGCTCGAGGAAGCCGCCCCAGACCTTGCCAAGGTCGGGCTCGAGATCGAGCGCTTCGGCCCCTCGACCATGCTGGTGCGCGCCACTCCCGCGCCGCTCGGCGACAAGGTGAAGGCGCCGCAGCTCCTTGCCGACATCGCCGCCGAACTGGCCGAACTAGGCGCCGCGCCGACGCTCCAGGACCGGCTCGACCTCGTCGCGGGTACCATGGCCTGCCACGGCTCGGTCCGCGCGGGGCGCATCCTCTCGGTCCCCGAGATGAACGCGCTCCTCCGCCAGATCGAGACCACCCCCCATTCGGGCCAGTGCAACCATGGCCGGCCGACCTGGGTAAAGCTCGCCCTCGGCGATGTCGAAAAACTGTTCGGGCGGCATTAGCGAAACCTTCCCGAAACTTTTCACTGTCACTTAAGTCCTGACATTCCAGCACCTTGTGCCAGCCTGTCGCGCAGATGAACCGGACCATCACCGGTGGTTCAGTCTCGTCTCGCGATGGCTTGGCCGAGGCAAAATTCCATCAGCATCACAAGGGAGTATTACATGCTGAAATCCGTTCTGGCCGCGAGCGCTGCTTTCACTGCGCTTGTCGCCGCCACCCCCGCCGCCGCGCAGATGGGCATGGTCCCCGGCGTGCCGACCGCGCCCTCGGGTCCGCGTATCGAACTGCAGGCCGGTTTCGAAGGCGACCGCGCCGACCTCGCTGGTCTCACCTATGAAGCCGACGGCAGCTTCTTCGCCGTGGCGGTGGGCTATGACATTCCCGTCGGCCCCGTCGCGCTCGGCATCGACTTCGAAGCCGGCCAGAGCGGTATCGAGAATGCCGTCGCCTACGAGGACTTCGACGGCTTCGTGACCGGCACGCTCGAAAATGACAGCGACCTCTATCTCGGCGGCCGCGTGACGCTGCCGGTCGGCCCGCTGTTCGATATCTATGCCAAGGCCGGTTACAGCCAGGTCGGCACCATCGCCGACCTTACCATCGATGACGGCGTCGACCTGTTCAACGAGTTCATCGAGGACAAGGAAGACGGCCTGCGCGTCGGCTTCGGTGCCCGCTATTACATCATCGGCGGTGCCTATCTCGGCGGCGAATATCGCTACTCCAACTATGACGAGAGCGAGATCACCAAGCACCAGGCGGTCGCCACCCTCGGCTACCACTTCTAGGCTTCGGTCCGACCGGAAAAGCGCCTCTCCCGCCGCTCGTCGACGGGGGAGGCGACTTTTTATGCGCGATCTGTTATGACGCACCCGAAATTACGGGAGGCGAGCATGCCCGACAGTGACCGTATCTATTATGCGCAGCGTGCTGCGGAGGAAATGGAGCTTGCCCAGAGCGCGGGTGATCCTGCCGTGATGGACGTCCATCGCCGCATGACCCGCCGCTATCTCGAGCGCGCGCTGGTGGGCGACCGCCCCGGCGACGAACTCGACGACGAGGGCCTCGTCGGCGAGGCCGCACCGGTCGGCTAGGACAGCCGCTCGATTTCTTCGCGAACGGCTTCGGCGGGATGCTCCCGGGAGCGCTCCCGCGCGCTCGACAGCAGCGGATAACCCTCGGCGGCTTCCTCCGCGAGCTGTGCGGCGAATTCGCCTTCGCGCACGCTTTTCATGATGTCGCGCATGCGAGTGCGCACATGGTGGTCGACGATTGCCGGCCCGCCCAGTACCGCGCCCAACTCGGCGGTATTGGAGATGACCTCGCGCATGCCCGCGATGCCGCGCGCCTCGATGAGGTCGGCGAGGAGCTTCAACTCCTTGACGCATTCGAAATAGGCGACCTCTTCCGAATAGCCCGTCTCGACCAGCGTCTCGTAGCCCGCGAGCAGCAGGGCGGGCACGCCGCCCCACACCACAGCCTGCTCGTTGAACAGGTCGGCGACGCATTCCTCCTCGAAGGAGGAGGCGATGAGGCCCGCGCGCGCGCAGCCGATCGCCTGCCCGTAGGCGAGCGCCATGGCCTTTGCATGTCCCGTACGATCTTCGGCCACCGCCCAGAGCCCGGGCATGCCCTTGCCCTCGGTATAAAGCTGCCGGAGCGCGGTCCCGGGGCCCTTGGGCGCGAGGAGGATGACATCGAGATCCCCGCGCGGCCGGATATGGTTGAAGTGCACGGCGAGCCCGTGACTGAAGCCCAAGGCGCTGCCTTCTTCGAGTGCGGGTTCGATGGTGCCGTAGATGCCGGTCATCAGCTCGTCGGGCACCAGCATCATGGTGAGCGCCGCGCCCTTCGGGGCCTCCTCGAGCGGCAGGGCGGTAAGCCCGTCGGCGCGAACCTTGTCGAAACTATTGCTGCCCTCGCGCAGGCCGACCACCACGTCGACCCCGCTGTCGGCGAGGTTGAGCGCCTGCGCACGGCCCTGGTTGCCATAGCCGATGATGGCGATCCGTTTGCCGGTAAGCGGGGCGGGATCGATGGCGTCGTCGCTGATGATATCCATGACTCTCGTCCTTAAGCTGCGGGGGCAAGCAGGGCTAGGGCGCGGGCCAGCGCGTCCTCGCAATCGAGCGGATCGGTGAAGCGCGGCCAGTCGCCGGGCGGCTGGCGGCGAAACCACGTATATTGCCGCTTCATATATTGGCGCGTGGCGAGCTGGCCCGCGGCGATTGCCTCGTCGAGGCCAATGTCGCCAGACAGGTATGCCGACAGTTCGGGCACGCCGATCGCGCGCATGACGGGAAGCGCGGGATCGAGCCCGCGGGCAAGCAGCGTCTCGACCTCTTCCACCGCGCCCTGTTCCACCATCGCCGCGAAGCGCCGGTCGCAGCGGGCGGCAAGCCAGTCGCGGGGCGGCAGGAGGAGGAGCGGGCGCAAGGCCACTTCGTCGCCGATGCCGCCCTCCTTGCGCGCCTGCCAGTAGGAGAGGGGGTGACCGGTCGAACGGACCACTTCGAGCGCGCGGGCGATGCGGAGGCTGTCGCCAGGGTTGAGCCGCGCCGCTGCCACCGGATCTTCCTGTTCGAGCGCTGCGTGATTGTCCGCCGTTTCCGCTTCGCGGATGGCGGCGCGGATCGCGGGGTCGATGTCGGGAACGGGCGCGATGCCGTCGAGCAGGGTGCGCAGGTAGAGCCCCGTCCCGCCGACGAGGATGGGCAGCTTGTCGGCCGCATGCGCCGCCGCGATCTCGTTTTTCGCCAGCGTCGCCCAGTCGGCCGCCGAGCAGGGCTGCGCGCCGTCGCGAACGCCATAGAGGCGGTGCGGCGCGCGCGCCTGTTCCGCCGCGTCGGGGCTGGCGGCAAGCACCGACAGGTCGGCATAGATTTGCGCGCTGTCGGCGTTGATGACCACACCGTCGTCGGCCTCGGCAAGGCGCAGCGCCAGTTCGGACTTGCCGCTGGCGGTCGGACCCGCGATGAGGGCGAGAGGAGAAAGAACCTTGGCCATTGCCACGCTGATAGCAGCCGGACCGCTCGATGCCAGCCGCGTCGACATGCTGGCGACCGAACTGGCCGCCGCCACCCAGTGGCAGGGCAGTCGGACCGCCGTGCGGATGACGACCGGTCATGACGTTGCCGCGCTGCGCGAGGCACTGGACGGGCTCGAGGCGATCGACGCCATCGTCCACGACCATGAGGGGCCACCCGCCCTCTTCCTTGCCGACATGGACAGCACCATGATCGGGCAGGAATGTATCGACGAACTGGCTGCCGAGGCTGGGGTGGGCGACCGTGTCGCCGAGATCACCGAGCGGGCGATGCAGGGCGAACTCGACTTCGAAGGCGCGCTGCGCGAACGGCTGGCCCTTCTCGAAGGGCTCGACACGGCCGTGATCGAGCATCTCCTCGCCACGCGGATCGTCCCCAATGCGGGCGCGCGCGATCTCGTTCAGGGGCTCAAGGCGGCGGGAACGCGGACCGTGCTGGTCTCGGGGGGCTTCACCGCCTTCGCCGATCCCGTTGGACGCGCGCTTGGCTTCGACCGCGTCGTCGCCAACCGGCTCGAGGTCGTTAACGGCAGGCTGACCGGCGGGGTCGACGGGCCGATCGTCGACGGCGCGGTCAAGCGCGCCGTGCTCGTCGAGGAACGCGCCGCGCGGTCAGGGCCGGTGGTCGCGATCGGCGATGGCGCCAACGACCTGCCGATGCTCGGCGAAGCCGATCTCGGCATTGCCTATCGCGCCAAGCCCAAGGTGGCCGCCGCCGCCGATGCGCGGCTCGACCATGGCGATCTCGAAAGCCTGTTGTGGAGCCTCGCCCCTCAGGGCTTGAGCGCGTAGCAGGCCTGCCCGCGCGCCTCGAGCGCCGCGCAGGCGCGCTCGGCGCTCGCCATGCTGGCAAAGCCGGTGATGCGAAGCCGGGTCACGCCGCCGCCTTCGACATAGGCGGGGGATTTTCCGGCCAGCGCGGGCATGTCCTTCACCCGGTCGTAAAGCGACTGCGCCGCACCGCCGCGCGAGAAGGCACCGAGCTGCACCGCATAGGCGCCGCTCGTCGTGGCTGCGGGCTTGGACGCCGGTTTCGCCGTGGTGGCGGGGCGAGGCGCTTCGACTGTCTTGCGCGAGGGGGCTGGTGTCGCGGCGGGGGCCGCCGGTTTCGGTGCCGGACGGGGCTCGGCGGACGGGGCAACCGCGACCTCGGCGGGCGGGCTCAGGACTTCGGCCAGCTCGCGCTCGCCGCTCGCCAGCGCCTGCGCCAGCGCAACGCCCTCGCGCCGCGCATCGACCGAAAGCAGCTTGTCCATCTCGGCGAGCGTGGTGCGCGCCGGCGCGAGATCCTTGGCGGCCGCCCGGCTGACGAGCGCGTAACCCGTCACCATGTCGCGGGTCAGCGGCTCGCCGTTGAACAGCGCGGTGCCGTAGACGAGCATCGCGCGCGGCTCGCCCGCATCGGCGGCGCCGCGCAGCCAGCGCAGCCCCTCGGCACGGCGCCCCTCGCCATAGAGCATGAGCCCCAGATTGGTGCGCGCGCCGGTATGGCCCTGCCTTGCGGCGCGCTCGAACAGCGTGGCCGCCCGTGCCGCATCGCGCTGCACGCCGCGGCCGAGGCGATAGGCCTGGCCGAGATTGAACAGCGCGTCGCGGTCGCCCGCCTCGGCCAGCGGCGCCCATAGGGCGATGGCGCGACCATGCTCGCCCGCCTGCCAGGCGGCGATGCCTTTGGCGACGTCGCCCGCTGGGGCGGGAGGCGCGGCGGGCGCTGCAAGGGCGATGAGGAAGGCGGAAAAAATCGGAACCGTCATGCTTACCATTTCGCTACCATATCCGTTTGATATGACGTCACTAAGTGCTCGGCCGCACAGTGCCACAATGTCGGCCCGATGCAAGCGGGCGCACAACACCCACAAAGCGTTAACCAGATTTTAGTGCCCTTCAGGCCAATTGGCAGGAACACGAAACATTCGTCCAATTCCGGCGAGGGGAAAATAATGCGCGTTCTGGCTATGGCATCGCAGAAGGGTGGCTCGGGGAAGACCACCGTTTCGGGCCACCTGGCTGTTCAGGCCCAGCGGGCCGGACACGGTCCGGTCTGTCTTATCGACATCGATCCGCAGGGCTCGCTTGCCGACTGGTGGAACGAACGTGAAGACGAGATGCCTGCCTTCGCGCAGACCACCGTCGCCCGTCTCGCCTCGGACCTCGAAGTGCTGCGCCAGCAGGGCTTCAAGCTGGCGGTGATTGACACCCCGCCCGCGATCACCATGGCGATCCAGTCGGTCATCGCGGTGGCCGAGCTGGTCATCATCCCGACCCGCCCGAGCCCGCACGATCTTCGCGCCGTCGGCGCCACCGTCGACCTGTGCGACCGCGCCGGCAAACCCGCCATCTTCGTGGTGAACGCCGCGACCCCGAAGGCCAAGATCACCTATGAAGCGGCGGTCGCGCTGTCGCAGCATGGCACGGTCGCGCCGGTCACGGTCCATCACCGCACCGACTTCGCCGCCTCGATGATCGACGGCCGTACCGTCATGGAAATCGACCCCGAGGGCCGCTCGGCACAGGAGATCACCGAGCTGTGGTCCTATGTCGCGGACCGTCTCGAAAAGAACTTCCGCCGTACCGTCTTCGCCGCCCCCAACGTGGGTGGCGCCGCTCCGGCGCAGGGCGGCCAGCCCGCCGCGCCGCGTCCGGTCGGTGGCTTCGGTCGCCGGGTCGTCGGCTAGAGCGCAAGGAGAGGAGCGATCACGATGAATGCACCAAAGGCATTCGCGTCGCTCTCCGGAGGCCTGCTTGCCCGCAAGGGTTCGGCCCGTCCGGCGATGCGCCGCCAGAATTTCGGCCAGGTCGGCCCCGGCGGTCTCGATGACCTCGGCTGGAACGACATGGGCTTCGAAGCCCCCGCCGCCCCCTCGAGCGAGGAAGGCGCGTCGGTCGAACATATCAACCGCAACCCGCTGTCGGGCCTGACCCCGTCGCAGCCGGTGGTCCACGACCACCAGGCCAAGCTCGCCGCCGAATATGGCGAGGGTGACGAGGACATGGGCGATTACGCCGACGACGGTGCTGATCTTGACGATTCGACCGCGGAACTGTGGGATCCCGAAGCCGAGGGCGATTCGCCCAACGTCTTCGCGGGCCACCGCAGCGAAGCCAAGAAGGCCGACGCCTTCAGCGCGCCGATCCCGGCCGCCGAGGTCGAAGAGGAAGACGCCGTCGCCGAGACTCCGGCCTCGCGCCCGACCGTCTTCGACACGCCGCCCGTTTCGCAGAGCACCTTCGCTGCCCGTTCGGCCCCCGCCGCGGAACCAACCGCGTTCGATGCACCGGCCGAAGAGGTTGCTGCCGAGGAAGAAGGCGAGGCGCCCAAGCTGATGCGCACCGTCGCCGATCTCGCGCCGCTCACGGCCCAGCAGAAGAGCGAAGGCGGGGCATGGGGCGACGAGGAAGAGGGTGAAGAAGCCTACACCCCCGACATCGCGCAGGGCCTGTCGGGTGCCGACAGCTACGATGCCGGTGACGAGGGCGAGGACGAAGAAGATATCTTCGGTCTCGAGGAAGAAGCGACCGCCGAGGAAACGGCGGGCGACGACTTCGATCCCACCGTCAACAACCGTTTCGCCGCCTTCCTGTCGCGTCCGGCTCCGCAGCCGGTCTATGAAGAGGAAGCCGCCGAAGAAGAGGAACTCGTCCTTGGTGCGGACATGCAGGTCGTCGACCCGCAGCCCGCCGCCGAAGCCGAAGCCTTTGCCGACAGTGACGACAGCGACTGCAATGCGCTGTCCGACATGGATGTCGCCGAGGCCAAGGCCGGTGCCAAGGACAAGGCCGCCTTCACGCTGCGTCTCGATCGGGAGCGCCATCTCAAACTGCGTCTCGCCTGTGCCCTTACCGGCCAGTCGGCGCAGAAGATGGTGACCGAGGCGCTCGACCGCCTGCTGGGAGAGATGACCGAGCTCGACGAGCTGGTCGCGCAGGCTGGCGTGGAGACCGAATAAGGACCGATCAACCAGGGAAGGGTAGGTCATGAGCAAGAAGAACATCGGACGCACCATCGCGCTCGCTGCCATGGCAGCCGCGCTCGGCGCCTGCAGCATGTCGGATGGCGGCATGGGCGGCTTCGCCGGCAAGGTGGACAAGGACAATATCGGGCTCGCCAGCCGCGCGCAGGCTGCCCTCATCGAAGGCAATGAGGTCGAGGCAATCGCGCTGGCCGAACGTGCCGTCGAGAATACGCCGACCGATGCCGGTTTCCGTGCGCTGCTCGGGAACATCTACTTCGCCAACGGGCGCTTCGCCTCGGCCGAAGCGGCCTATCGCGACTCGCTCATGCTCATGCCTGCCCAGCCCAAGATCATCATGAAGAAGGCGCTGGTCGAGATCGCGCAGGGCAAGAACCGCCAGGCGCTTGCCGGGCTCGAGCAGGCGCGCGGCTATGTCGATCCCGCCGACCTCGGCCTCGCCGTCGCGATGGCCGGCCGCAAGTCGGTCGCCATCGAGATCCTCGAGAATGCGGCGCGCAGCCCCGCGGCCGACGCCCGCACCCGCCAGAACCTCGCGCTCGTCCATGCGATGAACGGCAATTGGGAAGCGGCCCGCACCATCGCGGCGCAGGACATTCCCGCCGACCAGCTCGAGGCGCGCCTCGCCAGCTGGATGCAGATGGCCAGCCCCGAGCATCCCTCGCAGCAGGTCGCAGCGCTCATCGGCGTGACGCCCAGCTACAGCGACCCGGGCCAGCCGGTCCGCCTCGCGCTCAACAGCGATGCCGACCAGCCGCGCTACGCCAATCTCGCGCCGCAGCCGCAGGCCCCCGCCGCCGCGCCGGTCGAAGCGCCGGTCGAGGTCGCGGTTGCCGAAGCGGCGCCGCAGCCGGTCGTCGCCATCGAGCCGTCGATCGCGCCGGAAGCCGCACCGATGGTGCTGGCGGCCAATATCGACATCCCCGTGCGTGACATCGAACTCGTCGACGTGACCGCCGAAGCGGCCGCCGCGGACGAGGCCGAGGCACGTCCCGCGCTCGACGTCGACCCGGTCGCCCCCGTGGCGCTGGTCGCCGAAGTGTCGCGCAACATCCGTAATGCCCGCGCCAGCGCCCCGCAGCCGGCGCTCAGCCTCGAGACCACCCGCCTCACCGAATCGGTGCGCAGCATCCGTTCGGAAGCCGTCGCGTCGGAAAAGGCGAGCCGTTCGGTCGTCCAGCTCGGCAGCTACTCGCAGCGCGCGAGCCTGCAGCGCGGCTGGGCCGTGGCCACCGCCAAGTTCGACCCGCTGACCGCCTACCAGCCGATGGCGGCCCGCTTCGAGCATGACGGCAAGACCTATTACCGTCTCGCCGCGCACGGCTTTGCCAGCGACGCGGCGGCGCGCGAGTTCTGCGCCAACGTCAAGGCCTCGCAGGGCGAATGCTTCGTCCGCAAGATGGCCGGCGACGCGCCGACCCGTTTCGCCTCGCGCTAGGCGAACCCAGACACGACAGTGTCCGCATGAGCGGCCCTCGTTCCTCGGAACGGGGGCCGTTCTCCTTTCAGGCGGTGTCGTCGCTGCCGTTGATGCACAGGTCGAGGACGGCCATGCGCATGGCTACCCCCATCTCGACCTGCGCGGTGATCAGCGAATGTTCGCTGTCGGCAAGTTCGCCGGTGATCTCGACGCCGCGGTTCATCGGGCCGGGATGCATGATCACGGCGCCGGGCGCGGCAGTCTTAAACCGATCTTCGGTCAGGCCGTAGCGCTCGAGATATTCGCCCGGCTTGTCGCCAAGGTCGGCGGACAGGCGCTCGCGCTGGATGCGCAGCATCATCACGACGTCGGCGCCCGCGACGGCCTCGTCGATCCCGTCGGGACCGTCATGCCCCTCGGGCATCAGTGCGGTCGGCCCCGCAAGGGCCACCTTGGCACCGAGGCGTTCGAGCAGCGCGTGGGTCGAGGAGGCGACGCGGCTGTGGCGGATATCACCGCAGATGGCGACCTTGAGACCTTCGACACGGCCGAAATGGTGGTGGATGGTCGCGGTGTCGAGCAGCCCCTGCGTGGGATGCTCGCCGGTCCCGTCGCCCGCATTGACGACGGCTGCACGGATCACCTCGGCGACGCTGTCGGGGGCGCCGGGTTCGGGATGGCGCATGACAAGCGCATCGGCCTGCATCGCATCCACCGTGAGCGCGGTGTCGATCAGCGTCTCGCCCTTGGCGACGCTCGACTTCTCGGCGGGCAGGGTCGTGACCATCGCGCCGAGGCGCTGCGCGGCCATGTCGAAGCTCAATAGCGTGCGGGTCGAATTCTCGAAGAAGGCGAGGACGACGCTGCGCCCGGCCAGCCGGTCGGCGCGCTTGTCGGCAACGCGATTATGTTCGAGCCAATGCTCGGCCTCGCGCAGGAGGTGGTCGAGCTGGTCGTCGGAAAGGTCGCTGGGGCGGATGAGGTCCATGGCCGCCTCCTAGTCGCGATGGGCGATGTTGACCAGCGCGTCGATGGCGCCCTGGAGGATGTGCGCGGCGGCCATCGCATCGACCTTGTCGGCGCGCTTGGCGCGGCTCACGTCGGCGTGGATCATCGCCCGCTCGACCGCCTGCGTCGACCAGCGTTCGTCCCACAGGAGGATGGGCAGGCCGAGGCTGTCGATGTTCCTCGCAAAGGCGCGGGTCGACTGGGTGCGCGGACTGTCGCTACCGTCCATGTTGAGCGGCAGGCCGACGACGAGGCCGGCAATCGCATTCTTTTCGACGAAGGCGGTGAGGACAGCGAAATCCTTCTGGAACTTGGTGCGGCGGATCGTCTCGGCGGGCCCCGCAAAGCTCCATGCCGCATCGCAGGTGGCAAGCCCGATGGTCTTGGTGCCGACGTCGAGGCCGGCAAGCTTTCCGCCCGGGCAGGATTCAAGGAATTCGGCGGTGTCGCTGGTGATCACGCGGCCCCGTCCTCCGGCATGTCCGAGCCGTTCCAGCTGTCGTAACGCCGCGCCAGATCCTCTCGAATGGCGCCCCAGAAGAGCGCATAGTCGAAGACGTGATAGTTGTTGCCGGGAAGGACGTAGGGCCCGAGCTCGGGCACCGTGCCGTTGAGGAGCAGCAGGCCGCGCTCGCAGCGCGCGCCGACCGACCCGGGCAAGAGCTGCGCGGTCGACAGCGTGGCATCCGGCACGAGCAGGCCGGGGTTGTCGGAGGGCACCGCTTCGCGGTCCTCAGCCCCGGTCAGCGGGTTGGTGCATACCAGCTGGTCGCGGTCGCGTTCGATCCCCGCATAGCCGTCGGCCTTGAGCCAGTCGCGCAGCACGAGGCTGGCGTTGGGCGGATCGCCGAAGGTGAGCCAGCTCATCAGGCAGGCGGCCTCCTCGGGGCCGGTACAGGCGGCAAGGCCGGTGGCCGGAAGGTCGGCCTCGGCATCGACCGGCCAACCGACGACATAGGTGGCGACGAGCCGATCCGCGAGCGCGGCCCTGTGCCCGGCAAGGAGGCGGAGCGCATGCAGGCCGCCCTGGCTGTGTCCCGCGACGACGATGGGGCCTTCCGGATTTTCCTCGAGGAAGACGGCAAAGGCATCCTCCACATCGCCATAGGCGACGTCGAGCGCGGCTTTCGCATTGTCCGATTGCGACAGGAAGGTGCCGAAGGTCGCCTGCCGGTAGCGCGGTGCCCAAACCTCGCCGATATTGTTGAAGGCGCTGGCCTGGCTCTTCACGAACAGTTCGGCACGGGTCTTCGCCATGCCGGTCAGCTCCATGTCGGCGTTCCAGCGGTCGGTCAGGAGATAGGTCGTCGGGTGGATGAAGAAGACGGCGACGGGGCGGTCGGCGGGCTCTTCTGTCATCGCCCCGGCAGGCGCGGGCAGGGCGGCTGCGTCCGCAGCGACCTCGACCTGCGCGGCGCCCTGATAGGGCTCGGGCTGCCAGTCGGCAAGGCTGTCCTCCATGTCGGGGCGCGCCCACCAGGCATTCAGGCTGGCATAGACCGACTCTTCCTGTTCGGGCGGCGCGACGAACTCGACCTTGGGCATGGCCTGGTCGGCAAGGATGCGGTCGCCATATTGGAAGAAGATGAAGGATCCCGCCACGACGAGCAGGGTGAGGAGGGCGACGATCCACAGGAAGATACGGGCAAGCATGCCCCTCAGGTAGCGATGGCGATGGCGCGCTGCAACATCGCTTGAAGGCGGTGCCCTGTCCGGCTAGGGAAGCGCCCATGTCTGTCACCATCGAACAGGTGCGCCATATCGCCAATCTGGCGCGCATAGAACTTTCCGACGAGCAGGCGGAAACGCTGCTCCCCGAACTCAACAACATCCTCGGCTGGGTCGAACAGCTGGGCGAGGTCGACACCAGCGGCGTCGAACCGCTCGCCACCGTGGTCGACCAGCAGATGCGGCTGCGCGAGGACGGCGTCACCGATGGCAACATCCGTGACAAGGTGCTGTCCAATGCGCCCGAGGCCCAGCACGGCTTCTTCGCCGTCCCGAAGGTGATCGAATAGTGAGCGACATTCTCGACCTCACCATCGCCCAGCTGCGCGATGGTTTCCGCAAGGGCGACTTTTCCGCGACCGACATTGCGACCCGCTATAATGAAGCGGTCGACGCGGCGGATGCGCTCAACGCCTATCTCGTCAAGACGCCCGAACTGGCACTCGGCGCCGCCAAGGCCGCCGACGAGGCGAAGGCCTCGGACAGCCTCAAGCCGCTGTCGGGCATCCCGCTCGGCATGAAGGACCTGTTCGCGACCGAAGGCGTGCTGACGAGTGCGGGCTCGAAGATGCTCGGCAACTTCAAGCCGCCTTACGAGAGCACGGTCTCGGCCAACCTCAAGGCGGCGGGCGCCGGCATGCTGGGCAAGCTCAACATGGACGAATTCGCCATGGGCTCGTCGAACGAGACCTGCGCGCATGGCAATGTCATCTCGCCGTGGCGCCGCGAGAATTCGAACGCCGCGATCACTCCGGGCGGTTCGTCGGGCGGCTCGGCTGCCGCGGTCGCCGCGCGCATCGCGCCGGGCGCCACCGGCACCGACACCGGCGGCTCCATTCGCCAGCCTGCCGCCTTCACCGGCATCGCAGGGATCAAGCCGACCTACGGCCGCTGCTCGCGCTGGGGCATCGTCAGCTTTGCCTCCTCGCTGGACCAGGCGGGGCCGATG
Organism: Sphingomicrobium aestuariivivum; assembly: GCF_024721585.1. Lineage (NCBI taxonomy): Bacteria > Pseudomonadati > Pseudomonadota > Alphaproteobacteria > Sphingomonadales > Sphingomicrobiaceae > Sphingomicrobium > Sphingomicrobium aestuariivivum. Next base: position 109,669 of record NZ_CP102629.1, read on the forward strand.
GCGCGCGACGTGCGCGACTGCGCGATCATGCTCGAGGCGATGGCAGGTTTCGACCCCAAGGATTCGACCTCGATCGACGCGCCGGTGCCGCAGTGGGAAGCCAGCCTGTCGAGCGACCTCAAGGGCAAGCGCGTCGGTATTCCCAAGGAATATCGCATCGACGGCACCCCAGAGGAGATCAACAAGCTCTGGGAGCAGGGCGTCGAATGGCTGCGCGAGGCGGGTGCCGAGCCGGTCGAGATCTCGCTGCCGCACAGCAAGTATGCGCTGCCGACCTATTACATCATCGCGCCGGCCGAAGCCTCGTCCAACCTCGCCCGCTATGACGGGGTCCGCTACGGCCTTCGCGAGACGGTCGAGGGCGGTGGCCTTCACGACATGTACAAGGCCACCCGCTCGGCAGGCTTCGGCGACGAGGTGAAGCGCCGCATCATGATCGGCACCTATGTGCTGAGCGCGGGCTTTTACGACGCCTATTTCACGCAGGCGCAGCGCGTGCGTGCGCTGATCAAGGAAGATTTCCGCAAGGCCTTCGAGCAGTGCGACATGATCCTCACCCCGACGGCGCCGAGCGCGGCCTTCGGGCTGGGCGAGAAGTCGGACGATCCGATCGCCATGTATCTCAATGACGTCTTCGCGGTGCCCGCCTCGCTGGCCGGCCTGCCCGCGATGAGCGTGCCCGGCGGGGTGGACAAGGACGGGCTCCCGCTCGGCCTGCACCTCATCGGCAATGAAATGGACGAACAGACGGTGCTCAACGCCGGCCTCGCCATCGAGGAACGCGCGCCGAGCATCAAGCTTCCGGGGAAGTGGTGGTGAGCGACTATCGAGTAAAGGGCCAGAAGGGCAGCTATGAGGTCGTGATCGGCCTCGAGGTCCATGCCCAGGTCACCAGCGAAGCCAAGCTGTTTTCGGGTGCGGCCACCGCCTTCGGCGCCGAGCCCAACACGCAGGTCAGCCTCGTCGATGCGGCGATGCCCGGCATGCTGCCCGTGCCCAACAGGGAATGCATCCGCCAGGCGGTGCGTACCGGCATGGCGATCGACGCGCAGATCAACAAATGGTCGCGCTTTGATCGCAAGAACTACTTCTACGCCGATCTTCCGCAAGGCTACCAGATCTCGCAGCTCTACCACCCGCTGGTGGGCGAGGGCGAAATCGAGGTCAGCCCTGACGAGAAGAACCCCGATGCGACCAAGACCATCGGTGTCGAGCGCATTCATGTCGAACAGGATGCGGGCAAGCTGATGCACGACCAGCATCCGACCATGTCTTACGTGGATCTCAACCGCTGCGGCGTCGCGCTGATGGAGATCGTGTCCAAGCCCGACATGCGCTCGCCCGCCGAGGCCGGCGCATACTTGCGCAAGCTGCGCTCGATCCTGCGCTATGTCGGCAGTTGCGACGGCAATATGGAAGAAGGCTCGATGCGCGCCGACGTCAACGTGTCGGTGCGCCTGCCGGGCGAAGAGCTTGGCACCCGTACCGAGACCAAGAACGTCAACTCGGTCCGCTTCGTCATGCAGGTCATCGAGCATGAGGCAAAGCGTCAGGTGAAGGCGCTGGAGAGCGGGGAGGGGGTCAGCCAAGAAACCCGCCTGTTCGACGTCGCCAAGGGGATCACCCGGCCGCTCCGCTCGAAGGAAGATGCGCATGACTATCGCTACTTCCCCGATCCCGACCTGCTTCCGCTCGAACTCGACGATGAATTCCTCGCCGAGTGCCGGGCGAGCCTGCCCGAACTCCCCGACGCCAAGCTGAAACGCTACGAGGAGCTCGGCATCACGCCCTACAATGCCGCGGTGCTGACCGCCGAAGTCGAGACCGCCAACTGGTTCGACCGCCTGCTCGATGCGGGCGCCGAGGCCAAGGCTGCGTCCAACTGGGCCAACAGCGTGCTGCCGGGCATCCTCAACGCCAAGGAGGTGGACTTCTCCGACGAGCGCAACACCCCCGAGGCCTCCGCCGCCATCCTCAAGATGGTCGACGATGGCGACATCTCGAAGGGGCAGGCCAAGGAAGTCATGGAGCTCTATCTCGACGAAGGCGGCACCCCCGCCGAGGTGGTCGAGAAGCATGGCATGAAGCAGACCAGCGACACCGGCGCCATCGAGGCGGAGGTGGACAAGGTCCTCGCCGCCAATGCCGACAAGGTCGCGGAATATAAGGGTGGCAAGCAGGCGCTGTTCGGCTTCTTCGTCGGCCAGACGATGAAGGCGATGAAGGGCCAGGCGAACCCGCAGGTCGTCAACCAGATCCTGCGCGCCAAGCTTGACGGTTAAGGAGAAACATATGCGTCTGACGGCCCCGCTCTTGGCAGCAACCATGATGGCGGGGCTGTCGGCCTGTGCCGCGACCCCCGAGCCAGTGGCGAGCGCGCCCGCGTCGGATATCGAGGTGCCCGAGGGGTCGCCCAAGCTGCTGGTCGTCATCTCGGTCGATCAGCTGTCGAGCCAGCTGATGACCGAATATCTGCCGCGCATGTCAGGCGGACTGAAGCGCGTCGCGACGATGGGCACGACCTTCGTCAACGGCTATCAGGCCCAGTCGGCGACCGAGACCTGTCCCGGCCACTCGACCATCCTGACCGGCAGTTTCCCTGCGCGCAGCGGCATCGTCGCCAACGACTGGTACGACTTCTCCACGGGCGGCGACTATGAAGTCTATTGCTCCGAGGACGTCGCGCGCCGCGGCGAATGGGGCGATCGCGATGTCATCAGCCCCGAGCACCTCCTCGTCCCGACGCTGGGCACCTATCTGAAGCGCGTCGATCCGCGCAGCCGCAACATCGCCATCGCGGGCAAGGACCGTTCGGCGGTCATGCTCGGCGGCCATGACGCCGACCAGCGCTGGTGGCTGAGCGAAGATGGCTGGTCGACCGACCTCGACGCGCCCGCGCCCGATGTCGTGACCAGCGCCACGCTGACGCTGCGCGGCATGATCGAGCAGGGCTCGGCGGGGCTGGAGGTTCCCGAATATTGCGCCTCCAAGCCCGATGTCGTGCTCGAGGGACGCGGCCCCATCGGCGACGACACGCTCGGCTGGGCGCCGGGCGATCGTATGGACTTCATGATGTCGCCGGCACAGGACGGCGCCGTCCTCGCGCTCGGCGCGGCGCTCATCGACGACATGGAGCTGGGACGCGACGACACGCCCGACGTGGTGTCGCTCGGCCTCGCCGCGACCGACTATATCGGCCACAAATACGGGCCGCAGTCGGGAGAGATGTGCCTCCAGATGTTCGCGCTCGACCGCAATCTCGACGGCTTCTTCAAGCTGCTCGACCAGCGCGGGCTCGACTATGCGGTCGTCCTCACCGCCGACCATGGCGGGCAGCCGATCCCCGAGCGCCTGGCGCTACAGGGCATCGAGGCCGAGCGCGTCGACGGCACCATCAACCGCCGCGCCCGTGCCAAGGTCACCGAGGTGCTCGACCTTCCGGAAAATTGGGTGGCGGGCGGCTATCCGGGCGACATTTACATCAATCCCGAGATCGAGGCATCGCGCCGCGGTGACGCCATCGCGCGTCTCGCCGCGGCCTATCGCGAGGATCGGCAGGTCGGCGCCGTCTTCACGCGCGACGAGATCATGGCGCAGCCGATCCCGACGGGTAATCCGACTGACTGGACGCTCCTTCAGCGCGTGCGCGCGACCTATCATCCGGCCCGCTCGGGCGATCTTTATGTCGTTGCGACGGAATATCTGACGCCGATCCCCAATCCCGTCGGCACCTATATCGCGACCCACGGCAGTCCTTATGAATATGACCGCCGCGTGCCGATCATCTTCTATCGCCCGGGCACGTCCGCCTTCTTGCGGCAGGATCCGGCACGCACGGTCGATATCCTGCCGACGGTGGCAGCGCATCTCGGCCTGTCGCTGGGCGATGCCGAACTGGACGGTGTGTGCCTTGACGGCGTGCACGGTGTGCGCTGCGCCGACTAGGCGAGCGGCGCGCCTACCGGATCGGGGGGCGGGGGCTTCTTGGGCTCGCCCGGCTGCGGCGGCGGCAGGTCGAGGCGCGGCACGGGCGCGATCCCGCAATCGGGTTCGGGGTCGGGATCGACCGGCGGATGCGGGCGGGGGGGTCGCGAGGCCATGGTGCAGCATCAACGCCACGCTTTGCTCGCCGGTTGCCCCGCCTGACCGATTTTTCACCGAGCATGGCTTGCCCCATGCGCTCATCTTGCTATAGCGCGGCGCACCTTCGGGCATGTGCCTCGCGGGCGTGGCGGAATTGGTAGACGCGCCAGATTTAGGTTCTGGTATCGCAAGATGTGGGGGTTCGAGTCCCTTCGCCCGCACCATCCCCGCCATCCAAGCGGCGGATCATGTCCATCATACGAATGAATTGGGACCAGTTGTTGAAATGAAGACCGTTGAAACCGAAAATGACGGCCTGAAGCGGGCCTACGATCTGACCATTCCGGCCAAGGACATCGAGGCCAAGGTCGAGGCCGAAATCAAGCGCGTCGCGCCGCAGGTCAAGATGCCCGGCTTCCGCCCCGGCAAGGTCCCGCCCAACCTCATTCGCAAGATGCACGGCGAAGCGCTCCAGGCGCAGGCGCTCGAGGAAGCGGTGCGCAGCGGCGTCGACAAGCTGATCGCCGACGAGAAGCTCAAGCCCGCCATCCAGCCCGACGTGAAGCTCGGTGACGGCTACGAACATGGCAAGGATGCCACGGTCGCGGTCAAGCTCGAAGTGCTGCCCGACGTGCCGACCCCCGCGATCGACGACATCAAGCTCGAGCGCCTGACCGTCGATGCCGGCGACAAGGTGATCGACGAGCGTCTCGGCGAACTGGCCAAGAACCAGAAAAGCTGGAAGGACGCGGCCAAGACCAAGAAGGCGGCCAAGGGCGACCTCGTCGTCATGGACTTCGTCGGTTCGGTCGATGGCGAGAAGTTCGAAGGCGGCAGCGCCGAGGACATGGAAATCGAACTGGGTTCGGGTCGCCTGATCCCGGGCTTCGAGGACCAGCTCGAAGGCGCCAAGGCGGGTGACGAGCGCACCGTCGAGGTGACCTTCCCCGAGGATTATCCGGCCGAGAACCTCAAGGGTAAGCCCGCCCAGTTCGCGGTCACTGTCAAGAAGGTCCGCGTCGAGGACGAGACCAAGGTCGACGACGAGTTCGCCAAGGCGCTCGGCCTCAAGGACCTCGAGCAGCTCAAGGGCCTCATCAAGGACCAGGCGCAGCAGGAACTCAACGGCCTGACGCGTACCCACATGAAGCGCCGCCTGCTCGACCAGCTCGCCGCGGGCCACGACTTCCCCGTGCCGCCGACCATGGTCGAGGCCGAGTATGACAACATCATGCACCAGCTTCGCCACGAAGCGAGCCATGAGGAAGATGCCGAGAAGGCGCTCAAGGAAATCGAGGCCGATGCCGACGACTACAAGGCGATCGCCGAGCGTCGCGTCCGTCTCGGCCTGCTGCTGTCGGAAATCGGCCAGCAGAACGGTGTCGAGATCACCCAGCCCGAGATGAACCGTCTCATCGCCCAGGCCGCGCAGCGTTACCCGGCCGAGCAGCAGACCCAGTTCCTCGAATATATCCGCAACAACCCGATGGCCGCCGCCCAGCTGCGCGCGCCGCTCTATGAAGAGAAGGTCGTCGACTTCCTCTTCGACAAGGCGGACATCACCGACCGCGAAGTGACCCGCGAGGAACTCGAGGAAAATCTCGAGCGCGAGGAAGACCTCGAGGCCGAAAAGTCCAAGGCGAAGGCCCCCAAGAAGAAGGCTCCGGCCAAGAAGGCCGACGACAAGAAGCCGGCTGCCAAGAAGGCGCCGGCCAAGAAGGCCGCGGCCAAGAAGGACGATGCCAAGCCGGCTGCCAAGAAGGCGCCGGCCAAGAAGGCACCGGCCAAGAAGGCACCGGCCAAGAAGAAGGCCGACTAACATCATGGCGGGGGCAGCAGCACCGCGGGTAGCCGTGCTGCTGCCCTGCTATAATGAGGAAGCCGCGATCGGCGCCACGATCGAGGGTTTCCGCAAGGTCCTTCCGGACGCGACCGTCTACGTCTTCGACAATAATTCGAAGGACCGCACGGTCGAGATCGCGCGCGAACATCGCGCGGTCGTCCGCAGCGTGACCCAGCAGGGCAAGGGCAATGTCGTGCGGCGCATGTTCGCCGACATCGAGGCCGACATCTACCTGATGGCCGATGGCGACCTCACCTACGATCCCGATGCCGCGCCCGAGATGGTGCGCATGCTGTGGGACGAGCAACTCGACATGGTCGTCGGCACCCGTCACCACGAGGATGCCGAGGCCTATCGCGGCGGCCACGTGCTCGGCAACAAGGCCTTCACCGCGCTGCTCGCCAGCCTGTTCGGGCGCAGCTTCACCGACATTTTCTCGGGCTATCGCGCCTTCTCGCGCCGTTACGCCAAGAGCTTCCCCGCTTCCTCAGAGGGTTTCGAGACCGAGACCGAGATGAGCGTCCATGCGCTCGAGCTGCGCATGCCGACGGGCGAGGTGGCAACCAAATATCTCGCGCGCCCCGAGGGTTCGGAGAGCAAGCTCAACACCTATTCGGACGGCTACCGCATCCTCAAGATGATCGGCACGCTGTTCCGCGTCGAGAAGCCGCGCGCCTTCTATGGCGGTATCGCGGCGGCGATCCAGCTGCTCGCCATCATCCTCGCCGTGCCGCTGTTCGTCACCTTCTTCCAGACGGGGCAGGTGCCGCGCCTGCCGACCGCCGTCCTTGTCACCGGCATGACCATCCTTGCCGCGATGATCTTTTTTGCCGGCCTCAACATCAGCGCCATCACCCGCGGGCGGCGCGAGATGCGCCGGCTCGCCTATCTCGCGCAGCCGGCACCCAATACGACCGACCGCCGGATCGCTTTTCACGACAATCAGGGTTGATCGCCGCGTCCGAATGACGATGTTGGGTCGAGACTGAAACTGAAGGATTGCCCATGAGCATCGATCACGAAGACATTGCCTCCGCCCTCGTTCCCGTCGTCGTGGAACAGTCCAACCGGGGCGAGCGCAGCTTCGACATCTATTCGCGCCTCCTGCGCGAGAATATCATCTTCGTGACCGGCCCGATCGAGGACAATATGGCCTCGCTCATCACCGCGCAGCTCCTGTTCCTTGAATCGGAAAATCCGAAGAAGGACATCTACATGTACATCAACTCGCCGGGCGGGGTGGTAACCGCGGGTCTCGCGATCCACGACACCATGCAGTACATCCGCCCGCGCGTCTCGACCGTGTGCATCGGCCAGGCCGCTTCGATGGGCAGCTTCCTGCTCGCCGCCGGCGAACCGGGCATGCGTGTGGCGCTGTCGAACAGCCGCATCATGGTGCACCAGCCCTCGGGCGGCGCGCGCGGCATGGCGGCCGACATCGAGATCCAGGCGCGCGAGATCCTTCGCATGCGCACGCGCCTCAATTCCCTTTATGCCAAATATACCGGTCAGCCGCTCGACAAGATCGAGAAGGCGATGGACCGCGACAGCTTCCTCGAAGCCGACGAGGCCAAGGAATTCGGCATCATCGACCAGGTCTTCGACAAGCGTCCCGAACCGGGCAAGGACAAGGACACCGGCGCGGGCGACGTGACCCCGAGCTAAGCTGAAGGGTGGGGCTGGCGCCCTGTTTAATTTCGGTTAATTGTTGCCCCGGTGCCTCTGTGCGCCGGGGCAATCTTTTGATAGAAGTTACGGTGATGAAACAGAGCCACTATGCGCTGCTCGGGGTGGCCGAGGATGCTGATCACGCCGAGATCCGCAGTGCCTATCATGTGAAGATGCGTAGCAGTCATCCCGATGTGAGCGGCGGGGGATCCGATCGCGCCTACCAGCTCAACGCGGCCTATTCGATTCTGTCCAATCCGGCGAAGCGCAAGGCGTATGACCGCGAACTCGAGGTCGAGCGCAGCGCGACCCGCGTGATCATCCCCAACACGCAGGGCAAGCGGCACCATCGCCATGACGGCCCCGTCAACACGGCCGAGCGCATCTATGACGGTCCACCGCGGATCATCTGGCTACTGCTGCTGGCGATTTTCCTCAACGTCGTCCTGCTGACCGGCATCTACCTGCAGGGTGGGTTCGAATAAGTAGGCGGATTTGCAAAGCTGCTGATTTCGGGCGGCTTTTTTGGAGGCTGGCCAAGGGTCGCCCTTGCGGCGGCCCGCGGATCGCTCCATATCGGAACAGAAGGAGCCATGCGCGCGGCGCGGGCGTTAATGATTTTCTGCGCTTGTCTGTGGCATGATATGCCCTAGCATGAGAGCTTCGCAACAGGCGCGAATGAAGGACGAGATACCAAGATGACCAAGCTTTCCGGCGGCAGCACTGACGGCAAGTCGACGCTCTACTGCAGCTTCTGCGGTAAGTCGCAGCACGAGGTGCGCAAGCTCATCGCCGGGCCGACCGTCTTCATCTGCGACGAATGCGTCGAGCTGTGCAACGACATCATCCGCGAGGAAACCAAGTCGAGCCTCGTCAAGACGCGCGACGGCGTGCCGACGCCGACCGAGATCAACGATGTGCTCGACGATTATGTCATTGGCCAGAAGCAGGCCAAGCGCGTGCTCTCGGTCGCGGTGCACAACCATTACAAGCGCCTCAACCACGGCGCGAAGGCGAGTGGCGAGGTCGAACTCGCCAAGTCGAACATCCTGCTCGTCGGCCCGACCGGCTGCGGCAAGACGCTGCTCGCCCAGACGCTGGCGCGCATCCTCGACGTGCCCTTCACCATGGCCGACGCCACGACGCTTACCGAAGCGGGCTATGTCGGCGAAGACGTCGAGAACATCATCCTGAAGCTGCTCCAGGCTTCCGACTACAATGTCGAGAAGGCGCAGCGCGGCATCGTCTATATCGACGAGATCGACAAGATCAGCCGCAAGGCGGACAATCCCTCGATCACCCGCGACGTGTCGGGCGAGGGCGTGCAGCAGGCGCTCCTCAAGCTCATGGAAGGTACCACCGCCTCCGTGCCGCCGCAGGGCGGGCGCAAGCATCCGCAGCAGGAATTCCTGCAGGTCGACACGACCAACATCCTGTTCATCTGCGGCGGTGCGTTCGCGGGCCTCGAGAAGGTCATTGGCGACCGTCTCCAGAAGAAGTCGATCGGTTTCGGCGCGCATGTCGCCGCGCCCGAGGAAAAGCGTGTCGGCGAGACGCTCAAGCATACCGAGCCCGAGGATCTCATGAAGTTCGGCCTCATCCCCGAATTCATCGGCCGCATGCCCGTCATCGCGACGCTCGAGGACCTGGACGAGGATGCGCTCGTCAAGATCCTCAAGGAGCCCAAGAACGCGCTCGTCAAGCAATATGCCAAGCTGTTCGAGATGGAGAATGTCGAACTCGTCTTCACCGATGATGCGCTGCTCGCCGTCGCCAAGAAGGCGATCGAGCGCAAGACCGGTGCGCGCGGCCTGCGTTCGATCCTCGAGGGCATGCTGCTCGATACCATGTTCGACCTGCCCTCGATGGAAGGCGTCGACGAGGTGCATATCGATGCCGAAGTGGTCGAAGGCCGCAAGGAGCCGGTGCGCGTCTATGCCAAGAAGGGCAAGGACAGCGCCGCCGGCGACAGCGCAGCGTAAGGGAGCGTAAGGGTTGAACGAGGTCGTGCCCGCCGTTCGTGACGGCGTCCGTCTGCCGGCCCTCGTGCCGCCCTTCCTCGCGCGCCCGACGCGGCCCGGGCTGACCCTCGTCCTTGCCTGGCTGACGACGATCCTCGGTTCGCTCATGCTGGCCGCGATCGTCCAGAGCATCGCGCCCCAGTCGGAGAGTCCCGATTTCACCGGCCTGTCGGGCGGGCTGGCGCTGTTCGCGCTCATCATCTTCGCGCCCTTCGTGGAAACGCTGATCATGGGGTTCTTCCTCTCGATCCTCCTGCGTTTCCTGTCGCCGGCATGGGCGATCATCGTCTCCGCCATCGGGTGGGGCATCGCGCATAGCGTGCAGGCGGCTGCCTGGGGGCTCGTCATCTGGTGGCCCTTCCTGATCTTCTCCACCCTCTATGTCGTGTGGAAGCAGCGCTCGCTCGCCTGGGGGCTTTTCATGCCCTTCATGGTGCATGCGATGCAGAACAGCCTGCCGGCACTGGCTGTCGCCTATCCGGAGCGTTTTGCCGGGCTGATGTAAGTCGCCCGCACCGCTTGTGAAGCGCGTCCCCCGCGCCCATATGGGGGACATGACCATTCGTACCCTTCCCATGCTCCCGCTGCGCGACATCGTCGTCTTCCCGCAGCGCATCGTTCCCCTGTTCGTCGGCCGCGAGAAATCGGTCGCGGCCCTCGAGGCCGCCATGGCCGAGGACAAGCAGCTTTTCCTCGTCGCCCAGCTCGATCCCGCCGAGGACGATCCCGCGCGCGACCAGATGTATGATCTCGGCGTCATCGCCACTGCCATGCAGCTCCTCAAGTTGCCCGACGGTACCGTTCGCGTGCTCGTCGAGGGCGCCCAGCGCGCGCGCCTCGTGAAGATCCACGAGGAAGAGGGCGGCCATGCCCGCGCCGAAGTGGAGATCATCGAGGAAGAAACGGTCGACGGGCCCGAGGCCGGCGCGTTGATGCGCTCGGTGCTCGACCAGTTCGAGAATTACGCCAAGCTCAACAAGAAGCTGCCCGCCGAAATGGGGGTCCAGCTCGCCGAGATCGACGATGCCAACGTGCTTGCCGACGCGGTCGCCTCCGCGCTGTCGGTCAAGGTGTCGGACAAGCAGGCGCTGCTCTCCGAACTCGACCCGGTCAAGCGGCTCGAGATGGTGTTCGCCTTCATGGAGGGCGAACTCGGCGTCCTGCAGGTCGAGAAGAAGATCCGCAGCCGCGTGAAGCGGCAGATGGAGAAGACCCAGCGCGAATATTATCTCAACGAGCAGTTGAAGGCGATCCAGCGCGAGCTCGGCGATGACGACGAGGGCGGTGACGAGCTGCAGGAACTGCAGGCCAAGATCCGCAAGACCCGCCTGTCGAAGGAAGCCAAGCAGCGCGCCGAAGCCGAACTCAAGAAGCTGAAAGCCATGGCGCCGATGAGCGCCGAGGCCACCGTCGCGCGCAACTATCTCGATGTGCTGCTCGCCCTGCCGTGGGGCAAGAAGAGCCGCCTCAAGCGCGACATCGAGGAAGCGCAGGGCGTCCTCGACGAGGACCATTACGGCCTCGAGAAGGTCAAGGACCGCATCATCGAATATCTCGCCGTCCAGGCGCGCACCAACAAGCTGAAGGGCCCGATCCTCTGCCTCGTCGGCCCGCCCGGCGTGGGCAAGACCTCGCTCGGCCGCTCGATCGCCAAGGCGACGGGCCGCGAGTTCGTGCGCCAGTCGCTGGGCGGCGTGCGTGACGAGGCCGAGATTCGCGGCCACCGCCGCACCTATATCGGCTCGCTCCCGGGCAAGATCGTCTCGAACCTCAAGAAGGCGGGTACCAACAACCCGCTGTTCCTCCTCGACGAGATCGACAAGCTCGGGCAGGACTTCCGCGGCGATCCGGCTAGCGCGCTGCTCGAGGTGCTCGACCCCGAACAGAACGCCAAGTTCAACGATCACTATCTCGAGATCGACTACGACCTGTCGGATGTCATGTTCGTGACCACCGCGAACAGCCTCGACATGCCGCAGCCGCTGCTCGACCGCATGGAGATCATCCGCCTCGAGGGCTATACCGAGGACGAAAAAGTCGAGATTGCGAAGCGCCACCTCATCCCCAAGCAGCTCGAGCAGCACGGGGTGAAGGAGGGGGAGCTGACCTTTACCGACGAGGGCCTGCGCGCGATGATCCGCCATTACACGCGCGAGGCGGGCGTCCGCACGCTCGAGCGCGAACTGGCCAAGGTCGCCCGCAAGGCGCTGCGCCGCATCCTCGAGAAGAAGGACGAAAGCGTCACGCTCACTCCCGACAATGTCGCCGACTATCTCGGCGTGCGCAAATATCGCTACGGCGTTGGCGAGGAAGAGGACCAGATCGGTGCCGTCACCGGCCTGGCCTGGACCGAAGTGGGGGGCGAACTGCTCACCATCGAGGCGGTCACGGTGCCCGGCAAGGGCCAGATCAAGACCACCGGCAAGCTTGGCGAAGTGATGCAGGAGTCGATCCAGGCGGCGATGAGCTTCGTCAAGGCGCGCTCGCCCAGCTACGGCGTGAAGCCCTCGATCTTCGCCAGGAAGGACATCCACGTCCACCTTCCCGAAGGCGCGGTCCCCAAGGACGGTCCCTCGGCGGGGGTCGGCATGGTCACGGCGATGATCTCGACGCTGACCGGCATCCCCGTGCGCCGCGACGTTGCCATGACCGGCGAGGTCACCCTGCGTGGCCGCGTGCTGCCGATCGGTGGCCTCAAGGAAAAGCTGCTCGCGGCGCTACGCGGTGGCATCAAGACCGTGCTCATCCCCGCGGAGAACGAGAAGGATCTCGTCGATATTCCGCAGAGCATCCGCGACGCGCTCGAAATCCTGCCCGTCGGCCATGTCGACGAGGTGCTCGCCCATGCGCTGACGCAGGAGATGACCGCGATCGAATGGTCCGATGCCGATGAACTGTCGACCGAGCCGCTCGTTCCGCCCACGGGCGGCGAGGAAGCTGCCGTCCGGCATTGATCTAAATTGGGGTGATCCGCCCTTTTTTGTCGAAAAAGCGCGGGTCACCCTTTGACAGTCGCTGTCGGAGGGGGTCTAACGGTTGCTTCTGTTCACCGGCGCCGGCGATTCCCTTACGCCAGGCGCGACGTTGGGAGGCGATACGCATGAACAAGCAGGAGCTGATCGGGGAGGTCGCCGAGCGGGCGGGTCTGAATCGCAGTGACGCGAGCCGCGCGGTGGAGACCATGCTCGAAGTGATCACCTCGACCTTGAAGCGCGGCGATGAAGTACGCCTCGTCGGTTTCGGCAATTTCTCGGTCACCGAGCGCAAGGCCTCGACGGGCCGCAACCCGCGCACCGGCGAGCCGATGCAGATCAAGGCGAGCCAGCAGCCCAAATTCCGTCCGGGCAAGGTCCTCAAGGACGCCGTCCAGAAGTAATTGGCAGAAATATCGGGCCAGCCTCAAGAAGGGGCTGGACAGGTCGGGCGGGCTTTCCTAAACGCCCGCCACCGACCGGCGATGGGCGCGTAGCTCAGTGGTAGAGCACACCCTTCACACGGGTGGGGTCGCAAGTTCAATCCTTGCCGCGCCCACCATCATCGGATCGACAAGCGACGGGCGCCCTTCCTCACCGGAAGCGGCGCCCGTCCTGTTTTCGGGGGTTGTGTCCGAAGGCGCCATGCGTGCCGTGCAGGCAAAGAAAAGGCCCGGGGTCCTTCTGGACCGCCGGGCCTTTTCTTTCGGTGCTGTCGCGCCGTCCTACTGGAGGTAGTCGGCGTGGAAGCTGGCGACGCGGCGCAGTTCGCCCGGCTCTTCGAAGAAGATGCGGCGGCCTTCGCGGCGGATGAGGCCCTGGCGCTCCAGATCGGCGAAGACGCGGTTGACGTTGACCGAGGTCTGGCCGGTGATGTCGGCGATCTGCTGCTGGGTGAAGGGGTTGGGCATGCCGTCCACTTCGGGGTTCGCCTTGGCGCGGGCAGCGGTCTCGAGCAGCAGGTGCGCGACGCGCGCGGTGCTGTCGCGGCGGCCGCAATTGACCAGCCATTCATAGTTGATGGCGGTTTCGCGCTGGACGAGGCGGAAGAAGAATTCGGTGATCTCGGGATGCGCCTTCAGCACCGGCTCGAGATCGCTTTCCTTGCCGATCATCACCTTCGAACGGACGATCGCCTGGATGCCATAGTCAAGGCTGCCGGGGCCAGGGAGGATGCCTTCGCCGGGGAATCGGAGGCCGACGATCTGGCGGCGGCCGGCTCCGTCCGACTTGAATTTGCAGAGCAGGCCCTGCGTGACGAACATCACCTCGTCGCGCGGGCTACCCGATTCGCGGAACGGGCGACGCGGTTCGACGTCCATCATGCGATGCGGGATCCCCGCGAGCGCCTTGGCCGCTTTCTGCGACAAACCCGCCTTCGTCAGCGTTTCGAGCAGGTCGATTCCGTCGCCATTACGCATTGCCATTACCGGCCATCCTTCCAATCTTCACTTCGTTTCGACAGTGCCTATAATATAGGTGTATAACCGACCGCAACAACTTGCGGATCCAATACATACGTATTCTGTGAGTGTTCGGCACTACGGGATTGGGGCCTTATGACGATCTCGCGACAGATTTCAATCCCGTATCAAAAGGGGACGTGAAACAGGCGCTTGCATCCGCGGGCAAGCCTGCCTAAAGGGTCGGCGCGTCCGGAGGGGCGCACCCTTGTGGCGATCGTAGCTCAGTTGGTTAGAGCACCGGTTTGTGGTACCGGATGTCGCGGGTTCAAGTCCCGTCGATCGCCCCATTTTCTTCCCTTGCACTGATGAGAGGCAGAGCCGGGCGATGACCACCCCCTGGGGCAACCCCCATTTCGACGATCATGAAGCGGTGCACTTCGTCACCGACCGCCAGAGCGGTCTCAAGGCGATCATCGCGCTTCATTCGACCGCGCTCGGTCCCGCCGCGGGCGGCACCCGTTTCTGGCATTATGCCGACGAGGAAAAGGCGCTCTCCGACGTGCTCCGCCTGTCGCGCGGTATGAGCTACAAGAATGCGATGGCGGGTCTTCCGCTCGGTGGCGGCAAGGCCGTGATCCTCGCCGACAGCGCGCGCAACAAGTCGCAGGCGCAGATTGCCGCCTTTGGCCGTGCGGTGAACCGTCTCGGTGGCCATTATGTCACCGCCGAGGATGTCGGCATCACCGTCGAGGACATGATCACCGTCAGCCACGAGACCGACCATGTCGCGGGCCTTCCCGTCGAGGAAGGTGCCGAGGTCGGCGGGGACCCGGGGCCGCACACCGCGCGCGGTGTCTATCTCGGCCTCAAGGCCGCGGTGAAGCGCAAGCTCGGCCGCGACGACCTGTCGGGCGTGCATGTCGCCATTCAGGGCGCCGGTAGCGTCGCGAGCCATCTCGCGCGCCGCCTCGCCGACGATGGTGCGAAGCTCTCCATCGCCGACGTCAATGTCGAGCGCGTCGAGGCGCTTGCCGCCGACACCGGCGCGACCATCGTCGATCCCGCCGACATCCTGTTCGTCGAGGCTGATGTGGTCAGCCCCTGCGCATTGGGCGCGATCCTCACCGAGGAAAGCATCGGCAAGCTCAACACGCAGATCATCGCGGGCGCGGCCAACAACCAGCTCGCCACCCCGGGCGACGGCCAGCGCCTCGCGGCGCGCGACATCCTCTATGCCCCCGACTATGTCATCAACGCGGGCGGCATCATCAACGTGTCGACCGAATATCTCGCCGACGGCGGGGCCGAACTGGTGCGCCAGCGCATCGACGCCATCCCCGGTCGCCTCGAGCAGATCTGGGACGAGGCCGCCAACAGCGGTCGCGATCCGGCCGCCGTCGCCGACGCGATGGCGCAGGCGCTGATCGGGCGCGCCTGAAGGCTGGAACACGGGGACGGGGAAGGCTAGACAGGGCGCAATGCATCGTTTCGCCAACCCCGCCCGCTTCCTGAAACTCGCCAAGCCAGCCACGGGCTGGACGCTTTGGCCGGGTCTCGTGCTGACGCTTGCCGGCTTCATCGCCGGGCTCTTCTACGTGCCTGCCGACTATCTGCAGGGCGACAGCTTCCGCATCCTCTATCTCCACGCCCCCTCGGCCTGGCTCGGCATGGCGGGCTGGAGCGGCATTGCCATCAGCGCCATTGCCACGCTGGTCTGGCGCCATCCGCTGGCCAGCCTCGCGGGCCGCGCCGTCGCGCCCGTCGGTGCGGTATTCGCCGCCATCTGCCTTGCCACCGGCTCGATCTGGGGGCGCCCGACCTGGGGGACCTGGTGGGAATGGGACGGGCGGCTGACCAGCATGCTGGTACTCTTCTTCCTCTACCTCGCCTATATCGCGCTGGCCGACGCCGAGCGCGCTCGCGGACCCGACAGTGAAGGGCGCATCGCCGCCATCTTCGGGCTGCTCGGCGCGATCAACCTGCCGATCATCCATTACAGCGTGCTGTGGTGGAACTCGCTCCACCAGGGCCAGTCGATCAATGTCCTCAAGGGCGAGAGCAGCATCGACGGTTCGATGCTGTGGCCGCTCGGTCTGACCTTCCTCGGCATGACGCTCATGTTCGTCGCCATCACGCTGATGCGGATGCGCGCCGACATCGCGCGGGTGAAGCTCGAAATGCGGCTCCAGCGCCGCGCGGAGGAGACACGATGAACCCCTGGCCCTTCGTGATCGGCGCCTATGGCTTCGGCATCCTCGCCATGCTCGGCCTGCTCATCCAGTCGTGGCGCGCCATGCGCAGCGCCGAAGCTGCCGCCGCCAAGGAGCGCCGCAGGTGAGCGCCGCGCCCAAGACCCAGCGCCTGACCCTCGTCATCCTCGCGCTCGTCGCCATCGGCGGCGCCGCGCTGCTGGCGCTCTGGGGGCTACAGGATCGCGCCGCCTATTTCGTCACCCCTAGCGACATCGCCGAGGGCACGGTCGAGACGGGCGTGCCGCTGCGCCTCGGCGGGATGGTAAAGGACGGCTCGATCGAGACCTATGGCGACGGCACCAGCTACCGCTTCGTCCTCGAGGACGAGCAGGCGGAAGCCGCCGTCACCTATCGCGGCATCGTTCCAGACCTCTTCGTCGAGGGCTCTGGCGCGGTCGCCGAAGGGCAGCTCATGCCCGGCGGCGAATTCGCCGCCAACCGTATCCTCGCCAAGCATGACGAGAATTACATGCCGCCCGAGCTGGCCGAGAGCGCCGAGCGCGCGACGGCAGAGACGGTCGCCGCCGAATGATTGCCGAACTCGGCCATGCCGCGCTGTGGCTAGCGGTGGCGCTGGCAGGGCTCCAGGTCGCGCTGGCGCTGACGGGCGGGGAGGGGACCGAGACGCGCCTTCGCGCCATTGCCGTGGTGCAGGCCATCCTCGCTGCGGTCGCCTTTGCCGCCCTGCTGCGCGTCTTCTGGATCACCGACCTGTCGGTCGAGCTGGTCGCGGCCAACAGCCATGCCGACAAGCCGCCCTTCTACAAGCTCGCCGCCGCATGGGGGAACCATGAGGGCTCGATGCTCCTCTGGGTGCTGCTCCTGTCCTTCTTCGGTGCGCTGATGGCGACTTTCTCCAAGGGGCTGGAGCCCAAGGTGCTGCGCGGTGCGCTCGGGATGCAGGGCGCGCTCGCGCTCGGCTTCTATGCCTTCCTCCTCCTGTCCTCCAATCCTTTCGCGCGGCTCGACCCGCCGGCGATCGAGGGCAGGGGATTGAACCCGCTGTTGCAGGACCCCGGCCTCGTCTTCCACCCGCCGATGCTCTACGTCGGCTATGTCGGCCTCTCGGCAGCCTTCAGCCTTGCCATTGGCGCGATGCTCGGCGGCCGCGTCGATGCCGCGCTCGCCCGTGCCATGCGGCCGTGGGTGTTGCTGTCCTGGACCTTCCTGACCGCAGGCATCCTCGCCGGATCCTATTGGGCTTATTACGAGTTGGGCTGGGGCGGTTACTGGTTCTGGGATCCGGTCGAGAATGCCTCGCTGCTGCCGTGGCTCGCGGCCACCGCGCTCCTCCATTCGGTCTCGGTGCTTGCCGCGCGCGAGGCATTGCGCGCATGGACGATGGTACTCGCGCTCATTGCCTTTGCCATGTCGATGCTCGGTACCTTCCTCGTGCGCTCGGGGCTCGTCACCTCTGTCCATGCCTTCGCGGTCGATCCCGAGCGCGGCACCTTCATCCTCATCCTGATGGCGCTCTATGTCGGCGGCGCGCTGGCGCTGTTCGGCGCGCGCATCGCCCATGTCCGCGAGGGCGCGCCCTTCGAACCGGCAAGCCGCGAAGGCGCGCTGGTCGCCAACAACCTCCTCCTGTCGGTCATCTTGGCATTGGTCCTGTTCGGCACCTTCTACCCGCTGATCGCCGAGGCCTTCGGCGCCTCCATCTCGGTCGGCCCGCCCTATTTCAACCTCGTCACCGGCCCGCTCGCGCTGATCCTCGTCGCGCTGCTGTTTGTCGGGCCGCTGCTCAGCTGGAAACGTCAGTCCAAGCCGCTGCCGAAAGGGATCGCCATCGCGGGCGTCGCCAGCCTCGCCATGCTGGTCGCCACCATCGCGCTCGGTTGGTCGATGAGCCTGCTTGAACGGCTCGGTCTCAGCCTCGGCACCGGCCTCGTCATCGCCAGCCTCGTGCCGCTCCTCATCCGCAAGCCGTGGCGCGCGCCGGTCCCCGTCTGGGGCATGGTCATCGCCCATCTGGGTGTCGGCGTCCTCACGGTCGGCATCGCCGCCGAAAGCGCTTTCACCACCGAGCGGCTCGCCGTCGTCCGCCCCGGCGAACGGGTCAGCGCAGGTCCGTGGCTGGTCGAGCTGCGCGGCGTGTCGCCGGTCGCAGGCCCCAACTGGACCGCCATCGAGGCGCGTCTCATTGCCTCGCGCGGTGACGGCGCCGACCTGCTCGTTCCCCAGCAGCGCCTGTTCAACGAGCCGCCCACCGCGACCAGCGAAAGCGCCATCATCACCCGTTGGGACGGACAGCTTTACGCCACGATCGGCAGGGGCAGCATCGACGAGGGCTGGCAGCTCAGGATCCTGTGGAAGCCGCTCGTCACGCTGATCTGGCTCGGTGGCCTGCTTATCGCGCTGGGCGGGCTCGTCTCGCTCGTCGGCCGCGCAGTGCGCGACTGGCGTGGCAGTCGCCAACCGCGCGAACCGCGCTACAGGGAGAAACGCTCGTGGTAAGACGCTTCCTGCCGCTCCTCATCGTTCTTGCGATTTTCGCCTTCATCGGTTGGCGGCTCGCCGATCCCTCGGACGCGCCCGACATCACCAGCCAGCTCGTCGGCAAGCCCGCGCCCGACCTCGCGCTCGAGCCCATCGTGCCCGGCAAGCCCGGTATCGACACGCTGGCCACCGGCGAGCCGCATCTCGTCAACCTGTTCGGCAGCTGGTGCAACCCGTGCATCGCCGAGGCGCCGCTGCTCGACGCCATCGCCGAAGCGGGCGTGCCTGTCACCGGCATCGCCGTGCGCGACACGCCCGAGGCCGTCGCCCGCTTCCTCGAGGATCATGGCGACCCGTTCACCGCCATCGGCAGCGATCCGCGCAGCGAGGCGGTCTTTGCGCTCGGGGCGACGGGCGTGCCCGAGACCTATCTCGTCGACGCGCAAGGCGTGGTGCGCGACCATGTGCAGGGGCCGCTGGTCCCCGCCGATGTCGAGCGTATCGTGAGCGCATGGGAGGCCCTGCGATGATCACCGTGCTCGCCCCGCTGCTACTCGCCGCCGCCAGCCCCGACTATGCCTTCGCCCAGCTCGAGGATCCGGCCCGCGAAGCCGAGGCGCAGGCGCTGATGGACGAATTGCGCTGCCTCACCTGCGAGGGCCAGTCGATCGCCGAGAGCAATGCCGACATGGCCGCCGACATGCGCCGCCTCGTGCGCAGCCGCATCGCCGAAGGGCAGCGCCCCGAGGAAGTGCGCGGTTGGCTGGTCGACCGCTATGGCGGCGCGGTCAGCTATCGCCCCGTCGGCAGCGATCCCGTCTCCTGGCCGCTGTTCGCGGCGCCGCTGCTGCTGCTCCTGCTTGGCTTCTGGATGGTGCGCCGCCGCTTCAAGCGGGGAGGGGACGAATGACCGGTTACCTGATCCTTTTGGGTCTCGCGGCCCTGTGCCTTCTCTTCCTGTTCTGGCGCGGCGTGCGGGGGGCTACCCTGACCCTGTCGGCCGCCGCGCTTCTGTTCGGCGGCGCCGGCTATGCGCTGTCGGGCAGCCCGTCGCTCGAGGGCAAGCCGGTGGCCGAGCGCCCCGCCCTGCCGAGCCCCTTGTCGCTGAAGGGCGCGCGCGAGGCCTTCTACGGCCGCTTCACCTGGCTCGACCAGTGGGCGATCCTGTCCGAGGGCTATGCCGCGCGCGGGCAGACCGCCGATGCCGCCGGTATCTATCGCTCGGCGCTGCGCGAACATCCGCAATCGGGGGCGCTCTGGTCGCTTTACGGCAATGCGCTGGCCGATCATGCGGGCACGCTCTCGCCCGCCGCCGACTTCGCCTATGACCGCGGCATAGCGCTGGCGCCCGAGCATCCGGGGCCGCGTTTCTTCAAGGCGTTGGCGCTGCTTCGGAGTGGCGATGCGGAGGCGGCGCTGCCGCTGCTCGACGCGCTCGCCGAGGAAGCGCCCGCCGGGGCAGACTGGCGCCCCCTCGTCGAGGGAGCGCGCAGCCTGGCCCGTGCGAGCGTCGAGCCTCAGGCCGCGACCGGCTCGTAAGGCAGGTCGGGGAAGGCTTCGGCCACCGCCGCGTGGCGGATCTTGCCGTCCGAGACGTTGAGACCGTTGGCGAGGTGCGCGTCGGTCGCCATCGCCAGTTCGGCGCCCTTGTCGGCAAGCGCCACCGCATGGGGCAGCGTCGCATTGTTGAGCGCGAAGGTCGACGTACGCGCCACCGCGCCGGGCATGTTGGCCACGCAATAATGGATGACGCCGTCGACTTCGTAGACGGGGTCGTCGTGGGTGGTCGGCTTCGAGGTTTCGAAGCAACCGCCCTGGTCGATCGCGATATCGACGATGACCGTTCCGCGCTTCATGAGCTTGAGCATTTCGCGGTCGACGAGCTTGGGCGCCGCCGCACCCGGCACCAGCACGGCGCCGATGACGAGATGGCTTTCCTCGAGCGCGCGTTCGATCATCGGCTTGGAGGCATATTGCGTCTTGATCGTCGAACCGAAATGCAGGTCGAGTTCGGCGAGGCGGTCGGGGTTGATGTCATAGATGGTGACATCGGCACGCATGCCGGTCGCCATCATCGCCGCGTTGATGCCGGCCACGCCGCCACCGATGATCGCGACCTTGCCCGGGTTCACGCCCGGCACGCCGCCGAGCAGCACGCCGCGGCCGCCCTTTTCCTTTTCGAGGTAATGCGCGCCGGCCTGGATCGACAGGCGGCCCGCGACCTCGCTCATCGGCTTGAGGAGCGGCAGCGTGCCGGCATCGCTCGTCACCGTCTCGTAGGCGATGCAGGTCGCGCCCGACTTGATCAGGCCTTCAGTCTGCGGCCGGTCGGCGGCGAGGTGGAGGTAGGTGTACAGGATGTGCCGCGGCTCGAGCATGGCGACTTCCTGCGGCTGCGGCTCCTTGACCTTGACGATCATGTCGGCGGCCTCGAAGACCGACTTGGCGTCGGGCATGATCTTCGCACCCGCCGCCACATAGTCCTCGTCGCTGAAGTCGATACCGCTGCCCGCCTTCGTCTCGACGAACATCTCGTGACCGCGCGCGGCGAGATGGGCGACCGACGACGGCGTGAGGCCGACGCGATATTCGTGGTTCTTGATTTCCTTGGGCACGCCGATGCGCATGCTCATGTCTCCTCTACTGACAATGGCCGCGCCTATAGACATCCAGCGCCGATTTGTCCCCCGCTAAAAGCCGGTTCGCTCGCCCGAGGTGAACGGCAGGGGCGCCTCATGCATTGAGCCGTGATGGAAGATGTCGCCCGCCTCGTCGCGCCGATCGCGATCACCGTCGCCGCGCTGGTCACCGCCTCCAACCTCGGGGCAAGGATCACCGGCATCGGCTTTGTCATCTTCACCATCGGCTCGGTCGCCTGGTTCATCGTCGGCCTGACGACGGGGCAGGGCGGGCTAATGTGGCAGAATGTCGTCCTCTTCTTCATCAACATCTTCGGTGTGTGGCGCTGGCTCGGCCGGCGCGCGGCGATGGAGAAGGGCGGCGAGGACGCGCAGCGCCAGAGCGAGGAGGGCGCTGGGCAGGGGCTGGTGCCGCTGTCGAAATTCGTGGGGATGGAGCTTTGCAATACCGACGGGACGAAAGTGGGCGGCATCGTCGATGCCATGCTCGGCGAGCGTGACGGGCGCCTCGTCTACGCACTCGCCTCGACCGGCGGCGTCGCGGGCGCCGGCGAATCTCTCCACCGCGTCGACTGGCGCGAATTGCGCCTCGCTGACGGCAGCTTGCGCCTCGGCGAGTCGGCAGCGGCGCTCGGCACACGCCCCGCGGTCGAGCGCGACCATTGGCCGAGCGCATGAGCGGGGCGCTCATCGTCACCGCTGCCCTGGGCAAGGCCGATCATGGCCGGCTGACCGCCGAGCGCACCGCGCATTTCCCGCCCGAGCGTAACTATCTCGATGCGCACCTGACCATGTTTCACGCCCTGCCGCCAAGTGCGGAGGCCGAGGCGAGCGGCGTGCTGTCGCGCCTCGCCCGAGAGCATCGCGCGCCCGATGCCAGGCTCGCCAGCCTGATGTCGCTGGGGCGGGGGGTGGCCTATAGGGTGGAGAGCGAGGAGCTGGTGCGGCTGCGCGCGCTCGTCGCCGACCATTTTTGCGGGCTCCTGACCGCACAGGACAGCGGCGGGTGGCGTCCCCATGTCACGATCCAGAACAAGGTGACCCCCGCCGAGGCCAAGGCGCTGCTGGCGGCGAAACAGGCCGAGTTCACCCCGCGCCCGCTGAAAATCGCGGGGCTGGCGCTCTATCGCTACATGGACGGGCCGTGGGACGCGCTGGGGCGTTGGGCCTTTTCGGGCAAGGCGCGGCCTTAGGTGACCGAACCCACATTGTCGCAATCGAGGTCGAACACGGCCATGCCCTGTTCGAGCATCGAGGCAAGCATCGGGGTCTCGAGCAGCGTCTCGACGATATTGCTGTCCTCGCCAGCGGTCTCGAGCGCTTCCTTCCACTCGTTTTTCTCATAGTCGCCGCGACCGAGCAGCACGAAGGCAAGCACTTCGGCCTGCTGGTCGTCGGCAAGGTCGTCGATCACCCCCGCCAACTCCTCCTCGACACTGGTGTTGATGTCGTCGTCGAGTACCGAAAAGGCCTCGTCGTCATCATCGCCGTCGACATTGTCGGGGCTCTCGTCACTGTCGTAATTGGTCGGGATCTGCGCTTCATATTCGCGGGCGCGGAGGATGATGCGGCAGAGCGTGTCGATCGGTGTTGCGGGTTCCATATGTGCCCATCTTTCGAATGTTCGAATTGCCCATCCAACGAGGGGTGAAGATCGCGGTTCCAAAGCGATTGACGAACATGGAAGTCGTCCTTATAGGCTCGCATCCGCAGCGACGGATTGCCGTCGCCAAG
Organism: Sphingomicrobium aestuariivivum; assembly: GCF_024721585.1. Lineage (NCBI taxonomy): Bacteria > Pseudomonadati > Pseudomonadota > Alphaproteobacteria > Sphingomonadales > Sphingomicrobiaceae > Sphingomicrobium > Sphingomicrobium aestuariivivum. The sequence continues at coordinate 132,726 of NZ_CP102629.1, forward strand.
GCCCATGGGGCGGAGTAGCTCAGCTGGTTAGAGCAGCGGAATCATAATCCGCGTGTCGGGGGTTCAAGTCCCTCCTCCGCTACCATTTCCCCATCACATCGCTGTTGCGCTAGCGAAAGGCGCATTTTGCCGCGGAGGTCGAGATGACCAGCGCCGCCTCGGGGTCGTTCCACGCCGCGACATGGTCGATGAGGAGCGCCACGGTCATGCGTTCGCGGTCGGCCTTCAGCCGCTTGGCGAAGCGCGAGACGTCGCGGATCTGGTCGGTCGACAGGCGGTCGACCCACTCGCCCGCCATGCAGGATGCCATTTGCGGCGGCACGCCCGCATCGGCGAGGCTGCTCTCGACCCGTTGCTCGGTCACGCTCGCGCAGCCGGCTAGCAGGAAAAAGGCGGCGAGGACGCCCGTTGACCGGGGCACCCGTCGCCGCCTGTGCGGTCGCTCCCCGACTGGATGGGGTTGGCAGGCCATGTCGCTTCCTTTCCGTCGGATACGACGAGGAAACGAACCATGCGGTGCTTAGTTCGAAAGCGCGGAGCCTAGCCAACTGCGGCCAGTTCGCGTTCCTCGGGGCGGTCCCACGACAGGTTGTGGTCGCCGAGCAGCGCGAAATCGCGCGCCGCGATGATGTCCGAGTGGCTGTTGTAGCCGAGCACATCGCCCACTTCCTCGTCCGAACAGCGCACGAGAAGTTCGGTTTCGTTGGACGAGAAGTTGGTCAGTCCACGACCGATCTCGATCCCCGCTTCGTCGAAGACGTGTAGCACGTCGCCCTTCTGATATTCGCCGCTGGTCGCCAGCAGGTCGGCGGTGCCGATCCCGTCCTTGCCGCCGCGCAGGCCCTCTGCGGCCCTGGCGGTCACGGTGACGCTGCCCGCCATCTGGAGACGGTCGGTGAGCCAGACGCGCCATGCCGATTGCGGATCGCCCTGCGCGAGGCAATGGGTATGGCGGCGTTCGCCCTCGAGGACGCTCGAGATGGGGCGCTCGATGATCCCCCTCGCGATGCGCGCGCTGGTGCCCGCATTCTGCGCCATGTTGGCGGCCTGCATCTTGGTCAGCATCCCGCCCGAGCCGAGCAGCCCCTTGCCCTTGGTGGCATCGAGAAAGTCGGCGACGTCGGTCACTTCGGGGACGAACTGCGCGCCCTCCTCGCCCGGCGGACGGTCGTAGAGCCCGTCGACATCGGTCAGCATGACGAATTCGTCGGCATGGATCATCTGCGCCACCTTCGCGGCAAGCCGGTCATTGTCGCCGACGCGGATTTCCTTGGTCGTGACCGTGTCATTCTCGTTGACGATCGGCAGGATGCCGTTCTTGAGGAGGCGCTCCACCGTATTCTTGGTATTGAGATAGCGGCGGCGGTTTTCCATTTCCTCCGACGTCAGCAGCACTTGCGCGATGCCGATCCCGAACTCGAGCGCGACCTGCTTCCATGCGTTGATGATCAGCGGCTGTCCGCAGGCCGCGGCGGCCTGCTTGTCCTGCAGACCCGCATCGCCCGGTGCGACCCCGATCATGTCGAGGCCGATGGCCGCGGCGCCCGAGGACGTCAGCACGACCTCGTAACCCTTGGCCCGCAGCGCAGCGATGTCGGCCATCAGCCCGTGCATGAAGGCAAAGCGCGGTGCGCGTTCTTCTTCACTGACCACGAGGCCGCTGCCGACCTTGATGACGATCCGCTTGTTATCACTCACAAAAATTCTCCGATCTCGATTTCGCAATGAAACTAAAGGGTTCGAGCCGAAAAATCAAACCATCTGGATACGGCGATCAAGTCATTATCAAGTAAAGATGGCGATCCGTACTATAGTGCAAGTGCCAATGTGAAGATTTTACACCTGTTCTTGCGGCAACTTGAATTTGGCACGACTTGGCTGGCTGGCGGTTGAAACCATCGGACCGCTCCTTTATTACTGAAGCAGATTTAAACGAGAGAAAACGCACGCAAGATGATGTTTGCGGGGGAGAAAAAATACTGATGAAAATTCTGATGGCCGGATGCGGAAACATGGGCGGCGCGATGCTGTCGCGCTGGACGGGGGGCGAGCTTCCCGCGATCACGGTGGTCGACCCCGCCGGCATCGACACGCCCAACCGCGTTCGCCACGTCCGTTCGATCGATGCACTGAAAGGCGAGCGTTACGATGCGCTCATCGTCGCGGTGAAGCCGCAGATGATGGAAGACGTGTTGCCGCCCTATGCCAACCTCCTGCGGCCCGGCGCCTTCGCGCTGTCGATTGCCGCCGGTGTGCCCACCAGCCGCATCTCCCGCCTTCTTGGCGACCTGCCGGTGGCCCGCGTCATGCCAAACCTTCCTGCCGCCTGCGGGCAAGGGATGAGCGCGGTGTTCGCTCAGGAGGGCATTACGGCCAGCCAGAAGATCCTGGTCGGCAAGCTGGTTTCGGCAACCGGCGAGATCGCCTGGCTCGAGGAGGAGGGGCGGATCGACATGTTCACCGCGCTTGCCGGTTCGGGCCCCGGCTATGTCTTCGAGATCATGCGCGCCTTGCAGGAAATCGCGCAAGCGCGCGGCTTTACACCTGCCGAGGCTCGCCAGATCGCGGTCGAGACGGTGGCCGGCGCGGGCGAACTGGCCCGCCGCGACCCGCGCAGCCTCGAACAGTTGCGCAATGACGTGACCAGCCCTGGCGGCACGACCGATGCTGGCCTCACCGTCCTGCGCCGTGACGGCGGGGTGGGGGACCTTCTCGAAAAGACCGTCGATGCCGCCTTCGACCGTGCGGTCGAGCTGCGCTGACCGGCGCGCTCCCGCACATGACCAACAATATTCCAGACCGGAGAAACGACACAATGGCCGATATCGAGCCAACCAATCCTACCACCTATGTCGGTGAACTCGCCCGCCGCGCCAAGCGCGCCGCCGCGCGCCTCGCCACCGCCACGACCGATGAAAAGAACCTCGCCATCCGCAAGGGCGCCGACGCGCTGATCGAGCGTAGCGATGCCATTCTTCGCGCCAATGCGCGTGACATCGACAATGCCCGCGCCGCCGGCAAGAACGAGGCCTTCATCGACCGCCTCGCGCTCGATGCGTCGCGGATCGAGGCGATGGCCGAGGGCATGCGTACCGTCGCCGACCTTGATGATCCCGTGGGCCGCACGCTCGCGACCTTCGACCGACCCAATGGCCTGAAGATCGAGCGCGTTGCCGTGCCCATCGGCGTCATCGGCATGATCTACGAATCGCGCCCCAATGTCGGCGCCGATGCCAGCGCGCTCTGTCTCAAGAGCGGTAATGCCGTGATCCTTCGCGGCGGCTCGGACAGCCAGAACAGCGCGCGCGAGATCAACGCCGCCATCGCCGAAGGTCTTGCCGCAGCGGGGCTGCCCAAGGAAGCCGTGCAGGTCATCGGCACGACCGACCGCGCCGCGGTCGGCGCGATGCTCGAGGCCGTCGGCAAGATCGATCTCATCATCCCGCGCGGCGGCAAGTCGCTGGTCGAGCGGGTGCGCGACCAGGCCAAGGTGCCCACGCTCCTCCACCTCGACGGCAATTGCCACAGCTATGTCCATGCCGGTGCCGACCTCGAAAAGGCGGTCCGCGTCGTGCAGAATGCCAAGCAGCGCCGCCTCGGCGTTTGCGGGGCGACCGAGAGCCTCGTCGTCGACCGTGCGATCGCGGCCGACTACCTTCCCAGGCTCAAGGAAGCGCTTGGTGATTGCGAATTGCGCGGGGACGAGGACGCGCTGCGGTTCCTCCCCGGCATCAAGGCCGCGACCGAGGCTGACTGGGGCGAGGAATATCTCGACAACATCCTGTCGGTGAAAGTCGTCGACGGCCTCGATGAAGCGGTCGAATTCGTCTCGGAGCATCATTCGGGCCACACCGACGCCATCCTCACCGAGGACGATGAGGCTGCGCGCCAGTTCATGACGCGCGTCGACAGCGCGGTGGTCATGCACAATGCCTCCACGCAATTTTCCGATGGCGGCGAATTCGGCATGGGTGCCGAGATCGGCATCGCCACCGGTAAGATGCACGCCCGCGGCCCGGTCGGACTCGAGCAATTGTGCAGCTTCCACTATCGCGTCCATGGAGAAGGGCAGACCCGCCCCGCCTAGGACTTGAAACCGTCCGTAGGATCGGGCTCCGGCAGCGATGCCGGGGCCCGATCCGTTTTCGCCGTCAGCGGCTTTCGAGCTCGACCACCCGATTAAGCAGCAGGTCATCGTCGACCGCGCGCGCCAGTACCGCCGCCACATCGCCGCGATGGGCCTTGCCCTCGGGGTCGACCCCGTCGCCGATCGTCATGTCGCGCTGCCCATCCTCTTCGGTGAGCGCGACCGGGCGGACAATGACATAGTCGAGGCCCGAGGCCTTGAGATGTTCATCGGCGGCGTGCTTGGCCTCGAGATAGTGCGCAAGGTCGCTTTCGGGATCGGGATCGCCCGCGCCGATCGAGCTGAGCATGACGAAACGCGATACGCCCTTGGCCTTTGCGCGATCGATCAGCGCCTTGGCACCGTCGCGGTCGACCTTGTCCGTCATCTCCTCGCTGGTGTCGCCACCCGAGCCAGCCGCGAAGACGACGACGTCGGCTCCCTCGCAGACATCATCGGCAAGGTCGGTAAGGTCCGCTTGGCGCGTTTCGACACCGTGCGGCAGGACCGAGGTGTCCGAGCTCTCGCGCACCATGGCGACCGGATGGTGGCCTGCCTCGTCGAGCTGGCGGGTCAGGCGGGCGCCGGTCTTGCCGGTGGCGCCGGCAATCAGAATGTTCATGGGAAAGTCCTGCTGTTGGGAATGACGTACGATCATCCAACGGGCAGGCGGGGAGGGTGATCCGGAGCGCCGCTCGAGTTGCGGCGGATACAAATGGAAATGGGGCAGCTCTCACCCAGAACTGCCCCACCCCCGTTCTTCACACGCGTATCAGGAAGATGCGAGCGGGTTTCCCCCTAATATTCGCGCGCGAAGAGGATGGCCCGGAAACCGCGGTAGATGCGCTCGTCATAAGCGCGGAACCCCAGTTTGCGGGCGATATGGATCGAGGCCAGGTTTTCGTGATGCACCATCGCGACGGTGCGCGTGGCGATCAGCCGGTCCTCGGTGAACTGCAGTGCGGCGAGCGCGGCTTCCTGCGCATAACCACGGCCCTGGAAGGGCTTGCGGATGGTCCAGCAGGCTTCGGGATTGCCGTCGAAGCCCTGACCGATCTCGCGGTTGAAATTGCCGAAGCCGACCTCGCCGACGAAATGGCCGCTGTGCTTTTCGAAAACGGCGAAGAGGCCGTAATCGAGGAGCGTCCAGTGGCCGACCTGGCGGCACAGGCGGGTAAAGGCTTCGTCCGAACCCATCGGACCACGGTCGGAATAGGTGAAGGCGTCGGGATCGGCGAGCATCGCCGAATAGGCCGGAAGGTCATCGATCGTGACGGGGCGCAATTGCAGCCGCTCGGTCTCGACGAAGCATTCGGCGAAGATGAGGTCCTTGGCGACATCCTTGGTGATGTCGCGCATCGCGGCGTGGGCGAGCATGCTGCTCAGCTTGCCGTCGACGGCCTCGTTGATCTCGTTGGTGTCGAACATGATCCGCTCTCCTTCACTCTGGCACTGGCGGTTACTGGAAGCGGACGAACTTTCGCGGGATGCAGCTCGTCCGCTTCAAACCGGCTCAGGCAACGAGCACTTCCTGCTCGGCCGGGGCATTGGCGCCCATGATGCTGATGGTGCCGCCGAAGGTGCTGGCGGTCAGGACGATGGCCAGAAGGCCGATGAAAGCTTGGTTGAACATTTCGCGTCTCCCTTTTGGTGTCTTGGACCCTGCTCGGTCTCGACATCCTCCTTCTACGGCGTCGGGGACCCGACATCTTGGGAAGCAAGCCAAAAGAATCTGACTCAGAATCTTTTCAGAATTGGCGGAAGGCACTAGAAAGCGGTCTTTGCTCGGGGGAAAACTGCGAATGCCGACGGCTCGTCGTGCCAGGATTGCGATTGGCGAATTTCTGATCGACCGTGGGGACGAGCGCGTCACCGGTCCTCAGGGGCCCGTCAAGCTCGGCAACAAGGCGTTCCAGGTGCTCTGCGCGCTGGCCGAGCGCGAGGGGCGGCTCCTGACCAAGGATGCTCTGTTCGAGAGCGTGTGGGACGGCATGGCCGTATCCGAATCAGCGCTCACCACCACGGTTCGCGAACTGCGCCGTGCGCTCGGCGATGATCCCCGCCACCCGCGCTATATCGAAAGTGTCTACGGCCGAGGCTATCGCCTCGTCGCCGACGTGCGCGAGGAAGACGGAGACAGCGCACCGCAGGAAGCTCCCGCCAGGACCCCGGCAAAGCCTCCGAAAAAGGAAGCTGCGGCCCGCGCCCCGATGAAGGGCCTCGAGGCGGGGCGCCCGCCGCGCATCTCCGTCGGCGATTTCAAGGATGATGCGGTCGCCGAAAAGCACCCCTATCTCGGCGCCTCGATGCGCGAGGAAGTGCTGCTCGGCCTGTCACGTTTTCGCGAGATCCAGGTCGTCGATGCGCCGCTCAACCCCGAAGAGGTCAACGAGCGCGACTATCGTCTCGACGTGAAATTCCTGCCCGCCCCCTCTGGGGCAAAGGCCAATGTGCGGCTCCAGCGCGCACAGGACGGCGGCGTCGTCTGGGCCGAGATGATGCTGATCGAGGACGAGGGCGTTGGCGCGGGCGTCGAGACCATCGTGCGCCAGATCGTCGGTGCCGCCATGCCGGCGCTCGACCAGGACATCTCGATCGGCATCGGCGACAATGCCGGCACGCTGTTCGACCGCTATCTCGTCGCCAAGCGGCAGAGCGTGGAAGCGCTCGACCGTGCCACCGCCGAGGATGCCGCGCGGCAGCTCGAGGCGATCATCGCCGAAAAGAGCGATTTCGCGCTCGCCTATCCGCCGCTCTGCCGCCTCTACAATATCGACTATGGCTATACCGCCCTGGGGGCCTCGGGGGCGGTCGAGCGCAAGCGCGCGCTCGATCTTGCCAAGGAGGGGCTCGCGGCCGACCGCAGCCATGTCCACAGCTATACGCTGCTCGGCTTCTGCCATCTCTATCACGCCGAATTCGACCAGGCCAAAAGCTGCTTCGAGCATGCGCTGAAGCGCAATCCCTTCAACCCCGACCGGCTGAACGAGGTCGCGACCGGCATGACCTATCTCGGCGATTTCGACCGCGCACGGCACCTGTTCGAACAGTCGGACGGCATCCAGCCCTTTGCCGACGACAACAGCCAGGAGGACCTCGGCCGCCTCGCGCTGCTCGAAGGCGACATGGACGCCGCCCGCGAGCATTTCTCGCGCGTCACCGTGGCCTCGCTCTGGTCGCAGCTGTGCAGTGCGATCACCCTGTTCGACAAGGACCGGAAGACGGGCGGCAAGGCGGTCGCCCGCTGGAAGGCGCGTGTCCATGAAGGCTGGCACCGCCCGATCCCGCCGACCGATGACGAGATCATCGCCTGGTTCCGCTTCCACCATCCCTTCCGCGACGATGCCGGCAAGCCCTACATCGACCTCGTCACCGAAGCGCTCACCGACGACAGCTGAGCCCCTCGCGCAGCACCTTCTGGAAATGCGTCTCGGGTAGCAGGGAGGGCGGCTGGCTTTGGCTCCTGTCGGCCTTCGCCGCCGCGATCGCCACATGTGCATCGAGCGCCTTGAGCCGGACATGCCGCTTCTCGAGCATCGGCCCGATGCCGGGGGCAATGTCCTCGGCAAGCTTTCGCATCACCACCCATTCGCGATCCACATAGTGGATTTCGTGGAACGCCGCCCGCAGGCGCCGCGCGGTCCTGCCATCGACCAGCCCCTCACGCCGTGCGGCCACCAGCGTCGCGCGCACCTCGACGATCGGCACGCTGACGGCCTTCCAGCCGATCCGCGCATCGCCATGGACCAGCGCCACCTCGTCGTCACCGACCAGCAGCCCCGTTCGATAGGCGCGCGCGATGACGCCGAGCGGCCGCATGCCGAAGTCCGCCAGCTCGGCGGCGCGCAACGCCCCCATGCTCGAGGCGCCGTAGAGCCGCGTGCCCGCTGCCATCAGCGCGAGCGCTTCCTTGTGCGTGACTGCGGCCACTTCATCGAACAGGCCGTCGAGGAGGAGTACCTTGGCGGGCGCCTCGTTGACAAGCGCGAGCAGGTCTCCGGCCACGGCGGGCGGCCGCCAGTCGATGCCGGTATGGCGCGCGCGATCGGGGGCAGGGACGGAAGGGCCGGCGAAGACGATCATCGGCGGCGCCCCTTCGCCAGCGTGCCGAGCCCGGGAACGAAGGCCCGCACCACGTCGAACCCCTCGACCTGCGCGATGGGCAGGAAGGCCAGTTCGTCGAACCCGTTGGCCGCAAGCCGCTCTGCCAACGCGTCGATGCTTGCAGGCCCGGGCGGGATGGCGGCGAAGTCGAGGCCCGCAAGATCGCTCGTCGGCGCCGGCGGGGCGAAGGCCGCGAAGGAAGAGCCCTCGCGATATTGCCAGGGATAGCAGTCGTCGCGCGCGGCGGCGATATAGGTCAGCCGCCCCTGTGCCGCCTCGGCGACGGTCTGGAACAGCGCCTGTTCGGGGTCGGGATGGGCGGCATGGCCGACGATCGCGCCATAGGGCGTGGCGTTCTTGCCATAATCACGGAGCAGGGCGCCGAAGACGGGGGTGCCGGTGAGGCTGGGCAGGACGAAGACCCGGAGCGAGCAGCCGGTCGAATGCACCCGCTCCCGCAGCGCTGCAAACCAGTCGTAGGGGATGGTGTCCGGGCGGATTTCGAGCTGGAGCTTGTGAACGAAATCGCTCGCTTCGAACGCCCACCGCGCATCGCGTTCGATCAGTTCGTGGAGCGCCGAGTGCCGCGCTTCCTCGGGACCATGTCCGGTCGCAAGGCCAGCGCTGGCCCGTTCGAAAGGACTGTCATGAAAACGGGTGAAGTCGAGCGAGACAGCCTCGAAGGGCACGCACAGCGTGCCGCCGCCGTGGCGTTCGGTCGCGACCCAATCGACCTCGCGGTCGGTTGGGGGCGGGGCGGCGCGGTCTGCCGCGAAATCGGCAAAATCCCTGACCCGACCCGCCTCGGGCAGCGCGTCCCAGCACGCCTTCTCGACCGGTCCGTCATAGCGTTCGGCGGCATCGCTCTCGACCGCCTCGAGCAGGGCGCCGAGCCGCGCGGCATCCGCGCTGGCGCCCTTGCCCTGGTGGACCGAGAGCGCCCGCGAGGCAGGACGGATCGCCTGCCAGACGGGCAAGCCGATACGATCGAGGCGGGTGACGTCCGCAAGCCGCGTGACGCCCGCCTTCGCGGCCGCACGCCGTGCAGCGGAAAGCAGCGCGCCGGGATCGGCGGCGCGCTGCCGGTCGCTCGGAAAGATCATCCGCTAGGCTTGGATCAGCCGCTGGTGCCGGTATTGACCGGATTGTAGGGCGGGGGCGTTTCGAAGCCGACCGCGACATAGGCGGTATGTTCGCTCACCACCTCGTCCTGGAACTTCTTCTTCACGTCCTTGACGCCCTGGATCTTCTCTTCGCGCTGCGGTCCGGGCGGCAGCCCTTCGGCGACCTTCATGTCATAGGTAAGGAGCGCGCCGGTGGTCATGTAATAAACCCCGTCGACGAGGATGATGAACTTGTTCTTGTTCGGCTTTTGCGGTTCCTGGGCCATATGCGTTCCCCTGTTGATGCTCCACTCGCACGCGCGAGATTAACAATATTAATCGGGGGCGCCAGCGAAAAATCGGCAGAAACTAGCGAACTTGCGGATCATCCTCGTGCATCGCGCGGCGCCGCCACGGCACCACGCCCTCGATCTCGGTCTCGAGGCTGAAGGACAGGAAGGTGCGGATGAGGACGATCAGGCCGAGCAGTCCGACCGACTCCCACGTCAGCGGCGCGGTCACCGTGAAGATGATGTCGGCGGCCACCAGCAGTTCGAGGCCGAGCAGGATGCCGCGCCCGAGGTTGGCGCGGAATTTCTCATAGGCTTCGCGATGGGCATTGCTCGTCAGGCAGGCCCTAATGAACAGGATCGTCGCCACCATGATGCCGATGCAGATCGTGGCGATCCCGGCGATTTCGATAGCTGCGGCGATGGCGAGCAGGGTGTCGTGCACGGCACTTCCTTCCAGCCTCGTAACGATCCGGCGCAATGCTGGTTGCACTTGCGCCACGCGCTTCACCGTATTAGGCCGGTAACACGGATGGTATTTTGTATTCAAACAGGGGGATTGAAATGACGTCTTTGATGATGGGCGCGGCGATGATCGCGCTGGCGACGGCGGCACCGGTCGACGGCGACAAGATGCTCGGCGCTGCCTATGACGCCGATGGGCCGGGGGCGGCGGCGCTGGTCGTGGATGATGGCGAGACGCTCTATGCCGGCGCGGTCGGCATGGCGGATATTGCGGGCGGTCGCGCGCTGGGTCCCGACACCGCCTTCCGCTACGCGTCCATCTCCAAGCAATTCGCCGCGGCGATGATCGTCCACCTCGTCGAGGAGGGGCGACTGTCCTACGACGACCAGCTCGTCGATCTCCTGCCGGGCATGCCCGAGGCGTGGCGCGGAGTGACCCTCCACCACCTCCTCAATCACACGTCGGGGATCAAATCCTACACCAGCATCCCGGCCATCATGGCGGGCACCGGGGGCATCGGCAGCGTCACCACCGCCGAGCTCGTCGACATGTTCGACGACTATCCGCTCGACTTCCAGCCGGGCACGCGCTGGGAATATAACAACAGCGGCTACGTCCTCCTCGGCGCGATCATCGAGGAAGTGACGGGCAAGCCGTGGCATGTGGCGATCGACGAAGCGCTGCTGGCACCCAACGGGATCACGGACGTCTACTATCTCGACGACGAGACCAGCCTGCCTGTCATGGCGAGGGGCTATACCGGCGGCACCGACACGCTGGCCCAGTCCATCCACATGAGCCTGCCGCATGCCGCGGGCGGCCTCGCCGGCACGCTCGAAGGCTTGCGCGCCTGGACGATGGCGCTGCACGGCGGAAAGATCGTCTCGCCCGAATCGCTCGCCCGCATGACCGCCCCGACCCGCCTCTATTCGGGCGACACCCAGCCCTATGGCTACGGCCTGATGCTCGAGCAAGTGCGCGGGCGCGACATGATCGGTCACGGGGGCGGCATCTTCGGCTTTTCGACCTTCGTCTATTACGTGCCGGAAGACGGGCTCTTCGCCGCCGTCATGGCCAATAGCGACGGGCTCGAGCTGACCCCGCAGATGGCCGCGCTGAAGCTCGGCGCGATGGCACTCGGAGACCCCTATCCCGAGCTGGTCCCGGTGGCCGCCGCGGACGCCATCGAGGCGGGCTGGGAAGGGCGCTACGAATTTGCCGACGGCACGATCCGCGACTTCTACCGCGATGGCGACACGCTCTACATGCGCCGCGAGGGCAGCCAGCCGCTCGAAGTGGTCGGCGACGGGGAGGGGCGCTTCTTCTACGAGCGCAGCATGACCTATTTCCGCATCGCCGATGCGGGCGACGGTGCAGTGGCGCATTTCCATTCGGACGGCTCGACCAAGGGCGTCGAGGGCCGACGCATCGGCGATGCCGCGCGGACGGCCTATGTTACCCTCGAGCCCGCGCAGGCCGAACGCCTGATGGGGGACTATGCCTTCGAGATTGGCACGATCGCCTTTGCACAGGCCGCGGATGGCACCATGACCGCGCTTCTCGAAGGGCAGCGTCCCGAGCCCGTGCGGGCGACCGGCCCGGCCCAGTTGGTGGCACCGGGGGTCGGCGCGACCTTCGATTTCGAGATGGCGGGCGGGCAGGCCATTGCCGTGACGCTGCGGCAGGGTGGCGCAGAACTGCGCGGCGAACGCATCGACTAGGCATGAAAAAAACGCCCGGGCAGTGGAGTGCCCGGGCGTCCTTGCGTGACGATTGCTCGTCAGCCCCCTTGTCTCGGAAATCGAAGAGCGAGTTCGAACCGGACACCAACGTCGCTAACCGGTCTTTGACGATTCTGTCACCCCTTAATGTCTCTTTCGAGCCACTTGGGCTGGCAATGTTGCAACGCCGCCACGCTCGAGACGCTGATTGAAATGCGTCGCCCGCCTGCCTAGAGCGGTCGCGAAGCATTTTATCGAAAGTTCACGACGTGCGCCTCTCCAAGTCCTTCCTCCCCGTCCTCAAGGAAAGCCCCGCCGGGGCCGAAGTCGCCAGCCACAAGCTGATGCTGCAGGCGGGCCTCATCCGCCAGACCAGCTCGGGCATCTACGCCTGGCTGCCGCTCGGCATCCGCGTCCTCAGGAAGATCGAGCAGATCGTGCGCGAGGAGCAGGACAAGGTCGGGCAGGAAATGCTCATGCCGACGATCCAGCCTGCCGACCTGTGGAAGGAAAGCGGTCGCTATGACGCCTATGGCCCCGAGATGCTCCGCATCGAGGATCGTCATGGTCGCGAGATGCTCTATGGCCCGACCAACGAGGACATGATCACCGCGCTCTTCCGCGACGATGTTAAATCGTACCGCGAGCTGCCGCGCATGCTCTACCACATCCAGTGGAAGTTCCGCGACGAGGTCCGCCCCCGTTTCGGCGTGATGCGCGGGCGCGAATTCCTGATGAAGGACGCCTACAGCTTCGATCTCGACGAGGCGGGCGCCAAGATCAGCTACTATCGCCAGCTGCTGGCGTACCTGCGCACCTTCAAGCGCATGGGCATCAAGGCCGTGCCGATGCAGGCCGACAGCGGCCCCATCGGCGGCAAATTGAGCCACGAATTCGTCGTCCTCGCTCCCTCGGGCGAAAGCGAGGTCTTCTATGACGGAAAGATCGAGGACGTGGACCTCGAGCGCGAGGGCCTGTCCTATGACGATGCCAATGCGCTGGAGACGCTCTTCAACGAGGCCACCGGCGTCTATGCGCGCACCGACGAGACCCATGAGGAGCAATATTGGAACGAGGTGCCGGCGACACGCCAGCGCACCGGCCGCGGCATCGAGGTCGGCCACATCTTCTATTTCGGCGAGAAATATTCGAAGGCGATGGGGCTCAAGGTCTCGGGTCCCGACGGCGAGATCACGCCCATGATGGGCAGCTACGGCATCGGCGTCTCGCGCCTCGTCGGCGCCATCATCGAAGCGAGCCACGACGACAATGGCATCGTCTGGCCCGAGGCGGTCGCCCCCTACAAGGTCGGGATCGTCACCATGCGCGCCGATGACGAGGCGACGGTCGCGGCGGCCGAAAAGCTCTACGAAGGGCTCACCGCAGCCGGCGTCGAGGCGCTCTACGACGACCGCGACGAGCGCGGCGGCGTCAAGCTCGGCGGCATGGACCTGATGGGGCTGCCCTGGCAGGTCGTCATCGGCCCGCGCGGGCTCAAGGACGGCGTGGTCGAAATGAAAAATCGCCGGACGGGCGAACGTGAGGAATTGACCCCCGAGGCAGCGCTGGCCAAGCTCTCCGCATGATCCTTTCCGCCCATGAGCGCATGATCGCTCGCCGCTACCTGCTGCCGCACAAGGGCGAGGGCTTCATCTTCCTCGTCGCCGGCTTTTCGGTGGTGGCGGTCGCCTTGGGCGTCTTCGCGCTGATCAGCGTGATGAGCGTCATGAACGGCTTTCGCGCCGACCTGTTCGACCGCATCGTCGGCCTCAACGGCCACGCCATCGTGCAGGGCTATGACGGGCGCCTCGATGACTGGGAGGCGATCGCCGAGGAGGCGACCAGCCTGCCGGGCGTGGTCGAGGCCACCCCGCTGATCGAGCAGCCGCTGATGGCGTCCTCCAACGGGCGCGTCGAAGGCATCCTCCTGCGCGGCGTCCGGGTCGAGGATATCCGCTCTAACAAGCTCATCACCGAGAATGTCACAGCGGGCAGCATCGCCGACCTCCGGCCCGGCACCAACAATGTCGCCATCGGCGGTCGCCTCGCCAATGCGCTCGGCGCCTATCCGGGCGCGGAGATCTCGCTGATCAGCCCGGAGGGGCGCTCGACCCCCGTCGGCACCGTGCCGCGCATCGTCACCTATCGCGTCGCCGCCATCTTCGAGGTCGGCGTCTACGATTATGACAAGGCGTTCGTGGTCATGCCGATCGAGGATGCGCAGACCATGCTCATGCTCGGCGATGCCGTGGCGATGGTCGAGATCGAGGTCGACGAGCCCGACAAGGTCAACGACATCGTCGCGCCATTGCAGCAGACGATCGCGGGCAAGGGCGTGATGGTCGATTGGCGCCAGATGAACTCGGCCCTGTTCGAGGCCCTCGAGGTCGAACGCGTCGTCATGTTCGTCGTGCTGTGCATCATCATCCTCGTCGCCGCCTTCAACATTGCCTCCTCGCTCATCATGCTGGTGCGCGCCAAGCGGCGCGACATCGCCATCCTGCGCACCATGGGGGCGAGCCGCGCAGGGATGACCCGCATCTTCATGTCGGTCGGCCTCATCATCGGCGCGGTCGGCATCATCCTCGGCGCCATCCTCGCTGCGATCTTCCTCTTCTTCCGCCAGTCGGTGGTCAATTTCATCCAGCTCGTCTCGGGCGCCGAATTGTGGGATCCCAGCGTGCGTTTCCTATCGGAACTGCCATCGAAGACCGATCCCTTCGAGGTCGCCGCGATCATCCTCGTGACGATCCTCCTGGTGTTCCTCGCCACCCTGTTCCCGGCGCGCAAGGCCGCCGCCACCGATCCCGTCGAGGTGCTGCGTTATGAGTGAGCCGGTTCTCCATACCGAAGGACTGCGCCGCAGTTTCACGCAAGGTCATGTCACCATCGAGGTGCTGCGCGGGGTCGACCTCACCATCCAGCCGGGCGAGATCGTCGGGCTTTTGGGGCCCTCGGGCGCGGGCAAGTCGACACTCCTGCAGGCTGTCGGTCTCCTCGAAGGCGGCTTCGAGGGCTCGATCATGATCAACGGCGTCGAGGCCGCGCAGCTGTCGCAGCATGAGCGCACCGAGATGCGCCGCGACACGCTGGGCTTCGTCTACCAGTTCCACCACCTGCTTCCCGACTTCGATGCGAGCGAGAATGTCATCCTGCCGCAGCTCATCCACGGCGCCAGCCGCGAGGAGGCCGAGGATCGCGCCGCCGAACTGCTGACCCGCCTCGGGCTCGGCGAGCGCCTCGACCATCGCCCGTCCAAGCTGTCGGGGGGCGAACAGCAGCGCGTCGCGGTCGCCCGCGCGCTGGCCAACCGCCCCCCGCTGATCCTCGCCGACGAGCCCACCGGCAACCTCGACGAGGCGACCAGCGAACGCGTTTTCGCCGCCTTCCTCGAGCTAACCCGCGCCGAAGGCTCGGCCGCGCTGGTGGCGACCCACAACGAGGCGCTGGCCGCGCGGATGGACCGCGTGGTACGCCTCCATGACGGCAAGTTGGGACCGGGGCTGACGTTCTAGGGGGAGAAACCCGATGGTGATGACGATTGCGCTCATGCTGGCCTTTCAAGAGGCGAGCCCCGCGCCGTCGCCGCCCGCACTGCCCCCGGCCTGCGAGAGCGAAGCCCATGCCGCCTTCGATTATTGGGTCGGCGAATGGGACGTCTATCCGACCTCGCGCCCCGAACAGAAAGTCGCCGAGAGCCGTATCGAGCGTCTCTACAATGGCTGCGCGGTGCGCGAGAACTGGATGCCGACCGGGCGTCCGGGCGGGGGTAGCCTCAACAGCCTGCGCGAAGACGGTCGCTGGCACCAGCGCTGGATCGGCTCGGGTGGCGAGACCGTCGATTTCGTCGGCGGCCCCGACGACGAGGGTAACATCGTCATGACGGGCTGGTGGGCGAACTATAACGGCCCCGGCGACCATCGTTTCGTCCGCATGACCTATTTCAGGCTCGAGGACGGCGCCGTGCGCCAGCTCGGCGAAATCAGCGAGGATCATGGCGCGACCTACGCCACTGGTTACGACCTCACCTACCGCCGCAGAAATTAGCTGTGGATAAGTGGCTTCGCGCCGCTTGGCCTGCGCGCGCCCATTCGTCATAGTATCGCAATGGTTTATGTCCCGCTGCGCAACTTCTCGAGCTTCACGATGCTCGAGGGGGCGATCGAGCCCAAGGATCTGGCTGCCAAGACCAAGGCGCTGGGATTTCCGGCGGCGGGCCTGTGCGACCGCAACGGCCTTTATGCAGCAATGGGCTTTTCCAAGGCCGCGATGGACGAGGGCGTGCAGCCCGTCATCGGCACGCTGCTCGCGGTCATGCGCCCCGAGGGGCTGGGCCCCGCCGGCACCATCGACTGGCTCCCGCTCTTCGCGCAGGACGAGGCGGGCTATGACAATCTCTGCCGTCTCGTCTCGGCCGCGCACCTCGACCGTCCGGTCGAACAGGACGCGCATGTCACCTTCGACCTCCTCGCGGAACGCACCGAGGGGCTGATCGCGCTGTCGGGCGGCGGGGAGGGGGGCATCGCTCGCCTCTTCGCCGAGGGGCAGGACGACAAGGCGAAAGCGCTCGCCGACAAGCTGGCAGGGCTGTTTCCGGGCCGTTTCTACATCGAGCTCTCGCGCCGCGGCAACGCGAGCGAACAGGCCGCCGAGGAAAAGCTTCTCGACCTTGCCTATGCGACCGACCTGCCGCTCGTCGCGACCAACCCCGCGCAATATGACACGCCCGACTTCCACGCGGCGCATGACGCGATGCTGTGCATCGCCAATTCCTCACAGGTCGACAATCCCGACCGCCCGACCTCCTCGTCGGAGGCCTGGCTCAAGCCAGCCGCGACGATGGAGGAACTGTTCGCCGACCTGCCCGAGGCGCTCGCCAATTCGGGCGTGATCGCGCAGCGCTGCGCCGTCGCCGCCCCCAACCGCCGTCCCATCCTTCCCAAGATGAGTGATGACGAGGACGAGGCGCTCAAGAAGGCTGCGCATGACGGCCTCACCGCGCGCCTCGATGCCATCGAAAAGGTGCGCGGCCCCCAGCCGGACGGTTGGCGCGACCCCTATGTCGAGCGGCTCGATTACGAGCTCGACATCATCAACCGCATGGGCTTTCCCGGCTACTTCCTGATCGTTGCCGACTTCATCCAGTGGGCCAAGGATCATGACATCCCCGTGGGGCCGGGGCGTGGTTCGGGCGCGGGCTCGGCGGTGGCCTGGGCGCTGCTCATCACCGACCTCGATCCGCTCGAACTGAAGCTGCTCTTCGAACGCTTCCTCAACCCCGAACGCGTGTCGATGCCCGACTTCGACATCGACTTCTGCGAAACCCATCGCGACAAGGTCATCAGCTACGTCCAGCAGAAATATGGCCGCGACAAGGTGGCGCAGATCATCACCTTCGGGCGCCTCAAGGCACGCGCGGTGCTGAAGGACACCGGCCGCGTCCTCCAGATGAGCTACGGCCATGTCGACCGTCTCGCCAAGCTCGTGCCCAACCTTCCCGCCGACCCGTGGGACCTCAAACGGGCATTGAACGGCGTCAGCGAACTCGCCGCCGAGGTGAAGTCCGACAGCGACGTCAAGCGCCTGTTCGACCTCGCGACCAAGCTCGAAGGCCTGCCGCGCCACTCCTCGACCCACGCCGCGGGCGTTGTCATCGGCGACCGGCCCCTCGATCGCCTCGTCCCGCTCTACCGCGACCCGCGCTCGGACATGCCGGTCACCCAGTTCGACATGAAGCATGTCGAGCAGGCCGGCCTCGTCAAATTCGACTTTCTCGGCCTGAAGACCCTGTCGGTCCTCAAGGAAGGCGCGCGCCTGTGTGCCAAGAAGGGCGTCACCGTCGATTATTCGACGCTGCCGTGGGACGATGAAGAGGTCTACAAGCTGCTCCAGCGCGGCGACACGGTCGGCGTCTTCCAGCTGGAATCGGAGGGCATGCGCCGCACGCTCGCTGCCGTCCGCCCGACCAATTTCGGCGACATCATCGCGCTTGTCTCGCTCTATCGCCCGGGCCCGATGGACAACATCCCGCTCTTTGGTGACCGCAAGAACGGCCGCGCCGAGATCGAATATCCGCATCCGCTGCTGAAGGACGTGCTGGCCGAGACCTACGGCATCTTCGTCTACCAGGAACAGGTGATGCAGGCCGCGCAGGTGCTCGCCGGCTACAGCCTCGGCGACGCCGACTTGCTGCGTCGCGCGATGGGCAAGAAGATCCAGGCCGAGATGGACAAGCAGCGCGCCCGCTTCGTCGAGGGCGCGGCCAAGAATGACATCAGCGCCGCCAAGGCAAACGAGCTGTTCGACATCATCGACAAGTTCGCCGGCTACGGCTTCAACAAGAGCCACGCCGCGGCCTACGCGCTCGTCGCCTATCACACCGCCTGGCTCAAGGTGCATCACCCGGCAGAATTCTACGCCGCTTCGATGACCTACGACATGAACCTCACGGACAAGCTCGCCTTGTTCGTCGACGATTGTCGCCGTTCGGGCATCGATGTCGCCCCGCCCGCGATCAACGAGGCGATGGCCGAGTTCGACGTGCAGGACGGCCAGGTCCGCTACGCCCTCGGCGCCCTCAAGGGCGTGGGCGAAAAGGCGATGGAACAGCTCACCGCCGAGCGCGACGCCAATGGCAGGTTTGCCAGCCTCGAGGAATTTGCCGACCGCATCGACCCGCGCCTCCTCAACCGCCGCCAGCTCGAAGCGCTCGCCAGCGCGGGCAGCTTCGACGAGCTGAATCCGGACCGCGCGTCGGTCCACGCCGGCGCCGAGACCATCCTCAAACATGCCCAGCAGGCCGCGGGTGAGCGCGAGAGCGGGCAGGGCGGCCTGTTCGGCGGCGCCGATGCCGAGCCCGAAGTCGCGGCAATCCGCCTGCCGCAGGCCGAATGGAAGCTCGCCGAACGGATGAATGCCGAGCGCGATGCCTTCGGTTTCTATTTCTCCTCGCACCCCGTGGAGGCACACGCCCACCTCCTCGCCGCGCACAAGGTCAAACGGCACAGCGAATTGCAGGAGCTGAAGGTCGAACCCGGCAGCCGCGCCAATGTGCGCATGGCGGGTCTCGTCGAGGAAGCGCGCTGGCGCACCTCGCAGCGCGGACGACGCTATCTCATGATGACATTGTCCGATCCCTCGGGCCAGTTCACGAGCATGTGCTTTGACGATGATGCCTCCGAGGCCATCGAGGAGGCCGCCAAGTCGGGCGAACCCGGCCTCATCACTGCCGAACTCGACCGTCGCGAGGGCGAAGACGAGGTGCGCGTCACGGTGAAGGCGTTCAAGCCCTTCTCCAAGCTCGACACCAACAATCGCCTCCGACTCGACGTCACGCTGACCGACGCCTCACAGGCGGGGCTGCTCGCCGATGCACTGCCGACGGGTGATCGCGGCGCGGTCTATGTCACGGTGAAGGTCGCCGACGGACGCGAGGCGGTGCTGCTGCTCGGGCGCGACTACAAACTCGATCCCGACCTCGCCGACCGGCTCCAGCGCCAGCTCGGCGAGGATAATGTAAAGCTCTCCGCCGCCATCAACGAGGGCCCGCGGCTCGCTTATTCGGCCGCCGGCTAGAATTCGTCGGGCGTCGTCGACGGCGGCGCTTCGACCGGATCGATACCCGGCGTCTCGTCGGGGCTCGGCTCGATCGGGTCGGGCACGGGCTCGTCGGGCACCGGCGGCACGTCGAGCGGCGCGGGGTCAGGCGTCGACGGACGGCTCGGCTGCGGCACCGGCGCGGGATCGGGTTGCGGCTGTTCGGGCGTTTCCTGGTTCACGGGCGCACTTCCTTCCTCATAGACGCAGGCATCGAGACCATCGCGCTCGATCGTCCCGATGCGCGCGGCGATCGTACTGCCATAACGCGCGGTGAACCCGGTCGGGTTGCGTCCGGGGCGTTCTTTCGGCAGCGGCAGCACCGCCGCGATCGCCGCCGCCTCGCGCCGCGTAAGGTTCGAGGCGTCCTTGTCGAAATAGCGTTTGGAACCCTCGGTCACGCCGTAAGTGCCGATCCCCGTCTCGGCGACATTGAGATAGACCTCCATGATCCGGCGCTTCCCCCACATCTTCTCGATGAGGAAGGTGTAATAGGCCTCCAGCCCCTTTCGGAAATAGCCGCCGCCCTGCCACAGGAAGACGTTTTTCGCGGTCTGCTGCGAGATCGTCGAGCCGCCGCGGATGCGGCCGCCCTTGGCATTCTCCTGCCGCGCTTTTTCGATCGCTTCCCAGTCGAAGCCGTCATGGGCGCAGAACTTGGCATCCTCGGCGGCGATCACCGCACGCACCATGTCGCGGTCGATGCGCTCCAGTGGCTCCCAGTCGCGGGTGATGCCATGCTCGTCGGACAGCATGGTCACGGTCCAGTAGGGCGGGATCCAGCGATAGGATAGGACGAGCGCGATGCTGGCGATGAAGAGCATCAGCCCGATCCACAGCAGCCATTTGCCGATCTTGCGTATCATCCTGCCCCTCTTAATCCTTGCCGCACCGCACCAACATGCATAGATCGGCGCCATGACCTCGACCAACGATATTCGCCGCAGCTTCCTCGACTATTTCGAAGCGCAGGGCCACGAAAAGGTGCCGAGCGCGCCGCTCGTTCCGCACAACGATCCCACGCTGATGTTCGTCAACGCCGGCATGGTGCCCTTCAAGAATGTGTTTACGGGCCTCGAGAGCCGCGACTATTCGACCGCGACAAGCAGCCAGAAGTGCGTGCGCGCCGGCGGCAAGCATAACGACCTCGACAATGTCGGCTATACCGCGCGCCACCATACCTTCTTCGAAATGCTCGGGAATTTCTCGTTCGGCGATTATTTCAAGGAGCAGGCGATCACCCATGCGTGGACGCTGTTGACGAAGGAATGGGGCCTTCCCGCCGACAAGCTCACCGCGACCGTCTATCACACCGATGACGAGGCGTTCGACCTGTGGCGCAAGATTTCGGGCCTTCCCGAAGAGCGCATCATCCGCATCGCCACCAAAGACAATTTCTGGGCGATGGGCTCGGACGGTCCGTGCGGGCCGTGCAGCGAAATCTTCTACGACCATGGCGAGCATATCTTCGGTGGCCCCCCGGGCAGCCCCGACGAGGATGGCGACCGTTTCGTCGAGATCTGGAATCTCGTCTTCATGCAGCACATGCAGGCGAGCGACGAGATCGTCGGCGACCTGCCCAACAAGTCGATCGACACCGGCATGGGCCTCGAGCGCATCGCCGCGGTGATGCAGGGCGTGCATGACAATTACGACATCGACCTGTTCAAGGCGCTGATTGCCGCGTCGGAAGAGCTGACGAAGACCGACAGCGAGGGCGAACGTCAGGCGAGCCACCGCGTGATCGCCGATCACCTGCGCTCGTCCAGCTTCCTCATCGCCGACGGCGTGCTGCCCGCCAACGAGGGCCGCGGCTATGTCCTTCGCCGCATCATGCGCCGCGCCATGCGCCATGCGCATATCCTCGGCGCGCATGACCCGCTGATGCACCGCCTCGTGCCCGAACTCGTCAGCGAGATGGGCGGGGCCTTCCCCGAACTGGTCCGTGCACAGGCACTGATCGAGCAGACGCTCGAGGCCGAGGAAGTGCGCTTCCGCCGGACGCTGGCCAACGGCCTCAAGCTGCTCGACGAAGCCAAGTCGGGCATGGGCGAGGGCGAGAAGCTGTCGGGCGAGACCGCCTTCAAGCTCTACGACACCTATGGCTTCCCCTACGATCTCACCGAGGACGCGCTGCGCCGCGAAGGCCTCGGGGTGGACCGCGAGGGCTTCGATGCCGCCATGGCCAAGCAGAAGGAAGCCGCGCGCGCCGCCTGGAAAGGCTCGGGCGCCCAGGCTTCCGAGGAAGTCTGGTTCGACCTTGCCGACAAGAATGGCGCGACCGAATTCACCGGCTACACCGCCACCAGCGGTGAAGGCGTGGTGCAGGCCATCGTCAAGGATGGCGCGGTCGTCGACAGCGCGTCCGAGGGCGAGGACGTCCAGATCCTTCTCAACCAGACGCCTTTCTATGGCGAGAGCGGCGGGCAGGTCGGCGATGCCGGCCAACTCAGCACCAACGAGGGCTTCCTCGCCATCGTCGAGGACACCGCCAAGCCGCTCGGCAAGCTTCACGCCCTGCGCGCGAAGATCGCCAAGGGGTCGGTCAAGGTCGGCGACACGCTCCACCAGGAAGTCGATGACGGTCGCCGCGACCGCGTCCGGGCCAACCACTCGGCCACCCACCTCGTCCATGCCGCGCTGCGCGGCATCCTCGGCGAACATGTCACGCAGAAGGGTAGCCTCGTGGCGCCCGACCGCCTGCGCTTCGACTTCGCCCATCCCAATGCGCTGACCGCCGACGAGATCGCCGCCATCGAGGCCGAGGTGAACGAGGAAATCCGCGCCAACGAGAGCGTCGGCACCCAGCTCATGGCTCCCGACGAGGCGGTCGAGGCGGGCGCGCTGGCGCTGTTCGGCGAAAAATATGGCGACGAGGTCCGCGTCCTGTCGATGGGCCGCAAGACGGATCGGCACTATTCGGTCGAACTGTGTGGCGGGACCCATGTCCGCGCTACCGGGGATATCCAGCTGTTCAAGATCATCTCGGAAAGCGCGGTCTCGTCGGGCGTTCGCCGCATCGAGGCGCTGACCGGCGAGGCAGCCCGCCAGTGGCTCCTGGACCGCGATGCCAAGCTGCGCTCTGCGGCGGCGAGCCTCAAGGCGGCGCCCGACGAAGTGCCGGCCCGCATTGCCGCGCTGGTCGAGAATGCCCGCAAGCTGGAAAAGGAACTGGCCGAGGCCAAGAAGGCGCTCGCCATGGGCAGCGGCGCTGCTGGCGGCGATGCCGGTCCCGAAGACGTCGGCGGGGTGAAATTCCTCGGCAAGTCGGTCGAGGGATTGGAGCCCAAGGAATTGCGTCCGACCATCGACGAGATGAAGGGCCAACTCGGCTCGGGCGTCGCGGCGCTGGTCGCGGTCAATGACGGCCGCGCCTCGGTCGCGGTCGGGGTGACCGACGACCTCAAGGGTGACATCAGCGCGGTCGACATGGTCCGCGCCGCGGTCGAGAAGCTCGGCGGCAAGGGCGGCGGTGGCCGTCCCGACATGGCGCAGGGCGGCGGTCCCGACGGCGACAAGGCGGACGAAGCGCTCGCCGCGGTCAAGGAAACGCTGGCCAGCGTCTCGGCCTAGGCGACTACAGTCCTGAGAAGGAGCGGGGCCCCGGCAGCGATGCCGGGGCCCTTTCCTATTCGCGTCTCTTGCCGAGGCTCGGTTCGGCGTCGAGCCCGCCGTCCTGCATGATCCGCTCGCGCAGCACGCTGCGCTTCTCGTGGATCGAGGCGATGACGGGGCCCATCGCCAGGCCGATGTCGACGAGCACGGCTTCGGATAGCTGGAGCGAGGCCTCGAGCGCTTCGGGCACGGCGTCGGTGACGCCGGCCTTGTAGAGCTTGGCGGCATGCTCGCTGTCGCGGGCACGGGCGATGATCGGCAGGTCCGGATGGTCCTTGCGGATCGCCTGCGTCAGCCGCGCGGTGAGGACGGGATCGTCCATCGTCAGCACGAGCGCGGCGGCATGGCCGAGTTTGAGCTTCTCGAGGATGTCGGGGCGGGCGACGTCGCCATAGAGGACGGTATAGCCCTGCGTGCGGTGGAGCCGGACGGCGTCGATGTCATTCTCGACCGCGAGATAGGGGCGGTCATGCTCGGTCAGCATCTCGGCGATCATCTGGCCGACGCGGCCGAAGCCGAAAATGACCGTGCGGCCCTTGGCGGGATCCTCCTCGAGCTCGATGGCCGAGGCGTCCTTCTCGACGCGGCGGCCAGCGAAGCGGCCGAGGTCGGCGAGGAAGGGGGTGATGGTGAGGCCCAAGGCGGTGACCGCCGACCAGAAGCTGACCGTGTCCATCGCCAGCACGCCCGCCGTGCCGGCAGCGCCGAGCAGGATGAGGGTCGTCTCGGACGGGCTCGCCATGAGGATACCGGTCTCGGCGGCAACGCCGCGCCGCGCGCCGGCAACGCGGAGGAGAAAGCCGGTCACCAGCGCCTTCACACCGATCACGCTTGCCAGCCCGGTGATGAGGAGCGGCCATTGCTGGAGGATTTCGGGCACGTCGATGAGCATGCCGATCGAGATCAGGAAGACGCCGAGGCCGAGGCCCCGGAGCGGTGCCATCACCACCTCCACTTCCGAATGATATTCGGTCTCGGCGATCAGCATGCCGGCGAGCAGCGCGCCCATGATCGGCGACAGGCCCGCGACCGAGGTGGCGACGGCGGCAAGGATCACGGTGAGCAGCGAAATGGCGAAGAAGCCCTCGGGGCTCTTGGCGCGCGCCGCCTGGGCGAAGAGGGCGGGGAGCGCGAAGCGGCCGACGAGGAGGATGCCGAAAACGGCGATGGCACCGCTGATGAGGACGGCGCGGAGGCCGTCGACATCGGCGCCGCCGACGGTGCCGAAGACGAACAGCATGGGGACGAGCGCCACATCCTCGAACAGGAGCATCGCCAGCGCGGCGCGTCCGACGGGACTTTGCGTACCCGAGATGGGCAGCACCAGCGCGGTCGAGGACATGGCGAGCGCGAGCCCGAGGGCGGCGGCGCTCTTCATTTCCCAGCCGATGAAGAAGAGCAGCACCGCGCCGAAGATCGAGGCAGTGATGATGAGCTCGGCCGCACCGATGCCGAACACCATGCGTCTCAAGGTCCAGAGGCGCTTGAAGCTGAGTTCGAGGCCGATGGCGAAGAGCAGGAGGATGACGCCGAAGTCGGCGAAGGGCCGGATCGCCTCGGGATCGTCGATGGTGAAATGCCGAAGCCAGCGCACCTCGCCCGACAGCGCACCGAGCGCGAAGGGGCCGGTGACGATGCCGACGAGGATGAAACCGATGACGGGGTTGATCTTGAAGCGGGCAAAGGCGGGGATGACGATCCCCGCCGCACCGAGGATCACCAGCGCATCGCCTAGCCCGTCGAGATGGAGTTCGCCTGCCATCAGGCGCTTGTGCCGGAGGCACGGCGTGCTGTCACCAGCCCCGTGCCGTTGGATCGATTTCGAACAGTGTCCACTTTGTCCACTTCGGGAACTTTCCGCCTGTCGAGGGTGCGTTTCGCGCCCAGTGTGGCAGGCGAATTCCTATTGTGCCAGCGCCGGTTCGCGTGGAGCGGAATAGTTGACGGTGATGATCTCCTCGTCGCCGAGATCGCGCAGATGCACGGGCATGCGATAGGCCATCCGGTCCTCGGCGATGGCGAGCGGT
Organism: Sphingomicrobium aestuariivivum; assembly: GCF_024721585.1. Classification (NCBI taxonomy): domain Bacteria; kingdom Pseudomonadati; phylum Pseudomonadota; class Alphaproteobacteria; order Sphingomonadales; family Sphingomicrobiaceae; genus Sphingomicrobium; species Sphingomicrobium aestuariivivum. The sequence goes on from NZ_CP102629.1 coordinate 157,774, forward strand.
TCGTCCGAGCCGCTCAGTGAGACACTCTCGATCGGTTCTCCGGTCGAGCGCATGAAGTTCACGCGGCTCGAGTTGCAGCCGCCGACGGCGCCGAGCACGAGGCGCGTGCCGATTCCCATGTCATTATCGGTAAAGGCCAGCATCACGCGGCACCACAGCCGCGCATCGCCGAGACGGTGACGTTCCTCGCTGCCGCCGGGCGAGAAGAGCATCGGGCGGATGCGGAGCGATTTTTTAAGGCGGTTCGCCGTCAGGTCGTGCTTGCGCTCGAGGATGCGGTCATGCGGGAGGGTGAAGGTGCCATCGGGGGCGATGACCAGCGGCACCCGCTCGCCCGAGCGACGTTCGACGAGTTCCAGCGCCATGTCGCTGGCGGGATCATGATCGACGACCTGCCAGTAGAAACGCGCCTGCGGCGCATATCGCTCATGATGCTTCTCGAAGGTCCGCACCGCGTCGCGCAGCCGGTCGCTGTCGAGGCGGAAGGGCTTGCCGGTCATACCAACGATGACGATGTCGGCCTCGGCATTGGCCTCGGCAGTGGCGCTACCATCCTGCGCGGCCAGCGGAGCGGGTGCCACAAGCATCACGGCAGGCGCCGTCATGAGGAGTAGTGCCAGCCTTGCGTCGCTCGTCTTCATCGCAATTCCCCCGGAAAACTGCCGCCTGTGTCGGCATCGCGAGGTGAACGGTGATTGAACGGGAGGCCGCGCCGTGCGCAGGGTCAGCCGCCGCCGGCCTTGCCGGTGCCGATAGGTTCGGCGCGGGGCTTTTCGGGCGGGTGCGAATGCTGGGTGTCCCATTTGATGTCGTAGAGGTCGAAGCGGCGGTCGGCGAGGTTGCGGACCGTGCCTTCGGCGCGCGCCCATGACAGGTCGGCGAGGTTTACGTCGCTGATCGTCAGCGTCTCGACATTCTCGGTCGCCTCGGCCGCGATCCCGTCACGGGCGAAGGGGAAATCGCAGGGGGTAAGGATGCAGCTCTGCGCGTACTGGATGTCCATGTTGTGGACGTTGGGCAGGTTGCCGACATTGCCCGATAGGACGACGAAACACTGGTTCTCGATGGCGCGGGCCTGCGCGCAATAGCGCACGCGCAGGTACCCCTGGCGGCTGTCGGTGCAGAAGGGCACGAAGATGATGCGCGCGCCTTCGTCGACCAAGCGGCGGGCGAGTTCGGGAAATTCGCTGTCGTAGCAGATGAGCACGCCGATCGGACCGCAGTCGGTCGGGATGGTATCGATGCTGTCGCCGCCCTTGATGTTCCACCAGTAGCGCTCGTTGGGCGTGGGGTGGATCTTCTCCTGTTCGTGGACCGCGCCGTCGCGAAGGCAGACGAAGGCGACATTCTGGATGTCGCCATCGGCGGTGCGGGTGGGGTGCGAGCCGCCGATGATGTTGATGTTGTAGCGCATCGCCATGTCGGTCAGCGCCTCGCGGATGCGCGGCGTATATTCGCTGAGCTTCTCGATGGCTTCCTTCGCGCTCAACTCCTTTTCCTCAGGGCTGAGGAGCATGAGGGTAAAGAGTTCGGGGAAGAGGACGAAATCGGCCTCGTAATCGGAGGCGACCTCGGTGAAGTAGCGGATGTTGTCGATGAACTCGTCGAAATCCTTCACTGCGCGGGCCTGCAGCTGGCAGGTAGCGATGCGCACGCTCTCGACGCCGCGGGGAAGGCGGAATTTCTTGGGCTCGTCGCGGTCGACATAGGGGTTGCGCCAGACCATGTGGACGGCGTGGCCCATCGAGGCGCTGTCTTCGCGGAGGTACGCCTTGAGGATGCCGTGGGGCTCGAAGCCGTTGGCGAGCTGGAAACGGATGACCGGATCCATGATCTCGCCGGCGACGACCTTGTCGAGATAGTCCTGCGGGCCGGTGACCTTCTTGCGGTTGCGGCGATAGCGGGGGATGCGGCCGCCGAAGGCGATGCCCGACAGTTCGAGCTCCTCGGCAAGCTTGCGGCGTTCCTCGTAGAGGCGGCGGCCGATGCGGGTGCCGCGGGCCTTGCTGTCGACCACCATCTCGTAGCCGTAGAGCCAGTCGCCAGTGGGATCGTGGCGGGCGCCATAGCCGCCACCGGTGATCTCGCGCCATGTGTGATGGCCGAGGGCGAGGCGTTCGGACAGGCGCATCGAGGCGCAGTATCCGACGATCTTGTCGTCGAGCACGGCGACGAAGCAGCCGCGTGGGAAATTGTTGATCTGGCCGCGGATCTCGCTCGTCGTATAGGGGACGAAGTCCTTGTAGGCGCGGGCGGCGAGATCGACGATGCCGGGAATGTCCGCGAGGCGGGCCTCGCGGACATTCAACCGGGCTTTGGCTTTCTGGTTAGGCATAAGGACGCTTACGCCTCAGCCGCTGGTTAGCTCCAGCTTTTCATGCGTTCTTCGAAATTCTGGACGATGGCCTCGAAGAACTGCTCGGTGGTCATCCAGCTCTGGTCGGGACCGATGAGGATCGCGAGATCCTTGGTCATCTGGCCGCCCTCGACGGTCTTGATGATGACGTCCTCGAGCGTCTCGGCGAAGCGGACGACATCGGGCGTGTCGTCGAACTTGCCGCGATACATGAGGCCGCGGGTCCAGGCGAAGATCGAGGCAATCGGGTTGGTCGAGGTGGCGCGACCTTCCTGGTGCTGGCGATAGTGGCGGGTGACGGTGCCGTGCGCGGCTTCGGCCTCGACGGTCTTGCCGTCGGGCGTCATCAGGACCGAGGTCATGAGGCCGAGCGAGCCGAAGCCCTGCGCGACCGTGTCCGACTGCACATCGCCGTCATAGTTCTTGCAGGCCCAGATGAACTTGCCATTCCACTTCAGCGCCGAGGCGACCATGTCGTCGATCAGGCGATGCTGATATTCGATGCCGGCCTTGTCGAACTTGTCGGCGAATTCGGCGTCGAACACTTCCTGGAACAGGTCCTTGAAGCGGCCGTCATAGGCCTTGAGGATGGTGTTCTTGGTCGACAGGTACACCGGCCATTTGCGGTCGAGGCCGTAGTTGAAGCAGGCGCGGGCGAAGTCGCGGATGCTGTCGTCATGGTTGTACATGCCCATGGCCACGCCCGAGGACGGGAACTGGTGGACTTCCTTCTCGATGACTTCGCCGTCCTCGCCGACAAACTTCATCGTCAGCGTGCCGGGGCCGGGGACGAGGAAGTCGGTGGCGCGATACTGGTCGCCGAAGGCATGACGGCCGACGACGATGGGGTCGGTCCAGCCCGGCACGAGGCGCGGGACATTGTCGATGACGATGGGCTCGCGGAAGACGACGCCGCCGAGGATGTTGCGGATGGTGCCGTTGGGCGAGCGCCACATCTTCTTGAGGTCGAACTCCTCGACGCGCTGCTCGTCGGGGGTGATGGTCGCGCATTTCACGCCGACGCCATATTTCTTGATGGCATTGGCGGCATCGACGGTGATCTGGTCTTCGGTCTCGTCGCGCTTGGTCACCGACAGGTCGTAATATTTGAGGTCGATGTCGAGATAGGGAAGGATCAGCCGTTCGCGGATCCACTTCCAGATGATTTGGGTCATTTCATCGCCATCGAGCTCGACGACGGGGTTCTTGACCTTGATCTTCTGCATGGGAGCTCCTGTTGGATATGCGTCAATGGATTTGGCGCTGCACTAAGGCGCTATCCGCCAATAGGCAACCGCGCCCGATGTTCAGGCATTGATGACGGGATTGTTTCGGTGAGGAATCGGCCCTAGGGGACCTTCGCATGGCAGAAATCGAAAATCCCGACAGCCAGCTGACCGCGGTCAAGTGGCGTTTTCCCGAAGTGCACCCCGAGGGGCGCAAGTTCGTCTTCATCTCAGGCGCGATCACGCTCCTGTTCTTCCTGCTCGACGGCTGGTTCTGGGACGTCATCGCCTGGCTGTTCGTCGGGCTGACCGTCTGGGTCGCGGCCTTCTTCCGCGATCCGGTGCGCACCGCGCCGACCGATCCGGCGCTTGTCATCTCGCCCGCCGACGGACTCGTTACCATGATCAAGAAGGGGCCGCCGCCGCCCGAACTGACGGGCGAGGGGCTGCTGCCCGCGGGCGACTATACCCGCGTCTCGATCTTCATGAGCGTGTTCGACGTCCACATCAATCGCTCGCCCATCGCGGGGCGGATCGCCAAGATCGCCTATGTGCCGGGCAAGTTCCTCAACGCCGATCTCGACAAAGCGAGCGAGGATAACGAGCGCAACCACATCCTCGTCGCGCGCGAGGACGGGGTCCAGATCGGCTTCACGCAGATCGCGGGCCTCGTGGCGCGCCGCATTCTCACCCATGTCGAGGAGGGCGACATCGTCGACAAGGGCGAGCGCGTCGGCCTCATCCGCTTCGGCAGCCGCGTCGATGTCTACCTGCCCGAGGGCACCGGCTCGAACGTGCTGCTCGGCCAGCGCACCATCGCGGGCGAGACCGTGCTGGCGCGGCTCGGTACCGACATCGCGCTCGAGGGCCGCGCCCAGTGAGCAGGGGCGGGCTGCCGTTTCGCGCGCTCGCGCCCAACGCCATCACCGCGATGGCGCTGTGCTTCGGGCTGACCGGTGTCCGCTATGCGATCAGTGCGGCGGGCGTCGGGCCGATCGCCCATTGGGAAATCGCGATGGCGTGCATCGTCATCGCGGGCGTCCTCGACGGCATGGATGGTCGCATCGCCCGCCTGCTGCGCGCGCAATCCAAATTCGGCGCCGAACTCGACAGCCTGTCGGACAATATCGCCTTCGGGGTGGCGCCCGCGCTCATCCTGTTCCTGTGGAGCCTGCAATATGCGCCGCGCTTCGGCTGGATCGCCGCGCTCGCGCTGGCGGTGTGCTGCGCGCTCCGGCTCGCGCGTTTCAACGCGCGGATCGATGCCGACGAGCAGCCGCACAAGTCGGCGGGCTTCCTGACCGGTGTTCCGGCGCCCGCAGGGGCGGGGCTTGCCTTCACGCCCATCTATCTGTGGCTGGTGACGGGCGAGGAGCTGTTCCGCCACTGGGGCCTTGTCATGGTGTGGACGCTGTTCATCGCGCTGTTGATGATTTCCAACGTGGCGACCTACAGCTGGTCCTCGCTCCGGTTGAAGCCGGGCCACCGCATCTTCGCGCTGGCGATGGTCGGGCTGCTCGCGGCGGCGCTGATCACCAATCCCTGGTTCACGCTGCTGGTCATCTGCGCGGGCTATCTGATGTTGGTCCCGTTCAGCATGGCTGCCTACGGGCGGGTCAAGCGGCGGCGGCGAGCGTCCGCCGATGCTGGCGACGCGGTGTCTGGCTCGTCCAGCTGACCGTCACGACGCGGGCGGGCGGCGCGGCCACCGGGCGGCTGCGGCCCGCCAGCGCTTCCATGATCTTGCCACCCTCGGCCTCGGCGACCTGGCGGGCGATGAAGCCCAGCGCGGTGATGAGAAGGACGAAGAAGAGTCCGGTGATCATGGCGTTTCCCCTGTAGCCTCGATGGAGCCTGGAGTATCGTTCCCGCTCCGTTCTCATCACTAGATCACCTTTTGTTCCGCGCCTGTCAATCCCATTCGGTCACTTTTTGTTCTCATTCCGGCGGGGTCGCAGCACAGGCCGTGGGATAGGGGCTTGATCGGGTGGGACTTTTCGACTAGTTCGCGCCCCATCTCGCAGGCGGGACCACCATACCGGTGCTCTTCGAGAGTGACAGGACCCGCCGTGGCACAACCGGATAGGAGAAGAGATATGACGGCACCTGTCGTCACGATGCAGCAGCTGCTTGAAGCCGGATCGCATTTCGGCCACCAGACCCACCGTTGGAACCCGCGCATGAAGCCGTATATCTTCGGCGCGCGCAACGGCGTCCACATCATCGACCTGTCGCAGAGCGTTCCGCTGTTCGCTCGCGCGCTGGACTTCGTCAAGGCGACCACCGAGCGCGGTGGCAAGGTGCTGTTCGTCGGCACCAAGCGCCAGGCGTCGGATCCGGTGGCGGAAGCGGCGGCCTCGTGCGGCCAGCACTATGTCAACCACCGCTGGCTCGGCGGCATGCTGACCAACTGGAAGACCATCTCGAACTCGATCAAGCGCTTCAAGAGCCTTGAAGAGAAGCTGTCGGGCGACACCGCCGGCCTCACCAAGAAGGAAGTCCTCCAGCTCACCCGCGAACGCGACAAGCTCGAAAAGAGCCTCGGCGGCATCCGCGACATGGGTGGCCTTCCCGACGTGATGTTCGTTGTCGACACCAACAAGGAAGACCTCGCCATCAAGGAAGCCAACGTGCTTGGCATCCCCGTGATCGCGATCCTCGACTCGAACTCGGACCCGAACGGCATCGCCTTCCCGGTTCCGGGCAACGATGACGCCAGCCGCGCCATCCGCCTCTACTGCGACGCCGTCGCTGCCGCCGCCAATGCCGGCCGCGGTGAAGAGGTCGCCAACAGCGGCGTCGACGTCGGTGCGATGGAAAATCCGCCGGTCGAGAACGCGACCGCGTAACAAATTCGTCGCTGGCGGGCGCTAGTCCCGCCGGCGACCGACATTCTCGGGGGAGGGGCCGGCATCGCCGATCCTTCCCCCTTGCTACACATACTGAAAGGACCACTCCCATGGCCGTTACCGCCGCCCAGGTGAAAGAACTTCGCGACCGCACCAATGCGGGCATGATGGACTGCAAGAAGGCGCTCGCCGAGACCAATGGCGACATGGAAGCCGCGGTCGACTGGCTGCGCACCAAGGGTCTTGCCGCCGCCGCCAAGAAGTCGGGCCGCACCGCCGCCGAAGGCCTCGTCGGCGTCGCCGTCGACGGCACCAAGGGTGCGGTCATCGAAGTCAACTCGGAAACCGACTTCGTCGCCAAGAACGAAACCTTCCAGGCGTTCGTCAAGGACGTCGCCGAGCTGGCGCTGGGCGCCGAGGGCGACATCGAAGCCGTCAAGGGCATGACCTATCCGGGCGGTGGCACCGTCGAGGAAAAGCTGACGGGCAACATCGCCACCATCGGCGAGAACCAGTCGCTGCGCCGCACCGCCACCGTGTCGGTCCCGCAGGGCGCCGTCGTCAGCTACGTCCACAACGCCGCGGCCCCCGGCCTCGGCAAGATCGGCGTGCTGGTCGCGCTCGAGAGCGCTGCCGACACCGCGACCCTCGAAGGTCTCGGCAAGCAGATCGCCATGCACATCGCCGCGGCCAACCCGCTGGCGCTGACGGCCGACGATCTCGACCCCGAGATGATCGCGCGCGAGCGTGAGATCGCCAAGGCCAAGGCGATGGAATCGGGCAAGCCCGAAAACATCGCCGAGAAGATGGTCGAAGGCTCGATCAAGAAGTTCGCCAAGGAAAATGCGCTGCTGAGCCAGGTCTTCGTGATGGACAACAAGACCCCGATCGCCGACGTCGTCGCCGCTGCCGGCAAGGAAGCGGGCAACGAGATCAAGCTCGTCGCTTTCGAGCGCTTCCAGCTCGGCGAAGGCATCGAGAAGGAAGAATCGGACTTCGCGGCGGAAGTCGCTGCGGCTGCCGGCCAGTAAGCGCCAGCATCCGAACCTCATGAGAAGGGCGGGGGGCTTCAAGGCTTCCCGCCCTTTTTCATGCCCGTAAACACTTGGCTTGGGGGGATACGCCCCTTAAGAGCCTACCCCGACACGCCCTCAAGGAGTTCCCATGGCCCGCCCCAAATTCAACCGCATCCTCCTCAAGCTTTCCGGCGAGGTGCTGATGGGGAAAGGGCAGTTCGGCATCGATCCCGAGACCACCAGCCGCGTGGCGGGCGAGATCAGGCGCGCCAAGGAAAAGGGCTATGAGCTGTGCATCGTGGTCGGCGGCGGCAACATCTTCCGTGGCATCGCGGGCGCCGCGCAGGGCATCGACCGTGCCAGCGCCGATTACATGGGCATGCTCGCCACCGTGATGAACGCGCTCGCCATGCAGAATGCTCTGGAGCAGATCGGCGTCGATACCCGCGTCCAGTCGGCGATCCCGATGGCCAGCGTGTGCGAGCCCTATATCCGCCGCCGCGCCGTGCGCCACATGGAAAAGGGCCGCGTGGTGATCTTTGCAGCCGGCACCGGCAGCCCCTTCTTCACCACCGACACCACCGCCGCGCTGCGGGCGGCCGAGATGAACTGCGATGCGCTGTTCAAGGGCACCAGTGTCGACGGCGTCTATGATGCCGACCCCAAGAAGGTCGAAGGCGCGACGCGCTATGACAGCCTTTCTTTCAACCGCGTCCTTGCCGACAATTTGCGCGTCATGGACGCTTCGGCGGTGGCGCTGTGCCGCGACAACAATATTCCGATCGTCGTCTTCAACATCCGTGACGAGGGCAACCTGACGCAGGTGCTCGACGGTGGCGGGACCGCGACGATCGTCCAGAACGAGGAGTAGAAGATGGCAGAATATGACAAGGGCGACATCGCCCGCCGCATGGACGGGGCGGTCGAAAGCCTCAAGAGTGATCTCGTCGGCCTGCGCACCGGCCGCGCCTCGACGGCGCTGCTCGATCCGGTGCAGGTCGAGGTCTATGGCGCCAAGATGCCGATCAACCAGGTCGCGACCGTGTCGGTCCCCGAACCGCGCCTCGTCTCGGTGCAGGTGTGGGACAAGTCGAACATCGGCAATGTCGAGAAGGCGATCCGCGCCGCCGGCCTGGGCGTGAACCCGATCGTCGACGGCCAGCTCATCCGCCTGCCGCTTCCCGACCTTACCGAGGAGCGCCGCAAGGAACTCGCCAAGCTGGTCGGCCAATATGCCGAGAAGGCCAAGATCGCGGTCCGCAACGTGCGCCGCGACGGCAATGACGCCATCAAGGCCGACGAGAAGTCGGGCGAATTCGGCGAGGACGAGCGCAAGCGTCACGAGACCGAGGTCCAGAAGCTGACCGACGACAAGATCGCCGAGATCGACAAGGTTGCCGCCGACAAGGAAGCGGAAATCCTCAAGCAGTGAGCGCTGGCGCACCCGGAACCGGCGAGACGGTGGCGGGTGAAGCCGCCGTCCCGCGTCACGTCGCCATCATCATGGATGGCAACGGGCGCTGGGCCAAGCGCAAGGGGCTGCCGCGCGTGGCCGGCCACCGCGAGGGCGCGGAGGCCGTGCGCCGCACGCTCAAGGCGGCGGTGGAGGCGGGAGTCGAATGCCTCACCCTCTATGCCTTTTCCTCCGAGAACTGGCGGCGCAGCGAGGAGGAGGTCACCGACCTCAAGGGCCTCATGCGCTTCTATCTCGAGCGTGAACTCGAGGAGCTGGCGCGCGAGGGCGTGAAGCTGCGCTTCATCGGCGAGCCCTCGGCCTTCGGGCCCGACCTGTGGGAGCGGCTCCAGCTGGCCGCGGCGAAGACCGCGGACAATGACAAGCTCATCCTCAATGTCGCGCTCAACTATGGCAGCCAGCAGGAGCTGGCGCGGGCAGCGCAGATCCTCGCGCAGGAAGTAGCCGACGGGGTGATCACGCCCGAGGATATCAGCGTCGAGAAGATGGGCGAGGTCCTGCAGACCGCCGAATTGCCCCCGCTCGACCTTCTCATCCGCACCTCGGGCGAGGTGCGGCTTTCCAACTTCCTCCTGTGGCAATCGGCCTATGCCGAGCTGATCTTCCTTGACCTGCTCTGGCCCGATTTCGACAAGGAGGCATTCAACGAGGCGTTGTCGCAGTTCGCGGGGCGCCAGCGCAGGTTCGGGGGCCGATGAACGAACTTACCGTCAGGAGCATCGCGGGGGTGGCGATGATCGCCATCACGCTCGCCACCGCCTGGGTCGGCGGCATGGTCTTCGCCGTCTTCGTCGCCGCGCTGGCGACGGCGGTCTATTGGGAATGGTCGCGCATCGTCACCGGCTGGAACATCGGCTGGAAGATCGCGGGCTTTTTCTACTGCCTCGTGCCGGCACTCGCGCTCCTTTGGATCCGCGACCGCTACGAATTCGGCTTCGACCTCCTCGTCTGGGTCTTCATCGTGACCTGGGCGACCGATATCGGCGGCTATGCCTTCGGCAAGACGTGGGGCCGGAACAAGCTGGCGCCCACCATCAGCCCCAACAAGACGTGGGAAGGCCTGATCGGCGGGATGGTCGCGGCGGGCATCCTCGGCGGGCTGTGGGCGCTGTCGCGCGGGCTCGACCCGATGCTCTACTGGCTCGGCGCGCCGATGGCGGTGGCCGCGCAGATGGGCGACCTGTTCGAGAGCGGCATGAAGCGGCGTGCCGGCGTCAAGGACAGCGGCAACCTCCTGCCGGGGCATGGCGGGGTGTTCGACCGCGTCGATGGGCTTCTGGTGGTGGCGACAGCGGTAGGCCTTGCCGTGTATATGGGATGGTTGTGAGCAAACGGATTGCGATTCTCGGTGCCACCGGTTCGGTCGGCTCCTCCACCCTCGATCTTGTCGAAGCCGACAGGGACGCCTTCCACGTCGTGGCGGTCACCGCGGCTTCCAATGTCGACAAGCTGGCGCAGATCGCACGGCGCACGGGCGCCAAGCGCGCGGTCATTGCCGACCCCGCGCTGAAAGCCGCGCTCGAGACGGCGCTCGAGGGTAGCGATTGTTCGGCGGAGGCGGGCGAGGCGGCGCTGTGCGACGTGGCGCGCGATGCCGATCTCGTGATGGGCGCGATCGTCGGGACGGCGGGATTGCGGCCCGTGATGGCGGCGCTGGAGGCCGGAGTGACGGTCGGGCTCGCCAACAAGGAAAGCCTCGTCTCGGCGGGCGAACTGATGATGGGCGCGGCCAAGCGGGCCGGCGCCACAATCCTGCCGGTCGACAGCGAACATAATGCGATTTTCCAGTGCCTTGGCGATGGTCATTGCGACCATGTCGAGCGGCTGATCCTGACCGCGAGCGGCGGGCCCTTCCGAACCCTTTCGGCCGCCGAGATGGCGGTGAAGACGCCCGCGCAGGCTGTCGCCCATCCCAATTGGTCGATGGGCGCCAAGATCTCGGTCGACAGCGCGACCATGATGAACAAGGGCCTCGAGCTGATCGAGGCGCATCACCTGTTCGGGCTGCCGTCGCAGCAGATCGACATCGTCGTCCACCCGCAATCGGTGGTGCATAGCTGCGTGGAATATAAGGACGGCTCGATCCTCGCGCAGATGGGGCCGAGCGATATGCGCGTGCCCATCGCCCATTGCCTCGCCTGGCCCGGGCGGATGGAGACGCGCATCGAACGGCTCGACCTGCCGACCATCGCGCGGCTCGATTTCGAGGCGCCCGATCCGGTGCGCTTCCCCGCGCTGCGGCTGGCCCGCGAGGCGCTCGAGGCGGGCGGAAGCGCGGCGGCACGGATGAACGCGGCCAACGAGGTGGCGGTGGCCGCCTTCCTCGACCATCGCATCGGTTTTGCCGACATCGCGGCGACCGTCGAGGCGGTGATGGCGGACGGCGACAATGCGCTGCCCGGCTCGATCGAGGAATTGCTCGAGGTCGATGCGCGCGCCCGTGCGCTGGCGGCCGAGCGCGTCGGACGGGTGGCGGCCTGATGCTCGAACAGCCCTCGCTCCTCTTCATCATCCTAGCGTTCATCGCGGTCCTCGGGCCGCTCGTCTTCTTTCACGAGCTCGGCCATTATGGCGTGGCGCGCCTGTTCGGCATCAAGTCGGAGGCCTTTTCGATCGGCTTCGGGCGCGAGATCCTCGGCTGGAACGACAAGCGCGGGACACGCTGGAAGATCGGCTGGATGCCCTTGGGTGGCTATGTCCGCTTCGCGGGCGATGCCGATGCCGCGAGCCGGCCCGAGAAGGGCGACAGCGACCCCGACCATTTCCAGAACCGGCCGGTATGGCAGCGCTTCCTCGTGGTGCTCGCGGGGCCGATGGCCAACTTCCTTCTCGCCATCCTGATCTTCGCCGCCTTCTTCATGACGATCGGCACGCTGCGCGCGCCCGAAGCCGTGGTCGGCGGGGTGCAGCCGGGTAGCCCGGCGGCCGAGATCGGGCTCGAGGAAGGCGATCGCATCCTGTCGGTCGACGGGCGCGAAACCGAGGATTTCAACGCCATCACGCGGATCGTCCTCCTGCGCCCCGGCGCCGAGGTGCCGATCCGGATCGAGCGCGACGGCGCGGTGCAGGAACTCGAGGTCGCGCTCGCGGAATCGGTCGAGACCGACGCCTACGGACAGGAACATCGCATCGGCCGCCTCGGTATCAGCCAGGAGCTGGGCGAGCGCGAGACGATGGGGCCACTGACCGCGCTGGCCGCGGCGGTGGGCCGCGTCTGGATGATCCTCGACTGGATGGTCGACGGCCTCGCGCAGATCATTTTCGGCACGCTGTCGGTCGACCAGCTGGGCGGGCCGGTGAAGATGGCGCAGGTGTCGGGACAGCAGGCCGCATTGGGCTGGGAGGCGGCCGTCGGGCTGGCGGCACTCATTTCGATTAATCTCGGCTTCATCAACCTCTTGCCAATCCCGATGCTCGATGGCGGGCACTTGCTGTTCTACACCATCGAAGCCATCCGGCGGCGCCCCGTGAGCGAGGCGGCGCAGGAATGGGCGTTCCGGGGAGGGCTGGCGCTACTGGCCATGTTCTTCCTGTTCGTCACGCTGAACGACCTCGCCTCGATCGGGCTGGTCGAACGGATTGGGCGCTTGATTGGATAGGCCGACTAGGGCAGTCAGGCGCAAATGGTTCACCACGGCGACCTCTCGGGGGCGCTAAATCGTTGAAAAAGGGCGGGGACGCGTGAAAGTGAAAAGCATGATGGCGAAACGCCACGGGGCCGCACTGCTGGTCGGTACGATTTTGTCGGGGCTGGCGCTGCCCGCCGCCGCGCTGGCGCAGGACACGGCCCAGCCCACCGCCGCCCCCGCGACCGCCGAACCGGTCCGCGAAGGCATGATCCGCTCGATCCAGGTGACCGGCGCCGAGCGTATCGAGCGCGAGACCGTCATCGCTTATTCGACCCTGCAGCCGGGCCAGACCTACACCGCCGCGACGCTCGACCAGGCGCTGCGCGCGCTCTACGACACCGAGCTCTTCTCGGACGTCGTCATCTCGGGCGCCGACACCGGCAACCTCGTCATCGCGATCGAGGAAAACCCGATCATCAACCGCATCGTGCTCGAGGGCAACAAGCGCCTCAAGGACGACAAGATCGCGCCGGAAATCCGGCTCGCCCCGCGTCGCATCTACACCCGTTCGAAGGTGCGCGCCGACGTCGACCGCATCATCGAGCTCTACAAGCGCGAGGGCCGCTTCGCCGCGGTGGTCGAACCCAAGATCGTCGAACTGGACCAGAACCGCGTCGACCTCATCTTCGAGATTTCGGAAGGGCCGAAGTCGAAGATCCGCTCGATCAACATCATCGGCAACGAGACCTTCTCGGACGCCAAGCTGATCAAGCAGATGTACAGCCGCGAGACGGGCGGCCTGCTGGGCTTCCTCAAGTCCAACACCAGCTATGACCCCGACCGTCTCGGCGCCGACCAGCAGCTGCTGCGTCTCTTCTACCTGACCGAAGGCTATGCCGATTTCCGCGTCGTCAGCGCGCTCGCCGAGCTGACGCCCGACCGCGAGGATTTCGTCATCACCTATGTGATCGAGGAAGGCCCGCGCTACAAGTTCGGCACGGTCGAGACGGACAGCGCGCTGCGCGACTTCGACGAAGAGCGCATGAACGAGCTCGTCGACATCGAACCGGGCGACTGGTTCAACGCCAAGAAGGTCGAGGACACGGTCACCGCATTGAACGAGGCGGCCGGCTTCGAGGGCTATGCCTTCGCCGACGTCAGCCCCGCGATCAGCCGCAATCCCGACGACCTGACGATGGACATCACCTTCCGCACCAACGAGGCGCGGCGGGTCTATATCGATCGCGTCGATATCAACGGCAACACGGTGACGCGCGACAATGTCATCCGCCGCGAATTCCGCCTGTTCGAGGGCGATGCCTTCAACGCCACGCTGCTGCGCCGTACCGAGGACCGCATCCGCAGTCTCGGCTTCTTCAACCAGGAGCTGGAGATCAAGCAGACGCCGATCGGTGACGACCGCGTCGCGCTGACCCTTGATGTCGAGGAACGCCCGACCGGCCAGCTGACCTTCTCGGCGGGCTTCTCGAGCCTCGAGCGCTTCCTCCTGTCGGCGCAGATCAGCCAGAACAACTTCATGGGCAAGGGCCAGACGCTGCTCGCCGGCGTCAACTGGTCGCGCTATTCGCGCAGCGTCCAGTTCGGCTTCACCGAGCCCTTCTTCCTCGGTCGCCCGATCCTGCTCGGCGCCGACGTCTATCGCCGCGATTTCAACAGCTTCAACTTCGTCGGGTCGGATCGCCGTTCGACCTACAGCCAGCTGTCCACGGGTGGCGGCCTGCGCCTCGGCTTCCCCGTGACCGAATATCTGTCGGCGGGCGTGCGCTACAACCTCGTGCTCGACGACATCACCCTCGACCGCGAGACCTTCTACAGCGACTTCGACGACAATGGCGTTCTCGACGATGACGAGTGCGATCCGGTCAAGGCGGGTACCTATCTGTGCGGCGAGCTCGGCGAACGGCTGACCTCGTCGATCGGCTACAGCCTTGCCTTCAACAACACCGACGGCCTGCGCGCCACCCGCGGTATCCGCGCCAGCCTGCGCCAGGACTTCGCGGGCCTCGGCGGCGACGTGCGCTACCTGCGCACGATCGGCGATGCCACGCGCTACTTCAAGATGCCCGCCGACTTCGTCCTCTCGGTCAACGCGCAGGGCGGCTATGTCCTCCCGCTCGACGACGAGGAACTGGCGTTCCGCGACCCGATCCGCATCTCGGACCGCTTCTTCGGCCCGAACTTCCGCGGCTTCGACATTCGCGGCATCGGCCCGCGCGTGCTGCGCCGCAATTATGACGCTGACGGAAACCTGTCGGACGAGGCGACGCGGACCTCGAACGCGCTTGGCGGCAAGGCCTATTACTTTGGCCGCCTCGAGCTCGAATTCCCGACCTCGGCGGCGCTGCGCAACTTCGGCGTGCGGCCCTCGGCCTTCGTCGACATCGGCTCGGTGTGGGATCTCACCGCACCCGATACCAGCGACATCCTCTTCTTCTGCTCGCCGGCCGAAGCCGACGGCCCCGACTTCCTCCAGGTCGAAGCGGGCGATACGCTGCCGGGCGGCGCGCCGATCACGGCCTGCTCGGACGTGGCCGCGGGCTATGTCCAGACGCCGGGCTATCGCGAGGATTTCGTCGGCAACAGCCCCAACCCGCGCGTGACCGTGGGCATCGGCGCCAACTGGGTGTCGCCCTTCGGTCCGCTTCGCCTCGATCTTGCGACCGCACTGGTCAAGCAGGAAGGCGATGACACGCGCCTCTTCTCATTCAACGTAGGAACCCAATTCTGATGAAGCATCTTCTTGCCGCCGCCGGCCTTGCCGCCGCGACCCTTCTCCCGGCGACTGCTTCGGCGCAGTCCTTCCCCGACACCAAGGTCGGCGTCGTCGACGTCAACCGCGTCGCCACCACCTGCACCGCCTGCGTGACCGCGCTCCAGTCGCTCGAGCAGCAGGCGCAGGCCGTTCGTGCGCGCGAAACGCAGCTCGGCCAGCCGCTCCAGCAGACCGCCCAGGCGATCCAGGCCGAAGTGAATGCCCTCAATGGCGCCGAGCCGTCGGCCGACCTCCAGCAGCGCGTCCAGGCCTTCCAGCAGCAGCAGCAGGCCGCCGCGCAGGAAATCCAGCAGCGCAGCGCCATCGTGCAGCGCAACCGTAATTACATCCTGCAGCAGATCAGCGCGGCCATCGAGCCGGCCTACCAGCAGGTCGTCGCGCGTCGCGGCGTGCACCTCATCGTGCCGACCGAATCGACCCTGGCGCACCAGCCCGCGGTCGACCTCACGAACGACGTGCTGGCCGAAGTGAACCGCACGCTGACCAGCATCAATGTCAACGCGCCGGCGCCGCAGCAGCCCGCCGCGCAGCAGACCCCGCAGCAGAGCCGCTAAGGCCCCGCTCGGTGAGCAACGAAACGACAGGCGCCGTCATCGGCCCGCTGGACATCCGGCGGGTGATGGCGGCGCTGCCGCATCGCTACCCGCTGCTGCTCGTCGACCGCGTCGAGCGCATCGAGAAGGACAAGTCGATCACCGCGATCAAGGCGGTGAGCATGAACGAGCAGTTCTTCCAGGGCCATTTCCCCGGTCGCCCGATCATGCCCGGCGTCCTCCAGATCGAAGCGCTGGCGCAGGCCGCGGGCGTCTTGGCAGTGGAGAGCATGGACCTGGCGGGCTCGAACAAGCTCGTCTATTTCATGGCGATCGGCGACACCAAGTTCAGGAAGCCGGTCGAACCCGGCTGCCTGCTGCAGCTCGACGTCGAGATCGTCCAGATGCGGCGCAATATCTGCAAGTTCGAGGGCAAGGCCTCGGTGAACGGCGAGGTGACCTGCCAGACCAGCTTCACCGCGATGATCGCCGACCCGCCCGAGGACTAGGGGCTAGCCGAGCACCATCGACCCGTCGGGCTCGCGCCTGAGGTCGAACAGCTCGGCGATGACCTCGCTATGCTCGAGCTCGAAACGGGGCGCGTCGGCAACGACGCGCCCTTCGCGCATCAGGACGAGGCGATCGAAGGCTCCCAGGAGCTGGAGGTCGTGGAGCGCGACGATGACGCCGCGACCGTTTTCCGATTCCTCGATGAGGATGTCGCGCATGGTCAGCACCCAGAAGGGGTCGAGATTGGCGAACGGTTCGTCGAGGAACAGGAATTGCGGCGTGGTGGCCAGCGTGCGGGCAAAGAGGATGCGCGCGCGCTCGCCGGTCGAGAGCTGGTTGGCGGGACGGTCGAGGAAATCGTCAAGCGCGAGCCGCTCGACCAGCATGTCGAGCCGCCCGGGGTCGGTCGGCACGGGGCTGAGGGCGAGAAGGTCGCGCACGGGGATCGCCCAGTGGACGAGCCGCGAGGCGGGCAGGTAACCGATCAGCCGCGCGCGGCGCGCGGGCGGGGCGTTGTCGAGCGGTTCGCTGTGAATGGCGAGGTGCGCGGTCTCGCAATTGCCGATGCCCGCGAGGCAGCGCAGCAGGCTGGTCTTGCCGCTGCCGTTGGGGCCGATCAGCGCCACGCGCTCGCCCGGATCGACGAGCAGGTCGGTCGCCGCGAGGCGCCCCGAGAGCGACAGGTTGCGGGCCTCGAGGCTCATGCGGTGCTCGCTTTCATGCGCATCAGGAGGAGGATGAAGAGCGGCGTGCCGATGAGCGCGGTGACGACGCCGATGGGGATGGGGCGCCCGTCGGGCGCGGCGCGCACCATGAGGTCGGCGGCCAACAATAGGGCGGCGCCGAGGAAGGCGGCGGGCAACAAGGCGCGCCCCGGGTGGCCGCGGCTCAGCGAGCGGGCGGCGATGGGGGCGATGAGGCCGACGAAACCGATGGCGCCGCAAGCCGCGACGCAGGCACCGATGGCGATGGCCGACAGGAGGATCGTGCGCCGCGCGAGCGCCTGCGGGGCGACGCCATAGGAGGCTGCGACATCCTCGCCCAGCGCGAGCAGGTCGAAGTTGCGGCGGTCGCGCCACAGGAGCGCGCCGGCGAGCCCTGCGGGGACGAGCGCGGCGAAGGTATCGGGCCAACCGCTGTCGACGAGGCTGCCCATCAGCCAGCGCCACTGGTCGTAAAAGGCGAAGGGGGAGGGAGCGAGCGCGAGGAGGAGCGAGGTGGCTGCGCCCGCGGCAAGCGCGATGGAGAGGCCGGCGAGGAGGAGGCGGGCCGGATCGGCGCCGCGTCCCGCGATGAGGAACAGGCCGAGGAGCGCGAGCCCCGAGCCCGCGGCGCCGCCGACGGCGAGGGCGAGCGGGCTGGTGAGGGCGAGGAAATGGCCGGTGGCGACAGCGCCCAGCGCGCCTCCCGAGGCAGCACCGGTGATGTCGGGCGAGGCGAGGGGATTGGCGAAGACCGCCTGCAGGGCGGCCCCGGTAATGCCGAGGGCGGCGCCATAGCCGATGGCGAGCAGGGTCCGCGGGGCACGCAGTTCGAGCATGATCGCGCGGGCGATCTCGTCGTCGAGCGCGAACAGGTCGAACGGCAGGAGGAAATGCAGTGCGGCCATCACCGCGAGCAGGAGCGGCGGGCCGAGGCGCACGGCAAGGCGGCTCATTGGCGCGCTCCGCCAGCGAGGCGTTCGATCACGCCGAGCATCGAGGGGCCGCCGCAGGTGAAGGGACGGCCGTCTACCGCGAGCCGCGGTGCGTCGAGGCGGCGGACGAGGGGATGGTCGCGCCAGCGCGCGCCGCGGTGCCACTCGCGCTCGCGATAGCGGCTTTCGAGAATGAGGTCGGGGCGCGCGGTGACGATGGCCTCCACGGTCCCGCGCCCGCTGTCGAGCGTGATCGGGACGAGGCCGCCGAGGGCGAGCCAGCCGCTCGCCAGCGTGCCGGGGTCGGTGCCGCCGGGGCCGACGAACAGCGCGCGGCGGCCGTGGGGGGGCTGGCGCGCGGCGAGGCGGTCGAAGCGACTTTGCCACTGGCGCGCGCGCGGCGCGGTGCCGAACAGGTCGGCGACGCGGCCGACGGTGGCGCGCACTTCGTCGGGGCTGGCGGCATAGGGCAGGGTGACGATGCGGATGCCGAGCCGCTGTGCGAGGCGGGCGGCGCCGTGGCCGATCGGACGGCTCGTCAGCACCACGTCGGGTTCGTAAGCCGCGACGTCGACGATCCGCCCGCCATTGCCGGGCAGGCCGGAAGCGCGCGCGGCAAGGACATTCTCGGCAGCATCGCGGCCGAGATGGCTGACGCTGATGACCTGCCCATCGCGCGCGAAAAGCAGGGCATATTCGTCGGCGCACAGGTCGAGGCTGGCGACCTTGAGCGCGGCGGCGCTAGCGAGCGAGAGCAAGGCCGACAAAAAGGCTCCTCCCTGCGGTCGCATAGCCGATGACGTCGCGATAGTCGCTGTCGAAGAGGTTCTCGCCGCGCACCGAGACAGTGATGCCGCTCCCGATCTCGCGGGCGAGGCGGGCGTCGGCGAGGACATAGTCGCCGAGCAGCACGCGGGGGGCGGGGAAAAGGTCGAAGTCGAGATCCTCGCGCGCGCCGACCCAGGCCAGCGAGGCGGCATAGGTCCAGCCGCGCGACGTGCCGTCGAGCCAGAGGGCGGCCTGATGCTCTGGGCGGCGGGTCTCGCGCAGCAGGAGGCCGTCCGGCGCAAGGCGCTCGCCCGCGTCGACATAGGCGTAGCTGGCGCCGAGCTGGAGCGCCTGCGACAGGCGGGCGCCGAACTCGGCCTCGATCCCTCGGCGACGGCTCTTGCCGTCACGGTTGGCGGCGCTGGTGACGAAGGTAACGGGGTCGAAGACGTTGACGATCTCGTCCTCCAGCCCTTGACCGAACAGCGTCAGTGCGGCGCTGTAGCGACCGTCGTCATAGCCGAGGCCGACATCGCCGCCGCGGCTGCGTTCGGGCGCGAGGTCGGGATTGCCGAGGAAATTCTCCGGGAAGAAGCCGAACAGCTCGTAGAAGTTGGGCTGGGCGATGCCCTCGCCGTAATTGGCGCGGACCGACCAATGGTCGGCGAGGCGGACGAGCGCGCCGGCGGACAGGCTGGTGGTGTCGGCGAAGCCATCGAACAGGTCGTGGCGGAGCGCGGCGTCGAGCGAGAACAGCTCATGGTCGGTGCGCCATTCGGCGACAAGCCCCGTGCGGTCGCGGGACACCGACTGGCGTGTGGCGCCGCCATATTCGCGATCATCGGCGCGGAAGCGTTCGCTTTCCTGTTCGAGCGCGAGGGTGAATTCGTGAACGAGCGGGCCGCTGCCGAAATGGCGGGTCGCCTGCGCATCGAAGGACAGTCGTTCGGCTGCTGTGCGGTTGCGCTCGGCGTCGCCAAGGTCGTTGCGGTTGGAGGAGGCGAGGAGGCTGCCGCCTGCGCGGAAATTCCAGTCGCCGGGGGCGTGGACGAGGCCGAGGCGAACCGCGCCGAGGCGGTTACGCGTCTCGTCGGCGGTGTCGGCGCGGGTGAAGGTGACGGGGTCGAGGCCGTCATATTCGCTCGTTCCGAGGATGCCGAAGGCGGCGGTCTCGAGCCGCGTGGCGGGGGCGAGCGCGAGACGCGCGGCGAGGCGGCCGGTGAAGAGGTCGTAGCCGTCCTTGTCGCCGTCGCCGCCAAGCGCGTCGAAACCCTCGGCACCCTGCGCGCCGAGGGCGAGGCGGAGCGAGGCGTCGTCATCGCCGGTCGCGACGTCGCCCGACAGGCGGGCGAAACCGAAGCGTCCGGTCTCGCCCGACAGGCGCAGGTCGGACGGGCGGCTCGCGGGGCGGTCGCTGCGCAGCGCGACGACGCCGCCGATCGCCTCGGGCCCCCAGAGGGCGGACTGCGGGCCGCGCAGGGCCTCGATGCTGTCGGCAAGGCTGGTGGAGAGAAGTTCGAAGCGCGGCTCGTTGGCGGCGGCGGGATCGTTGGCCTTGATGCCGTCGATGAAGAGGACGGTGTGGTTGGCCTCGGCACCGCGCAGGCGCAGCTGGGCCTGGCTGCCCGCGGGGCCGGCCTCGGCCAGCGCGGCGGCGGGGACGCGGCGCAGGAGCGTCAGGAGGCGGGCCGGTTCGGCGCGGTCGATGCGGTCGGCGGCGATCACGGTCACCGCGTCGCTGGCGCGGTCTCGCAGGCGCGGGGTGCGGGCGGCGGTGACGAGGATCGCCTCGTCGGGCGCGCTGGTGTCGAGCAGCACGTCGACGAGTTCGACATCATCCTCGGACGGTGGCGGGGGTGGCAAATCCTGGAACAGCATGCATGTCTCCTTTTCGTCGGTTCGCCACGACGGAAAGGAAGGGCATGCGGGGACGCCACGACCTTGCGCGCCCTTCCGCTGACCCCGGCGGATGGGACGGACGATGGATCGGTGAGGCCGGTATCTGGCTTTGCAGGAGCGGTTGCTCCTGCTCACAGTTGCGGGCACAGCGCCGGATGTTCGCCGGCTTCCCTCTTCGCCGCGGCCATTACGGTCGCGGAGCCTCGGTGATCCGTCTCCTGCGCTAGGCGGGTTTTGCTTGATCGGCAAGGCGCGATTGGCTAGGGAGCCGCGACCCTTTCCCAAGGCCGGTCGGAAACCGGCCCAACAATCGGAAAAGATGATGAAAAACGATACCCATCCCGACTACCACATGATCACCGTCGAAATGACCGACGGCACCAAGTTCCAGACCCGCTCGACCTGGGGCAAGGAAGGCGACACGCTCGCCCTCGACATCGACCCCAAGAGCCACCCGGCCTGGACCGGTGGTAGCCGCAAGGCGGCGCAGGGCGGTCAGGTCGAACGCTTCAACAAGCGTTTCGGCGGCCTTTCGCTCTCGAAGAAGAAGTAAGGCGCGGCGCCCGTGGACGCGGGCGCGCCCCTGAAGCCCATGCGCTCGGCTCCCACGCTGGAGACCGAGCGCTTGGTGCTGCGTCATTGGCGGCGCGAGGATTGGGAGGCCTATTACCCGATCATCGCCGACCATTCGACGATGCGTTATGTCGGCGGGAGCGGCATTAGCCGCGAGGATGGCTGGCGGCGCTGGCTGGCCTCGATCGGCAGCTGGCAGATTTCGGGCTATGGCAGCTTTGCGGTGACCCGCAAGGACGATGGCGTTGTCGTCGGCATGTGCGGCATCTTCCACGGCTGGCGCGAGATCGACGGCGGGTTCGAGCCCGACCCCGAATTCGGCTATATCTTCGGCCCCGAGGGGCGCGGGCGGGGCATGGCCTTCGAGGCCTGCACGGCAGCGCTCGACTGGCTCGATACGCATCATGGCGTGCCGATCTGGGCGATCATCGAGGACGATAATGCGCCGTCGGTGAAGCTGGCGGGCAAGCTCGGTTTCGAGAGCCAGGGTGCCAAGATGTATGGCGACGAGCCGATCGGCGTGTGGCGCCGTCCGGCCCCCCGCGAAGGCTAGGCGCTACCAGCCGCCGCCGCCGCCACCACCGACACCACCACCTGAAAAGCCGCCGCCGCCCGAGCCGCTCGACGAGCCGGGCGCCGTGGCGGCCGAGGCGATGGTCGAGGTCATGGTGCTGCCGATCGCGGTCGCGAAGCTGCCCGGGTTGGACCAGATGTCGCGAGTGCCCGAATACCAGAGGAAGCTGTTGTCGCGGTCGCTCGACGGATTGGCCGCGGCGGCGGCGAGCACGCCTTCGAAGCGTTCCGCCCAGCGGTTTTCGACTTCCAGCGCGATGGCATGGGGCAGGTAACGTTCGAACAGCTGGAGCTGGGCGCGCGGTGGCTGCATGCGGTCGAAGCGCTCTTCCTCGGTCGTGGCGAGATATTGCTTGAAGCCCGCGATGCGGTCGAGCAGCGCGCGCCCCTCTAAAGTGGGCGCATCCATCCAGAAGAAGCCCGAGAAGGCGATGATCCCCCCGCCGATGAGCGGCAGGAGGACGGGGAGGACATTGCCGCTGCCAAGCGCGAGAAGCGCGAAGGGGATGCCGGGGATGAGGCCGGCAAGGCCGATGATCGCCGCGAGGATGATGACGGGCCAGCGCAGCATCTGGCCCTGTTCCGGGCGTCCGAAGAAGAGGAGGGTGCCGATGAGGACGCCCGCGACCGACAGGAGGACGAGGAGGGGCGAGGCCATCTCCTCGGCCCAGACGACGCCTGCCGCGGCGATCCAGATGCCGGCGAACCAGAAGAGGAGGCCGGCAACCGCCCAGCCGATGTTGCGGTGGAAGGCGGTGCCGTCGTAGCGCTTCTCATAGGGGCGCTCGAGCATCTTGCGCGCGGCACTGAACTCCTTGTGATTGTCATTATCCATCGCGATCGAGGCACCGGGCAGGGCGAGTTGGGCGAGCATGTCGTGCTCGCCTTCGTCGAGCGGGCGCAGCTGGCCGCCGTCGACGAGGCGGTGAACTTCCATCGTCGGTTTCTTGAAGAAGCCGCCACCTTCCTCGCGCAGTTCGACATGGCCCTTGATGGCGCTGTCGACCAGCGCGGCGGTCATGCCGCGATAGTCCATCGACTGGCGGGTGAGATAGCGGATGGCGGCGGGCGACAGGTCGTCGGGCGGCGCGAAGAGAGGCACGACGGTGCCCGGGCGCGGATCGCGCCCGACGGTACGCCAGGCGTGGAGGTAATAAGCGGCCACGAGCAGGAGGCCGAGGAGACCGGCGACAGGCGGGACCACGTCGGCGAGCTGGCGCCGGAATTTTGTGGCGGTAGAGAGGGGCGCGACCACGCCCTTGGGGAAGGCGACGGCGACAGTCAGGCCTTCGCCGGGCGCGAGCCTGCGGTCATATTCGAAGCGGGTGACGCCGGGTTCCGCGCGGTCGAGCCGGGCGGGCGTGCCCTGTTCGCCCTGCCGCCCGGTGTAGGAGCTGTACTGGACGAGGTCGGCTGGCTTGGGGAGGCGGATCGTGGCGCTCGACCGGTCGATCGGAAATTCCCAGCCGTTGCCGGTGACGTTCCAGTAGAGCTCGTCAAATTCCTCGAAGCGGCCGATGGCGCGCTTGATACGGTAGCGCAGGCGATATTCGTGCACGCCGTCCGAGAGGAAATGGTCGGCCGAGCCGAGGCGGATGCGCGCGCCATTGGCTTGGCGCGTGACCTGATATTCTTCCCTGCGTCCGTCGCGTTCGGCGGCAAGGAAGTCGAAGCCCACATTGACCGTGCGGCCGGTCTTGTCGCGATAGCGGATGGGTATGGTGCGGAAGATGCCGCGCTTGATCCGGTTGCCTTCGGCCTGCACGCGGATGGTCTCGGTGATGATCGCCGAGCCATCTTCCCGCACGTCGGCATGCGCGTGAAAGGCAAGGATACGTTCCTGCGCGGCTGCCGGCGCGGCGAGCGCCAGCAGTGCGAGGAGGGCAAGGAACAGGCCTCGGAGATGCACGGGCCCTAGCTCGCGAAGTCGATCTTGGGCGCCGACTGGATGGCGGGGTCACTGTCCTCGTAATAGGGTTCGGTGGTGAAGCCGGTGGGGCCGGCGATGATCACGTCGGGGACCGACTGGACCTTGGTGTTGAGGTCGCGCGCGGTGGCATTGTAGTAGCGGCGCGCGGCCTGCAGCTCGTTTTCGGTCGCGGTGAGCTCGTCCTGCAACTTGCGGAAGTTGGCGTCGGCTTTCAGCTCGGGATAGGCCTCGGCGACGGCCATGAGCTTGCCGAGCAGGCCCGTCATCATGGCATCGGCCTGTGCGGTGGCCTCGACGCCCTTGGCGGCGACGGCATTGCCGCGCTGGGCGATTACCGCTTCGAGCGTCTCGCGCTCGTGGGTGGCATAGCCCTTCACCGTCTCGACGAGGTTGGGGATGAGGTCGGCGCGGCGGCGGAGCTGGACGTTGATGCCCGAGAAGGCCTCGCGGACGAGCGCGCGCAGGCGCACGAGCTTGTTGTAGACCGCGACGCCCCACAGGACGATCACGACGAAAATGGCGATGGCGACAAGTGCGATGGTCACGCGAAAAGCTCCCCCCGGATGGTACCGGAGGGAGCGTAACGCGGGGTCGCGGCTTTAGAAAGCCGAAATGCCGGTGATCGCGCGGCCGAGAATGAGGGCATGGACGTCGTGCGTGCCCTCGTAGGTGTTGACCGTCTCGAGGTTGAGCATATGGCGCATCACCGGATATTCCGAGCTGATGCCATTGCCGCCATGCATGTCGCGCGCGGTGCGGGCGATCTCGAGCGCCTTGCCGCAATTGTTGCGCTTGACGATTGAGATCATCTCGGGGGTGAGCTTGCCTTCCTCGAGGAGGCGGCCGACGCGAAGGCTGGCTTGCAGGCCGAGGCCGATCTCGGTGACCATGTTGGCGAGTTTGAGCTGCGGGATCTGGTTGGCGGCGAGCGGGCGGCCGAACTGCTTGCGCTCGAGCTGGTAGTTGCGCGCCGAGGCGTAGCAGGCCTCTGCCGCGCCCATCGCGCCCCAGCTGATGCCGTAGCGGGCGACGTTGAGGCAGCCGAACGGACCTTTCAGGCCTTCGACATTCGGCAGGAGGTTTTCCTCAGGCACCTCGACATCGTCCATGACGATTTCGCCGGTGATCGAGGCGCGAAGCGAGAGCTTTTCCTTCACCTGCGGGGCGGTGAGGCCCTTCATGCCCTTCTCGAGGATGAAGCCGCGGATCTTGCCGCCATGCGCTTCCGACTTGGCCCAGACGACGAAGATGTCGGCGATGGGCGAGTTGGTGATCCACATCTTGGCACCGTTGAGGAGGAAGCCGCCGTCGATCTTCTTGGCGGTCGTGCGCATGCCGCCGGGGTCCGAGCCCGCATCGGGTTCGGTGAGGCCGAAGCAGCCGACCAGTTCGCCCTTGGCGAGGCCGGGGAGATATTTCTTCTTCTGCTCTTCGGAGCCATAGGCGTTGATCGGGTGCATCACGAGGCTGGACTGCACCGAGCAAGCACTGCGGTAGCCGCTGTCGACGCGTTCGATCTCGCGGGCGATGAGGCCGTAGCTGACATAGCCAAGGCCGGCGCCGCCATATTCCTCGGCGACGGTGGCGCCGAGCAGGCCGAGTTCGCCCATCTTGGGCATGATCTCGGGGTCGAACACTTCCTCGTTGAAGTGATCCTTCACGTTCGGAAGCAGCTGTTCCTGCGCGAAGGCGTGGGCGCTGTCGCGCACCATCCGCTCTTCGTCGGAGAGCTGGTCGTCGAGGTTGAACGGGTCTTCCCAGTCGAAGGGAACGAGGGTCTTGGAGCTGGATTTCTGAAGCATGGGTGCGTCCTACCGCGCCAAGGGGGGCGGTTCCAGCGAAAAGCGGCGGAACAGGGGGCATCCGTGCTGCGTAGAGCAGAGTGAACGATCACATCGCCATCTCGGGGGACTTTCCATCACCGCCAATGCGCCAACAGCAGGGCCCGGGCTTCTCGAAGGAGCGAGTCTGTTCCTCGATTTCGACGGCACGCTGGCGGGCTTCACGACCGATCCCGAGGCGACACGGCTCGGCCCCGGGCGGCTCGAGACGCTGGTGGCGCTGCACGAGCGGCTCGAGGGGCGGCTGGCAATCGTCAGCGGTCGCGCGCTCGCCAGCCTCGAGGCGCGGATTGCCGATGCGCGCATCACGCTGGTCGGCAGCCACGGGCTCGAGGCACGGATCGAGGGCGCGCGCGAGGCCTGGACCGAACGGCCGACGGCGCTCGATGACGCGCTGCGGGCCCTGCAGGAATTTTCCGCATCGCGCGGCCTCCTGTTCGAGCAAAAGCCGTTCGGGGCGGCGCTGCACTGGCGCGAGTGGCCGCAGCGCGGCGCGGGCGCGGCGGCGGAGGTCGAGCGGATCGCGAACGAGCATGGCCTTGCCTTCCAGTCGGGCGACCATGTCGCCGAATTGCGGGTGGCCGGCGGCGACAAGGGCGATGCGCTCGTCCGGCTGATGCGGCGCGACCCGTTTGCGGAAGGCGTACCGGTGATGGTGGGCGACGATCTGACTGACGAACATGGCTTTGCCGCGGCGCAGGCACTGGGCGGGCACGGCGTGCTGGTCGGAAGCCGCGACGAGAGCCGCGCGCGCCATCGTCTCGCCAGCGTGGATGCGGTATGGGAGTGGCTCGGATGACGGAAAAGACCCTCAACCTCTGGCCGATCGGCAATTGCCAGGTCAGCGCGCTCGTCGATGACCGCGCGGGGTTCGTCTGGGGTTGCCAGCCGCAGGTCGACGGCGACCCGCTCTTCTGCTCGCTCCTGGAGCCCAAGGGGGACGGACGCCCGGGCATGCCGCGCGGCGAATGGCGCTTCGAGCTGGAAAAGCAGGTGTCGGCCGAGCCGCGCTATCTGGGCAATTCGCCGATCCTCGTCACGCGCCTGACCGACGAGGATGGCGGCGCGGTCGATGTCTATGATTTCTGTCCGCGCTTCATGCAGTCGGGACGGCTCTACCGCCCCGTCGCCTATGCGCGGATCGTGCGTCCCGTCACGGGCGGACCGCGGCTGTCGATCCGGCTCAATCCCGCCAATCATTGGGGCGCCGAGAATGCCGACCGCACGCGCGGGTCGAACCATGTGCGCTTCCTGACCGACCCCGCGCCCTTGCGGCTGTCGACCGATGCGCCGGTGGGACGGGTGCTCGACGGGCGGCCCTTCCGGATCGAGCGCGATCTCGCCTTCTTCCTTGGCGCCGACGAGAGTTTCCAAGGGGCGATCGGGCCCAATGTCGCGCGGATGATGGAGAAGACGAAGCGGCACTGGATGTTCTGGGTGCGCGGGCTGGCGGTGCCGCTCGACTGGCAGGAAGTGGTGATCCGCTGCGCCATCACGCTGAAGCTTTGCCAGCATGAGGAGACAGGGGCGATCGTCGCGGCGCTGACGACCTCCATTCCCGAAGCGCCGGGGTCGGAGCGCAACTGGGACTATCGTTACTGCTGGATCCGCGATGCCTATTACACGGTGCAGGCGCTGAACCGGCTCGGCGCGCTCGACGTGCTCGAAGGCTACCTCTTCTACCTGCGCGACCTTGTCGACGGGGCCGAGGGCGAGGAAGTCCAGCCCCTCTATGGCGTGGGCGGCAATGCCAAGCTGGAGGAAGGCGTCGCCGAATGCCTCGCGGGCTATCGCGGCATGGGGCCGGTGCGCATCGGCAATGCCGCCTTCACCCAGTCGCAGCATGACGCCTACGGCCAGATTGTCCTGTCGAACGCGCAGGCCTTCTTCGACAAGCGGCTGTTCCGCGCTGGCGACGAGGCCGATTTCCACCAATTGGAAGCGATCGGCGAGAAAGCCGCGGAGAAATTCGACGAGCCCGACGCCGGCCTGTGGGAATTTCGCACGCGCGCCTCGGTGCACACTTATTCCTCCGTCATGTGCTGGGCGGCCTGCGACCGGCTCGCCAATATCGCGGGGCGGCTCGGGCTCGAGGATCGCGAGCAATATTGGCAGGCCAAGTCCAAGCATATCCGCGACGTGATCGAACAGCGCGCCTGGTGCGAGGAGAAGGGGCGCTATTCGGCCATCTTTGACGGGGACGAGCTCGACGCGAGCCTCCTCCAACTCGTCGACATGCGCTTTGTCGAAGCCGACGACGAGCGTTTCCGCGCCACGCTGGCGGCGGTCGAGAAGGGGCTGCGGCACGGCAACCAGATGCTGCGCTATGCCAGCGAGGACGATTTCGGGCTGCCCGAGACCGCGTTCAATTTCTGCACCTTCTGGCTGATCGAGGCGCTGCACCGCGTCGGGCGCGACGAGGAAGCGCGCGAGTTGTTCGAGGCGACGCTCGAACGGCTCACCCCCGCCTGCCTCCTCTCGGAGGATACCGATTTCAAGACGGGCGAATTGTGGGGCAATTACCCGCAGACCTATTCGCTCGTCGGCCTGATCAATTGCGCGATGCTGCTGTCGCGGCCATGGAGTAGCGTGCGTTGAGCCGGCTCATCGTCGTCTCCAACCGGGTGAACGTGCCGCGCGGGCGCGAGAATGACGGTGCGCAGGGCGGGCTCGCGGTGGCGCTCACCTCGGCGCTCAAGAAGTCGGGCGGCATCTGGTTCGGCTGGTCGGGCAAGGCGGCGGAAAGCTTCACCGGTGCGGTCGATTACCAGCGCCACGGCGGGGTCGCGACGGCGACGGTCGACCTTGATGAACAGGACGTCGAGGAATATTATAACGGCTATGCCAACCGGACGCTGTGGCCGGTCTTCCATTATCGCATCGACCTTGCCGATTTCGACCGCGAGTTCGGGCGGCGCTACGAGGCGGTCAACAAGAAGATGGCGGGCACGCTGGCGCCCATGATCGACCCGGGCGACATGGTCTGGGTCCACGACTATCATTTCATCCCGATGGCCTCGGACCTGCGCGCCGAGGGGGTGGCCAACCGCATCGGCTTCTTCCTGCACACGCCCTGGCCGCCGCACCGGCTGATGGTGGCGCTGCCCTATCACCGCCGGCTGGTGGAAACGATGCTCGCCTATGACGTGATCGGCTTCCAGTCCGACGAATGGCGCGAGAGCTTCCTCCATTATTGCGAGCGCGAGATGGATGGAGAGGTCGACGGAGAGTGGCTGACGGTCGAGGGCCGCACGATCCGCTGCGCGACCTTCCCCATCGGCATCGATGCGAAGGTCTTTGCCAAGCTTGCGACGGGCCCCGATGCGCAGGCGAGCTACGTGCGGGCGCGCGACAATGTGACGGGGCAGATCATCGTCGGCGTCGATCGGCTGGACTATTCCAAGGGACTGATCGAGCGCTTCAACGGCTATCGCAAGCTGCTCGAGCGCGAGGAGTGGCTGAAGAAGGTCACGCTCCTGCAGATCGCGCCGCCAAGCCGCGGCGAAGTCCCGGCCTATGGCGAGATCCGTGACCAGCTCGACATGCTGTCGGGCCGGATCAACGGCGAGCATGCGCGGGTCGACTGGGTGCCCATCCGCTATGTCAACAAGGGCTATGCGCGGCCCGAACTGGCGGGGATCTTCCGAGCCGCGCATGTCGGGCTGGTGACGAGCCTGCGCGACGGCATGAACCTCGTCGCCAAGGAATATGTGGCGGCGCAGGACCCCGAGGATCCGGGCGTCCTTCTCCTATCGCGCTTCACGGGGGCGGCGGCACAGATGGAGGATGGCGCGCTCCTCATCAATCCGCACAGCCAGCTCGATATCGCCAAGACGCTCGACCAGGCGCTGCGCATGGGCTGGGAGGAGCGCAAGGAGCGCTGGCAGACGCTTTACGACGGGCTCAACGCCTATGACGTCCACCATTGGGCGGCGGACTTCCTCGAGGCGCTGAAGGGGGCGGACGAAGCCTGAGGGACGCGGGGCCTAATGCTCGCGGAAACTCTTCCAGAAGGCGCCGCGGAGGGGCTCGAGGAGATAGTCGAGCGCGCTACGCTTGCGTAGCGGCACGAGCACTTCCACGGGCATGCCGGGGCGCAATTCGAAATCCTCGCCGCGACGCAGGCGGATCTCGTCGATCTCGCTGGACGGCACGGTGACCTCGGCGCTGAAGAAGCCGAGGCCGCTGCGTTCGTCCTCGAGCCGGTCGGCGGACAGGTTGGTGAGCGTGCCGCGAAGGTCGGGAAGCGAGCGTTCGTGCAGGGAGGAAAAGCGCACGCGGGTGACCTGGCCCACGTTGAGATCGTCGGCCTCGGAAGGATCGAACTGGGCGGCGATGACGAGCGGCGCGCGCTCGGGCACCACGTCCATCAGCTTCTGCCCCGGCTGGATCACCTCGCCCGCGCCGGCAAGCGTCATGCCGACGACCGTGCCGCTGGCAGGGGCGCGGATCTCGGTCGCGGCGAGCTTGTCGCGGGCGGCGCGGGCGCGGGGGGCGACCTCGCGCAGCGCGGCCTCGACCGAGCGCAGTTCCTCGGAGACGCGGTCATAATGGGCGCTGAGGGCCTGCGCGGCTTGCATCTGCCCTTGCGCGACTGCGGCACGCGAAGAGGCTTCGCCCGCGGCAAAGGCGCCGCCCTGGCCGACGAGGTCGGCGCGGGCGCGTTCGAGCGCGCGCAGGCGGTTCTTCGAGACGAAACCCTTCTCGGCGACCGGGGCGAGTGCGGCCAGTTCCTCGTCGAGGAGGCGGCGCTGCTCGTCGGCGGCGACCGCCTGGCGGCGCGCGCCCTCGGCTTCCTGCACGGCCTGCGCCGACTGCTGGCCGATGACCGACCGGGTGGTGGACAGGAGCGCGGCGCGGCTGGCGAGCTGGCGCTGCTGGAGGTCGAGGGCGGCAGCGGCGATGGCGCGGTCCTCGTCGCGGGCGAGACGGGCGAATTGCGGGGGTGGGGTAATGGTCGACTGGCCCGACTGTTCGGCGCGCAGGCGGGCGCGTTCGGCGAGGAGCCCGATTTCCTCGCTGGTGAGAGCGCGTTCCTCGGCGGCGACCTCGGCGGCGACGAGGCGGACGAGGACATCGCCCTTCTCGACGACCTGGCCGTCCTTGACGAGGAGGGTGGCGACGACCCCGCCGTCGCGATGCTGGACGGGCTTGCGCTGGCCCGAGACGACAAGTTCGCCCTGCGCATAAGCGGCGGCATCGAGCCGGATGAGGGTGCCGCCGAGCAGCAGCGCGGCGATGAACAGGCCGAGCACGATCCAGCCGATGCGGATCTCGCGGCGCGGGTCGTCATGTGCCTCGTATGCCGCGACGGCCTGGCCCGCGGGGACGGGCAGTTGCGCCTTGTCGGGGTCGGGGATCACGGGGCCGTTCATTTGTCGCCTCCCATCTTCACATGGTGGCGGGTGACACGGGGCTGGCCGTGGCCGATCCGCGCGAGCACCTCGTCCTTGGGGCCGTCGAGCTCGATGCGCCCGTCGCGCAGCAGCACGATGCGGTCGAGGACGGGAAGAACGCTCAGCCGGTGGACCACGATGACGAGGGTCGTGCCCGCTTCCTTGGCATCGTTGAGCGCCTCGATAAGCTGGAGGTCGCCATCGGCGTCGAGATGGGCATTGGGCTCGTCGAGGAGCAGGTAGGGCGGGTCCTCGTAGAGGGCACGGGCGAGCGCGATGCGCTGGGCCTGCCCCATCGAGAGGCCGCTACCGCCGAGCCCGAGCTTATGGTCGTAGCCGTCGGAGAGGTTGAGGATGAGTTCGTGCGCGCCGGCCTTCTTGGCAGCCTCGACGACCTCGGCATCGATGCGCTCGCGCTCCACGCCCTCTCCTTGCGAAAAACGGGCGACATTGTCGCGCACGCTGCCCGCCATGAGGGTGGGGTGCTGGGGCATGAAGCCGATGAAGCGGGCTAGCGCCTCGCTGTCCCAGTCGCGGCGGTCGGCGCCGTCGAAGCGGATGGTGCCGGCATCGGGTTCGAGCGCGCCGGCGATGAGCGAGAGGAGGCTGGTCTTGCCCGCGCCCGAGGGGCCGATGATGGCGACCGCTTCGCCCGCGGCGATCTCGAGGTCGATGTCGTCGAGGATGGGGCGCTCGCCATGTCCGGGGTCGAGCGAGACGCCCTTGAGCGCCAGGCGGCCGGTGGGGGCGGGCAGGGCGGTATGCTCGTCGAGCGGGGTCTCGCCCTCGGCGCTGCGGTTGATGATCCGCCAGGCCTGCCGCGCATCCACCATCTGGCGCCATGCACCGACGAGCCGGTCGATCGGCGAGAGCGCGCGGCCAACGAGGAACATGGAGGCGAAAATTGCTCCCGGCGTCACCAGTTCGTTGATCGCCAGCAGGGCGCCGAGGCCGAGGGCCAGCGATTGGAGGAGGAGGCGGAGCGCCTTGGAGGCGGCGCCGATCGAGCTGCCGGCAAAGCTCGCGATCGCCTGCTGGCCGATCATGCGCGCCCGCTCGCCGATCTGGCGGGCGACGAGCGCGTTGCGCATGCCGAGCGCGCGCACCACGCCCGCATCGGTCAGCGTGCGGTCGTGGCTGGCATAGGCCGCGGCGGCGGCGCTGTTGGCCTCCTCGAGCGGTGCCGAGGTGCGGCGGTGGTTGAGCCAGGTCAGGCCGAGCAGCAGGCCGGCACCGAAAAGCGCCAGGAAGCCGATGGCGGGGTGGATGATGAAGCAGATGAGGATGTAGAGCGGCGTCCAGGGCGCATCGAACAGCGCGAGGATGGCCGATCCCGACATGGCGCGACGCAGCGTGTCGAATTCGCGCATCAGCCGGCGGGCCTCGCTGCTGCCCGGCGCGCGGGCATAAGCGAGCTGGAGGAGCGGGTCGGCGAGCATGCGGTCGAGCCGGATGCTGGCGCGCACGAGAAGGCGGCCGCGGGCATAGTCGAGCACGCCCATCGCCACGACCGCGACAATGAGGAAGAGAGTGAGGAAGAGGAGGGTCAGCCCGCCACGCGTCGGCACCACCCGGTCATAGACCTGGAGGAGGTACAGCATCGGCACGAGGAAGAGCAGGTTGAAGCCGGCGCTGAAAAGCGCGGCATAGCGCCAGTGCGAGCGGCAGGCGAGAAGCCCGGCGCGCAGGCGGTCCCTGAAGGCTCCCCCTTGCGATGGAGCGTCTAGCGGCTCACCGAGCATTGCCCTGACCGCTGTCCGCGGCTTCGTCGGGCGCAGGATGCTCGATGATAGAGCCATCCTCCTCGAAACGGATGAGCCCCGCGGCAACCGCGCGGGCGATCAGGCTGGCGCGATTGTGCGCACCGAGCTTGAGCTTGGCATTTTCGAGATGGGTATCCACGGTGGACGGCGAGATGGTCAGCGTCTTGGCGACTTCCTTGGACGATTTGCCCAGGGCAACCAGCTCGACGATCCGGCTTTCGCGCCCGGTCAAATGCCAGGTCGCGCTTGGTTCGAGAGCAGTGGCGTTCACTTGTAACCCCCTTTCATCGACAGCGTGTCGCTCGCAACCGATGGCGGACCTTCCGGTGGTGATCCGGTTCGAAAACCGGAGGATTGGGAAGCGTCACCGAGCAGTCACTTGGTAAACCCAAAGTTAACAATGATCAATAATGACACAGCGGTTTACGGCGACTTTTGACGGTAGAGGCAAAATCCACCTAGGTGATTTGGGGGAGGGGCGATGTGCCTCTTTAAATGCCGCTTAAAGCCCCGCCCGGGCCGCCCGAGTCGCGGACCCGCCGCGCAAGAAAGACCCTCCCAGTGCCGGGGCGGCACCCTTGGGAGGGTCACTCGGTGCTGCCGCCCCGGCTCCCACCTGGACGGGGGCGTGTCCAGGCGAGAACGGTGCCGTCTTCAGATCAGGACGAGGTCATCGTCGGGATCGAGGACGAGGAGGCCCATCTCGGGCACACCCTCTTCGGCGAGGCTCGCCGAGGCAGGGGCGAGCGAGGCGGGGAAGACGACATTGTCGTCGTCGAAATCACCGGTCCCGTCGACCCCGACATACCAGCTGTCGCTGGCGCTATCGCCGTCACCGTCGGTGATCTTGGCAGTGAAGCCGAGCACGAGGTCGGGGATCGGCGGCGATTCCAGCGTGCCGAAGCCGCCGATGTCGAACTTGCCTGCGACACCCTCGACATAGACCTGGTCGAATTCATCGGTACCGTTGGTCTCGATAATGATCCGATAGTCCTCGTCGATGTCGGGCAATTCGTAGCCGTTATTCCCCACGTGGATGGTCGAAATGTTGATCTCCGATCCCACCGGCGCCGAGGAATAGACCGCCATCACCGTCTGCACTCCCGTACCGGGATCGATGTGGAGGACCGTGATCTTGGCGAGGGCGACACCCATTGCACCGGGATCGGCCAGCCCGCCATTGGCATCGTCGCCGGTCGAGGTGGCGAACAGGCGGCTTCCGGCATCATTGGCGGGACCGGCGTTGTTGCCGAAGTTGAACGCCTTGATGAGCATGGTCGCCGGGCTGTTGCCCTGCACCTGGACGACATCGAGGAAGGTCGCCTTCACGTCCTTGCGGGAGGTGAATTCGATATTGTCGACATCGTCGGCCTCGTTCGAATCCAGTCCCTGGTTCGAATAGGCCGGATTGGGGCCGATCACGAGCGTGAAGTAGACGCCTTCGCCGGGATCGATCATCTGGTTGTTCGACCCGATGGTCACATCACCACCACCCTTGGAGGTGTTGATGGTGTTGCTGTCCTTGGTCAGCTCGCCATCGCCGTCGAAATTGGGCTCCTTGGCGATGATCACGAGGCCCTCACCGCCATCCTCGAGCATGCCGAAGATGTTCTGGCCCGACGGCAGGTTGCTGAAGTCGAAGGCCTTGGGCGGCTGCGGCGCGGCGTTGACCGCGAAGCTGTAGCTGCCCGCACCGGCCTGGTTGAGCGACAGGGTGAAGTAGAGGACGTCGTCCGCATCTCCATAGCCGTCGCCATCGGCGTCATACCAATATTTGACCTCAGTATTGCTGGCGTTGGCGAAGGCCCGGAGCGTGATGTCGCCATAGGTGACATCGCCGCCCGTCTTGCCTTCCCAGTCGGTCAGCACATAGCGGTTGGCCGTCGAGTTGACGGTGTTCGGATTGGGATCCGAACCGACCGCGCCATTGAGGGTCACGGGGCCATAGCTGCCGACCGCGAAGTCGACCGTGCTGTTGGCGATCGAGCCGATGCTCGGCCCGCTATCCTCGAACTGGATGATCGGGCTGATGTCGACCGATGCCGTGTCGGGGTCATCGTCATTGTCGGTGATCGTCACTTCCGCCTCGACCTTGAGGTTCGAGAGGGCGAGCGGCGCGCCGGCCTCGTCGGGATCGGCGGTATTGCCGTGGATGAGCGCCCGATATTGGGTCAGCGTGAGGCTGCCGTCAGTCGAATTGATCTCGATCTTGAAGGCCATGGCGCCCGCCGGATCGGCGGCACCGCCGCTGCCCACGAGGCCGACGACATCCGCGCCCGACTTGTAGAGCCAGATGCTCTGGCCGGTGTCGGTGTCGTCGACGCCGCTGTCGGAGCCGTCACCGTCGGTCAGCTTGAGCGTGAAGACGCGTGATTTCTCGCCGTCATTGCCCGCCACCGAAGTGTCGTTGAAGATGGTGGCACCGGCGACCGTGATCTTGCCGAGCGTGCCGGCAGGTTCGGTTTCGGGCGCACCATTTTCGCCGATCGATTCATCGACCAGCACCTTGGCGCCATTCTTGAGCGTCAGGCCAGCGGTCGGGGCATCATCCTCGAAGTAGAGGATGCCGCCGATGTCGAGCGAAACCGCCTCTTCATCGCCGTCGGCGTCGGTCTTGGTCAGCCAGGCGAGGATTTCGCCTTCGGCGATGGTCAGCGCCGCATTGTTGGCAGGATCGGGATCGTAGGGTTCGTCGGGGTCCGTGGCATCGGGGTGCTTGACGGCCCGCATGACGTTGAGTTGCACGACGTCGACCGGATCATCGCCGAAGTCGGGGCCGTCGGGATCCCAGTCGAAGATGATCTCGACCTCGAAGCACCAGATCTTCGCGGAGGTCGGGTCCAACTCATCGGTGAGGATGTAGCCGCCGACCTTGGTGTCGGTGATCTCAAAAAGCTTGATCTTCTGGCCGGTCAAGCTGTCGAACAGCCCCGATTCCCCGGTACCGGTCGGATCGAGGCCGAGCGTCCAGGCCGTGCTGCCCGCACCGTCCGTGCCGTAAATGGAAATCGGATCTCCGGGATTTTCCGGTGTCAGCACTTCATCGAACAGGTCGGTGAGGATCGTCTGGTTCTTCCCGAAGGATGTATTTTCATCCTCGCCAGCATTTTGGCCGGTGGTTTCATCGACCAGCACGACGCCACCCTTCAGTTCAATGACCGGCCCGGGGCCATCATCTTCGAAACGAAGCTCGGCACCGATATCCTGGGTGATGCTCGAGGGCTCGTTGATGCCGATGAGGCCGATGTCGAACTTGCCGCTGATCGCTTCGATGAGGACGGCATCGTGAAGGGTGCCACCGCTCGACCATTCGACGATGTAATTGGCCTCAAGGCCATTGATCGTGGCGACACCACTGCCATCGATCGACCAGCTGACGCCCATCGTCCCATTGGTAATCGGATTGCCGGCGGCATCCTTGACCACGATGGAGGTTACCATGACGGCGGCACCGTAATTGTTGCCTTCGAGCGCGTTCACGAATGCCTGGCCATCGGCGTCATTGCCGTTCCACAAGGTGAGTTGGATCGAGACGGGGTCGTTGCCCTGTGTCTGGCTGATCTTGAAGAAACCGCCATCGACCTCCTTACGGTTGGTGAAGTCGATATTGTCGGCGTCGTCGGCCTCGTTCTGGTCGAGATCACCCGGCTCGCCCGTGGCGGTGTAGCTGGGATTGGCCCCTTCGACGAAGGCGAAATAGCCACCTTCGCCGATCGGGTTGCCACCGTTGAACATCTGGTTGTTCACGCCGATGGTGGTGGGGCCACCGCCCTGCGAGGTGTTGATCGTGTTGCTCGCGTTGGTGAATTCGCCATCCGCGTCGATATCCGGATCGCGGCCAATGATCACCACAGCCGAGGAGGCGTCACCGACGATGCCGAACAGGTTCTGGCCCGAGGGCAGGAATTCGAAGTCGAATTCGGTGCTGATGGAGGCACCCACGCCGATGGCATCGAAGAGCGTCACTGCTTCATCGACACTCGTATCATCGCCATTCTTCAGCGCTTCGAACTGGACTGTCCAGACACGAGCGCTTTCGAGATTTTCGGCAGGGTCCAGATAGATGGCGAGGACAATGTCGCCATTCGTATCGACACCCAGGACCATCTGGTCGCCCAGGCCGCTATCGACGTCGCGGAAGAGATAGATAGCTTCGTCGTCGATCGTCGTGAAAGGAGCCAGAACGCCATCGGTGATGGTCGTCGACCCGGCAATGTAGGGATCATAGGGATCGCCATTGCCATCCACGAACCCCAGCGCGGTAATGTTGGAACCGCCAGACGAGACCTGGACGAAGTTGGACGCGCTCTTGCCAACGCCGATACCGTCGGCGAAATCCTTGGCCGGGTCGCCAAGAGCGAGTTCGCCGCCGTCGAAGAGACGCATGTAGAAGTCTGCCGCTTCTTCTTCCATCGAATCCGCGGCGTTGATGAGGTTGGGCGGATCTTCGGGGTCTTCGGTCAGGTCACCGGTATCGACGAGACGATAATCATCGTCGTTATTGTCTTCGCCGGTCGGCCACGTTCCAGTGCCGTCCTGGTAGCCGTCGCTTTCGTCGAGAGTTACGTCGCCGTTGATGGTGATGCTGGCCATGATACTGCCCCTTGATGCTTGCCCCCGGACGCAGGTGCCCCAGGAAGCCGGTTTACGAGAGGGTGCAGAAATACGCGGGAAGGGGCTCCGGCGGCATCGGAGCGGAGCGCTAAGCGCGACGCCTTAGACCGGCCCACCAAGGACCCAAGGCCTAGGTCGATCCCGCTAGGGCAGTTGTCCTTTTCGGTGCTTTCGCGGGGCCTCGGTCAGGCGGCTGGCATCCTTGCTGCGCATCGTGCATTTGTTACGCAGGCGCAAAGGAGTTCCCGTGACGACAACCGAGACCATCCTCAACTATCTCGCCATCGGCTTCATCTGGCTGCTCGGCATCGGCGTGTTGGCGGTGGCGGTGCTGTTCGTGATCGACGTCAGCCAGCGGACCGACACGGTGCGGCGCAACTTCCCCGTGATCGGGCGCTTCCGCCACCTGTTCAGCCGGCTCGGCGAATTCTTCCGGCAATATTTCTTCGCGATGGACCGCGAGGAAATGCCCTTCAACCGCGCCCAGCGCGACTGGGTCGATCGCGCCGCCTCGGGCAAGGGCGACGTGCGCCCGTTCGGCTCGACCAAGAACCTCCAGCCGGTGGGCACGCCGATCTTCGTCAACGCGGCCTGGCCGACGCTCGACGAGGATGCGGTGGAGGCCGCGCCGCTGCTGATCGGGCCGGGGGCGAGGCGCCCCTATGAGGCGCCGAGCTTCTTCAACATGAGTTCGATGAGCTACGGTTCGCTGTCCAAGCCCGCCGTGCGCGCGCTGTCGCTCGGCACGGCCAAGGCGGGCTGCTGGATGTCGACGGGGGAAGGGGGGCTGGCGCCCGCGCATCTCGAGGGCGGGGGCGACATCGTCTTCCAGCTTGGCACCGCCAAATATGGCGCGCGCAATGACGATGGCAGTCTCAACGAGGAGAAATTGAAGGCGATCGCCGCGCATGAGGAAGTGCGGATGATCGAGTTGAAGCTCGCCCAAGGGGCCAAGCCCGGCAAGGGCGGCATCCTGCCCGCCGACAAGGTGACCGCCGAGATCGCCGAGATCCGCGGCATCCCCGAGGGCAGGGACAGCATCTCGCCCAATCGCCATCCCGAGATTTCGAACGACGAGGAACTGCTCGACTTCATCGACCGGCTGCGCCGCGTGTCGGGGCTGCCGGTGGGGATCAAGACCGTGCTCGGCGATGATTGCTGGCTCGACGGCTTCTTCGAGGCGATCATGCGGCGCGGCAAGGAGAGTGCGCCCGATTTCATCACCATCGACGGGGGCGATGGCGGGACCGGCGCGGCGCCGATGCCGCTGATGGACAATGTCGGCATGGTCATCCACGAGGCGCTGCCGCTGGCAGTGGACCTGCGCGCCAAGCACGGGCTGACCGAGCGCATCCGGATCGTCGTGTCGGGCAAGCTGATCACCCCCTCGGATATCGCCTGGGCGCTGGCGGCGGGCGCCGATTTCATCAATGCGGCGCGCGGTTTCATGTTCGCCATCGGCTGTATCCAGGCGATGAAGTGCCACACCAACAATTGCCCGACCGGCGTGACGACCCACAAGAAGCGGCTCCAGCGCGGGCTGGTGCCCGAGGAGAAGTCCGAGCGGGTGGCGCATTTCGTCGACCAGATGCGCAAGGAAGTGGGGGTGATCGCGCACAGCTGCGGGGTGGCGAGCCCGCGCGATCTCCAGCGCCATCACGTGCGCATCGTCTGTCCCGACGGGCGGACGCGGCGGATGGACGCGATGCATCCCGACCCGGTGCGGCAAAGCTAGGAGTGCCGGGCCGTTCAGCCTTGTTTCACCGCTGCCTGCTATAGGCTAGGCAAGGATCATGGAACGTGACGCCGCCCTCCGCCAGACCTCGATCGGCCTCCTGCTTGCCGCGCTGATCATCGGCGCGTGGGCGGGCGGGCATGTCGCGGCGGTGTGGGTGCTCGTCGCATGGGAGCAGCCGTGGCTCGCCATCGCGCTCTTCCTCGTCCAGACGTGGCTGTCGGTGGGGCTGTTCATCATCGCCCATGACGCGATGCACGGCTCGCTCGCGCCCGGCGCGCCGCGGGTCAACCGGCTGGTCGGGCGGGTGGCGCTCCGGCTCTATATGGGGTTCAGCTTCGACCGGCTCCATCCCAAGCATCACGCGCATCACGACCATGTCGGCACCGAGGGCGATCCCGATTTCGATGCCGCCAAT
The DNA here is from genome assembly GCF_024721585.1 of Sphingomicrobium aestuariivivum. NCBI lineage: Bacteria > Pseudomonadati > Pseudomonadota > Alphaproteobacteria > Sphingomonadales > Sphingomicrobiaceae > Sphingomicrobium > Sphingomicrobium aestuariivivum. Next base: position 197,247 of record NZ_CP102629.1, read on the forward strand.
CCGACGAACCTGCCGCGCTGGTACGCCACTTTCATGGGGCGCTATCTCGACTGGTATGTCTTCTGGGTCACGGGGGCGATCGTCATCACCTATGGCGCGATCCTTTATGCGGTCGGCGGCTGGGAGCGGCTGGCGCATATCCTGTTCTGGGCGGGCCCCTCGCTTGCCGCCTCGATGCAGCTCTTCTATTTCGGCACCTATCGCCCGCACCGCCATGTCGAGGGCGAGGCCTTTGCCGATCATCACAATAGCCGGTCGAACGACTTTCCGGTGTGGGGCAGCCTGTTGAGCTGTTTCCATTTCGGCTATCATCACGAACATCACCTTCATCCCGGCACGCCCTGGTGGCGCCTGCCGCGGGTGCGGCAACGGACGAAGAACGCCTCATGAGTTTCGACTTTCTCTCGACCTTTCCCGTCTGGCAGGGGCTGCTGATCGCTTTCGGTGTGGTCGCTGCCATGGAGCTGACGGCCTATGCGGTGCATCGCTGGGTGATGCACGGGGCGCTGGGCTGGGGCTGGCATGCCTCGCACCACGAGAAAACACACGGCCTGTTCGAGAAGAACGACCTCTACGCCGTCGTCTTCGCGGGGCTGGCGATCGTCATGTTCACGGTGGGGGCGCTGGGGCCGGTGTGGCTGTGGTATGTCGGGCTCGGCACGACGCTCTACGGCATCCTCTATTTCATCGCGCATGACGGGCTGGTGCACCAGCGCTGGCCGTTCCGGATCGTGCCCAAGTCGGGCTATGCGCAGCGGCTTTACCAGGCGCACCGGCTGCATCATGCGGTCGACGGGCGCGATGGCTGCGTGTCCTTCGGTTTCCTCTACGCCCCGCCGGTGCGGGTGCTGAAAGAGCAGCTCAAGCGTAACCATCCACGCGGCGTGCGCGAACCGGAGGATGTCCCCGAACTCCAGACAGGTGCGTGATGCGACCCTTTGCCCTTGCCCTTCTTTCCTCCCTCGCGCTGGCCGCCTGCGGGTCGGCATCGGCGAGTGGCTATGAGAAGGTGCCGGCGGCAAGGCTGGTGATCGAGAATGACGCGGCCAGCGAGACGGCGGTGTTCGCCGGTGGCTGTTTCTGGGGCGTCGAGGCGGTGTTCGAACAAGTGAAGGGCGTGCGCTCGGCCGTGTCGGGCTTTTCGGGCGGCGCGTCGCGCAAGGTCAGCTACCGTCAGGTCGTGTCGGGTGGCACCGGGCATGCGGAGGCGGTGAAGGTTGTCTTCGATCCGCGCATCGTCTCCTATGCCGAACTCATGCGGGTCTATTTCTCGGTGATTGCCGATCCCACCCAGCTCAACCGGCAGGGCCCCGATGTCGGCCCGCATTATCGGACTGCCTTCTTCCCGATGGATGCGCGGCAGGAACGACAGGCGCGCGCCTTTATCGCACAGCTCGGGCGGGCAGGGGTCTATGACAGTCCGATCGTGACGAGGATCGAGGATTGGTCGCATTTCATCCCGGCCGCGACCTACCATCAGGATTTCGCGAGGAAGAACCCGCGCCATCCCTATATCGTGCGCCACGACGCGCCAAAGGTGGCGGCCTTCAGGCGACTTTTTCCCGAGCTTCGCCGCTAATCGGCCCCGTCGCGCGGCGGCGTGTTCTCGGTCCATTCGTCGGTCGTGGCAGTGGTGGAAACACCATGATGCTTGCGCCGGAGGTCCCAAACGACCGCCTTCACGATCGCGACCGCCATGATGGCGACGACGAAGGAGAAGGGCAGCGCGCCGAGGATCATGGTAGTGCGGATCGCATCGATCCCGCCGAGCACCAGCATCGAGCCGACCATGAAGGCGAGGGCCGCGCCCCAGAAGATGATGTGGCGACGGCGCTGTCCCTCGGTCTCGCCGGCACCGTTGATCGTGTTGATGATGAGGATCGCGCTGTCGACCGAAGTGACGAGATAGGTCAACAAGAGGAAGACGATGAGCCCCGACACGATGGCGGCGACGCCCGGGTCGAGGAGCACCGCGATGGTGGCGTAGAGCTGGTCGGAAAGCGCGGTGTCGAGAATGCGACCGCCGGCCTCGCCCGACAGTTCGAGCGAGATGGCGGTGCCACCGGCCAGCGTCATCCAGATGAAGCAGATCAGCGAGGGAACGAGGACGACACCGAAGACATATTCGCGAATGGTGCGCCCGCGCGAGATGCGGGCGATGAACATGCCCACGAAGGGTGCAAAGGCGATCCACCATGCCCAGTAGAAGATCGACCAGTCGAGCTGCCACTGGCGCTGCGCGGTGGCAATCTCGCTGCCGTCATCGCCATAGATGCGCAGCGAAAGTTCGGGCAGGTGGCGCAGATAGTCTAGGATACCGGCACCGAGCAGTTCGAGCGCGAACAGGCTCGCACCCGCCACCGCGAAAAGCGCGAGGAGGGCGAAGGACAGCCCCATGTTGATGTTCGAGAGCCATTTGATGCCGCGCCCGACGCCGGTCAGCGCGCTGATGGTCGAAGCGCCGACGAGGACCACGAGCGCGAGCACGATGGCGGGCAGGGTGGCGCTGCCGTCCTCGACCAGCCAATCGCCAAAGCCGACGCGGTCGAGCCCGGCGACGAACTGTTCGACACCGAGCCCCATCGTCACCGCGACGCCGAGGATGGTGGCGACGACCGCGACCACGTCGACGACATGCCCGCCGAGCCCCGACATGCGGGTGCCGAACAGCGGTGCGAGCGCCGAGCGGACGGTCAGCGGAAGATCCCGGCGATAGGCGACATAGCCAATCGCGAGGCCGACCAGCGCATAAGTACACCAGGCGGCCAGCCCCCAGTGCAGGAAAGTGTAGCGATAGGCGGGGATGACGGCTTCGGTCGATGCAGGGCTGATGGTGCCCGCGATGATCTCGGGATTGTTCGTGAAATGGGCGAGCGGTTCCCCGGTGGAATAGGTCAGCATCCCGATGCCGATGCCGGCGCCGAACAGCATGGCGAACCAGCTCAACCGGGAGAATTCGGGCTTCTCGCCGGGAAGGCCGATGGTGAGGCTGCCGCTGCGCGGGGCCAGCGCGAGCAGGAAGCAGACGAGCATGAGCGCGGCGACGAGATAGACATACCAGCCGCCGAAGCGGCCGATGATCGCGCTGTTGGCCGCGCCCAGCGTTTCGTTGGCGCTGACGGGGAAGAAGATCGCCCAGAGGATGAGGAGCGACACGGTGACCTTGGCGGGCACCGTGACCGCACGGCTGAACCCCTCATAGAAACCGCGATCATGGGTCTTGATCGGCAAATGCGTCAGTGGCGGTTCGATCGGGAAATCGTCTTCGGGCCGGTGCGCGCGCGTGCCCTCTGCGCGCTGCTGTTCGGGATGGTCCATTGGTCTTGCTCCGCCTCGTGATCGATGGCGCAAGACGAAGGATCAGCCACGTCCCGCGGGGGTGTGGACGGCCCATCCTAGGGTGTCGGCTAGCGAACACAACAGCAGCACGAGGAAAAATGGCGGAGAGGGTGGGAGCGGCAGGCTCGCGCCTACATCACCCAGCTTGGCCCGTCGTGGTGGCGGAAGGCTGTCACCAGGATTTCGCGAAGAAGAACCTGCGCCATCCCCATATCGTGCGGCATGACGCGTCCAAGGTGGCGGCGTTCAAGCGGCTGTTTCCCGAACTCGAGCGCTAGATCAACGACGCCCGACGAGCATCGGGTCGTCGAAGCGCCGTTTGATGCGCACCGAGCAGTCGGCGTGAAGCTGGCGATCGAGGGGCAGCGTGCGTGACGTGAAGTCGAACAGGCCGAAATGCGACATCACGCCTGTCGACAAGATCCGCGTTCCGGTCTCGTCGGTCCAGACGCGCCGACCGTGGCCGGACAAGACACATTCGGTGAGGCTGCCGCTTTGTTCGCGGTGGAGCGCCGCGGCCGGTTGGCGGCCCGGCTGCGGGACGATCATGAGCGGCGGGCGCGGTAGCGTCGTGCCGGGGGGCGTGGTCGTCGTGGTCGGCGTCGGGGTAACGGTCGTCAATTGACCGACCGGCTGCGGGCCCTGCGTGGTCGGCTGGGGACGCGGCAGGGTAGGGACGGCAACCATCGGCGGCACGCGGATGGGCTGCGGCTGCGGGATTTGCTGGGGAACGGGCTGGGGTACCATTTGCGGTATCGGGGTGGGCACCTGCATCGGGGTCGGCACCTGCTGGGGCGGGAGGACCGGCTGGGGCATGTTGACGACCGGATCGGGCGGGACCTGCTGCGTCGACGGCTGGGGCGGGATCGCCATCGGGGTCGGTGTCTGCTGCGGCGGGAGGACCGGCTGGGGGACGTTGACGACCGGATCGGGTGGCACCTGCTGCGTCGGTGGCTGCGGCGGGATCGCCATCGGGGTAGGGGTCTGCTGCGGCGGGAGGACCGGCTGGGGCACGTTGACGACCGGATCGGGTGGCACCTGCTGCGTCGGTGGCTGCGGCGGGATCGCCATCGGGTTCGGAACCTGTTGGGGCGGGAGGACCGGCTGGGGGACGTTGACGACCGGATCAGGCGGGACCTGCTGCGTCGGCGGCTGGGGCGGGATCGCCATCGGGGTCGGTGTCTGCTGCGGCGGGAGGACCGGCTGGGGCACGTTGACGACCGGATCGGGCGGGACCTGCTGCGTCGGTGGCTGGGGCGGGATCGCCATCGGGTTCGGCACCTGCTGGGGCGGGAGGACCGGCTGGGGGATGGCGTACACGGGCTCGGGCGGCACTTGCTGTCTGGGTGGCTCGGGCGGGACCGCGTAGGTGGGCTTGCCGTCGGTAGGGGGGAGGGCAGTCTGGCTCGGTTGCGTGTTGGTTGGCTGCGTCGGGGTGATCGTCGTGGTGTCGGGGACGGACCCGCAGGCGCTATTCTGATGCGGGTTCCCGATCCCCTGGCACCAACCGTAATGATGCCCCTGCGCCACCGCGTCGGGGGCGGCGGCGAGCAGCCAGAGAAAGAAGGCGGCAAGGGAAAGCAGGCGGGTCATCGGGTGAAAGCCTTGCTGATGCGGGCATAGATGGCGAGGTTGCCGGCGTCGCTGCGCGGTCCGTCGGCGAGCGGAACGGCGAGCCAGCTTTCGAATCCCCACCCCGACGAGATATGAGCGCGTACACCCGCGCCGGTCGAGGCGAGGCGATAGTCGTCTCCGGCAGAGAGGCGGTTGGCGCGCTGGCGGAAAGCGCCGGCTTCGAGAAAGGTGAAGACCGACAGCTGCGCATCACTGCCATCCTCGAGGAGGTGGTCGAGCGACAGCGCGCCGATCGCGGCATCGTCGCCAACCGCCTCGCCAAGGCCGTAGCCGCGTAGCGAGGGCTGGTGACCGGCATAATAGCGCTCGAGCGCGGGCAGGTCGTCGAACGCGAGTTGGCCCGCCAGTTCGACCTGGACCTGGCTCTTTCCTCCGAGGGGCAGCGCGAGTCCGATCACGCCGTTGAGATGCGCGAAGCCGGCATCGTCCTCGCCCGGCGCAACCAGCGAGGCGTCGTCGCTGACGCCGATACTCGCGGCCAGTTCTGCTTCGACAAAGGTGCCATTGTCGGCGGTATGGCCCCCGACGAGGAAGGCGCGCAGTGCGCGGCTGCTGCTCTGGAAGTCGCTGCTGCCGAGGCGGCTCTCGGCGTCGCGATATTCGGCTTCGCCGATCATCATGAGAAAGGCGCCGGGCTTGCGCACCAGGGCGTGGCCGATGCCGATCGCGGCCTGTTTGCCCTCAAGCGTGCTGTCGACGCGGATCGTGCCGATGTCGCGTTCGCCAAAGGCGGTGCCGGCGCGCGCCTCGAGAAAGGTGCCGCTGCTGCCAAGCGGGGTGAGGTATCGCAGGATGCCTGCCAGTCCGACCCCGTCGTCGGGTTCGAGCGTGCCGACCGCGGTGGCCTGGAGCTGGTCGCCGGTCGACAGCAGCGAGGTGACGGCGGAGTCGAGGACGAGGCGGCCACCGGTGCCGGGTGCGATGTTGATCGTATCGAGCGAGACGAGAAAGGTGGGCCCGCGTTGCGTCCCGTGCAGTTCAAGGACCGCGCCGTCCCCGCCCTCGTGCTGGAGGCTTGCGCGAAGGTCGATGCCGGCAAGGTCGTCGGCGAGGAGGAAGCGGCGGTCGAAGTCCTGCTGTTTCGGCGCATCGATTCCCACGAGGGGCGTGAAGCGTTCCGCGATGGCGCGGGCGGCGTCATCATCGAGCCCGTCGATGCGTATCTCGTCGATGCGGCCCTCGTTGACCCGAAGGACCCACTGGCCATCGCGTTGGTAGGCGGTCGCTTCGGCGAGGAAATAGCCGTCTTCACGGTAGAGGATCTCGACCGCTTCGACGAGGTGGTGGTCGGTCAGCGTCTCGCCGGCCTCGCGGATATGCTGGATGGCATAATGGACGAGGTGGTCGGCGTCGTAGCGGGTGACGCCTTCGACAGCGATGCCATGGTCGGGCAGGCTCGCGGGCGGCGCGGGCAGCGGCGCGAGCAATGCAGCCGAGATAAGCGATAGCACCGTCATGACAACGCCCCTGCTATTCGAGGGGCATGATGCGTCCGGGGCATCGGAAAGACAAGCTTGGCGGAGAGGGTGGGATTCGAACCCACGGTGGACTTGCGCCCACGACGGTTTTCAAGACCGTTGCATTAAACCGCTCTGCCACCTCTCCGCAGGGCGCGGCGGAACACTTTTCGTCCACCTGCAATTCAGCAAGGCCTCGCTATGGCGAAAGGCCGGATCGTGCAAGGGCTGCGATGAACATGGATGTTTTTCCGGTCCGCGAGGGATAAGGATGGTTGCATGAGCGTAAGCCTATTGATGCGTATCTCCCTTCTTGTCGCGAGCCTGTTTGCCGCCGCGCTCCCCGCCTGCGGCCAGGAACGCGACCCGCTCGCCCCGCTGCCCGAGGGCGCCGCGAGCGGTGCCGCACAGGCCGCGCCCGCCGTGCCGCCGACGCCCGCGGGGGCGATGAGCTGGGAGGCCTATAAGCGCCACCTCGCCGCGCGTAGCCTCGCCGAAGGGATCAGCCAGCGAACCGTCGATGCGGTCATCCCGGGATTGCGCATCAACCAGCGCTCGATCGACCTCGACCGCTCGCAGCCGGGCGGCTCGCCGGGCTCGACGCGGATCCCGCCCTATGCGCCCTACCAGCGCAAGCATGTCACGAGCGACATCATCAGCCGCGGCAAGGCCGAGGTGCGGCAGCACTGGACCACGCTCAACCGCATCCAGCAGCAATATGGTGTCGACAAGGACGTCATCGTCGCCATTTATGGCAAGGAGACGAGCTACGGGCGGATCATGGGCAATTTCGACCTGTTCGAGGCGCTCGGCAGCCTCGCCTGGGAAGGACGCCGCCGCGACTTGTTCGAGGGCGAGTTCGTCGCTGCCATGAAGCTCATGGACAAGGGCTATACGCGCCGCCATCTCACCGGCAGTTATGCCGGCGCGGCGGGCAAGACGCAGTTCATGCCGACCAACATCCTCAAGCTCGCCAAGGACGGCGATGGCGATGGCTGGGCCGATATCTGGGGCTCGGAGCCCGACGCTTTCGCCTCGATCGCCAATTACATGGCCTCGAAGGGCTGGGAGCGCGGCATCGACTGGGGGATCGCGGTCAACGTGCCGCGCTCGCTCGACCGCAATGCCATCGCGCGGAAAACCCCGCCCGAGCGCTGTCCTGCAGTGTTCAACCGTCATAGCGAATGGAAGACGATGGCCGAGTGGCGCCGCCTCGGGGTGACGCCCGTGACGACGAGTTTTTCCGATGGTGTCATGCTCAAGCTGTTCGAGCCCGACGGGCCCGGTCGGACCGCCTATCTCCTGACGAGGAATTACGACCTCATCCTCGATTACAACTGCTCCAATTTCTACGCGCTCACCATCGGCCTCGTCGCCGACGCGATCGAGCGATAGCCCTTGAGGGCAGGGGCCCCGCCGTCCTAAGACCTTTCTTCCACATTCCTCTCGAAGGTTCGCTTGCCCATGCGCCTCTCCCTCCTGCCGCTCATCGCCCTTCCCGCTGCCGCTGCCGCGGTCGCCGCCGCGCCCAGCTTCGACGGGGAGGCGCCGATCGCCTATCTCATCGACCTGTCCTCGGGGCAGGTGCTCTACGAGAAGGACGCCGACCGGCAGATCCCGCCCGCCTCGATGGCCAAGATGATGACGACGCATGTCGCCTTCGAGCTGATCGATGCGGGCAAGCTCGACGAGGACAAGATGTGCACCGTGCGCCCCGAGACGTGGCGCGAATGGTCGGGGCCGCAGGCGGGCTCGACCATGTTCCTGTCGCCGGGCGAGGAAGTGAGCGTCGAGAACCTGCTTTACGGCGTGGTCACCGTGTCGGGGAACGATGCCACGATGGTGCTGGCCGAATGTATCTCGGGGACCTCGGAGGCCTTCGTCGACCGCATGAATGCGGCGGGCAAGGATCTGGGACTGACCGGCAGCCGGTTCGGCAATCCGGTCGGCTGGCCCGATGAGGGCGCGACGCTGGTCACCGCGCGCGATCTCGGCACGCTGGCGCGCTCGACCATCGAGGATCATCCGGAACTCTACGCCAAATATTATGGCAAGCAGGAATTCACCTGGGGCGAGACGCAGGGCGGCAAGCCGATCACCCAGCCCAACCGCAACCCCTTGTTCGGCAAGGTGTCGGGGGCCGATGGCCTCAAGACCGGCCACACCGAGGAAGCAGGCTATGGCTTCACCGGTTCGGCCGAGCGCGACGGTCGCCGCCTGATCATGGTGGTGGCGGGGCTCGACAGCTATGGCGGGCGCGTGTCGGAAAGCGTGAAGCTCATGGAATGGGGCTTCAACGCATGGGACACCATGCCGCTCTTCGCCGAGGGCGAGACGGTCTGGCAGGCGCAGGTCCAGCTCGGCAGTGCCGATACGGTCCCGCTGGTCGCGCCGCGCGACCTCGCCGCGAGCTTTGCCGGTGGCATCGCCGCCGATCCCACCGCCAAGATCCGTTACCAAGGGCCGCTCAAGGCCCCGATCGCCAAGGGCGACAAGGTGGCCGAGCTGGTCGTCACGGTCGATGGCGAGGAAGCGGTGCTGCCGCTGGTCGCGGGCGAGGCCGTCGAGGAAGCGGGCTTCTTCCGCCGCGCGATGATCGGGCTCAAGCAGCTCTTCGGCATGGCCTGACCGGTGGTGCGGGGGCGGTTCATCAGTCTCGAGGGCGGTGAGGGGGTCGGCAAGTCGACCCAGCTCGCCGCACTGGCGCAGGCGCTCGAGGGACGAGGGCTCGAGGTCGTGGTAACACGCGAGCCGGGCGGCAGCCCGGGCGCCGAGGCGATCCGCAAGCTCCTGCTCGAGGGCGAGGAAACGCGCTGGACGCCGCGCGCCGAGGCACTGCTGTTCGCCGCCGCGCGGGCCGACCATATCGCCAAGACGATCCGGCCCGCGCTCGACGAGGGTAAGTGGGTGCTCTCGGATCGTTTCCTCGACAGCTCGCTCGCCTACCAGGGCGAGGCGGGCGGGCTCGGGTTCGAGGCGATCCGCGACCTTCACCGCTTCGGCTCGGAGGATTTCCTGCCTGACCGTACGCTGGTGCTGCGGCTCGAGGGCGGGGAGGGAGCGCGCCGCGCCGCGACCCGCGACACCGATGGCGCCGACCGGATCGGCGGGCGCCCGCCATCCTATCATGCGATGGTCGATGCGGGCTTTGCCAAGAGCGCCGAAACGGATCCGGAGCGCGTGAAGCTGGTCGATGCCGGCGGCAGCGCGGCGACGGTGACGGCGCGGCTCCTCTATGCGCTGGGGGACCTGCTTCCATGATCATCGGACAGGAAGAAGCGGTCGGCCGTTTTGTGAAGGCGTGGCGCTCGGGCACACCGCATCACGCCTGGCTCCTTGCCGGCCCCAAGGGCGTGGGCAAGGCGACGTTCGCGCGGGCCGCGGCGCTGCGCGTGCTCGCCGAGGCCGCGGGACCGATGCCGGCGGGCGAAGGGCTCGAGGTCGCACCCGACCATCCGACCGCACATCTGATGGAAGCGGGCTCGCACCCCGATTTCCGGCGCCTCGAGCGGGGCATGAACAAGTCGGGTACAGCGCTCGCGCGCAACATCTCGGTGGCGCAGGTGCGCGAACTTGCCGGGTTGTTCGCGGTCACACCATCGCTCGGCGACTGGCGCGTCATCATCATCGACAGTGCCGACGATCTCGAGGCCAGCGCGGCCAACGCGCTGTTGAAGATGCTCGAGGAGCCGCCTGCCAAGACGCTCTTCTTCCTCATCACCCATGCGCCGGGCCGGCTGCTGCCGACGATCCGGTCGCGTTGCCGTCGTCTCGATTTCGCGCCGCTGTCGCAGCATGACGTTACGCGCGTGCTCGAACAGGTGCGCCCCAAGAGCGATGCGGCCGAGCGCGAACGGCTCGCGGCCCTGTCGGCTGGTTCGGCGGGGCGGGCGCTGGCGATTGCCGAGCATGACCTCACCCCGCTCGCCGAAGCGGCGAAGATGCTGATGCGCGAGGGCGATCCGACCAACGGCAAGCGCGCCGCGCTGGCCAAGAGCCTCGGCCTCAAGGCGGCGGCCGACCGTTACGCACTGTTCCTGTCGATGCTGCCGGGGCTGGTGGCGGAGGAGGCGCGGGGTGCCGAAGGCCAACGGCGCGAAACGCTGCTCGACGCTTATGCCGAGGCGCGGCGCACCGCGCAGCTCGCGCCGCGGCTGTCGAGCGACCCTGCCTCGACCATCTATGTGCTGACGGGCCATCTTGCGGCGGCGGCGCGGCACGGCTAGTCGCCGAGGCATGTCACAGCCCTATTATCTCTCCACCGCCATCTCCTATCCCAACGGCGCGCCGCATGTCGGCCACGCCTATGAAGCGATTGCCGCCGACGTCATGGCGCGCTTCCAGCGGGGGCTGGGCAAGGACGTCTATTTCCAGACCGGTACCGACGAGCATGGGCTGAAGATGGCGCAGACAGCGCGCGAGCAGGGGCTGACGCCCGCCGAACTGGGTGCGAAAATGTCGTCCATGTTCAAGACGATGGCCGATGACCTTGGCATCACTTACGACCGCTTCATCCGGACCACCGACGCGGACCACCACCGCGCCGCGCAGGCGCTGTGGAAGAAGCTCGAGGAGCGCGGCGACCTCTATCTCGGGCGCTACGAGGGCTGGTATTCGGTGCGCGACGAGGCCTTCTACAACGAAGACGAGCTTTTCAAGAGTGCAAGCGGCGAGAAGCTCTCACCTCACGGTACTCCCGTCGAATGGCAGGTAGAAGAAACCTGGTTCTTCAATCTGTCGGCCTACCAGCAGCCGTTGCTCGACCATATCGCCGCCAATCCCGATTTCATCGCGCCCAAGAGCCGCCGCAACGAGGTGGTGAGCTTTATCGAGGGCGGGCTTCGCGACCTGTCGGTGAGCCGCACCAGCTTCGACTGGGGCGTGCCGGTGCCGGGGTCGGAGGACCATGTCATGTACGTCTGGCTCGATGCGCTGACCAATTACATCACCGGTGTCGGCTATCCCGATGGCGGCGAGCGCTGGGACAAATATTGGCCCGCCGACTGTCACCTCATCGGCAAGGACATCATCCGCTTTCATGCGGTCTACTGGCCCGCCTTCCTGATGAGCGCGGGGATCGAATTGCCAAGACAGGTCTATGCCCACGGCTTCCTCCTCGGCGAGGGGGGAGTGAAAATGTCGAAGAGCCTCGGCAATGTGGTCGACCCGATGGCGATGGCGCGGCGTCATGGCGTCGATGCGCTGCGCTACTATCTCCTGCGCGAAGTGAGCTTCGGGCAGGACGGCAGCGTCGGGGAGGAGGGTCTGGTCACCCGCGTCAATGCCGAACTCGCCAACAGCTTCGGCAACCTTGCCCAGCGCACGCTCTCGATGATCCACAAGAACCTCGACGGGGTGATCCCCGCCGCGGGTGCGGAAGAGGCCGATGCCGCGTTGCTCGAAAAGGTTCGCGTGGCCTGTGAGGAACAGCTGCCAAGTCACTTCGAAGGCTGGTCTTTCGAGAAAGGCATCGAGGCGTGGCTGCAGGCGGTCTATGCCTGCAATGCCTATGTCGACGAGATGGCGCCCTGGGCGCTGCGCAAGACCGATCCCGAGCGGATGGCGGCGGTGCTCGGGACGCTGGCGGCAGCCATCAAGCCCTTGGCCGAGGCGGTCCTGCCGGTCGTGCCGACGGGCGCGCAGTCGGTGCTCGACCAGCTGGCGGCGGGCGAGGGCGGGGCACCGATCGCGAAACCGACCCCGGCCTTTCCGCGTCTGGAGATGAAGACGGAGGACGCATGAGCCTGATCGACAGCCACTGCCACCTCAATTACGAGGGCCTCATCGAGCGGCAGGACGAGGTGCTGGACGCGGCGCGTGCGCGCGGCGTCACGGGCATGCTCAACATCTCGACGCGGCAGAAGGAATGGGACGCCATCGTCGCTACCGCCGAGCGCAATGACGATGTCTGGGCGACCATCGGCGTGCATCCGCACGAGGCCGATGCACATCCCGATCTGGGCGTCGAGGCGCTGGTCGAGGCGGCCAAGCACCCCAAGGTGGTGGCCATCGGCGAATGCGGGCTCGATTATTATTACGACAAGTCGGACCGCGAGGCACAGAAGGCGCGCTTCCAGGCGCATATCGAGGCGGCGCGGATCACCGGGCTGCCGCTGGTCGTGCATACCCGCGAGGCGGAGGAAGACACCGCCGAGATGCTGGGCCGCGAGGTCGCCAAGGGCGGGGTGAAGGGCGTGCTGCACTGCTTCACCAGTTCGCAGTGGCTCGCCGACCGTGCGCTGGAGTTCGATTTCTACATTTCGCTCTCGGGCATCGTGACCTTCAAGAATGCGAAGGACTTGCAGGAAACCGCGAAGATGCTGCCGGCAGACCGTTTCCTCGTGGAGACCGACAGCCCGTTTCTCGCGCCGGTGCCGCATCGCGGCAAGACGTGCGAGCCGGCCTTCGTGGCCGACACGGCGGCCTTCGTCGCCGACCTGCGCGGCGAGGACCTCGGGGAACTGCAGGAGCGCACAAGCGCAAACTTCTTCCGGCTGTTTGACAAAGCGGCGGCGTGAAGGTTCGCATCCTCGGCTGCGGGACCTCGGGCGGGGTGCCGCATGTCGACGGGAACTGGGGCGCGTGCGATCCCGATAATGTGAAGAACCGGCGGCGTCGCTCCTCGATCCTCCTCGAGACCGGCGAGGGGCGCCTGCTGGTCGATTGCGGCCCCGATTGCCGCGAACAGCTGCTCGACGCGCAGGTGACGTCACTCGACGCCTGCGTCGTCACACATGATCATGCCGACCATTGTCACGGTATCGACGATTTGCGCGGGCTCGTGCGGAGGACGGGCAAGCGGTTGCCGCTGTGGGCGCGCGAGGAGACGCTGGACCAGCTCGAGCGGCGCTTCGCCTATGCCTTCGCCGGCTACCGCGGCTATCCGGCGCTGTTCGAGCCCGAGGCGCTCGGGTCGTCGCGGGACTGGCGGGGCGGCCGCTTCCGCTTCGTCGACCAGCCACACGGCGGCATCACGAGCCTCGGCATGCGATTTGATCGGCATGGAAAGAGTCTTGCGTATGCAATTGATTTTCATGACCTTACTGATGAGATGGCAGCCCTCTACGAGGGCGTGGACGTCTGGATCTGCGATTGCCTCGGGGTGAAACCGCATCCGACGCACGCCCATCTCGATGCGGTGATGGGCTGGGCGCGCGAGCTCGGTGTCGGGCAATTATGGCTCACGCACCTCGACATCGTGATGGATCATGCCCAGTTAAGTCAGATGCTGCCTGACTGGGCGGCGCCTTGTCATGACGGACTGGAAGTGAAGCTGTGACCAACGACTGGATGCTTGGCGGTGTCTATATCATGCTCGCGCTGGCGATCGTGGTGTCGGCGCTGCTGACGCGGCGCGAACCGATCGCCAAGCTGGCCAAGATGGCGTTGGCCTGGGTCGCCATTTTCGGCGCGGGCTTCGTGATCTTCACTTTCCGCGACGATCTCGGGATGGTCGGCGACCGGCTGAAATCCGAGGTGACGGGCGATCCGATCACCGCGCAGGGCGAAGTGCGCGTGCCAATGGCGATCGACGGCCATTTCTGGGTCGAGGTGGACGTCAACGGCATGCCGGTGAATTTCCTCGTCGACAGCGGCGCGACCATGACCACGTTGGGCCGGCCGACCGCCGAGGCCGCGGGCATCGCGATCAATCCGCGGCGCGACCAGATGGTGCGCACCGGCAATGGCGTGGTGCGCGTGTCGCGCGGGCGCGCCGACAGCCTGCGGCTCGGTCCGATCGAGCGCAACGACATGGCGGTTCATGTTACGGACCAGGCCGACCTCAACGTCATCGGCATGAACTTTTTGTCGTCGCTTGATCGATGGGGCGTCGAAGGGCGCTGGCTGGTGCTCGAACCCTAGGGGTCCGAAACGCGCCAGAACCATGGCCGCACCCATAGTCCGCTTAACATAATATATATTATCAGACTTGCGGGTTCATGCGTTGGTGAAGCCCCCTCACGCGCTTTTCCGCCATTTTTCGAACCGTCCCGTGGTCGGGCGCCTTAGCCCCCGACCACCATCCGCATCATCTCGGCGCACAGGATCGCGCCATAGGTGCCGAGCGCATAGCCGAGCACCGCGAGCAGCACGCCGACCGGCGCGAGCGCGGGATGGAAGGCCGCCGCGAGCACCGGCGCCGAGGCCGCGCCGCCGACATTGGCCTTCGAGCCGACGGCGATAAAGAAGAACGGCGCGCGGATCATCTTGGCCACCGCGAACAGCAGGATCGTGTGGACCAGCATCCAGATGATGCCGACGAGGAACAGCAGCGGGCGCTCCGCGACCGAGAAGATGTCCATCTTGGTGCCGATGATGGTGACGAGCAGGAAGATGAAGACGGTGCCGATCTTGGAGGCACCGGCACCCTCGAGCGAACGCGCGCGGGTGAAGCTCAGTGCGAGGCCATAGGTGGTGGCGACGACGACGACCCAGAAGAAGCCGCTGGTCAGCACGCTTTCCTCCATGCCCGGGATGGAGGCGATGGCGGGGCCGATGATCAGGGCGACGAGGTGCGACAGGCCGACGCCGGCGAAGGTCAGCGCGACCATCACCATGAAATCCTCGGTCTTCGAGACACGCTCGATCGAGGCCGAATAGTCGGCCATCTTGGTCTGGAGCCGCGTGATGGCGCTGCTGTCGGCTTTCAGCCAGCGGTCGATCGGCTCGGGATTGCCCGCGCCATAGAGCAGGAAGGCCATCCAGATGTTGGCCACCACGATGTCGACCGCGACCATCGCGGCATAATTTTCGATGTTGTAGCCATAGACTTCGAGCATGGCGGTCTGGTTGGCGCCGCCGCCGATCCAGCTGCCCGCGACGGTGGCGAGCCCCCGCCAGGCGGCGTCGGCCCCTTCCCCGCCCACGGTCTCGGGGCTGAAGCTGCCGACGATCGCGACCGCGATGGGGCCGCCGATGACGATGCCGATCGTGGCGGTGAAAAACATGATCAGCGCCTTCGGCCCGAGGCCGATAACCGCTTTCATATCAATACTTAGCGTGAGGAGGATGAGAGCGGCCGGCAGGAAATAGTCCTTCGCCACCTGCCACAGGTTGGTGTCGCTTGTGATGACGTTGAAGGAGGTCAGCAGCGAGGGAATGAGGTAGCACAACAGGATGATCGGCACGACGCCATAGAATTTGGCCCATTTGCCGCCGAGGCTGCGGGTCCAGAAGAGAAGGCCGAGAATGGCGGCGAGGATGCCGAAGGTGACGGCATCGGAAGTGATGAGCGCGGTGGGCGCGACCTGTTCGTCCACGAGAAATCCTGTAGCTGTTCGCCGGGCACCATGGCGGCTCCGGGGCCTCGGGAAAAGGCTTTTGATTCATCGCGGCCCGCGCCATGCTGCGCCCATGAGCGACCAGCAGAACAGCGCGGGCCTTGCGCGGCTCGTTTCCATCATGCGCCGATTGCGCGATCCCGAAACCGGCTGCGAATGGGACAGCGTTCAGGATTTCGGCACCATCGCCCCCTACACCATCGAGGAAGCCTATGAGGTCGCCGACGCCATCGCGCGCGGCGACATGGCCGATCTTGCCGAGGAACTGGGCGACCTCCAGCTGCAGGTGATCTTCCACAGTGTGATGGCCGAGGAGGAAGGCGCCTTCACGCTGGCCGACGTGTTCGCGAAGATTTCGGACAAGATGGAGCGGCGGCATCCGCATATCTTCGGCGAAGCGGAGAATGGCGGGCATCATCTGTGGGAAGAGATCAAGGCGGCCGAACGCAAGGACAAGGCCGAGGATGAAAGCGCGCTGGCCGGGGTGGCGCTCGCCCTGCCCGCGCTCGAACGCGCGCAGAAGCTGCAGAAGCGGGCGGCGCGCACCGGCTTCGACTGGCCCGATGCGAGCGGCGCCAAGGCCAAGATCCACGAGGAGCTGGCCGAGCTCGAGGAGGCTGAAGGCGCCGCGCATCGCGAGGAGGAGCTGGGCGACCTCCTGTTCGCGGTAGTGAACCTCGCACGCTTCCTGAAGATCGATGCCGAGGAGGCGCTGCGGAAGGCCAATCGCAAGTTCGAGAAACGCTTCCGCGCGATCGAGGCGCATCCCGAGTTCGCGGAACGCGATCTCGACGGCAAGGAAGAACTGTGGCGGGCCGCGAAGCTGTCGACCGCCGACTAGAGCGCGTTAAAGCGTTCCCAGTCCTTTTCGGACAGTTCGACGGTGAGGTGGATGCTTTCCCCATCCATGCGCTGGTCGAGGACCTTGCCATTGGCGTGCAGCCAGCTGAGGCGCTGGCCCTCGCTCACGGATAGCGAGATCTCGTGCCGGTTGCGATCGGGATCGAGTGCCTGGCCGACCACCTCGCGGAGATGTTCGACACCTTGCCCCGTCCCGGCGCTGATGAGGATCGCGCCGCGCGGGCCGGCGCGGCCTTCGAGTGTGGCATAATCGTCGGGGCTGAGGAGGTCGGCCTTGTTCCACACCTCGAGACGCGGCGGCCCCTTCCCCTCTTCGAGGCCGAGTTCGGCGAGCACCCCTTCGACATCCTCGGCCTGCGCTTCGGTATCGGGGTGCGAGATGTCGCGGACGTGAAGGATGAGGTCGGCGGAGGCGACCTCCTCCAATGTGGCGCGGAAGGCGGCGACAAGCTGTGTGGGCAAGTCGGAGACGAAGCCCACCGTGTCGGACAGGATGACCTTTTCGTGGCCCGGCAGCTTGACGCTGCGCATGGTCGGGTCGAGCGTGGCGAACAGAAGGTCCTTCGCCATGACAGAAGCTTCCGTCAGGCGATTGAAAAGCGTTGACTTTCCGGCGTTGGTATAGCCGACGAGCGCGACCACAGGCCACGGCGCGCGCTGTCGCCTGTCGCGGTGAAGGCCGCGGGTTTTCTTGACCTGCTCGAGCTCTTTCCTGATGCGCGCCATGCGGTCGCGGATCATGCGGCGGTCGGCCTCGATCTGGGTTTCGCCCGGGCCACCGAGGAAGCCGAAGCCGCCGCGCTGGCGCTCGAGGTGGGTCCATGAACGGACAAGGCGCCCGGCCTGGTAGTCGAGGTGGGCCAGCTCGACCTGGAGGCGGCCTTCGGCGGTGGCGGCGCGTTCGCCGAAGATTTCGAGGATGAGGCCGGTGCGGTCGATGACCTTGGTCTTGAGCCGGTCCTCGAGATTCTTCTGTTGCACGGGCGTGAGCGTGTGATCGACGATGGTCAGCGTGACATCGTCGGCGGCCGCTGCGGCGGCGATCTCGTCGACCTGCCCGCTGCCCAGCAGCGTGCCGGGGCGCAGCGTGCGGACGGTGAAGCTCATCGCCTCGGTCACATGGATGCCGATCGCCTCGGCAAGACCCTTGGCTTCCTCGGTACGGGCGTCGGCGTCGCGGCTGTGCGTATGGCGGGCGAGGACGGGCACGACGAGCAGCGCGCGCTGGCCCCCTGCCCCTTCCTCGTCGCGGTTGAAAACGCTCATCGATCCGCCTGCCCGTCGGAGATGGTGGCGATGGCATGCTTGAAGACGAGCTGGATGTCGCCGCCCTGCTGGAGGAGCAGCGCATAGGCGTCATGGCCGGCAAGACTGCCTTCGAGCGCGATGCCGTTCAGGAGGAACAGCTTCACGGACTGGCCGCGGCGGCGGGTGAGGAAGGCGTCCTGCCGGTCGCCGCGGGTGTGGCCCTCGACCTCGAAGGCGGCCTGGTCGCGCAGGAGCACGGTCGACACCCCTTGCTTGTAGACGAGCTGCTCGTGGCCGTCGCGCTGGAGCGTGAGGCTGTAGGCATCGAATCCGCTGATCAGCCCCTGGAGGCGCACGCCTTTCAGGAGGAAGATGGTCGCGGGCACCCCGCCCTTGCGGGCAAGATTGAGAAACTGGTCCTGCAGCGAGGACTTGGGCTGGGTCATGGGGTTCAGTTCTTGTCGCGCTTGTCCGTGACGCCCAGCGCCTTCAGCTTGCGGTGAAGGGCCGAGCGTTCCATCCCGATGAACGCGGCGGTGCGGCTGATGTTGCCGGAGAAACGACGGATCTGGACGCGCAGATATTCGCGCTCGAAATTCTCGCGCGCCTCCCTGAGCGGCGAGCCCATCATGGCAACGGTCGAGGTCGCGCTCTTGTTGTCACTGCCACCATCGGTGACTTCGGGCGGCAAAAGATCGATCTCGATGCAGTCGACCCGGTCGCCGGGGGTGAGGATCATGGTGCGCTCGATGATGTTCCTGAGCTGGCGCACGTTGCCGGGCCATTCATGCGCCTGGAGCGCGGCCATCGCCTCGTCCGACACGCGCGGCGGGCGCACGCGGCGCTCGGCGGCGAAGCGGGCGAGGAAGTGGCCGACGAGCAGCGCGATATCCTCGCGGCGCTGGTTCAGCGGCGGGATGGTCACGGGCACGACGTTGAGGCGGTAGAAGAGGTCTTCGCGAAAGCGCCCCTCCTCGATCTCCTTCTGGAGGTCGCGCGAGGTGGCCGAGAGCACGCGCACGTCGACCTTTACGGGGCGGTCGCCATGGACGCGGTGGAAGCTCTGGTCGGTAAGGACGCGCAGGATCTTGGCCTGCGTGTTGAGCGGCATGTCGGCGATCTCGTCAAGGAACAGCGTGCCGCCATGCGCCTGTTCGAGGAGGCCGGGACGGGCGACGCCGCCTTCCTCGATACCGAACAGTTCCTCCTCGACCCGCTCGGGCGCCATCATGGCGGCGGAGACGACGACGAAGGGGCCGTTGGCGCGCGGGCTCCAGTTGTGGATCATCCGCGCGGCGATTTCCTTGCCGACGCCTGCAGGGCCGTTGATCATGACGCGGCTGCCGGTGGGCGCCACGCGCTTCAGGGTGGCGCGGACCGAGTTGATGGTCGAGGACGAGCCTTCGAGTTGCTCGTCCCGCATGGTCTGCTTTTTGAGCTGCGCATTCTCGCGGCGCAGGCGATCGGTCTCGGTGGCGCGCGCGACGAGGTGGAGCAGCTTGCCCGCCTCGAAGGGCTTTTCGATGAAGTCGACCGCGCCCGCGCGCACCGCGGCGACGGCGGTGTCGAGATTGCCATGGCCCGAGATCATGATGACGGGCAGCGAGGCATCGCGTTTCTTGACCTCCTCGAGGAGCTGTAGGCCGTCCATGTCGGAGCCCTGCAGCCAGACATCGAGCAGCGCGAGATGCGGACGGCGCCGCTCGATCGCTTCGAGTGCCTCGCGGCTGTTGGCGGCGGTGCGCACGTCATAACCTTCGTCCTCGAGCACGCCCGAGACCAGTTCGCGGATATCTTCCTCGTCGTCGACTACCAGGATCTCAAGAGCCATCAGATATCCTCATCATATTCGTTATCGTCACCGGCACGGGTGAGCGGGGTGCCGGGTTCGCCCTCGGCGCGATCCTCGAGCCGGGCGGCATCGAAGCTGATCCGGACGCGGGTGCCCCCGCCCTCCCGATCGAAAAAGGCCAGCTGGCCTGCATGTTCCTCGACGATCTTCTTGACGATGGCGAGGCCGAGCCCGGTGCCGCGCACGCGCGTGGTCATGTAAGGCTCGGTCATGCGCTCGCGGTCGGCGGGCAGGCCGATGCCGGTATCGTCGAGGAGGATGGTGAGTTCGCCGCCCTCGCGTTCGAGCTTCATGGCGATGAAATCGCCTTCCTCGCGCGCCTCGCCCTTCTTGCGGCGTGCCTCGATCGCCTCGACCGCATTCTTGACGATGTTGGTGAGCGCCTGTGCCAGCTGGCGGCGGTCACAGACCATGCGCACGGGGCCGCGCGCGGGATCGATCGAGAAATGGATGCCGGGATGCGCGACCTCGTGGAGGAAGAGCGCGGCGCGGGCGATGTCATGCACGTCCTCGTCGCGGAACGAGGGCTTGGGCATGCGCGCGAAGTTGGAGAATTCATCGACCATGCGGCGAAGGTCGCCGACCTGCCGGACGATCGTCTGGGTCAGCCGCTCGAAGGTGTCGTCATCCTGCGGGATGGTGTCGCCATAGCGGCGCTGGAGCCGTTCGGCGGCGAGCTGGATCGGGGTGAGAGGGTTCTTGATCTCGTGGGCGATGCGGCGCGCGATGTCGGACCAGGCGGCGCGCCGCTGGTCGGACAGCTGGTCGGTGACATCATCGAAGGTCAGCACCGCGCCGTCCTCGTAGCGCACACGCTTGACCGCAAGCGTGCGCGGGCCCGCCTTGGTGGCGAGTTCGAGCGTTGTCTCCTGGCTCGCGCCCGAGAGGAATTCGCCGAGTTCTGGCGAGCGATCGATGAGGCGTTCGCCCTCGAGGTTCACATCCTCGTCGGCGAGTAGCAGTAGCGCCGAGCGGTTGATGAGGAGGATGCGGTCCTCCTCGTCGGTCGCGATGACGCCGGCGGTGACCGAGGACAGGACCGCCTCGATGAAGGCACGGCGGAGGTCGAGTTCCTCGTTGGCGGTCAGGAGCGCGCCGGTCTGTTCCTCGATCCGGCTCGTCATGCGGTTGAAGGCGGTGGCGAGCGTTGCGATCTCGTCGGCGCTCGCCTGCGGCGGTACGCGCGCGGTAAAGTCGCCCTCCTCGACGCGGTTGGCGGCGGCGACGAGCTGGCCCACGGGGCGCGCGATGCGGTCGGCGAGCTTGAGGGCCGCGAAGATGGCGAGCGCGACGATGAAGATGGCGCCGATCAGCAGCGCGGCATTAAAGCGAAGTTGGTTCACGCGGCTACGCTGGATGATGTCGTTATAGGCGGTCATCACCCCTTCGGCGCGGATGATGCTCTCGGCCAGATTGCCTTCGACATAGCGGTTGGCGATGAGATAGCCGTTCTCGCTCTCAGGCAGCTTGATGAAGATGCTGATGCGGTCGATCGCGTCGAGGAGCACGGCATTGCCCGCGTCCGCATCATCCTTGGTGGCGAGGATCTGCTCCTCGTCGATCAACCCGTCGAAGTCGTTGACGGTGACGAGCGCCTCGATCTCCCCATTGTCGCCGATCGCGATCAGGGCCGCCTCGTTCAAGGTGCGATAATAGACCTGTTCTTCCACGAAGAGCCGGAATTCCTCGCTCTCGACGGGCACCTCCTGGAGGGTGAACATGATGTCGGCCGCCATGTAGGCGGCTTCCTCGGACACATCGAACTGCTCGTTCTCGAGCGTCGAGGTGGCGAGCGACACGGTGTCCTCGAGCATGGTGCGCGCGCGGTCGGAGAACCAGAATTCGAGCCCCGACTGGATCAGCAGCGAGGCGAAGATGGCGACCGTGACGGTCGGGACCGCGGCGATGATCGAAAAGAGCGCGACGAGGCGCGTGTGGATCTGGCCGGTCCCTACTCCCTGCCTCTTGCCGCGATACTGGGCGATGCGGCGCGACAGGAGGACCATCAGGATGATGGCGGGGATGAGATTGCCGACCATCAGGAGTGCGATGAGTGGCGGACTCAGCAAGGTGGGTCGGCCGTGATCGTGAAGCAGGAGATCGGCAGAATAGGCGAGCGTGCCGATGAGGACGACCGCTGCGATGACTGTCGCGAGGCGCAGCCGCGTCGAGCGCGACGACCAGTGCAGTGGCTTCAAGGCCTGCGGAGAATCACTGACGGCATTCATTCCGTGCAACGCCTAGCACGGAAGCGTTGCATGAAAAACACAGTTTGGCGGCTAGGCCTCAGTGAGGTCAGGCGGCGGCGCGCTGGGCGTCGATGAATCGACCGTAGTAGTCGCGCAGCAGCTGCTTTACCTCCGCCGCGCTCTCGACGGTGTTGACGTGGTTGCGGAACTCCGCCGAGCCGTGGAGGCCCTTGGTGTACCAGCCGAGATGCTTGCGCGCGCAATTGACGCCGACGCGCTCGCCATAGAGCGCGATCATGTCGTCATATTGCTCGAGGATCACGTCGAGCTGCTCGGCGAGCGGCGGTGCGTCCTTGGCCTCGCCGTGACAGAGATCGGCGATCATCTGTCCGAGAAGCCACGGTTTGCCATAGGCCCCGCGGCCGACCATGACCCCGTCGGCGCCCGACTGGTCGAGCGCGGCATGGGCGTCCTCGATCGCGTTGATGTCGCCGTTGACGATCACGGGGAGGCTGGTTGCTTCCTTGACGTTGCGGACAAAGGCCCAGTCGGCACTGCCGCGGTACATCTGGTTGCGGGTGCGGCCGTGAACCGTGATCATCTGCGCGCCGAGATCCTCGGCGATGCGCGCGAGTTCGGGGGCGTTGAGGCTGTCGTGGCACCAGCCCATGCGCATCTTGACCGTCACCGGCACCTTCACCGCCTTCACCGTCGCCTCGATCAGCGAGGCGGCGAGCGGCAGGTCGCGCATGAGGCTGGACCCGGCATAGCCGTTGACGACCTTCTTCACGGGGCAGCCCATGTTGATGTCGATGATCGCGGCGCCCTTGTCCTCGTTCAATTTGGCCGCCTCGGCCATGCGGGTCGGCTCGCAGCCCGCCAGCTGGAGCGAGACGGGTTCCTCCGACGGATCCCAGGTCGCCTTCTGGAGGCTCTGCTTGGTCTCGCGGATCATCGCTTCCGAAGCGATCATCTCCGAAACGGTCAGGCCGCAGCCATAGCGCTTGACGATCTTGCGGAAAGGCGTGTCGGTCACCCCCGTCATCGGCGCGAGGATGACGGGTTCGGCGATCTCGATGTCGCCGATCTTGATGGGCTTCAGGCGGGTCATGGTAGCGCGCCTTTACGGAATTTCGCCTGATCGCGCAATGAACGGCCCTTCACAGGGCGGCAATTGCGCGGCAAGGCTGGCGCCATGCAAGTGACCGCCCTCATCGTCGCCGCCGGTTCGGGCACCCGCATGGGCGGCGAGACACCCAAGCAGTATCGCAAGATCGCCGGCAAGGCCGTGATCGCTCATGCGGTGGACGCGTTGATCGACCATCCGAGGATCGATGCGGTTCGCGTCGTGATCGGCAAGGGGCAGGAAGAGGAGGCGCGCGCGGCGCTCGGCGAGCGCGACGTCGGCGCCTTCATCGTCGGTGGCGCGAGCCGGAGCGAGAGCGTGGGCAACGGGCTGGCGGCGATCGATACGAGCCACGTCCTCGTCCATGACGCCGCCCGCCCCTTCTGCCCCGCCGAGGTCGTCGACCGGCTCGTCGAGGCGCTGCATACATATTCTGCGGTCGTGCCTGTTCTTGACGTGCCCGACACGGTGGCGCGATCCGACGGCGCCTTTCTGACCCTATCCGAGAGCCGCGAGGGGCTGGTGCGGGTTCAGACTCCGCAAGCCTTCTTAGCCACTGATTTAATTGATACATTTCAGAAACATTCGAGCGGTGCTACAGCGCCGCCAACGGATGAGGCGAGCGTGATTCGAGCGGCAGGACTGCCGGTCGCCACGGTCGCCGGCGATCCGCTCTTGGACAAGTTGACGGTGCCCGCCGATTGGGCGCGCGCCGAGATGATGCTGGAGGCACGAATGGCACCGCGCACGGGGCTGGGTTTCGACGTACATGCTTTTGGCGGCCCGGGGCCGGTCATGCTCGGCGGGATCGCCATCCCGCATGACACGGGGCTCAAGGGGCATAGCGATGCCGATGTGCTCCTCCACGCCATCACCGATGCGTTGCTCGGTGCCGCCGGCATGGGCGATATCGGCGAGCATTTCCCGCCCACGGATGCGCGCTGGAAGGGCGCGGCCTCCGACCAGTTCCTCGCCCATGCGGCCAAACTCGTGCGCGATGCGGGCGGCACCATCGATCATGTCGATGCCACGGTGATCTGCGAGGCGCCAAAGGTCGGCCCGCACCGCGATGCGATCCGCTCGCGGATCGCGCGCATCCTCGGGCTGCGCGACAGCCAGGTCAGCATCAAGGCGACCACGACCGAGAAGCTGGGCTTCACCGGTCGGCGCGAGGGGATCGCCTGCCAGGCGATCGCCAATATCCGCATGGGCGTCGAGGCTTGAGCGAAGTCGCGCCCGCGCTGGTCGAGGCCGCTGCGGGGGTGCTCGAGGCGCATCGCAAGGCGGGCACGCGGGTGGCGATGGCCGAAAGCTGTACCGGCGGGCTGGTCTCGGCGGCGCTGACGGCGATTGCCGGCTCGTCGGATGTCTTCACCGCGGGATTCGTGACGTACGCCAATGAAGCAAAGGTGCGGATGGTCGGGGTCGAGCCGGTCCTGATCGAACTGCATGGCGCGGTGTCGCGCGAGGTCGCGACGGCAATGGCCGAGGGCGCGCTGTCGCGCTCGGGCGCCGATGTGGCGGTGGCGATCACGGGCGTTGCCGGCCCCGGTGGGGGATCGGCGGCAAAGCCCGTCGGCACGGTCTGGTTCGCGCGCGCCTCGTCGGACGGCGCGACGACGGTGGTGCTCAAGAATTTCGACGAGGATGCGGGCCGCGAGGCGATCCGCACTCAGGCGGCGTCGGAAGCGCTCTCGCTCTTGTTGCCGTAGAGTTCGTCGGCGCGGGCGATGAAGGCGTCGGTCATGCGGCGCAATGCACGATCGAACATCTGCCCCGCCACCGTCTCGAAGATGCGGTTCTTGAAGGCGAAGTCGACGCAGAAGCCGAGCTTGGTGCCCCCCTGCCCGTCGGGCTCGAAGGTCCATTCATTGTGCAGGAACTTCAACGGCCCCTCGACATAGTCGACGGTGATCTTGTCCGGCCGTTCCTTCTTCACGCGGCTCGTGAAACGCTCCTTGAAGGCCTTGAAGCCGACGATGAGGTCGGCGACCAGTTCCTCGTCGCTCTCGGAACGGACGCGCACCGCGCTGACCCACGGCAGGAATTCGTCATAACGGCCGACATCGGCGACGAGCTCGAACAGCTGTTCGGGCGAATAAGGAAGGCTTCTCGTCTCGGAGTGGCGCGGCATTAACGCTTGCCGGCTTTCGCAAGCTGGGCTTCGCGATTGGCGCGCATCTTCTCGAAATCGTCACCCGCATGGTAGCTCGAACGCGTCAGCGGCGAGGCGGCGACGAGGAGGAAGCCCTTGGCGCGGCCGATCGAGGCATAAGCGTCGAAGGTCTTCGGATTGACGAATTCCTTGACCTCGGCGTGCTTGGGCGTGGGCTGGAGATACTGGCCCATCGTCAGGAAATCGATGTCGGCCGAGCGCATGTCGTCCATCACCTGATGCACTTCGAGGCGCTCCTCGCCGAGCCCAAGCATGATGCCCGACTTGGTGAAGATCGACGGGTCGAGCTTCTTGACCGTCTCGAGGAGGCGCAGCGAGGCATAATAGCGCGCGCCGGGGCGGATCGTGGGATAAAGCCTCGGGACCGTCTCGAGATTGTGGTTGAACACGTCGGGACGCGCCTCGACGATTTTCTCGATCGCCTGCTCGTGCTTGCCGCGGAAATCGGGGGTAAGGATCTCGATGGTCGTGTCGGGCGTGTGCTCGCGCAGCGCCCTGATGACCTTCACGAACTGGTCGGCGCCGCCGTCGGGAAGGTCGTCGCGGTCCACACTCGTGATGACGATATGCTTGAGGCCCATCTTGGCCGCCGCGATCGCCGTATTCTCGGGCTCCATCGGATTGACCGGACGCGGCATGCCCGTCTTGACGTTGCAGAAGGCGCAGGCGCGCGTGCAGGTGTCGCCGAGGATCATCACCGTGGCATGCTTCTTGTCCCAGCATTCGCCGATATTGGGACAGGCGGCTTCCTCGCACACCGTGGCAAGGCCGAGCTCGCGCATCAGGCCCTTGGTCTCGTTATACCCCTTCGAGACGGGCGCCTTGACGCGGATCCAGTCGGGTTTGCGTTTGGTCGGAGGTGTCACGGGTGCGTTCATGGGCGCCGAGATAGCGATCAGGCTTGCCATTGCCAAGCCTTGTGGCCTAGCCCGACGCTGTACTTTCATTGGGGGCTCCATGATCCTTGAGACACTGACCTCGCCGATCATCCTGTTCTTCGTCCTCGGCATGTTCGCCGGCTTCGCCCGGTCGGACCTTTCGATCCCCGAAGCGATGGCCAAGGCGATGGCCATCTACCTGATGGTGGCGATCGGCCTCAAAGGCGGGGTCGCGATCGCAGAGGCGGGGATTACCACCGAGTTGCTGCTGGCGGGCGCGGCCGGGATCGGCTTGAGTTTCCTCGTCCCCTACCCGGCCTATTTCCTTCTCTCTCGCTTCGGGGGGTTGAAGCGGGTCGATGCGGCCGCGACCGCCGCCCATTACGGCTCGGTCAGTCTCGTCACCTACATCACCGCGATCGAGATGTTCGATGCTGCCGGAATGCCCGCGGCGGGCTTCATGGTCGCGGTGCTCGCGCTGATGGAAGGCCCGGCGATCATTTCGGGCCTCTCGCTGGCCGCCAAGGATAGCGACAGCACGAAGGGCGAGCTGCTGCACGAGGTGCTGCTCAACAGCTCGGTCGTGCTGCTCATCGGTTCGATGCTGATCGGGTATATCGCTGGGCCCGAGGGCTTCGCACCGATCGCGCCGACATTCGCCGTCGGCTACAAGGGGATCCTCGCGCTGTTCCTGCTCGACATGGGGCTCATCGCATCGCGTCGCCTGCGCGAGACGCGGGCCATCACCTGGCGGCTCGCGACCCTCGGCATCGCCATGCCGGTCGTGAACGGGGTCATCGGGGTCACGCTCGGGACGCTGCTCGGGCTCGATGTCGGCACCGCCGCCGTGCTCGGCGTGCTCGCCGCCAGCGCCTCCTACATCGCCGTTCCCGCCGCCATGCGCCTTGCGCTGCCGCAGGCCGATCCCGGCATCTATCTCTCGATGTCGCTGGGGATTACCTTCCCCTTCAACGTCGTCGTCAACATCGCCTTTCTCAGCTGGCTCGCAGGAGTGCTCGCGTAATGGAACTGACCAGGATGAAACGCGTCGAGATCCTCGTCGAGGAGCAGCTCGTCCCGCGGCTCGGCAAGATCGTGCGCAACGCCGGTTTTTCGGGTCATACGGTGATGCAGGTCCTCGAGGGACGCGGCGCCGGCGGGGCCTGGCAGGACGAGCGGCTGACGGGCTCGAGCAAGGTCATGATGCTGGCGATCGGTACGTCCGAGGATGCCGACAAGCTACTCGAGGAGATCGCGCCGATGCTCGACAGCCATCGCCTTCTCCTGACCATCGGCGATGTCGAGGTCGTCCGGCGGGAGCGTTTCTGATGCCCGAGTTTCGCGAACTTCTCGACGGTTATCACCGCTTTCGTCGCAACGATTATCACCGTCACAGGGGGCGTTGGGAGGAACTGGCGGAGGGCCAGCAGCCGCCGGTCATGATCATTGCCTGCTGTGACAGCAGGGTTGATCCCGCGACCGTCTTCGACCTGCTGCCCGGGCAGGCCTTCGTGCTGCGCAATGTGGCCAATATCGTCCCGCCATTCGACGTCGAGGCGGGGCTCGCCGGCGTTCGATCGGCGATCGAATTCGGGGTAACCGGTCTTGGTGTGCGCCACGTGGTGGTCATGGGCCACGGGGCTTGCGGCGGCATCAAGGCCGCGCTCGCGGGTGGCGACCAGGGCGCACCCGGCCACAGCCATCTCGACGACTGGATCAGCCTGATTGACGAGCCGCGCGATGCCGTGGTGGCCAACGAGGCGATCGCGGACAAACAGCTGGCGCTCGAACAGGCGGCGATCCGCCACAGCCTCGCGAACCTGCGGACCTTTCCCTATATCGCCGAACGCGAAGCAGCCGGGAAGCTAAAGCTCCACGGCTGCCATTTCACCATCGGTGAAGGCCGCCTCCTCGTCCTCGACGAGGAGAGCGGCGAGTTCATGATCGACTAGCATTCCGCGTCATAGTCGTAGACCGGATTGCCATTGTCATCGACATAGTAGCAATAGCCGCGCGTATCGCGGTAATATTGCTTGCCCTTGATGATCGCGCCGGCGATCGCGCCGATGGCGGCGCCCGCGGCGGCACCTTCGGCCACGCCGACACCGTCGACCACCGCGCCGACGGCCGCACCCGCGACACCGCCGATGGCGGCGCCCTTGGCGGCGCGCTCGAGCTGGTCGTTGTTGCGGCTGCCGTAATAGGGGTCGTCATAGCCGTAAGGATCGTTGGTCGCGCAGCCCGTTACCAGAAGGCCTGCCACCAGCATCGCTCCGCCCGTCTTCATACCCATCGCAACTTCTCCCTTGTCTTGAACGTCACTGGGTGACGGACGAAGGGGATAGGCCTTTCGTTCCGCCACCGAACCGCTATGTGAGACGGATGGGAATGAACGACAGATGAGTGGGCGCCAGAACCGCAACAGCGAAGAGGAGCTCAATATCGCGCTCCTGATCGATGCCGACAATGCCAGCCCCGATCACCTCGACGAGGTGCTGACCGTCCTCGCCGAACTGGGCGAGATCAATGTGCGCCGCGCCTATGGCAACTGGCGCAAGCCCGCGCTCAAGACGTGGGGCGAACTCACGGGGCGTCACTCGATCGTGCCGGTCCAGCAGTTCGACGTGGTCAAGGGCAAGTCGGCGACCGACATGCGGATGGTGATCGACGCGATGGACCTCCTCTATCGCGGCACCATCGACGGCTTCGGGCTGATGAGCTCGGACAGCGACTTCCTCCCCCTCGCCCAGCGGCTGCGCGAGGACGGGCTGCCGGTCTATGGCTTCGGCACCGCCAAGACGCCCTTTTCGTTCAAGCAGGCCTGTACGCGCTTCTTCGACGTCGCCGCGCTGGCCGCCAAGAGCAGCGACAATGGCGCCGAGGCCGATACGGCGGAGCGCGCGGTGGATGACGAACTGCTCGCCATCCTCGGCAATGCCTACAAGGCCTCCAAGCGCGACGAGGAAGGCTATACCCCGCTCGCCGAACTGGGGCAGCGCGCCAAGGCGGTGTCGAGCTTTGCCGTGCGCAATTACGGCTTCACCCGCCTGTCCGATCTCGTCCGCAGCCTCGACCACTATGACGTGAAGAAAGGCGCCGACGGACGACTGGTGGTGAAACGGCTGCGGTAGGACGCGGAACGGCGCTCCTTTTCCACCCGTTTTAGGAGGGAATGGAAAAAGGAGCGTTTGATGTTTTTCAAGAATGACAAGAGCGACGCAGAAGTACGCCGCGACCTCGAGGCCAAGCTGTGGAAGGCGCTCGGCTCGTCGAGCCCGTTCGTCATGCTCGGCCTGCAGGGTGTCGAGGACAGCCGCACGCGCCCGATGACGGTGCAGATCGATGGCGAAGGCGCGGGCCGCAAGATCTATTTCTTCGCCGACAAGCGCGAGAGCCTCGTCGAAGGGCTTGGCCAGAGCCACCGTGCGATCGCCAGCTTCCAGGACAAGGGGCATGACCTGTTCGCCCATATCCACGGCAATCTCGTCGTCGATAACGACCGTGTGGTGATCGACCGCCTGTGGAACTCGATGATCGCGCCCTGGTATGAAGGCGGCAAGGATGATCCCAACCTCGTCCTCCTGCGCTTCGATACCGAGACCGCGAATGTCTGGGAAAATGCGGGTGCCGAACATCTCGTGCAGGCGGCCGTGGACTTCCTCGGCGGTGACCCCGAGCAGCCCGATTACGAGAACCACCGCGCCGACGTGAATTTGTAAGGAGAGCCAGGATGAGCGAGCAGGACCTCAATCGCCGCGCAGAGACGGCGAAACAGAATGACGACAGCGACATTCTCGAGCGTAGCCTCGAGACGCCCAGCTTCCAGGGTCGCTTCCAGGGCGACCTCAACACCGATGTGGGCACGCAGGCCGCGCTCGAGCGGGTCGATGACCCCGACGCCACCGAGGGTGTGACCAAGCAGGACGATATCAATCACGGCCTGCGCACGCCGGTGCAGGACGTGCCGGGCGGTCGTGGTAGCGGCTGAGCCGTTATCGCCATCTGATCGCGGAGGGGCTGGCATTTGCCGGCCCCTTTTTCGTGTCAGCCGCAGACCTCGAGGCTGATGGCGACCACGCTCCCCTCTCCCAGCCCCTCGGCGTCGCGGACGGCCTTTTTCAACGGCAGCAGGAAGCTTCCCGACTGGCGGTCGGGAAAGAGCGAGGTGCGCCAGACGCTGGCTCCCAGGCGGACGGCGACCTTGATGGAGCCGAAGCCGCCGCGGCGTCCTTCGGCCTCGAAGCGCGCTTCGGCGGCCGCCTCTTCGGGCAGCGTGACAAAATACCAGTTGCCGCCCGACCAGCGGTGCACGCGTGCCTCGAAGCCGATCATCGCGCGGCGCGCGGGGCGAACATCTGCGAGACGGTGCAGTCGGGATAGCGGTCGCGCGTCACCTCGAGCGCGGCAGTGTCGAGGAGGCGGTGGTCGAGGACATAGACGTGGCGTGGCAGCGCGCCTTCGCAGGCGATCCGCATGTGCGCATAATCCTCCGCCGCGAGCCGGTGGACCATGAAACGGGGCCAGAGCTCCTCACCGAGCCCGCGCCACTCGTAGGCGGGGATCGACAGGCGCGCGCCGAGCGCCTTGGCGCCGGGCACGGCCACCATCATGGCTGCGGCGGTCGCAACCGCGCCGCCGATCGTCTTGAGCGATCCGTCCATCATGGCGCGCTGCACTAGACGAAAAGGCGGCGCCAAGGCTAGTCCCGAGGACGCGCTGCTGACAGGAGACCCGCATGGCCCAGCCCGATACGCTCGACGCGGTCCTCGCCGACGCCCTCGACCGGCTCGAGGAAGGCGCGCGCAATCGCAAGAACGCCATGCACCTGCCGGTTGTCGCGACCGCCGATGCCGATGCGCGGGTGATGGTGCTCCGCCATGTCGACCGCGAGGCGCGGGCGCTGCGCTTCCACACCGACCTGCGCGCGCCCAAGGTGGCAGCGCTGGCCGCCGATCCGCGGATCGGGCTGCTCGCTTATGATCCCGAGGCGCATGTGCAGCTTCGCATGCGCGGGGAAGGACGGATCGAACGCGACGGCGCCGAGGTGGAGGAGGCCTGGGGCGCGAGCAGCAATTTCGCGCGGCGCTGCTATCTTGCCCCCCACCCGCCGAGCAGCGCGCATGGGGCCCCCCTCCCCAACCTTCCCGAGGATGTCCGCGATGCCGAACCCGACCCGGCGCGGCTCGAGGAGGAGGCGCGCGCCAATTTCGCGATCCTCAAGGTCCGGCTCGACGAGATCGACTGGTTCAGCCTCGCGCATGACGGCCATCGCCGCGCCCTGTGGCGGCGCGAGGGTCAGTCGACATGGTTAGCGCCCTAGCAAGTCCGATCAGTTCGTCGCGGCGCTAGCTTCGGTTCGCCGATAACCGTTCACCCCGCCTATACCCCCAGATTGACCCGGCACCCGCCTCGGGGCTCAACCTGCGGTCCTAGTAAGTATCCCGGGGAGTGGACGATTATGACCAAGAAGACGATGCTGGTGGCTGCGGCCGCCGCGATGTTCGCGATCACGCCCGTCATGGCACAGGATGCCGGCGGCGAGGATCCCGACACCGAAACCGACGGTGACACCGAAACCGACACCGACACCGAGGCGGACGAGGGCACCGAGCCCGACACCGATACCGAGGAAGGCGAAGCCACCGAAGGCGAAGAAGCCACCGAGGGTGAAGAGGTTGAAGACGTCGAGGACGGTGAGGAAACCGCCTCGAACGGCCTCGGCGCGACCGTTAAGGAAATGGCGCAGGGCGAACGCGACCCCGAGCGCAATGGTATCGGCTATGCCGTGCGCGAGCTCGCCCGTCCCGAGCATGTGAGCGAAGCGCGCGCCGCCGCCGAGGAAGCGCGTGCGCAGGCCCGCGTCGCCCGCGAGGAAGCCCGTGCTGCCCGCGAGGAAGCGCGCGAAGCTCGCCGGGCTGCCAAGGAAGCCCGCGAGAACGGTCGCGGTCGCCCGTAAGCTCTCACGTCATGAGACAAGGTCGGTCGCCTTCCCGAGCCTGGCTCACCGGAAGCCGACCGATCGCGAAGGGGCACCGCCTTAAGGGAGATGGCGGTGCCCCTTCCCTTTTTCAGAAAGACAGATTCGATGTTCCGACTTCTCACGCTTGCCGCGGGGGCGAGCATGATTGCCGCCGGCCCCGCTGCCGCCCAGCGCGTCACCGTGTCGACCGGGGTGGACTATTCCTCGGGCGACTATGGCACCGATACCGACACCAGCATCCTCGTCATCCCCTTCAGCCTGCGGGCCTCGAAGGACCGCTGGACCTTCGGCGCCTCCATGCCCTTCATCTCGATCGACGGGTCGGACAGCGTCGTCGGCGGCGGCGGCGGCCCGATCGTCGGTGGCGGTAACGATACGAGCTCGAGCCGTTCCGGGCTCGGCGACCTGTCGCTGCGCGGCGGCTATGAGATCTTCGACCGCAATGGCGCCGAATTCTCGGTCGGCGGCAAGGTCAAGCTGCCCACCGGGAGCGAGGAGGACAATCTGTCGACCGGCGAGGCCGACTTCTCGCTCGGCGGCGAATTTGCCCTGACGCGCGGCGATGTCACGCCCTTCGTCGAGCTCGGTTATCGCTGGCTTGGCGATCCCGAGGGCCGCAACCTGCGCAACGGCAGCTACGGCACGCTCGGCGCGAGCGTCATCCTGCCGTCCGACATGGTGGGTATTGTCAGCTATGACTATAGCGCGGCGAGCACCGGCGGCATCGACGACAGCCATTCGCTGTTCGGCGGGCTCGTGACGCGGCTCAACCGGCGCCTCAGCCTGACCGGCTATGGCACGGTCGGCCTGTCCGAAGGCGCGCCCGACTATGGCGTTGGCGTGCTGCTCAGCGTTCGCGCCAAGGACTGAGCGGGGCGGGGCCCGGGCCCCGTCCCCTTACCCCTCGCCTTTTCGCAGGCCATTCGTCGCTTCTACGAACGGCGGGTTGAACCCGCGCGTCAGCCTTCCCATTTCCACTGTATTGCTGTAACCATACAGCAGGTCGGAAAGGAAGGTCCATCATGAACGAACAGGCCGAGGCCCGCGAAAGGGCAAAGGAGCATATCGCGCGCTTCAAGGAGTTGGCGATGCAGGCGCGCGACGAGTTTCTCGCCGCGATCGGCGAGATGCGCGACATGTCGCAGGACGACTGGAAGTGCCGCGCCGAGCATGTCCGCGACAATATGCAGCACCAGGCCGCGCAGATGCGTGACCGGGCCGCGCGGCAGGCCGAACGGGCAGCGCATCAGGCGCGCAAGGCTGCGGAGCGTGCCGAGCGGCAGGCGCAGAAAGCCGCCGAACGTGCGGCGCGGGCCGCCGACATGCCCGATCCCGCCCAGCGTGCGGCGGAAAAGGCGCAGGCCCGGGTCGACCGGCTCGAGGCCAAGCTCGAGGCTGCGAAGCAGGCTGCGCGCGACGCCGCCGAGCGCGCGGGGCGCAACGAGGACGACAAGAGCTAGGGCGAGCTAGGGCGCTAGCGCGATGTTGACGCGGTCGCCCTCGTGGGGCGCTGCATCATCGTCGCTGAAAGCCGCGAGCTCGCAGCGGTTCCGGCCGCCATCCTTGGCGCGGTAGAGCGCGGCGTCCGCATCGCGCAGCATCTCGCCCGGAAGCCGGTGTTCGGGACCGAAATCGGCAAGCCCGATGCTCAACGTCACCGCGTCGGGACCGTCCGACGGCCACGGCGTGGCCGCCGCCGCCTCGCGCAGGAGTTCGCACAGGTCGAGGCGGTCGCGCGCGCTGACCCCTTCGAAGATGACGAGGAATTCCTCGCCGCCGAGCCGCCCGAGTTTGCCGATGGGGCCGAGCTGGTCGCGCATCAGCGAGGTGATGGTGGCGAGGATCTGGTCGCCTTTCTCGTGGCCGAAGCGGTCGTTGATGCGCTTGAAATGGTCGAGGTCGATCATCGCGATCGACAGCGGGCGCTTGGTCCGGCGCGCGGACTTCATCGCGGCATCGAGCTGCGTGAGGATCTTGCGTCGCGTCGCCAGCCCCGTGAGGGCGTCGGTCTCCGCCAGTTCGAGATTGGCTTCCGCTTCGGCCTCGCGCTGCGTCAGCAGCACCGCCAGCGGCAGGGTCGAGGCGATGAGGCAGAGCAGATAGGCCTGGAAATAGAGGACCTGGCTGACGATATTCTCGAAGGCGAGGCTGACCGGCCCCTCGCCCATCGCAGTGAATAGCGAGCCGATGGCGGTGACGATGACCATCGCCACGGCGGTGCCGCTGACCCCGATGGCAAAGGTAGCGAAGGCGAGCCCCGCCATCGGCAGGAACAGCAGCGGATAGTCGGTCTGGCCGAAGGCGGCGACCGATAATCCCGCGACCATCGCAAGCACGGCAAGCGCCTTGAAGCTGGCGAGGCGGCGGCGTCCGCGCCGGTCCTGCACGAGGAACATGATGGTGGGCGTGACCGTGGCCATGCCGAGGAGAACGGTGGTGGCCCAGCTCGACAGGAAGGTGGGCGACAGGTTCATCGACAGGCCCGCCGCCATGACCGTGCTGGCAGCAGTGCCGGCAGCCATGGCGATGAGGAAGCGGAGCAGCGTCTCGGGGGTGACGAAAGAGGTGCCGCGGCGCGGCCCCATGATGCGCCAGACGACGAGGCCCTCGATGATGTTGGCGATGGTGTAGCCGCCCGCCTCGAGCCAGCTGATGCCGCCCCAGAGGTTCGCGCCGAGGCTCGCGGTGGCGACGCCGGCGATGAGCGGGCCGCGATAGTCTCGGGAGGTAAGGAGGAGCCCGGCGATGAAGACGCCGCTGGCGGGCCAGATGGCCGCGATGCCGTCCTCGCCGCCCGTGACGTAGAGCGCGGCGATGGCACAGCCGAAATACAGCACCGAAAAGATGGCCACGCCGCCAAGGGCGCGATACCGATCCGTCATCAAATCCCCCAGATTGGCGGACGCCCCCGTCCGCGATTGTGCTCCTGTTTAGCGCGAACGAGGCGACTTGTCAGCCGCGTTGCGAAAGCTTGTTGTCATGCGTTGCAAAAGAGAAAGGCCCCCTTCCCGTGGAGGAAGGAGGCCTTTGCTTTTTGCGCTCGCGGCCGGTCGGGCCTAGCGCGTCAGCTTTTTGTAGGCGAGGCGCGTCGGGCGGTCGGCGGCGTCGCCGAGGCGGCGGCGCTTGTCTTCCTCATAGGCCTCGAAGTTCCCTTCGAACCATTCGACATGGCTGTCGCCCTCGAAAGCGAGGATGTGCGTGGCGAGACGGTCGAGGAAGAAGCGGTCGTGGCTGATGACCACGGCGCAACCCGCGAAATTCTCGATCGCTTCCTCGAGCGCGCCGAGCGTCTCGACGTCGAGGTCATTGGTCGGTTCGTCGAGCAGGAGGACGTTGCCACCCTCCTTGAGCATCTTGGCGATGTGGACGCGGTTACGCTCACCGCCCGACAGCTTGCCGACGTTCTTCTGCTGGTCCGCGCCCTTGAAGTTGAAGGCGCCGACATAGGCACGGGTCGAGGTGTCGTGGCCGTTGACCTGCATGTAGTCGAGGCCGTCGGAGATTTCTTCCCAGACGTTGTTCTTGGGATCGAGGTCATCGCGCGACTGGTCGACATAGCCGAGGCGGACGGTCTCGCCGACCTCGATCTTGCCGCTGTCGGGCGTTTCCTGGCCGGTGATGATCTTGAACAGCGTCGACTTACCCGCGCCGTTGGGGCCGATCACGCCGACGATGCCGCCGGGCGGCAGGGTGAAGCTGAGGTTCTCGAACAGGAGCTTGTCGCCATAGGCCTTGGAAATGTTCTCGGCCTCGATGACCTTGCCGCCGAGGCGCTCGGGCACCTGGATGACGATCTGCGCCTTGCCGGGCTTGCGATCGCCCTGCGCGTCCTGCAGTTCCTCGAACTTGCGGATACGCGCCTTGGACTTGGTCTGGCGCGCCTTCGGCGATTGGCGGATCCATTCGAGTTCGCGCGACAGGCTCTTCTGACGGCCGCTTTCCTCGCGGGCTTCCTGCTCGAGGCGCTTGGCCTTCTTCTCGAGATAGGTCGAGTAATTGCCCTCGTAGGGGAAGTATTTGCCGCGATCCAATTCGAGGATCCAGCCGACGACATTGTCGAGGAAGTAGCGGTCGTGGGTGATCATCAGCACCGCGCCGGCATATTCCTTGAGGTGATTTTCGAGCCACTCGACGCTCTCGGCATCGAGGTGGTTGGTCGGTTCGTCGAGGAGCAGGATGTCGGGCTTCTGGATGAGCAGGCGGGTGAGCGCGACACGGCGCTTTTCACCGCCCGACAGGTTCGACACCGAGGCATCGGACGGCGGGCAGCGCAGCGCTTCCATCGCGATCTCGAGCTGGTTGTCGAGGGTCCAGCCGTCGACCGCGTCGATCTCTTCCTGCAGCTCGCCCATCTCGGCCATCAGCGCGTCGAAATCGGCGTCGGCGGGCGGGTCGCCCATCAGCGTGGTGATCTCGTTGAAGCGGTCGACCTTGTCGGCGATCTCGCGCGCACCGTCCTTGACGTTCTCGAGCACGGTCTTGCTCTCGTCGAGCTGCGGCTCCTGCGGGAGATAGCCGACGGTGATGTTCTCGCCCGGCCAGGCCTCGCCCTGGAAGTCCTTGTCGATGCCGGCCATGATCTTCATGAGCGTCGACTTGCCCGCGCCGTTGGGGCCCACGATGCCGATCTTGGCACCCTGGTAGAATTGCAGGTTGATATTCTCGAGCACCGGCTTCTGGGCACCGGGGAAGGACTTGGTCATGTCCTTCATGACGAAAGCGTATTGAGCGGCCATGGGTCGCAAATGTCCTTGAATAGGAGTGGAAAATTCGAAGTGGCGGTTAGCCCAACTTAGCCGGAGACGCTACCCCTTAGTGATTGGGACAGTAGCCGTCCTCATAAAGCGGGGAGGCCGCCGGATTATCGAA
Organism: Sphingomicrobium aestuariivivum; assembly: GCF_024721585.1. Classification (NCBI taxonomy): domain Bacteria; kingdom Pseudomonadati; phylum Pseudomonadota; class Alphaproteobacteria; order Sphingomonadales; family Sphingomicrobiaceae; genus Sphingomicrobium; species Sphingomicrobium aestuariivivum. The sequence continues at coordinate 234,138 of NZ_CP102629.1, forward strand.
GCACTCGAATATGAGCCGCTGACGTTCGAGGCGTTTGTAGTCTCGATACTCATACCCTGCCCCCACGAGTAACCCGCCGAGCACCATCCCGAGAGCGAGGTTTTTCCAGCGCATCAGTCGCGTCCCGTCATCGCCTCCACGCCCTCGAAGCGATAGTCCTTGAACTGCTCGCGCAGCGTCTTCTTGGACAGCTTGCCAGTGGCGGTGTGCGGGAGTTCGTCGACGAACTCGACGGCATCGGGCAGCCACCATTTGGCGACGTCGCCGCGGATGCCCTCGACCACGTCCTCGCCGGTGACGTGATGGCCTTCCTCGCGCACGCACACGAGCAGCGGGCGCTCGTCCCACTTGGGGTGGAAGATGCCGATGCAGGCGGCCTCGGCCACCCCGTCGACGCCGATGGCGGCATTTTCAAGCTCGATGGAGGAAATCCATTCGCCGCCCGACTTGATGACATCCTTCGAGCGGTCGGTGATCTGCATGGTGCCGTCGGGATGGAGCGCGGCGACATCGCCGGTCGAGAACCAGCCGTCGGCATCGATGGCGGGTTCGTCTTCCTTGAAATAGCGCTCGATCACCCAGGCGCCGCGCACCTGCAGGTCGCCGCTGGCCTTGCCGTCGCGGGGCAGCACATTGCCCTCGTCATCGACGATGCGCATTTCGATGCCGAAGGGCACCCTGCCCTGACGCGCGGTCCATTCGATCTGCTCTTCGTCGGACATGTCGTCCCAGCCTGCTGGCTTGCCGGCGAGGCTGCCGATGGGGCTGAGTTCGGTCATGCCCCACGCATGGCCAACCTCGATGCCATGCTCGCGGAACCACTTGATCATGGCGCGCGGTGCGGCCGAGCCGCCGATGGTGACGGTCTTCAGATTGTCGAGCGTGTCGCCGGTCTTCTCGATATGCGCGATCATGTCGACCCAGATGGTCGGCACGCCCGCCGAATGGGTCACCTTTTCGTCGCGGAACAGATCGACCATGCGCTTGGCGGTATAGTCGGCCGAGAGCACCATCTTGCAGCCAACGAGCGGCGCGGCCCAGGGCAGGCCCCAGGCATTGGCGTGGAACATGGGCACGATGGGGAGCGCGCAGTCGCGCTTGCCGAGATCGAAGCAGTCGGGCTGCACCTCGGCGAGGGCGTGGAGGACCATGCCGCGATGCTCGTAGATGACGCCCTTGGGATTGCCGGTGGTGCCAGAGGTGTAGCACAGGCCGATGGGATCGCGTTCGTCGGCCTCGACCCACTGGTAGTCGTCATCCTCGGCGCCGATCCATTCCTCGAACGAGGGGTCGCCTTCCCAGCCTTCGGGCGGATCGTAGACGATGTAATGCTCGATGGTCTTCCATGCGGGCTTCATCGCGTCGACGAGCGGTTTCATCATCGCATCGTAAAGAAGGACGCGGTCCTCGGCATGGTTGCCGATGTAGGCGAGCTGCTCGGGGAACAGGCGCGGGTTGATGGTGTGGAGCACCCCGCCCATGCCGATGGCGCCATACCAGCTGATCAGGTGGCGCTCGTGGTTCATCGCCAGCGTGGCGACGCGGTCACCCTTCTTGAGTCCGAGCTTTTCGAGCGCCTTTGCCATCTTGCGCGCCTTGGAGGCGATCTCGCCCCAGGTCGTGCGGGTCATCGAGCCGTCGGCCCAAGCCGAGACGACTTCGCGATCCCCATGTTCGCGCTCGGCGTGATCGACGAGCCGCATGACATTGAGCGGCCAGTCCTGTTGGGTTCCGAGGCGAATGGTCATCTTGCGTCTACTCCTGCTCCTGACAGGAATGTACGCTAAGCGGGATTTCCGTGGCCCGCAACGGGCCTTTAGGCGCTAGCGGGGATGGTCGCCCTGCCCCGCCGCGACAGGAACTGGGCATGCAGGAGCGGCAGCATCGTGCCGGCGAGAGTGGCGCGCGTCGCCTGCCGCCTCCGGCGGGCGACGCGCGCCATATGCTTGGCCTAGAAAGGCATCTTCATGCCGGGCGGAAGCGGAAAGCCCGACGTGGCCTTCTTCATTTCCTCGGCGGCGGCCATGTCGGCCTTGGCCTTGGCGTCGTTGAAGGCGGCGGCGACAAGGTCTTCCACCATGCCCTTTTCCTCGGGCTTCATCAGGCTCTCGTCGATCTCGACGCGGATGATGCGGCCTTTTGCCGAGGCGCGGACCTTGACGAGCCCGCCGCCCGCCTGACCCTCGACCTCGATTTCGTCGAGCTTGTTCTGGGCGTTGGCGAGGTCTTCCTGCGCCTTCTGGGCCATGGCGAGGATGTCGTTCATATCGGGCATGTCGGGCATTAGCTTGCGTCCTTGATCTCTTCGAGGCTGGCGTCGGGGAACGCCGTGGTGACGGCCTTGACCATCGGGTCGGCCAGCACGCGTTCGCGGTCGGCCTGTTGGCGCATTACCTCGGCTTCGGCAAGGCTCGGTGCGCCGCCATGTTCCTGTAGCACGATTTCCCAATTCTCGCCCGTTACCTGCTTGGCGGCGGCGGCGAGGTCGCGGGTGAAGTCGCTGTCGAGCGGCGCCTTGGGCTGCAGCACGAGGCGGCCGGGCGCATAGTCGACGAGCCCGATCTTGTCATGAAGGTCCACCCCGAGGCGCGGGCGCGCATCGTCGATGAGGTGATAAAGCTCCATGAAGTCGCCGGGCAACGAGGGCGCGAGTGGCTCGGGCTCGGGCGCGGCAGCCGGGGCCGTCGGGGTCGGTGCTGCTACTGCAGGCTCTGCCGCTTCGGCTTCCCACGGGGCCGGTTTGGGTGCCGGCTCCGGAGCGGGCGCTTCGGCTTCGACTGTCGGCGTCCGCGCGGCAGGGCTTTCTGCGGGCGCGGGCGTCGGCGCGGCGGCGGGCGCATTGCCTTGCTGCGGCTTGGGCGGTGCCTTGCCGCCGGCCAGCGCGTCGATGATCGCGCCGGGATCGGGCATGCCCGCGGCATGGATGACGCGCAGCAGCGCCATGTCGGCGGCCTCGCGCGGGTCGGGCGCGACCTCGACATCCTTCAGCCCCTTGAGAAGGAGCTGCCAGAGCATGTGAAGCTGCGGCCAGCCGAGCGTCCCGGCATCCCTCGCGATCGCTTCCTGCTCCTCGGCGGAGCGCAGGACATCGTCGCTGCCACTCGCCTTGCGGCGGCTGATGGCATGGAGGCTGTCGAGCAGGCCGCGCAGCAGCGCGCCGGGCTCGACGCCCAGTTCATGCGCGCGGTCGAGACCCTCAAGCATGGCACCCGCATCGCCCTCGAGGATGAGATCGAGCAGCTTGCGCACGCTGCCGCGGTCGGCGAGACCGAGCATGTCGCGCACGTCGGCGGCCTTCACCATGTCGCCGCCATGGGCGATCGCCTGGTCGAGCAGCGACAGGCCGTCGCGCACCGATCCTTCAGCGGCGCGCGCGATGATGGCGAGCGCATCGGGTTCGACGCCGATGCCTTCCTTCTCGGCGATGCCGGCGAAATGGTCGGCGAGCTGGTCGGCGGAGATGCGGCGCAAGTCAAAGCGCTGGCAGCGCGACAGCACCGTCACCGGCACCTTGTCGACCTCGGTCGTGGCGAACAGGAATTTGACGTGGGGCGGCGGCTCCTCGAGCGTCTTCAGGATCGCGTTGAAGGCGCTCTTGGAGAGCATGTGGACTTCGTCGATGATGTAAATCTTGTAGCGCGCCGAGACCGAGGCATAGCGCACCGCCTCGATGATCTCGCGCATGTCGTCGACGCCGGTGTGGCTGGCGGCGTCCATCTCCACGACGTCGATATGACGCCCCTCGGCGATCGCCTGGCAGGGCTCGCAGACGCCGCACGGGCTGATCGTCGGGCCGCCATTGCCGTCGGGACCGACGCAGTTCAGCGCCTTCGCCATGAGACGCGCGGTCGAGGTCTTGCCGACCCCGCGCACGCCGGTCATCAGGAAGGCATGGGCGATGCGGTCGGTCTCGATCGCATTGGCGAGCGTGCGGACCATCGCGTCCTGCCCGATCAGCTCGTTGAAGCTCTGCGGGCGGTATTTGCGCGCGAGGACGCGGTAGGCCTCGTCCTTCTTTGCCGGTTCGAGCGGCTGTTCGGGCTCGTCGAGGCCAAGGCCGGGGCCCATGTCGACTGGCGGCTCGTCCTGCGGCGATTCGTGATCGTTCATGGAGCGAGCCTAGGCAAAGGCGCGGTGGATTGCGAGTGGCTGTCTACGTCGTCGCAAGGGCTAAAGGATTTGGCAACATCCTATAGCCTAATCGTCAAACATGAACAGAAAATCGCTCTTTCCGGCGCTTGCCGCCGCTCTCGCTTTCGCTGCCACGCCTGCCCATGCGGCTGCGGCGCCCGTGGATTTCGGCGACGACGAAGGCGTCTTTGCCAATGACGACGAGTGTGACGATCCGCGTTTCACCGGCGAGGGGTCCTCGGACATCGCGCCGATGCGCGCGCTGGTCGGCCATGACGCGACCGACTGCAAGACGGCGTACGAGGCCGGCACCATCCGTCTTGCCACCGCCGAGGAACTGCTCGCGGCCGAAGCCGCCACCGGCTCGCGCGACCTGCCGGTCGGCGATTTCGGCGATGACAGCTCGACCTGGGCGAATGACGGCGAATGCGACGATCCGCGTTTCCGCGGCACCGGCATGGCCTCGACGCTGAGCGACGATGACAATGGCCGCGACGCGACCGATTGCTCGACGCTTCTCGAGGCGGGCAAGATCCGCTGGTTCGACGCCGAAGAGGAAGCGCGGCTCCAGGCCGTGCCGGGCCCCGGCGGTTTCTTCTTCGGGTCAGACGGCAGCTCGCTCGCGAACAACGGCATTTGCGACGACATGCGTTTCATCGGCGAAGGCACCCACCCGATCCAGCTCGGCGAGGACATCCGCGCCGATGCTTCCGACTGCCGCGCGGGCTTCGAGGCGGGAACGGTGCGCCACCGCGTGCTTGAGACGGGGCCGTTCACCGCGCGTCCCGACGTCGCGAGGATCGATTTCGGTGACGACAGCAGCGATTATGCCAAGAACGACAAGTGCGACGATGCGCGCTTTGCCGGCGCCGGCATGAACCCGCCGCTCCTGCAGGACGATATCGGCCGCGATGCGACCGATTGCCGCGCCCTGTTCGAGGCGGGCCGCGTCGAGCTGCACTAGACGCAGCAACAGGCGATGATGGAGGGGTCGGCGCGTCCGGCCCCTTTTTCATTGCGCGGCGATGTCGGGAAAAGTCGGGTCGGGAAAAGGTGGAAGCCGACGACCCGACCGAAACCGCTGTGGCTGCTCCCTTCCGGGCCTGACCAGGTTCACGGGCAAGTCGTCCGCCGACTTCCGAGAGGCCATATGGCGAGGAAGTCGCGGCGGTGCAAGACCCTAGTCGCCGATGGTCGCGGCGAAATGCGCGCCGATCTCGGCGATGATGGCCTTGGCCTCGCGGACCGGCACGCTCGGGCGCTGGGCCATCACCGCGAAATAGTAGCGATCGCGGCCGTTGGGATGGTCGATGAAGCCGACATCGTTGACCTGCTGGTCGGGGTGGCCATCGGGGTGGCAGGTGCCGGTCTTGTCGCCCGCGCTCCAGCCGTCGGGGAGCCCCGCGCGGACGCGGTCGAGCCCGGTGGTCGAGCGTTTTGCGAGGTCGAACAGGCGATCCCGCTGATCGTCGGTGAGCGCGCGGCTTGTCTCCAGCCGCCGCCAGAAGTCGGCCATCGCTTTGGGAGTGGACGTATCGCGCAGGTCGCCTTGCGCATTTTCGTTGAGCGCGGTCTCGCGCCGGTCGAGCCGCGCGCCGAGCTGCCAGCGCTCGAAGGTTTTGTTCACGGCGGCGGGCCCGCCGAGCGCGTCGATCATGAGATTGGTCGCGCCATTGTCGCTTGCCAGCATGGCGGCATCGAGCGCGGCGCCGAGGCTGGTCGTGCCCCTGCCCCGCGCCAGTACGGGGGAATGGCCCGGCAAGGCGCCAGGGTCGTAGCGGACGGGCTGGTCGAGGTGGACCGCTCCTGCGTTGCTTTCTGCCATGACCACCGCGGCGAGCATCGGCTTGAAAGAGGAGCAGAAGGCCATGCGCTCCTCGGCACGATGACCAAGCAACAGGCGGCCCGAACCGTCCATGAGGACGAGGCCGAGCGGCCCGCCGAGGCGCTCCTCGAAAGCGGGTATGGCGTCGATAAAGGCGGAAGGCTCTTCAGCGGGCGCCGTAGGGCCATCGCTCGCGGCCGAGGCGCAGGTGGCAAGGCCAAGGGCGAGAAACGCGGCCTTCATCGGCTCCAGTCCTTCGAGGCGCCCGGCATGCGGACGGTGAGCGTGCCGGTGTCGGGCACCTCGACCTGGCAGGCAAGCCGCGAGGTGGCGCGGACGTGCGGCGCAAAGTCGAGGAGGTCGTCCTCTTCCTCGCTCGCTTGCGGAAGGCGGTCGAAGTCCTCGCGGGCGAGGATGACGTGACAGGTCGAGCAGGCCATCGCGCCCTCGCAGGTGCCCTCGAGGGGCTGGCCGTTCTGCTGCGCGACATCGAGGAGACGCGCGCCCGGTTCGGCCTCGACCTCGCGGTCGACGCTGCCATCGGGGCGGAGGAAGCGGACGAGGGTCATTGCGCCTTCGCCGCCGTGTCGATGCGGTCGAGCGCCTCGGCGAGCTCGTCGGCGGTGGTGTAGCGACCGAAGCCGATCCGGATCGAGGAGCGGGCCTCGCGGTCGGACAGGCCGAGCGCGCGCAGGACATGGCTGGGGCGTCCTGAACCGCTGGCGCAAGCCGATCCCAGGGAGAAAGCCACTCCCCTCACCTCGCTCATGAGACGCGCGGCGTCGAGACCGTCGCGTCGCAGGTTGAGATTACCGTGATAGCGCTGCGCCGCGCTGCCGTTCAATGTCCAGTCGCGCATGCGCTCGTGCGCCATTTCCCACAGGGACTCGACATGGTCGTGGTCGGCGGGGGCGCGTTCGGCGATCAGGCTCGCCGCGGCGCCGAAACCGGCACAGAGCGCGGGGCTGAGCGTCCCCGAGCGCAAGCCGAGCTCTTGCCCGCCTCCGTGAATGAGCGGGGCGGGTTCAACGCTGTCGGCCATCCACAAGGCGCCGATCGCCTTGGGGCCGTGCACCTTGTGCGCGCTGATGGCGATCAGGTCGGCCTGCTCGGGCACGGCGATGCGGCCTAGCCCCTGCACGGCGTCGCACAGCATGAGTGCGCCAGCCTCATGGGCAATGGAGGCGATCTCGTCGACGGGCTGGAGCACGCCGATCTCGTTGTTGACGAGCATGGCCGCGACGAGCGCGGTGCGCGGGCCGACGGCGGCGCGCAGGGCGTCCAAGTCGACGATCCCTTCGTGATCGACCGGAAGGATATGCACCTTGTGGGTGCTGCCGAGAAACTGGACCGTGTCGAGGACGGCGGCATGTTCGGTGGCGATGGTGACGATCTCGTCGCGCCCCTCGCGCCCGACGCTACCCTTCAGCGCCCAGTTGAGCGCTTCGGTGGCGGAGCCGGTGAAGGCGAGCCTGCCCGAGGTCTTGCCGAGCGCCCGCATGACCTGCTTGCGCGCGACCTCCACCGTCGCGGCCGCCTCGCGCCCCGCCGTATAGGGAGCATGAGGGTTGGCGAATTTCTCGCCGAGCCAGGGCGCCATCGCCGCCTCGACCTCGGGGGCCAGCGGGGTGGTCGCCTGGTAGTCGAGATAGATCATGCGGCGCGGGCGCGGGCGAGGATCGTGTCGAGCCGTCCAAGCAGGGCGTCGACATCCGCTTCGCTGGTGTCAGGGCCGAAGCTGATGCGGACGAAGCCGCGGGTAACGTCCTCGGGAAGGCCCATTTCGCCGACGACGCGGCTGCCCTTCATCGCGCCCGAGGAGCAGGCCGAGCCCGCCGATACGGCAACGCCCGCGAGGTCGAGTTGCACGAGCAGCGTCGGTGCCTCGATGCCGGGGAAGCTGTAGCCGCCGATGGTGGCGGTGCGCGGCGCGTCCTTGGCGATGACGGTGCCGCCACGCGCCTCGATCGCGGCCTCGAGCTTCTCGCGCAGCGCGGCAAGGCGCGGATAGGCGTTGCGGTAGCGCTTGGCCTCGACCGCGGCGGCGAAGGCGGCGGCGGCAGGCACGTTCTGCGTCCCGCGACGATAGCCCTTCTCCTGCCCGCCCGCGGCGCGCAGGGTGGTGAGGTCTTTTACCAGCAGCGCGCCGACGCCGATGGGGCCGCCGAGCTTGTGGCCCGACAGTGCGATGAAATCGGCGTCGGGCAGGTCGATCTTGCCGGCGGCCTGTGCGGCGTCGACGAGGAGGAGCGAGCCCGCCTCGTGGACCTGCACGGCAATGGCGGCAATATCCTGGATGACGCCGGTCTCGTTGTTGACCTGCTGGATGGCGACGAGCGCGGGACCCTTGGCGAGGGCATCGGCCAGCGCGTCGCGGTCGATCGCGCCTTGCGCGTCGACAGGCAACTTGATGCTCCCCTCGCCCATCGAGGCACCGACGACATCATGCTCGGTTGCGCCGTGGATGCGTCCTTCGAGCGGACAGCGCGCGGCGCAGATGGCGATGGCTTCGGAGGCGCCGCCGGTGAAGACGAGGTCATGGCCCCAGCCGAGCTCGGCCTTGAGCGAGCGGCGGGCTTTTTCGAAGAGGGCGTTGCAGGCGCGGGCCTCGGCATAGGGGCTGTTCGGATTGGCCCAGCAATCGAAGGCGGCGACCATGGCCTCGCGCGCTTCGGGATGCAGCGGCGTGGCGGCAGCGTGATCGAAATAGAGTCGTGTCGCGTTCACCCTGTCAAATCTCCCGTTTCCAGCGATTGCACGTTGATACGCTTTGCCTATATAGGAGCCACGCCCGCACGGAAGCCCTTCCGTGCAACTTTATATCATAGAGATTGAGCGCGAATGCCCGAAGTCATTTTTCCCGGCCCCGAAGGACGTCTCGAAGGACGTTTCACCCCCGCCCCGCGCCCGCGCGCCCCGGCAGCGGTGATCCTCCACGCCCATCCGCAGGCCGGCGGGACCATGAACAACCGCATGGTCCAGATGCTGCACAAGGATTTCGTGCGCCGCGGCTTTGCCACGCTGCGCTTCAATTTCCGCGGTGTCGGACGCAGCCAGGGCACCTTCGACAATGGCATCGGCGAACTGTCGGACGCGGCCGCCGCATTGGACTGGATGCAGCAGATCCATCCCGAAGCCGAGGTGACCTGGGTTGCCGGCGTGAGCTTCGGTGCTTGGATCGGCATGCAGCTCCTGATGCGCCGCCCCGAAGTGCGCGGCTTCATCTCGATCTCGCCGCCCGCCAACATGTATGATTTCAGCTTCCTTGCCCCCTGCCCCGCCTCGGGCATCATCATCCAGGGGCTGGCGGACGAAGTGGTGACGCCGAGCGCGGTGCAGAAGCTTGTCGACAAGCTGCGCACCCAGAAGCACATCACCATCGAGCATAAGGAAATCCCGGGCGCGAACCATTTCTTCGAAAATGAAATGGACGACCTGTTCAAGGTGATCGACGAATATCTCGACTATCGCCTCGATCCGGACTGCCCGATCCGCTGAGGCAAGCGCTGCCGGCCTAGATCGTCCAGATTGCCACGTTCGCGACGAGGATGACGGCCATTGCGATCATCAGCCAGCCGCGCTGTTTGACGGCGCGGTCGGGCTTCCTGACCTGCGTGATGCCGACCCCTGCGAGCAGGAAGGCGGCGAGCATGGCGATCCCGAGGGCGGCGCTGGCAATTGGCGGCATTCGGCGAAAAATCCTTCATCTAATCTTTACCCATTGCGCGCTAGGGCAATGGGCATGGCAACGACTAGCCCCGAAAAACGGCTCGAGGAAGCCTTCGAACGGATCGAGGAAACGATCCTGCCGTGCATTTCCATGATGCTCGACACGCTGCTTGACGCCTCGGCGGGTCTCGAAGAGGCCGATCCGAAGGTGCTGGTGGCCGAATTGCAGATCCTCGCCGCCGAACTGGAAGAGCTGATCCAGGCGGTCGAAAAGTCGAGCCCCGCCAAGCTCGACGCCGGCCCCTATCGCGCCACCGCCTAGGCAATCAGCTGCGCGTGCAGCGCAGGGTCGACATTCCCGCCACTGACGATCGCGACATCGCCTTCGCGAGGGCTGACGACGCCGGACAATAGAGCCGCGAGTGCGGCCGAACCGCCCGGCTCGACGGTCTCGCCGCATTCCTCCCTTGCCCATTTTACCGCCTGCCTTACCGCGGCGTCGCCGACCTGTACCGCCGTTGCACCGGCATCGCGCAAGATGGCGACGGTGGCCTCGGCGGGCCGGAAGGTCTGGATCGCATCGCAGATGGTGGGCGGCGGGTTGTCGCCGACCGATTGCGGTGTGCCGACTTCGAGACTGCGGGCCATGTCGTCCCAGCCCTCGGGCTCGACGATAAGTATTTCGGCTTGCGGACAGGCCAGCGCGATCCCGCCCGACAGGCCGCCGCCACCGCAACAGGCGATGATCCGTTTCACCGGCTCTTCCGCCTGTTCGAGCAGTTCGAGCCCGACCGTGCCCTGCCCCGCGATGATGTACGGGTCATCGAAGCTGGGGACGAGCGTGGCGCCGCGTTCCTTGGCGAGCCGTGCGCCGATTTCCTCGCGGCTCTCGGTCATGCGATCGTAGAGGATGATCTCGGCGCCCTCGGCGCGGGTTGCCTCGATCTTCACCCCCGGCGCGTCGGCGGGCATGACGATCGCGGCCCGCATCCCGAGCCGCCGCGCGGCGATGGCGACACCGCGGGCATGATTGCCGCTCGAGAAAGCCACGACGCCGCGGGCGCGTTCTTCTTCGGTCATGGCAAGGAGGCGGTTGGAGGCGCCGCGCAGTTTGAAGGCGCCGCCTTCCTGCCGGTTCTCCCATTTGATGCCGATCCGCGTGCCGCCGAGCGCGGCATAGGTCAGCGGCGTGCGGCGAATCGCGCCACGAATACGCTCGGTCGCCGCCTCCACGGCCTTGAGATCGGGAACGTTCATCGCCAGCTAAGCCTTTCTAGAGTAAAGGAAGTTCCCGTATTGAAAGTGCCCGCGAAACGAGGCGCATTTTCACCTCTTTACAAGAGCGTCCAGACGGACATATAGCGCCGTCCGCTGCCCCATGGGACTTCCGCAAGGCAGCAAGTGTTGAACAGGCTGAAGAAGCCGGACATTTCGGAGGTCCCGTGAATTGCACGACCATCATTCTGCGCTTGGGCTAGTCAAGGCCCGCAAGCCCATTCTCCCGGTAACCCTGGTTCGTCCCCACGCGGCTTTCCGCGCGGCGCGTTTCTTCGTGGAGAATTTCCCCGGAAAGAGCCTCTATGCGGTGAAGGCCAATCCCGATCCGGACCTCCTGAAGGTCCTGTGGGACGCCGGCATCACCCATTATGACGTCGCCTCGATGGGCGAAGTGCGGCTCGTCGCCGAGACGCTGCCGGATGCGACCTTGTGCTTCATGCACCCGGTCAAGGCAGTGGAAGCGATCGAGGAAGCCTATTTCTGCCACGGGGTGAAGACCTTCAGCCTCGACAGCCTGCACGAGCTCGAGAAGATCCGCCGCGCCACCCGCGGGGCGACCGATCTCAACCTCCTCGTGCGCCTGCGCGTGTCGTCGGATCATTCGAAGCTCAGCCTCGCCACCAAGTTCGGTGCCGAGCCCGAGGAACTGCCGCAGCTTCTCATGGAAGCGCGCCAGATGGCCGATGCGCTCGGCATCTGTTTCCACGTCGGCAGCCAGGCGATGAGCCCGATGGCCTATGGCGAGGCGATGGAGCGCGTGCGCCAGGCGATCATCGACAGCTCGGTCACGCTCGATATCGTCGATGTCGGCGGCGGCTTCCCTTCGGCCTATCCCGACATGGAGCCCCCTGCCCTCGACGCCTTCTTCAAGATGATCCACGAGAAGTTCGAGGACCTGCCGATCAGCTATTCGGCGGAACTGTGGGCCGAACCCGGCCGTGCGCTGTGCGCCGAATATAGCTCGGTGCTGGCGCGCGTCGAACAGCGTCGCGGCAACACGCTCTACATCAACGAGGGCGCCTATGGCGCGCTGTTCGATGCCGCGCATATCGGTTGGCGCTACCCGACCCGCCTCGTGCGCGAGGAAGACAGCACCGCTGAACTCGCGCCGTTCCGCTTCTTCGGCCCGACCTGCGACGACATGGACAAGATGGAAGGCCCCTTCTTCCTGCCCGACGACGTGGGTCCCGGCGACTATATCGAGATCGGCATGCTCGGCGCCTATGGCTGCGCGATGCGCACCGGCTTCAACGGCTTCGGCATCGAGGACAAGGTCCGTGTGTCGGACGAGCCGATGCTCACCCTTTATGGCCAGCGTTCGGAACAGGACGAGGCCTCGAACGTGGTACGCCTGTAAGGCGCGTTCACCCGCCAATTTTGGCCGCTAATTTTTGGATTCCAGGAGACGACTATGAGCGAGGAACTCGCCACCCATCCGGCCGAGGAACAGATCGACCGCCAGCGCAAGGCGGAGCTGCTCCAGCACCAGGTCGAGCATATCGACATCACCTCGTTCGACGCGCGTCCGATCGTCGATGCGATGGGCAAGATGAGCTTCACCAGCCGCGACCTCGCCCGCGCCACGCGCATCTACAACCAGATGCTCGAGGACAAGGACTGCTCGATCATCCTCGTGGTCGCGGGTTCGACCTCGGCTGGCGGCTGCATGGACCTCTATGCAGAGCTGGTGCGCAACAACATGGTCGATGCCATCGTCGCAACCGGCGCGACCATCGTCGACATGGATTTCTTCGAGGGCCTCGGTCACAAGCATTACCAAGCGCTCGAGATCCCCGACGACAAGGTGCTGCGCTCGCTCTACATCGACCGCATCTACGACACCTATATCGACGAGGAAGCGCTTCAGGACACCGATCACACGATCGCCGAAATCGCCAATTCGCTCGAGCCCAAGGCCTATTCGAGCCGCGCCTTCATCCGCGAGATGGGCAAGTATCTCGTCGAGAACGGCAAGAAGGACAACAGCCTCGTCAAGCTCGCTTACGAGCATGACGTGCCGATCTTCTGCCCGGCCTTCGTCGACTCATCGGCGGGCTTTGGCCTCGTCAAGCACCAGGTCGACCGCGCCAAGGCGGGCGAGGACTATATGGTGCTCGACGCCATCGCCGACTTCCGCGAACTGACCGACATCAAGATCAAGGCTGGCACCACCGGCCTCCTGATGATCGGCGGCGGCGTGCCCAAGAACTTCGCGCAGGACACCGTCGTCTGCGCCGAGATCCTCGGTCACGAAGACGTCGAGATGCACAAATATGCGGTGCAGATCACCGTCGCCGACGTGCGTGACGGCGCCTGCTCCTCCTCCACGCTCCAGGAAGCCTGCAGCTGGGGCAAGGTCGACACCGCGCTCGAACAGATGGTCTATGCCGAGGCGACCTCGGTGCTGCCGCTGCTCGCCAGCGATGCCTATCATCGCGGCGCGTGGAAGGATCGCGCCAAGCGCGCCTTCGGCAAGATGTTCGACTAGTTTCCTTTTCGAAACCGAAACGATAAAAGCCCCTCACGAGAAACCGTGGGGGGCTTTTTTCTTGGCACTACTCGTTCAACCCGTGGCCGTGCTTGCGGCATGGACCATGATCGTCTGGCTGTGGCTCTATGCCACCCGACTGCCGGCGATGAAGCGGGCGGGCATCGATTTGTCGAAGCGGCGCGGGGGACGCGGCAAGGACCTCGACGGTGTGCTGCCCGACAAGGTCCAGTGGGTCAGCCACAATTACAATCACCTGCTCGAACAGCCGCCGCTCTTCTATGCGGTGGTGATCGCCCTCGCCCTGCTTGGCGATGCGAGTGCCACCTCGCTCGGGCTGGCGTGGGGCTATGTCGCCCTCCGCGTGGCGCACAGTCTTGTCCAGATCCTCAGTAACCGTGTCCCGCTGCGTTTCCTGTTGTTCGCGCTGTCATCGGCATGCCTGCTCGTGCTGGTCGTGCGACTGGTTGGCGCGGCATTCGCCTAATTCCCGGAGGTCATATGTTGGAAGTGCATCATCTTCTCGCGCCGCTGGTGGCGCTTGTCGCCTGGACGATCATCATGATGTTCGTCGCCGTCTACAAGATCCAGCGCGGCATCAAGGGCGCGGACCTTTCGGGCCTGCGCAAGGCGGCGCGAGCGCGCGATCTCGACGGCCATGTCGACGGGCGCATCCTTTATGCACGCGAGAATTACGAGCATCTCGTCGAGCAGCCGACGCTTTTTTACGCGATCGTGCTGGCGCTGGCGCTGATGGGCGCGACTCATCCGTTCAACGTCGGGCTCGCCTGGGCCTATGTGCTGCTGCGCATCGGCCATTCGGTCGTGCAGACGATGGGCAGGAGGCGCGGTTTCTTCTTCGTCACCTCGACGCTGGCGCTCCTGCTCCTAGTCATCCACGCTGGCATGGAGCTGGCGCACCACCTTTAGCGCGAGAAGCGGCTCACCAGCTCGACGTGGGTCGACCAGCGGAACTGGCCGACGGGGCGGACCCAGTCGAGGCTGTAGCCGCCCTCGATCAGGATGGCGGCATCGCGGGCGAAGGTGCCGGGGTTGCAGCTGACATAGGCGATGGTCGACACATCGCTCTTTGCCAATTCGCGGCACTGCGCCTCCGCGCCCGAGCGCGGCGGATCGAGTACGACCGCGCCGAAATCCTCGAGCTCCTTGGCATCATAGGGTCGGCGGTAGAGGTCGCGGTGGGTGGCCTCGACCGAGCGGCCCGAGCGGCGTGCCGCCTGCATCAGCGAGAGGATCGCCTCGCGCCCGGCTTCGGCGGCGATGACGGGGCATTCCAGCGCCAGCGCGAAAGTGCCGAGCCCCGCGAACAGGTCGAGCGTCTTGCCCGTGCCTCCCTCGAGCGCCTCGATGACCCCGGCGACGAGCGCCTGCTCGCCATCCTTGGTGGCCTGAAGAAAGGCACCTTGCGGGAAGGGCACGGCCACGTCGCCGAGCGTGATGGTCACGGGCTGCGGCTCGTAGCGCGCTTCGGCGCCATAACCATCGTCGATCGATAGCCGCGCGAGGCGATGCCGCTCGGCAAAGGCGGGAAGCGCCTCGGCCGCCTCGAGCCCGTCGGTCTCGACGCCGCCGAGGAGGAGGTCGACGCCTTGGTCGGTAAGCGTCATCTGGACGCGGCCCGTGCGGCGCTGCGGGAGCATCGTATCGAGAAGGTCGCGGAGCGGATCTAGGAGGGCGAACAATTCGGGCGCCAGCACGTGGCACTCGGCCATGTCCACGATCTGGTGCGATTTCTCGCGCGTGAAGCCGATCAGCCGTTTCCTGCCGAGGCGGAGCGCCTTGAGGTCGGCACGGCGACGACTGCGCGGCGGCGAGACATGCGCGGGGCGATAGTCGGTCGAAATGCCCTTCTGTGCCAGCGCACCGGCGATGCGGTCGCGGCAATAGTCGGCGAAGGCGGCGGCGGTGAGGTGCTGGAGCTGGCAGCCGCCGCACTGCGGGAAATGGCGGCAGGGCGGGTCCTGGTAGCCGGCGCCGCGCGCGACGACCTCTCCGTTTTCGACGCGGTCGCCGGGGGCGGCGAGCGCGACATAGGTGCCCGCATCGGTGACGCCGTCGCCGCGGCCGGCGATCTTGAGGACGGTCTCGGTCACATCACCACCGCGATGGCGGCGACCAGGTCGTCGGCGATGAAGGGCGCCTTGCAGGCTTCGGCCGCGCGGCCGTGGATCCAGACACCGGCGCAGGCGGCCTCGAACCGGTCGAGCCCGCGCGCTCGGCAAGCGGCGATGATGCCGGCGAGCACGTCCCCTGCCCCCGCGGTCGCAAGCGATGCGGGTGCCGGCGGCGCGAAACCGAGGCGTCCGTCGGGCGCGGCGACGAGCGTGTCGGCGCCCTTGTAGACGATGATGCACTGGCTCGCGGCGGCGGCCTGCAGAGCACGGTCGGCCTTCGAGCCTTCGAGGTCGCCGAACAGCTCGACGAATTCGCCTTCGTGCGGGGTGAGGATGGCGTCGTGGCCGTTGAGACGCTCGGGTTCGCCGACATGGCGAAGCGCGTCGGCATCGAGCACGAGCGGGTGCGTCTTGGTCAGTGCGACGGTCAGCAGCGGCGGGATGTCACCCATGCCGGGGCCGACGAGGAGGCAGCCGATGCGCTCGTCGTCGAGCGCGGTAGCGTCCTCGGTCTGGACGATTGAGGACGGGAGCCCGTCGATCATGCGGCTCGTCGAGACGCGGACATAGCCTGCACCCGCGCGAGCGGCGGCATGGGCGGACAAGGCGATGGCGCCGGGCATGGCGCCCGACAGGCAATGCACCATGCCGCGGTCGAACTTGTGGCCGTCGGGGTCGAGGGCGGGCAGCGCGGGCGCGGCGATCTCGTGCCAGTCGCCCTGCGCCCCGAGGCCGATGCCCGCGC
Organism: Sphingomicrobium aestuariivivum; assembly: GCF_024721585.1. Classification (NCBI taxonomy): domain Bacteria; kingdom Pseudomonadati; phylum Pseudomonadota; class Alphaproteobacteria; order Sphingomonadales; family Sphingomicrobiaceae; genus Sphingomicrobium; species Sphingomicrobium aestuariivivum. The sequence goes on from NZ_CP102629.1 coordinate 250,409, forward strand.
TGGCGACGCGGCCGCAATGGTGGATGGCGGGGGCGAGGCGATGCGCGGGCTTGAGCGCGCCGAGCGCGAGCGTGAGATCGAAGCTACCGAGATCGGTCAGCACCTCGCCGCTGTCGGCCTCCACGCCACTCGGCAGGTCGCAGGCAACCGTGCGGCGCGCGGCGGTGAGGAGGCGACGCGCGGGGGTTGCGACCTCCTCGTCGATCGGGCGCGACAGGCCGGTGCCAAACAGGCAGTCGATCACGAGATCGGCCTCGGCCGTGTCTTCTCCGAGCGCCTCGACCTCGCCGGTCCAGTCGGCGCGGGCAGTCTTGGCGGCTTCGGTGCCGGGCTCGCCCAAGGCGGCGATACGGACGCTCGCGCCCGCTTCGGCGAGATGGCGCGCGGCGACATAGCCGTCACCTCCATTATTGCCCTTGCCGCACAGGATGAGCGTATCGCGCGGGCCGAACATGCGCAGGCTCGCGGTGGCGAGCGCCTTGCCGGCGCGCTCCATCAGTTCGCGTTCGGAGATGCCGGCCTGCATCGCCTCCTGTTCGAGGTGGCGGAGTTCGGCGGCGGGAAGGATGGGACGGGTCATGGCCGCGCCCTTAGCGCAGATGGGTCGCCAGATGCCACCATTTGTCGGGGCAGGCCGCAGCCGCCGTGTCACGCGATGCTTCGTCGGCGAACAGGGCGAAGCAGCTGGCGCCGCTTCCCGACATGCGGGCGATGTCTACGCCGGGCCGCGCGCCGAGCCATTCGAGCACCTCGCCGATGGCGGGCACGAGGTCGCGGGCGGGCGGTTCGAGGTCGTTGCGACCGCGACGCCAGTCCTCGCCCAGCGGCCCGCGATCGCCACCATCCCACGCCTTGAAGACGGCGGGCGTCGACAGGGGCACGAGCGGATTGACGAGCAGCACGGGGGCGCCTGCAAGTTCGGGGGTCGGGACCGGCGAGAGCTTCTCCCCTACCCCTTCGCCGCGCGCGCTCATCGACAGGAGGCAGGCAGGAACGTCGGCGCCGAGCGCGGGCGCGGCCTCCTGCGCGATGGCGGGATCGAGCTTCCACAGGCTGGTGAGCAGGCGCAGCGCGGCGGCGGCATCGGCCGAACCGCCACCAAGTCCGCTGGCGACCGGCAGTCGTTTGTCGAGGCCGAGCCGGACATGCGCGGGCGGCGCGGCGACCTTCAGCGCCTGCCAAGCACGTTCGACGAGGTTGCCCGCTGCGTCGAGGCCCGCGCCGAACGGCCCGGTGATGTCGAGAACGAGCCTGTGTTCGGCGGCTGCCTCGCTGCTCCCCGTCAGTACATCGCCATCGATGCAGAAGGCGAACAGCGTCTCCAGCTCGTGATAGCCGTCATCGCGGCGGCGACGGACGTGGAGCGCGAGATTGAGCTTGGCGGGCGCGGGCTCGCGCAGGGGCACCGGCTCAGGGCGCGGCGTTGGAAGGCTGGAGCCCATAGGTCATCTTGTCCTCGATGCGGGTCGTCATGGCCGCGTCGGGCGCGTAGTAGCGCGCCACTTCCCACGCGAAGCGGGCCTCGATGCGGCGGCTCGCGGCGTAGAGTGCATCGCCATAATGCTCGTGGATCTCGGGGTCGGACGGGGCCTGTCCGGCGGCGCGCGACAGGGCCGCGACCGCGCCGTCGAGGTCGCCCAGTTTGTAGAGCGCCCAGCCGAGGCTGTCGGTGATCGCCGCGCTGTCCGGTTCGAGCCGCGAGGCCTTGCGGATATAGGCGCTGGCGAGCGGCAGGTCGCCGCCCTCCTCGAGCATCGAATAGCCGAGATAGTTGAGGAGGATTGCCTGGTCGGGCGCCTGGCCGAGCGCCTGGTTCAGCAATGCCTCGGCATGCGGCCAGTTGCCCGACTTGTGGCGCGACACCGCCTCGAGGAAGAGTAGCGGCCAGTCGTTCTCGCGATCGAGCCGCACCCGTTCCTGTGCGTAGGCATTGGCGGCTTCCTCGTGGCGCTCGAGTGCGGCGAGCGCATCGGCCATGCGGGCCCAACTTCCGGGCCGGTCGGGGCTGCGGCGATGCGCTCGGCGCGCCATCTCGAGCGCCTCGGCGGCACGGTCGTCGGTGACGAGCAGCTGGATGATGCTGTCCTCGGCCTGGAGCACGAGCGGGGAATTGCGGTCCACGGCGCGGTAGAGGTCGAGTGCACGTTCCTTGCGGCTGTCGCGTTCGAGCATGGCGCCGGTGATGATGTCGGCGCTGTCATTGTCGGGATCGGCGAAGCGGGCGACCTGCGCGATGCCGAGCGGCAGCGCGGTGTTGCGGCCCTCGGCAAGGTCGACGGAAACCGCGAGGAGGAGCTCGGAAAAGCCCTGTGCGGGGGTGAGGATCGCCTGGCCGAGGCCGTCGCCCTCCTCGAGACGGCGGCGGGCGGCGACGAGGATCTCGTCTTCGCCTGCGAGCAGCACGGTGGCAAGGTCGGGGCGCCCGAGGGTCGTCAGCCGGTCGGCGAAGGCCAGACGCAGGCGCGCCTCGCGGGGGCCGGCGCGCGACAGGGCCGGGTCGATCAGCGCGAGCGCGGGTTCGACCTCGCCGATGGCAAGGTAGAGGAAGGCAGCCTGTTCGTCCTTCTGGCGTGACAGCGGGCGCTGTTCAGCCATGCCGGTGACAAGTGCGGGGCCGCGCTCCTCGGTGCCCGGGCGCTGGTCGGCGGCGGTCTCCACCCAACCGCGCACGAACGGGCTGAGAAACTCGATCTGTACCCGCGCGCGATCGTCCTCGAGCATGGCGAGGGCCTCGCGGTAGCGTTCCTGCCTGAGCGCCTCGGCGAGGAGCAGCAAGCGCAGGTCGAGGTTGAAGCTCTCGGGCTGCGATGAATTGCGTGCGATCGAGAGGGCAAGGTCGAAGCGCCCCGCGGCGATCGCCTCGGTCGCAGCCCGCGCCTCGACGTCCGCGTCCACGGGCCCTGCCGCAATCAGCCGCTCGTAGAGGGTGGCGGCGGTGTCGGCATCGCCGAGGAGGTCGGCGGTGCGCGCGGCGACGAACAGCTCGCGCCGCTCCTCGGGCGTGTCGGCCAGGACGGGGCTCGCGGCACAGAGCGCGACGAGCCCGACGAGGGCAAGCTTACATGTTCGGATAGTTCGGGCCTCCCCCGCCTTCGGGCACCACCCAGTTGATGTTCTGGGTCATGTCCTTGATGTCGCAGGTCTTGCAGTGGACGCAATTCTGCGCGTTGATCTGGAGCTTCGGGTCGCCCTCTTCCTCGCCAACGATCTCGTAGACGCCCGCGGGACAGTAACGCGTCTCGGGGCTGGCGTAGAGGTTGTAGTTCACCGCGATCGGGACTTCGGCGTCCTTCAGCGTGAGGTGGATCGGCTGATCCTCCTCATGGTTGGTGTTCGACAGATAGACCGAGCTCAGGCGGTCGAAGGTCAGCGTGCCGTCCGGTTTGGGATAGTCGATTTTCCGCGCCGCGGCGGCGGGCTGCATCTGCTTGTGGTCGGCATGGTGCTTCAGCGTCCACGGCGAGCCGATCTTGAGCTGGTTGAGCCACATGTCGACGCCGGCGAGCAGCGTGCCGATCTTGCCACCGAACTTGGCGACGAAGGGCTGCGCGTTGCGAACCTTCTTGAGCTCGGTGCCGATCCAGCTCGAGCGCACGTCGGGTTCATAGCCCTCGAGGACATCGTGATGGCGGCCCGCCTTGAGGGCATCGGCGAGATGCGCGGCAGCGATCATGCCAGACTTCATGGCGGTGTGAGTGCCCTTGATACGGGGTACGTTGACGAAGCCCGCCGAGCAGCCGATCAGCGCGCCGCCCGGGAAGGCGAGCTGCGGGATGGCCTGCCAGCCGCCCTCGTTGATCGCGCGCGCGCCATAGGAGACTCGGGTGCCGCCCTCGATCTCGGCGCGGATGTCGGGGTGCGTCTTCCAGCGCTGCATTTCCTCGAAGGGCGAGAGATAGGGGTTGTCGTAGTCGAGCGCGACGACGAAGCCCAAGGCGACCTGGCCATTGTCCTGGTGGTAGAGGAAGCCCCCTCCCCACGCCTCGTCCAAGGGCCAGCCCTGCGTGTGCACGACCTTGCCCGGCACATGCTTGTCGGCGGGGATGTCCCACAGTTCCTTGATGCCGATGCCATAGACCTGCGGCCCGCTGTCCTTGCGCAAGTCGAACAGGTTGGTCAGTTCCTTGGTCAGGTGCCCGCGCGCGCCCTCGGCGAAGAGGGTATATTTGGCGTGGAGCTCCATGCCGGGCTGATAGTCGGGGCCATGCTCGCCGCCGCGCGTCACGCCCATGTCGCCGGTCGCCACGCCGCGCACCGAGCCATCGTCGTTGAAGAGGATTTCGGCGGCCGCGAAGCCGGGGAAGATCTCGACCTCCATTTCCTCGGCCACGCCCGCGAGCCAGCGGGTGAGATTGCCGAGGCTGCCGGTATAGGTGCCCTTGTTGTGCATGAAGGACGGCGTGAAGAGATGCGGGATCTCGAGCTTGCCGGTGTCGCTGAGAATCCAGTGATGATTCTCGGTGACCGCGACCTTCAGGGGGCAGTCGTCCCGCTCGCGCCAGTCGGGGATGAGCTCGTCGAGCGCCTTGGGATCGATGACCGCGCCCGAGAGGATATGCGCGCCGACCTCCGAGCCCTTCTCGAGCACGACGACACTGATCTCTTCCTCGCGTTCGGCCGCCAGCTGCTTCAGCCGGATCGCCGCCGAAAGGCCCGCCGGGCCGGCCCCGACGATGACGACATCATATTCCATCGACTCACGTTCGCTCATCACGCATCCCTTGATCGCATTTTGCCGTCATTTCGGCTTGAGAGACCCCTGCCAATTTATTGACCGCGCCGTCAACATGGCCGAACGTTACCGGAATGAACGACGGGGTGGGATTCGAAATGTCGGGCGCGAGCGCCCTGTTGGCCTGGTGGCGCGATGCCGGGGTCGATGTGGCGGTGCGCGAAAACGCTCCCAGCTGGCGCAGCCTGCAGCCGGCGGCCCCCACGCAGCGGGGTGGCGCGACGGCCGATCCGCCGCAGGTGACCGCTAAAAATGCGCCTTCCGGGCCGACACCGGCCCCGGCACCAGCACCGACACCCGCTCCTGCACCGGCGCCGATGCCCGGGACGTTGGGCGATATCGAACAATGGCTGGCGGCGCGGTCGGAGAAACTCGATGCCCGTCACTTGCCCGCGGTTATTCCGGAGGGCGCGCCGTTGCTTGTCATCGGCGCGCGGGGTGATGGCGAGGACGGGCTGCTGCCGCCCGCAAGGGTTCTGTTCGACCGGATGATGGCGGCGATCGGGATCGAGGCGCCGCCGCTGGCGATGATCGATCCGGCGTTCCGGCCGGGACAGCCGGCGCGCGCACCCTTCGACCCGATGCTCGTCGAGGCGATGCGCAGGCGGATCGCGCTGGCAAAGCCCGAGCGCCTGCTCATCCTTGGCGACCAGGCCGCGCGTGCGTTGCTCGATGCGCCGCTCCTCAAGGCGCGGGGCAAGGCGCAGATGGTCGAGGGCGTCCGCTGCGTGGCCACCTTCCACCCGCGCTGGTTGCTCGACCGGCCCGGCGACAAGCGCATGGCCTGGCAAGATCTCCAGATCCTCACGGGGGACGAATGAAGCGTATCGGCCTGGCGGTGGTAACGGCCGCCCTGTTCTGTGGGCAACCGGCAGCGGCGCAGGACGATCCCCTCGCGCCCCGCCCGTCCAATGGCGACGCGCAGGCAACGTCGCTCGTCTCGAGCTGGGGTGGCATCCTCGGGGCGATCGACCGCCAGCAGTGGACGCTCGCCGAGCGCTCGATCGCGGCGATGGGCAATAATGTGATGGCCCCCTATGCGCTGGCCGAACTCTATCTCGCGCCCAATTCGCCGCGCGTCAGCGGCGCGCAGGCCGCGGCGCTGGTGCGCGCGGCGCCCGAATTGCCGCAGGCCGAACGGCTTGCCGCGCTTGCCGCCGAACGGGGCGGCGACCGCGTCTCGGCCGCGCCGACGCAGGCCGTCGTCAGCCTCGGCGGCGCGCCGCGCCGGACGCGGGCGCGCTCGACCGGCTCGGCCGTTGTCGGCGATCTTCGCACCGCCCTGCGCCCCTCGATCGAGGCCGACGACGGGCGGCAGGCGGAAGCGCTTTATCGCGAAGCCCTGAGCCAGGGGCGACTGCGCGGCGAGGAGCAGGCCGAGATCGCGCAGCTCGTGGCGTGGATCCATTATGTCGCGGGCGACATGCAGTCGGCGCGGCGGGTCGCGGCCGAAGGCGTCGCCGCTGGCGGCGGCGAATGGCGAGCGCAAGCGGCCTGGACGCAGGGGCTCGCCAACTGGCGCCTCGGTGACTGCAATGCGGCGTCATCGGCCTTCCGGACGACTGCCGCCGGAACGAGCGACCGCGAACTCCGCAGCGCGGCGCATTACTGGACCGCGCGCGCCGAGCAGCGTTGCCGCCGTCCGCAGGGCGTCGCACCCTATCTCGGTGCGGCAGCGCGCGATGCCGAGACGTTTTACGGACAGCTGGCCCGCGAACGGCTCGGCGTGACCCGCCGGCTCGGCCAGCGGGTGGGCCCCAGCGATCGTGCCACGCGGGCACGGGTCGAGGCGCTGCCCAATGTCGTGCGCGCCCGCTCGCTCGTCGCGCTGGGCGAGCGCGAACGGGCGACCGAGCTGCTGCGGCACCAGGCGCGGATCGGCGACCCGCGCGATCACAAGGCGCTGGTCGAGGTGGCGGGCGCGCTGAAGCTCGGCCTGCAATATTGGCTGGCGACCAACGGGCCGCGCGGCGCGAGGGTCGATCCGGCCGATCGCTATCCCTCGCCGGCGTGGCAGCCCGACAACGGGTGGCGGATCGATCCCTTCCTCGTCTACAGCCATATCATCCAGGAAAGCGATTTTCGCGAGCATGTGGTGTCGCCGGCCGATGCGGTCGGGTTGATGCAGGTGCGCCCCGGCACGGCCGCCGACCAGGCGCGCAAGCGCGGGCAGAGCGTCACCGCGGCGCAGTTGAAGCGGCCCGAAACCAATATCGACCACGGCCAGCAGTTCCTCGAGAATATGCGCCGCAACCGTGCGACGCGCGACGAGCTGATGCGCGTGATCGCGGCCTATAATGCGGGGCCGCTGCCGGTGTCGCGCTGGGCGAGCATCCCGGGCAATGATCCGCTCCTGTGGATGGAGAGCCTGCCCTATTGGGAGACGCGCTTTTACATCCCCGCGATCCTGCGGAACTATTTCGTCTATCATGCCGAGGCGGGCACGACGCCGCAGGCGCTGACCGACATCCTGCAGGGCCGCGCGCCGCGCTATCCCTCGCGCTAGACGTTCTTGATTTGTTCTCATGTCCGGACTAGCTTGGCGCCATGCCGATCGAGTCCACCAGGGGGCGCGGTGCCACCCGCAACGACAGCCCGTCGCGCTTCAACCTGCGCGCCCATGTCGCCGACGGCGACTGGCTCGACGAGGTGGAGCGGATAGACGGGGTCGCGCCGCGGCGCACGACCGTATCGATCGAGCGCCCGAAGACCATCCTGACGAAGAACAATTCGCCCGACATCGGCTTCGACCGCTCGGTCAATCCCTATCGCGGCTGCGAGCATGGCTGCATCTACTGTTTCGCGCGGCCCACCCATGCCTATCACGACCTGTCGCCGGGCGTGGATTTCGAGAGCCGCCTGTTCGTCAAGCCCGACGCGCCGCGCCTCCTCCACGAGACATTGGGCCGCAAGGGCTACGCCCCTGCCCCCATCGCGCTCGGCACCAACACCGATCCCTACCAGCCGATCGAGGGGCGGTGGAAGGTGACGCGCGGGGTCCTCGAGATCCTCGCCGAATGCGACCATCCCTTCACCATCACCACCAAGTCGGACCGCGTGCTGCGCGACATCGACCTCATCGCCGGGGCGGCGCGCAAGAAGCTGGCGGCCGTGGCGCTCTCGGTGACGAGCCTCGAGGCCGGGACCCATTCCACGCTCGAACCGCGGGCGCCCGCGCCGCGCAAACGGCTCGAGGCGATCCGCCAGCTGTCGGCGGCGGGCGTGCCCGTGTATCTCTCGGTCTCCCCTGTCGTGCCGCATATTACCGACCATGAAATGGAGGCGATCGTGGCAGCAGGTGCCGAGGCGGGCGCGCGCAGCGCCTTCTTCCTTCCCGTGCGGCTGCCGCACGAGGTCGCCCCGCTGTTCAAGGACTGGCTCAAGACCCATTATCCCGACCGCGCGCGCAAGGTGATTGCGACCATCCGCGAGTTGCGTGGCGGACGCGACAACGACCCCAAATTCTTCAGCCGGCTGCGCGGCACCGGCGTCTGGGCCGAGCTGTTCCGGCGTCGCTTCGAGAAAGCCTGCGCCGACCATGGCCTGTCGCGTGCCAAGTTCGCGCTCAACTGTGCGCTGTTCCGGCCGCCGTCGGGCGATCAGCTTCGCCTGCTCTGACAAGGTGGTGACAGCGCTGCATGGCCTCGCTAGCGTCGCCGCCATGACACGCACCCTCGCGCTTGCAGCGCTCGCCGCCCTCCCCCTGATTGCCACGCCTGCCGCCGCGCACGACCTCGAGCGGGAGGAGCTGTTCGCCGCGCAGCACAATGCCATGCAGGACGATACGGCGTGGGAAATCCTCAGGGACCTGACGACCGAGGTCGGGCCCCGGCTCGGGGGCACGCCCGCCGAAGCGCGCGCGCGCGCCTGGGCGGTCGAGCAACTGACCGCGCTCGGTTTCGCGAACGTGCGGGTCGAGGACTATATGATGCCGACATGGGTGCGCGGGCACGAGCGCGCGCACATCCTCGCGCCTTTCCCGCAGGAGCTCGTGCTGACCGCGCTCGGCAATTCGGGTGCGACCCCGCCCGAGGGCCTCACCGCCGAGGTCGTCGGCTATCACGACTATCAGGCGTTTCTCGATGACGATCCGTCGAACCAGGCGGGCAAGATCGTCTTCATCTCCAACCAGATGCCGCGCAACATGGACGGCTCGGGCTATTCCATGCCGTTCGGCGCGCCGCGCTGGGTCGGCCCCAACGAGGCCGCAAAGCGCGGTGCCGCGGCCATCGTCGTGCGCTCGATCGGCACCGACAACAACCGCACGCCGCATACCGGCAACACCAATTTCGAGGATGGCGTGACGCCGATCCCCGCGGCCGCGCTGGCGGTGCCCGATGCCGAACAGCTGATGCGCATCGTCAACCGCTATGACGAGCCGGTGAAGATGCACCTCCTGCTGACGCCCAGACAGATCGGTGAGCAGCCGTCGGGCAATGTCATCGCCGAAGTGCCGGGACGCGATCCCGACGCCAAGAAAGTGATGGTCGCCTGCCACCTCGACAGCTGGGACAATGCGCCCGGCGTGTTCGACGATGGCGCGGGCTGTGCGATCACCGCGGCGGCGGCCAAGCAGATCATGGAAATGGGCCAGCCCGAGCGGACCATCGAGATCGTCTGGTTCGGCGCCGAGGAAGTCGGCCTGTGGGGCGCCCGCGCCTTTGCCGAAGCCCATGACGGCACCGATTATCATGTGGTCGCCGAGAGCGATTTCGGCGCCGACCGCGTGTGGAAGGTGACCACCGACCTCGGCGAGGAGCGCAAGGCGGAGGCCGATGCACTGCGCGCCGCGCTCGCGCCGCTCGGGATCGCGTCGGGCGAGTATGACCGGGCGGGCGGTGCCGACGTCGGGCCGCTGCGCGCCGAAGGGGCTCCGGGGCTGTCGCTGCGACAGGACGGGACGCGCTACTTCGACCTCCATCACACTTCGAACGACACGCTCGACAAGGTCGACCCCGAACAGCTCCGCCAGAATGTCGCGGCATGGACGACGATGCTGATGGTCATGGCAGGGCCGGTCGAATAGGCTTGGCTTATGCGGGCGCCTTCCGTTAGAGGGCGTCCCCAGTCGGGGAGTGGCGCAGCCTGGTAGCGCATCTGCTTTGGGAGCAGAGGGTCGCAGGTTCGAATCCTGTCTCCCCGACCATCCTCTTCCTTCGCCGGCACGGTCGATTTCTGCTATGGCGTCCGCGTCGCGGTGCCTGTGGCGTCGCGCTGGAGGAGACGGACATGTCGAAATGCATACCCCTGTTGTTCGCTACCGCTGCCTTGGCGCTGGCCTCTTGCGGCGAGGTCGACGACGCCGACATGGAACTGGAAACCGAAGCCGAGATCATCGAGGAGCCGACCGCGACCGCGGCCGCCGAACCCGATGCGACTGCAGAGGCCGGCGAGGAGGCTACAGCCGACAGCGCGGACAGTGAGGACAGCTATGAAGTCTGCGACGAGGACGGCAATCGCTATCCTTCCGAGCAGGCCGCCAAGGATGCCGGCCTCGAGGAAGCGCAATATGGAGCGACTTACTGCGACTATCTTTAGGGGTTGGTAGGCGCGGCAGGATGGGCTTAGCCCAAGGCTTTCAAGGACTTAAGGTGGCTCCACCCGCCCAATCGGGGCGTTTTCGTCCCAAGAGGGACACGAAAAATTGGCTCCAGATTTAGGCCCCTCCAACACTTAGGTATCCTTATAGTGGTGGGGCTCCCAGCACCTAACCCATCGCAGCGCAATAATTGGTAATCGTAGCCACCGTATTGTCGAGAATCTGACGATGGCCCTCCTCATAGTGATGGCTGCGCTCGTCGAGTAGCCGGAGGGTCAGCCTTGCTGCTACTGGCAGCGTCAACGAAATGAACTGTGGTTCGATCAGCCACGTATCGGGTCTAGGATGCTCTATGCGGTCGCGAAGGAAGGACAGCCTTTCAAGCGCGTCCCGTTCGTCATCAGAAACTTCGAGCGAGCGACCACTCCATTCCATCGGCTGTTCCGTCGCCTTTGCGAGCAGCCTGTTGAAGCTCATAACGCGGTCGCTCTTTGGCAGATCGGCTAGGCCTGCGCGCGTGTTCTCGAAGTAGGATAAATACTGAGATCGCAGCTTCTCGTCATAGGCGCCGATGCTGGCTGATCCTGCCAGCGCATCAATCAGTGCTGATTGTAGCGCGAGGTGTGCAGACTTCGCTGCCTGCGCCAGTCTCAGAGGCTCGGTCTTCGCGCGCCCCAATTGCTCTTCGCAATCGTGCAGGCTGATCATTGCGAGAAGGCGAGGCGTGACTTCTACGTAATGTGCCCAAGAGTTGCCTCCCCTCCGATTGACAGCATCTTTAGCAAGTATCTCGGATAGAGTCGGTATGTTGGTGTCACCACTCACGAATTGCACTCCGGACAGTCAAAAGATCTTTTCCTCGATTAGCGAAGCGGTCGTTCGATCGGCTCTAACCCTTGAAAGACCGACCCCCGGGTAATCTCGTTCCAGCAACTCGCTAAGTTCCGCTTCCAGGCTGGCGGCCGCTCGAAGTCCTAGCACCACCCGCTGCACAGCTGTCTTCTGGAACTCGACGAGATGAACTAAGTCGTTGCCGACTTCCCGAATTTCAGCGGCCTCTTCTGCTTTGAGGTAGAGACGCCACTCTCGTTCGTATTGCCAATCCAACTGCTTTGACATCAGCGCGGCGTACGGGTCGTCCATCAACTCTGGAATCGTGCCGTCGAAATAGGTGATTTTTTGGAGCCCTTGTCGGCTGCCCTCCTCACCTCGCAGGAATAAAGCGTCATTGGTGTCAAATGCGATGACAAAACCTGATGAATTACCTGCATAATGCGCCCACATCGGTGAGCTATCAAAGCGCTCCGTAAGCGATAAGCAAATGAGGTCGCTGCCAAGCTTGGTCAGCATGTTATCGATTGATTGGGAGGCGTTTATCGTGGGGAAAAATTGATCGTTTAAGAAGCTGCCGATCTGAGCTCGCAGCATGCTGTCCATATCTCCCCCGACGGTAACGCTGAATAGTGTCCTCACCGTTTCTGCGGTCATCCCAGCTAATGGTGTACCCTTGAGGGCTTCCGTAATCTGCTCATCCACATCAATCTCATCGACCCTTTCAGCGAAGAATTCTTTGAGCTTTGGCCCTGCCAGTAAATCGAAGGTCTGGCGAACCTCAAAAATGTCATTTGTATTTACCGGAGGCGTGAAGCGAATTTTTCGATGTTTGAGGACATCGAGGCGTTCCGCTGTGACGTATTTGTACACGATGGGAGGAACTGAGGGACGATTATGATCAGGTTGCGACTTTTCTGATATCATCCAACGACCCTAGCTTCCGGTGCGGCTGGTGCAAATACCATGAAAGCCAATCAGCCCTCACTGAACGTTGCTGTAGATAGTGATCAGCATTCGGCATCTAGATTGATTAGGATCGGTACCGAAAACCGAAATTCTAGAAAACAATTTCAGGCCTTGCTTCCGCATGCAGCTGGTGGGGGGGGTAGAAGTCCAGATATTTCAAAAACTTAACCATCAAATGGCTTGCAGACTCAGCCAAACCAATGGAATCAACCACTTAGGCTGGCTCCATGTGGAGCCAATGGCGCAATGCCTATGCTATTGATTTTACTCGATATTTGCTTCGGGGTGGTAGGCGCGGCAGGACTCGAACCCGCAACCAAGCCGTTATGAGCGGCCGGCTCTAACCAATTGAGCTACGCGCCCCCCGGGCACAGCCCTCCCCTAGCGAGACGCTGCGGGGGCTGGCAAGCGGCTTGGTGTCAGCCCGCGCGCGGCAGGACGAGGCGGGCGCGCCCGTCCTCGAACAGCAGGTCGCCGCCGCCGACGCGGGCGAGGCCGCGCGCGAGCCGCAGCGAGAAGCCGGCGCCGAGGAGCGCCTTGCCTTCGCGGTCGACCACCAGCGCGGGGTCGACGAGATCTTCCTCCGGCGTGTCGGCAAGGCTGCGCGGCAATGCGGCCTCGAGGGCGCAGCCATCCGTTCCGCTGGCAAGGCCGATGCGGAGTTCCTCGCCCTTGGCACCTGCGTCAATCAGCGCACCCACGAGCCGCTCGACGAGGCGGGTGGCGAGCGCGCCGTCAGTGGTGCAGGTCGCATCACTCTCGCTTGGCGAGGCGATGTCGAGCCGCACGCCGCAGCGGTCGGCTTGGGCTTCGAGCTGCTCGCGCAGATTTTCGAGCAGGGCACCCATCGCCATCGGCTCGGGACTGCGGTCGCGCGACTGGAGCCGCGCGGCGAAATCCAAGTCCTTGATGGCCTCGAGGAGGATGCGCGCCTGCGCGACGATTTCGGCGGCCCGCTCGCGGTATCGACGGTGCGCGGGGCCGAGATACTGGCCGTCGATGATCTCGGCAAAACCGATGATCGCATTGAGCGGCGTCTTGATCTCGTGGACGAGCTCGCGGAGCATCGCGGGATCCTGCGGCAGGCCGGCGGCGATGGACGGCGTCGGAGCGGCAGGCTGGTCCCCTGCCCCGTCCTCCGCTCCTTGGGCGCGGTCGCTGCGACGCGCATGGCCGCGATAGCCGAGGAAGATACCGCTTTCCTCGTCATGGTGAGGGGTCGCCGCCATCCGCCATTTGCCGGGCAGGCCCGGAAAAGCGATCTCCATGCCCTCGACGGGTTGGCGCATCCCCACGGTCTCGGCCAGCGAGCGGTCGGCGAACAGGGAAAAACCGATGAGCGCGCCGCGCGGTGCGCCCTCGACCCAGATGAGCGCGCCGTCGGGGCCGCTTTCCCAGTCGAAGGACGTGATGGTCTCGGGATCGAGCAGCGTTACATCGGCGGCGCGGTGCGTGATCGGCGCGGGGTCGTGGCGCGGCGCGATGACGGGCGTATCGACCGCCTCGTCCACCTTGTCGGCGAGCCGGTCGCGCGCGGCCTTGAGCTGTTCGACAACCTCGCCGAGCCGGCGACCGGCGCGCGCCTCGGGCGGCGGCGGCGCGGGCGGGGCTTCGGCATCGGGCCATAGCGCCTCGAGGAAACGGCGGGTGTCGTCGCGGGAAGCCTCTAGCAGGCGGCTGCGCGTTTCGCTGTCGGCGTCCACGGCGGCGAGCACTGGCGCGGCGACCGCCAGCTCCTCTTCGGCGAAGAGGAGGAGCATCTTCGGATCGAGGGCGCGTCCCGCCACTGCGCGTGCCGCGGCGCTGCGGACACCCAGCGGGATCGCCTCGCGTTCGGAGCGGATCACTGCCAGTGCGGCGACCATCGGTGCGCTGTCGACATCGCCCGCCTCGCTCATGCGCGCGGCAAGCTCGACCAGCTGACGCCAGCGCACGCTGCGCGAATGCGGCCCCGCCACCGGCAGGGTGAGCAATGTCGCAAGGCGGTCGTCGAAGCGCACGCTTATTCCATTCTCCGTGTCGAGGGATTCCGACAGGGAAGAACTGGCCTGAACGCGCCATCACGGGCCAGTAAGACTCCGTTAACCATCCCGTTTTGGAACAGGCGTCCCACGAACGCAAAAAGGGCGCCGGACCGCGTGGTCCGACGCCCTTCCCGTCTCGATCTGCGTCCGATCAGCCCTGGCTGTCGATCCACGCGAGCCAGAATTTGGCGAGCGTTTCGTATTTGCCGGTGATGCCTTCGAGCGGCGCACGGGCACCGGCGAAGTCGCCGGCACGGGCACGGGCCGCACCGAGGCGCAGATTGATGAGGTCGGCATCGACGCCATTCTTCGACAGCGCGACCTCGTAGAGGCTCGCGGCATTGGCGAAGTCGTCATAGCCATAATAGAGGTCGCCGGTGGCGATGGCGCGGGTGGCCTCCGCCGCCGAACGCGCGGCCTGCGCGTCGGAACCGATGCCGTCGAGGTCGCCCGAAGCGGCGCTGCGGGCACGCGAGAGGCGATCCTTCATCGACTGCTTGTTGGCGTCGATCGCACCGGCGGCGACACCTTCCTCGAGCACCTTCAGCGCTTCACCGGGATAGCCGGCTTCGAACAGCTCGTCCGCGAAGGAGGCATATTCATATTCGCTCTTCAGCGCTTCGACCGCGCGCTGGTAGCGCCACAGGTCGATGAGTTCCTTGCCCGAGAAGCCCGAGGCGCGGCCGTAGATGCGCACCGAGCTGCCGAGTACGTCGGCATTGGGGTGGTCGGCGGCCCAGCCCAGGAGCAGCGGGGCCGGAACGGCCATGTCGGCTTCCTGCAGCGTCTGGATGGCGCGGCGGTACCAGTTGTCGGCAACCGGCTGGCCCGAGGCGCGCTGGAGCGCGATCGCCTTCTGGAAGGCAGTGGCGGCTTCGCCCGGCATGTCTTCCTGGTAATAGGTCTCGCCGATCAGCACGGCGACCGACGGGTTGTTCGGGGTGAGTTCGTCAACCTTTATCAGCATCTCGCGGGCAAAAGCGAGATTGCCCTCGCCGAGGTTGCTGTTGGCGACGGTCAGCATGTCACCGGCCAGCGCGGCGGGATCGCCCCAGCCCGAGCCGGCCATGCCCATGAGGCCTTCGCCCTGCATCTTCACGTCGCTGGTGTTGATGCCGGCCTGCAGCTTGAGCACGTTGGCGTAATAGACGTCATCGGGACGCACCGAGGCGGCGATGGCAGCGTCATAGAGCCCGGGAATGGCGGCGGTGTTGCCGGCATCGACGGCTTCCTTGAGTGCCACGATCGCACCCTGTGCTTCCTTCGACAGCGTCACCTGCGGCTGCGCGGCTTCTTCCTGCTTGGCCACGGTGGCCGAGGCGGTGGCGGGAAGCGCCACGCTGGCGAGGCCGAGGGCGAGTGCTGCAAGACTGGTCTTCATGAAATTCTCCTGGATTCTCGTTGCGGGTCCGTTAGCCGAGGTTCCCGCCCGGCGAAAGGCCCGCTTGGCGACGGATATAGCTGTTGCCGCCTGAACGCGCGTTGAAAGCCCCGTTATCCTCGCTTCAGCGGGACCAAAGGCCTTTTTGACGCTGGCGCGGCGATCGGCTAGCGCTCGGGCCATGCTGATTATCCTGTCGCCTGCCAAGTCGCTCGACGAGACGAGCCCCTACCCCGAAGAACCCACCGTCCCCCGCTTCGAGCGGCAGGCGGCGCAGATCGCGCGCGCCGCGGCCAAGCTGTCGGCCGATGATCTCAAGCGGATCATGGGGATCTCGGACAAGCTCGCGACCCTCAATGCCGAGCGTTACGACGGCTTTTTCGACAATGAGACGCGCCCCGCGATCCGCACGTTCTCGGGTGACGTCTATCGCGGTTTCGACATCAAGAGCGCCGACGAGGACACGGTCGCCTTCGCGCAGGACCATGTCCGCATCCTGTCGGGGCTCTACGGCATGCTGCGCCCGCTCGATCGCATGCGCCCCTACCGCCTCGAGATGGGCACGGGTTGGAGTCCGGCCGAGGGCGAGAAGGGCAAGCTCACCGACCATTGGGGCGATGCGGTGGCCAAGGAGCTGAAGAAGCAGCTTCGCGAGGAAGGGTCGATGACCCTGCTCAACCTTGCCTCCAACGAATATTACGAGGTGGTGAAGGGGCAGCTTCCCAAGACGGTCACCATCGTCGAGCCCGATTTTCGCGTGCGCACCGCCAAGGGCCTGAAGTTCCAGAGCTTCGCTGCCAAGGTGGCGCGCGGGAGCATGGCGCGCTGGGTCTGTGACGAACGGATCGACAGCGTCGCGGCGCTCCGCGGCTTCGACCGCGATGGGTGGGCCTATGACGAGGACGGATCGTCCGAAAACGCCCCGCTGTTCGTCCGCGAAGGCTGATCTGCTTTCCGTTAACGTCAACCCTGACGATTGTTCTTGGCCCTCCTGAGGGCTCCTGCTAGCTTTTCAGGTGAATCGACGGCGGTCCTCGCCGTTCGACTGTTCGTACAGATTAGCTGACAGGAACTGCCCGTGGCCGATACGCCCGTCGACACCCTCGAACCCCGCCGCGACATCGAGCCCATCTCGATCGTCGACGAGATGAAGTCGAGCTATCTCGACTATGCGATGAGCGTCATCGTCAGCCGCGCGCTGCCCGACGTGCGCGACGGCCTGAAGCCGGTGCACCGCCGCATCCTCTACGCCTGCCAGGAAGCGGGCTATGTCGCGGGTCGTCCCTACCGCAAGTCGAGCCGCATCGTCGGTGACGTGATGGGTAAATATCACCCCCACGGCGACAGCGCGATCTATGACGCGCTCGCGCGCATGACGCAGGACTGGAGTCTGCGCGTGCCGCTCATCGACGGCCAGGGCAACTTCGGCTCGATGGACCCCGATCCGCCCGCCGCCATGCGTTACACCGAAGCGCGCCTTGCCAAGGTGGCGAACTTCCTGCTCGGCGATATCGAAAAGGACACGGTCGCCTTCCAGGACAATTATGACGGTTCGGAGAGCGAGCCGACGGTCCTTCCCGCCCGCTTCCCCAACCTCCTCGTCAATGGCGCGGGCGGCATCGCGGTCGGCATGGCCACCAACATCCCGCCGCACAATCTCGGCGAGGTCATCCAGGCCTGCAAGGCCTATATCGAGGATCCCGCCATCAGCGTCGAAGGGCTGATGGAATATGTGAAAGGCCCCGATTTCCCGACCGGCGCGCAGCTTCTCGGCGCGAGCGGCATCCGCTCGGCCTACACCACGGGCCGCGGCTCGATGGTGCTGCGTTCCAAGTACGAGATCGAGGAAGGCCGCGGCGACAAGCGCCAGATCGTGCTGACCGAAATCCCCTTCCAGGTCGGCAAGGCGGGTCTCGTCGAGAAGATCGCCGAAGCGGCCAAGGACAAGCGCATCGAGGGCGTCGCCGACATCCGCGACGAGTCCAACCGCGAGGGCGTGCGCATCGTCATCGAGTGCAAGCGTGACGCGACCCCCGACGTGGTCCTCAACCAGCTGTGGCGCCACACGCCGGCGCAGAGCTCGTTCGCCGCCAACATGCTGGCGATCCGTGGCGGCAAGCCCGAGACGCTCGACCTGCGCGACATGATCGAGGCCTTCGTGAAATTCCGCGAAGAGGTCATCACCAATCGCTCGAAGTTCGAGCTGAACAAGGCGCGCGAGCGGGCGCACCTGTTGCTCGGCCTTGTCGTCGCGGTCACCAACCTCGACGAGGTGGTGGCGATGATCCGTGGCTCGGGCACACCGGCAGAGGCGCGCGAAAAGCTGATCACCAAGGAATGGCCGATCGGCGAGATCCTGCCCTACATCGAGCTCGTCGAGGGGCAGAAGTCCGACCATATCGGCGATGTCTATCGCCTGTCCGAAGCGCAGGTGAAGGCGATCCTCGAACTGCGCCTGCATCGCCTTACCCAGCTCGGCCGCGACGAGATCGGCAGCGAGCTCGAGGAACTGCGCGCCACCATCGAGGAACTGCTCGAGATCCTGTCGAACCGTGCCCGCCTCTACGAGGTGATGCGCGAGGAGTTCGACGAGGTCGAGGAGCAATATGCCACGCCGCGCAAGACCGAACTCGCCCCCGCCGCCGACGGCATCGAGGACGAGGACCTCATCGAGGTCGAGGACATGGTCGTGACGGTGACCCACACCGGCTACATCAAGCGCACCGCGCTCGCCCTGTTCCGCGAACAGAAGCGCGGCGGCAAGGGCCGTAGCGGCATGAGCACCAAGGACGAGGATATCGTCACCAACTTGTTCGTGACGACGACCCACAATCCGGTGCTGTTCTTCTCCAACCTCGGCAAGGTCTACCGCATGAAGGTGTGGAAGCTGCCCGAGGGCGGGCCGACCGCCAAGGGGCGCCCGATGATCAACCTCCTGCCGCTGGCGGATGGCGAGAAGATCACCACCGTCCTGCCCCTCCCCCGCGACGAGGAGGAATGGGCCGACCTGCACATCATGTTCGCCACCGAGGGCGGCACCGTCCGCCGCAACGCGATGGACGCCTTCACCAACGTGCCGTCGAACGGCAAGATCGCGATGAAGTTCGACGAGGGCGAGGATGGCAAGCCGGTCGATCGCCTGATCGGCGTGGACCTCTTGACCGAGGATGACGACGTGCTGCTCGCCACCCAAAACGGCAAGGCGATCCGCTTCGAGGCGACCAAGGTACGCGAATTCGCCAGCCGCGCCTCGACCGGCGTGCGCGGCATCAGGCTGCTCGACGACGACAAGGTCATCTCCATGTCGATCCTCACCTCGACCGGCTCGACCCGCGAGGAGCGTGATGCCTACCTCAAGTCGCCGATCTGGCGCGACAATGACAGCGCGGAAGGGCTCAGCCCCGAACGCTATGCGCGCCTTGCGGAGAAGGAGCAGTTCCTCCTCACCATCACCGAGAACGGTTATGGCAAGCGTACCTCGACCTTCGAATATCGCGTCACCGGTCGCGGCGGCCAGGGCGTGGCGAACATCGTCACCTCCGAGCGCAACGGCGGCGTGGTGGCGAGCTTCCCGGTGGAGCCGGGCGAGCAGCTCATGCTCGTCACCGACCAGGGCAAGATGATCCGCACCACGGTTGCCGACATCCGCATCGCGGGTCGCAACACGCAGGGCGTGACCATCTTCAAGGTCGCCAAGAACGAGAAGGTTGTCTCGGTCGCGCGGATCGACGAGGAAGAAGAGCCCGAGAACGAGGCCGAGGAAGCGGCGGCTGCCGACCTGCAGGGCGATGACAAGACCGTGTCGCCGACGACGGGTGCGATGACCGACAGCGACGACGCGGCGGGGCCTGCCGACGGCGAATGACAGGAACGGCACATGGGGCCTCTTCGTTGACTGGGAAACCAGTAGAATGAGGAGGCCCCATGGGTATTGCCAACGACACGCTTGTCCTCGTCACCGACGGACGGAAAATGCTGTTCCTTCGTAACGAAGGCGACGGCGAATATATGAAACTGCAGGTCGAGAAGAAGGCGGCGCGCGAGGATGCGCCCGACCGCGACCTGTCGACCGACGAGCCGGGAAGCGTCTTCATGTCGGGCTCGCCCGGCCGCTCCTCCTACGAGGAGACCGATTTCCACCAGCTCGAGGAAGACCGCTGGGCGCATGAGGCGGCCGACCGGATCAACAGCCGCGCGCTGTCGAACGATTTCGAGAAGCTGGTCATCATCGCCCCGCCGAAGACGCTCGGCGAGCTGCGCAAGAAGCTCCACAAGGAGACCGAGAAGCGCACCGTGCTCGAGATCGACAAGGAAATGACCAACCAGCCGCTCGGTGAAATCGAGAAGCTGATCAACGAGGAGACCAAGGTCGAGGCACCGCCCGAAGTGCTGAGCTGAGGTCCCTCGCCTGCCGAATGAAAAAGGCCCGCGTGTCACGGCGACACGCGGGCCTTTTCCTTGGCCGGTTTAGACGCGTCCTAGCGGGCGTCCTTCTCGAACCCGATGTGCCGCATCGCGGCCTCGAGGAGGTCGTCGCCGGACAGCCCCATGTCGGGGGTGACGCCCTCGCCCGTATCGTCGCCGCTGGCACGCAACATGTAGCGCGTCGGCATGCTGAATTTCACGCCGCTGTTGGCCAGCGTATGGCGTGCCTTGCCGGCAAATCCCGAAGCAAGGTCGACGGTCGGGCGACCGAGGATGGTGGCGAGGCGCTGGTCCTGCGCGGCGGCGGCGACGCGAACGGTCTCGCCGCGCGTGCTTTCGTCGACGAGGATCCAGACGGTGCCGCCGAAACCGCCCTCCACGGGCTGGAAGGTCGTGGCGCCCTGCTCGGCGAGCGTGCCGTCCTCCAGCCGCTCGCTGACGGCGCCGGTCATCACGAAGGGCGCGCCTGCGATATGGGCAAGGACGGGGGCGAAGCGGTCGAGATCGCCGCCAAGACTGTCACGAAGGTCGATCAGCAGGTCGCTGGCTCCCGCCGCGTTGATGGTCGCGAAGGCGTCCGACACCGCGCCCTCATTGGGGGCGAAGGAGGGGCGGAAATAGGCGATGCCGCTGTCGTCGACGAAGAGCTTTTCGGGTTTGTCGGCCTCGGGTGCCTCGTCGCCACGCGCGGCGGTGATCGCCTCGAAGGTCGCCATGTCGACGGCGGCCACGGTGACGGTCTCGTTGGTGCCGTCACGGTCGACGGTCAGTTGGAGCGTTTCAGCACCCTCCAACAGGAACGGAAGGTACATCGGCAGCCCATTGGCAAGCTGGGCGCGGATCACGTCATTGTTCTCGGCCGACACGAAGGGGTCGAAGTACATGCCGAGCCAGTTGGTCTCGATGTCATTGATCGCGACGATCTCGGTGCCGGGAGGGAGGCTGTCATCCTCGGCCGCATGGGACTTGAGGACCATCTTCATGCCGTCGAACCGCACGTTGAGCGGGAACAGCTTGCCACCCCCGGCGAGGGCGGCGAACAGGTCCTCCATATGGGCGCTGGTGAAGGTCGTCGCGGTGCGCGCCTTGGCGAGCAACTGCTGGAACATGAAATGCGCCTCGGCCTTGGGCATCGGGCCGGTCACGTCATCGATCAGGCCCTCAACGAACATGTCGTACTGCGCCTTGTCGGTGCGCGCGTAGAGGTTCGGGTGACGCGCCTGCAGCACCGCGTAGAGCTCGGTAATGTCGGCACGGACCGCTTCGGCGCTGTAGCAGCTCTCGGCGGTGCACTCGGCCGTTTCGTCCTGCGCGGTGGCGGGAAGGACAAGGGTGGAGGTGCCGGCAAGCAACGCCAGCGCGAGAAGTTTTGAACGCATGATACCTGTTGTTTTCAGTGGTTGGTGTTCGGTGGGGTCGGGGTGCCCTAGCGCGATGCCTCGATTTCGGCGATGGCGCGCTCGAGCATGTCTGCTTCCTCGCGGCCCAGGGCGAGGTCGAAAAACTCCTCGTCGGGCTCGATGTAGCTATCGGACTCCAGTCCGCTCGGGCGGACGATGAAGCTCTTGGGATAGGTCACGACGATGCCGGTTTCGGGAAGCGTGAACTGTTCGGCCGAGCCGAAGGTCGTGGCAACGTCGCGGGTCTCCTCGCCGAGGACGGTGGCGAAGCCATGATCCTGGAGCGTGGCGGCGGTGACGACGGCGTTGGAATAGCTGTGGCGGTCGACCAGCACCCAGACGCGGCCGTCGAAACGGTTGTCGGCGCGCGGCGCGACCTCGGGCAGTTCGACCGAATAGATGGCGCCATCGGCGGTCGCCAGTTCGAGGTCCTTCATCTGGGCCGACAGGCTGCCCGGCTCGGGGCTCGTCGCATTGACGCGCGCCTTGTTCTCGGCGCTGGCGCGGACCTCGAAGCGCGAGGCCCAGCGGAAGGGCTTGTCGGCGATGCGTGCGACGAGCAGGTCGGAGAAGCTGTTGTCGCCGCCCGGGTTGTCGCGCAGGTCGATGAGAAGGTCGGTCGAGCCCTCGGCGGCGATCCGGTCGAACGCATCGGTCAGGAACGCCTCGAAGGCGGTCGGGTCGTAAGCCACGCCCTCGGGACGCGGTTCGCCCTCGATATTGCCGAACGGCCCGGGTCGCAGATAGGCGATGCCATTGCCGGGGAAGCTGACCTCGCGGGTCGAGAAGTCCACCGCGTCCGGGTCTTCCTCGGTAACGCCGGCACCCAGTTCCTCCATGTCGCGGATGGTGCCGCCGACATAATAGTCGATGCTCGCCTTGGTGCCGTCGGGGCGGATGATGTCGAGCTGGAGCTGGCTGACCTCGCCCTCGAGGAGGTAGTAGTAGAAGGGAAAGCCCTGTTCGGCGATGGCATAGACCATGTCCTCGGTATCGGCGGCGATGAGCGCGCCCATCCGGTCGAGGACGTCATAAGTGGCCTCGCCATTGATCGAGGTGATGATCGACCCGTTGGGAAGCGTGTCGCTGCCGATCAGGAAGGGCGTGACGAGAAGGCCGTCGTCGACCACGCGGATGTTGAACGGCAGGACGCGCCCGCCTTCCTGGAAATGGGTGATGGCGTCAGCGATAAGCGCGTCGGTCTTGAGATGGGCCATTTGCGCGGTGGTGAGGTAGCGCTGGAACAGGAGATGCGCCTTGGCCTTGGGCATGTCGGTCAGGATCGCGCGGCGTGCCTCGGCATAGGCTTCCTCGAACTCTTCCTCCTCGGCCTGCGCGTAGAGGTTATGCACCATCGTCGGCAGCTTGCGGTGCAGCCGCAGGAGATCCTTGCGCAGCGCGCCCGCCTCGTAGCAGCTCTCGGGCGTGCAGGGCTGCACGGCAGCAGCCGCAGCCGCCTGCGGGGCGATGAGGGGGGTCGTGGCGGTCGTGGCGAGAAGCACCGCTGCGGCAGTAAGGAAGCGCATGAAAACACCTTGTAGTCGTAGATTTGGGACGGGCTTAATCCGGCGGTCGCGCCGTGCAAGCTTTTTCTCGACGAACGACCTTAAGAAACGCTAAAGCGCCGCCCCATGACAAGCCAAGTGACGATCATCGGTGGCGGGCTCGCGGGCTCGGAGGCGGCCTGGCAGCTTGCGCAGGCCGGCGTGAAGGTACGCATGTTCGAAATGCGCGGCGGCGGCGACACCACGCCAGCGCACGAGAGCGACCGGCTCGCCGAAATGGTCTGCTCGAACAGCTTCCGCTCGGACGATGCCAACTCCAACGCGGTCGGGCTGCTGCACCAGGAAATGCGGCGCCTCGGCTCGCTTATCATGGCCAAGGCCGACGAGCATAAGGTGCCCGCGGGATCGGCGCTGGCCGTTGACCGCGAGGCCTTTGCGCAGGCCGTGACCGATGCGGTTGCGGGGCATCCCGACATCGAGGTGGTGCGCGAGCGGGTCGATGTGCTGCCCGAGGAAGGGCTGACGATTGTCGCGACCGGCCCCCTCACCGGCTCGGCGCTCGCCGACAGCATCGCCAAAGCGACCGGCAAGGACGCCCTCGCCTTCTTCGATGCCATCGCGCCCATCGTCCACAAGGACAGCGTCGACATGGACGTGGCCTGGTTCCAGTCGCGCTGGGACAAGGGCGATGGGAAGGACTATCTCAACTGCCCGATGGACAAGGCGCAATATGAAGCCTTCGTCCAGGCGCTGGTCGACGGCGACAAGACCGAGTTCAAGGACTGGGAGAAGGACACGCCCTATTTCGAGGGCTGCATGCCGATCGAGGTGATGGCCGAGCGCGGGGTGGACACGCTGCGCCACGGGCCGATGAAGCCGGTCGGTCTCGATGATCCGCGGACGGGGCGCTGGCCCTATGCGGTGGTCCAGCTGCGGCAGGACAATGCGCTTGGCACGCTATGGAACATCGTCGGCTTCCAGACCAAGCTCAAATATGGCGCGCAGACCGAGATCTTCCGGATGATCCCGGGGCTCGAGAAGGCCGAATTCGCGCGCCTCGGCGGGATCCATCGCAACAGCTTCATCCGCTCGCCCGAATTGCTCGACGAGCAGCTGCGGCTGAAGTCGATGCCGCATATCCGCTTTGCGGGACAGATCACGGGCTGCGAGGGCTATCTCGAAAGCGCGGCGGTGGGGATGATGGCGGCGCGCTTTGCCGCGGCGGAGGCCAAGGGCGAGCGCTTCGAGGCACCACCGGTCGAGACCGCCTTCGGCGCGCTCCTGTCGCACATCACCGGCGGCGCGGAGGCCGAGACCTACCAGCCGATGAACATCAATTTCGGGCTGATGCCGCCGATCGAAGGCAAGATGAAGAAGGCCAACCGCCGCCTCAAATATACGGCGCGCGCCCGCGAGGCTTTCGCGCTCTGGCTTGGCGAGCAGGGGCTCGACGACAAGGCACCGCCGGTCCTCGAGACGCAAGCCGCCGAATAGTCAGCAGTCGCAGGCGGGTCGCGGCTTGCGCGGCTTGGGAGCGGTGGTCGCATATTCACTGCGGCTGAGCTGGGCGTCGCCGTCGGCATCGGCGCCCTCGAACTTCTCGATGGTGGTGATCGCCCATTCCTCGAAGCGGAGCGTGCCGTCACCGTCGAGGTCGAGACTGGCGAAGCGGTTCCGGCGCGGATGGACCATCTCCGACAGGGTGATGATCTCGTCGCCGTCCTTGTCGACACGGTTGAACCGCTTTTCTTCCTTGCTCAGCGGGTCGGCGGCGGGAGGCTCGCTGATCTCGGGGATGATCGGCAGGTCGCGCGGCTCATCGCCGGGAACCTGCGCCGGCGCCTCGGGCGCTTCGGCTAGCAGAGGTTCCTCGCTCGGTTGCCCGCGGGCGATGAGCACAGCGCCCGTGGCAGCGACTAGCGTGGCAGCAATACCGGTGATCCAGCGAAGCATAAGCGCTTCCCCCTCTGGCGATCCGGCGATGCCGTCCTAGCCCAGTGGCGCTGCCGCGGTCAATTCGCTCCCGATACGATCCCCGAAAGACGGTGGCTCAGCATGGCGAACGCGCGTCCCGGGGTGGCCTCGGGTTCTGGCTCGGCGCGCAGGAAGTCGCGCGCCGCGAGCCGGGCCAGCAGCGTGAGCGGGCGCAAAGCGCGTGGAAAACGATGGCCCTTGAGCTCGCGCATCAGGGCATGGGCCCTGGGCGTCACCTCATCGGGCACGAGGCCACGCACTCGCGAGAGCATCGCGAGCGCGCCGGCCTTGCCAAGATAGGGGTCGTCCTTGCCGATGAGGGTGGCAATCGCCTCGAAAAGCGCGGCGCCCCCCTGCCCCACCCGATCGAGGTCGACGGGATTTTCGAGGAGGGTCGCATAGCCGTCCTCGATCCGGGACAGCATCGCGCCGGTCACGCCGCGCGGCAGGACATGGGTCCCTAAGGCGGCGAGGCGCGGCTCGGCGGGCGCCGTCTCGCGGTCGAGTTTTTCCAGCGCCTCGCGCCACCAGGCGAGCCGGATCGTCCCGATCATCGGCTCGGTGGTGGCAGCGACGACTTCGGCCAGCGTGGCGTCGAGACGGAGGACCGCCTCGACCGCATCACGCAACGGTGCCGGAAAATGGGTGAGCGCCAGCGCCCGGTCGGGCGTCAGCGCGCCCTCAGCGATAGGTGACCTTCTTTACCGCCTCGACAACCTGCTCGGGCTTGATCAGCGCGAGCTTTTCGAGGTTGGCGGCATAAGGGAGCGGCACATCCTCGTTGGTCACGCGAAGGACGGGGGCGTCGAGATCGTCGAACCCTTCCTCCATCGCGATGGCGGCGATCTCGGACGAGATCGAGCAGCCGGGCCAGCCTTCCTCGACGCAGACCATGCGATTGGTCTTGGCGAGGCTGGCAAGCACCGTGCCCTTGTCGAGCGGGCGCAGCGTACGAAGGTCGATGACCTCGGCGTCCACGCCCTCGTCAGCAAGCTTCTTGGCCGCATCGAGCGCGACGCCGACACCGATCGAATAAGAGACGATGGTGACGTCCTTGCCTTCACGGGCAATGCGGGCCTTGCCGATGGGCAAGACATAGTCGTCGACCTGCGGCACGTCGAAGTTCTGGCCATAGAGCAGCTCGTTCTCGAGGAAGACGACCGGGTCTTCCGAACGGATCGCGGCCTTGAGAAGGCCCTTGGCATCGGCCGCGCTATAGGGCGCGATGACGATGAGGCCGGGGACCGAGGCGTACCACGGGCCATAGTTCTGGCTGTGCTGCGCGGCGACGCGCGAAGCTGCGCCATTGGGGCCGCGGAAGACGATCGGGCAGCGCATCTGGCCGCCCGACATGTAATTGGTCTTGGCCGCCGAGTTGATGATGTGGTCGATCGCCTGCATGGCGAAGTTGAAGGTCATGAACTCGATGACGGGGCGAAGGCCGCCCATCGCCGCGCCCGACCCGATGCCGGCAAAGCCATATTCGGTGATCGGCGTGTCGATGACGCGGCGGGCGCCGAATTCGTCGAGCAACCCTTGGGTGACCTTGTAGGCGCCCTGATACTCGGCGACTTCCTCGCCCATCACGAAGACGCGGTCGTCGGAACGCATTTCCTCGGCCATCGCATCGCGCAATGCCTCGCGCACGGTGGTCGCCTGCATTTCCGTGCCTTCGGGAAGGTCGGCGTCGACGTGGCTGACCTTCTCGGTAGCGGGCAGGTCCTGCGTGATCGGCGCGGAAGTCTCCTCGCGGCCGATCGCCTTGCCCTCGCCCTCGCTCGGCGCGGGCGCGGGGGTTTCGGGGGCGGCGGCAGGCGCGTCGGCCTCCTCGCCTTCCTCGCCGATCATCGCGATGGCGGTGCCGACCGCGACATTGTCGGTGCCTTCGGGCACGAGAATCTTGAGGAGGACGCCTTCGTCAACGGCTTCGAATTCCATCGTCGCCTTGTCGGTCTCGATCTCGGCGATGATGTCGCCGGCGGCGACGCTGTCACCTTCGGCCTTGAGCCACTTGGCGAGCGTGCCCTCTTCCATCGTGGGCGAGAGCGCGGGCATTTTCAGTTCGGTGGCCATCAGTAATTCTCCACCAGAACGTCGGTGTACAGCTCGGAAGGTTCGGGTTCGGGGGCGTGCTCGGCGAAGTCGGCCGCCTCCTTCACGCGCTCCTTGATCTCCTTGTCGATCGCCTTGAGATCATCTTCGGAGGCGCCCATCGACAGCAGTTCTTGCTTGGCCTGCTCGAGCGGATCGCGCTCGCCGCGGAAGCCCTCGACCTCGTCGCGGGTGCGATATTTGGCGGGATCCGACATGGAGTGGCCGCGATAGCGATAGGTCATCAGCTCGAGAAGGATCGGGCCCTTGCCCGAGCGGGTCCATTCGAGCGCGACTTCTGCCGCGCCGCGCACCGCGAGCACGTCCATGCCGTCGACCTGGATGCCGGGGATCTGGAAGCTTTCACCGCGCTTGTAGAGCTCGGGCTCGGAGCTGTGACGCTTCACGCTCGTACCCATCGCATAATGGTTGTTCTCGATCGCGTAGATGATCGGGAGGTTCCAGAGCTCGGCCATGTTGAAGCTCTCGTAGACCTGGCCCTGGTTGGCCGCGCCGTCACCGAAGTAGCTGAGGTTGACGCCGCCATCCTCGCTATACTGGTGCTTGAAGGCGAGACCGGTGCCGAGCGACACCTGCGCGCCGACGATGCCGTGGCCACCGTAGAAGCCGTGCTCGACCGAGAACATGTGCATCGAGCCGCCCTTGCCCTTGGAGATGCCGGCGGCACGGCCGGTCAGTTCGGCCATGATGACGTTGGGATCGATGCCGTAGGCCAGCATGTGACCATGGTCGCGGTAGCCGGTGATGACGCTGTCCTTGCCGACGGTCATCGCCGACTGGAGGCCGACCGCGACCGCTTCCTGCCCGATATAGAGGTGGCAGAAGCCGCCGATCAGGCCGAGGCCGTAAAGCTGGCCGGCGCGCTCCTCGAAGCGGCGGATGAGCAGCATCTGCTTGTAGAATTCGAGCAGTTCGTCCTGGCTTGCCTGATAGCGCGTCGGCTGCGGCGGACGTTCGAAATTTTCCTTGGGCGCTGCGGTCTTGGCCGGCGCCTTCTTGGCGGGTTTCTTCGCCATGATCTCTCCTGTTGGTCGCGCGCTCTATAGAGGCGACGACAGGCGCTTGGCAATCGCGGATTGACGTAACGGAAGCCAGAACGTGTGAACGTTCACGCACGCCGTGTCGAGGCCGGCCGGAAAGCGCCCTAGTCGAGCGAGATGATGATCTCGTCCTCGCGGATCAAACCAAGATCGCGGCGCACCAGTTCCTCCGCCATGTCGGGATCGGCGGCGCGCGGGTCGAGGAGATCTGAGCGGTGGCGCAGCGCATCGCGCGTGGCCTCGAGGTCGGCGAGTTCGGCGCGGCGTTCCTCGAGCGCGCGATAATAGCCGCCCCAGGCCATCAGCCCGTTGTCGCCGATCACGGCCGCACCGGCGAAGTTGCCGATGAGCACGACGGCGCAGAACGGGCCGATCACCCGCCGCATCAGTCCAGATGTCTTGGCCCCCACGCTCATGGCATTACTTAAACCATATAACGCGGCGTTCACCAAGTCCTTTTATCGCCGGAACGACCTGATTTTTCGGGCTGAATTCCCGATTTGAATCAGTTGCCGAGCGCGACCTTGAAGGCGTCGCGGCCGGGGTAGCAGCCGTTGTCGCCCAGCTCTTCCTCGATGCGGAGCAGCTGGTTGTACTTGGCGGTGCGATCCGAGCGGGCAAGGCTGCCGGTCTTGATCTGGCCGCAGGCGAGCGCGACGGCGAGATCGGCGATGGTCGCGTCCTCGGTCTCGCCCGAACGATGGCTCATCACCGAGGTGTAGCCGGCGTTCTGGGCCATGCGGACGGCCTCGACGGTCTCGGTGAGCGTGCCGATCTGGTTGACCTTGACGAGCAGCGAGTTGGCCATGCCGTCCTTGATGCCCTGCGACAGGCGCTGGGTGTTGGTGACGAACAGATCATCGCCGACCAGCTGGACCGTCTTGCCGATCTTGTCGGTCAGCAGCTTCCAGCCTTCGAAGTCGTCCTCGCCCATGCCGTCCTCGATCGAGGCGATGGGATAGTCGGCAGCCAGCTTGGCAAGCTCGTCGACCATCTCGGCGGGGGTGAGCGAACGGCCCTCGCCCTTCAGCTCATATTTGCCGTCGTGGAAGAATTCGGTCGCGGCGCAGTCGAGCGCGACGAGGATTTCCTTGCCCAGTGTGAAGCCGGCCAGATCGCAGGCCTCGCCGATGAGGTCGAGCGCCTCGCGGCTCGAGCCGATGGCGGGGGCAAAGCCGCCTTCGTCGCCGACGGCGGTCGACAGGCCGCGCTCGGACAAGGCGCCCTTCAGCGCGTGGAAGATCTCGGTACCGTGGCGCAGCGCATCGGAGAAGCTGTCGGCGCCGACGGGCATGATCATGAATTCCTGGAAGTCGATCGGATTGTCGGCATGGGCGCCGCCGTTGAGGATGTTCATCATCGGCACCGGCAGGATGGTCGCGCCGACCCCACCGACATAGCGGTAGAGCGGCAGCGCACAGGCTTCGGCGGCGGCCTTGGCGGTGGCGAGGCTGACGCCGAGGATCGCGTTGGCGCCGAGCTTGGCCTTGTTGTCGGTGCCGTCGAGGTCGACCATCACGGCGTCGATCTCGGCCTGCTCCTCGGCCTCCATGCCCATCAGCGCGTCCGAGATCGGGCCGTTCACCGCGGCGATCGCCTTGGTCACGCCCTTGCCGCCCCAATAGGCTTTGTCGCCGTCACGCAGTTCGACCGCCTCGTGGGCACCGGTCGAGGCGCCCGAGGGGACGGCGGCGCGGCCCATCGAGCCATCTTCGAGCGTGACATCGACTTCGACCGTGGGATTGCCGCGGCTGTCGAGGATCTGGCGGGCGAAGATATCAATGATGGCGGGCATGGTCGTTCCTCTAGCGAAATGAGTTCATCCGGCGTAGGATGTCGGTTCGTCGCGGGGCTTAGTCGCACAGGCTGTGCAGCGCAACATTTCAGGTCGTTTCGGGGGAACGACGAACGGGGGTCGCGGGTTGGTCGGGAAACACAAAGTACAGGAGTGTTCGATGGCCACCGAGACGCAAAATCTGCCCGAAGGCACCGACCGGATCATCCCCGGCGCGGCCGCCACGGGAAGCGAACTTGAAGCGGAGTTGATCGTGGAAGAAAGTGAAACCACCCAGACCAAGAAGGACAAGGTCGTCGCCAAGGTGAACGAGGCACGGCAGAATGTGGCGCGCGAGGCGGCGGGCAAGACCCGCGGTGTGATCGGCGAAGGGCTCTCGAAGGGCTCGGAAGCGGTCGGTTCGATGTCGCGCCTCGTCGGCGATACCGCCGGCAGCATCGACGAGCAGCTTGGCGCCGAATATGGTGACTATGCCCGCTCGACCGCGCGTTATCTCGACGAGACCGCGCAGAAGATCGCCGCAAAGGATCCTGACGAATTGGTCGAGGACGTGCGCGCCTTCGTGAAGAAGAGCCCTGCCCTCGCGCTCGGCGCTGCCGCCGTGGTCGGCTTTGCGCTGGCCCGCGTGATCCAGTCGGGCTTCGATGCCGAGCGCGATAGTGACGACCTGCCCGCCGGCGGGCCGGGCGATCCCGACCTGATCGACTGACGGGAGACTTTCGTTGAGCGTTGCCGAACGGCCCGATCCGCAGAATTTCGATCCTGACGACACCATCGGCGACCTGATGGGCCGTGTGGTGGAGGACGCGCGCGAGCTCGCCGAGGCCGAGGTCAATTACATCAAGGTCAAGGTGAAGAGCGAGGCGCGGCCCTACAAGGAGGCGGCCATCTGGTTCGGCATCGCGGCGGTCTTCGCCATTGCCGCGCTAGTCGCCTTCGCGGTCGGCATCACGCTGGCACTGGCGACGCTGATCGGCCCCTTGGGCGGCGGCGTCGTGGCCACCGTGCTGCTTCTCGGCGCGGCGGGGCTGTTTGCCACCGTCGGCAAGAAGAAGCTGGAGGGCCGGTCATGAGCGTCGACCCCGAACTGATCGACGCCAAGAACGCCGTCGAGGCCAAGCGCGCACAGCTGATGCACTCGGTCAAATATACGGTCGGCGAGGCCAAGCGCCGTCTCGCGCCCGACCTCCTCGCCGAGCAGGCGTGGGAAAAGGTCAAGCGCAAGTCGAGCGATACCGCGCACAGCGCCTATCTCGAAGCCAAGGCCAAGCCGTGGCTGGTGGGCGGGATCGCGGCGGCGATCGGCCTGTTCCTGGCTCGCAAGCCCGTCGGCGAGATGGCGGTGAAGGCCTATCAATCGGCGCGCGGCGAAGAAGAGGCTCCGGCCGCTGCAACGCTCGGCGAGACGCCGGGCGCCAAGCCCCCGCCGCGGCGCAAACGCCGCTCGCCTGCGAAGGCACCGAGCATCGCCGAATTCCAGGAAGCGACCAAGCCGATCGAGGACAAGAAGAAACCCGAAAAGAAAGCGCCCAAGGCGACAAAGGGGCGCTCCAAGGACAAGAAAACGGAGGATGTGTGATGAGTGTGAAGGACAAGGCCCAGCGCGCCGGCGACAAGGCACGCGAGACTGCAGACAAGGCCAAGGCGAAGGCGAGCAAGGCTGCAAGCGATGTTCGCGACGGTGCCAGCCGCGCCTATGAAACGAGCCGCGCCAATGCTGTGCGTGCCTATGACAAGACCCGCCAGGGCGCGCGCACCGGTGCCCGCAAGACCGGCGAAGGCATCGAGAACAATCCCCTCGTCGCGCTGACCGGCGGCCTTGCCCTCGGCCTCATCATCGGCTCGCTCATTCCGCGCAGCCGCCGCGAGAAGGAATTGCTCCGCGACGTCGGCAGCAACATCAACAGCCGCGCCCACAGTGCGTTCGACGCGGCGCGCGAGGCCGGCCAGCGCCAGCTCGAGCAGCGCGGGCTGACCGCCGATGCCGCCGAGAATGCGGTGCGTGACATCGCCCGCGGCGTCAGCGAAGCCGCGCGCAGTTCGGCCGAAGCGGGCGCCCGAGCGGCCCGTGGCACGAGCGAGGCCTAAATGTTTGATCGGGCGGCTTTGCTTGGCGGACAACTTCTGCTAGCGGGCCGCCCATGAGCAAGCTTCATCTCGTCTTTGGCGGCCGGGTCAAGGATCCGCGCGGCCTCGAATTCACCGATCTCGACAACCTCGATCTCGTCGGCCTGTTCGACAGCTATGCGGCTGCAGAGGACGCCTGGCGCGGCGCCGCGCAGCGCACCGTCGACGATGCCGAAATGAAATATGTGGTGGTGCACCTGCACCGCCTGCTCGAGCCCGATACCGCCGCGCTCGAAAGCGAGGGCTGAACCGGAGCGGCCATGAAAGCCGCGATCCTGCGATCGGATAAAAGGCGTCCCGAGCGGCTCGGGGCGCCTTTTTCGTATCAGTATTCGATCGTTGGAGGCGCCGCGGAAACCGGTGCCGGAGGCACCAGCCAGCGCGCGAAGACCAGTCCGGCAAGGAAGCCGCCGATATGCGCGGGCGTGGCGATCAGCGTATTCTCGAGCGCAGCGGCAAAATCGATCGCATATTGGACCGCGACCCAGAAGGCGAGCAGCCACAGGGCGTTGAGAAAGCGGTTTAGCGCAGGCGATGCGACCAACTGGCGTCGACTACCGAAGGTCATGGCGTAGGCACCGATGAGCGCGCTCACCGCACCGCTGGCGCCGATCATCGGGAGGGCGGCGGCAGGATCGGTCCACCATTGGGCGACGGCGGCAAGATAGGCGCCGACCACGAACAGGATCACGAGACGTGAAGGCCCCATCCGTCGTTCGAGCGCATTGCCGCAGTAGAGGAGCACCACCGTGTTGAAGAGCAGGTGGTAGAAATCGGCATGCAGGAAGGCCGCGGTCAACGGCGTCAGCCAGGCGGGAACGTTGCTCTCGAGATTGATGCCGCTCCAGCGCGCCGGTACGAAACCGCCGAAATAATGGGCGTCGACGACGTCCCAGAGATAGCGGGCGAGGAAATAGCCGAGGACGGCGACGGCAGCCAGGACATTGGTTGCCGTCAGCCGCACCGGCATTATTTGAACTCGACCTTGGCAATCTCGTAATATTTCTCGCCGGCCGGGGTGGTCACCTCGACCTCGTCACCGACCGAGCGGCCGATCAGCGCGCGCGCGAGCGGCGAGTTGAAGTTGATACGACCCTTGGAAGCCTCGGCCTCATTCTCGCCGACCAGCTGGTAGGTCTTTTCGTTATCGTCCTCGTCGAGGAGATGCACGGTCGCGCCGAACACGACCTTGTCGCCCGACAGGGTCGCGGGGTCGATGACCATCGCGCGGGCGAGCTGGTCCTCGAGGTGGCTGATCGTCGCTTCGATCTGGCCCTGGCGCTCCTTGGCGGCGTGATATTCGGCGTTTTCCGACAGGTCGCCATGGGCACGCGCTTCTTCGATCGCGTCGATTACTGAGGGGCGCTCGACCATCTTGAGCTGCTTCAGCTCGGCCGAAATCTTGGCATGGCCTTCGGCCAGCATCGGCACCTTTTCGCTTGCCATCGCTCGGTATTCCTTCGTCAAAACCGCGACCTCATCGCCGGTGGCAATGCCCAAGTCGCGGTTTTTGGTGAAAAGTTCAGGTGCCGGAATAATAGGACTGAAGCGAGCGAACATCAAGGGTTTCGGGGTCGGCACGCCCGACGATGCGCGCGATCGCAAGGCTCGCCCCCACCGTCGTATAGTAGGGAATGCGGGCCTTGAGCGCGGCTTCGCGGATGTCCTGGCTGTCCTTCAGCGACTGCCAGCCCTCGGTCGTGTTGAAGACGAGGTTGACCGCGCCGTCCTTGATCTTGTCGACGATGTGGGGGCGTCCCTGCGCGACCTTGTTGACGCGCGAGACGCGCACGCCCTGGTCGGACAGATAATTTGCCGTGCCGTCGGTGGCGATGATGGTGAAGCCGGCCATGTCGAGGTCGCGCGCCGCCGCGAGGATGTGCGACTTATCGCTTTCCTTCACCGAGATGAAGACGCAGCCCTCGCGCGGGTGGCGGGTGCCGGCGCCGAGCTGCGCCTTGGCATAGGCGGCGTCAAAACTGCGAGCAATTCCCATGACTTCCCCGGTGCTCTTCATTTCCGGTCCGAGGACAGGATCGGTGCCGGGGAAGCGCGCGAAGGGGAAGACGGGCTCCTTGATCGCATAATGGTCGACCTTGCGGTCGATGGTGGCGAAATCGGCGAGCTTGGCCCCTGCCATGACCTTGGCGGCGATCTTGGCGAGCGGTCGGCCGATCGCCTTGGCGACGAAGGGCACGGTGCGCGAGGCGCGCGGGTTGACCTCGATGAGGTACACGGTGCCGTCCTTGATCGCATATTGGACGTTCATCAGCCCGCGTACAGAAAGCGCGGTGCCCAGCGCCTCGGTCTGGCGCTCGATCTCGGCGATGATCTTGGGCGGCAGGCTGAAGGGCGGGAGCGAGCAGGCGCTGTCGCCCGAGTGCACGCCGGCTTCCTCGATATGCTGGAGGATGCCGGTCACCGCGACCGCATCGCCGTCGCAGATCGCATCGACATCGACTTCGACCGCATCGCGCAGGTATCGGTCGATGAGGACGGGCGAGTTGCCCGACACCGAGACGGCGGTGTTGATATAATGATCGAGCTGTTCGGGCCCGTCGACCACCTCCATCGCGCGCCCGCCGAGCACGTAGCTCGGGCGCAGGAGCACGGGGTAGCCGATGCGGCTCGCCACCGAGAGCGCCTCGTCGCGGCTGCGCGCGATACCGTTCTCGGGCTGGGTCAGGCCGAGCTTGTTGACGAGCGCGGCGAAGCGCTCGCGGTCTTCGGCAAGGTCGATGCTGTCGGGGCTGGTCCCGAGGATCGGAATGCCCGCTTTTTCGAGGTCGGCGGCCAGCTTGAGCGGGGTCTGGCCGCCAAGCTGGACGATGACGCCCTTGAGGGTGCCGGCCTGCTTCTCGGTCTCGAGGATCTCGAGCACGTCTTCGGCGGTCAGCGGCTCGAAATAGAGGCGATCCGAGGTGTCGGGGTCGGTCGACACCGTCTCGGGGTTGCAGTTGACCATGACGACCTCATGGCCTTCGGCCTTGTGGTCGGGGTCGGTCTCGCCGCGGTCACGGCCGAGCGCGAAGGCGGCATGGACACAGCAATAGTCGAACTCGATGCCCTGCCCGATGCGGTTGGGACCGCCACCGAGGATGACGACCTTTGTCCGATCCGACACGCCGGCCTCGTCGACGGGCTCGTCGAACAGCGGGGCCTCGTAGGTCGAATAGAGATAGGGGGTGACCGCGTCGAATTCGGCGGCGCAGCTGTCGATGCGCTTGAACACCGGACGCACGCCGAGCTTGTGCCGCAGCGCGCGCACCTCGCTCTCGGTGGTGCCGCCGTGCATGGCCTTGAGGACGTCATGGACGATCCCCCTGCCCTCCACCGCTTCCGAGACGGCATGGGTCGACTGGGCCGACAACTGGGCGAGGCGAGCGTCGGAGAAGCCGAGGCTCTTCAGATAGCGCATGCCATGGGCGGTGCCGGGCAGGCCGTCCTCTGCGACGGCGCGCTCGGAGGCGATGATCGTCTCGAGCTGGCGCAGGAACCAGGGGTCGAAATGGGCGATCTTGTGGATGCGCTCGACCGAGAAGCCCTCGCGCAGTGCCTGCGCGGCGGCGAGGATGCGGAACGGCGTGGCGCGGCCCAGCGCATTCTCGATGTCGGCCTCGGTCGCGCCTTCGAGATCGGGCAGCGGGTCGAGGCCGTTGAGTCCGGTCTCGGTGCCGCGCAGCGCCTTCTGGAAGCTCTCGGCGAAGTTGCGGCCGATCGCCATGACCTCGCCAACCGACTTCATCGCGGTCGAGAGGAGCGGCTCGGAGCCCGCGAACTTCTCGAAGGCGAAGCGCGGGATCTTGGTGACGACATAGTCGATGGTGGGTTCGAACGAGGCCGGGGTCGCGCCGCCGGTGATGTCGTTGCGAAGCTCGTCGAGCGTGTAGCCGATGGCGAGCTTGGCAGCGACCTTGGCGATGGGGAAACCGGTGGCCTTTGACGCCAGTGCCGAGGAGCGCGACACACGCGGGTTCATCTCGATCACGACCATGCGGCCGTCCTTGGGGTTGATCGCGAACTGGACGTTCGAGCCGCCCGTCTCCACCCCGATCTCGCGCAGCACGGCGATCGAGGCCGAGCGCATGCGCTGATATTCCTTGTCGGTGAGGGTCAGCGCGGGGGCGACGGTGATGCTGTCGCCGGTGTGCACGCCCATCGGATCGACATTCTCGATCGAGCAGATGATGATGGCATTGTCGGCGCGGTCGCGCACGACTTCCATCTCATATTCCTTCCAGCCGACGATGCTCTCTTCGATCAGCACCTCGGTGGTGGGCGAGGCCTCGAGCCCGCCCTTCACGATATTCTCGAATTCTTCCTTGTTATAGGCGACGCCGCCGCCCGTGCCGCCAAGGGTGAAGCTCGGGCGAATGATCGCGGGAAGGCCGATCTTCTCGAGGATGCGGGTGGCGTCCTCCATGCTGTGCGCGATGTCGCTGATCGGGCTTTCGAGGCCGATCTTGGTCATCGCCGCCTTAAACTTCTCGCGGTCCTCGGCCTTGTCGATCGCCTCGGCGGTGGCGCCGATGAGCTTGACGCCATGCTTCTCAAGGATGCCGAGCTTGTTGAGCGACAGCGCGCAGTTGAGCGCGGTCTGCCCGCCCATGGTCGGCAGGATGGCGTCGGGCTTTTCCTTCTCGATGATCTTCTCGACCACGCGCGGATTGATTGGCTCGACATAGGTGGCGTCTGCGAGGCCCGGGTCGGTCATGATCGTGGCGGGGTTGGAGTTCACGACGATGACGCGATAGCCCTCCTCCTTCAGCGCCTTGATGGCCTGGCTGCCCGAATAGTCGAACTCGGCGGCCTGCCCGATGACGATGGGCCCCGCGCCGATGACGAGGATGGTTTTGATGTCGGTGCGTGCGGGCATTAGTTGCTTTCCGGGGTCTGGACGCGGGGTTTGAGAGCGATCGTGTCGAGTTTGATGCCCTCGACGAGCAACGGGCAGACGCGCGGGCGAACTTCTCCGAAGGGCATGACGCCAAGGTCGATCCGCGCAGCGTCAAAATTATCGGCGCCGAAAATCACCGGAAGCTTTTCATGCGTCGCCGCTTTGAAATTCTCCAGTGCCAGCGCCGGGTCGGCACCTTGATGAACGACGAAGGCTTGAGCCGGTTGCCCCCGCTCCTCGAGCCAGGTGCGGGCCGCGGTTTCGGACTCTTCGAAACGCAGCAGCACCTCGACCGCGACATCCTGATCCAGCGGGATCGAACTTTCGGCGAGGTTTGGAAGACACACATCGGTCGGCTCGCCAATCTCGGTCACCATCGGGCTGGGGTCACAGGCGGCAAGGAGCATGGAAGAGGCCGCAAGCGTCAGCGTTCCCCGCATCACTTCATCATCCCCACGAACTTCTCGAACAGGTAAAAACTGTCCTGCGGGCCGGGGCTGGCCTCGGGGTGATATTGAACGCTGAACGCGGGGCGGTCGGTGAGTTCGATGCCGCAATTGCT
Organism: Sphingomicrobium aestuariivivum; assembly: GCF_024721585.1. Lineage (NCBI taxonomy): Bacteria > Pseudomonadati > Pseudomonadota > Alphaproteobacteria > Sphingomonadales > Sphingomicrobiaceae > Sphingomicrobium > Sphingomicrobium aestuariivivum. The sequence continues at coordinate 287,722 of NZ_CP102629.1, forward strand.
GTCGTCGAACAGGCTGACGTGCGTCTCGGTGACGTTGGCGGGGAGGCCCTCGCGCTTGACCGCGAAGCCGTGGTTCATGCTGGTGATCTCGACGACCCCGTCCTCGCAGCGCTTGACCGGATGGTTGGCGCCGCGGTGGCCCTGGAACATCTTTTCGGTCTGGCCGCCCACGGCGAGCGCGAGGAGCTGGTGGCCGAGGCAGATGCCGAACAGCGGCTTCTTGGTTTCCAGGAGCTGCCGGATGACGGGGATGGCATATTCGCCGGTCGCCGCCGGATCGCCCGGGCCATTCGACAGGAAGATGCCGTCGGGATCGTGGGCGATGATCTCTTCATAGGAGGCCGTCGCGGGGACGACGGTCACGCGCGCGCCAGCCTCGACGAGATTGCGGAAGATGTTGTGCTTGGCGCCATAGTCCACGGCGACGACATGCGGTGCGTTGGCATTGGCATGGCCGATCTTGTAGCCCTGCCCCAGCTCCCAACCACCATCGCTCCACTGGTCGAGCTGGCGGCGCGAGACTTCCTTGGCGAGGTCCATGCCCTCAAGGCCGGGCCAGTCCTTCGCCATCTGCTGGAGCTTGGCGAGATCGAACTTGCCCTCGGGGTCGTGCGCGATGACGACGGTGGGCGGGCCTTCTTCGCGGACAAGACGCGTCAGCGCGCGGGTGTCGACACCCGAAATGCCGATGCGGCCATGCTCGGCCATCCACTCGCTGAAATCATCGCGGGCGCGGAAATTGGACGGCGGGGTGACGATCTCGCGGGTGATGCAGCCGAGTGCATGGGCAACGGGTGCCTCGACATCCTCGGAGTTGGTGCCGACATTGCCGATGTGCGGGAAAGTGAAGGCGATGACCTGCCGCGCGTAGCTCGGGTCGGTCATCACTTCCTGGTAGCCGGTCATGGCGGTGTTGAAGCACAGTTCGCCGACCGCTTCGCCGGTGGCGCCGAAGCCCTGTCCCCTGATGATGCGGCCGTCGGAAAAGACGATGATGCCGGTGGCGGTGTCGAGGGGGTGCGCGCGTTGAGGCATCGGCAGCTGAGGCTCCGTTGGTCAGGTGGGTGTCGGCGATGTTGCTAAGCCACAGCCGCTACGCTTGTTCCCCCTCCCCGTCAACGGGTGGGAAAGGGGCAAAAGCACGGCTAAACCTTTTTCTTTTTCCATTGAACGAGAAGACGCGATGATTCGGGACGATCTCAAGGCGGCGATGATCGCCGGCATGAAGGCGGGCGAGAAGGACAAGGTGGCGACGATCCGCCTGATCCAGTCCGAGGTGAAGAACAAGGACATCGAGGCGCGCACGCAGGGCGAGGTCAAGGACGATGACGCCCATGTCACCGCCGTCCTCCAGAAGATGGTCAAGCAGCGCCGCGAATCGGCCGAGATGTTCCGTAAGGGCGGCGCCGAGGATCGCGCCGCGACCGAGGAAGCCGAAATTGCCGTCATCGAGACCTTCCTGCCCGCGCAGATGAGCGACGAGGAAATCGAGGCCGCCGTCGCCGCGATCATCGCCGACACGGGCGCGACCGGCATGAAGGACATGGGCCGCGTGATGGGCGAAGTGCGCGGTCGCCACGGCGCCGCGATCGAGCCCGCCAAGGCGAGCGCTGCCGCCAAGAAACAGCTCGCGGGCGGCTAAGCTTCCTTGTCGCTCCCTCCTTCCTTCCTTGATGAGCTCAGGGCACGCACCCGTGTGTCCGCGGTCGTCGGCAATGACGTGAAGCTCCTCAAGGCGGGCAAGGAGTTTAAGGCCTGCTGCCCCTTCCACGACGAGAAGACCCCGAGCTTCTACGTCAACGACCAGAAGGGGTTTTACCACTGCTTCGGCTGCGGGGCGCATGGCGATGCGATCAGCTATCTCGTCGACGGGCGGGGCATGGGCTTCATGGATGCGGTCAAGGACCTTGCGGCCAAGGCCGGGATGGAGGTCCCCGCCCCCGACCCGCAGTCGCAAAAGCGCGCAGAACGGCGTGCGGGGCTGGTCGATGTGACCGAGGCCGCTGCCGACTGGTATGAGGAGCAACTGGCGGGGATCGAAGGGGCGCAGGCGCGTGCCTATCTCGAAAAGCGCGGGCTGTCGGCGGCAATCATCACGCGGTTCAGGCTCGGCTTCGCGCCCGATGACCGCGGCCGGCTGAAGCGCGCGCTCGACCGCTTCGGCGTGCCCAAGCTCGTCGAGAGCGGCATGCTCATCGACCCCGAAGACGGGAACCGCGAGCCCTATGACCGCTTCCGCGGGCGGTTGATGATCCCGATCCGCGATCCGCGCGGGCGGGTCATCGCTTTCGGGGGGCGCATCCTCGGCCAGGGCGAGCCCAAATATCTCAACAGTCCCGAGACCCCGCTGTTCGACAAGGGGCGCCAGCTCTACAATCTCGACCGCGCCCAGGCCGCGGCGCGCAAGGCGGGCCGCGTCATCGTGGTCGAGGGCTATATGGACGTTATCGGGCTCGACCGTGCCGGTATCGGCGAGGCGGTCGCCCCGCTCGGCACCGCGCTGACCGAGGACCAGCTGCGGCTCCTGTGGCGCCTCACCCCCTCGCCCATCCTCTGCTTCGACGGCGATGCGGCGGGGCAGCGCGCCGCGATCCGCGCCGCCGAGCGCGCGCTGCCGCTGCTGGGCCCCGACCATAGCCTCAGCTTCGTCGAACTGCCCGAGGGGCAGGATCCCGACGACATCGTCCGTGACGGTGGTCCCGGCGCGTTCGAGAAACTGCTGGAGACCCCCGAGCCGCTGGTCGAGCGGCTGTGGCGCCACGAAATTGCCTCGGGTCCGCTCGACACGCCCGAACAGCGCGCCGGCCTCAAGCAGCGCCTGTTCGACCACGCCCGCTCGATCCAGAACCCCAGCCTGTCGCAGCTGTATCGTGACGACTGGCTCGCGCGTTTCGACAAGCTGGTCGGGCGCGAGCGCTCGCCAGGCCAGGGTGGCGGCGGCGGCGGTTTCCAGCGCAAGCAGTGGAAGAAGGACCGGAACGGGCGCTGGCAGCCCCCTGCCCCGCCCGTCGGCGAAGCCGCGCGAAAGGTCTCGGCCGAAGGGGTCGAGCGGCCGCTGCTCGAAGCGCTGCTGATCGGCTATGCGCGCTATCCCGATCGGCTCGTCGAGGACGCGGAAGACCTTGTCCGCCTCGAGTTGCCCGACCGGAAGCTCGCGGACCTGCGGGAAAAACTGCTCGATGCAGCCTTTTCCGCCGAGTCGCTTGATCCCGACGCCCTTCTTCCCATATTGGCGGACGAAAGGCTGGACAGCCCGTCCCGTCCGCTCATGGGGTATAGTTTCGTAAAGGCAGACGCAGACCGTGCCCAAGCCGCGCACGACCTGTCCGCCAGTCTCGAGACCATATTGGCCGCTGCCGAGATCGAATCGGCACTAGGTGCCGCCACCGAGCGTTTGGAACGGGAGTTCAGTGACGAGGCTTTTGCAGAGCAGCAGCGGCTGCTGAAGCTTCGTGGGGATGCAAAAGACAGGCTGGCAATGCTGGCCCGCATGGAATGATTGAAGTCTGAGATATATGGCCAAGACCGACAAAGACACCAAGGAAGACGGCGACCAGCCGCTGATCGACCTCAACAATGCCGCGATCAAGAAGCTGCTCGCGCGCGGCAAGAAGCGCGGCATCCTCACCTATGACGAGGTGAACGAGGCGCTGCCGTCGGACCAGATGAGTCCCGACCAGATCGAGGACGCGATGACCGCGATCTCGGAGATGGGCATCAATATCGTCGACCAGGACGAGGACGACGAGGACGGGGACGACGTCGAGGAAATCGCCGCCGACGACGCCAAGCCCGAGAAGGTCAAGGCCACCACCAACACCAAGGAACGCGCCGACCGCACCGACGACCCGGTGCGCATGTACCTGCGCGAGATGGGCGCGGTGGAACTCTTGAGCCGCGAGGGCGAGATCGCCATCGCCAAGCGCATCGAGGCGGGCCGCGACTTCATGATCTGGGGCCTGTGCGAAAGCCCGATCACCTTCAACGCCATCATCGAATGGTCGAACAACCTCAACGAAGAGACCATGCAGCTGCGCGAGATCCTCGATCTCGAGGCGATGATCTCCAAGGGACCGACGCAGGAGCAGCTCGAGAAGAGCGAGGACGAGGACGACGACGGCGAGATCTCGGAAGAGAATGCCGGCCCGACCATCTCCGAGGACGAGGAAGACGACAGCGAAGAGGGCGAAGAGGAAGGCGAGGACGGCGCCGCCGCTCGCAAGCGTCGCGAAGAGGAAGAGGAAGACAACACCCTCAGCCTCGCGCAGATGGAAGAGGCGCTGAAGCCGACCGCCATCGAGAAATTCGCCGAGATTACTGCGGTCTTCAAGAAATTCTCCAAGCTCCAGGCCGAGCGCCTCACCGCGCTCGAGGCGGGCGAGGAGCTGACCGCTGCCAAGGAAAAGAAGTACCAGCAGCTGTCGGGCGAGCTCACCGCGCTCGTGGAATCGATGCAGTTCCACAATGCCAAGATCGAGATGCTCGTCGACCAGCTCTACGGCTACAACCGGCGCCTGATGACGCTCGGCGGCCAGATGCTGCGCCTTGCCGAGCGTCACCGCGTCAGCCGCAAGAGCTTCCTCGAGGAATATGAGGGCAACGAGCTCGACGACGCCTGGCTCGACCGTGTCGCCAAGATCGACAAGAAATGGGCGAGCTTTGCCAAGACCGAAGGCGAGACCGTCGAGCGCATCCGCGGCGACATCGCCGAGATCGCGCAGCTCACCGGCATGTCGCTGCCCGAGTTCCGCCGCATCGTGAACCAGGTCCAGAAGGGCGAGCGCGAGGCGCGGATCGCCAAGAAGGAAATGGTCGAGGCCAACCTGCGCCTCGTCATCTCGATCGCCAAGAAATACACCAACCGCGGGCTGCAGTTCCTCGATCTCATCCAGGAAGGCAACATCGGCCTGATGAAGGCGGTCGACAAGTTCGAATATCGCCGCGGCTACAAGTTCTCGACCTATGCGACCTGGTGGATTCGCCAGGCGATCACCCGCTCGATCGCCGACCAGGCGCGCACCATCCGTATTCCGGTCCACATGATCGAGACGATCAACAAGCTCGTGCGCACGAGCCGCCAGTTCCTCCACGAGACCGGCCGCGAGCCGACGCCGGAAGAGCTGGCCGAACGCCTGTCGATGCCGCTCGAGAAGGTCCGCAAGGTGATGAAGATCGCCAAGGAGCCGATCAGCCTCGAGACGCCGATCGGCGATGAAGAGGATTCGCACCTCGGCGATTTCATCGAGGACAAGAATGCCGTCATCCCCGTCGATGCTGCGATCCAGTCGAACCTTAAGGAAACGGTCACCCGCGTCCTCGCTTCGCTCACCCCGCGCGAGGAACGCGTGCTGCGCATGCGGTTCGGCATCGGCATGAACACCGATCATACGCTCGAGGAAGTCGGCCAGCAGTTCTCGGTGACCCGCGAACGTATCCGCCAGATCGAGGCCAAGGCGCTCCGCAAGCTCAAGCATCCGAGCCGCAGCCGCAAGATGCGCAGCTTCCTCGACCAGTAAAACCGCGCTCATCGCCGTTTGACCATGCCGGTCGATCAGCTATTCATGAGCCTTGTTCGTCGTGGCATTGGGAGGCCGGCTTGGAAAATGTGATCGTCGTCGATGTCCAGACGACCGAGACCAAGATCATGTTTACCTGCTCGGGCGACCGGGCGGGGGAATTGTTTCGCGGTCCGGCGACGATCGAATATTCTTTCGACATCGGCGACGTGCCTGCGCAGGACGTGGTCTTCTGCCTCCTAGCTCCGCTCGCCGTGACGGTGTTTGGAGAGGAACGCGTCAGGCTCGAGTTCAACCGTCCGGTGACGCGCGCAGCCATTGGCTACTTCACCCTCTTCCACCTGCTCGACACGGTCTATGTCGCCGAGGATTCGATCAGTGACGAGGAGAATTGGACCTTCTCGAAGAATAACGGAGAGGTGGTTGCCCATCTCTATGGGGGCGGCAAGGATTCGCTCGCGGCGTACGGCATGCTGGACGAAATCTATCCCGACGCCGAGCACCACCTCCTGCGGCTCCATTGGAGCCCTTACGGCGCAGAGAAGCATCAGAAGGCGTTCGATGAGGGCGCGTTGAAATTCCTCCCGGAGAAGTTCGCGAAGAACTACTTCTGGGCGCGGTCGGACCTGCACAAGCAGCTACGCACCTGGGATAATTGCAACTGCTGGCACATGGCGCTCTACTTCGCCATCTTCCTTCCCTATGTCCTGAAGTTCGCCCCGCGCACCATGAACTTCGCCTATGACGCGCTCGAATATTACGATCCGGTCCGCGACCCTGCGAAGCCTTTCCGTTTCCGGCGCGGTCACCCGGTGACGACCGAATTGTTCGAGCAATATTATCGAACGCTCGGTGCCGATACGCGGATCACCGATATCTCGTTCGGGATCACGCCCAACGCGCATTTCCGCATTGTCGCGCGTCGGTACCCCGAACTCTTCAACGCAATGTACATGTGCGAGGGGACTGACGAGCGCTGGTGCGGCTTCTGCCAGAAGTGCTTCCAGTTCATCATCTACTGCCTCGCCAACTCGATCCGGCCCGAAGGCTTCCCGACGGAAATCCTGTTCAAGGAGGGGAATCGCGGCGCGAAGGTCGCGGAGCTTCTGGAGAGCGGCGAAACGAACAAGTTGCTGCCGACGATTTGCGCGCCAATCCACTTCGAGGCCGTGCGTTCGATGCTGCAGAACCTCGATCTCGAACTGGCCAAGGAATGTTTCCCCGATCACTGGCAGGTGTTCGAAAAGCTGCGTGATGCTGTCGCGGGCAATTACGAGCCGCGCTATCTCGGCGTCTGGAAGCGTGCTCTCGACTATGCCCTGCCGCCGCTTCTCGCGCGGGGTGTCGGAACGATCTGCATGGAAGCCGGCGTCGATGTTTTCGATCGTGTTGATATCGAGCGACAAGTCGGCAACGAGCGCTGGGTCTACGACTGGAAATAGCCGCCGGCCGCCCATGGCCCAAAGTCGGTATCAACCCGCTACTGATCTGATGGTGCCGCCCGTTCGTCGAAACGGGCGGCACCTTTTCATGCGGCCTTCATTGAAATGATGCGATGCACAACTAGGTGTCGTGCGCCGACAGGCGGTGGGATTTCCCACCAACTTGACGGTGGCTTGATGACGGAAAGTCTAGAAATCCGCCATTGAGCGCAACTGGCACGATGAATGCAAAGTGTTCGGCGAGGCGGAATTCACCGCCAGTCGATGAGGGAATGACCAGATGAGCAACATGTTTCTGCGCAACGATACGATCTTCGGTGTTTGCGAAGCGCTGGGCGAGGACTTCGGGTTCAACCCCAACTATCTGCGCGTTGCGCTGATCCTGCCGATCTTCTGGTTCCCGACCGAAGTCGCGATCACCTATGCTGCGCTCGGCCTTGTCGTCCTGGCCTCGCGTTTCCTGTTCAAGGACAACAAGGTCGCGGTCGAACAGGCTGAAGCGAGCGCCCCGCTCGTCACCGCCAACCCCGCCAACCAGCCCGACGGCGCGATTGCCGAAGCCGCGTAATCATTCCCTTGCGCTACGGGACGGGCCCCCTCGCCTGTCCCGTTTCGGCGCAGATATTAACCCGTCTGACCAAAAGGTTTCCGCCTTGGTAACCGCCTCTTAATTGGCAGATGCTAGCGCTTTTCATCCCACCACCAGATGAAGTGCTAAACAGGTTAAGAGGGGAAAGAATATGGTGGCGCTTGCGAAAGTCGGACAGGATGGACCTGCATCGGCATTTGCTCCCTATGACCTGGCAGCCAAGGGCTGTGCGGCACATCCCTATTTCGAGAAACTGCGCGACGCCGAGGGGCCCTCGACGGCCCGCGACCTTGCCGATTTCGTGCATTGCCTGTGCAAGCTCTACGCCTGCCACCCGACAATGATCGAGACCGCGCTCGGCCGTGTCGGCGCGGGTCCCCAGCGCGACTGGATGATGGAGAGCGTGTCGGCGTTCGAACATGAGCGCCACTATCTCGTCAGCCTTGTCGCCGCCGTGGGTCCCCTGCCCTCGACCAGCGGTGCGGTGCAGACCGAAAATGCGCTGAAGAGCCAGCATCATGCGATCGAGACCCTCGGTCGTTCTGAGCGCAACGGCTGTGCGCTCGGCGCGGCCGCCGCGCTGGTCGCCGACTGGGCCCAGCTGCGCGTGCTTCTCGACCGCGTCGCCCAACGTCATGGCGGCGAGGTCCCCGAGTGCAGCCTGCCCGATGCCGCCGACGCGAAGATCGATGCGGCACTCGAAGGCGTTGGCCCGCGCCGTGCCTTCGCCTTCGGTGCCGAGCAGCTCCTGCTCCAGCACGAGGGCCTGTTCGACCTTCTCGAGGCCCGCGCCGAAGCGCGCGACAAGGCCGACGGTATCGCCTGAGGAGAATGAGTATGCGTATCGAGCTTTTCTACGGCCTGTTCGGCCTGTCCATGCTGGCCAACGCCCTCCTTGCCACCGAACTGGTCGACGGCTTCGTTCATTCGTCGGCCGCCGAGGAACTCGCCGCGGCCGATCGCAGCGCCAATGCCGTGGAAGCGGCCGTCCGCCTGTCCAAAATCGACCAGGACGTGCCCGCGGCTGATGACAGCAGCGCGATCACGGTCGAGCAGGTCTCGCGCGACAGCCTCGCCTTCGTCTACGACCGCCGCGACCTCTAGCCCTCGCCGACTGGCACGCTTGCGCTGGCGCCCCGCTTTGCCATAGGCAGGCGCCATGAAATTCTCCGGCACCGAAAATTACGTCGCCACCGACGACCTCAAGGTCGCGGTCAATGCCGCCGTCGCGCTGCGCCGCCCGCTTCTCGTGAAAGGCGAGCCGGGCACCGGCAAGACCGTGCTTGCGCATGAAATCGCCAAGGCCATCGACGCGCCGCTGATCGAATGGCACGTCAAGTCGACCACCCGCGCGGTGCAGGGGCTATATGAATATGACGCGGTGGCGCGGCTGCGCGACGGCCAGCTCGGCGAGGACCGCGTCCACGACATTTCCAATTACATCCGCAAGGGCAAGCTTTGGGAGGCCTTCACCTCCGAGAAGCTGCCCGTCCTGCTGATCGATGAGATCGACAAGGCCGACATCGAATTCCCCAACGACCTCCTGCAGGAGCTCGACCGGATGGAATTCCATGTCTACGAGACCGGCGAGACGGTGAAGGCGGCCGAGCGCCCCGTGGTCGTCATTACGTCGAACAACGAGAAGGACCTGCCCGACGCCTTCCTGCGCCGCTGTTTCTTCCATTATATCTCCTTCCCCGATGCCGAGACGATGGAAGAGATCATCGAGGTGCATTTCCCCGGGATCCAGAAGATGCTTGTGCGCCGCGCGCTCGAACTCTTCTACCAGGTGCGCGAGACGCCGGGGCTGAAGAAGAAGCCCTCGACCAGCGAGCTGATCGACTGGCTCAAGCTCATCCTCCACGAGGACATGCCGCTCGAGGTGTTGGCCGATGCCGACCCGCGCAAGGCGATCCCGCCGCTCCACGGCGCGCTCCTCAAGAACGAGCAGGACGTCATGCTCTTCGAAAAGCTGGCGTTTCTCGCGCGGCGCGAAGGGCGCTAATATTCGCCTTCGCTCGCGGCATCATAATCGATGAGGTCGCCGGGCTTGCATCCCAGCACTTCGCACATCGCGGACAGGGTGGAGAAGCGGATGCCCTTCACCTTGCCCGAGCGGAACAGGCTCATCTGCGTCTGCGACAGGCCGATCGCCTCGGCGAGGTCCTTGCCGGTCATGCCGGCGCGCTCCAGTTGAGCATCGAGAGTGATCCGGATCCCCATCAGATGAAGCTGTCGAGTTCATCGCGCATCTCGATGCCGCGCTCGATGAGGCCGGCGACCGAATAGAGGCCGAAGCCGACCACCGAGATGGTGATCGCAGTGATGTCGAAGTCGGTCAGCGAGCGGCTCGTGACGAGATAGCTGTAAAGGTTGAGGCCGAGCACCTCGACCACCCCGCCCGCCAGCAGCGACAGGCCGACCCGGCGCAAGAGCCGCGCCACCGCGGGGGCGAGCCCCTGCCCGTGCGCGATGCGCCGCAACGACCACCAGATGGCGCCGACCGCATAGAGATAGAAGGGGATCGGCAGGAGCCGCGCCCAGGCGCTGGTCTCGCCCGCCTCGCTCACGGCGTAGAATTGCGCCGCGCTCAACACCATCAGGATGGCGAAAACCACAAGCGCGGCCATCGCCAGCCACGCGGTCATCCGCTTCCACTTGTCCATCGACCTGCCCCCTTCGTCGACCGGGCGCCGCTACGCACGCCGGATCAATGTACTCCAGCAGCAAAATGGCGCGACCGCAAGACGCGGCGGTCGCCGCCGCCGGCGGCTCAGCCCGCGGCGGTGTCGCGGTAGGCGAGCTCGAAATTGCCCCAGCGCTGCCCCTTGATGTGGAGCGGCACGAAGACGTTTTTCACGGGGAAGCTCTCGTCGCCCATCTGCATCTGGTAGGTGTAGAGTGTCGCCGCCTTCTCGCTCTCGACCGCACGGCGCGTGGCCTCGTCCATCAGGATGCGCCGGTTGCGGCAATGCTTGTCGTTCCACACGGGGTCATGGCCCTGGGGCTGGCTGCGCTCGGACAGGTGCGTGGGCAGATAGCCGTTCACGTCGGTCATGGCGCAGGCGATGATGCGGTTGTCGCTGGCCTTGAAGGCATCGAGGATCGCCTGCAGGTGGCGGTCGGCGAAGTCGCAGAAGCCGTTGCGATACTGTTTGGGATTCGAGCCCTCGATCTCGACATAATTGCGGTCGAGCACGTTCTCGAGATCGATCTCGCCCGCATCGATCGCCGCCTCGACGACCCGCTGGATGTCGCGCATCGCGTCCTGGGCGCGGGCGATGAAGGGCGTATCGTCGATCTCGGCGCCCGAATTGGCGAGCGTGTCGAGCATTTCGTTCGCCATTTCCTCGAGATGGTCGAGCCGCTTCTTGGCCTGGACGAGCTCGCCATTGTTGGCGCGCGCACCGCCCGAAAATTCGCTGAGGCCGGCCTTCACGCTGTCGACGCTGGTCTGGATGAGGCTGGTCGACTGGGCGATGCCCTCCGACTGCGAATCCACCATGCCGACGATCTCGGACACTTCGCGCACCGTCTCGCTGATGGTGGCGATGCCCGACTGGGCGGCACGGCTGCGGTCGACGCCGCTCGTGATCTCGTCGTTGACGGCATTGGCCTCGCGGGTGAGCTCGCCGAGCGTCTCGGCGATCTGGCCGGTGGCGTTGCGGGTGTCATGGGCGAGCTTCTTCACCTCGGCCGCGACGACGGCGAAGCTGCGTCCCGCATCGCCCGCGCGCGCCGCCTCGATGGTGGCATTGAGGGCGAGCATGTTGGTCTTGCGGGCGATGGTCTCGATGGTCGAGGACACCGACTGCACCTGGTTCATCGCGCTGGCAAAGCCCGCCATGCGCTCGCCGAGCTGGACGACCAGTTCGGTGAGGCCGTGGAAACCCTCGATGGTGCTTTCGATGGCGACACGGCCGCGGTCGAGCTTTTCCTTCGCCTGCTGAGACAGGAGGCGGGCCTCGTCGGTCGAGTCCGACACGCGGGCCTGGTCGCGCATCAGCTGTTCGGTGACCTGTTCGAGCATGTCCAGCGTCTCGAGGCTGGCCGACACGCGCTCGGTGACCGTCTCGACATATTGCGCGACGTCACTGCACTCGAGGCTCAGCGACCCGCAGTCGCGCGCCACCGTCCGGATGGCGTTTTCGGTGACTTCTTCGATGCCGTGCGTGGCCATGCTCGCTAATCCCTTTTCACCCCATTTGACACCGGGCTTAAACGATCATCTGTCACCAATTCGTTAACCAAGTCACCTTTCCGACATTTGCATGTCATTTGCCCGCCGCCTGCCCGCGCGCTAGAGCCTCGCCTTATGTTCATTTCCTTCCTCGATGCACTCCGGCAGGCCGGGTTCAAGGCCAGCCTCAAGGAGCATCTGATGCTGCTGGAGGCGCTCGACCGCGAGGTCATCGAGGCCGACCCCACCCAATTCTACTATCTCGCCCGCGCCACCTATGTGTCCGATGAGAAAATGCTCGACCGCTTCGACAAGGTTTTCGCCGAAACCTTCAAGGGGCTGACCCGCGCCGAGGGCGAAGTGTCGCCGGTGGATCTGCCCGAGGAATGGCTGAAGGCCGTCGCCGAGCGCTTTTTTTCCGAAGAGGAAATGGCGGCGATCAAGGAACTGGGCGACTGGGACGAGATCATGGAGACGCTGAAAAAGCGGCTCGAGGAGCAGGAAGGCCGCCACCAAGGCGGGTCGAAGTGGATCGGCACGGGGGGCACCTCCCCCTTCGGGCATTCGGGCTACAATCCGGCAGGCGTTCGCATCGGCGGCCCCGGCAAGCATGGCCGCGCGGTCAAGATCTGGGAAAAGCGACTGTTCAGGGACTTGGACGGCGATGTCGCGCTCGGCACGCGCAACATCCAGGTCGCTTTGAAGCGCCTGCGCCGTTTCGCTCGCGAGGGCGCGGCCGAGGAACTGGATCTCGAACGCACGATCGAGGGCACTGCACGGCAGGGCTGGCTCGACGTGAAGATGCGCCCCGAGCGGCACAATGCGGTCAAGCTCCTCCTCTTCCTCGATGTGGGCGGGTCGATGGACCCGCATATCAAGCAGGTCGAGGAGCTGTTCTCGGCGGCGCGCTCGGAGTTCAAGCACCTCGAGCACTACTATTTCCACAATTGCATCTACGAGGGCGTGTGGAAGGAGAACCGGCGGCGCTGGGACGACCAGACGCCGACGCTCGACGTCATCCACAAGTTCGGACCCGACCATAAGCTGGTGATCGTCGGCGACGCCTCGATGAGCCCTTACGAGATCACCCACCCGGGCGGGGCGATCGAGCATTATAACGAGGAGGCCGGCGCCACCTGGATGCAGCGGCTGACCGACCAGTATAAGAGCGCGGTGTGGCTCAACCCGATGAACGAGGGCTATTGGAACCACAGCTATTCGACGCGAATCCTCAAGGATTTGATGGACGACCGCATGTACCCGCTGACGCTCGACGGGCTCGACGCGGCGATGCGCGAGTTGAGCCGCAAGCAGTAAGAATCAGTAGAGGAGGTGCGCGGCGCGCTCCTCTTCCCATGCCTTTTCGTCAGGCACGGTCAGCGCGTCGAGATCGCTCGGCTCGGCGCTCTCGTCGTCGACCCATTCGCGAAGCCCGGGCCCGCCGTTGATGATGTCGATGGCGAGATGGCCTTCGGTATATTCATATTTGAATTCCTCCCCGCGCCACAGGTCATATTCGGGGAAGATGGTGCGGATCGCCTTGAAGCCCAGCGCCTGCACGCGCCACGGCTTGAAGGCGTGATGGTCGTAGAACTTGCCCTCGGCGTGGATGTGGACGCCGTGGCACAGTTGGCCGACATGCTTGTGGAAGGTCGGCTCGAACCATGTCTCGCGCAGCGCGCAGCCGGTGAGCCATTGCGGGGCGAGGCGCTGCATCTCGGCGATGACCGTGCGCGCGTTGATGTCGGGCGCGCCGAACAGCTCGAGCGGGCGGGTCGTCCCCCTGCCCTCGCTCAGCGTCGCACCCTCGAGCATCACCGTGCCGGCATAAACGCGCGCCATGTTGAGGTTGGGCGCGTTCGGCGACGGGTTGATCCACAGGCGCTCGGTCGGCCAACCGAAGCCGGGGCCGGCCTCGGGATCATAGCCTTCCATCTCGATGACCTTGTAGGCGACGTCGAGCTTGAAGTGCTTGATGAACCAGTGGCCGAGCTCGCCGAGCGTAAGGCCGTGCCGCATCGGGATGGGCCCCGCGCCAACGAAGCTTTCGTAGCCCGGCAGCAGCGTCAGCCCCTCGATCGGGCGACCGGCGGGATTGGGGCGGTCGAGCACCCACACTTCCTTGCCGTGCCTTGCCGCCTCCTCGAGGATGTAAAGCAGCGTCGTGATGAAGGTGTAGATACGGCAGCCGAGGTCCTGCAGGTCGATGAGGATCACGTCGAAAGTGCCCATCGACTGGCCGGTCGGGCGGCGCACCTCGCCATAGAGGCTGAAGACGGGGACGCCGTGAACGGGGTCCACCTCGTCCTGCGTCTCGACCATATTGTCCTGCTTGTCGCCTTTGATGCCATGCTGCGGCCCGAAGGCGGCGGTCAGCTGTACGTCATCGAGCATGGCGAGCGCATCCATCGAATGGACGAGGTTTTCGGTGACCGAGGCGGGATGCGCGCAAAGCGCAACGCGCCGTCCCTTGAGCTCGCGGCGAAGCGCGGGATCGGCGAGCAGTCGGTCGATACCGAATTTCAAAGATCGTCTCCTGACAGGGTGAAGCAGTCGTCGTGATGGAAGTCGGCGGGTCCCTCGGGGTGCGACAGGGCCCAATAGCTCATCGTGCCATCCTCTTCCTCGACAATGGTCGACAGGCCGATCTCGTGGCCCGCGACCTTCTGTCCCATGACATGGGCGGACAGGACGAACAGCCCCTCCTCTGCCCGCGTTTCGATGAGACAACGGTTGGGCAGGTTGGACCGCGCATGGCGGTAGCGGGCGAAGCGATAGGCCGACCAGCGGCCGTCGGAGGCGAAATTGTACTCGCGGTAACCGACGGGGCCGTGTCGCAGGAAAATCTCGAAACAGGTCGAGCGCCACAGGCGGTCCTCGCGCCTGAGCTTGCCGAGCGCGGGCAGTCTGATCTTCGAAAGGTCGCCGCGCATCCTGTAGGTCAGCCCGATGCGCTCGTCATCGGCGACGAGCGCGACCGAAATCCCGCGCACAGCGCGCGGCGGATGGTCGGGATGCGGGGCAAGCGTGAACATCGCTCCCGCATGCCCCCCTCACCTTCCTGTGGCAAGGGGCGATAGCTCTTGCTATCGGAGCGGCCATGACGACCTACAAGAGCAGCCTCCTCGAGCTTCTGTCGAGCCGCGACTATATCCACCAGACCACCGACGCCGAGGGTCTCGACACCCTCGCGACCAAGGAGGTCATCACCGGCTATGTCGGCTTCGACGCTACAGCGCCCTCGCTGCATGTCGGCAGCCTCGTCCAGATCATGCTGCTGCGCCGTCTCCAGCAGGCTGGCCACCGCCCCATCGTCGTGATGGGCGGCGGCACCACCAAGGTCGGCGATCCTTCGGGCAAGGACGAGAGCCGCAAGCTCCTCGACGAGGCCGGCATCGAGGCCAATATCGCCTCGATCCGCAAGGTGTTCGAGCGCTTCCTCGATTTCGACGACAGCGAAACGGGCGCGATCATGATCAACAATGACGAGTGGCTCGGCTCGCTCAACTATCTCGACCTGTTGCGCGACGTCGGTCCGCATTTCACCATCAACCGGATGCTGACCTTCGACAGCGTGAAGCTGCGGCTCGAGCGCGAGCAGCCGCTCACCTTCCTCGAGTTCAACTACATGATCCTCCAGGCCTACGACTTCCGCGAGCTCAACGAGCGCTACGGTTGCCGCCTGCAGATGGGCGGGTCGGACCAGTGGGGCAATATCGTCAACGGGATCGAACTCACCCGCCGCATGGGCGGCGCGGAGGAGCTGTTCGGCATCACCACCCCGCTCATCACCACTGCCGACGGCAAGAAGATGGGCAAGACGGCCGCAGGCGCGGTGTGGCTCAATGCCGACCAGCTCGGGCCCTATGATTACTGGCAGTTCTGGCGGAACACCGCCGATGCCGACGTCATCAAGTTCCTCAAGCTCTTCACCGACGTCGAGCTCTCGGAAATCGACCGCCTGTCGAACCTCACCGGCGCCGACATCAACGAGGCCAAGATCGCGCTCGCCAATGCGACCACCGCGATGCTCCACGGCGAGGAAGCGGCGAAGGAAGCCGCCGAGACCGCGCGCAAGACATTCGAGGAAGGCGCGAGCGACGAGAACTTGCCGAGCATCGCCACCGGTGGCGAGATCGGCATCATGGCGGCGCTGGTCGGCCTCGGCTTCTGCGCGTCTAACGGCGAGGCCAAGCGCAAGATCAAGGAAGGCGC
Source organism: Sphingomicrobium aestuariivivum (assembly GCF_024721585.1). Classification (NCBI taxonomy): domain Bacteria; kingdom Pseudomonadati; phylum Pseudomonadota; class Alphaproteobacteria; order Sphingomonadales; family Sphingomicrobiaceae; genus Sphingomicrobium; species Sphingomicrobium aestuariivivum. The sequence continues at coordinate 303,664 of NZ_CP102629.1, forward strand.
GGTCAAGCTGGACGAGGTTGTCGTCAACGATCCGCAGCTGCTCGTCACGGTCACGGGCGACCCGGTGAAACTCAGCCTCGGCAAGAAGAAGCACGGATTGCTGACGGCCTAGCCGCCCTTGAGCAGCCCCACCGCGGCGTCGCGTTCGAACAGGTAGAGACAGGTGCGCGCGGCCTGGCCGCGCGGGCCCTCGAGGCCGCCGTCGCGGTCGAGAAGCAATTGCGCATCGGCCTGCGCGGCGGGCGCAAGCGCGGCGATGTCCTCGGCTTCGGCGAGCTTGAACACATGGTCGCCCGACTGGCGCGTGCCGAGGATCTCGCCAGGCCCGCGTAACCGTAGATCCTCCTCGGCGATCCGAAAACCGTCATTGGTCTCGCGCATCAGGGCGAGCCGCGCGCGGCCCGTTTCCGACAGGTTGTTCCCGCGCAGCAGGAGGCAGCGGCTCTTGCCGGTCCCTCGCCCGACGCGCCCGCGCAGCTGGTGGAGCTGGGCAAGGCCGAAACGCTCGGCCCCCTCGATGATCATCAGTGTGGCATTGGGCACGTCGACACCGACCTCGATGACGGTGGTCGCGACGAGGACGGCGAGGTCGCCGCGCGCGAAGCGCTCCATCACCGCATCCTTCTCCTCGCCTTTCATGCGGCCATGGACGAGCCCGACCTTGTCGGGGAAGCGTGCCTTCAGAACCTCGGCGCGCTCCTCGGCGGCGGCGGCGTCGGACTTGTCGCTCTCCTCGACCAGCGGACAGACCCAATAGGCCTGCCCGCCGCTGTCGATGTGGCGACCGAGGCCGGCGAGGACGTCGGCGATCTTTTCCTCGGACACGACCAGCGTCTCGATGGGTTGGCGGCCGGGCGGCAATTCGTCGATCCGGCTCACGTCCATCTCGCCATATTGGGTCAGCGTCAGCGTGCGCGGGATCGGCGTCGCGGTCATGGCGAGGAGATGCGGCGGACGCTTGCCCTTCTCCGACAGCATCAGTCGCTGCGACACGCCGAAACGGTGCTGTTCGTCGACCACGACGAGGCCGAGGTCATGATAGGTGACGGCCTGCTGGAAGATCGCGTGGGTACCGACGAGGATGTGGATCGATCCGTCGGCGAGCCCCATCAGCGTGGATTCGCGCACCTTTCCCTTGTCGCGCCCGGTGAGGATGGCGACGCGAACCCCGATCGGCTCGGCGAGCTTCCTGAGCCCCTCATAGTGCTGGCGCGCGAGGATTTCGGTGGGGGCCAGCATCGCCGCCTGCGCGCCCGCTTCCACGGCCTCGAGCATGGCGAGCAGTGCGACGAGCGTCTTGCCCGAGCCGACATCGCCCTGCAGCAGGCGCAGCATGGGGCGCTCCTGCGCCATGTCGCCGCGGATCTCGCCAACGCAGCGCGCCTGAGCATTGGTCAACTCGAAGGGGATTTCCAGCTTCCCCGACAGGCTACCGTCGCCCTCGAGCGGGCGCGTGGCGCGCCGCCGTGCCGACTGGCGCACGAGGAGGAGGGTGAGCTGGTTGGCAAAAATCTCGTCATAGGCGAGCCGCGCCTTGGCAATCTCTTCCTTGGGGTCTCGATGCGTGGCCGCCAGCGCTCCCCGCCAGTCGGCAAAGCCGCGCTCCGATTTCACCGACGGCTCGATCCATTCGGGCAGTTCGGGCGCCCGCTCGAGCACCTGCCGGACAAGATCGCGCATCCGCTTGTTGGTCAGTCCCTCGGACAGGGGATAGACAGGCTCCGACAGTGGCGGGTCCTCGTCGACCTTCTCGGGATGGACGATCTGCAACTCCTCGCCATAGGCGTCGAGCTTGCCCGTGATCCGCACCGGTTCGCCGAGCGGGAACTGCTTTTTCGCCCAGCCCGGATGGTTGAAGAAGGTCAGCCCGACCATGTTGCCGTCCCTGTCGGCCGCGAAGATGCGCATCGGCGCCCGTCCCCTGCCCTCGCGCAGGTCCATCGGGGTCAATGTGATAACGATGCGGCGCCCGACAAGGTCGTGGCCGAGCCGGTCGGTCGCGACACGCTCGATGGTGCCTGCGGGCAAATGGAAGGCGAGATCGACGCAGCGCTCGAGCTTCAGCTTGGCGAGCGCCTTGGCGATCTTGGGACCGACGCCGTCGAGCGCGGTGGTTTCGGCGAACAGGGGCTGGAGGATTTCGGGCCGCATCAGTCGGGCCGTCCCGTGAGCACGGCGCGCTGCTCTTCGAAGCTGGCGAGGATGCCGTCAAAAAGGTCGCGTACGGGGCGACGCCGCAGCGCGCTGCGACGGCCGACGAGGAAAAGACCTGGCAGCACGGCTTCGTCCTCCTCGATCAGGAAGGCGCGCTGCAATTCGCTCTCCGGATCGCCCATCGCGACCGGAAGCGCGGAGATGGCGACACCCGAGGAAATGGCCGAGACGAGGGCGCTATAGCTCGGATATTCCATCACCGACTGCCCGGCGCCGCGAGCGACGGCGCGGATGCGTTCGAACGGCAGCAGCCGTCCCGGCGGTCCGTCGAGCCCCGCGACCAGCTGCGGGTCGATCTCGCCCAGCGTGGCCGGCACGCTCTCGACGCCGGCGCTCACATAGACCGCCCAGCCCGGCGTGGGCAGCGCCTTCACGACGACATCGTCATCTTCGGGCGCCGTGCGGCCGCGCAGGGCAATGTCGGCTTCCCCGCGGGCGAGATCGACCATCCGGTAGGACGGAATGAGCTGCAGCCGCGTCTCTGGCCAGCGCGCGTTGAAGGCGCGGAAGGCGGGCAGCATCTGGCGGCGGAAATCGTCGAGGAAGGTGACGCGGATGGTGTCGTCACCGGCATCGGCCAGCGCTCGGGCGTGGTCCTCGAACCGCTGGCGCGCGATGGCGACGCGCTGGGCATGCGGTTCGAGCGCGCGGGCATGGTCGGTCGGGACATAGCCCTGCGCGCTGCGCTCAAAGAGGTTGAGGCCGAGGCTGTCCTCGAGCGCGGCGATCCGGCGCACCACGGTGGGCTGGCTGCAGCGCGCGCGCTCGGCGGCGCGGCCGGTCGTGCCCTCCTGCATCAACGCGATGAAGATCGACAGGTCGTCCTGCAATCTCGCCCCCTATTCAAAACTGAATAGCCTGTTTCGACCATTTCTATTGGCGAGGTCAAGCGCTTCGCGGACACTCCCGGCCAGCGAGCGTGATAACGCAAAGTTAACAGGGGAATGTTCGATGACCGTAAAATTGCTCAGTGCCGCCGCGGGCGTGGCGATGATCGCCTCGATGGCGCAGGCGGTGCCGCCGCGCAGCCAGCCCGATCCCTCGGTGCACCAGATCCGCGCGATCACGGAAAAGTATAAGGACGTCGCGGTGGCCGAGGCCGAGGGCTATGTCCCCGCGAGCCCGTGCGAGACCGCCGCGATGATGGGCAAGGATCCCGCGCTCGGCGCGATGGGCGTGCATTATGCCCGCCCCGACCTTCTCAAGCTGACCGCCTTCGAGCCACGCGTCGATGGCGTCGGCACCCATACCGACTTCAACCAGCCCGCTGTCCTCGTCTACGAGCCGCAGGCCGATGGCTCGATGAAGCTCGTGGCGGTCGAGAACCTCGTCTTCAAGGCAGCATGGGATGCGGAAAATGGCGGGCGCCGACCGAACTTCCGCGGCCGGCTCTACAATTACATGGCCGACGATCCTGCGACCGAGCTCGACGAGGCGCACGGTTTCATGCCGCATTACGATCTCCATGTCTGGGTCCACGAGCCCAACCCCAATGGCCTTTATGCGCAGTACAATCCCAATGTGACCTGCGAGCATGCGCCCGGCATGGGCGATCACTAGACGCGACGCGAGGGAGCCGGTCCCTCCCCACCCCCGACCGGCTCCCTAGCTTTTCGCGAACCCAGTCCTTACATGGGCGGCAACCGACCCGCTGGCGATGCGCCTAGCGGGCTTTTTCCGTGTGAAGGATGAGCCATGGACGAGCGTTTGAAGAGCAAACTGGGCGCCCTCAAATATCGCAGTCACCATCGCGGCACACGCGAGGCCGACATGATGATCGGCGGCTTCTTCGACGCACATCATGAAAGCATGACCGAGGCCGACATGGACTGGTTCGAGGCGCTGCTGCAGGAACAGGACGTCGATATCATGGCCTGGGCGATCGGCACCCTGCCCGTGCCCGAGCGTTATCAGGGTCCCATGCTCGAAAAGCTCCAGAAACTCGACTTCATCCGGATCGCGCGTTGAGCGAGACCGTCCCTGCCATCCTCAAGGCGTCCGCGCCGCTCACGCTGGCGAGCGCGCCGACCGGCTACCTGCCGTGGCTGGCGGGCGACCTTGCCCGCGCCGCCGCCGACCGCGGGGGCCGGGCGTGGATCATCGCTGCCGACGAGGCCGCGCTGCGTGCGATCGCCGACACCGCGCCGATCTTCGCGCCCGAGGTTCAGGTCATCCAGCTGCCGGCATGGGACTGCCTGCCCTATGACCGTGCCAGCCCCGCGCTGAAAGTCATGGCCGACCGCATGGGAGCGCTTGCCCGCATCGCCCGTTCGCCGAAAAAGCCGCAGCTCGTCGTCACCACCGCCACCGCAGTCGCCCAGCGCATGCTCTGTCCCGACCGCATCAAGGGTCTCGTGCGCCGCCTCACCGAAGGCAGCGAAATCGAGCGCGACACGCTGGTCAGGCTCCTCCAGGCCAATGGCTATGCGCGGGTCGACGCGGTGCATGACGCGGGTGAATTCGCCGTGCGCGGCGCCATCGTCGACCTCTTCCCCGCGGGCTTTTCCTCGGGGGTGCGCCTGGACTTCTTCGGCGACGAGATCGAGACGATGCGGGCCTTCGATCCGACCGACCAGCGCTCCACGGGGCGGGTCGAGGGCTTCACCCTCATGCCCGCCTCCGAGGCGCTGCTCGACGAGGAGAGCATCAAGCGCTTCCGCTCGCGCTACCGCGAGAAATTCGGCGCCACCGCGACGGGCGACCCGCTCTACGAAGCGGTGAGCGACGGGCGCCGCCTCGCCGGCATGGAGCATTGGCTGCCGCTGTTCGAGGAGACGCTGGCGACGCTCGAGGACTATGTCGGCGAGCATGACGTGGTGATCCGCGATGCCAATGCCGACGCCGCATTGGGCTCGCGGCTCGAAGCGGTGGAAGACTATTTCCAGAACCGGCGCCGGGTCGAGGCGCAGGAAGCGGGCAGCTATCGACCGTTGCCCCCCTCCGCGCTCTACCTCACCGATGAGGAGTGGTCCGGGGAAAAGCAGTCGCTCCCCGTCCATCTCGCCACCCCCTTCCCCGCGCCGTCGGGCGACGACACGATCGATGTGGGCGTGAACGGCCCACGCGATTTCGCCCCCGAGCGTGCACAAAACGCCAATGTCTACGAGGCCGTCGCCGACCATATCGCCAACCTGTCCAAGGGCGGGCGCACGGTCGTGCTGGCGAGCTACTCCGAAGGCGCGCGCGAACGCCTCGACGGTCTCCTCAAGGATCATGGCGTCGAGGCCCGCCGCATGGCGGCAACCTGGCAGGAAGCGCTCGGCGGCAAGGCGCCCGCGCTCATGGTCCTGCCGCTCGACCATGGCTTCACCACTGACGAGGTCGCCGTCCTGTCCGAACAGGACATGCTCGGCGACCGTCTCGTCCGCCGCGCCAAGCGCAAGAAGTCCGCCGACGCCTTCATGGCCGAACTGTCGGCGATGACGCCGGGCGACCTCGTCGTCCACGACGAGCATGGCATCGCCAAATATAAGGGCCTCGTCACCATCGAGGTCGGCGGCAGCCCGCACGATTGCGTCTCGCTCGAATATGCGGGCGAGGACAAGCTCTACGTCCCCGTCGAGAATATCGACGTTCTCTCGCGCTACGGTTCGGGCGAGGAAGGCGTGACGCTCGACCGCCTCGGCGGCGAGGCGTGGCAGCGGCGCAAGGCGAAAATGAAGGAGCGGATCCGCGAGATTGCGGGCAAGCTCATCAAGGTCGCCGCCGAACGCGCGCTCCGCGAAGGCCAGCCCGCCCCCGTCGACAGCGCCTATCCGCAATTCGTCGACCGCTTCCCCTATGAAGAGACCGACGACCAGGAGAGCGCCATCGCCGACGTCCTCGCCGACCTCGAGAGCGGGCGGCCGATGGACCGGCTCGTCTGCGGCGATGTCGGTTTCGGCAAGACCGAGGTCGCGCTCCGCGCCGCCTTCGTCGCGGCAATGGCCGGCTTCCAGGTCGCGGTCGTGGCGCCCACCACCATCCTCGCGCGCCAGCATTTCCAGAACTTCTGCGAACGCTTCCAGGGCTTTCCTGTCGAGATCGGGCGCTTGTCGCGGCTCGTGACCCCCGCCGAGGCCAAGAAGACCAAGGAAGGGCTGGAGAAGGGCAGCGTCGACATCGTGATCGGCACCCACGCCCTGCTCGGCAAGTCGGTGAAGTTCAAGAAGCTCGGCCTCGTCATCGTCGACGAGGAGCAGCATTTCGGTGTCGCCCACAAGGAGCGCCTGAAAGCGCTGAAGTCGGACGTCCACGTCCTCACCCTCACCGCCACGCCGATCCCGCGCACGCTGCAGATGGCGATGACGGGCCTGCGCGACCTCAGCGTCATCCAGACCCCGCCGGTCGATCGCCTCGCGGTGCGCACCTATGTCATGCCGCACGACCCCGTCGTCGTGCGCGAGGCGCTGCTGCGCGAACATTATCGCGGCGGGCAGAGCTTCTATGTGGCGCCCCGGATCGCCGACCTTCCCGCGATCGAGGAGTATCTGCGCGACGAAGTGCCCGAGGTGAAGTATCTGGTTGCCCACGGCCAGATGAGCCCGACCGAGGTCGAGGAGCGGATGAGCGCCTTCTACGATCGCAAATATGACGTGCTGCTGTCGACCACCATCGTCGAAAGCGGGCTCGACATCCCGAGCGCCAACACGCTGATCGTCCACCGCGCCGACCGCTTCGGCCTCGCCCAGCTCTACCAGCTGCGCGGGCGCGTCGGTCGCTCCAAGACGCGGGCTTATGCCTATCTGACGACGCCCGAGCCGCACCTTGTCTCGGACAGCGCGGAAAAGCGCCTCCAGGTGCTCGCCAATCTCGACAACCTCGGCGCGGGCTTCCAGCTCGCCAGCCATGATCTCGACCTGCGCGGCGCGGGCAACCTGCTCGGCGACGAGCAGTCGGGCCACATCAAGGAGGTCGGTTTCGAGCTTTACCAGTCGATGCTCGAGGAGGCGATCGTCCAGATCAAGGCCGACGGCGGCGGCGATGTGTCGGGCGACAGCCTCAACCCACAGATCAATGTCGCGGCGCCCATCCTCATCCCCGAGGATTATGTCTCCGACCTCGACCTGCGCATGGGCCTCTACCGCCGCCTCGGCGATCTCGAGAGCCGTGCCGACATCGACGCCTTCGCCGCCGAGCTGATCGACCGCTTCGGCAAGCTTCCGCAAGAGACGCAGAATTTGCTCGAGGTCATCGAGATCAAGGTCAATTGCCGCAAGGCACGCATTGCCAAGATGGATGCTGGCGCCAAAGGCGCGGTCGTCCAGTTCGCCAAGGAAGGCTTTGCCGACGTGCCCGGGCTCATCGCCTATGTCGAGCGGCTCAAGGGCCGTGCGCGCCTTCGTCCCGACGGGAAGCTCGTCGTCTCGGGCAACTGGCCGGGCGAACATGACCGCATCAACGGCGCGCTACAGCTCAGCCGCGGCCTGTCGAAGGTCGCGAGGGCAGCGGCGAAGGAAGCGAAGAAGGAAGCCGAACCGGCCTAGTGGCGCTCGCGGTTGGCGAAGGCGACGAAGCGGCCGAGCGCATCCTCGTCTAGCGGGCCCGAACCGAGGAATCCCTGGTAGAGATCGGCGCCCCATTCGCCGAGCAGGTCGAGCTGCGCGGCATTCTCGACGCCTTCGACCACGGTGCGCATGCCGAGCTCCTGCGCCATCTTGAGGAGCGCGCGCACGACGATGCGGTCCTTGTCGCCGCCGACGATGTCGGCGATCAGCCCGCGGTCGATCTTGAGCGTGTCGATCGGCAGGCTGGTGAGATAGGCGAGGCTCGAATAGCCGGTGCCGAAATCGTCGACCGCGATGCGGACGCCAAGCGTGCGAAGCTTCATGAGCCGCCGCGCCGCCTCCGGATGCTCGGTGACATGGCCGTTTTCGACCAGTTCCAGCGTCAGCCGTTCGGGCGGAAACCCGCTGTCGCGCAGCATGTCCATGAAGCTTTCGGGAAAATCCCGGTCCATCAGCTCGTCGGGGAGCAGGTTCAACGACAGGCCGATTTCGCCCAGCGGCCCTTCCCACTGAGCGGCCTTCTCGAGCGCATCATATTGCACCGAGCGCGACAGCGGGCCCTCTAGCTGGGCCGCGCGAGCCCTCTGGAACAAAGCATCGGCGCCCGTTCCCGTGGGCTCCCAACGCGCCAGCGCCTCGGCCGCGATGACGCGTCCGGAATGCAGGTCGATCATGGGCTGGTAGTGGATCGAGATCGCGCGTTCGGTCAGGGCCTCGAACAGGTCGGGGTCGTGTTCGTGAACGTCCATATCGTTCGCCGCGGGATCGGAACGGTGCAACATGGCCCCTAATCCACTCTCCTCTTCCTCGAGGCGCAATGGACCATCTGTCCCCTGCCCCTCTATGAGACAGTAGCCTAAAGCGGACCATTCTCCTATGCCTTGGGCCAAGACCCACGCAAAAGAGGGATTTTCGATGGATAAATCGCCCCGGATCGGCCTCGCCGTGTCGCGCCGCGCCAGTGCGGCGGCAGCGGGCGACTCGTTGCGGAAGCGATTCGATTTCGCACCCATCGAGGAGGCCGACACGGTGCTGGCCATCGGCGGCGACGGCTTCATGCTGCGCACGCTGCACCAGATGCTCGAGCAGGAAATTCCCGCCCGTCCCGTCTTCGGGATGAACCGCGGGACCTACGGTTTTCTTATGAACGAATGGCGCGAGAACGACCTCGCGGCGCGGATCGCGGCGGCCAAGCCGATCGACATCCTGCCCCTCAAGATGAAGGCGACGATGGTCGACGGCACCGTCATCACCCGGCCCGCCATCAACGAGATCAGCCTGCTCCGCGAGACCGGTCGAACGGCCAAGATCGCTATTCGTGTGGCGGGACGCCCCGCCATCGAGGAACTGGTGTGCGACGGGGTGATGGTGGCGACCCCCGCGGGCTCGACCGCCTACAACCTGTCTGCCGGCGGACCGATCCTGCCCCTGTCCGCGAACATGCTCGCGCTCACCCCCATCTCGCCCTTCCGCCCGCGCCGCTGGCCCGGCGCCATCCTGCCCGAGGACACCGAAGTCACCTTCCGAGTCCATGATCCGGAGGACCGTCCGGTCTCGGCGGTGGCCGACCAATTTGAGGTGCGCGACGTCGCCGAGGTGACCGTCACGCTCGACCGCGCACGCCCGATGACGCTGCTTTTCGACCCCGATCATGCGCTCGATGAACGCATCGCATTGGAGCAGTTCGAAACCGGATAAAAAGCGGTTGCATCACGAAAATCACGCGCTATACGCATTGCCACTGCCTTCGGGCTGCTCCCCGATAGCTCAGCGGTAGAGTAGGTGACTGTTAATCACTTGGTCGTTGGTTCGAATCCAACTCGGGGAGCCATTTTTCCTTCGCAGGCAGTAGGTTGAGGCGCGGTCTTCGGATCGCGCCTCAAGTCGTTTGGGCCTACCGAAACGGACATCGCCCAGCAAAAAGGGGACGGGTTGCCCCATCCCCTTCAGGTTACGGAACGTCTCTCCGAGCTAGCCTTCGAGGCTCGCCATCAGGCTCGCGTTGCCGCCCGCCGCCGTCGTGTCGACGCAGGTCACGCGTTCGGTGGCGAAGCGTTCGACATAGTTGGGACCGCCTGCCTTGGGGCCGGTGCCGCTGAGGCCCTCGCCGCCAAAAGGCTGGCTCTCGACCACCGCGCCGATCTGGTTGCGGTTGACGTAGAGGTTGCCGACGCGCGCATGCTTTTCGACATATCGACGGTTGAGGTCGATGCGGCTCTGGAGGCCCAGCGTGAGGCCGTAGCCGGTCGAGTTGATCGCCTCGACGACCTTGTCGAGTTCACCCGCCTTCCAGCGGATGATGTGCAGGATCGGACCGAAATTCTCGCCCTGCAGCTGGGCCAGCGATTCGATCTCGTAGATGCTCGGGCTGACGAAATAGCCGAATGCGTCCAGCTCCTCGGGCACGTCGCGGCGAACCACGCATTTGGCATGATGATCGAGCCAGTCGAGGTGGCGACGGAGCGCCTGTCGTGCCTGCGCATCGATGACGGGGCCGACATCGGTGGTGAGCAGCCTCGGATCGCCGATATGCTGCGCCTCCAGCGCGCCCTTGATCATCTCGATCATGCCGTCGGCGACATCGTCCTGGATATAGAGGACGCGCAGCGCCGAGCAGCGTTGGCCCGCCGACTGGAAGGAGGAGGCGACCACGTCGCGCGTCACCTGTTCAGGCAGCGCCGATGAATCCACGATCATCGCATTCTGCCCGCCGGTCTCCGCGATCAGCGGGACGATGGGGCCGTCCTGCCGGTCGGCGATGGTGCGGTTGATGATGCGCGCGGTCTCGGTCGAACCGGTAAAGGCGACGCCGGCGGTAAGCGGATGCGCGACCAGCGCGGCCCCCACCTTGCCGTCGCCCGGCATGAACTGGGCGATATCACGCGGGATGCCGGCCTGGTGCATCAGGTCGATGGCGAAATCGGCGATCAGAGGCGTCTGCTCGGCGGGCTTGGCCATCACCGCATTGCCCGAGGCGAGCGCGGCGGCGACAGGTCCCGTGAAGATCGCGAGCGGGAAATTCCACGGGCTGATGCAGGTCCATACCCCGCGGCCGTGAAGGCGCAGCTCGTTCAACTCGCCCGTCGGGCCCGGCAGCGGGATCGGGTGGCTGAATTTCTGCCGCGCCTCGGCGGCATAATAGCGAAGGAAGTCGACCGCCTCGCGCACCTCGAGGATCGCGTCGGGCAGCGTCTTGCCCGCCTCGCGGATACACAGGCTGAAGAAGGTCTCGGCATGTTCTTCGAACAGGTCAGCGGTCTTGTCGAGGAGCTGCGCGCGCTTCTCGCCGCCGAGCTGGTCCCAGGCGGGCTGGGCCGCAGCGGCGGCTTCCATCGCGCGGTCGATCGCGCCTTCGGTCGCCTCGTGGACGAGGCCGATCTCGATGCGGTCGTCATGCGGGCTGGTGATGCGGCGCACCGGGTGCTCGTCCTTCGAGCGCTCGGTGGGGATCGCCTCGTAGCTTTCGTCCTTGAGCGCTTCGAGGCGCGCCATCAGCGGTTCGCGCACGAGCGGATCGGACAGGTCGACGCCCGCGCTGTTGCGGCGCCCGAGGCCGAAGATCTGGTTGGGCAGCGGGATGGCGGGATTGCGCTTGGGCTCGACCGCTTCCATCAGTGCGACCGGATCGCGCACCAGTTCCTCCACGCTCACCCGCTCGTCGGCGATGCGATTGACGAAGGAGGAGTTGGCGCCATTTTCAAGGAGGCGGCGGACGAGATAGGCGAGCAGCTCCTTGTGGCTGCCGACGGGTGCGTAGATGCGCACGGGGCTATGCTCTTCGCCGAGCCCGTCCTCGAGCGCGTGAAGCTCGGTGTAAAGCTCGTCGCCCATTCCATGGAGCCGCTGGAATTCGAAGCCGGGCGCGCCGGGGCGCGGGCCGGCGATCGCCTTGATCGCGGCGATGGTGTTGGCATTGTGCGTGGCGAAGGCGGGGAAGATCGAGCCCGGCGCCGAGAGCAGCTTCCTCGCGCAGGCGAGATAGGACACGTCGGTACCGAGCTTACGGGTGAAGACCGGATAGTCCTCGAGGCCGGCGACCTGCGCGGCCTTGATCTCGGTGTCCCAATAAGCGCCCTTCACGAGGCGCACGAACAGCTTGCGGCGATAGGTCTGGGCAAGGCGAATGGCCCAGTCGCAGGTGTGAACCCCGCGCTTCTGATAAGCCTGGATCGCCATGCCGAAGCCTTCCCAGCCATCGGCGAACAGGCTGTCATCGGCCGCGATCGCCTCGATGATGTCGAGGCTGAGCTCGAGCCGGTCGGCCTCTTCGGCGTCGACGGTGAGGTGGACGTTGGCGTCGGCAGCCTTGCGTGCCAGCTTCGTGAGGACGGGGAGGATCGCGGCCTTGGCTTCGGCCGCATGGCTCCACTCGTAGCGCGGGTGGAGCGCCGAGAGCTTGACCGAGATGCCGGGGGCGCCATGGAAGCTGTCCGCCCTGCCCTCGGCGGCAAGCCGGTCGATGGCATCCTCATAGGCCTTGGCATAGCGCGCCGCATCGGCGTGCGTCATGGCCGCTTCGCCGAGCATGTCGAAGCTGTGGCTGAGCCCGCGCTTGATCTCGGGGCGGGCGCGCACGAGCGCCTCGTCGATGGTGCGGCCGAAGACGAACTGCTTGCCGAGGATCTTCATCGCCTGTCCGACCGCGGTGCGGATGACTGGCTCGCCGAGGCGGCCCACGGCGCGGCCGAGCGCGGCGCGCCAGTTGCGCGCATCGTCATTGGCTTCCTCGAGCACCTTGCCGGTCATGAGGAGCGAGAAGGTTGCGGCGTTGACGAAGGTCGAGCGAGAGGCGCCCAGATTCTCGGCCCAGTCGCGCTCCGACAGCTTGTCGTGGATGAGGTCGTCGATGGTCTCGGCGTCGGGAATGCGCAGCAGCGCCTCGGCAAGGCACATCAGGGCGATGCCCTCGTCCGAGCCGAGATCGTAAGCCTGCATGAAGGCATCGATGCCGACCGCCTTATGTTCGCGCATGGCGCGGATCAGCGCGGCGGCGGTCGCTTCGGCCTCATCGGCCTGCGACGAGCTCAGGCGGGCCTGTTCGATCCGCTCCGAGACAATGGCATTTTCCTCCGCGCGATAGGCAGCACGCAGAGTGGAGCGGTCGATGGTAGGCATAGTCGTCCTTAGGAAATGGCCCCGTGGCAGTGCTTGTACTTGCGGCCCGAACCACAGGGGCACGGCGCATTACGGCTCGACGGCGGCGTGAATTCACCTTCGGGCGCGGCGTCCATGACGGGCTGCGGCGCAGCGGGCTTGGGGCTCTGGCGCGGCGGCAGGCTCGACATGATGGCGCCGGTGGCGGCATCGACGTCGGCCGTATTGTCGTCGCCCGAGAGCGGGTCGAAATGGGAGGTGATGAAGTCGGGCACGTGCGGAACCGGCGGCGGGGTCGTCGGCTGCTCGACCTGGATCTGCGCGCGCATGATGGTCTTGGTGACCTCCTCGCGCAGCGTGACCATCAGCCGTTCGAACAGGAGGAAGGCCTCCTTCTTATATTCGTCGATCGGCTTCTTCTGGGCATAGCTGCGAAGGCCGACGACCTGGCGCAGGCTGTCGAGCGTCGCGAGATGCTCCTTCCAGTGGCTGTCGAGCGAGGAGATGAGGATCTGCTTCTCGGCCTGCGTCCAGCGCTCGGGGTCGAGTCCTTCGAGCTTCTCGGCCATCTTGGCGTCGGCGATGTCGGCGATGCGGTCGATCCACAGCTCCTGGTCGACCGTATCTTCCTCGACCCACTGCTCGAGCGGCAGGTCGAGGCCCATGACCTCCACGAAGCTCGCCTTCATCTCCTCCACTTCCCACTGTTCGGGGAAGGAGCCCAAAGGCGCGTGGTGGGTAACGAGACCGGCAATGGTGTCGTGGCGCATGTCCTCGACGACATCGCCCACGGTGTCGGCGTCCATCACGTCGGCGCGCATCTCGTAGATGACCTTGCGCTGGTCGTTCATCACGTCGTCGAACTCGACGACCTGCTTGCGCACGTCATAGTTGCGCGCCTCGACCTTCTTCTGCGCGGTCTCGATGGCCTTGGAGATCCACGGATGGGTGATCGCCTCGCCATCCTGCAGGTTCTTGTTCATCAGCTTGGCGAAGGCGGCCTGCGGCCCGAAGATGCGCAGCAGGTCATCGTCGAGGCTGAGGTAGAAGCGGCTCATGCCGGGATCGCCCTGGCGACCGGCGCGGCCGCGCAGCTGGTTGTCGATGCGGCGGCTTTCGTGGCGCTCGGTGGCGAGGATGAACAGGCCGCCGAGGTCCTTCACCTTCTGGCGCTCTTCGGCGACCTCGGCCTTGATCTTCTCGATGGCGGCGTCCTTGGCGGGACCGTCCTCCATGTCGGACAATTCGTCCTCGATACGGAAGTCGACATTGCCGCCGAGCTGGATATCGGTGCCGCGGCCGGCCATGTTGGTGGCGACCGTCACCGCACCGATGCGGCCCGCCTGCGCGACGATATGCGCTTCACGCTCGTGCATGCGGGCATTGAGCACATTGTGTGCGATGCCCTCCTTCTCGAGGAATTCGCCGAGCATTTCCGACTTCTCGATCGAGACGGTGCCGACGAGAACGGGCTGGCCCTTCTCCTGGCGCTCCTTGATCTCTTTCGCGATCGCCGCGAACTTGTCGGTGATATTCTTGTAGAACTCGTCTTCCTCGTCGATCCGCTGGACCGGCAGGTTGGTCGGGATCGACACCACGTCCATGCCGTAGATGTCGTGGAATTCGGGCGCTTCGGTGGCGGCCGTGCCGGTCATGCCCGAGAGCTTCGGATACATGCGGAAATAGTTCTGGAAGGTGATCGAGGCGAGCGTCTGGTTCTCGGGCTTGATCTGCACGCCCTCCTTGGCCTCGACCGCCTGGTGCAGGCCATCGGACCAGCGGCGGCCGTCCATCATGCGGCCGGTGAACTCGTCGATGATGACGACCTCGTCGTCCTTCACGACATAGTCGGTGTCCTTCTTGAACAGGACATTGGCTTTCAGCGCCTGGTTGACGTGGTGGACGACCTGCGTGTTGGCGACGTCATAGAGGTTCGAGCCCTCGATGAGTCCTTCGGCCTCGAGCAGCCGTTCCAGCTTCTCGGTGCCTTCCTCGGTGAGGACGACCGAACGCATCTTCTCGTCCTTCTCGTAATCCTCCTCGACGAGGTGGCGAACGATGGCATCGACCTTGATGTAGAGCTCGGACTTGTCGTCGGTCGGGCCCGAGATGATCAGCGGCGTACGCGCCTCGTCGATCAGGATCGAGTCGACCTCGTCGACGATGGCGAAGTTGAAGGGCCGGTGCACCATCTGGCTCCGGTTCATCTTCATGTTGTCGCGCAGGTAATCGAAGCCGAGCTCGTTGTTGGTCGCGTAGGTGATGTCGGCCTTGTAGGCATTGCGCCGGTCGGGCTCCATCATGTTGGGCACGATGACGCCCACCGACAGGCCGAGGAAGCGGTGGACATTGCCCATCCACTCGGCGTCGCGCTTGGCCAGATAGTCGTTCACGGTGACGACATGGACGCCCTTGCCCGGAATGGCGTTGAGATAGGCCGCCAGCGTCGAGACCAGCGTCTTGCCCTCGCCCGTGCGCATCTCGGCGATCTCGCCGCGATGGAGCGCGATGCCGCCGATCATCTGCACGTCATAGTGACGCTGGCCGAGCGTGCGCTTGGCCGCCTCGCGCACCACCGCAAAGGCTTCGGGCAGCAGGTCGTCGAGGCTCTCGCCCGCCTCGTGGCGGTCGCGGAAGACCTGCGTCATGCCCTGCAATTGCTCGTCGCCCATCGCCTCGAAGGTCGGCTCGTGACTGTTGATGACATCAACGATCTTGCGCAGCTTGGCGACATAGCGGTCGTTGGACGAGCCGAAGAGCGATTTGGCGAGGCCGGCGAACATGCAAATTCCCTACGAAGATCGGGGCGGGATCAGGTGGGCAAAGATGCCCCGCCCATAAAGAAAAACGGTCGGGCTGCGATGTAGGAGCGACCCGACCGTTCGTCAACGAAAGTGAAGGCTCAGAGCGCCCCTTCGATCCATTGCTGGATCTGCCCCTTGGGCGCGGCGCCGACCTTCTGGGCGACGGCCTCGCCATTCTTGAACAGGAGCATCGTGGGAATGCCACGCACGCCATATTTGCCGGGCGTCTCGGGATTCTCGTCGATGTTGATCTTGGCAATGGTCAGCTTGTCGCCGAGCTCTTCGGAGATTTCCTCGAGCGCGGGGGCGATCATGCGGCACGGGCCGCACCATTCGGCCCAGAAATCGACCAGGACGGGCTTGTCGGCGTCGAGGACGTCGGACTGGAAATTCTGGTCGGTGACAGCTTTGGTGGCCATGCGCGCCTTCTCCTCAATACTAGCTTGACGGCTCATATGGGGCAGCCGTGCGTCCGGCTCAAGGGTGGAGCGTCAATCCATCGAAATGAGTAGCGGGCCCGCTGTATAGAGAAGCGCGCTTTCAACCTGTTTTCCGGGGAAAATGACCTCGAGCGCAGCCTTGTAGGCCGCCATCTGTCTGGCATAGGCCTGGGGTACGTCCTCGCGGGCGTCGGGGACGAAGCGGCCGGTCTTGAAATCGACCACCAGCACGCGATCTTCCCCGACCAGCAGCCGGTCGACCGTGCCGGCGATCACCCGCCCGTCTGGCAGCGTCGCGGCGAGCGGCGCCTCCGCGAGCGCTCCAGGCCCGAACAGGTCGGCATGTTCGGGCGCCTCGATGACGCCGAGCGCGGCGGCGACCAGGTCGGCCGCCTCCGCTTCCGGCACGTCATGCGTCGTCGCGAGCCAGTGCCGCGCGGTGCCTTCGCGCCGATCCGGGGGCACGGCAGGGAGCCTTTCGAGCAGCGCATGGACGAGCGTGCCGCGCCGCGCGGCACCGCGTTGTTCGGCGGTGGCCGGCGGAAAGCTCAGCTCGTCCATCCCCTCGAAGGCCGAGGGGCTCAGCGGACGAGGCGGGCGCGCCTCGGCGGGCGCGGGTTGCTTCGCCCATTCGGGCAGTTCGATTTCCCGCCCTTCGCCCGGCAGCGCCCTCGCCGCGCTGCCCTTTGCCCGTCCGGTGCAATAGACGAGCCCGTCGCTCTCGGCCCAGTCGCGTTCGAGTGTCTCGCTCTCCATCGACTGAAGGGCCCGCGCGACCGCGGCGTGCCACGAGCCCTCGGGGACCGGTCCCAGCCCGCCACCGCGCTTGCGTGGACGCGGCCCGGCGATGACGAGCCGCTCCTCGGCGCGGGTCAGCGCGACATAGAGGAGCCGCCAATGCTCCTCGCGCTCGCGAGCTTCGAGTGCTTCCAGCGAAGCGGCAATGGGCGGCCCGCGCTCGGCCTTGCGCGGTCGAAGGAGCGGCATCTCGCCAAGATCGTCCAAGGGCAGCGTGACCGTGGGGCGCGAGCCCGGCCCGTCGGGATCCCAAGTCGCGTCGGCGAGGATGACGGTCGGCGCCTCGAGCCCCTTGGCGCCATGGACGGTCATCACCCGCACCTCGTCGCCGCGTCCGGCAGCCTCGCGCTTCACCTCGCTGTCGTCGGCCTCGATGGCGGCGAGGAAATGGTCGAGACTGCCGGTCTCGCCCCGTTCGAATTCGAGCGCGGCATTGAGCAATTCCTCGATCGGATCGCGCGCATCATGGCCGAGCCGCGCCATGAGCTTGCGGCGCCCGTCCATCGGTCCCGACAGGATCGCCTCGAGAAAGGCGCCGGGCCCCGTGAAATCGGCCATGCCGAGCAGCGGGTCGAGAACGCGGCGCGCTTCCATCGCCGGACGCGTCTCGGCGCGCTGCAAGCTCTTCCACAAGCTCGCCCCCTCGCGGTCCATCGCCAGCGCTGCCAGTTCGTCCTGGCTCCACCCGATGAGCGGCCCGACCAGCAGGCAGGCGAGACTGAGGTCATCACCGGGCTGGGTGGCAAAGCGCATCGCTGCCAGGAGGTCCTGCACCGCGAGCGGCCGCGACAGGAAGAGCCGGTCGACCCCCGCCACCGGGACACGGGCGGCAAAGAGGCGCGCGACGATGAGCGAGGCAAGTTCGCTGCGGCGCCTCAGGAGAATGAGGATGTCGCCGGGCCGCGTGCCCTGCTCGATCATCGCGCCGACCTCGTCGGCCAGCGTGCGGGCATAATGGCGGTCGCGAAGGTCGATCCAATTTTCCTCGCCCGCGCCGTCGCCGCCCTCCTCGGCTTCGAAGTCGAAGGCGGGCCACAGCTCGACCGCGCCGAAGCGATCGCTGTTATGGTCGGCGACGAAGTGGCGTGGCGGGTCGTCGGGTAGTCCCATCGCCCCTGCCCCGACCGTCTCGATCACGCGGTCGACGCATTCGAGCACGGCAGGCGAGGAACGGAAGCTGGTCGAGACCGACAGGTCCTCGAAGGCGCGCGGACGCTCGTCCACCGCGGCCGCGATGGCGTCCTCGGCGCGCTGGCGAAAGCGTTCGCGCGCGGCGACGAACTGTTCGGGCTGCGAGCCCTGGAAGCCGTAGATCGCCTGCTTGAAGTCACCGACCATGAAGAGCGTGCGGAATCGGTCCTCGGTCTCGGCATTACCGGCGAAGAATTCGTCGGCCATCGCAGAGATGATGCGCCATTGCTCCGCGTTGGTGTCCTGCGCCTCGTCGACGAGGACATGGTCGATGCGCGCATCGAGCTTGAAGCGGATCCAGTCGCCGATGCCGGGCTGGGCGAGCAGGTCGAGCGTCCATTCGATGAGGTCGGTGAAGTCGGCGAGCCCCCGCGCCTGCTTCACGCGCCCGTAGCGCTGCGTGAAGCGCTCGCCCGCGCGCAATGCGGCGGCGAGGTCCTCGACATAGACGAGCCGGTCGGGCAGCCGCGACAGCGGAAGCCACCAGTCGGCAAACTCCTTTGCGAGCATCTCGTAATCGGGATCGGCGGCGACTTGCTTCGGCGACACCTTGCATAGCTCGTCCGTGCCCTTCTTGAGGATCTTGTCGGCCAGGCCCGGCAGGAGCGCGGCGCGCTGCCCCGGATCGGCTGCCTCGAAGGCCGCGATGCGTTCGGCGATGCCCTTGCCCGTCGCGGTGCCCCACGCACGGTTGGCAGCCACCAAACGCCCGAACAATATGCCGTCGAGGTGGAACAGCTCGGCGGCGAGGATTTCCTCCGCTGTCCCCGTCGCCGGCAGTTCGGACAACACACGCAGCCACGGCTCGATCGCGCCTTTCTCCGACAGGCGCGCGAAACCGCGCGGAAAGGCCGCGCAGCCCTTGAGGAAGCCCGTCGCCCCCGCCTGCCCGAGCCTCAGGCTCATCGTCTCGAGGTCGTGGAGGAACTGGCGGTCGTTCGGCAGCGGCGAAGCGGCAGCCTCGCTGGCGAGGTCCGCGAGCACTTCGGTGACGAGCCGGTCGGCGGCGCGGTCGTCGATGGCCTCGAAGCCCGGCGCGATGCCCGCCTCCGCGGGAAAGCTCGCCAGCAGCGACTGCGAAAAGGCGTGGATCGTCTGGATGCGCAGGCCGCCGGGCGTGTCGAGC
Organism: Sphingomicrobium aestuariivivum; assembly: GCF_024721585.1. NCBI lineage: Bacteria > Pseudomonadati > Pseudomonadota > Alphaproteobacteria > Sphingomonadales > Sphingomicrobiaceae > Sphingomicrobium > Sphingomicrobium aestuariivivum. The sequence continues at coordinate 322,817 of NZ_CP102629.1, forward strand.
AGCCGCGCGAACAGTTGCCGCGCGCGCTTCAGCGTCTCCTCGTCGGTACGCTCGCCGAGATTGGCAAGGTCGAGCTTGAGGTGCTGCGCGTCCATCCGCACCCAGTTGGCGAGCCGCATCGAAATGCGGTTCGACATTTCGGCCGCCGCAGCCTTGGTGAACGTGAGGCAGAGGATCGCGCCCGGCGACACGCCGCGCAAAAGGAGCCGTAGCACGCGGCTTGTCAGCACCATCGTCTTTCCGGTGCCGGCCGAGGCCGACAGCGCGGCATGATGCGCGGGATCGGACGCGCGCCCTTGCGCGCCGCCGAGCCGCGGCAAGGGATCGAGCCGCTTCATGCCACGCCTCGCCGCGACAGATGCTTTGCAAAGCCGGCATCTGTGCCTAAGGAGCGGCCATGACCAAGAAGAAGACCAACGCCGCCGTCGAGACGGCGGAGAGCGCCAAGTCCAACAAGAAGAAGATCAAGGCCGCGAGCGTCGCGGTCGGCGTCGGCTCGGCCGCCATTGTTGCCGCGCTGCTCTACGCCAACCGCCGCAAGAAGTCGGGCAAGCCCAAGGCGGACTGATTTCTCAGGCACCGCGTCCATACCATTCCTCTAGCCGCATCAGCTGGTCATAGTCTCCATAAGGGGCGAAGGCCGGGTTGAGCTTGGCCACGAAGGGTTCGGTGCCGAGGAGATAGTCTCGCGCCAGTTCGGCGAACTTGGCGCCCGTCTCGGCGACATAGTCGGAGACATCGCCCTTCGTCGCGGCCATGCGCTCGCCATAGCCGCCGCGCGACTTGGCCATTTTCCAATATTCGAGCGCGACGGGGCTGGTCCCCGCGCCTTCGAAGCCGCCCTCGCGCGCGATCAGGCCGAGCAGCCCGAGCTGCATGGCAAAGCCCGCGTCGACCGCCTTGCGCTGGGGTGACGAGCCGGTCTTGTAGTCGACGATCGCGAGGCCCCCGCCCTTGCAGCGGTCGATCCGGTCGGCGGTCCCGTCGAGCATGATCCCCGCGATCATCGCCTTTCCCTTGAGCTCGGCCTTCCACGGCACGCGGCCCGAGGCGCGGTCTTTCTCCACCTCCTCGAGGATGAAGGCGACCCCCTCGCGCAGGCGCGGGCCCCACAGGGCGCGCAGCATCGGGTGGATGTCGTCCGCGCCGAGCATCTCCTCGAGCGCCGGCATCAGCGCATCGGGATCGGCATCGTCGCGCACGATCCAGGCCTCGAGCAGCGCATGGACCCGCGTGCCCTGCCACGCCGCAAGCTTCTGGCTCTCGAGCGGTTCGAGGCTGCGCAGGCGCAGGATACGCTGGGCGTAGAATGCGTAAGGGTCGGCCTTCAACCGCTCGACCGCGGTGACCGGCAGCGCCTTGGGGCGCTTGTCGGCGGGCGGCGCCGGCATGGGCTGGCCGGCAGGGCGCACCTCCTCTGGGCGGTCGAGCGCCAGCGCGAGCCGCTGGAGGTCGTCGTCGCGCTTCATCCCGCCGCTGATGGCTTCGAGCCGGAGCCAGAAGCGCGAGGCGATGGTTGGCGAACGGGCATCGCGCAGCGCCCGCGTCAGCAGCACCTCGGGCGCGCCGAGCGCGCTCATGAAGTCATGCGCGGCAAGACCGATGCGGCTGTCGAGACCCGGCAGGCCGAGCAGGCGGCGGAGGCGCGGCGCGAGCCAGGGATCGCTGCCGCTGTCGGCGGGCCAGCTGCCTTCGTTGAGGCCGCCGAGAATCATCAGGTCGCTCTGCAGCAGCCGCGCCTCGAGCAAGCCGAGGAGCTGGACGCGCGGATGCCCGCCATAGGGCTGGCGTACACTACGCCCCGCCATCAGGCTGCGCAGTAGCGCCTGCCGCTCCTCCGGCGGCACTTCGAAGGAGGCGGCGGCGGCGGACGTTTCGAGCGTTTCCACGAGCGCCGACAATTCGCGCCCTGCCGCCCCGGTCCACGCCCGCTCGCCTGCGAGGATTTCCAACGCTTCGTGCAGCGCGCGGGCAAGCGCAGCGAGCGTATTGGCGCCTTCGAGAACCTCCGCAGCGGCCTCGAGCGGCGCGCGGACGAGCGCGAAAGCGGCGCGCTGTTCCTCCCGCTCGAGCCGCTTCGACAAGCCCTCGAGACCCGGCCCGGGGCGCGGCCCGCGCAGAGCGAGATCGAGCCGTCGCACCTGCCGTAGCCAGTCGCCGCGCTCGGGGCCCTTGCCCCCGACTAGCGGATGCTTGGCGAGCGCGAGCATCGCCACCGGCGCCCAATCCTCTTCCATCGCCGCGAGGAGGAGAAGGAGGAGCGTGGCCGGCGGGCTCTGGTCGAGCGGCTGGCCAGCACTGTCATCGACGGCAATGCCCCAGCGCGTGAGGATGGCGCCGACGCGGCGGGCGAGCCCGCGGTCGGGCGTGACCAGTGCGGCGGTCTTGCCGGGTTCTTCGAGCGCGCGCCGCAGCGCCAGCGCAATCCCGGCGGCTTCGGCGGCGGGGTCGGAAAATTCGGCAGCGCGGATCCCGCCACCGAGACGCCGCTCGACCGGCATGAGCTCCTGCCACTTGTCGGTGTAGCGCGCGGCGGTCATCGCATGGGTGATGACGCGGCTGCGTTCGGGCGCGGCGGCGGGCTCGCCGCGCCGCCTCCAGTCCTGCACCTCCCCGCGCGCCACCGACATGCGGTCGAGCAACAGGCGCAGGTGATATTGCGGATGGCTCAGCATCGTGCCCGACGGTTCGGCCAGCGCCTCGCCCTCGCCCCGCACCTCGGCGAACGCCTTCCATTCCTCATCGGGCATCTCGCGTTCACGGGCGAGCGCGGGAAGCACGACCATCCCCTCGGGCAGGCGCGCAATGACCTTGAGGAGATGCGCCACCGCGGGGGCGGTGGTGGTGATGCCGGCGGCCACGGTGAAGCCGTCGGGCGGCGCTTCCTGCCAACGCTTGGCAAGACGGTGGAGGAGGCGGTTGCGCCGCTCGGCGAGGTCGATCGCTCCGCGCTCCTCGAGGATGGTGGGCCATTCGGAGAAGACGAGCCCGAGCTTGGCGTAGAGATGCTGCCAGTGCGCCTGCAACTCGCCCGCCTCGGGGGCCAGCGCGCGCAACTCCTCGGGCGTCTTTTCCTCGATGGTGAGCTGGTCGAGCGCGCGCGCGAGGTCGCGGGCCTCGCGCATCGCCGAGACTGCGCTTCCGCGTGCGTCGCTCCCGCGAAGGAGGCGGGCGAGGACCAGCAGCCGCTCCTCGGGATCGATCGAAGGCGGAAGCGGTGCCTCGTCGATCGGATCAAGCGCGAGCCCGAGCCGGTCGCCAAGCTCGGCGTCGCCGATCGGCACGAGACGCGGAAGGAGGCAGCCCTCGCCCGCCGCGCGCACGAAGGCATCGCGCAGGGAGCGCGCGGCGCGGTTGGTCGGCACGAGAATACGCCCCCGCGCCATTGCCAGCGGATCGCTGCCATATTTGTCGAGAAGCCCCGCGACGAGCGCGTCGACGAAGCTGCGGTGCGGGGGAATGGAGAAGACCGTGGGGCGCGTGGTCCCGTCCGCCTCACTCATCGCGCAGGATCGCCTCGGTCGCGGGAATGGCGGGCGGCGTGCCGACGTCGAACCACAGGCCCTGGTGGACCGCGCCGTAGAGGCGGCCTTCCTCGATCGCGCGGTCCCACAGCAGGTTGGTCGAGAACTTGCCCTCCGGCGCATCGCGCAGCAGCCGCTTGGACACCAGCTGGATGCCCGTGAAGACATAGGGCGCGACCTTGTTGGCGACGCGCCGCTTCAACCGGCCGTGACGGTCGAGATGGAAGTCGCCGCGCCCGCGATGATGGAAGGCACGCGCATGGGGCACGAGCAGGAGGAGCGCGTCCATCTTGTCCGCGTCCCACTGGCTGCTGAGGAGGCGCAGGCTGTCCGAGGGGCCGTCGACCCAGAAATTGTCGCTGTTGCAGGAAATGAAGGGGTCGCTGTCGATCATCGGCAGCGCCTTCACGAGGCCGCCGCCTGTCTCGAGCAGGGCCTCGCGCTCGTCCGAAATGGCAAATTCCATGCCTTCGCGGGTGGCAAGGTGGCCTTCGATCGCGTCGGGCAGGTAATGAACGTTGACCACGACCTTCTCGACGCCTGCCTCCTCGAGCCGGTCGAGGACATGGTCGATCATCGGCTTGCCCGCCAGTTCGATCATCGGCTTGGGCCGCGTCGCGGTGAGCGGGCGCATGCGCTTGCCCAGCCCCGCCGCCATGACCATCGCGGTCTTCGGCACCTCGACCTCGACCTTCGGGCGCAGCGACAGGCTGGTGCGCTTCATCAGCGATACTCCTCCCACGCATCGGCACGCAGTGCGGGCGGGACGTTGGCGTCGAACCAGGCCTTCAATGGTGCCAGCGAGGGATGCGCGAGGTTGCGTTCGACCAACCCCCACATGCGCGGCTGGAACTTGAGATAATGCGGCTTGCCGTCGCGCTTCCACAGGCGGGTGAAGATGCCGAGGATCTTCACGTTGCGCTGGGCGCCGAGCAGTTCGTAGTCGGCGATGAAGGTCGCGGCGTGCTCGATCCCCGACCGCGTGATGAAGCGCTCGCGCATACGCGCTTCGAGCGAGGGATCGACGTCGCGTCGGGCATCCTGCAGGAGCGAGACGAGATCGTAGCCGGCATGGCCCGCGAGCGCGTCCTGGAAGTCGAGCAGGCCGAGCCCGCCCTCCTCGAGCAGCATGAGGTTGTCGGCATGATAGTCGCGCAACACCAGCACCGGATGCGCCGCGGTGCGCGCGAGAAGCCCGGGCCAGACCGCCTTCCACGCCGCATCGAAGCTGTCGCGGTCGATGTTCTCGACGCCAAGCGCGGGCAGGTACCAGTCGACGAACAGGTCGACCTCGCGCTTCAGTGCGTCCTCGTCATAAGGCGCCACGCCGGCGGGCAGCGGCGCCTCGTGAAGCTGCACCAGCGTATCGACCGCCTCGGCATAGATCGCTCCCTCGTCGCCCTCGCCGGCGGCCAGCACGGGCGCGACGCGCTTGTCGCCGAAATCCTCGAGCAGCAGCAGCCCCGCCTCGAGATCGCGATGCAGGATCCGCGGCGCGCGCAACCCTTGCGCATCGAGATGTTCGGCGATGGCGATGAAGGGGCGCGAATCCTCATGCTCGGGCGGCGCATCCATCAGCACGGCGCGACCGTGATCGGGATGGACCACGCGGAAATAGCGACGGAAACTGGCATCACCCGCGAGCGGCAGGATTTCGGCGCCTCCCCAACCGGCGGCATCGAGGAAAGCGGGCGCCAGCGTGGGCGGGGTCATGGAAACGGACATCGTTCCTTCCAAGCTTCCGGCGCGGAGGCTGTCAAGCGACGCGTGCCCGTCCGAGGATCGGGGTCGATGACCAGTGCAAGTGCATGGTCCCAGCGCCCCGCCTGCTCGGGCCATTCCACCAGCAGCACGGCGTCGGCGAGGTCGTCGAGGCCGAGCTCGTCGAGCTCGCCTTCCTCCTCGATCCGGTAGAGGTCGGCATGCCAGACCGGCGGATCGAGATGCTCGTAGGGCTGGACGATGGCAAAGCTCGGGCTCGGCACCTCGCCCTCGTGCCCCATGGCGGCAAGGAAGCCGCGCGCGAAACTCGTCTTGCCTGCGCCCAATGGCCCCGAGAGCGTGATCACGTCGCCCGGGCGCACCACCTTGGCGAGCAGGGCGCCGGCGGCCATCGTGGCCTGTTCGTCGGCAAGGATCATGCCGCCTCTCCACGCGGGATCACGAGCGTGACGGCAGTCCCCTCGCCGGGCTTGGACGCCAGCTCGACACGCCCGCCATGGGCCTCGATGAACTGGCGCGTGAGCGGCAGGCCGAGACCCAGCGCCGCCTCGCCGCGTTCGCCCGGGTCGACGCGGTGGAAGCGGTCGAACACACGCGGTTGCTCGTCGGGGTCGATGCCGCCGCCATTGTCGGTGACGGTGATCCGCGCCTCCGCCTCGTCACCCTCGGCTTCCAGCGTGATTTCAGCACCGTGGCCGGCATAGTTGACGGCATTTTGCAGGATATTCTCGATCGCCTCGCGCAGGCGGCGGGCATCGCCCTCGACCGTCCCCGTGCTCTCGTCGATGACGAGGTCGAGCTTTTGCCCCTGTTCCTTCGCGCGCGGCAGGAAGCTTTCGCCCACGGTGGTCGCGAGCCCCGCCAGATCGACGCGATCCTGCTCGATCTGCAGTGCCCCGCCTTCGGTGCGGGTCAAGTCGAGGACGCGGTCGACCATCCGGCTCAATCGCTCCACCGACAGGAGGATGGCGTCGAGATATTCCTTGGCGCTTTCCGACAGGTCGCCCGCATAACCCGCCGCGAGCATCTGCGCGAAGCCGCCGATCGAGGTCAGCGGGGTGCGCAGCTCGTAGCTCATGTTCGCCACGAAGTCGGTCTTGACGCTGTCCGCCTCCTCCAGCGCGCGGGCGCGTTCGCGTAGCGCGCTCTCGATGCGCAGGCTGTCGGTGATGTCGACCATCGTGACGAGGACATTGCCGTCGGGCAGCGGCACGGCGGCATATTCGAAGCCGCGGCCGTCGGTCATGGTCATCCGGCCCGAGCCCGCCTGCCGTCCCGCTGTGGTCGAGCGGACGAGTTCGCGGATCTGCGCCGCCTCGGTCGGGTTGACCAGCTTCTGCGCCATCGCGGGCACCAGTTCGTCGACTCGCGGATGCTCGGACAGCCAGCCCTCCTCCAGCCCCCAGAGGCGCGAGAAACGGCGGTTCCACAGGTAGAGGCGTCCGTCCGAGGCGAACACGCTGATGACCTCGAAGAGGTTGTCGAAGGTCGCGGCGCGCACACGGAGCAGCGTGTCGCGCGCACTGGCAAGGCGAACCTGCTCGGTGCGGTCCTCGAGGATGAGGCGCAGCCCGCCATTTGGCAGCGGCTGGCCGACAACGCGGAGGTGGTCGCCATTGGCGAGGATCCAGTCCTCCTCGATCAGTTCCTCGGTCGCGGTGAACCACTCGCGCCGCTCGGCCTTCCAGCTCGGATAATCGCGCACTTCGGGCACCCGCCCCTTTTCGCGCATCGCATCGAGCAGCCGGTCGAAGGGAATGCCCTCGTCGAGATCCTCTGTGTCGAGCTGGCTCATCAGCTGGAAGGGCTGGTTGTAGAAACTGAGGCGCCCGTCGGCATCGAACTGCGCCGCGCCCGCCGCCATGCGGTCGGCCAGTTCACGCTGCGACTGGATATTCTGCGCCAGTTCGTAGCGCACATCCTCGAGATCCTGGATGTCGAGCGCAAAGCCCGCGACCGCGCCAGTGGGCAGCGGCACGTCGACGAGGCGGAGCATGCGTCGTTCGCCGCCGATGGTCGCAGGCTGGTTGCGCGAATAGGGCGCACCCTGGTCGAGCGCCTTTTGCGCGCCCGAGGCGGCGCTGCGCTCGCCGCTCGCGTCGATGAGTTCGGCGCCGCGCGCGATGACGTCGGCGGCATCCTCGCCTTCGACCGCGGCGACGAAGGCCGAATTGACGAGCCCGAGGCTCATGTCGGGGCCGCGATACCACATGGGGAACGGCGCGCTTTCGATCAGGTGCGTCAGGCTGTCGAGCGCATTTTCGGTCTGTTCGAGACGGCGCGCAAGGCGGCGCTTGCCCTCCTCGGCCTCCGAAATGTCGATCATCCACCCGAGGATGGCGCCGGGTGTCCCGCCCGCGCCGGTCAGCGCGCCGCGGATTGCAAGGATGCTGCCCTCCTTGGTCTCGAGCGTCGTGTCGAGCGGTTCACCCGAGCGACGCGTGGCTTCGATCGAGGCCTCGAGCGCTCCCACTTCCTCTTCGGGAAGAACGCCCCCTGCGGCGAGCCCGGCGAGGCTGTCGGGATCGCGCTCGAGGTGCAGGAGGTCGCGCAGCTGGCTGTCGAGTTCGACGCGGTTGTCGGGACCGATGACGAGCGGCCGCGCAGGGGAGCGCTCGATCAGGTCGTGGAGCGACCGGGCGGTCTGGAGGATGGCCTGCGCCTGCCGGACGCGGCGGGCGGCCATCGTGGTCGCGACCAGCGCGATGACGAGCCAGAGGCCGATCAGCAGCGTGAGCCCCGGAAGCTCGCTCAACGCCCCCGCTCCCGCTGCCAGTGGCGACAAGCTGTCACCTTGTTCGATGCCCCGTTCATATCCCTGTCTTAGCAGGGCCGACGCAAAGAAAAAGGGCGGGAAGCCGAAGCTCCCCGCCCTCTCTCATTTGCCGTCTAAGCGAGCTTAGAACTTGGCGGTCGCGTTGATGAAGAAACGACGACCGATGTAGTCATAGCCCGAGTAGAGCGGGGTGTTGCCGTAGGTCGAGAAGCCGACCGCAGTGATCTGCGGCAGTTCGGCGTCGAACAGGTTACGGACACCCGCGGTGAGCTGGAAGTCTTCCGTCACGTCGAACTGGACCGACGCATAGTGCGTCCAATAGTCCGGGCTCTCGAGATAGAAGATGCTGCGATAGAACTCTTCCAGATCCGGATCGAACTCACCGGTACCTTCGTCGAACGTGAAGTACTGGTAGGTGTAGTCCGGCGAACCCGAGACGAAGTCGACGCCGTAGCGCAGGGCCACGTCACCGAAGTCGAGGCCGAGCTCGGCATTGGCGCTCCATTCCGGCGCGGTGATGATGCCGTTGAAGTCGGTGAGGAATTCTTCCTCGAACAGCTTGTTCGACTGTTCTTCGAACTTCGTGCCACGCATGGTGAGCATGGCGCCGACGTCACCGAAGTTACGCGCATAACGGAGGTTGAGGTCGAAGCCACGAACCTTGTCAGTCGCAAGGTTGATGTAGCTGTTGTTGACCGTCAGCTCGTTGTTGGCGTCACGCACGACGAGGCGGCAGAAGCCGGTCGACGGGCTGAAGTTCGGATCACCGTAGCAGCGGCTCAGGATCGAACCGGCGCCGACCTGCGACACACCGTTGTTGATCTCGATGTCGAAGTAATCGACCGCGATGCTGAGATCGCCCCAGGCAGCCGGCAGACGCGGCTGCAGGACGACGCCCGCACCGAAGTTGGTCGAGGTTTCGGCTTCGAGACCGGCACCAGCGCCACCCAGGTTGAACACGGTGATACCGCTGTTCTGCTGGAAGTCGGCCGGAAGACCGATCGAGGCGCAGTTGGCGACGACGATCGGGTTGTTCGAGTTGCCGTAGTCGTCACACGGGTCGGCGCTGCTCGAAAGGAAGCCCGAGGTGGCACCGAGGAACTGCTCGAACAGGGCCGGGGCACGGTAGCTGGTACCGTAGCTGCCACGGAAGCCGAGACCGCGGATCGGTTCCCACTCACCGGCGACCTTGTAGGTCCAGTCACCGCCGTAGGAGTCATACTCGGTGTAACGGGCCGAACCGTTGAGGTTCAGCGTGTAGGCACCGGGCACGTCGCCGAGGATCGGGACGAAGACTTCGCCGAAGACTTCCCAAACGCTGTCCGAACCGACGGTCGGCGAGGCCGAGGTCAGGTTGTACAGGTTGCCGTTGACCGAGTCGGCCGGCGGCTGGTCGTCGATCGAGGCGTCGCGATATTCGGCACCCAGCGCCAGCTGGACGTCGCCACCGGGCATTTCGAAGACCGGGCCGTCGACCGCGAGGGCAACGACGGTTTCGTCATACTTGGTGGTGCCGATCACGTTGGCGAGGATGTAATCCTTGTACGCCTGCGGCAGGTCGCCGCCGATGGTCGCCGCATCGAGATACGGGGCCGGGACGCAGTTCGGATCCGAGGTCGTGTTACAGACGAACACGCCGGGTTCGACTTCGGTGACGTCGAGCGAACGGGCGATGCGGTCGGTGAGGAACGTTTCGTTCTCATAGGTCGCATCGGTGCCCGAGAAGCTCAGCCACGCGTCATAACGCCAATCGTCGAGGAGGAAGTCACCACGAAGACCACCACCGACGCGGTAGAAGTTCACTTCCTGCGCGGTGTTGGTGTTGCCGAAGCCGATGAAGGCACGGGCAGCGGCGAAGTTGCCGTTGGTGATTTCGTTGGGCAGCAGGAAGATGCCGTCACGATAGGCTTCCGGGATCAGCGGGCTGCCGGTCGAATAGTCGAGCGAGAGCTGGCGATACAGGATCGACGAGCTTTCACGACGGTTGCCGAGGACTTCGAGATACGCTTCGGCGTCGCCGAGGATGTCGAGGTCGTAGGTCAGCTGGGCGTAACCGGTGAGGATTTCTGCCGGGGTGACGATTTCTTCGAGCTGCGAACGCGGGTCGAAGCTGTCACGGGTGTAAAGGTTCACACCGAGCAGTTCGGGGGCGTCCGGGGTGCCCGCAACGCCGGGAGCCGGCACGAAGCGGTTGAAGACGCCGAGCGCACCGGTCTCACGGTCGACACCGACACGACGCGGCAGGCCGAGCGTGTTGATGGTGACACCACCGTTGAAGATGGTGAAGCACTTGGGCGCACCGGTCAGCGGGTCGATATAATCGCCCGAACCCAGTTCGCTGCCCGCACCGTCGAGATAGCCTTCGATCGGGCACGAGGTGAAATCGACGTCGTTGAGACGGACGGCGTCACGCTTGTAATATTCGACCGAGCCGATGAAGCCGAAGCGATCGCTCTGGTTACCGAACGAAGCCGAGATGCGGCGTTCGACGCCGGCACCGATTTCGGGGATGTTCGCCTGGCCTTCGAGGACGAGACCTTCGAGACCACGGTCGGTGATGATGTTCACAACGCCCGCGACCGCGTCCGAACCGTAAACCGACGAGGCGCCGGCCTGGAGGATTTCAACGCGCTCGAGCATCGCCGAGGGAAGGACGTTGGCGTCGACCGCGCCGACCGAACCACGGGTACCCGCGGGGGCCAGACGGTGACCGTTGAGGAGGACCAGCGTACGTGCCGGGCCGAGGCCGCGAAGACCGATGGTGTTCACACCGGTACCACCGTCGACGACGAAGCCGCCGTAGTAGTTGTTGATCTGGGCCGAGCCCTGCGAGACCTGGTTCGACTGGAGAAGTTCGGCAGCCGAGTTGAAGCCGGCCTGCGTCACTTCCTCGCGGGTGATGACGGTGATCGGCTCGGTGGTCGAGAATTCGTCGCGACGGATGCGCGAACCCGTGATGACGATCGCGTCACCGGCGCTGCCATCAGCGTTGGTGACGGTGTCGTCCTGGTACGGGCTGTCCATTTCTTCGACAACCTCTTCGACCGCAACTTCACCGGGTTCGTCGGTGTCGTCGGTCTGCTGAGCAAACGCGGGCGTGCTAAACAGCGCCAGCGAGACGGCGGCGAGCGAAGAGCCAGCCAGCGTACGATTAATTCTGCGCATTTGATTCCCTTTATGTGAGAAAGGCCTTTTGCCTGTCCTCCTGCATAAGGGGGCATGTCGAAAAGGGAATGCCTGCGGGGCACCTGAAGGCAAAATGAACGGGGACTGTCGCACTGGTGCAACAGTCCCCGCAGGTCGGAAAATCAGCGCCGCTCGCCCAAGGAGCGGCGGATTTGCACCAGTTTAATAACGGTAGTGTTCCGGTTTGAACGGGCCGTCCACCTCGACACCGATATAGTCGGCCTGTTCTTCGCTCAGCTTCGACAGTTCGACATTGAGCTTGGCGAGGTGCAGCTGCGCGACCTTCTCGTCGAGATGCTTGGGCAGGACATGGACGGTGTTGTCATAGTCCCCGCCGCGCTTCCACAGCTCGATCTGCGCCAGCACCTGGTTGGTGAAGCTGGCGCTCATCACGAAGCTCGGGTGGCCGGTGGCATTGCCGAGGTTGAGGAGACGCCCCTTCGAGAGGAGGATGATGCGCTTGCCGTCGGGCTTCTCGATCAGGTCGACCTGCGGCTTCACCTCGGTCCACTTGAAGTTCTCGAGCGCCTCGACCTGGATCTCGTTGTCGAAGTGGCCGATGTTGCCGACGATCGCCATGTCCTTCATCGCGCGGACATGGTCGACGGTGATGACGTCCTTGTTGCCGGTGGTGGTGACGAAGATGTCGGCGCGCGGTGCGGCCTCTTCCATGGTCACGACCTCGAAGCCGTCCATCGCCGCCTGGAGCGCGCAAATGGGGTCGATCTCGGTGACGATGACGCGCGCGCCCGCCCCCTTGAGGCTGGCGGCCGAGCCCTTGCCGACGTCGCCATAGCCGGCCACGCAGGCGACCTTGCCCGCCATCATCACGTCGGTGCCACGACGGATGCCGTCAACGAGGCTTTCCTTGCAGCCGTACTTGTTGTCGAATTTCGACTTGGTGACGCTGTCGTTGACGTTGATCGCCGGGAAGGGAAGCAGGCCCTTCTTGGCGAGCTGGTAGAGGCGGTTGACGCCGGTGGTGGTTTCTTCGGACACGCCCTTGATGTTCTTGACGGTCTCGGTGAGGTAGCCGGGCTTCTTGGCGAGGAAGGCGGTCAGCGCCTTGTTGAACTCGCGCTCTTCCTCGTTGGTCGGCTCGGGCAGCTTCTCGCCCGCTTCGACGCGCGCGCCCCAGAGCGCGAACATGGTGGCATCGCCGCCGTCATCGAGGATCAGGTTGCAGGTCTCGTCGCCCCAGTCGAACGTGCGGCCGACATAGTCCCAATATTCCTCGAGCGTCTCGCCCTTCACGGCAAAGACTGGGATATCTTGCGCGGCGATTGCGGCGGCGGCATGGTCCTGCGTCGAATAGATGTTGCAGGTGGTCCAGCGCACTTCGGCACCGAGCGCGACCAGCGTCTCGATCAGCACGGCGGTCTGGATCGTCATGTGCAGCGAGCCGGTGATGCGCGCACCCTTCAGCGGCTGCTCCTTGGCATATTCCTCGCGGGTCGCCATCAGGCCGGGCATTTCGGTCTCGGCGATGGTGATTTCGGTGCGCCCGTAATCGGCGAGCGAGATGTCCTTGACGATATAGTCGGTCACGATGGTCTCCAGCTTGGATCGGCAGGGCGGACGCCCCGCGGTTTCGCTAGGCGCCCTAGCGGGTTCGCCCCCGCCCTGTAAACTGGCGCCTGCAAACGGCCTCAGGCGGCGCCGCTGTCCGGAGAGAGGAGCGCGGGATCGATGCCCAGCGCTTCATAGGCACGCTGCCAGCGCGCGGGCGCCTTGTCCTCGAACAGGATGGCATCGCTGGCGGGCGCATCCATCCAGCCATGGCGGGTCAGCTCCTCCTCGAGCTGGCCGCCCGACCAGCCCGCATAGCCGAGACTGACGAGGAAGCGGCTCGGCCCCTCCCCGCGCCCGATGGCCTTGAGGACATCCTGCGTCGCGGTCATCCGGCACAGCCCGCCGATATCGACCGTGTCATGCCCGCCCCAGTCGTCCGAATGGAGGACGAAGCCGCGCCCGGGCTCGACCGGCCCGCCGTGCATGACGGGGGCATCGGGGGCATGTTCGAAGTCGAGGTCGAGCTGGCGCAGCAGGTCCTTCAGCTTCAACCCCTTGCGTTCCTGCCCGACGCCGATGCCGAGCGCGCCATCCTCGTCATGCGCCACCATCAGGATGATCGCCTGCTCGAACCGTGGGTCCCCCATCCCCGGCATGGCAAGGAGGAAGCGTCCGGTCAGGAAAGGCGTGGCTTTTTCGATCATTGCAGTCGGTCAACGCAGGGATGCGGCCTTCGGGACCATTGGCCGATTGCAACTCTGCCGAAGCCCGTGCTTTAGGCAAGGGACAGACAAGACAAAAGGGATCCCCACATCATGACCATTTCCGTCGGCGACCGCCTGCCCGAAACCTCGCTCAGCCTCGCCACCCCCGAGGGGCCGGTGCCGGTGAACTCGAAGGACTATTTCGCGGGCAAGACCGTCGCCCTCTTCGCCGTCCCCGGCGCCTTTACCCCGACCTGTTCAGCGCGCCACCTGCCGAGCTTCGTCGAGAAGGCGGACGAGCTGAAGGCCAAGGGCGTCGACAAGATCGCGGCCACCAGCGTGAACGATGCCTTCGTCATGGGCGCCTGGGGCAGCCAGGCCGGCAGCGAGGACATCGAGATGCTCGCCGACGGCAATGGCGATTTCGCCAAGGCGCTCGGCCTCACCATGGACGCTTCGGGCTTTGGCATGGGCACGCGTTCGCAGCGCTATTCGATGCTGGTCGAGGACGGCGTCGTGAAGGAGCTCAATGTCGAACAGCCGGGCGCCTATGAAGTGTCGGGCGCCGAGACGCTGCTTTCGCAGCTGTAAACGCCAGAACGAGGGCCGCCCGCGACGAATGAAGGAGCGGGCGGCGCCTTTAAAGCGTTGGTTCCCCGAAACAATCTTCAATCAAGGGAGCCAGTAGCATGAACAAGCAGCCGACCCATTCGCTCGACCAGACCGCGACGCAGGAAAGCCGCATCGAGGCGACGCGTCGCAATCTCGAGACGCGCGAAGATTTTCTCGGCTCGTCCTACAGGACCATCCGCGACAACCCCAGGACCAGCGCCGCCATCGCCGGTGGTGTGGTCGCGGCGGCCGGTGCGGGCGCATTCCTTCTCAACCGCCGCAACAAGATCGGCACCGCGACCGGTCACGCATCGTCGAGCGAGGACATCAACGATGCCGTGTCGGAAATGAATGACGACGCCATCTCGCAGCTCGATGACGAGCGTAGCGAAAGCATCGCCGAACAGAGCAAGGCAGGTTCGGTCGCTTATTAAGAGCTGATCACAAGCCATTGAGAAAAGGGGCTCGCAGCACGACGCTGCGGGCCCCTTTTTCGTGACGTCAGAAGAGTTCGGCGGCGGCCTCGCGCTCGCGCGCCATCCCGGCTGCGAGGCGGTCGCTGACATCGCCATAGCGGCGCCAGCGTTCGACCGAGCGACGATGCACCGGCTCGCGCACCTGCACCGAGCTGGCGGTCGTCACCGCCGCCTTGCGCCGGTGGAAATCGAGCAGGTCGTCCGACCAGTCGAGCCCGAGCCAGTCCACGATGCCCCTAGCCTCGCCCTCGAGGTCGCCGGTCATCGCCTCGTAGCGCATCGAGCGCAGCCGCGGCCCTGCGAGCCGCTTGTCGAGCAGGTCCATCAGCGCCTGCGCGCGCGCCACGAAATGGGCGGTCCATCCAAGGTCGTAATGATAGTCGTAATAGCCGAAGCTGGTGGCGAAGAGCTGGCGGTAATTGGCAATGGCCAGATCCTCGTCCCCGCGCCGCACGACCAGCACCCGCGCATTCGGCAGCGCCTCCAGAATATGCGGGACATAGAAGAAGTTGAACGGCATCTTGTCGATGAGATGCGAGCAGCCGGCAGCAAGCGGCGCGGTCTGCGCGAGATAGGCTTTTCCGACTGCGGCGAGGTCGCTTTCGGCGCCGAGTACTTCTGGCGAGAGCACCAGCGGACCGTCCGCCTCGCTGCGCCGACGCAGCGCGAAGGCAAAGTCGCTCAGCTCGCCCGCGCTGGAAATGACGTCATGACCGCCGAGCACCCGCTCGATCAGGGTCGTGCCCGAGCGCGGCATCCCGACAATGAACAGCGGCCCTTCCTGCGCGCTGGCCGTCGTTCGCGCCGCCTCCACCGCGCCGTTGATCGCGGCCGCAGCGGCCATGAAGAGGCGATCCACGCCCGCGCGGTCGTAGTCGATCCGGTCGCGATGCCGCGCCTTTGCACGCTCGAGCCAGTCCATCGCAGCGGCATCCCCCCCTCCCCGCTCGCACAGGCGCGCGGCGGCATGACCGTAATGCAGCCGCGCCACCGGATCATCGCTCGCCTCGAGCAACTCCCCGAGCATCGCGATATCGCCCTCGCCACCGCCGCCGACCTGCACGAAGCCGAGCCATGCCCGCGGCTGTTCGGGGTCGCGCGCCAGCATCGCCGCGAAAGTCTCGCGCGCGCCCTCGATGTCTCCGCAGAACTGCCGTGTGGTGGCAAGATTATAGGCAAAGGCCGGATTATCCGGCGCCGCCGCGGTCGCTTGTCGAAAAAAGGGGAGCGCCATCGAGACGAGATCGACGTGGACGAGCAGGACGCCGATCGTATCGGCCTCGAGCGCGGTGGCCGACGTCACCTTCGCCAGATCCAGCGCCCGCTCGCGTGCCTCGGCACGGCGCCCGAGCTTGAGACTGGCGCGCGCTTCGAGACAGCGCAGCGCTAGGCTGTCCCCACCGTGGGCGCGGGCCTTGGCGGCGATATCGAAGAGGCTGGCCGGATTGTCCCCCGACAGGGCGACTTCGCCGAGCTCGACCCAGGCGCTAGGGCACGCGCGGTTGCGCGAAAGCGCTTCCATGGCGGTGCGATAGCGCGCTTCCAACGATTGTTGCTGCACTGCAACATCGGACGGTCGTTCGTCGAATGTGAACATTTGGCCCTAGTCAAACAAAGTTAATCGGCGTCTTCTGTCCGCCTCTTTCCACAACCGGACACTGAAATGAAGCATCTGAACCTCCTGAAAACCCCTGCTGCCCTGCTCGTGGCGGCCAGCGCCCTGCCCTATGTCGCCCATGCGCAAGACGCGCAGCCGCAGGCGACCGACGAAGCGCAGGACCAGCTCGTCAGCGAAGACGCCATTGTCGTTACCGCTACCCGACGAGAGGGCACGGTCCAGGACGTTCCGATCAACATCAGCGCGGTCGGCGGCGAGGAACTCGTCGAGCGCCGCCTCGATGACCTTCGCGAACTCGCGCGCGCGGTGCCCGGCGTCTATATCGTCGACCAGGGCAACCGCTCGGGCACCCCGATCGTCTTCCGCGGCCTCAACGCGACCGGCCTCGGATCGTTCGACGGCAACAACGACGGCGGCGGCACCGTGGCCACCTATGTCGGCGAGATCCCGCTCTACGTCGACCTGCGCCTCAAGGACATGGAGCGCGTCGAATTCCTGATCGGGCCGCAGGGCACGCTCTACGGCGCCGGCACGCTCGGCGGTGCGATCCGCTACATCCCCGCACGACCGCAGCTGGGCGAAGTGTCGATGGCGATCCGCGGCGATGCCTATACCTATGCGCATGGCGACGGCATCAGCACCGACTTCGGCACGACCCTCAACGTGCCGCTCGGCGACAGCCTCGCCTTCCGCGCCAATTTCGACGTGCTGCAGGACGAGGGCTTCATCGACTATCCCTTCGCCGTCCAGCAGGCGGGCGTGTCGAACCCCGACGTCATTTCGGGCGACAACCTCCAGCCGCTCGAGGACGTCAACTATGCCGACATCATCACGGCGCGCGCCGCGCTGCGCTATGCGCCTGGCGACCTGCTCGATGTGACCGCCTCCTTCCACTATCAGGAAGACAAGACCGGTGGCCGCCAGTTCAGCCAGGCCCGCCTGTCGAGCTTCCCCGTGGAAATCGGCAAATATGAGAGCGCGCTGCGTGTGCCCGAGCCGAACAAGCGCACCACCACTCTGGCCAGCCTCGAGGCCGAACTCGATCTCGGCTTCGGCAAGATCGTCTCGGCGACCGGCTATTCGACCGCCGAGGACGACGGCCAGCGCGACCAGACCGACCTGCTGATCGGGCTGCAGTACAGCTACGAGGCCTTCCCCGAATTCACCTCCTTCACCAAGGAAGAGGGCGAGGAGAAGACCTTTACGCAGGAAGTGCGTTTCGTGTCCGACTGGGACAGCCCGTTCAGCCTGATCGCGGGGGCTTTCTACCTCGACCAGGAGATCGACACGATCTCGAACGAGTTCACCCCCGGTTTCGACCGGTTCGCGGTGGCCGAGTTCGGCGGGGTGCAACTGCGTCCCGATGCGCTCGAATATTCGGCGCCTTTCCTTGCCGACCTCACCGAAAAGGCGGTCTTCGGCGAAGTGAGCTACCAGATCACCGACGCCTGGCAGGTCACCGCGGGCGGCCGCTTCTACGAATATGAGCTGGAAACGCAGGCGGCGGCGGACCTTCCGCTGTTCCGCACCGTCTTCCTCGGCGAGGATCCCGACAGCATCATCTACGACTTCTCCGAAGGCGGACAGGAGGACGATGGCTTCCTGTTCAAGTTCAACACCTCCTACGAAGTGTCGGATGATGTGCTGGTCTACGGCACGGTCAGCCAGGGTTTCCGCATCGGCAACTCCAACTCGACCGCGCCCTGCCCCGACCCGCTGCCGTCGAACCAGATCATCTGCGCGCTGCCGAACGAAGTCGAATATACGGCCGACAAGACCACCAACTACGAGCTTGGTTTCAAGACGCAGTGGTTCGACCGCGCGCTGACGCTCAACGGGGCGATCTACTATATCGACTGGCAGGATCCGCAGATCGCCTCGGCGACGTTGAACGGCCAGTCGCCGATCACCATCAACGGGGCCGGTGCGCGTTCGCAGGGCTTCGAGATCTCGGGCCTGTGGGAAATCACCGAGAACCTCTCGGTGAGCGGCAACTACAGCTATACCGATGCGCAGCTGACCGACCTCAGCCCGAACATCATTCCCGTGATCTTCCCGCCGGGCTATGACAATGCCTTCGTCGACGGCCTCGATGGCGACCGCCTGCCGGGCAGCCCCGAGCATCTCGGCGGCTTCGCGGTGGATTATGACCGCCCGATCAGCGCGGACTGGGACCTGTCGCTGTCCTACGGCATGTATGCGCAGAGCGACGTGCTCACCCGTACGGGAGCGCGCGGGGACTCGCTCACACTGCCGGGCTTCGACATCCACCAGGCCTCAGTCGGCTTCGAGAACCGCTCGGGCACCCGCGTGATCCTCTATGCCGACAACATCTGGAACGAGTTCGCCGAAACCGGCGTGCGCGTGACGCCGGCGTGGGACCAGACCGTGGTCGATATCAACGGCGATCCCGTCTACCAGCGCAGCTACGGCACCTTCGTCGCCCCGCCGCGCCGCATCGGGGTCCGGGTCAGCCAGGAATTCTAGGCCGGCCCACAGCCCAAAGGAAAAAGCCCCCCGGGAGACGATCCCGGGGGGCTTTCTCCTTGCGTATGACCCGAGCCGCCTTAAGCGGTCGGCCACCCGCAATTCTTGCCGGCATTCTGCTCCTTGAGCCATGCCTGCAGCGGCGCGAAATATTCCTTCATCGGCTCGGCCGACATCTCGCGCGTGCCCGTGAACACCTCGAGCGCGTCGGGCCACGGGCGCGAGGCACCCATCGCCAGCATCGCGTCCAGACGCTGCCCGACCTGCTCGTTGCCATAGAAGCTGCAGCGGTGCAGCGGCCCTTCCCAGCCCGACATGTCGCAAGCGGCCTTGTAGAACTGGAACTGGAGGATGTGCGCGAGGAAGTAGCGCGCATAAGGCGTGTTGCCGGGGATGTGATATTTGGCGCCGGCGTCGAAATCCATCGCGCTGTCACGCGCAACCGGAGGCGTCACACCCTGGTACTGCTGCTTCAGCCCGACCCAGGCGTCATTGTAGGTCGCGGGCGTGATCGAGCCGTCGAAGACGCCCCAGCGCCACTTGTCCACGAGCAGGCCGAAGGGAAGGAAGGCGACCTTGTCCATCGCGCGGTCGAGTAGCAGCCCGATGTCCTTGTCCTCGCTCGGCACCTTGTCGGCATCGAGCAGGCCGATCTGGACCAGATATTCGGGCGTGACCGAGAGCGCGACGAAATCGCCGATCGCCTCGTGGAAGCCGTCATTGGCGCCGTTGAGGTAGAGATAGGGCTGCCGGTTGTAGGCGCGCTGGTAATAATTGTGCCCCAGCTCATGATGCATGGTCACGAAGTCGTCGGCATTGACCTTGGTGCACATCTTGATGCGCAGGTCGTCGACATTGTCGAGGTTCCACGCCGAGGCATGGCAGACGACATCGCGGCCCTCGGGACGGACGATCTGCGACTTTTCCCAGAAGCTGTCGGGGAGCGGGTCGAGACCGAGCGAGGTGTAGAAGCGCTCGGAGATCTTGGCGATGCCAACCGCATCGACGTCATTGTCGACGAGCAGGTCGGTGAGGTTGTAGCCGATGTCGCCGGCACCCTCGGGCGCGACGATCTCGTACACATTGCCCCAGCTCTGCGCCCACATGTTGCCGAGAAGGTCGGCGCGGATATAGCCCTCGTCGGGCTGGACGTCCTCGCCATAATGATCGGACAGTTCCGAGCGGACATAGCAGTGGAGGTCGTTGTAGAGCGGCTCCACCTCGGTCCACAGGCGGTCGTACATGGCCGAGAATTCCTGCGGGCTCATGTCATAATTCGAACGCCACATCGCGCCGGTGTCGTCGAAGCCGAGCTCCTCCGCACCCTCGTTGGCGATCTCGACGAGGCGGGCATAGTCACCCTTCATCGGACGGCCGACATTCTCGTGCCAGCTCTTCCACAGCTGCGCGAGTTCTTCGGGATTGCGGTTTGTGCCCATCATTTCCTCGGCGTCATTGCCGGGGATCTGCTCGCCGTTCAGCGTCGCCTCGCCCTTGCCGTAGAGCGAATTGAGCTTGGTCGAGATGTCGTTGAGTTCTTTGGCCGCGCCCTCGGTGGTCGGGGCCGCCAGCGTCAGGCCGCCGCGCAGGATGTCGAGCTTGCGCGCGGTGTCATAGTCGAGCCCCTCGACCTGCGCATATTTGGCAGCCTTGGTGGCATATTCGACGCCCTTCTCGGTGAAGATGGTGCCGAAATAGGAGGCAAGGCGGTCGGTGTCGTCGGTGATGTAGGTGCTGTTCACCCACTGGGCGCGGCCCGCGATGTCGGTCAGTTCGAGATATTCGGCCTCGACTTCCTCGACGAAGGCCTTGGCGCCGGCGGGGGTCAGCGGATGGGTGAGGTCCGCATCGGCGGTCAGCGCGGTCTCGGCGGCGGGCGCGATCGCGATCTCATTGTCGGCGTCGGTGGTGGCACAGCCGGCCAGCATCAGCGCACCGAGCGAAACGGTGGTGGAAAGGGTGAATTTCACGGGAATAAGCTCCTTGTTGCTCGCGGCGCGGAAACTGCGCCGTAACAGGAGCGAAATCAAGCGCCTGCGAGGAAGCCCGCCATGGCCTGCCCGAGCTCGGGCTTGGTCACGCTCGACATGTGGGTCCCGGGCACCTCGAATAGGTCGGCATTGGGCAGCGCCGCAACGAGCGCGTGCGGATCGCCATTGTCGCGATCCTCGGTGCCGCAGATCACCGCGGTCGGCATGGTGAAGGCCGAGAGCCAGTCATCTTTCGCATCGGTGAAGGTCGGCAGCAGGAGGCGCATGGCCTCGGGCACCACCTTCATGGTCTTCATGAAAGCGATCGCCATGAAATCGGGATCGCCGCGCTTGGCCACGTCGAAGCGGTCGAGCGCTTTCTGGAAGAAGGCTTGCCGCTTGTACCAGCCCGTCAGCCCTTCGAGCCCCATACCGCACAGCATCGCGCGGGCGGGTCGCAACCCCTCGCCCACCGCATGGACGGTCGTTCGCGCGCCGAGGCTGAAACCGCCGAGGTCATAGCCGCCGGGCAATAGTCCGAGATGGCCGACCAGTTCCTCGAGGTCGCGGGCGAGGATGCCCGCCTCGTAGAGCGCGGGATCGGTCGGCGCCTCGCTATCCCCGTGGCAGCGAAGGTCGGGCATGATTACCCGCCGCCCCGTCGCCGCGACCTTCGCGGCATGGCCATATTTGATCCAGTTGACGGTGGCGTTGGACGCCAGCCCGTGGAGCAGGAGGACAGGATCGCCCTCGCCCATCTCGTGCCAGGCGAGCCGCACGCCGTCCGACGCGGTCCAGTGGTGGGTCGTGGCGCTCATTGCTCGCGGTCCTTGGGGGTGACGTCGATCAGCGTCGGGTCATCCACCACCTCGCGCGCCTCGGTCTCGATAATCGGTGGGCGCCCCTGCGACAGCTTGCTGGCGATCATCCGGCGGGTCGCCAGCACCGCGACCAGCACCAGCGCGGCAAAGCCGAGCGAGATGTAAAAGATCGGCATCAGCTGCTCCTCGACCAGCCCGAGGACGAGCGTGACACCGAGGATTACGCCCCAGCGGCGCACCCAGCGCCCGAGCAGTACCAGCGTCACCGCATCCACCCCCGCGCGGGCGCGCTGTTCGGCACCGGGATCGTCGATCACGGGATCAGCCCTTCTGGAGGTGGCGTCGGCCGAGCAGTTCGGCGATCTGCACCGCATTGAGCGCGGCGCCCTTGCGCAGGTTGTCCGACACGCACCACAGGGCGATGCCATTGTCGACGGTCGAATCCTCGCGCACGCGGGACACGAAGGTCGCATAGTCGCCGACGCATTCGACGGGCGTGACGTAACCCTCGTCCTCGCGCTTGTCGACGAGCATGACGCCCGGCGCCTCGCGCAGGATTTTCTGTGCTTCCTCGGCCGAGATTTCATTCTCGAACTCGATGTGGACGGCTTCGGAATGACCGACGAAGACGGGCACGCGCACACAGGTCGCCGACACCTTGATCTTGGGGTCGAGGATCTTCTTGGTCTCGGCCTTCATCTTCCATTCTTCCTTGGTCGACCCATCGTCGAGGAAGACGTCGATATGCGGGATGACGTTGAAGGCGATCTGCTTGGTGAAGACCTGCGGTTCGGCGGGATCGCCGACGAAGATGTCGCGGCTCTGCGCGAAAAGCTCGTCCATCGCCGCCTTCCCCGCGCCCGAGACCGACTGGTATGTCGCCACCACCACGCGCTTGATCTTCGCGGCATCGTGCAGCGGCTTCAGCGCCACCACCATCTGCATCGTCGAGCAGTTGGGGTTGGCGATGATGTTGCGCGCCTTGTAGCCGTCGATCGCCTCGGGGTTCACCTCGGGGACGATCAGCGGCACGTCGGGGTCCATGCGGAAGAGCGATGAATTGTCGATCACCGTGCAGCCCGCCTTGGCGGCCTTTTCGGCATATTTCTTCGACACTTCCGAGCCCGCGGCGAAGAGCGCCATGTCCCAGCCGGCGAAATCGAAATGCTCGATGTTCCTGACCTTGAGCTCTTCGCCCGTGTCCCCGAAATCCACGCGCTCGCCCGCCGAACGCGAGCTCGCGACCGCGGCGATCTCGTCGATCGGAAAGGTCCGCTCGGCGAGGATGGCGAGGATCTCGCGACCGACATTGCCGGTCGCGCCGACGACGACGACTTTATAACCCATGGCTAGAGAACCCTTATGTGTCCGTTTCGATGCCTAGATGGGGCCGCGAGGGCGTAAGGCAACAGTCGCGCCCCTATTCGCGGCCTTCGAGCAATTGTGCAACCGTCCCGATGGCATAGCCCTCGGCGGCGAGCCGATCGAGCAGGATGGGGACCGCCTCGCGCTCCACTGCGCGCGAGGCGAACATCGGGTGGACGAGAATGATCGAACCGGGACGAACCTGCGCCATGATCGCGTCGACATAGGCTTCGGCGCCCGCGCCCGCGCCCGGTTCCTCGACGTCCCACGTAACCATCTGCTGTCCGTTGGCGGAGACGGCATGGCCGAGCCCGACGAATTTCATTCCGTAAGGCGGCCGGAAATACGCGGGACGCGGCGCGCCCGCCGCCATCAGCGCGGCATCGGTGCGGCGCAACTCCTCGAGATAGTCGGCGCTGCCGAGCCCCGCCATATGTCCGTGCGACCAGCTGTGATTGCCGATTTCATGCCCCACATCGACCAGCGCGCGCACCAGCTCGGGGCGCTCGGCGACGGCCTTGCCCTCGAGGAAGAAGGTCGCCGTCACGCCCCGCTCCTTGAGCAGCGGGACCAGCGCCTCGACGCCGCGCGCGGTCGGCCCGTCGTCGAAGGTCAGCGCGACGCGGCGCGCCTCGCGGGGGCCATGACAGACGATCTCGCCGGTGACCGCGCGGCACGGGACGGTCATCGCCTCGCGCAGCCCCAGCGCCGCGGCGGGCAGCGCGACGAGGAGCAGCGCCCCGCCGAAGAGAAGGCGGCGCTTCCTAGCGCGCACCGCCCTCGACTCCATTCTGCTCGAGGAAGCGCATGATCGTCTCCCACAGGTGCACCGAAATCTGCGGGCCTTTCACGCCATGCGCCTGCCCGGGGTAGAACATCATGTCGAACTGCACTCGCGCCTCCTGCATGGCGAGCGCCATCTGCGCGCTATTGTCGAGCACCACATTGTCGTCGCTCATCCCGTGGATGAGGAGCAGCGGATCTCGGATTTTCGCGGCATTGGGGAAGGTCGAGGCGGCCTCATAGGCTTCCGGCACCTCGCGCGGGTCGCCCATGTAGCGCTCGGTATAATGGGTGTCGTAGAGCTCCCAGCGGCTCACCGGCGCGCCGGCGATCCCCGCGGCATAGAGGCCGGGGTCCTGCCCCAGCATGTGCAGCGTCATGTAACCGCCATAGGACCAGCCATAGGTGGCGATGCGCTCGGGATCGACGAAATCGAGCGTCTTGAGCCACTCGGCGCCCGCTTTCTGGTCGGCGACCTCGACCCCGCCCATGCCGCGATAGATGGCCTTTTCGAACTCCACCCCGCGATTGTCCGAGCCGCGATTGTCGAGCTGGACCCAGACATAACCCTGGTCGACGATCCACTGCTTCAATGCACCGCCCCAGTCCTTCTGGACGGTCTGCACGTGCGGGCCGCCATAATGCTGGAAGAAGACGGGATAGCGCTTGCCCTCTTCCATTCCGGCCGGGCGGATCATCTCGTAATGGAGCGTCGCGCCGTCGGCGGTCTCGATCGTTCCGAAGCTCGAGGCCTCGTGGCTGTCGAGATAGGGCGCGTAAGGGTGATCGCCATCGAGCGCATTTTCCTCGATCCACGCGATCCGCTCCGCCTTGTTGTCGGCCAGATAGAGTTGCGGCGGCTGCGACGGGTTCGAACGCGTGACGATCCCGCGCCGCGCTTTCTTGTCCATCGACCAGTCGTAGCTGAACCCCGCCTGCGTCAATCGCTCGGGCGTCGCACCGGGCGTGCGATAATCGAGCGCGTAGAGATGCGTCTCGAGCGGCCCTTCGGCATTGGCGGTGAAATAGAGCCGCCCGCCGTCCTCGTCCACGCCATCGAGGTCGGTGACGACCCATTCGCCCCTGGTCAACTGGCGCCAGTCCCCGCTGCCGGTGTCGAGCAACCACAGGTGCCCGTATCCGTCACGCTCCGACCACCACAGCAGGCTGCCGTCCGAGAGAAATTTGTAATGGTCGCTGAGGTTGGTCCAATGCCCCTCCGCGGCGGTCTCGGTGAAGAGGATCTCGCTCTTGCCGGTGGCCGGATCGACCTTGAGCATGTCGAGCACGGTCTGCTCGCGGTTCTGCCGCTGGACGTAGAGGGCCTTTCCATCGGGCGCCCAGTCGACGCGGGCGAGGTAGATGTCGGTCTCCTCGCCAAGATCGACCTTCTCGCGTCCTTCGCCATCGGCCTGGATGATCCACAGTTCGTTGAGCACATTGTCGGTGCCCGCCGCCGGATAGCGCTGATCGAAGGTGGTCGTGCCGCCGCCGCCGATCGAGGTCCGCGTGACCACGCCCACAGGGCTCTCGTCGAAGCGCTGCACGGCGATGTAACGCTCGTCGGGGCTCCACCAGTAACCGGTCCTGCGGCCCATTTCCTCCTGCGCGACGAACTCGGCCTCGCCCCAGTGGACGAGTTCGCTTGTCTCCTCGGGGGTGATGGCGATGGGCGTATCGGCGATCCCGCTGACCCACAGGCGGCCCTCGCGCACGAAGGCTGCATAGCGTCCGCGCGGGCTGATCGTGGGGTTGAGTTCGCCCGCTTCGGTCTCGGTCAGGCGCCGCACCCCGCCGTCGAGATCTGCGATGTAAAGGTCGCCGTCGATCGGCACGAGGATGGCCTCGCCATCGGGGCTCCACTGGTAGCTGACAATACCCTTGAGGCTGCCGATCCGCGCACGCTCGCGCTGCATCTTCTCGGCCTCGGACAGTTCGGCACCCGTACCGACCTTCTCGCTGTCGACCAGCAGGCGCCAGTCACCGCTCGCGGTGTCGAGCGCCCACAGGTCGTAGCGCTGGCGATCATCCTCGCGCGGGCGCAACATGGTCAGCAGGCTGCCGTCGGGCGAGAGCTTTACACCGCGCGGGCTCGCGCCATTTAAATCGGGCGAGGCGAAAACGCGTTCGAGCGTCAGTTCCTCGGCGGCGGCCGGGCTGGTCATGAACAGGATCGTGCTGGCGAGAAGGGCAAGGCGCATCATAGCTCCGAAATATTGCGGTCTGCCCCGGTGATGACCGAGCCGCCGAATTATGGCAAGCTGCGCCGATGTAAGAGGGGGAAGTTGCATGACGCGTCTCTGGATCGGTCTCATTCTGATGGCCCTTGCCATCGCCTTCAAGGCCGAGCTGGTCGCACCTCCCTCACCCCCGGCAACCCCCGCCGCGAGCGCTTTCGATGCAGTGGGTGCCAAGGCGAGGCTCGCCCGCATCCTCGCCGACGGCACGCCGCATATCGTCGACAGCGACGAAGGAGACATTGTCCGCGAACGCCTCGTCGCCGAATTGCGCTCGCTGGAACTGGAGCCGCGCATTGCCGAGCATCGCCAGTGCCAAGCCTTCACCGACAGCGCGTTAATGTCCTGTGCGACCGTACGCAACGTCATCGTGACCATCGGCCAGAATGACGGCCCCACCCTCCTCCTCAACACCCATTATGACAGCGCCATCGCGAGCCCGGGGGGCAGCGATGCGGGCATCGGGGTCGCCACCATGCTCGAGATTGCACGGCTGATCGCGGCCGAGCCCGACGCGGGGCGCGCCGTCACCTTCCTCTTCAACGAGGGCGAGGAACAGGGGCTGCTCGGCGCTCACGCCTTCGTCACCGAGGATCCGGCCGCCGAGACGATCGACAGTGTGATCAACTTCGAGGCGCGCGGCACCGATGGTCCTGCGATCATGTTCCGCACCAGCCAGCCCAATGACGGGCTCATCGCGCGCTATGCCGCAGCCGCCGAGCGCCCCGTGGCCAACAGCCTCGGCGCCGATATCGCCACGCTCATTCCCAATTACACCGACGTCCGCGCCTTCGCAGACCGCACCGACTGGCAGAGCTACGACTTCGCAATCGCCTTCAACGAGGCGCGCTACCATTCGATGGGCGACAGCGTCGATGCGCTGAGCATCGACAGCCTGCATCATATGGGCAGCGAGGGGCTGGCGCTCACCCGGGCGATGCGCGCGCCGGCACCGGCCGCCGAAGGACGCCGCGTCTATGGCGACGTGGCGGGGCGCAGCCTCCTTCACCTCCCGCTCCTGCCCGCCAGCCTCCTCATGCTCGGTGCGATCCTTATCTTCTCGTTGCAGTGGTGGCGCAGCGATGGCCGCCGCGCGCTCCCGGCCGTGGCGCTGACCGCGCTCGCCGGCCTCCTCGCTGCCGCTGCGGTCGGCTGGCTCTTCCCAATGCTGCGCGACGGGCAATTCTGGCGCGGACAGCCCGGCATCACCTTCGCGGGCATATCCGTTATCGGCATCGCGGTCATGCTTTTCCTGCTGCTGCGCCAACGCCATTCGCGCGAGGCGGTCAGGGTGGCGGCCTGGTTGTTCCTGTCGCTAGCGGTTGGCGCCCTTTCCTTCGCCCTGCCGGGGGCACTTGCGGCGCTGCTCGTTCCCGCCATCATCGCGGCCGTCGGCATGTTCCTGCGCGGCCTGCTCGCCCGCGTCCTGTTCGTGGCGGCGGCGATGATCCTCTTCATCATGCAATTGCAGCTGGCTGCCCAGATCGAGGAAATCCTCATCGCCGGCCCGCTCTACGGCCCCGCGGCCTTCCTCGTCCTCGGCAGCCTGCCGCTCCTCGTCGAGCTGCTTCCCGCGCACAAGGGCAGCCGCGCCCCAGCACTGGCACTCGCGGGGGTCGGCGTCGCGCTCCTCGTGGCCGCGCTCATCTTGCCGCAGCACAGCCCGCGCAGTCCGATGCCACTCAGCATCATCCGCATTGCTGGCGAGGAGGAAGCGCCCGACCGCGCGTATGTGATCAACGACGGCGCCCCCGTCCCTGCCGCCCTCGACGAGGCGACCGACTGGACATGGTCCGATGCGCCTTTCTCCGAGCGGCAATATCTCGCTGCCGAGCTGGGCGATCGCGCGCCCCTCCCGCTGGTCATCGAACGGTTGTCGGAACAGCCTGAGGGCAATGGTCGTCGGATCGAGCTGCGCATTCGCGCCGATGCCAACCGGGTCACTATCAGAACCGAAGAGGCAGGCGCAATCCTAGCCATGGGGATCGACGGCCAGCCGATCGCGCTCGATGATCCCGAGGGCGAGGCCTATCTGCGCTGCCAGGGCCGCGAATGCCGGGACGAGCGCTTCACCATCGTCACCAGCGGCACCGAGCCCGTCCTCGTGCAGGTCTCGGCAGCGCGCTACGGGCTGACGGGCGAAGCTGCCGCGCTGGCTGACCATCGCCCCTCGACCCATGTCGAAAAGGGGACGGCAGACGGCACCTATCGCTACGTCGAGGGCCTGCTCTGAAGCCAAAGAAAAAGGGCACCCGCCGCAGCGGATGCCCTCTTCTTTCCGTCAGCCGGAAAAGACGTCGCTTACGCGTCGGTCTTTTCACCCTTGGCCGGACGGTTGTCCTTGCGCTCGGCGATACGCGCCGACTTACCGGTGCGGCCACGCAGATAGTAGAGCTTGGCACGACGCACGGCGCCGCGGCGAACCACGGTGATGCTGTCGATGTTGGGCGAGTAGAGCGGGAAGACGCGCTCGACGCCTTCGCCGAACGAGATCTTGCGAACGGTGAAGTTCGAGTTCACGCCGCGGTTCGAACGGGCGATGCAGACGCCTTCGTAGTTCTGGACGCGGGTGCGCTGGCCTTCGACGACGCGCACGCCGACGCGCAGCGTGTCACCGGGGCGGAATTCGGGGACCTTCTTGTCCTTGGTGAGCTCGGCAATCTGTTCCTGCTCGAGCGTCTGGATGATGTTCATCACTCAAAACCCTATTTTTGTCGCCGCGCACCAGAGGGAGACTGACCCGAACGCTCCCCATGAGCGTCCCAAAGGTCCGGCCTCCTTAGCCGTGTATCCTCGCAAGCCCGCTCAAAGCGCCACTTCGCGATGCGCGCATGATCCCCCGATCGCAGCACTTCGGGGATCGTGCGGCCCTCCCATTCTACCGGTCGGGTATAATGCGGATATTCGAGGAGCCCCGTCTCGAAGCTCTCGTCTTCTCCGCTAGAAGCCGCGCCCATTACACCGGGAAGCAGGCGAACGCAAGCGTCGAGAAAGAGCATCGCGGGGATCTCGCCCCCCGACAGGATATAGTCGCCGACGCTCACCGGCCGCACGGGCCGCGCCTCGAAGATGCGCTCGTCGAAGCCCTCGAAGCGGCCGCACAGGATCACCGCCCCCTCGCCCGCCGATACCTCTCGCACCAGCCCCTGTGTCAAAGGCTCTCCGCGCGGCGTCATGGCAAAGATCGGGCGCTCGTCCGCCACCGCGTCGATCGCCCGTCCGAGCACGTCGCATTTGAGCACCATCCCCGCGCCGCCTCCCGCGGGCGTGTCGTCGACGGTGCGATGCTTGTCCTGCGCGTGATCGCGGATGTTGCGCGCCTCGAGGCTCCACTTGCCTTCCTCAAGCGCACGGCCGGCAAGGCTGGTGCCAAGCGGCCCCGGGAACATGTCGGGATAGAGGGTCAGGACGGTGGCGCGAAAAGTCATGACGCCCGCCCTAGCGCGCCTCGCCCGAAGGTCAATCGCCGACGAGCGTGATCGAATGGGGGATCAGCGTCGCCTCGCCCTCCATGCAGAAGCTCGCATCGGCGATTTCGGCATCGATCACGACGCGCTCGCCAAAGAAGCGGTCCTCGCCATTGGCGGTCGACAGCGACCAGCGACGCCCGTCGTCTGCGGTCAGGATCGCACATTCGGTTCCCGCCGAGAGCACGCCCTCGTAACGGTTGAGACTGACCTCGCCCGCAGGACGCGTGCCGGCTGCACCGCCATCGCCCGACGGCAGCGGCGCAGGTTCCTCCACGGTGCAGGCGGCGGCGGTCAGGGTCGTGGCGATGAGAAGAATGTTACGCATGCGCCATGAATGCGCGAAGGCGCGCGGCGTTCCCTAGCCGCAGCCGCCGCAGCCACTACCACAGCCGCCATCCTCGCCGCTGTCGCCGCAACCCGACGAGCCGTCGCCCGACTGCGCCTGTCGCAACGCGTGGAGCGGCTCCCAGGGCGAGGCGACGAGCACGCCAGTGCCATAGAGCGCCACCGCCAGCATGACCTCGTCCTGACCCGGCGCACGCCGGAGCCGGTCCTCACGCTGGCGGGCAAGTCGCAGCGAGCGCACTGCGCCGCGGGTACGACGATCGAGCGTTGCCGCGCGGAGCAGGCCGATGACGAAGGCGGCGCCCATCAGCACCGCCAGCAGCCCGACGGGTTCGCCGAGCAATTGCCCCGCCTGCAAGCGCACCGCACCGAAGGCGATGAGCAGGAGGAAGGGCAGGAAGGTGAACAGCCGCAGCTGGAGAAGGTCGCCGCCCTGCGCGAGGAGCCCGCGACGTTCGAGCTGCTCGGCCATCGCGTCCGCATGCTCCCTCAGCGCCTTGAACAGGTCGGGATAGGTCAGGAGGCCCGTCTGGCGCAGCACCGCCTGCTGCGCGGGCGTCGCCCCAGCGCCGCGCTCGGCCACCATGAAATGCTTGTCGCTCATGGTCAGCTTGCGGCTGGCGATCAGGCTGGCGAGCTGCGCCTCGACATAGCGTTCGCGCCCCTTGGCAAGAAAGGCATATTGCTGGGGCTCGAGAGTGCCCGCCGTCTCGCCCTCCCCGCGCAGCCAGGCGGGAATGGCATAGGAAAGCGCGAACACCCCGAGCAGCAGCCCGAAATAAAGCCACAGGAACTCGGTCGCCGACAGGGCCGACATGTCCATCATCACTTCCCCCACCAGATCGCCGCGAACGCCGCCCCGAGGACCAGTGCGACCACGGCCACCACCTTCACCCGCTTGCGTGACAGGATCAGGACATCGGAAGGATTAACGCGAAAGGCTTTCGGATCGTCAACGAACCTTCGCCGTGCCGCGGGCCAGAGGTCGGCGGGCGGCACCTCTCCGAAGGCCGTCTCGTAGCTCTTCAGCGTTGCGGCATATTGATCATAGTAGCGCGTGCGCTCGGCAGCGCCGCCCTTCGTGGGCCCGTGATGCAGCGGGCGCCCGAGGACCTCCGGGCAGAAGCGCTGCCAATAGTCCTGCGTGAAGGTGAGATGGAGGTGCCACACCTGGTCGACTGCATCGGACGGGGTCACGGGATGGCCCGCCGTCATGGCGAGATAGCAGAAGCGCTTATATTCGCCGATCGCCCGCTCGGCTGTGGGGACGTCCCACCCATTCTCGCGTGCGAGCCGCTGGGCGAAGCTGAAGGCGGCATCCTCGGGCCCGATGCGATAGGCCTCGAGGCGGGCCATCAACGCGGGGTCCGACAGCGCCACCCTGTCTGTCAGTCGATGAAGGCGCGCGCGACGACGAGGCGTTCCGCATCCCATTCGGGCACGGCATTTTCGGTCAGCGGCACCATGAAGCGCTTGCCGTTCGGCTTCTCGATCTCGACGACGTCGCTGGCGCCGTAATTCTCGACCGCGACCACTTTACCGATCGCCTCGCCATCGTCATCGGCGACGACGGGCAGGTCCATGAGGTCGGAGAAATAGTATTCACCGTCATCGAGGTCGGGCAGCGCCTCGCGCACCACCTCCACGAGGCTGCCGCGAAGGCCTTCGGCCGCCGTCCGGTCGTTGACGCCCTCGAAACGGGCCACCGCGCCATTCTTGCCACCCTCGCGAACAGACAAGAGGCGCCGCTCGTCGCCACCGACGAACAGCGCCTCCTGTTTCTTCAGACTGGCGACACCCTCGGCAAAGAGCTTGAGGCGAACCTCGCCCTTGATACCATGGGCGCCGGCAATGGCGGCGAGCGCGATACGGTCGTCGGACCCGCCGGCCATGCTGGCTTACTCGCCCTTGTCTTCGGTGGCTTCTTCAGCAGCCGGCGCTTCTTCAGCAGCGGCTTCTTCGGCCGGGGCTTCGGCAGCAGCCTTGGCGGCTTCAGCGGCTTCGGCTTCCTTGGCGGCACGCTCTTCGGCGCGTTCCTTGGCCTTTTCGCCCGGCTCGGCCTTCTGCGGGTTGTTGCGGGCTTCGCGCTTCATGAGGCCTTCGGCGTCGAGGAAGCGGAGGACGCGGTCGGTCGGCTTGGCGCCAACGCTGAGCCAGTGCTGGATGCGCTCCTTGTCGAGCTTGACGCGCTCGGGGTTATCCTTGGCGAGGAGCGGGTTGTACGAACCGACGCGCTCGATGAAGCGGCCGTCACGCGACTTGCGGCTGTCGGCGACGACGATGCGGTAATAGGGACGCTTCTTGGCGCCACCGCGGGCGAGACGAATTGCAACTGCCATTTCTATATTCCTTCTGAGGTATCTGGTTTATTTCTTTGAAAACTTGTCGAAACCGGGGGGCAGGTTCATCGGTGCGCCGGGGCCACCCAAGCCCGGCAATCCCCCCGGGGGGAGCTGCGGCATGTCACCGCCGGGAAGGCCATCGGCCCCGCCCGGCATGCCGCCGCCGAAGAGGCTGGCGAGCTTTCCGAAGCCCCCCATCTTCTTCAATTTCTTCATCGCCCCTTCCATCTGCTGGTGCATCTTGAGGAGCTTGTTGACCTCCTGGACGGTCGTGCCCGACCCCTTGGCGATCCGGATCTTGCGCTTGGCGTTGATAAGCTTGGGCTTCTGGCGCTCGTCCGCCGTCATCGAGCTCAGCATCGCCTGGAGACGGGTCAGCGCCTTGTCGTCGACGTCGGTCGCCGCCTTCATGCCCTTCATGCCGGGCATCATCTTGGCGAGCGCGCCGAGGCCGCCCATCTTCTGCATCTGCTGGAGCTGAAGGGCGAGATCGTCGAGGTCGAACTTGCCCTTCTCCATCTTCCTGGCGAGGCGCTCGGCGTCCTCCATCTTGACCGTCTCGGCAGCCTTTTCGACGAGGCTGACGACGTCGCCCATGCCGAGGATGCGGCCGGCGACACGGTCGGGATGGAAAGGCTCGATGGCGTCGAGCGCTTCGCCCGTGCCGGCGAACTTGATCGGCTTGCCGGTGACCTCGCGCATCGACAGCGCCGCGCCGCCGCGCGCGTCGCCGTCCATACGGGTGAGAATAACACCGCTGAGGTCGATTTCCTCACCGAAGCCCTTGGCGACATTGACCGCGTCCTGGCCGGTCAGGCTGTCGACGACGAGCAGCGTCTCGGTCGGGTTTGCAGCGCCCGCAACCGCCTTCATCTCGTCCATCAACGCATCGTCGACGTGGAGACGACCCGCGGTGTCGAGCATGACGACGTCATAGCCCTGTAGCTTGGCCGAAGAGAGCGCGCGCTTGGCGATGTCGGTCGGCTGCTGCCCCGCGACGATCGGCAGCGTGTCGACGTCCGCCTGCCTGCCGAGCACGGCGAGCTGCTCCTGCGCCGCCGGACGGGCGACGTCGAGGCTGGCCATCAGGACCTTCTTGCGATCCTTTTCCTTGAGGCGCTTGGCGAGCTTGGCGGTCGTGGTGGTCTTACCCGAGCCCTGCAGGCCGACGACCATGATGACGGCGGGCGGCGCGACGTTGAGCTGGAGCTCGGCATTCTCGCTGCCGAGCAGTTCGACGAGCGCGTCATTGACGATCTTGACGACCATCTGGCCCGGCGTGACCGAACGGATAACCTCTTCACCGACCGCGCGTTCGGTGACCTTCTCGACGAACTGGCGGGCGACGGGCAGCGCGACATCGGCCTCGAGCAGCGCCACGCGAACCTCGCGCATGGCATCGCGCACGTCGGCTTCGGTCAAGGCTCCGCGGCCGCGGATCTTGTCGAATACACCGGAAAGGCGATCGCTCAGGCTGTCGAACAAACTCGTTTCTCCTCGTCAGACCGCAGCGACAGGCGCATAACGCGAAAAACGCCAGCGGACGAAACCTCGTCGGCTAGCGGGCGCCGCAGCGCTGTCGATACTGTCATCCTTAATGGACGGGGCGCATCTATGCCGAATGGCGCCAAAGGTCAAGCTGTGCGCGGTCCCGCGCCCTAGAGCAGCGGCTCGACCGCATCGAAGCGCCCGAACCAGGCAAGGATGCGGCGCATGATACCGACGTCGGGGTCGGCCACCCTGCCCTCCTCGTCGACATAGACGATCTCGCCCTCCCCGTCTCGCTCGACGCTCCACAGGAAGGCGTTGCGATCGATCATCGCGGCGAGCCGTGCCGCCGTGTCCGGATCCTCGAAGAACAACCCCATCTCGCTGTTCAATTGCGCCGAACGCGGGTCGAGGTTGAAGGAGCCGACGAACACGTCGCGGCCATCGACGATGAGGCTCTTGCCGTGGAGGCTGGCGGTCGAGCGGAAGCTGTGGCGCCAGTTGATCTGCGCCTTGTCCCCCGGCGCGGCGCGGAATTCGTAGAGTTCGACCCCGTCGTCGAGCAGTTCCTCGCGATACTTTGCATAGGCCCCGAACACGGGCGGCACGTCGGTGGCGCCGAGCGAATTGGTGACGATGCGGAAATCCACGCCCCGCCCTGCCGCCGCGCCGATCGCTTCCATGCCGCGCCTGCCCGGGATGAAATAGGCCGAAACGATATCGACCGTCTCCTCGGCGACCCCGACCTTCTCCTCGAGCCAGTCGACCATCTCGGTGCCGGGGCGCGGGCGGTCGATCGAAGGTGCCGGGCTGTCGGAGCGCAACTCGACGCGCGTCACCTCCCCGCCCTCGACCAGTCTGCGACGCCACTCGGATGCGGAGCCGGTGGCATCGACATAGGCACTGCCGATCATGGTCAGCTGCGCTGCCTCGGCAGCCCCGTCGATAAGGGCCGGATTGCCGCTCTCGACGAACTGGCCGATGGGATAGCTCAGGGCGCTACCCCAAAATTGCTCGAAGATCGCGCTGGCCTCGTCCACCACCGGCCCCGCGACCAGCGCGTCCATGTCGAAGAAGTGCGTGCCCTCGCCATAATAGAAATAGTCATCGCCGATGTTGCGCCCGCCCAGGATGGCGAGCGAGCCGTCGACGATGAGCTGCTTGTTGTGCATGCGGTGGTTGAGGCGGTCACCGTCGAACAGATAGCCGAGCGGCTTCATCCAGCGCAGCACGAAGGGGTTGTAGAGCCGCACCTGCGCATTGGGCATGGCGTCCAATGTCGCCAGCGCCTCGTCCATCCCTGCAATGCCATTGTCATCGACCAGCAGGCGAACCCGCACCCCCCGGCGGGCCGCCTCGAGCAGGCGGTCGAGCATCATCCAGCCCGTCGTGTCGGCATGCCAGATGTAATATTGCGCATCGATGCTCTGCGCGGCCTTGTCGACCGACATGATCCGCACGGCGAAAGCATCGCGCCCGTCGTCGAGCAACCGCACGAAATTGCCCTCGCCATCGGCCGGAAGCTCGCGCTCGACGAGCCGCGCGACCAGCGAGGCCCGCTCGGGCGCGGCATCCTCCGCCACCGTCATCGGCGTGTCGGGAAGCGCCCAGACCGCACGCGCCGTCACCCTCAGCAGCAGGATCGCTGCCACGGCAACAAGCAGGATGACGAGGATCCGCATGCGGATCACTTAACCCAGATCAATGAGGCGGACAATCGCGCCTAGAAAGCGGCCCCGCCTTCGAGCGCCACCCGTTCCTCCGGCGTGCTCTCGCGGCCGAGCGCCTTGTTGCGCCCCGGGAAGCGGCCGAAATCCTCGATCTGGCGATAGTGCAGCCGTGCGAAGCGGTGCGGCCCTTCCTCGCTCAGGCCATCGAACAGCCGCACGCTTTCCTTCTGGTCGGACAGGTCTTCGGAATGCATCAGCGGCATGTAGAGCATCCCGCGCTGCTCCTTGGTCATCCGCAGGTCCCAGCCCTTGGCGATCGCCCGGCGCGTCAGGCGCCGCGCCAGCGCATCGGCCTCGAACGCCTTGGCCGAGCCGCGGTGGATATGGCGCGAGAACTGGTCGAGGACGATCACCGCCGCGAGGATCCGCCGCGGCCCGTCACGCCACACATCGGCGTCACCCTTGAGGATGTCGCGGCGCAGCCTGGCCCACTTCTCCTTCACCTCCGCATCGAGCGCGGGGTCCTTCTTCCACCAGCGCTCCTCCCCGACCGTGTCGAACCAGTAGTCGATCACGTCCTGCGCGATGCGACGCGTCTCGCTGTCGATCGGCGCGAAGGCCATCGAGGAGGAATTGCTATTCGGTCCGCTCGTGCCCAAGCTCAGGCTCCTTCTTCGCTTAGTGCGGCGATACAAGCCTCGCGCGCCTGCCAGATGGCCTCGAAACTCGCCGCGATGCCGCGGTCGAGCCGCCACTGCCGCAGCGCGCGCCGGTGGATCATGTTCTTCTCGACCAGCGCGGCAGGCTCGAGCCGCCGCTCCAGTTCGAAGCGGATCGGCTTGTCCGTGTGAGTCAGGCCGGTAAAATCGACCCGCTCGCCCGCCACTTCGGCCACGCAATGCGCCTCCAGCATGGTGTCGAGCCCGTGCGCCTCGAGCACCGGCGCCACCGTGTCGAAATGCTTGCCCGACAGCTCGAACAGGCCGACCACCAGCTCGGCATCGACCCCTTCCTCGCGCATCAATTCGACCAGTAGCGCATGCTTGGTCGAGCAGGTGCCGCGCTTTTCCGACAGCACCGCGCGATGGTCGCGGACCGACAGGCGGCCATAAGGCAGCGCCTCGATCCAGCCCGCCGCCGCGCCAAGCGTGTCCAGCCCTTCATCCTTGAACGTGCGCGCCAGTTCGCCGCTCCCCAGCGGCTGCTCGCGCCAATTCCCCCCACTTGCCATCACTACCCTTCCGCTCGCTTGCTTGCCTCGCGCCTCCGCGCACCCTAGATCGCATCGCAATGACGATCACGTTTCACAAGATGCACGGGCTAGGCAACGATTTCGTTATCATCGATGCACGGCGTCGCCCCGTCGATCCGAGCGAGGCGCAGGTGCGCGCCTTGTGCGACCGTCGGCGCGGCATCGGCTGCGACCAGCTCATCCGCCTGTCGCCCTCCGACAGTGCCGATGTGCGCATGGATATCTGGAATGCCGATGGCTCCTTCGCCGAGGCCTGCGGCAATGCCGCGCGCTGCGTCGCCGCGCTGACCCACGCCAATTCCATCGAGACCGTCGGCGGCCATCTCGAGGCCGTTGCGATTGAGGGCGAGATCAGCGTCCAGTTGCCCCCGCCGCGCTTCGACTGGGACGCTATTCCGCTTGCCGATGCGATGGACACTCACCCGCTGCCGCTCGGCTGGGGCCCGCTCGAGCGGCCCGACGCGGTCAATGTGGGCAATCCGCATCTGGTTTTCTTCGTCGACGACCTCGACGCCATCCCGCTCGGCGATCTCGGCCCCGGCATCGAGAGTGACCCCGCTTTTCCCAACAAGATCAACGTCAACGTCGCGCAAGTTCACGACAGCTATCTGGAATTGAAGACTTTCGAGCGCGGCGCCGGCCTTACCCAGGCCTGTGGCACCGGAGCCTGCGCCACCGCCATCTCGGCAATTCGAAACCGGCACCTCATCTCGCCTGTCGAGGTCCGCATGCCGGGTGGCACGCTCCACATCAGCTGGGCGCCGGGCGAACCGATCCTCATGCGCGGCGGCGCTACCCATGTGTTCGAGGGCACGGTCGATCTGGAAGCGCTGGCGTGACCATCGAGACCATCACCCTCGGCTGCCGTCTCAACATGGCCGAGAGCGCGACGATGAAGCGCCGCCTCGAGGCCGCTGGCGAGACACGCGACACCGTCATCATCAACAGCTGCGCGGTGACGGGCGAGGCGGTGCGCCAGACGCGCCAGTCGATCCGCCGCGCTCGCCGCGACCATCCGGACGCACGCCTCGTCGTCACCGGCTGCGCCGCGCAGGTCGAGCCCGAGACCTTCCGCGCCATGCCCGAAGTCGACGCGCTGATCGGCAATGCCGAGAAGCTCGATGTCGCGCAAATCGCCAATGCTTCCAAGGCGTTGCCGGGCGACGTCATGACGGCACCTGCCCCCGCGGTCGCCGCGGGCTTCGGCAACAAGGTGCGCAGCTTCGTCGCCGTGCAGACCGGCTGCGACCATCGCTGCACCTTCTGCACCATCCCTTATGGTCGCGGCAATTCGCAGTCGCTCAGCCTCGATGAAGTGCGCCGTGCGGTCGCCGCCGAGCTCGATCGCGGCGCCAAAGAGATCGTCATCACCGGCGTCGACATTACCAGCTACGACCGCGACGGCATGCGGCTCGGCGAGATGCTCCAGCGCCTGCTCGCCGACGAGCCGCGCCTCGAGCGCCTGCGCCTCTCCAGCCTCGACAGCATCGAGATGGACGGCGCGCTGTTCGAACTGCTGAGCGGGGACCAGCGCCTCCTCCCCCACTTCCATCTCTCGCTCCAGGCGGGCGACGACATGATCCTCAAACGCATGAAGCGTCGCCACAGCCGCGCACAGGCCGTCGCCATCGTCGAGAAGCTCAAGGCCGCCCGCCCCGACGTGACCATCGGCGCCGACATCATCGCCGGTTTCCCGACCGAGACCGAGGCCATGTTCGAGAACAGCCTCGCGCTCATCGAGGATTGCGACATCATCGCCGCGCATGTTTTTCCTTACAGCCCGCGCGAGAAGACACCGGCCGCGCGCATGCCGCAACTCGACCGCAGGCTGATCAAGGAGCGCGCCGCCCGCCTGCGCGCCCGCGCCGCCGCGCACCGGCAGGCTTGGCTCGAGGCGCAGGTCGGCACATTACAGCCCTGCCTGATCGAGAACGGTCACAAGGGGCATACGGACGGTTTTGCACCGATCGCGGTTGAAGGGGCGCCGCGCGGAGCCTACGGACAGGCGCGCATCACGCACGCAAGTGAAACGGGTTTGACGGGGATTTTCGAATGAGTTGGCTTGATCGCCTTACCGGCGGCTTCCGCAAGACTGCCGATCGCCTGGGCGAGAACCTTCAGGGGCTGACCAGCCAGCAGGCACTCGACAGCGCGACGCTCGACGATATCGAGGAAGCGCTGATCGCCTCCGACCTCGGCCCCGAGGCATCGAAGCGCATCCGCGACGCGATCGCGGCGAAGAAATATGACATGCTGGACGAGCGGGGCTTGCGCGAGATCCTCGCCGAGGAGATCGAAAAGATCTTAACTCCGGTCGCCAAGCCACTGGATATCGTCGGCTTTCCCCGCCCACACGTCATCCTCGTGATCGGCGTCAATGGTTCGGGCAAGACCACCACCATCGGCAAGATCGGCAACCTCCTGATGGAGCAGGACTATGGCGTCCTGCTCGCCGCCGGCGACACCTTCCGCGCCGCCGCGATCGAGCAACTCAAGATCTGGGGCGAGCGCATCCATGCCCCCGTCATCGCCGGCGCCGAGGGCGGCGACCCCGCCTCCATCGTCTTCGACGGGGTGAAGCAAGCCACCGCCACCGGCGAGGATGTGCTTATCGTCGACACCGCCGGCCGCCTCCAGAACAAGGCGCACCTGATGGACGAGCTCGCCAAGATCCGCCGTGTGCTCGGCAAGCTGAACACCGAGGCGCCGCACGACGTGCTCCTCGTCCTTGACGCGACCACCGGCCAGAACGCCCTCAACCAGATCCAGGTCTTCAAGGAAGTCGCACAGGTCACCGGCCTCGTCATGACCAAGCTCGACGGCACCGCGCGCGGCGGCGTGATGGTCGCGGCGGCGGAGAAATTCGGGCTGCCCATCCACGCCATCGGTGTCGGCGAAGGCGTCGACGACCTGCGTCCCTTCGATCCCCGCGCGGTCGCCCGCGCCATCGCAGGCCTGCCCCCCGCATGACCGACCAGCATCCCGGCCCCGACATCGAGGCGCAGGCCCCCAAGCTCTCGCCCGGAAAGCAGCTGCTGCTCGATCTCGGCCCGCTCATCCTTTATTTCGTGGCCTTCAAATTCTTTCCCGGTGACGAGGTTGACCGATTGCTTGCCGCGACCGGCGCTTTCCTCGCCGCCATGATCGCGGCGATGGTCGTCGGCTACCGCGCCACCGGCAAGGTGACGACGCTCCAGATCATTTCGATCGTCCTTGTCGGCGTTTCCGCGGCCATCACCTGGTTCACCCGCGATGGCGACTTCATCAAGATGAAGCCGACCTTCTTCTACCTGCTCGCGGCGGCCATCCTCGCCTTCGGCTTGCTGACCGGGCGCAACCTCCTGAAAGCGCTCCTTGGCGCCGCCTATCCCGGCGTCACCCCCGAGGGCTGGAGTAAGCTTTCCCGGAATTGGGCCATTTTCTTCGCGTTCCTCGCCTGCCTTAATGAAGTCGTCTGGCGCAACAGTTCGACGTCGTTCTGGCTTGGCTTCAAAATCTGGGGCTTCCTCCCCCTCACCTTCATGTTCGCCGCGAGCCAGATGCCGATGCTCCTCAGGAACGGCCTCGACCTCGGCCAGGACGGGGAAAAGAAGCAATGAGCGTCATCGCCATCCGCGGTCTCGAAAAGGCTTACAAGGGTGGCACCAAGGCGCTGAAGGGTGTCGACCTCGACATCGAGAAGGGCGAGATCTTCGCCCTCCTCGGCCCCAATGGTGCAGGCAAGACGACGCTCATCTCGATCGTCTGCGGCATCGTCACGAAAACCGGCGGCAGCGTCACCGTCGACGACCATGACATCGAGGGCGACTATCGCGACGCCCGCCGACGCATCGGCCTCGTCCCGCAGGAACTGACCACCGACGCCTTCGAGACCGTCTGGGACACGGTCAGTTTCACGCGCGGCCTCTTCGGTTGCCCGAAGGACGATGCCTATCTCGAAAGCCTCCTCAAGCGCTTGACCCTTTGGGAGAAACGCAAGAGCCGGATGCTCGAACTGTCGGGGGGCATGAAGCGCCGCGTGATGATCGCCAAGGCACTCGCCCACGAGCCCGACATCCTCTTTCTCGACGAGCCGACCGCGGGCGTCGATGTCGAACTCAGGCGCGACATGTGGGACCTCGTGCGCACATTGAAGGCCGACGGTACCACCATCATCCTCACCACCCATTATATCGAGGAGGCCGAGGAAATGGCCGACCGCGTCGGCGTGATCCGGGCTGGTGAACTGGTCGCGCTCGGCGACAAGGCCGAGCTGATGGCGCAGATGGGCCGCCGCACCTTGAAGATTTTCCTCGACGCCCCGCTGGCCGCCCTGCCCGACAGCCTTGCCGGCTGGGACCTCGACCTTGTCGATGAAGGCCGCGAGATCGACTATCATTTCGACAGCAAGGCCGAGGAGACGGGAATCCCCCGCCTCATGCGCGCATTGGACGATGCCGGCATCTCGTGGCGCGATC
Organism: Sphingomicrobium aestuariivivum; assembly: GCF_024721585.1. Lineage (NCBI taxonomy): Bacteria > Pseudomonadati > Pseudomonadota > Alphaproteobacteria > Sphingomonadales > Sphingomicrobiaceae > Sphingomicrobium > Sphingomicrobium aestuariivivum. The sequence goes on from NZ_CP102629.1 coordinate 363,634, forward strand.
TCACCACCCGCCAGTCGAGCCTCGAGGATATCTTCGTATCGCTCGTTCACGCCGGAGATGCCTCATGAACCCGCGCGGCATGCTCGCCATCTACAAGTTCGAGATGGCGCGCTGGAAACGCACCTTCTGGCAGAGCGTCGTCGCCCCCGTGCTGACGACCGCGCTTTATTTCCTTGTCTTCGGCTCGGCGATCGGCAGCCGGATGAGCGACATGAGCGGCATCGACTATGGCAGCTTCATCGTGCCGGGCCTGATCCTGCTCTCGGTCCTCACCCAGTCGGTCGCCAATGCCAGCTTCGGTATCTATTTCCCCAAGTTCACCGGCACCATCTACGAAATCCTCTCGGCGCCCCTGTCGCCGCTCGAGACCGTCGCCTCCTATGTCGGGGCGGCCGTGACCAAGAGCTTCCTCCTCGCGCTCATCACGCTGGCGACCGCCGCCTTCTTTGTCGACGTGCGGGTCGAGCATCCGCTGATGATGCTCGTCTTCCTCGCCGCCATCGCCACGGGCTTCTGCCTGCTCGGCTTCCTCATCGGCCTGCTCGCCGACAATTTCGAACAGCTCCAGTTCGTGCCGCTGCTCATCGTCACGCCGCTCGCCTTCCTCGGCGGCATCTTTTATTCGGTCGCTTCGCTGGCCGAGCCGTGGCGCAGCGTCACGCTCGCCAATCCCATCGTCTATCTCGTCTCCGGCTATCGCTGGACCTTCTACGATGTCGCCGATGTGCCGCTGGGCGCGAGCGTTGCGGCGATGGCGCTCGCCATCCTCCTCCCGCTCCTCGCCATCGCCTGGATCTTCCGCACGGGCCACCGGCTGAAGCAATAGCGCCCACGAAAAAGGGCAGCAGCCGAAGCCACCGCCCTCTTTTCTTTCGAGGCTTCGCTTTTAGCCGAGCTGGTCGGCGCGGCTGATGCCCTGCCCGTCGAGGTTCTGGGAGATGAAGTCCCAGTTGACGATGTTATTGAGCACGCTCTTCAGATAGTCGGGGCGCGCATTACGGTAATCCACGTAATAAGCATGTTCCCACACATCGACGGTGAACAGCGGGGTCATGCCGTGCGCCACGGGGCTGTCGGCATCGTGCAGGCTGGTGACCTCGAGCTTGCCATTGTTGAGGATGAGCCAGCCCCAACCGCTCGCGAAATGGTTGGCGCTCTCGTTCTGCAGCGCCTCGAGCAACTTGTCGGTCGAACCAAAGTCGCTGTCGATCATCGCCTGGAGCTTGTCCGACGGCTTGGTCGAGCCTTCGGGCGCGAGGCCCATCCAGAAGAAGCTGTGGTTCCAGATCTGCGCGCTGTTGTTGAACAGGCCCTTGTTGCCGGCCTCGCTCGCGCGCTTGATCACCGTGGTCAGGTTCGCACCCTCGAGATCATTGTCGCCGAGCATGCCGTTGGTCTTGTCGACATAGGCCTTGTGATGCTTGCCATGGTGATAGTCGAGCGTTTCGGCCGACATGTGATCGCCCAGCGCATCCTTGGCGAAAGGCAGGTCGGGAAGGGTGAAAGCCATAGGGGCGCTCCTGTTGGTCAAGATGGTACGAACCGCCAACGCCCCGCAGGGCGAGGCGTTGCACGGGCAACCGTTTAGGAAGCGCAACGAGGCCTGTCAGCCCCTAATTTGGCCGGAAATCGGCGGCCTAGCGCGCGACCACCGAATAGCGACCGAGCTCGCGCTCGACCTCATACCATCCGGGCATCAGCGACTGCGCCATCTTGAGGTCGCGATAGGCATTCTCCGCCTCGCCCTTGTCCTCATGTGCGAGGCCGCGGACGAAATAGGCAATGTGCGGGCGCGCCGTGTCGAGCTCGAGCGAGCGGTCGGCAAAGCGCAGCGCCGCCTCGGCCTCCTTCTGGTGGAGCGCGAGGATGCCTTCATTGAGATAGGCTTCGGGCTGGTCGGGATCCAGTTCGCGCGCCTTGGCGAAATCGGCCGCGGCGGCGACATATTCATCGCGGTTCATATAGATGATGCCGCGGTTCACATAGGTGCCCGCGCGGGCCTCCACGCCGAGGAAGTCCTCAGCTAGCGCCTCGTTGCAGATCTCGAGATCACGGCGCGCATCGCTCTTGCTTTCGGCCGCGATCCAGCAGCTCGTCGACTTGGGACTACCGATGGTGACCACCCCCGCCTGGGTAGCGGTGGCGATGCCTGCAGTGGCAGCGAGAGCGACGAGGAACCTGTTCATGGCGCGTCCTTTTCCGGCAAGGTAGAGCGCCAGCCTATCACATTGAACGATCTAGGGGAATTCGGGGAGCCTAGCCGTCGGCCGAAGCACTGAGGTCGAGCTTCTTCATGGCATGGCGAAGCTGGTCGTAGCTCAGCCCGAGCGCCTTGGCGGTGGCGCGCTGGTTGTAGCGATGCTTTTCCAGCGCATGGCCGATCAGCGCCTTTTCATATTCGGTCACGCTGGCCTTGAAATCGTCGGTGTCGAGGTCGGCGGCCACCCCATCCGGCGACGGCGACGACGCAGTGGCAGCGGCGGGCGCCTCCTCTTCCTCGTCGGGCTGGCTCCGGCTCGCAGGCCCCGCCCCGCCCATCAGCGCCCAGGGCGACTTGAACGGATCGAAATTGATCGTCTCGACCGCGCGTTCGGGATCCTCGGCGCGATAGACCGCGCGCTCGACGACATTGCGCAGCTCGCGTACATTGCCGGGCCAACCATATTTCTCGAGCCGTTCCAGCGCCTTGTCTGCAAAGCCGGGCCAGTTCGGCCAGTCGAGCTCGACCGCCATGCGCCGCCCGAAATGTTCGGCAAGCAGCGCGATATCGCCCTCGCGAGCGCGCAGCGGCGGCAGCGTCACCACCTCGAAGGACAGGCGGTCGAGAAGGTCGGCACGGAAGCGTCCCTTGTCGACGAGGCTGGGAAGATGTTCGTTGGTCGCCGCGACGATGCGCACGTCGACGCGGATCGGCTTGGAGGCGCCGATACGTGTCACCTCGCCATATTCGACCGTGCGCAGGAGCCGCTCCTGCGCCGCCGCCGACAGGGTCGCCAGTTCGTCGAGGAACAGTGTGCCGCCATCGGCCTCCTCGAAGCGCCCCTGCCGCGTTTTCGTTGCGCCTGTGAAACTACCGGCCTCATGGCCGAACAGCTCGGCCTCGATGAGTGTTTCGGGAAGCGCCGCGCAGTTCATCGTGACGAGCGGCCCCGACCAGCGGGTCGACAGGCGGTGGAGACGCTCGGCGATCAGTTCCTTGCCCGTGCCGCGCTCGCCGATGACGAGCACGGGACGGTCAAGCGGCGCGGCGCGGCTTGCCCGCTCCACGGCATCGAGAAAGGCCAATGACTGGCCGACAAACTGGTTCGCCCGCTCCATGCCGAACATGTGGTGGAAAATCCCACCATCTGGCAAGATGTTTCATGCTGCGATGCGGCGGAAAATTACGTTTTTTGCCGATTTGCAATCGGTGTGACTTTTTGGCACGTTTCTCGCATAGTTTGGTGCAACCAAGCGTTACAGGAGTGCCTTATGGCCATCTTCTCCCGGGTTCGGGACATTTTTGCAGCCAATATGACGGAGCTGCTCGACCGTGCGGAGGATCCCGCGCGGATGATCCGCATGATCATCCTCGAAATGGAAGAAACACTCGTCGAGGTTCGCGCCTCGGCCGCCCGTTCGATCGCCGACGGCAAGGAAATGCGCCGCGCGCTCGAACGGCTCGAACAGATGCAGGACAGCTGGACCGAGAAGGCCGAGCTGGCCCTGTCGAAGGATCGCGAGGATCTTGCCAAGCAGGCGCTGATCGAGCGCCAGAAGGCGGCCGACATGGCCCACGGGCTGCGCAGCGAGATCGAGGCGATCGACGAGACGCTCAAGGCCTATGAGGCCGATATCGCCAAGCTGCAGGCCAAGCTGCGCGAGGCCCGCGCCCGCCAGAATGCCATCGCCACCCGCCTCGAGAGCGCGATGAGCCGCGCCAAGGCGCGCGAGGTCCTCAACGGCAACCGTACGCAGGACGCCTTCTCGCGCTTCGAGAGCCTCGAGCGCCGCGCCGACCTTGCCGAGGGCCAGGCCGATGCGCTCGGCATGACGGGGCCCAAGAGCCTCGAAGAGGAGATTTCCGAATTGAAAGCGGCCGACAAGGTCGATGAAGAACTCGAGGCCATGAAGGCCGCGCTCCGCGCCAAGCGCGATTAAGATAGTCGGGCCAAGCGCGACTGAGCGACACGTTTAAAGGGGAAAAGTAGCAATGTTCGAAGACGTCTTCCTGCCAATCATGATCGTTGGCATGCTGTTCATCGGCCTGCCGTGGATCATCTTTCACTACATCACCAAGTGGAAGACGCAGGCCACCCTCACCGTGCCCGATGAAAAGCTGCTCGAGGAACTGCACGAGGCCGCGCGTCGGCTCGATGATCGCATCTGCACCATCGAGCGCATCATGAGCGCCGAGGATCCGGCGTGGCGCGACAAGTGCGTGTCCTCGGACCGCCTGCGCGACCAGAACCTCATCGGCCGCGCCGACCAGCTGCTCGCCGAGCATGAAGCCCTGCTCGAGCGCAAGAAGGAGCGTTGAACATGACCGGACCTGCCCGCCACACCAAGTTCTACAAGGACAAGAAGCATGGCAAGGTCATGGGCGTATGCGCCGGCCTCGCCGACTATACCGGCGTCGACGTCACGCTGATGCGCATCATGATGCTCTTCGCCATCCTGATGAGCTCGGGTTCGGCCTTCATGCTCTATTTCCTCGCCGGCATCATCGCCGAGGACAAGCCCGCCGAGCTGGCCTATGAAAATGAGGCCGACCGCCAGTTCTGGCGGCAGGTCCGCGCCAGCCCGACCAAGTCGGCCAAGGCGATCCACGCCGAGTTCCGCTCGATCGACCGGCGCCTGGCCGACATCGAGAGCTATGTGACGAGCGAGAACCGCGTCCTCGCCCGGCAGATCGACGAACTGAAGTAAGAGACGGAAAAAGAGGGGAAAATGAGATGAGTGGCGATGAGGTAATTGCCCTGTTCATCGTGGTCGGCCTACCGATGGCGCTCGGTTTCTACATCATGCACCGCCTGTTCGGCCTGAAGCAGCGCAAGATGGAGATCGAGGCCGAGCAGACCGCCGAGAAGGCGGCGCAATATGCAGTCTCCAACCATGAGCTCGAACAGCGCGTGCGCGTGCTCGAGCAGATCGTGACCGACGGCGGTGCGCATACGGCAGCACAGATCGAGGCATTGCGCGACCTGCAAGACCGTGATCCCCTGCCCCTCCCCAAGGAGAAGGCCCGTGGATAGCGCCGAAATCCTCGCCTTCGCCCCTTACATCACGGTTATCATCGTTGCCTCGGTGCTCGGCTGGGTGATCAACACCCACAACCGCATCCGCAACGGCTATCCGCTCGAAAGCAGCTGGGGCGTGGCCATGCACCCCAAGAAGGACCGCGAGGCCGAAGAGCGCATCAAGCTGTTGACCAGCGAGAATGCCGAATTGCGCGCCCAGATGTCTGCGATGAAGGAACGCGTCGAGACGGTCGAGCGCATCGTTACCGACCAGAGCTACGGCCTTGTCCAGGAGATCGAGAAACTATCGATCGAGAAGAAGGGAGCCAGCAACTGATGTGGGGTCCCTTCGAAATGGTCGCCGCCATCGTCGTGGTCACCACCATCGGTGGCCTCATGACCGACTGGCTCAAGGCCAAGCACGGCTATCCGATCACCGATGACGAGGGCAATGTCATCCGTCAGGAGAAGGGCACCCGCGGCGAAGCCCACGAGGCCCGTATCGAGGCGCTCGAGAAACGCCTCGCTGTCCTCGAACGCATTGCGACCGACCGCGGCATCCAGACCGCCGACCAGATCGAGGCCCTGCGCCAGCTCGACCGGCTCGACCATGAACAGCGCATCCGGGAGACCAGCAACTAATGCAGAGCCTCGTCATCATCGGCGCCCTCATCATCGGAATCCTCGGGGTGATCGGCTGGATCATCACCGAGACGATGAAGGTCAAGCACGGCTATCCGGTCGAGGACAGCATGGGCCGCAAGGTCTCGCCCGGCAATCCGCAGAAAATGCTCGAACTCAAGGACGAGAATGCCGCGCTGCGCGACCAGCTCGACAAGGTCTACGACCGCCTCGAGACGCTCGAGCGCATCGTCACCGACAAGCCCTCGCGCCTTGCTGCGGAAATCGATAATCTCAAGACCCTGCCGCCGCGGCCCGAAAAGTCCGAGCCGCTCCCCGGCAACGAGAAGGAGGAAGGCTGATGGATCCGTTCTCGATGGTCGTGGCGATCGTCGCCATCGTCATGGGCGCCAAGGTGCTCGACAGCTTCGCCCGCGCGCGCGGCAAGGCGGCGGGCAGCCAGATGGAAGGCCCTGAAGTCAAGGCGCTGCGCGAGGAGGTATCGGCGTTGAAGGACCGACTGCAGGTCCTCGAACGCATCGCCGTCGAAAAGAATGACAGCCTGACCCAGCAGATCGAGAGTTTGCGCGACTGAGCCGGCCCCGCTAACAGGCAGCGCATGAGCCTGCCTCCCCTCTCCGACATCGCCGAGGAATATGAGTTTCTCGAAAGCGAGGACCGCTACCGCCTGCTGATCGATCTCGGGCGCAAGCTCGAGCCCATGCCCGAGGCGCTGAAGACAGACGCCACGAAGGTGCGCGGCTGCTCGGCCAGCGTCTGGGTCTATCCCCGCCAGGACGGCGACAAGCTCCACTTCCTCGCCGACAGCAATGCAGCCATCACCAAGGGCGTCGTCGCGCTGGTGCTCGCCGCGGTCCAGGACAAGAAGGCCGAGGAGGTCGCCGAGACCGACATCGCCGCTGCCCTCGAACCCTTCGAACTCAGCCGCGAATTGTCATCGAACCGAACGCAGGGCGTGCCCAACATGATCGCGCTGGTGCGCGAGACCGCCGAGCGGCTCGCCGCCTGATGGACGACAGCGAAAAGCGGCGGCTGGCGCAGGAGCGCGCCGATCTTCTCGAGAATTTCGACATCGCGCAGTTCCTCAAGCTGATCGGGTCGGTCGGTCATGGCAAGGCGCTGGGCTACGACTATGTCGCGCATGGCGACAATTGGGTCGAACTGGGCCTCACGCCCAAGCCCGAACTGGTCGGCGTCCCCGAGGACGGCATTCTCGCCTCTGGCGCCATCGTGGGGCTGCTCGACACCTGCGGTGGGGCCTCGGTGTGGCAGAAGCTCGGGCGGTTCGAGCCGATCGTCACCATCGACCTGCGCCTCGACTATCTCCGCCCCGCGACCATCGAGGACCGGATCATCGCGCGCTGCGAGACCTACAAGCTGACGAAATCGGTGGCCTTCGTACGTGGCATCGCGCGCCTCGAGGACGGACGCGAGCTTGCCCATGTCGCGGGCACCTTCATGGTGAAAGTCTAGGGCCTAGCCGAGATCGCGGCGGCGCTGCTCGGCGACCTTGAGCACGTCATAGGCCGCCCGCACTTTCTGGAATTCGGCGGCGGCTTCCTCGTCCCCCGGGTTCACGTCAGGGTGCAGTTCCTTGGCGCGGGCGCGATAGGCCTTGCGCACCTCCTCGAACTCGGCATGCGCATCGAGCCCGAACAGGTCCAATGCGCGCATCTCGTCGCGGCTACGGCTACCGTCACCCGAACCGGCCCATTCGTAATGTGCCGACTGGCGGAAGCCCGAGGCGTCGCGGCTCTCGTCGGCGGCGCGCTTGGCGGCTTCTTCCTTCGACAGGCCGGCGAAATAGTTCCAGTTCTTGTTATATTCGGCAGCGTGCTTTTCGCAGAAATACCAGCGTTCGGGGCTGTTGGGCGCCTTGGGCGCGGGACGATCACCGACCTCGGTGCAATGGACGCGATCGCACAGGCGCACCTTGGCCGCCTCGCGGCTCTTGTCGCCATAGCTGCGCCAGCGGGGAAAGCCCCAGTCGTCGGATCTTTTCGCTCTCGCCATTGCGCCTAGTTAGGGTGGCGGGGGCAAAAGCGCCACCCCGCCTTTCGGGAAGAGATATGCCAGGGGGCCTGTAAGCCGGGTTCTGTCCATCCCAGCGAAGGCTGGGACTGTGCGACCATTCATCTCGGCGCGCCGTCGCCGACGCGCTCCAGCAGCCAACCCGGGCATCGGGTCGGAACCGACCCATGTGACGCCCCTATTCGGCCTTGCTCCCGGTGGGGTTTACCGTGCCGATGATGTTGCCACCATCGCGGTGCGCTCTTGCCGCACCCGTTCGCCCTGGCCGCCCCGAAGAGCGGTGGTATGCTTTCTGTGGCACTGTCCCTGAACGCCTCGAAAAGAGACGCCCGCCGGGCGTTACCCGGCACCGTTGTTCCGTGGAGCCCGGACTTTCCTCGACATGCAAGCATGACGCGGCCGCCCGGCCCCCTGACACGAGCGATATGGTCTATTGCGGGCGCGGCAGCAAGAGGGCGAGCAGCTTGGCGCGGCATTCGCCGTCGATGATGCCGTCGATCACCTCGGGGCGGAAGCGCCGCTGGAAGGCGATGACCGCCGCCGTAGGATCGGTCACGTCATAGCCGAAGCGCTCCAATGCGAGCATGAAGCCGCTGTCGGTCCAGAAGGGATCCATCAGATCCTTGGTCGGGCTCGGCAGCGCGAGGCGCCGCTTGGCCAGCGCAGGCCAGGGAAATTTCTCGCCCGGATCCTGCTTGCGCGTCGGCGCGATGTCGGAATGGCCGACGACATTACCGCGGCTGATGCCATGGCGGTTCTTGATGTCGGCAAGGAGCGGGATGAGCGCCGCGATCTGTTCGTCGGGAAAATCGGGATAGCCGAATTCATGGCCCGGATTGACGATCTCGATGCCGACGCTCGCCGAATTCACGTCGGTAACGCCGCGCCAGTAGCTCTTGCCCGCGTGCCAGGCGCGCTTTTCCTCGTCGACCAGCTGGAAGATGCGGCCGTCTTCCTCGATGCAATAATGCGCCGAGACCCCGCCATCGGGACTGCACATCTTGTCGAGCGCGGCCTCGCCGGTCGGCATGCCGGTATAGTGCAACACGATCATCGAGACCGGCAACAGGCGGTCCCCGCAATTGGGTGACGGACGGCGGATCAGCTCCATGACGGCGACTTAGGCGGCATCAGGGCCGGTTACGTCAAGTCCCGGTGGCGCGCCGGTCGGCATTTTCGCCGCCGGTGAGGCGGTAGACACCACGCCGTTCGCGGTCGGCCGAGAAACGCTCGGTCTGGCCGATCACCGTCTCGCCCGCCCCGAGCAGCAGCCCGCCCTCGGGCTTCAGCGCATCGGCCATCCGGTCGAAGGCGGCGCGGCGCTTTTCGTTGCAGAAATAGAGCAGCACGTTTCGGCACAGGACGAGGTCGAACTTGCCCGGGCGCGGCGGCGCCTCGAACAGGTTGCGCGCCTCGAAGCGAACGAATTTCTTGATCTGGTCGACAACCTGCCAATTGTCGCCCTTTTCCTCGAACCAGCGGATGGTCTGCTGGATCCCGAGCCCGCGCTGCACCTCGAAATGGGTAAAGCTGCCCTCGCGTGCGCGGTCGGTCACAGTGCGACTGACGTCGGTGCCGACGATGTCGATCTCCCAGCCCGCCCAGGCGAGCGGGTCCTCGGCAATCATCATGGCGATCGAATAGGCTTCCTGCCCCGTCGAGCAGCCCGCCGACCAGATGCTGAGCTTGCGCTCGGCCATGTTGCGCTGTCGGATCGCGGGCAGCAGCTCCTTCTTGATCATGTCGAAGGGCGCGCGGTCGCGGAAGAAATAGGTCTCGTTGTTGAGGAGTGCCTCGATCACTTCCTCGGACAGGCGCTGATCCTTGTTCATCACCAGCTGGGTGATGAGTTCGTCGATGCTGGCGATCTGGCGGCGGCGCAGCACGGAGCTGAGCGCGGTCTCGATGCGCCAGCGGCGGCTCATGGTAAGCTGCTGGCCGGTCCGCGCCTCGAGGAGCCCCGCGAGGATGCGGCTGGAGCTGTCACTGATCGCCATCAGGCACCTCCGTTGATTTTGCCGACACGCTTGCCGACGTGGCGAGCCAGTTCTGCCGGCGTGCCGAGGCGGCAGGCGAGCCCATGTTCGAAGATCGAGCGGGGCATGCCCCAGACGGCGCTGGAGGCTTCGTCCTGCGCCATCACGCCCGACCCGCAAGCAACGAGCTTCTGCGCGCCGACGGTGCCGTCGCGGCCCATGCCGGTGAGGATGACGCCGCAGGCCCGCTCGCCGCAGGCTTCGGCGGCGGAGGCGAACATCGGGTCGACCGAGGGCATGCACCCCGTGGGCTGCTTGTCCTTGTTGATCGCGGCCATCAGCCCCTGCTTGGTGGCGCGGACCTCGAGATGGCCGTCACCCGGCGCGATATAGATGCGGTCGGCGAGCAGCGGATGCCCCTGTTCGGCGACATGGCAGGGCCGGTTGGCAAAACGGGTCAGCTGGCGCGCGAAGACGGGCATGAACGCGCCCGGCAGATGCTGGGTGACGCAGATGGGCACGCCGATCTTGGGCGGCAGCGCCTCGAAGAAGGCGGCCAGCGCATGGATACCACCGGTGCTGGCACCGATGAGCAGCACGTCGATCTCGCCGCCGCGATCGCTGCGCAGCCCCGCCTGGACGACGGGCGGCGGCGGTGCGGCCTTGCGGGCGAGATGCTTGGGCACGGCACCCGACCTGGCGAGGGCCCGCAACTTGCCGAGCAGGACTTCGGTGAAGGTGCCGCCGAAGCGGCCGGTGCCGGGCTTGGGCAGCGTGTCGGAGGCGCCCATCGCCAGCGCGCGAACGGTGGCCTCGGCGCCTTCCTCGGCGAGCGAGGAGCAGACGAGTACCTGCGCGCCGCGCGAGGTCTCCAGGATCTCGGGAAGCTTTTCCAGCCCCCCTGCCCCCGGCATTTCGAGGTCGAGGAGGACGATGTCGCAGTCGACGGTACGAAGCTGCTCGATCGCATCCTCGGCGGTCGCGGCATCCGCGACCACCTTGAACTGCGGGTCGGTCTCGATCATGCGGCTCAGCACCGCGCGCGCCACCGTGCTGTCATCGACAACCATGAGGCGCACGGTACGCGGCGCTGCTGGCGCCGCCCGCTGGATGTTCGAGGCGAGCGACCCGGCCATGGGGCGGGCCTCTCTTAGGCGACGCCGACGAGTTGCAGTTTGACGTGCAGGGTCTCGCGGTCGAAGGGCTTCATCACATATTCGTCGGCACCCGCCTCGAGCGCGGCGCGGATGTGCGCCATGTCGTTCTCGGTGGTGCAGAAGACGACCTTGGGCTGGTTGGCATGACCGCCCTGGCGCAGGAGCTTGAGGAACTCCATGCCGCTCATCACGGGCATGTTCCAGTCGAGCAGCACGACGTCGGGCATGGTCTGCTCGCAGAAGGCCAGAGCCTCCTTGCCGTCGCCGGCTTCCTCGACCTTGAATTCAAGCGTTTCGAGGATGTGACGCGCAACCTTGCGGATCACCTTGCTGTCATCGACGATCAAACAGGTCTTCATGTCGGTGGGCCTTCATTGTCTCGGTTCGGTACAAACCATAAAGTGGAAAAGGTAACAGGCGGTTAAGCCGCCGCGCGTTCGTCCTTCTTGGGACCTTCGATCAGCTTGGCGATATCGACGAGGAGCAGCGGCCCCTCGCCCGTCTCGACCATGCCCGCGGCGACCCGCTCCCAGCCACCGCCCATCGCGGCGCGCACGGGGTTGAGGTCGCCCTGCGCCTCGATCACGTCCTCGACGCTGTCGACGCTCAGGGCATAGTGGTGGCCATCGATCTCGGTCACGGCCGCCTCGTGGATCTCGCCCGGCGTGAATTCGGTCGTGCCGAGCTCGAGGGCGCATTTGCAGTCGACCACCGTCAGCACGCGGCTGCGCAGCGCCGACAGGCCTGCAAGATGCTTGGGCGCACGCGGTACGGGCGACAAGGCGTCGAGTTCGATCACCGATTCGATCTCGCTGGCGTCGAGGGCGACGCGGGTGCCGCCGATGCGGACGATCAGGAGCAGGTCCATCAGTTCTTTCCTCCGGCGACCGAGCGCAGCGCCATCAGCAGGCCCGCGCGGTCGTAACGATAGATGCTGTCGTCATCGCCCTCGGGTGATTTGCGCAGCTTGAGCAGGGTGCCCGAGCTGTCGTTAGCAGCCTCGGCGAAGTCCTCCGCCGTGCGGACGACGAGGTCGGCACCCTTTGCCTCGTCCGAGGCCGCATCGACGACACGATAGCCAGCGGCCTCGACGATCGGGCGCAGCATGTTGCGCATCCATGGATCCTCGACGGGGAGCGCGCAGACGAGGCCGTCGGCGCGTTCGGACTTGTCGGTCGCGAGCCGCGAGAAGAGCCAGTGGGCATCGACCATTTCGGCCGGTTCCTCGCCGACAAGGCTGATGCCGGTGACCGCGCCCTGCCCCTCGGCGGGGATGATGTCATGGTCGAGCGCCTTGATGTCGATGACCTGGTCGAAGGCATAGCCGATCTCGGTCTCGCCATCGGACAGGCGGAACAGGCGTACCGTCTCGCGATCGCCCAGTTCGGACAGGCTCTCGAGGCCGGTCGCGGGCAGGATGTCCTCGCCCAGCTGGACGCGGAGCGAACCGCCCGTCTCCGTAAACTTGGACACGGGTACGTCCTCGATACGGTCGACCGCACCGAGGCGGACGACGCGGCGCTGGCCGCCAAGACCGCGGAACAGCAGCAGTTCGACGAGATCGTCGTTGGCGGCGGTCTTTTCCTCGGTGACGCGGGCAACGCGTTCCTGCTTCTCGAGCTTGACCCCGCCAACCGCGGCAAGACCTGCCGTGTCGAAGAGGAGGATGGGGCTGCCGTCGTCGGCCAGCGTGGTGCCGGCGTAAAGGCCGGTCGCCATCACCGCAGGCGCGGCGGGTTTCACCACCAGTTCCTCGTGATCGTGGATCTTGTCGACGGCGAGCGCATAAACGTCGCCGCCAGCGGGGCGAAGCACGACCAGCGTGCGCTCCTCGTCGCTGAGGTCGCTGTCGAGGCCGAGGATGTCGGCCAGCGCGACCTCGGGGACGCGGCGGCCACGGATGGTGGCGACCCCTGCCCCGCCGATCTTCTCGAGCGTGACACTCGAGCCGTTGGCGCGCACGATCTCCTCGATCGCCGAGCGCGGGATGGCGAAGCTCTGGTCGCCGATCGACACGGTGAGCGCGGGGATGATGGTCAGGGTGAGCGGCACGCGCAGCGTCATGCGGGTGCCCTCGCCGGGCTTGGAATCCACCTCGACGATGCCGCCGATGCGCTCGACGTTGGAGCGCACCACGTCCATGCCGACGCCGCGGCCCGAGACCGAGGTCACGGCCTTGGCGGTCGACAGGCCCGCCTCGAAGATGAGCGCGAGCTTGGCGGCATGGCTCATCACGTCGGCGGCTGCCTTGTCGATCACGCCATTGGCGATGGCCTTGGCCACGATGCGCTCGGCGTCGATGCCATTGCCGTCATCGGCGATATGGATGAGGATCTGGTTGCCCGACTGGCGCGCCGAGACCGACAGCATGCCGATCTCGCGCTTGCCCGACTTGAGCCGGTCGGCGGGCGCCTCGATACCGTGATCGATGGCGTTGCGGATGATGTGGGTCAGCGGATCGCGGATCATCTCGATCATCTCGCGATCGAGTTCGACGTCACCGCCGTCGATATCGACCATCACCTGCTTGCCCAGCTCGTTCGACAGGTCGCGCACCATACGGGGCAGCGCGACGAAGAGGTTCTCGATGCGCTGCATGCGGGTGCGGGTGATGCTGTCGCGCATTTCGGCGATGATGCTCGACAGGCGCTCGAAAGCGCCCTGCACCGCGACATCCTCGGGCGCCTCGCGCAGGCGACGGGCGAGCTCGTTGCGCGCCAGCACCATGTCGCTCACGCCGCTCATCACGCGGTCGAGCAGTTCGACCGACAGGCGGATCGTGCGCGGCGCGGCCGAAGGGTTGGCGCCGATGGTGGTGGTAGTCTTGGTTTCTTCCTCGGTCTGGGCGACCGGCTCGGCGACGATCTCGTCGCCGGTGGCGGCATCGGTCGATAGGGCAGCGATCAGCGCGCTGTCGTCACCGTCGGGCAGCTTTTCGCCGCGGTCGATGATCTCGATCATCTCGCCGATGCGGTCGATGATGCCGAGCACCGCGCTGACCAGCGCGGCATCGGCTTGGCGACGACCGGCGCGCACGTCGGCGAGCGCATCCTCGGCGGCATGGCTCAGCGCCTCGAGGCGCGGGAAATCGAAAAAGCCGCAATTGCCCTTCACCGTGTGGACAAAGCGGAAAATGCTGTCGAGCCGGGCACGGTCGTGCGGCTCGGCCTCCCAGGCGACGATCTCGCCACCAAGCGATTCGAGCATTTCGCGGCTTTCCGCGACAAAATCGGCAATCAGGTCTTCCATCGGCGCATCAGCCTCACAAGAAATTCGCTTCTCTCGTGATCGCTTCTGGCGAAGAAGGGTTAAGGCCGCGTTAGCGACACATCGTTGCCGCGCGCTTTACCCTTTTAGCGTGGCGCCGATCATCGCCACCGTCTCGGCCGGCGAGCTGTACTGGATGGTGCCGCCCTGCGCAGCGGCGAGCTGGCGGGCCAGCAAGGCGCCCGCCGCACGCGGTTCGCTGTCGCCCTCGCCCGCGCCCTCGAGCACGGCGCGGATCGCGGGATCGACGATGAGGCGCGGCCCCTCGGCGCGGATGACCAGTTCGATCTCTTCCCCGCGCCGCTCGGCGCCGACATCGAGCTTGCCGCCGCGCACCAGCGCATCGCCCGCGATCATCGCGAGATTGAGGAGGAGCTTGACCGCATCCTTGGGCAGGCGCGGCTCATCGACCATCCAGCCCAGCTCGATCCGCTTTTCCGCGCCGAAAAGGCCAGCCAGCGCGGCCTTCGCCTCGCCGGTGTCGATTTCCGAGCCGAACCCACCCGCCGCGCCGAAAGCGAGACGGAAGAACTTTAGCTTGTTGGCGGTCGCCGCGGCACTTTCGCCGATCAGTTCGATGACCCGTTCGCGCATCTCGGCATCATGTTCATCGGCAAGCAGTTCGACGCCATTGTTGAGCGCGCCCACGGGGCTCATCAGGTCGTGGCACAGGCGGCTGCAAAGCAGCGCGGCAAATTCGGTCTCGTTCATGGCCCCAAGGCATGACGGGGCCTGCGCCCCTTCGCAAGCCCCTATTGAACCCGAAACGGGGCGCCCCATATGGCCTTGATGGGTGGGGAAATGGCAATATCGCTCGACGCGCAGCATGCCGGGTGGCGGCTCGACCGCGCGGTTACCGACCGTGCCGGCGGCCTGTCGCGCGAAAGGGTGAAGAAGCTCATCAGCCAGGGTGCGCTCGAAGGGCCCGACGGCCCCGTCCGCGATCCCGCGATCAAGGTGAAGGGCCATGAAGCCTTTACCCTTACCGTCCCCGAACCCACCCCGCACCATGCCGAGCCGCAGGACATCCCGCTCGACATCACCTACGAGGACGATCACCTCCTCGTCGTCGACAAGCCCGCGGGGCTCGTCGTCCATCCGGCGGCGGGCAATCTCGACGGCACGCTGGTCAACGCCCTCCTGCATCATTGCAAGGGCCGCCTGTCGGGCATCAACGGGGTGGCACGCCCAGGCATCGTCCACCGCATCGACAAGGACACCTCGGGGCTCCTCGTCATCGCCAAGACCGATATCGCCCACGAGGGCCTCGCCAAGCAGTTCGCCGCCCACAGCATCGACCGCCGCTATATCGCGGTCGCATCGGGCCTCATGATGGCGGGCGAAGGCACGGTCGATGCCCCGCTCGCGCGCTCGTCGGCCAATCGCAAGAAGATGGCGGTGGTGGCGGAGGGGCGCGGCAAGCGCGCTGTAACCCATTGGACCAAGATCGCGAACCTCAAGGGTGCGACACAGGTCGAATGCCGCCTCGAGACCGGCCGCACCCACCAGGTGCGCGTCCACATGGCGCATCTGGGGCATCCGCTGGTCGGCGACCCCTTTTACGGTCGCACGCGAAAGGAGCATCGCGAGCTGTTGAAAAGGCTGGAGTTTTCGAGACAGGCGCTGCACGCGGCGGAATTGGGCTTCATCCACCCCGCCACGGGCGACCGTTTGTCGTTTGAAAGTGCACTTCCGTCGGACATGACGGAACTGGTGGCGGCACTTCACGTATAGGAAAGGGACGGCTAATAAGGTCGGCCCCCTTTGAGTTGGGGCGCCGCGAACGGGTTCGCGGCGGCAAAAGGAGCAAGAATGGCCAAGACTGCGGCACTATCGATCCCCTCGACCGGCGGTGAGGACGGCCTCAACCGCTATCTGACGGAGATCAAGAAGTTCCCCATCCTCACGCCCGAGGACGAGTTCATGCTCGCCGTGCGCTGGAAGGAACAGGGCGACACCGAGGCGGCCGCGCAGCTCGTCAACTCGCACCTTCGCCTCGTCGCCAAGATCGCGATGGGTTATCGCGGCTACGGCCTGCCCGTCTCCGAGCTCATCTCCGAAGGCAATATCGGCCTCATGCAGGGGGTGAAGAAATTCGATCCCGACCGCGGTTTCCGCCTCGCTACCTATGCGATGTGGTGGATCCGCGCCTCGATACAGGAATTCATCCTGCGCTCGTGGAGCCTCGTGAAGATGGGCACCACCGCGGCACAGAAGAAGCTGTTCTTCAACCTCAGGCGGATGAAGAACCAGATCGAGGCCTTCGAGGAAGGCGACCTCCATCCCGACGATGTGAAGAAGATCGCCACTGAACTGGGTGTTTCCGAAGATGATGTCGTATCGATGAACCGCCGGATGGCGCGCGGTGGCGACAGTTCGCTCAACGCGCCGATGCGTGCTGGCGACGAGGATGGCGAGTCGCAGTGGATGGACCTTCTCCACTCCGAAGACCCGCTGCAGGACGAGATCGTCGCCGACGAGGAAGAAAAGCAGGTCCGCCACGAACTGCTGATGCAGGCGATGGACGCGCTGAATGATCGAGAGAAGCACATCCTCACCGAGCGTCGCCTCTCGGAGAACCCGAAGACGCTCGAGGACCTTAGCCAGGTCTATGGCGTGAGCCGCGAACGCATCCGCCAGATCGAGGTGCGCGCCTTCGAGAAGTTGCAGGCCGCGCTCGTCAAGATGGCCGAGGAACAGCGCTACCTCATCGACGACGCCGCCTGAGGCGCTAGAGACCCGATACCGTCATCAAGGGGCGCCAGTTTTCGAACTCGGCGCCCCATTTGTATTCCGCATGGCCGACGCCGGCGGTGACAAGCACCCCCGCCATCCCCATGCGGCAGGCACCCCACATGTCGGTCGCCGGATTGTCGCCGACCATGACGCAATCGGCGGGGTCGGGGTCGCCCGCGAGCTTCAGCGCGTGATTGTAGATCGGCCGATGGGGCTTGCCGTAGAATTGCACGCGTCCGCCTCGCGCCGCGACCTCGTCGGCCAGCGCGCCCGCGCAGACGACTTCCTCGCCGCGGTGGATAACGATGCGGTCGGGATTGAGGCAATGGACGAGGAGGTCGCGCTCGACCCAATCAGCGATCTCTTCCTCATATTCGGACACGTCGGAGCGATATTCGTCGAGCCCCGTCAGCGCAATCTCGTCGACCGGCTCGCCGGCATCGGCGATGTCGACGCCATGGGCGATGAGGTCCTCATGGTCCCAGCGGCTGCCCGCGAAGCCAACCTTGCGCGGCGGATGGGTCAGCGCCTCGATGCCTGCCTGCCCGCTCGACGTCAGATGATCCCAGCAGTGGCGCGGCAGCCCCATGTCGACAAGGTCCGCCTCGACGCGGTCCGCAGGGCGCGGGGCGTTGGTGACGATGATGATCGTCCGCCCCTCACCCTTCCAGCGGCTGAAGCGCCGGGCCACCCCCGGAAATAGCCGCGCGCCATCGTGGATCACCCCCCAGACGTCGCACAGGATCGTGCGATAGCGCGCCGACAGCGCGTCGAGATCGTCGCTCATGCCGTCTGCAGGTCGGACAGTTCGCTGTCTTCCTCATGCCCCTTCGACACCACCGTCGCGGCGGCAAGGTCGCCGGTGACATTCAACGTCGTGCGGCACATGTCGAGCAGGCGGTCGACGCCGAGCACGATGCCGATCCCCTCGGGCGGCACGCCGACCATCGCGAGGATGAGCGCCACCACCGGCAGCGAGCCCGCAGGCACACCCGCCGTCCCGATACCGCCGAGGATACACATCAGGAGGACGATCACCTGCTGGCCCATCGTCAGCTCGACCCCGAAGAATTGGGCGAGGAAGAGCACGGTGATACCCTCGAAGATGGCGGTGCCGTTCTGGTTGGCGGTCGCCCCGATGGTCAGCACGAAGCGCGCTGGCGCCCGCGGAAGCTTCAAATTCTCGTCGGCGACCTTGAGCGCATAGGGCAGCGTGGCGTTGGAGCTGGCGGTCGAGAAGGCGATCAGCATCGCCTCGCGCACGTTCTTGAAGAACCAGACGGGGCTGACCCCGCCCCAAAAGCGCAGGACCAGCGGATAGACCACGAACATGTGGAGGCCGAGCGCAAGCAGTACGACCAGCACATAGGCACCGAGGCGGACGAGGATGTCCCAACCGAAGGCCGAGGCGAGGTTGAACATGAAGCAGGCGATGGCGATGGGCGCGAGGCGGATCACCCACATGATGAGCTTCATGGTGACGTGGAAGACGCCCTCGATGCCCTTCTGGAGGATCTCGGCCTGGGGGGAGTCGGTGAACAGGAGGCCGATGCCGAAGAAGAGCGCGAAGAACATCACCGCGAGGATGTCGTTGGCGCTCATCGCGGCGAAGACGTTCGACGGGATGATGGCGAGCAAAGCATCGAGCCCGCTCGGGGTCTCGGCATTACGGCTGATGATCGCACCCGCATTGTCGCGCGCGTCGTTGAGCAGGGCCTCGGCGATCTCGCGATCGACGCCGGCGCCCGGCTGGAAGATGTTGGCGACCGCGAGCGCCAGTACCACCGCCACGCCCGAGACGATCACGGTGAAGGCGAGCGTGCGCAGGCCGACGCGCTTCAGGGAGCGCGCATCGCCCATCTCCGCGATCCCGACGACAAGGGCGGAAAAGAGGAGCGGGATGACCAGCATGAAGAGGAGGCGCAGGAAGATCTGCCCCACGAAGCCGGTGACATTGCTGACCGTGTCGACCCAGCCCGCATCGGCGGCGGTCAGGTAGACGGTGAGGCCCGCGCCGAGGCCGAGCAGGAAGCCGATCAGCATCTGCCAGTGAAGGGCGAGCCGCCCGGTCTTCAAAGTCGCGTCCATCGCGTGGGTCCCCCGAATTGGATTTGCGCCTAGCTAGAGCGCATGCGGCCCTGCCGGGTCAACCGCCTGCTCAACCGGCGTATGCATATTCGCCGCCACGCGCGAGCGCGCGCTGGTAGGCAGGGCGCTCGTGGCACTGCTTCAGCCAGCGCAGGATGTTGGGATAGCGCTCGTCCAGCCCCGCGCGCGCCTGCGCGGCTTCGAGCGGGAAGCTCATCATCATGTCGGCGGCGGTGAGGTCGGCGCCCGCGAACCAATCGCGCTGTTCCAGTTCCTTGTCGAGGAAGGCGAAATGCTCGGCGAGCATGCCCATCACCGGCTTTTTCGCGGGCTTTCCGAGGAGGCCGAGGCGATTGACGATCAGCATGCCGAACAGGGGCGGCATCAGCGAACCCTCGGCATAGTGCATGTAGAAATGATAGTGGCGCGCCAGCACGGGGCTTTCGGGCGCGCCATAGCGACCGCGCTCGGCCACGAGATGCTCCATGATCGCGCCCGTTTCTGCCAGCACCACCTCGCCCTCCTCGATGAGCGGCGACTTGCCCAGCGGGTGGATCGCCTTGAGGCTGTCGGGGGCACGCATCGTCTTGGGGTGGCGCTCGTAGCGCTTCACTTCATATTCGAGCCCCAGTTCCTCAAGCAGCCAGAGGATGCGCTGCGAACGGCTGTTTTCGAGATGGTGGACGATGATCATGGCCGGGCTCCGGTTCGTTTCATTTGCGAACCGTGTTGCATGTTCCGCCCCGATGCGCCAGCACCGGTCGATGGACGCTAGGCCTGCCATCACACAGACCGCTGCCGCCCGACGCGGCACGCACGAGATCGTCGCGCTGCTCGCGGGGATGATGGCGATGAACGCGCTGGCGCTCGACACCATGCTCCCCGCCCTGCCCGCGATCGGCAGCGATCTCGGCATCGCGGAGGCCAACCGCACCCAGCTCGTCATCGTCGCTTACATGTTCGGTTTCGGGGCGAGCCAGATGCTGTGGGGGCCGCTCGCCGACCGCTTCGGGCGCCGCCCGATCCTGCTCGCGGGCGTGTCGCTCTACATCCTGTTCGGCATGCTCGCCGCCGCGGCCAGCGACTTCACGCTGCTCATCGCCGCGCGCTTCCTGATGGGTGCCTGCGGCGCGGTCAGCCGGGTCCTCGTCCTCGCCATCGTGCGCGACCTCTACGAGGGCGAGGAGATGGCGCGGATCATGAGCCTGACGCAGATGACCTTCATGGTCGTGCCGGTCATCGCGCCAAGCCTCGGGCAGGCAATCCTGTCGGTGGGACCCTGGCGCGCGATCTTCTACGGGCTCGCCGCTTATGGCGTGCTGCTCTTTATCTGGAGCGCCCTTCGCCTACCCGAAACGCTGCACCCCGAATATCGCCGCGAAATCCGCCTCTCGACCATCGCGCAAGGGATCGCCATCACCGCGACCGACCGGCTGTCGCTCGGCTACACGATGGCGCTCACCGCCGTCTTCACCACGCTCGTCGCCTATCTCGCCTCGATCCAGCAAATCGTCGGCGAGATTTTCGAGGCGACCGACCAGTTGGGCCTCGTCTTTGCCATGATCGCGGCGCCAATGGCGCTGGCGAGCTTCACCAACAGCCGCATCGTGCAGCGTTTCGGACTGCGCCGTGTCGGTCACATCGGGCTCATCGCCTTTCTCGGCGCGGCTATGCTGCACCTTGGCTGGCACTTCCTGTTCGGCTCCAGCCTTGCGAGTTTCATCACTTTCATGGCGCTGGTGCTTACCGCCTTTGCCTTCACGACGAGCAATTTCGGCACGCTCGCTATGACCAACATGGCCAGCGTGGCCGGCACCGCCAGTTCAGTCCAGGGCACGTCGAGCACGATCGGCGCAGCATTGCTCGGCTTTGCCATCGGGCAGGCCTTCGACGGCACGCTGACGCCCTTCCTCGTCGGCATCGCGCTGGCGGGGGTCGCCGCGCTCCTCATCACCCTCGCCACCGAACGGGGCAAGCTGTTCCAGCGGCGCTACTGTCCGCTGCCTCCCCTGCCCGCCGACCAGTAATCCACCGGCCGCGAGCCCAAGAAAAAAGGGCCCGGCGCGAACGCCAGGCCCTTCCTCATTCGCGGGGATGCGAAGTGACTATTCGGCGTCGGACTCGGGGCCCGTCATCATGGCCTCCTCGACCTCGTCCTTCTTCTGGCCGCGGATCGCGGCTTCGATCTGGTCGGCGATCTCGGGATTTTCCTTGAGGAACTTCTTGGCGTTCTCGCGGCCCTGCCCGATGCGGGTCGAGTCGTAGCTGAACCAGCTACCCGACTTGTCGACGAGACCGGCCTTGACGCCGAGGTCGAGCACTTCGCCCATCTTCGAGACGCCCTCGCCATACATGATGTCGAATTCGACCTGCTTGAAGGGCGGCGCGACCTTGTTCTTCACCACCTTCACGCGGGTCGCGTTGCCGATGATGTCGTCGCGGTCCTTGATCTGGCCGGTACGGCGGATGTCGAGGCGGACCGACGCGTAGAACTTCAGTGCGTTACCGCCGGTCGTGGTCTCGGGGTTGCCGTACATCACGCCGATCTTCATGCGCACCTGGTTGATGAAGATGACGGTGGTCTTCGACCGGTTGATCGAGCCGGTCAGCTTGCGCAGCGCCTGGCTCATCAGGCGGGCCTGGAGGCCGACGTGGCTGTCGCCCATCTCGCCCTCGATTTCGGCACGCGGCACGAGCGCGGCGACCGAATCGACCACCAGCACGTCGATGGCGTTCGAGCGTACCAACGTGTCGGTGATCTCGAGCGCCTGCTCGCCCGTGTCGGGCTGCGAGACGATCAGCTCGTCGATGTCGACACCGAGCTTCTTGGCATAGACGGGGTCGAGCGCATGCTCGGCGTCAACGAAGGCGGCGGTGCCGCCCATCTTCTGCGCCTCGGCGATGGCATGGAGCGCGAGCGTGGTCTTGCCCGAGCTTTCCGGCCCGTAGATCTCGATGATGCGCCCGCGCGGCAGGCCGCCGACGCCAAGCGCGATGTCGAGTCCGAGGCTGCCGGTGGAGATGGTCTCGATCTCGATCTTCTCGCGGCTGCCAAGCTTCATCGCCGAGCCCTTGCCGAACGCGCGGTCGATCTGCGCGAGTGCGGCATCGAGCGCCTTCTGACGGTCGCTGTCCATTTTATCGTCCTTCGATTTCACGACTTTCAGCTGCGCTGCCATCATCCATCCCCTTTCGTCAACAGAAGGGCTCCAAAAGCCCTGCGATGGGGATGCTGTACCCACTTTGTTCCGCAAGAACAAGGGGGGAACGTTAAAAGGGTGAAACTATTGCGCGAGCGTGGCTTCGATGACCGGTTCGACACGGTCCATCGTGAAGGGCTTGGCAAGAGTCGGGGTCGAGAGGAAATCGGCGGGCGGCTCGGTCACATGTCCGCCGGTTGCCAGCGCGAAGGGGATACCGCGTTCGCGCAGCGCCTCGGCCACCGGCCACACCGGCTCGCCGCCGAGATTGACGTCGAGGATGGCCATGTCGAAACCGCCCTTCTCGACCGCTGCCATCGCTTCCGCGACGCTTTCGCAAGACGCGGCCACCTGGTGGCCGAGCGCGTCGAGAAAGTCCTCGAGCATCATGGCGATGAGGGGCTCGTCCTCGACGACGAGAATGTTTCGCGGATGGGTCATCGACGTAGCGTTATCGCGCCGCGGGCGCGCCGCCAAGTCCAATCGTTACGCTATTGCTTGCCCTGCTCCTTGGCGAGCACCTCGCGCACCGCCTCGGCGAGCTCCTGCACCGAGAAGGGCTTGGGCAGGAAATCGACATTGTCGATGTCGATCGACTTCCTCAATTGCTCTTCTGCATAGCCGGACATGAAGAGGATCGGCAGGCCCGGACGATCCTTGCGCGCCTCGCGCCCCATCGTCGGCCCGTCCATCATCGGCATGACCACGTCGGAGACGAGGAGCGCGATATCCTGCTCCTCGTTTTCGAGGATCTCGAGTGCTTCCTCGCCATTGTTGGCGGTCAGCACGGTATAGCCGTGGCGGGTGAGCGCGCGCTCGGCCACCGTGCGGACCATCGGCTCGTCCTCGACGAGGAGGATGGTGCCCTGCCCCCACAGCTCTTCCTCATTCTCTTCCTTGGGCTTGGCGCCGGCGCGCGGCCGGTCGTCCTCGGCGACCTCGTGGACGGGAAGGTAGATGACGAAGCTGGTGCCCTCGCCGACCTTGGAATCGGCGAAGATGTAGCCCCCCGACTGCTTGACGATGCCGTAGACGGTCGAGAGCCCGAGGCCGGTGCCCTTGCCCACTTCCTTGGTCGTGAAGAAAGGCTCGAAGATCTTGCCGAGCACGGCGGGCGGGATGCCCGAGCCGGTGTCGGAGATGCTGAGCGCCGAATAGTCGGCGATGGGAAGGATCTCGCTGCCGAGGTCGGCGACCTGGTCGGCGCGCACCTTGTAGGTCTGGATGGTGAGGATGCCCCCGCCTTTCTCCATCATCGCGTCGCGCGCGTTGACGGCGAGGTTGACGATGACCTGTTCGAGCTGCCCGGGGTCGGCGCGCACGAGGCCGACGTCGCGGCCGTGCTTGACCTTGAGTTCGACCGTCTCGCCGAGGAGGCGCTTCAACAGGTGGCTAACCTCGGCGACCACGTCGGCGAGTTGGAGCACCTGCGGGCGCAGCGTCTGCTGGCGCGAGAAAGCGAGGAGCTGGCGCGTGAGGCCCGCGGCACGGTTGGAGTTCGACTTGATCTGCTGGATGTCGCCATAGTCGCTGTCGCCCGGCGTATGGCGCATCAGCATGAGGTCGCAGTGACCGATGATGGCGGTGAGGATGTTGTTGAAATCGTGCGCCACGCCGCCCGCGAGCTGGCCCACCGCCTGCATCTTGGTGGCCTGCGCGATCTGGCGCTTGAGCTTGGCCTCCTCGCTATTGTCCTTGAGGAGGAGGAGCACGGCGGCGTCGCCGATACCGCGGAGCCCCGCGACGGTCAGTGCGACAGGCTCCTTGGGGTTCTTCGACAGGCGCACCGCGATATCGCCCGACATGGCGGGGCCGCGGGCATGGCGGCGCACGGTGTCGGCGACGATCCCCTTGTCTTCCTTGACGACGAGGTCGCCCGGATAGGAGACGCGCGCCTCGCCCACCCCGCCCGCCTGGCGGAAGGCGGCGTTCATGGTGAGGAAGCGGCCGTCGCGGTCGACCAGTGCGAGGCCGAGCGGAAGGAGTTCGATCAGCGCCTGGACATTGTCGCTTGCCGCCGCGATGCCGCCGTCCTCGCGCGCCTCGAACAGGAGCAGCGTGCCCGCCCCGCCGTCGACGCTGGGGTCGATCGGGACATGGACGCCGCGAAGGGGCGTGCCAACTTCGCCTTCCTCGACGAGGTGCAGATAGCCGTCGTCGCGCTGCTCGAGCAGGTCGGCGAGCGTCGGCGTGCCGGTCGCCTTCTCGGGCAGGGCGCGCTGGACGAAGGGGCGATTGGCGGCCACGAGGCGGCCGCGATCGTCGATCAGCGCGGCCAGCACGCCCGCTGCGGCAAGACGGTCGCCGGTCTCGCCTGCCACCCGCTGGGCACTGACCTGGAGCCGGTCGGGTCGGCTGGCGGAGGGAAAGCGCCACAGGAGCAGCCGCTCGGTCCCCGCGCCGACGCGGACGATGTCGACATCGACCTTCTGGTCGCCGAGGCTGAGCTTGTCGCGCGCCGCTCCGTCGCGCAACGCCAGCGAACGCAGCGCTTCATGGGTATCGGCCCGCTCGGCCGCGAAGGGCTGGAGATGCTCGGAAAAGCGTTTGTCGAAGCGCGGGTTGGCGAGGAGCAGGCGCCCCTCGGCATCGGTCACCGCGGCGGCATCGGCGGCGAGCCGCAACGCCGCCCCCGCCAGCGCGAATTCCTCGGTCGGCGCGACCGGCACCAGCGCGGCAGCACCCGCCTCGGGCCGGCGCGACTGGTAGAGCGAGACCGCGCCGAAGAGGAAGGCACCGAAGAGGAACAGGCCGGCGGCCCACCCCGTGTCACCCTCGCCGAAATAGAGGACGGCGGCCGAGGCCAGCGCTGCACCGGCCAGCACCGGACCGAGCCATTGCTGGCTGGGTTCGAGCGGTTCGGCGGCCAGTGCAGCGTGGCGATCGAGCATCTTACCAGACGGTCACCCGCTGGTCGGGGGCGAGATACATCCCGGCCCCGGCATCGACGTTGAAGGCGTCATACCAGCTGTCCATGTTGCGGACGACCCAGACGCGCTGTTCGGACGGCGAGTGCGGGTCGGTCTTGAGACGACGCTTCAGTTCCTCGTCGCGATAGTTGCGGCGCCATACTTGCGCCCAACCGAGGAAGAAGCGCTGGGCACCGGTGGTGCCGTCGATCACGGGTGCTTCCGCGCCATTCAGCGACGCCTTGTAGGCGTCATAGGCGATGGCGAGGCCGGCAAGGTCGCCGATATTCTCGCCCAGCGTGAATTCGCCGTCGACATGTTCGCCGGGGAAGATCTCGTAACCGTCATACTGGTCGATGAGCGCTTTCCCGCGCGCCTCGAAGTTCGCGTAATCGGCCTCGGTCCACCAGTCCTTGAGGTTGCCGGAGCTGTTGTACTTGGCACCCTGGTCGTCGAAGTGGTGGCTGATCTCGTGGCCGATCACCGCGCCGATACCGCCATAGTTGATGGCGGGATCCGCATTGGGATCGAAGAAGGGCGGCTGCAGGATCGAGGCGGGGAAGACGATCTCCATCATGCCGAAATTGGCATAGGCGTTGACCGTCATCGGGGCCATGCCCCACTCCCAGCGGCGGATCGGTTCGCCGAGCTTGGCGAGCGCGTCCTGATGCTGCCATTCGCGCGAGCGCTGGACGTTGCCGAACAGGTCGGCGCCATCCATCGTCAGCCCTTCATAGGTCTCCCAGCGGTCGGGATAGCCGATCTTGACGGTGAACTTGTCGAGCTTTGCGATCGCCTCGACCTTGGTATTCTCGTCCATCCAGTCGGCGGTGACGATGCGGTTGCGCATGGCCTCGAGGACATTGTCGACGAGCGTCTGCATCTCGGCCTTATACTCGGCGGGGAAGTGGCGCTGGGCATAGACCTGCCCGACGTCGTCGCGCAGCGCGCCCGAGACGAAGCTCACGCCCCGCTTCCAGCGCCCTTCCTGTTCGGGCACGCCCGACAGCGTCTTCGAGTAGAAACCGAACACGCGGCCATCAACGGCGGCGGGCAGCGCCGAGGCGTAGCTGCGCAGCGCGGCGACGGTAAGCTTGTCCTTCAGGACCTGGAGGTCGGCATCGGCGGCCAGCTTGAGGCCCGCTTCGATCGCGCTCGGGGTCATGACGTTGATCTCGGCAAAATCATATCCGCCCGCGGCCCACATGGCGTCCCAGTCGTAACCGGGGGCGAGCGCCTCGAGCTCGGCCTTCGAGCCGAGATTGTAGGTCTTCTCGCTGTCGCCCAGCGCATTGCGGTCCCAGTGGACTTCGGCAAGCTCGGTTTCGAAAGCGAGGATGGCTTCGGCGCGGGCACGGGCATTGCCCTCGCCCGCCAGCGCCAGCATGTCGGCGAGATAATCGACATAGGCAGCGCGGATCTCGACCTGGCGCTCGGCGTCCTCGAGATAATAATCGCGGTCGGGCAGGCCCAGGCCCGACTGGTAAGCATTCATGATGTAGCGCGTGCTGTCGCCGTCATCCTGACCGATATACCAACCGAGCATGCCGCCGCCGAAGCCGAGGCGATCGGCCTTGCCGACCATCGCGGCATAGCCGGCAAAGCTGTCGACCGCGTCGATCTCGTCGAGCAGCGGCTGGATCGGCGCCATGCCGAGCGCTTCGACGCGGTCGGTGTCGAGGAAGCTGTTATAGGCCGCGCCGACGCGGTTGTTCGGGTCCTTGGCAGCATCGAGGATGATCGCCTTGGTGCGCTCGCGCGAAAGGTCGTCGAGCGCGCCGAACATGCCGTAGTTCGACTTGTCGGCGGGGATTTCGGTCGCCGCGGCCCAGGTACCGTTGGCAAAGTCGTAGAAATCGTCGCCCGGCGCGACCGAGCGGTCCATGCCCGCGGTGTCGAAACCAAAGGTGCCGAGTTCGGCCTGCCCTGCCGGCTCGTCGCCCAGTTCAGCGGCGGCTTCGGGCAGCGGCGCGGTGGTGGCGGCGGTTTCGATCTCGGTGGTCTGCGTACAGGCGGCCAGCGCGCTCGAGGCGGCCAGCGCGATCATCAGTTTCTTCATTCTGTCTCCGGAATTCAAATCGAGTTGTCCTCGACACTACGCTGCTTCCAGCGCCGCGCAATCCACAATCTCCATCCGACGAGCGACACCCAATAAGCGACGAATGCGAGCACCACGGCAATGACGAACAGGCCGAAAATGACCGCCGGCGCGGCATCGGACAGCGCCCAGCGCGTCCACTCCTCGAGCGAGGCGTGGCTGTCGACCAGCGCCATGAAGCTGTCGACATTGGTGTCGAAGCCGAACAGGGCGCCGACCTCCAGCCCCGCGATGAGGAAGACGGGCGTGGTCGCCGGATTGCTCACCCAGGTGATCGCGGCGGCAATGGGGATGTTGGCGCGGATGGGGATGGACATGGCGGCGGCGGCGAACATCTGCAGGCCCGGGACCATCAGGAAGATACCGATGAACATGCCCACCAGCACCGCACGCGGCACCGAGCGACGGGTGAAACGCCAATATTCGTGCGCCGCGATATAGCGACGCACGGGCTTGAGCCAACGCGATTCCACCAGCTCCTCGCGCGTTGGCGCGTTGCGCTGGAGGAAGCGCTTGATCGGTCCGGGGGCGTGCTTACCCACGGTCCCTCAGGATCCGCGCCTGCTGCCGTTTCCAGTCGCGATCCTTGATCGCCTGGCGCTTGTCATGGACCTTCTTGCCCTTCGCGAGCCCGAGTTCGAGCTTGGCCTTGCCCTCGCCGTTGAAATAGATCGACAGCGGGACGAGCGTCATGCCCTGCCGCTGCACCGCACCCATCATCTTGTTGATCTCGCGCTGGTGCAGCAGGAGCTTTCGCGGCCGCCGCGTCTCGTGGTTGAGGCGGTTGCCGTGGCTATATTCGGGGATGTGACTGTTGATCAGCCACGCCTCGCCATCCTCGACGGTAGCATAGCTCTCCTTGATCGAGCCTTCCGAATTGCGCAGCGCCTTTACCTCGGTTCCCTGCAAGACGATGCCCGCTTCGAACCGTTCCTCGATGGTATAATCGAACGTGGCGCGCCGGTTCTCGGCGACGACCCTGACCTTGTTGAAGGCCTTGCTCATCCGGTCAGCCCCGCATGGGCAAGCGCGGCGTCGACGAGGGCCTTGGAGGCATCGGACGGTTCGGTCATCGGCAGGCGCACTGCGGTCGAGCTGCCGGGCCGGACCTTCGAGAGCGCATATTTACACGGGCCGGGCGAGGCATCGCTGAACAGCGCGTCATGGAGCGGGAAGAGCTTGTCCTGCAGCGCCAGCGCCTCGTCCCAACGCCCGCCCAGCATCGCCTCCTGGAACTCGCTGCACAGCTTCGGCGCGACATTGGCGGTGACCGAAATGGCCCCCACCCCGCCCATCGCGTTGAAGCCCAATGCCATGTCGTCATTGCCGCTGAGCTGGATGAAGTCCTCGCCGCAGGCGAGCCGCTGCGCGGTGACGCGGGCGAGATTGCCGGTCGCATCCTTGATCGCGACGATCTTCTCGTGGCGGGCGATCTCGCCCAATGCCTCGACGCCGATATCGGCGACCGTGCGGCTCGGCACGTTGTAGACGACGATCGGGATCGGCGAGGACTCGGCGCAGGCGGTGAAATGCGCGATAATCCCCGACTGGTTGGGCTTGTTGTAATAAGGCACGACGCACAATGCGGCATCGGCGCCCGCCTCGGCGACCATCTGGATGGCGGCGATCACGGCAGCGGTATCATAGCCGCCGCAGCCCGCGATCACGGGCACGCGACCCTTGGCTTGCTCGACACAGGCGGTGACCACCGACTGATGCTCCTCGCCCGACAAGGTGGCGACTTCGCCCGTCGTCCCGCAGGGCACGAGCCCGTGCGTCCCCTCGGCGATCTGCCAGTCCACAAGCTCCCGAAACGCACCGAGATCGACCGCTCCGTCCGCGTCGAACGGGGTCACCAGCGCGGGAATCGAGCCACGAAACATATATTCATCCTTTCTTCGGAACGACTTGCCGCTCCAACCCTTTGTCAGGGTGTAATGTTCAGCGTCCTTAAAGAAGCCCTTGCCTAACATGTCCAGTATGAGGAAGCCCGCCCTTTTCATCGCCGTTGCCACCCTGTCCGGAATGGCAGCATCCTCGGTTGTCGAACAGAATGTCCGCCCCGAGGTACAAGCGGCGAGTACGGCGGTCGCCACCCAGGCCCGACCCGACATCCGCGTCATCGATGCCGCGATCGGCGAATGGCGCCAGCTCCGGCGCGACAATCGCCCGAGTTTCGAGCGCGCCGCGCGCTTTGCCATCGCCTATCCCGACTGGCCCGAGGCGGACAAGATCCGCGCCCGCGCCGAAAATGCGATCCATGCGGGCGTGCCCGACGAGCAGGTCGTCGCCTTCTTCCGCGCCACCCCGCCGCGTACGGCCAAGGGCTGGACGCGGCTTGCCTATGCCTATGAGCGGCAGGGCCGCTCCATCGAGGCCCTCGCCGCCGCGCGCTCGGCCTGGGCCAGCCCCGATCTCACGAGCGAGGACGAGGCGCTGATCCGCGCGCAATATTGGACCCGCCTTACCCCGACCGACCATGCGGTCCGCGTCGATGCGCTGTTGTTCGACAAGCAGGCGAGCCGCGCGGCCGCCTATGTCTCGCTCGTGCCCGCCGCCGAACGACCGATCGCCGAGGCGCGCATCGCGCTCCAGCGCGGCGATGGCGATGCCCAGCAGAAATTCGCCGCCGTGCAGGACCGCGTCGATGACCATGCCGGTCTCCTGATGGACCGCGCGCGCTATTACCGCCTGTATCGCAACGAGGCAGCGGCGCAGTCTTTGCTCGCCCAGCCCCACAATTTCACGACCCGCCCGACCGATGTCGACAAGTGGCTCGAGATGCTGCTGCTCGCCGCGCAGGGCGCCGAGGCGCGCGGCGACTATTCGACCGCCTTCAACATCGCCCGCCAGCTCGAGGATGCTTTCGTGCCCGGCGACGACAAGACGCTCCAGCCCTACGGCGTGCGCGACAAATATACCGACCTCGCCTGGCTTGCCGGCACGACCGCGCGCGACCGCCTGCGCCGCCCTGCCGCCGCCAGCACCATGTTCGAACTCTATTCGGGCGGTGGCCGCTCGCTGCAGGTCGAGAGCAAGGGCCTCTACTGGGCCGGCCGCACCGCGGCCGAAGCGGGCGACAATGCGCGCGCCATGGCGATGTTCAGCCGGGCCGCGCAGAGCCCCGAGCTTTTCTACGGCCAGCTCGCGCTCGAACGGCTCGGCCGCGAGATCCCGCCGCCTCCGCCGCTGCCGACGCAGGTCGATCCCGCGGTCAGCGCCGAATTCTACGCCCGCCCCATCGTTGCCGCCGTCCCGCGCCTCGCCAACAGCCGTGACGAGCAGACGCTCATGATCCGCGCGCTCGCCGAGAGCCTCGAAAATGACGGCGAGCGCATCCTCGCCAGTCGCTATGCCGACACCGTCAACCGTCCCGACCTCGGGGTCTGGGTGGCCCGCATCGCGCGCAACAATGGCAGCCTCTTCTATTACCGCTCGGCCTGGCCGACCCATCCGCAGGGCGCCCCCGGCGGCCAGCTGTGGAGCTATGCGCATGGCATCACGCGGCAGGAAAGCTCGTTCGACCGTTCGGCGGTGAGCCACGCCAATGCCCATGGCATGATGCAGCTCCTGCCCGGCACCGCGCGCGACCAGGCGCGCCGCTCGGGCCTCAGCTACAGCTACGCCCGCTTGACGCAGGACCCCGCCTATAATGTCCGCCTCGGCAGCGACTATCTGGCGCTGCGCCTGCGCAATTGGGACGG
This sequence comes from Sphingomicrobium aestuariivivum, assembly GCF_024721585.1. NCBI lineage: Bacteria > Pseudomonadati > Pseudomonadota > Alphaproteobacteria > Sphingomonadales > Sphingomicrobiaceae > Sphingomicrobium > Sphingomicrobium aestuariivivum. The sequence continues at coordinate 394,661 of NZ_CP102629.1, forward strand.
CGCCATCATGCTCGCCGCCGCCAGCTACAATGCGGGTCACGGCAATGCGATGAAATGGGTGCGCCGTTATGGCGACCCGCGCGACCCCGGCGTCGACCAGTTGGCGTGGATAGAGAATATTCCCTTCGGCGAGACGCGCAGCTATGTGCAGCGCGTGATAGAGAATGCTGCCGTCTACGACCGCCTGAACCCCTATGTGCCCGCTTATGGCGCGGTGCATGTCTCGCGCCACCTCGGCAAGCCGAGTCGCCCCGGCTAATGGCGACGGGGGGCAAGGGTCGCCCGCGCTACATCACCCCGCAAGGGTTCGCGCGGATCCGCGAGGAATATGAGAAGCTGTTCGGCACCGAACGGCCCAAGCTGGTCGAGACGATCAGCTGGGCGGCGGGCAATGGCGACCGCTCGGAGAATGGCGACTATATCTACGGTCGCAAGCGCCTGCGCGAGATCGACCGCCGCCTCGGCTATCTCTCCAAGGTCATGAAGAACGCCAAGGTCGTCGACCCCGCGCGCGCCGAGCGGCGGGACGAGGTGCGCTTCGGCGCCACCGTGACGCTGGTCGACGAGGAAGAGCGCAGCCGCATCCTCACCATCGTCGGCGACGACGAGGCCGAGGCGGGCGACGGCCGTGTCGGATGGTCCTCGCCCATTGCGCGCGCCATCATCGGCGCCAGGGTGGGCGACGAGCGCGGCGTGCGCCTGCCCGCCGGCGAGATGTTCTACGAAATCGAGAAGATCGCCTACCCCGAGGCTTGAGACCTGTTGCCGCGGCACCGCTCCGAGCAATATTTCACCTCGTCCCAGCAATCGCGCCATTTCTTGCGCCATGCGAAAGGCCGCCCGCAGGTCGCGCACCTCTTTTCGGGCAGGTCGCCCTTCTTGCGGTGCCTGCCGCTCAGCGCAGCGCCTTGCCAGGAAAGTCGATCACCTCGTGATCCTCGCCCTGCTCGGCCGGTGGCGCATCAGGCAGCGCCTTGTCGAGCACGTCGACGAGGTGCGCCGCCGCGGCCCGCACGGCAATATCATGATCTTCCGCATCGACGAGCTTCCACGGCGCCCAGCGCGTGTCGGTATCCTCGAACACCGCATTCCACGCCGAGACATAGTCGTTGCGCCGGTCGCGTGCCTCGATCTCGCCGTCGGCGGTCAGCTGGCGCTGCCACGGGTCGGCAAGCCGCTTCTTCATCCGCCGCTCGAGCGTCGGGGCGGAGCAATGGAAGAACAGCTTGACGATGATCGTGTCATGGTCGCGCTGCTGGGCCTCGAACTCGTTGATCTCGTCGCAGCCGCGAGTCCAGTTCTCGTCGCTCATGCCGCGCAGGACGCGCTCGTCGACGAGGCTGCGATACCAGCTCTTGTAGAAGAGGCGGCTGTGCCCCGCGCCGGGCAATGCGTTCCAATATTTGGCGAGCCAGTGACGGTCCTCGCTGCCGATCGCGCTGGGATCGAGGCAGATGCACTGCGCTGAACAGGGATCGAGGCTGCCGAGCACCTGCCGGAGGAACGCCCGCTTGCCGCTGGCTTCCCAGCCCTCGACGAGCAGGATCAGCCGCTGGCGGTGCGCCAGTTGCCTGAGTTGCAGCCCCATGAGGCGCGCGCGAACTTCGGCAAGGTCGTCCCCTGCCCCCTCTTCCTTCGCCGCCCCCGGCTGGCCATCTGTCAATTCGATCGGCACAGCCGGGGTTTAATCGCGCTTCACGCGCAAAACAAAGGTTTACAGGCCAGGCTGTTCCCTTTCTGGGACAGTGTGGCCCGCGCGCCGCTCCTAGCGCTCCTCGACCAGCGTCTCGGGCGCGGGCTCGACCGCCTCTTCCTCGGGCTCGGCCGTCGTCGCGATCGACAGCTCGTCGAGCTGGCGGTCGGTGACGAGGCTCGGGGCGCCCATCATGAGGTCCTGCGCGCGCTGGTTCATCGGGAAGGCGATGACTTCGCGGATGTTGGGCTCGTCGGCGAGCAGCATGACGATGCGGTCGATGCCCGGCGCAGAACCGCCGTGCGGCGGCGCGCCCAGCTTGAAGGCCTCGATCATGCCCGAGAAATTCTCGTCGACATCGGCCTTGGTGTAGCCCGCCACCTCGAACGCCTTGTACATGATGTCCGGACGATGGTTACGGATGGCGCCCGAGGACAGCTCGTAGCCGTTGCAGACGATGTCATACTGCCAGGCGAGGATGTCGAGCGGATCCTTGGTTTCCAGCGCTTCCATCTCGCCCTGCGGCATGGAGAAGGGGTTGTGGCTGAAGTCGATCTTCTGCTGCGCCTCGTCATATTCGTACATCGGGAAATCGACGATCCAGCAGAATTTGAAGCAGCCTTCCTCGATCAGGCCGAGGCTCTGGCCGACGCGGGTACGCGCCGCGCCCGCCAGCTTGACCGCGTCCTTCTCGTCGCCCGCGGCGAAGAAGATGCCATCGTCGGGGCCGAGACCGAGTTCATCGGCAAGCTTGTCCATCTTGTCGGCACCGTGGTTCTTGGCAATGGGGCCACCCCACTCGCCGCCCTTGCGGGTGGCATAGCCGAGGCCCGGGAAGCCTTCGCCGCGCGCCCAGTCGTTCATTTCGTCGAAGAACTTGCGGCTCTTGCCGGCGGTGCCCGGCGCGGGGATGGCGCGGACCTTCTTGCCCTGGCCGACGAGGTTGGCGAACAGGCCGAAACCGGAATCGACGAAATGATCGCCGACGTCGGAGATGATGATCGGGTTGCGAAGGTCGGGCTTGTCCGAGCCGTATTTCAGCATCGCCTCGCGATAGGGGATGCGCGGGAATTCGCCCGCCTTTGTGACGGTCTTGCCGTTCGCGAATTCCTCGAACACGCCCGCGAGCACCGGCTCCAGCGCCTGGAACACGTCTTCCTGCGTGACGAAGCTCATCTCGAAGTCGAGCTGGTAGAATTCGGGGCTACGATCGGCGCGAAGGTCCTCGTCGCGAAAACAGGGCGCGATCTGGAAATAGCGGTCGAAGCCCGAGACCATGAGCAGCTGCTTGAACATCTGCGGCGCCTGCGGGAGCGCGTAGAAGCGTCCCGGGTGGAGGCGTGCGGGCACGAGATAGTCGCGCGCGCCCTCGGGGCTCGAGGCGCCGAGGATCGGGGTCTGGAATTCGGTGAAGCCCTGGTCCTGCATCCGGCGACGCAGCGAGGAGATCACCTTCGAGCGCAGCATGATGTTGGCATGCATCTTGTCGCGGCGAAGATCGATATAGCGGTACTTGAGGCGGATATCCTCAGGATATTCCTGCTCGCCCGCCACCGGCAGCGGCAGCTCGGCGGCTTCCGACTGGATGGTCACGCCGCGCGCGAACACTTCGATCGCGCCGGTCGGCAGCTTGTCGTTGGCGGTGCCCTCGGCGCGCGCCTTCACCTCGCCGTCGATGGTGACGACGCTCTCGAGCTTGAGCGTGTCGAGGATCGGCAGCGCGGGGCTGTCCTCGTCGGCGACGATCTGCGTCAGGCCATGATGGTCGCGAAGGTCGACGAACAGCACGCCCCCGTGGTCGCGCTTGCGGTGGATCCAGCCCGACAGGCGGACGGTCTCGCCGACATGGTCCTTGTTGAGGGCGGCGCAATTGTGGGAGCGGTAAGCGTGCATGATCTTCTCGGGAAATTAGTGTGGCGCGGAAGCCTCCGCATTCGGGTGCTGCAACTCGCCTTGCACGTTGTCTTTGTCAAGGCGCGCGGCTTCGGCTAGGGCGCTTTTCCAACTATGAAAATCCATGATCTCATCCGCGACAGCGCGGAACTCGCCGACCTCGTCTCCCGCATGCAAACCGCCGACTATGTCGTCGTCGACACCGAATTCATGCGCGAGAACACCTATTGGCCGATCCTCTGCCTGATCCAGATTTCGGACGGCAAGGAAGCCGCCGCGATCGATCCGCTGGCCGATGGCATCGACATGGCCCCCCTCCTCGACCTGCTCGTCGAGAATGACGAGGTGCTAAAGGTCTTCCACGCCGGCGGCCAGGACCTCGAAATCTTCCACAATCTCACCGGCAAGGTGCCGGCCCCGCTTTTCGACACGCAGATCGCGGCGATGGCGCTCGGCTATGGCGAACAGGTCGGCTACGCCAATCTCGTCGCCGCCACCTTGGGCCACCAGCTCGACAAGGGCGCGCGTTTCACCGACTGGTCGCGCCGCCCGCTCGATACGCGCCAGCTCGACTATGCCATCGCCGACGTCACCCATCTCGCCGAAATCTTTCCCCAGCTGCTCGAACGGCTCGTGGAAACCGGTCGCGGTGCGTGGCTCGACGAGGAGATGGCGCGGCTCGCCGACCCCTCCTCCTTCGCCTTCGAGCCCGAGGATGCGTGGAAGCGGGTCAAGCTGCCGAGCCGCAAGCCCGAGGTGCTCGGCCGCATGAAGGCGCTCGCCGCCTGGCGCGAGCGCGAGGCCCGCGGCAAGGACCTGCCGCGCGGGCGCATCGTCAAGGACGACACGCTCGGCGAACTCGCCAACCATCCGCCCAAGCGGCAGGAGGATCTCGTCAAGGTGCGCGGCCTGTCGAAGGGCTGGCGCGACAACGAGATCGGCGCCCGCCTGATGGACGCGCTCGCCAACGCCGAACCGCTCGACAAGGACGAGATGCCTGCCAAGCCGCAGCGCCGCCCGGGCCTCACCAAGGACGCCAGCCTCGTCAGCGACCTGTTGAAGCTCCTCCTCAAGATTCGCGCCAAGGAAGCCGGCGTCGCGCCGCGCCTCATCGCGCGGTCGCAGGAGCTGGAGCTGCTCGCCGCGGGCGAGCGCGAGGGCCTCGACATCCTGTCGGGCTGGCGCTTCGAGGAATTCGGTCGCGATGCGCTCGACCTCGTCGAGGGCCGCCTCGCCTTTGCCACCGAGAATGGCAAACTCAAGATGACGCGGACCGACTAGCTCAGCTGAAGCGCACTTTCGCCTCGAGCGAGAGCGCGCTCGCCAGCTGGTCGTGACGCTTCTGCACGGCAGGGCCGTAGAGGCGATATTGCGCCTCCGGCAGCGACAGCACGACCGCGCCGCCGTCGCGGCGGATCGAGGACTGGCGCAGGATGCGGTCGACCCCGCCCGACAGGCGCATGGCGAGCCGGATGGCGCGTCCCCACCCCTCGGCGCGGGCGACATTCCTCTCGCTCAATAGCGCCTCGATACGCGGATCGAAGCCGCCATTGCCGCCAAACGCCGTGTAGAGCGCGCGCCCGATCAGCGCGCGGCCCTTGGCGTCGATCCCGACCCAATTGCCGTGCAGCGCAAGATCGACGGCGCGTTCGGCGCGATAGTCGGGATGCGCGTTCCACGCGATATCGCCGAGCAGGCAGGTGGCGAGCCGGAGCCGCGCCTTGTGCTGGCCGTCGGCGGTGAAGAGCGGCGCAATCCACTGGTCGAGCCGCGCGCCGAGATCGCCGAAGCGGCCGAGCTGGCGCCCGACCTCCAGTGCGGCAGCAAGCAGCGGGTCGTGCTTTCGCGCCTCGGCCGACAGGTCCTGGTAGAGTAGCCCCTCGCGCAGGCCGTCGGCGGAGATGATGATCCGCTCGGGGCTCAGCAGCCCGACGAGCGCGGTCAGGATGGCGATGCCGGCGGAAAGGTGTGGCACTCGCTGGCTCGAGATATTCGCCTCGCTCTTGAGCCTGTCCGCCCCCCATTCCTCCGCGAGCGCCGCCAGTTCGGGGAGGCGCGCGGGATCGAGCCGGTGCTGGTGCGCGATGGGCAGCGGATGGTGCGAGGAGCGCATGTCGAGCTGGGCGATGGCGCGGAAACTGCCGCCGACCAGGTAGAGCCCCTCGCCCTTCGCGGCGCGGGCGAGCTCACCACCTTCCAGCGCATGGGCGAGCTTGGCGGCGATCAGTTCGGCATCGGGCGGATCGCCAACGCGCAATACGCCGAGCGGCTCGGACGACACCGCCCCGACATGACCGCGCGCAACCCCCGCCAGCTCGAGGCTGCCCCCGCCGAGGTCGGCGACCACGCCCTTGGCCCAGGGAATGGCGCTCAGCACGCCCAGCGCCGAGGCCACCGCTTCCTCCTCGCCCGACAGGAGCGCGGGCTTGAGCCCCATCTTGGCGACGGCATAGAGGAAATCGGGACCGTTCGAGGCATCGCGCACCGCGGCGGTGGCGACGGTGCGCAACCGCTTCACCCGCATCATCTTGGCGATGACACGGAAGCGGGCAAGTGCGTCGAGCGCCATCGCCATCGCTTCCTCGTCCATCGTCCCGTCGGTGCCAAGGCTGCGCCCGAGGCCCGCCATCACCTTCTCGTTGAACAGGATCGAGGGCACGCGCTCGCTGCCGCCATAAACGACGAGGCGGACCGAGTTCGACCCGATGTCGATGATGCCCACGGGGCCGAAGGCAAGATCGCCGATCATCCGCCGCGCTGTGTGAGCTTGAGTTTCGGGATTTTCTTGCCGGCTAGCGCGGCGCCGCGCCCCGACAGCGAGGGGTTGTTCATGAAATAATGGTGGCAGTTGAAATGTCGCTTGCCCGGCTGCAGGCGCTCGTAACGCCCGTCGGCGCCGAGCACCCAACTCTGTTCATTGTCGATAAGGTTGGCGATCATCACCTGTTCAAGAACCTGCGCATGCACCGTCGGGTTCTCCAGCGGCATCATATATTCCACGCGGCGGTCGAAGTTGCGGGGCATCCAGTCGGCCGAGGAGATGAAGACCTTGGCATTGTCGTGCGGCAGGCGCTCACCGTTCGCGAACACGAAAATGCGGCTGTGCTCGAGAAAACGCCCGACGATCGATTTCACGCGGATATTCTCGGAGAGCCCCTCCACCCCGGGCCGGAGGCAGCAGATGCCGCGTACGACAAGGTCGATCGACACCCCCGCGAGGCTCGCCTCGTAAAGCTTGTCGATGACGGTGCGGTCGACGAGCTGGTTCATCTTTGCCCAGATCGCCGCCGGACGACCCGCCAGCGCATTCTCGATCTCGCGGTCGACCAGCTTGAGGATCTTGGCGCGCAGGCTGGCAGGACTGAATGTCGCCAGTTCGAGCCCCTTCGGGCGCACGAAGCCGGTGACGAGGTTGAACATCTTGGCCGCATCGCGCGCCGCCCGCGTCGAGGCCGTGAAGAAGCTGAGGTCGGTATAGATGCGGCTGGTGACGGGGTGGTAGTTGCCGGTGCCCCAATGGGTGTAGGTGCGCATCTTGTCGCCCTCGCGGCGTACCACCATCGCCACCTTGGCGTGGGTCTTCCATTCGAAGAAGCCGTAGACGACCTGCACGCCGGCGCGTTCGAGGCGTGCGGCCCAGAGCAGGTTCTGCTCCTCGTCGAAGCGCGCCTTCAGTTCGACCACCGCGGTGACCGACTTGCCCGCCTCTGCCGCATTGGCCAGTGCCTCGATGATCTCGGACTGCTTGCCGGCGCGATAGAGCGCCATCTTGATCGCCACGACATCGGGATCCTGCGCCGCCTGGCGCAGGAATGACACCACGACGTCGAAGGTCTCATAGGGGTGGTGGACGACGATGTCCTTGGCGCGGATCGCGGCGAAACAGTCGCCGCCATATTCCTTGATCCGCTCGGGAAAGCGCGGGGTATAGGGTGCGAACTTGAGGTCGGGCCGCTCGACCTCGACGATCTGGGCGAGGTCCGCCATGCCGATCATGCCCGACGTCTCGACGATCAGCGCATTGTCCGCCTCGAGCCCCTCCGAGATGACCTGTTCGAGGTCATCGGGCGTGTCGGCGGCCAGTTCGAGGCGGATGATCCGCCCGCGCCGCCGCCGCTTGATCGCCGAGCGGAAGGTGAGGACGAGATCCTCGGCCTCTTCCTCGATCTCGATGTCGCTGTCGCGCAGCACGCGGAAGGCCCCCGCGCCGCGCTTCTCGAACCCCGGGAACAACCGGTCGAAGAATTCGCGAATGACGCTCTCGATCGCGATCACCCGCGTCCCTTCGCCCGATCCCGGCAGTGCCATGAAGCGCGGCAGCGAGGGCGGGATCATGAGCAGTTCGACGAGATCCTCGCCGATCTTGGGATCGTAGAGGTCGAAGATCAGCCCGAAACCCGCATTGGCGACGAAGGGGAACGGGTTGACCCCGTCGACCACTTGCGGGGTGACCACCGGCAGGATTTCCTCGTCAAAGCGATGCGCGAGATAGTCGCGCTCTTCTTGCGTGAGCTCCTCGCGGTGGATGACGTCGAGCCCTGCTTCCTCGAGCGCCGCGCGCAGGTCGATCCATAGCGCCTGCGCCTGCGCCGTCAGCGCATCGGCCTCGGCGGCGATATCCTCGAGCTGCTGCGAGGGCGTACGCCCGTCCATCGACAGTTCCTCGATGCCCTGCAGCTGCTGGCCCTTGAGGCCGGCGACACGGACCATGAAGAATTCGTCGAGGTTTGAGCCCGCGATAGCGAGGAAACGGAGGCGTTCGAGCAGCGGGTGCGCGGGATTGGCGGCTTCTTCCAGCACGCGCTTGTTGAATTCGAGCCACGACAGTTCGCGGTTGAAATAGCGCTCCGGACCGAAGGCATCGACCCGCTTTGCGGCGGGGACACCGTCGACATCCGGATCGGCCTCGCTCATGCCGCCTGCCCTTTCATCTCCAATGCCCGCCTGATGGTCGGCACGGTCAGCCGCGCGCGCTCGGCAATGGCAAAGCGGTCGATCGCCTCGACGGTCCGCTCCACCTCCCAATAGCTGCGTTCCGAGCGCGCCACCAGATAAGCGGCGGCCTCGGGCGGCAGGTAGAGCCCTCGATCGGCGAAATGCAGTTCGAACAGCTGGCCGAGCAGCGCGTCATCGGGTGCCTCGATCCGCCAGATCGGGCTGGCACCCAGGCGCGTGTTCAGGTCGGGAAGCCCGGGCGACCAGTGCGGCGGGGCCTCGTCGGCGACGAACAGCAAGGGGCGCCCCTCTTCCTGCGCGCGGTTCCAGGCGTGGAACAACGCTTCCTCGTCATGGTCCTGTGCATCGTCGAAGACGCGCGCATCCATTTCCTCGGCGAACTGGCGCGCCAGCAGGCTGCGGCCCGAGCGGCGCGGTCCCGTGAGGATGGCGGTGCGCACAGGCCAGTCGCGCCAGCCTGCCAGCCCTGCCACCGCGAGACGGTTGGCCTCGCTGGCGATGAAGCGGCGCGGGCCTTCCTCCTGCGGCCAGTCGAGCGGTAGCGCGATCTGGGCGGGAGCCATCAGCCGTCGTCGCCCTCGATCACCGGCGCTGGCGCGGGCGGCGCCGGTTGCGGCGCGGGACGGTTGATCGTCTGCTGCTGGATCTGCAGCACACCCGCGACATAGGTCGAATACCAACCGCGGGCGAGCAGCGAGGCACGCAGCTGGTTCACGTCGCCGCGATAGGTGACAAGCACGTTCGAGATCGCGCCCGCCGCGAGGCTCTGTTCGGTCACGCCCTCGACCCCGCCGGTCCCGCGCAACGCCGCCAGTGCCCCGCGCAGTGCACCGGAATCGGCGGCGTAGATGCGCATCTGATAGGTCGACACCGGCACCACGACATCCTCGACCTCGACTGGCGGCGGTGCCTTCTCGACGATGATCGACCGGTCAGGACCTAGGTCGCCCTCGCGGAAGGCACGCGCGAACATGCGGTCCATGCGCGCGGCGGCCTGGTTCATCATCGCAGGGATCGCCGAACTGTCGGCGGCGCGCAGCGTGAAGCTGCCGAGCGGCTCGCGGTCGCGGCCGACACGGGCGACGAACCGCCCTTCCGCCGGCCCGCCCGGATAGAGGCGGTGCAAGGTGACCTCGGCGATGAGGATATTGCTGGCGCCATAGAGGTCGGCGACATTGGTCCACCATTCGGTGCCGGGCCGGCGCGTCGCTGCCTCGTTGACCAGCAGCGGGTCGACCCCGAGGCCTGAAACACGGACATAATCGACCGGCGTGTCGGCGGTGCGGAAGAGCGCCCAGGCGCGCTGCCACGGGTTACGCGTCTCCACGCTGGTCACCGTACCGCCGGTGACGGTCACGGGAATAAGCAGCATCGGTGCCGAGCGGCGTTGCCCGCCCGACAGGCCGAGCCGTTCGCCGGTGCGGGCACGATCGAACTGGATGCCGAGGGTGGCGATATAGCGCTTGGGGCCGATCTGTTCGCGCTCGACGACGACCGCGCTGACGAGCTGGTCGAGCGTGTCGTCGGACAGGCGCGGCGCACGATTGGCGGGCCGCTCGGTGGTCTGCGCCCACACGCGGCGCCAGCCTTCGCGCTGGGCGATGCGCCAGCCGTTGAAGCGCGCGTCCTGCGGCGTTTCGCCCGCGACATCCACCTCGATTCCCGTCACCTCGAGAACCTGCGCGGTATCGCGCGGCAGGATGCCACGATCGCCATCCTCCATCTGCGCGGCCGCATAAGTGCCGGCCAGGAGGAAGGGCAGCAGGACGAAAAAGAAGCGCCTTAGGGTCATATGTGCGTCCTTGTGGCGATTTGGTCGTGGATTTCCAAGCCTCATCTCGTTAGCGATGCGGCATGAACGACAAGACCGGCCTGTCCTACGAAGAAGCGGGCGTCTCGATCGAGGCGGGCAACGCCCTCGTCAAGATGATCGCTCCCCTCGCCCGCGCTACCGCGCGCCCCGGTGCCGATGCGGCCCTCGGCGGCTTCGGCGGGGTGTTCGATCCCAAGGCGGCAGGCTTCGAGGACCCGCTCCTCGTCGCCGCCAACGATGGCGTCGGCACCAAATTGAAGCTCGCGATCGACACCGGCATCCACAGGTACGTGGGCATCGACCTCGTCTCCATGTGCGTGAACGACCTCATCGTGCAGGGCGCCGAGCCGCTCTTCTTCCTCGACTATTATGCCACCGGCAAACTCGACAATGACGTCGCCGCGCAGGTCGTCGCCTCGATCGCCGAGGGCTGCCAGATTTCGGGCTGCGCGCTGATCGGCGGCGAGACGGCCGAAATGCCCGGCATGTACGAGGGCAGCGACTATGACCTCGCGGGTTTCTGTGTCGGCGCGGTCGAGCGCGGCCAGCTCCTCGACGCCTCCAAGGTCGAACCCGGTGATGTCCTGCTCGGCCTTGCCTCCAACGGCGTCCATTCTAACGGGTTCAGCCTCGTGCGCCGGATCATCGAGCGCGAAGGCTGGAGCCTCGACATGGCGGTGCCGGGCGATGGTCGCAGCCTTGGCGAAGCGCTGCTCGCCCCGACGCAAATCTACGTCCGCCCCCTCCTCGGGCCGCTGCGCGAAAACCGCATCCATGCGCTTGCGCACATTACTGGCGGCGGCCTGCTCGAGAACATCCCGCGCTCGCTGCCCAAGGGCTGCCATGCGCATGTCGACATGACCGCCTGGGAGCGGCCTGCGCTCTTCACCATGCTGCAACAGGGCGGCGCGGTAGAAGAGGCCGAGATGGCGCGCACCTTCAATTGCGGCATCGGCATGGTTGCCATCGTTCCCGCCGACGAGGCCGAAGCGCTCGCGCTGCACCTCGGCCGCGAGGGGATCGAGACCTTCCGCATCGGCGAGGTGCGCGAGGGAACGCGCGGCTGCACCGTCACCGGCGAGGGCTGGTCGGCGACCCATGACGCCTGACCCGCGAAAGGTCGCGATCCTGATCTCGGGGCGCGGCTCGAACATGCGCGCATTGGTCGAGAAGGCCGAAGGCTATGAGGTCACGCTCGTCGCCTCCAACCGCCCCTCTGCGCCCGGCCTCGCCTGGGCCGAAGAACGCGGCATCGAGACGTGGAGCGAGGACAGCCGCGGGCAGGACCGCGCTGACTTTGACAAACGGCTCGGCGACCGGCTCGAGGAAAGCGGTGCGGGCACCATCGCGCTGGCGGGGTTCATGCGTATCCTCGGCCCCGACTTCATCCGCCGCTTCGAAGGACGGATGCTCAACATCCATCCTTCGCTCCTGCCCAAGTACAAGGGTCTCGACACGCACGCGCGGGCCTTGGAGGCAGGCGATGCCGAACATGGCTGCAGCGTCCATGTCGTGACCGAGGAGCTCGACGCAGGCGAAGTCGTCGCGCAGGCCCGCGTCCCCGTTACCGACAGCGACACGATCGGCACGCTCGAGGCCAAGGTGCTGATCGAAGAGCACAAGCTCTACCCGCAGGCCCTCGCTCGCTTCGCGGCGCGCTAGTCGAGGCGATCGATCCAGTCGGCGAAGGCCTTCAGAGATTTCCCGAGGAACTTGCGGCTGCTTTCGTCGGTCAGCTTGCCGTCCTCGATCTTGTCCTTGCAATTGTTCACCAGGACCTCGGGGCCCGGCCATAGCCGCATGCCGATGGTCCAGGCGACGACCCGCAGATGCGCATGCGCGCGCGCCGTGCCGACGGGGCCGGGCGAGGCACCGACGCTCATCGCGGGCTTGTCTTTCAGCGGCTGCCCCGCGCTCGGACGGCTGAGCCAGTCGAGCGCATTCTTGAGCACGCCGGTTAGCGAGTGATTATATTCGGGATTGCCGATGAGGATCGCATCGGCGGCCTTGGCTTTCAGGATCATCGCCGCCGCGCCGCCCGGCGGGTCGTTCTCGATATCCTCGTTGAACATCTCGACATCAGTCGGGGTGAAGACCTCGATTTCCATCCCCTCGGGCGCGAGTTCGGCGGCGGCATCAAGCACCGCGCGATTGAAACTGCCGTCACGAAGCGATCCACAGATCGCCAATACCTTGGTCATGCGCATCTCCTTTCGCGCAAGAACGGCAGGACAAAGCGCCTCGTTCCGATGCATCGGCCAAGGGGGCAAAAGCGTCGGGGAAAAACGTTCAAGGCAGTAGATCACACGATGTCCGCCATCGACCCCATTGCGTACGTCGGAACCTCTTGAAACTGATACTCATCTGCCTATGCGCACATCATGCAAAAGCTATCGTCAGCTCGCTTCACCCGCCCCAAGCATGTCGACATCGAACTGGTGGCCGTCGCGTACCGCAACCGCAAATTTCCCGTTCACGTACACGAGCAGTATGTCATCGGGGCGATAGAGACGGGTGCGGAGATCCTTCGACTTGAAGGAAAGCAACATGTGGTCGGCGAAGGGCACCTCATCACTCTCAACCCTGGCCAGGCTCATTCGAACTGCTCGATTGGCGACGAAATGCTCGAGTACCGGGTTTTCTATACACCTTCCGAATTGGTCGAAGCATATACCGGAAGGCCCGACCTTTGCTTCATGACGCCGTCGCGCCGGGATTTATCGGCCTCTCAAAGGCTGTTGAGCCTGCACCGGTGGTTCGAGCAAGACATCGGCGATCGGCTCGAACAGGAATCTGCGACCGCCGAGATTATCGAGATCGCTTTCGAGGATGCTGGTCGGTCGAACGGACATGTCCAGCCTCCGCAAAACGTCGGGAAGGCGAAATGTTACATCGATCGACACTACCGAGAAAGTTTTGGCCTCGATGCGGTTGCCGAAGTCGCGGGGGTAACCAAATCTCACTTGGTGAGGCGCTTCAAGAATGCCTATGGATTGAGCCCCTTCGCCTATCGAACCCAGCGCAGGATTCACGAGGCAAAGCGATTGGTGCTGGAAGGCACGCCGCTGGCAGAAATCGCCGCGGAGCTTGGTTTTTCGGATCAAAGCCACCTGACGCGCCAATTCCAATCGACCGTCGGGATCTCACCTGCCCGCTATCGGGAGCAATAAGGTTCAATACGCGCCACATTTCGCTTGGCTACGACCGAGGGCGAACGGTTAAAAAGGAAACGCCAAACGATGACCTCCTTCCAAGACAAGACGCGGCCCTGGAAATTTTTTGCGCCTATGGTGTCTTCATGCGCCGCGCTGCTCCTTAGCCTGCCCGGTGCAGCCAATGCGACTGTCGGTGACGACCGGGTCGAAGCAGTGCAGCAGATGCCTGCCGAAAAGACAGACCCCTATGCGCAATTCCTGCGAAAATATGTCGACTGGGCGAGCATCATCGAAGCCGAAGGCCAACGGCGCGGCACGCCACTCACAAGCGGTCAGATCGAGCTTGCAAGGCAGATCGGGATCCAGCGTCCCGAAGAGGTGCGCATCATCATGGTCGATGCCGTGCCGTTCCCGAGCGAGAACGAGGACATGCGGACGATGGGGGAAGCGCTCGGTTTCATCGGGCCTGACGTCATCAATAACGCGCAGGCATTCGGTTACACCATCTGGGTGCGCGACGGATACACGTTGGATCGGCCCAATCTTGCCCACGAACTGGTCCACGTCATGCAAATCGAACGCGAAGGGGATTTTAGTGTCTTCGTAAGGCAGTACATGATGCAACTGCTCGAGCATGGTCACATGAAAATGCCCTTGGAAATCGAAGCCTATGAGGCGAACGAGAAATTTGGCTGCGAAACGCCAAGCTAATTAGAGCGCACTGCTTCGTCCGCTTTCCACCCCCCTTTCCCGACTGAAACGAAAAGGCCGCCGGGTCGCCCCGACGGCCTTTTCCTTTGTCGTTATAGCGGGAGCGCTTAGCCGACGATCTCGTCTTCATTGAAGAAGTAGTCGATCTCGATCTTGGCATTCTCGTCGCTGTCCGAACCGTGGACCGAGTTTTCGCCGATCGACAGGGCATATTCCTTGCGGATGGTGCCTTCGTCGGCTTCGGCCGGGTTGGTGGCGCCCATGATGTCGCGGTTGCGCTTGACGGCGTCTTCGCCCTCGAGGACCTGCACGACGACCGGCTCGGAGATCATGAACTCGACCAGTTCACCGAAGAAGGGGCGTTCGGCGTGGACGGCGTAAAAGCCTTCGGCCTGTTCCTTGGTCATGTGGATGCGCTTGGAGGCGACGACGCGCAGGCCGGCTTCCTCGAGCTTCTTGGTGACCGCGCCGGTCAGGTTGCGGCGGGTGGCGTCGGGCTTGATGATCGAGAAGGTACGGGTCACGGCCATGATAAGTCTCCACTATGGCGTCTAAGGGGTTGCGCGCGCCCCTAGCCGTGCGCGCGGCCTCGCGCAAGCCTCAGGCTTTCTGGACCCAACGCCCTTCCTCACGTGCCCAGTAATGGCGCTCGACGCCCTCGGCGCCTGCCAGCTCCTTCCACGCCGCCCGCGCACCTGCGATCGTGTCCTCGTCGAACAAATAGAAGGCGCGGTCATAGTCGAGCGCGGCGCCCCGCCACTGCCCGTCGGCGATAACGATATTGCGTGCGCTATTGGGGGCCACGGTGCGGCCCGTGAGCAGGATCGGCTGGTCCTTGTCGCGGCCTTCATCGACCACGCCATGGGCGAGGAAACTGTCGGCGGGCGCCTCGGTCCACAGCTTGCGGTCGAGCCCCGCCAGCTCGGCGGGATCGTCATGGACGACGATCAGCCGCTCGCCCGCCCCCATGAGTTTGGTGGCGAGCGCGACGAGGACGCCGGTGGCGCCCCCGTCGAGCTGGTAGAAATCGACCCGCAGGAGACTTAGTCCTCGAGTTCGCGCTGCACGTACATGTCGAGCACGCGCACGCCGAAGCCCGTCGCGCCCTTGTCGATGGTCGGCTTGGCCTTGTCGCTCCACGCCATGCCGGCTATGTCGAGATGGGCCCAATCGACGCCGTCCTCGATGAAGCGCTGGAGGAACTGCGCGGCGGTGATCGAACCGGCCTCGCGCGGGCCGACATTCTTCATGTCGGCGATGGGCGAGTCGATGAGGCGGTCATAGGCCTCGCCGAGCGGCTGGCGCCACAGCTTGTCGCCCGACTTCTTCGAGGCCTTGATGAGGTCCTCGGCAAGGTCGTCCGAATTGGTGAAGAAGCCTGCCTGTTCATGGCCGAGGCTGATGACCATCGCGCCGGTCAGCGTGGCGAGGTCGAGCACGGTCTTGGGGCTGAATTCCTTCTGTCCCCAGGTCAGCGCGTCGCACAGGACGAGACGCCCTTCGGCGTCGGTGTTGATGACCTCGATGGTCTGGCCCGACATCGACGTGACGACGTCGCCCGGACGCTGCGCATTGCCGTCGGGCATGTTCTCGACGAGGCCGCAGATGCCGACGACATTGGCCTTGGCTTCACGCGCCGCCAGCGCGAGCATCGCACCCGACACGGCGCCAGCGCCGCCCATGTCCCACTTCATCGATTCCATGCCTGCGGCCGGCTTGATCGAAATGCCGCCCGTGTCGAAGGTCACGCCCTTGCCGACGAGCAGCAGGGGCACGTCGTCGCCCTCGCCGCCCATCCACTTCATGACGAGCAGGCGCGGCTTGCGCACCGAGCCCTGCGCCACGCCGAGGAGCGCGCCCATGCCGAGCTTTTCCATTTCCTTCTCGTCGAGCGCCTCGACGACAAGCCCGGTGCCCTCGGCATGGCTTTTCACGCGTTCGACGAAGCTCTCGGGGTAGATGATGTTGGCCGGCTCGGTGACCAGCTCGCGGGTCAGCGCGATGCCCTTCGACAGCGGCTGGTAGCGTTCCTCCCACAGCTCCTTGGCCTCGTGCGGCGCACCGACGATGGTCAGCGTCTCGAGCGTGACCTTTTCCTCGTCCTTCTTCTTCGTGCGATGGTCGAAATTCCACGCGCGGTTGACAGCACCCAGAGCGGCGCGCGCGGCGGCATCGGCGTGGATGTCCATCGACGACAGGTCGAGCACGGCATGCGTTTCGCCCGAGGTCGCGAGCTGTGCGGGGATGGTGGCGCCCAGCGTCTCGAGGTCGAGCCCCTCGCCCTCGCCCACGCCGACGACGAGCAGGCGCTGGCCGTCATCGCCGATCCAGGCGGTCGCCGACTTGCCGCGCTTGCCCTCGAAGCGCTGCTTCTCGAGCGCCTTCACCACGCCGGGCAGGTCCTTCAGCGCCGCATCGTCGCTGGCCGTCGCGGGCAGCACCAGCACATGGTCTGCATCGGGGCGGGCGGTGGCGAACTGGATCTGCATCTTCTACTCTCCGGCATCATTTGAATGTCGCCGCCCTTTAGAACGGCATGGCGGAAAAAGGCAAAGGCGGATTGCCTGCCCTCGCGCTTCCATGCATAGGCTCCCCTCATAATGAGCGGATGGTTTGGACGTTTCGGCCTGATGACGGGGGCGGCGCTTGGCGTGGTGCTTCCCGCAATGCCGCTTGCCGCCCAGACGGTGGAGGAGCCCTCCGACCCCGTCATCCCCTCGATCGAGGACTTCGAGCAGTTCGTGTTCTCGGCCGACGAGATCGCCTACGACCCCGAGGCGCGCACCGTGACCGCCGAGGGGCAGGTCCGCCTCAACTCCAACGGCTATTATCTTGCCGCCGACCGCGTCCGCTGGGACCGCGCCAGCGGCGAAGTGGCCGCCACCGGCAATGTCGTCCTCCTCTCGCCCACCGGCGACCGGCTGATCACCGAAAGCGTCACCCTCGACGAGGAACTGCGCACCGGCGCGATCGACAATTTCCTGCTCGCGCTCGACACCGGCGGGCGCGTGGCGGGCGAGACGGGCCGCAGCGAGGACGGCAATGTCGTCGTCGACAATGCCGTCTATTCGCCCTGCGCCGCGCCCTGCGACAGCGACATTCCGTGGCGCATCACCGCCGCGCGCGTCAGCCGCGATGCCGACACGGGCCGCCTTACCTTCCGCGGCGCACGCCTCCACATCTTCGGCGTGGACGTGCCGCTCCTGCCCGTCTTCAGCGTCGGCGACCCCGGCCCCTTGGGCGGCGTAACCGGCGCGCTCGTTCCCGATATCAGCATCTCGGGCATCAACGGGCTTGAACTATCGCTGCCCTATTACTGGCGCTTCGACCGCCACCAGGACCTCACGGTCACCCCGCATCTCTATACCGGCAACCTGCCCGGCCTGTCGGCGCGCTGGCGCCAGCTGACCGACGAGGGTGCCTACCAACTGGGCGGATTCGTCACCTATGGCGAGATCGACAATCCCGACGTCGATGCCGAGGAAGAGACGCTGGGCGAGAATTTCCGCGGCTATTTCGAGGGTAATGGTCGCTACCAGTTCGACCCTTATTGGCGCGCCACCGGCAGCCTGCGCTGGGCCACCGACAAGACGGTCACCCGCCGCTTCGACCTCACCCGCGACGATCGCCTGCGCAATGTCATCGAGGTCGAACGGCTCGACACCGACAGCTATCTCTCCATCGCCGGCTGGGCCTTCCAGGGCCTGCGCGTCGATGATGTCCAGAGCGAGATCCCCATCGCGTTGCCCGCCATCGACGCGCGCTGGCGTCTCGAGGACCCGCTCGCCGGTGGCCGCGTCGAACTCAGGGGCAACAGCCTCGCCATCCTGCGCCGCGACGGACAGGACACGCAGCGCGCCTTCGCGCTCGCCCGCTGGGACCGCCGCTTTCTCACCGGCCTCGGGCAGGAACTCACCCTGACCGGCTATGCCCGCGGCGACATCTATCACACCGACGAGAGCGAGGAGACGCTCGTTCCCTTCTATCGCGGCGAGGACGGCTGGCATTTCCGCGGTATCGGCGCGCTCGCCGCCGACATGCGCTGGCCCCTCATCGGCGAGGCTTTTGGCGGCACCCAGCGCCTCGTGCCCCGCGTCCAGCTCGTGCTCACCCCGCCGACCACCAACCTCGACATTCCCAACGAGGATGCGCGCGCCATCGATCTTGAGGATTCGAACCTCTTCGCGCTCAACCGCTTCCCCGGCTACGACCGTTGGGAGGACGGCAGCCGTGTGACCTACGGCATGGAATATCTCCTCGACCGGCCCAATTTCCAGATCCGCTCGAACATCGGCCAGAGCTACCGCCTCACCGACGAGCCCGACATCTTCCCCGACGGCACCGGTCTCACCGACCAGTGGAGCGATTTCGTCGGGCGTACGCGCCTGCGCTTCGGGCGTCTCGTCGACCTCACCACGCGCTATCGTCTCGACAAGGACAATCTTGCGCCGCGTCGCCTCGAGACCGACCTGACCGTGGGCTCGATCGAGACCTATGCGACGATCGGCTATCTGCGCCTCGACCGCGACATCGACCCGCTGATCGAGGATCTGCGCGACAAGGAAGAGCTGCGCCTCGCCGGCCGCCTCCATTTCGCCGACCATTATTCTATCTTCGGCTCGACCGTCCTCGACCTCACCGACGAGCGCGAGGATCCCTTGTCGCTGTCCGACGGCTTCGAGCCCGCGCGCCACCGCATCGGCCTCACCTACGAGGACGACTATATTGAGCTTGGGCTTTCGTGGAAGCGCGACTATGAGCGCATCGGGGCATTTCGGAAGGGCTCGACCTTTTCGATCATCTTCAACCTGAAGGGACTGGGCCGCTAAGCGTGCGTTCAGGCAAAAACGCTAAACGCGAAACGATGTTAATCTGGGGTAAGAAGTCTATGAAACTGTTCTCGAAACTGCTTTGCGGCATCGCCGGCACCGCTGCGCTCGTCACGGCACCCGCGGTCGCCACCGCAGCGATGCAGGACGGCCAGAGCGCCCGCGTCCTGCGCCTCCCCGAGAACATCACCCTGTTCGGCGACACGCTGCCTTCGGTCGTCAAGGCGACCGCGATCGTCAACGGCGAGATCATCACCCAGACCGATATCGACCAGCGCGTCGCGCTGACCCTGATCGGCTCGCCCGCCCCCTCGGCGGAGGAATATCGCCTGCTCCAGCAGCAGGTGCTGCGCAACCTCATCGACGAGACGCTGCAGATCCAGGCCGCCACGGTCGAGGAAATCGAGATCCCGCAGTCGGATATCGACCGTGCTATCGCCCGCGTCTCCCAGAACGCGCAGATGACCCCCGAGGAGCTCACCACCTTCCTCGACGACAATGGCAGCTCGCAGCGCTCGATGGTCCGCCAGATCAAGGCCGAGCTGGCATGGCAGCGTCTCCAGCAGATCAAGATCGCCGACTATGTGAACGTCGGCGAGGAAGAGATCGAGGCGATCATCGCCAAGATGGAAAATTCGCGCGGCCAGACCGAATATCGCGTCGGCGAGATCTTCCTCTCCTCGACGCCCGCCACCGACGAGCAGGTGCGCCAGACGGCGATGCAGATCCTCGACGCGCTGCGCCAGGGTGGCTCCTTCGTTGCTTATGCCCGCCAGTTTTCGCAGGCCTCGACCGCCGCTGTCGGCGGCGACCTCGGCTGGGTCCGTCCCGAACAGCTGCCCGAGCAGCTCTCGGTCGCGCTGCCAACGCTCAAGCCCGGCTCGGTCACCGTGCCGATCAAGATCCCCGGCGGCTATTCGATCCTCGCGCTGCAGGACCAGCGCCAGATCCTCACCGCCGACCCGCGCAACGCCGTCCTCAGCCTGATGCAGGTCACGGTGCCGATCCCCGCGGGCACGACCACCGCGCAGGCCAATGCGCTGGTCGACCGCTTCGCCGCGGCAGCCGCCGACCTCCAGGGTTGCGGCAGCGCCGAGGCACTCGCGGCCCAGTTCGGCGGTAGCGTGCTGAGCGCCGACGGCACCGTCGTGCGCGACCTGCCGCCCGCGCTCCAGCCCATGCTGATGGAAATGAACATCGGCCAGGCGACCCGCCCCTTCGGCGACCTTACCGAGGCCGTGCGCGCGCTGGTCCTGTGCGGCCGCGACGAGCAGCAGGTGAACATGCCGAGCCGCGACCAGATCGAGCAACAGAAGCGTGACGAGCGCGTCGCGCTTCGCGCCCAGCGCTACCTGCGCGACCTGCGCCGCGACGCCATCATCGATTATCGCTGATCGGCGCCGTGGCCGCCCCTGCCATCGGCGTCACGCTCGGTGATCCGGCGGGCATCGGTCCCGAAATCGTCGCGCGCTGCTGGCAGCAACGCGGCGAGTTCGGCCTGCCCCCCTTCGTCGCCATCGGCGATCCGGCGTCCATCGCCGCCGTCTGGGACGGCCCCGTCCGCCCTGTCGAGCGGCTCGGCGACGTCCCCGCGACCTTTGACGAGGCTCTGCCGATCGTCGCCATCCCCGCCGAACAGGCCGACACACCGGGCCAGCCCAGCCCCGCGGGCGCGCGCTGCGCCCTCCAGTCGCTCGAGATGGGCGTGGGCCTTGCCCGCACCGGCTCGACCGCCGCGGTTGTCACCGGCCCCGTCTCCAAGGCGCAGCTTTACGGCATCGGCTTCACCCATCCCGGCCAGACCGAATTCGTCGCCGAGCGCTGCGGCGTGTCCAAGGCCAATGTCGCGATGATGCTGGCGGGCCCGAGCCTGCGCTGCGTGCCCGTCACCACCCACATCCCGCTGGCCGAGGCTGCCGCCGCGCTGTCGACCGACCTCGTCGCCGCCCGCGCCCGCGCCACCCTGCGTGGCCTTATCCGCAATTTCGGGATCGAGCGCCCGCGCCTAGCCATCTCTGGCCTCAACCCGCATGCGGGAGAAAATGGCGCGCTGGGCAGCGAAGAGATCGAGGTCATCATCCCCGCCATCGAGCGGCTGCGCGAGGAAGGCTGGGACGTCATCGGCCCGCTTCCTGCCGACACCATGTTCCACGAGCGCGCCCGCGCGAACTATGACGCCGCGCTCTGCATGTACCACGACCAGGCGCTTATCCCGCTGAAGGCGCTCCACTTCGACGAAGGCGTGAACATGACGCTCGGCCTGCCCATCGTTCGCACCTCGCCCGATCATGGCACCGCCTTCGATATCGCGGGCAAGGGGATCGCCGAGCCGAGCGCGATGGCGCATGCCATCCGCACCGCCCACCTCGCCGCGCGCAGCCGCGACGCGCAGGGCGACCCCGCCGTCCAGGACATCACTGCCCCCGCATGAGCGAGATCGAACCCCTACGCGAGGTCATCGCCCGCCACGGCCTGCGCGCCGACAAGGCACTGGGCCAAAACTTCATCCTCGACCGCCAGCTTCTCGCCCGCATCGCCGCGCTGCTGCCCGGCAAGATGGAGGGCGCCAGCGTATTCGAGGTCGGCCCCGGCCCCGGCGGCCTCACCCGCGCGCTGCTCGACACCGGCGCCAATGTCGTCGCGGTCGAACGCGACCGGCGCACCTATCCGCTGCTGTCCGAACTGTCGGAAGAATATGGCGGGAAATTGCGCGTCATCGAGGGCGATGCGCTCAAGGTCGACCCGTCCGAAGAGATCGACGGCCCCTATCACATCGCCGCCAACCTGCCCTACAATATCGGGACCCAGCTGCTGACGAACTGGCTCGAGAGCGAGGCATGGCCCCCACGCTGGCAGAGCCTGACGCTGATGTTCCAGCTCGAGGTCGCCCAGCGCATCGTCGCCAAGCCCGGCAGCAGCGCCTATGGCCGCCTTTCGGTGCTCGGCCAGTGGCGTTCAACACCGCAGATCGCGATGAAGCTGTCGCGCTCGGCCTTCGTGCCCCCGCCCAAGGTCGCTTCGGCCGTGGTGCATATCGTGCCCGCCGAGCAGCCCGAGGGCGTCGAGCCGAAACAGCTCAGCAAGCTCACCGCCGCCGCCTTCGGCCAGCGCCGCAAGATGCTGCGCCAGTCGCTGAAAGGCATGCCGGGGGCGCTGGAGGCGCTCGAAAAGGTCGGCATCGACCCGACGCGGCGCGCCGAGACGGTCAGCGTCGACGAATTCGTCGAGCTCGCACGCGCGCTTTAGTTCTGCGCTTCCGCCTTGTTGTCATTAGCCGCCATCACGGGGCCACGCGCAATCGCGGCTTCGATCACGTCCTGTTCGGCGCAAGCGCTCGCGCAGATCCGCTCGAGGCGGGCGAGATTGGCTTCGGCCTTGGCCTTGGCGCCCAGCGCCGCATAGGCCTCGCCCTGCACCGCCAGCGCGGCGCGGTCGGTCGGCTCGATGGTCAGCGCCTTGCGCGTCAGGCGGATCGCCTGCCCGTAGAGGTTCTGCCTGATCGAAACCTTGGCCATCGCGACATAGGCGGCGCGGTTGCGCGGGTCGGCGACCAGCGCGGCCTCGAAGGCATTGTCGGCGGCAACGAGGTCGCCCTCGGCCAGCGCGGCATCGCCTTGTGCGACCAGCGCCACCGAACGCGAAGAGATATCGTCATCGCCCGCACGCTGCGCCATCCCCGGAACCGACAGCGTCGACGCAGTGAGTCCGAGGGCGATCAGCAAGGGCGAAAGGCGCATCAATATCTCCACGTCAAACCAGAAGCCTATCAGCCTTTTTGAAGGACCGCGATGAAAAATCCGTCGGTCCCGTCATGGCCGGGGGCGAACAGTCGTCCGGCACCCGAACGCCTGCCAGCCTCGAGCGGATCCTGCGCCTGCCATCCTGAATGTCGGCTGAGGAACGCTTGCGTCTGCCCTGCCCCTTCCGCCTCGATCAGCGAACAGGTCGCGAAGACGAGCCGCCCGCCGGCTTTCACCAGCGGTGCGGCCAGGTCGAGCAGGCGGGATTGAGTGGCGCAAAAGGCGTCCAGTCTGTCGGGCGTCAGGCGCCAGCGAAGTTCGGGACTGCGCCGCCACGTCCCCGAGCCGCTGCACGGTGCATCGACGAGGACCAGATCGGCCTGCCCTTCGAAGGGGGCCAGCGCCTCGACCTCGCGCGGCGGGTCGAGGAGGAGCGTTTCGATATCGGCCCCTGCCCGCTCCGCCCGCCCCGGGAGGTTGCCGAGCCGGCGCTTGTCCACATCGGCGGCGACCAGCCGCGCCTCGGGCGCCATGGCCGCGAGCGCGAGGCTCTTGCCGCCTGCTCCCGCGCACAGGTCGAGGACGGTCTCGCCCGCTTGCGGCGCACAGGCGAGCGCGACCAGCTGGCTGGCCTCGTCCTGCACCTCGATCAGCCCGTCGCTAAAGGCCGCGCTGTCGTCGAGACGGGTGTCGGGAGGAAAGCGCAATCCCCACGGCGATGTTGCGGTGACATCACCGCCGATGTCGGCCTGGATCACCGCCCGTTCAGCGCGCGCGGCGTTGACGCGTACGTCGACGGGCGCACGCTCGAGCAACGCCGCCTCATCTTCGGCGGTGACCAGCGGCGACAGGCGCGGCTTCAGCCAATCCGGCACCTGCCCCGCAGGCATGGCGCGCTCGGTGGCCTCGATCGGCGAGGGCCCGTGCTCGCTGCCGTCGAACAACGCTGCCAGTTCAGGATCGTCCTCGACGAGTCCCAAGGCGGCCACGCGGCCCGAGGGCGGCGGTTCGGCATGGCGGCGGATCATCGCATAGACGAGCTCGCGCACCGCGCGGCGGTCCTTCGAACCGGCGTAACGGCGAGTGCGGAAATAGTCGCGCACGAGCGTGTCGGCGGGCGCGCCGCCGCTCGTCGCGGCCTCGATCACCGCGTCGACGATCTCGATCGCCGCCTGGAGTCTTGCGGCAGGCGTCATTTCGTTTCCCCTAGCGGGTCGGGTAGTTCGGCGCCTCGCGGGTGATCGAGACGTCATGGACGTGGCTCTCCGACAGGCCCGCATTGGTGATGCGCACGAACTGCGCGCGCTCGCGGAAGTCGGCCATGGTGGCCGAGCCCGTATAGCCCATCGCCGCCTTCACCCCGCCGACAAGCTGGTGGACGATGTCGCGCGCCGGGCCCTTGAAGGGCACGCGGCCCTCGATGCCCTCGGGCACCAGCTTCATCTGGTCCTTCACGTCCTGCTGGAAATAGCGATCAGCCGAGCCGCGGCTCATCGCCCCGACGCTGCCCATCCCGCGATAGCTCTTGTAGGCGCGGCCCTGGTAAAGGAACGTCTCGCCCGGCGCTTCCTCGGTGCCCGCGAGCAGCGAGCCGACCATCGCCGCGCTCGCGCCGCCCGCCAGCGCCTTGGCCATGTCGCCCGAGGTACGGATGCCGCCATCGGCGATGATCGGCACGTCGGACTTATCGGCTTCCTCGGCGCATTGCATGACGGCGGTGAGCTGGGGCACGCCGATCCCTGCGACGATGCGGGTGGTGCAAATGGAGCCCGGGCCGATGCCGACCTTCACCGCATCGGCCCCCGCGTCGATCAGCGCGCGGGTAGCCTCGGCGGTGGCGACATTGCCGGCGACGACCTGCACATCGCCCGACATCTTCTTGACCGCCTCAACCGCTTCGGAGACCGCATCATTATGGCCGTGCGCGGTGTCGATGACGATGCAGTCGACGCCCGCATCGATCAGTGCCTCGGCGCGCTTCAGGCCCTTTTCGCCCACCGTAGAGGCGGCAGCGACGCGCAGGCGCCCGCCCTCGTCCTTGGTGGCATCGGGGCTGGCGACCGCCTTCTCGATATCCTTGGTGGTGATGAGGCCGACGAGCTTGCCGTCCTTGTCGGTGACGAGCAGCTTCTCGATGCGGCGCTGGTGAAGCGTCTTGCGCGCTTCCTCCTGGCTCACGCCGACGGGCACGGTGGCGAGATTCTCGCTGGTCATCAGCTCGCTCACCGGCACGTTCGGGTTCTCGGCGAAGCGGACGTCGCGATTGGTGAGGATGCCGACGAGCTTTGCGTCGCCCTCGACGATCGGGATGCCGCTGATCTTGTTGGCCTTCATCAGTTCGAGCGCCTCGGCGAGGCTCTGGTCGGGGCGCATGGTGATCGGTTCGACCACCATGCCGCTCTCGAAGCGCTTGACCGCGCGGACCGCGCCGGCCTGTTGGCCGATCGACAGGTTGCGGTGGAGCACCCCCATGCCGCCGAGCTGGGCGACCGCGATCGCCATGTCGGCTTCGGTCACCGTGTCCATCGCCGCCGAGAGGACGGGAATGGATAGCTCGATGCCGCGGGTGAAGCGGGTGCGGGTCGACACCTGGCTGGGCAGCACGCTCGACTTGCGCGGCTGCAGGAGGACGTCGTCGAAGGTGAGTGCGAGGGGGATGTCTTGGGCCATCCCCTCCCCTTGCAAAATCAGCCCGATTCGCCAAGCCCCGCGCGTGCCAGCAGACGCTTTGCCGAGGCGATATGCATGGCCTCGACCATCTCGCCCTCGAAATTCATCGCCCCGCCCGGCAATTCTGCGAGTGCCACGACCTTCTTCGCCCGCTCCACATCGGCCTCCGACGGTGCGAATGCCGCCTGCACCGGCGCGATATGCTTGGGGTGGATCAGGGTCTTGCCGTCGAAGCCGAGCCGGTGCGCATCTTTGGCCTCGGCATGGAGCTGGTCGGGCGCGTCGATGACATTGCACACGCCGTCATAGGCGGCGATGCCCCGCGCCCGCGCCGCGAGCAGCACGCGCTGCAGCGCATATTCCATCGAACTGCGCCCCGCCCCCGCAGGCAGGCGCAGGTCCGCGGCAAGGTCGTTGGTGCCGACGATCAGCATCGCGGCGACCTCGGCGATGTCGCCCACCGACACCACGCCGCGCGCGGTCTCGACCATTGCGGCCACCGGCAGGTCGCCCTTGGCCGCGATGGCGGCGAGGCTGTCGGCCTCGTTGACCAGCGGCAGGACGAGGAAGTCGGCCATGCTGGCGCCGATAGCAGCGACATCGGCGGCATGGGCGCCGTGGCCGATGCCGTTGGCGCGGATGCCGACGGGCATGGGCCAGTCCTCGCGCACCGCCTCCACGGCGGCGTCGCGCGCGGCGGCCTTGTCCTTTTCCGGCACCGCATCCTCGAGATCGAGGATGACCATGTCGGCGCCGCTCTGCCTCGCCTTCGCCACCGCGCTGGCGCGGCTCGCGGGGCAGAAGAGGACTGCCGGTCGGTCGAACAGGACGGCCCGATACCCGAATCTGCGTTGCGTCACTCAGGCCACTCCTGCATGCTGGTCCCGACCAGTAATTCCGGGGGACTTTTCATGGAAATCATCGTCGGCGTTCTCGCCTTCTTCGTGTTTCTCTACTTTGCCGCGGCGATCAAGATCGTGCGGCAGGGCTATCGCTATACGATCGAGCATTTCGGGCGGTTCACCCGCACCGCGACGCCCGGCTTCAATTTCGTGCCGCCGATCCTCTATCGCGTCGGCCACAAGATCAACATGATGGAACAGGTCGTCGACATTCCCGGCCAGGAAATCATCACCCGCGACAATGCCATGGTGTCGGTCGACGGCGTGGTCTTCTTCCAGGTGCTCGACGCTTCCAAGGCCGCCTATGAAGTGAGCGACCTCTATTCTTCGCTGATGGCGCTCTCGACCACCAACCTGCGCACCGTGATGGGCTCGATGGACCTCGACGAGACGCTGTCGAAGCGTGACGAGATCAACGCCCGCCTCCTCAGCGTCGTCGACCAGGCGACCGAGGCATGGGGCGTGAAGATCACCCGCGTCGAGATCAAGGACATCCGCCCGCCCGCCGACATCGTCAACGCCATGACCCGCCAGATGAAGGCCGAGCGCGAGAAGCGCGCCGCCATCCTCGAGGCCGAGGGCGAGCGCCAGTCGGAAATCCTGCGCGCCG
This sequence comes from Sphingomicrobium aestuariivivum, assembly GCF_024721585.1. Classification (NCBI taxonomy): domain Bacteria; kingdom Pseudomonadati; phylum Pseudomonadota; class Alphaproteobacteria; order Sphingomonadales; family Sphingomicrobiaceae; genus Sphingomicrobium; species Sphingomicrobium aestuariivivum. Next base: position 421,633 of record NZ_CP102629.1, read on the forward strand.
AGGGCGACAAGCAATCGCAGATCCTCGAGGCCGAGGGCGAGCGCGAAGCGGCTTATGCCGAAGCCGAGGCGCGCGTCCGCCTCGCCGAGGCCGAAGCCCGCGCCACGCAGGTCGTCTCCGAAGCCATCGCAAGCGGAGACAAGCAGGCGATCAACTACTTCATCGCGCAGAAATATGTCGACGCGATCGGCAAGTTCGCCACCTCGCCCAATGCCAAGACCATTCTCTTCCCCGTCGAGGCGACCAACCTGATCGGCTCGCTCGGCGGCATTGCCGAACTGTCGAAGGATATCCTCGGCAAGGATGATGCCGAAACCTCCAAGCCCCGCGTCTCGGGCACGGGCACGCCCAAGATCGGTCGCGACTGATGTTGGGCGAGATCCCGCCCGGCGGCTGGTGGATCGTCGCGGGGCTGCTGCTGCTGGCCGCCGAATTGATGGTGCCGGGCGTCTTCCTCGCCTTCGTCGGCATCGCGGCCATCGCCGCGGGCGCCTTCACCTGGGCCTTCGATCTCGGGCTGACCGAGCAGATCGTGCTGTTCACCGTCTATACGGTGGTCGCGGTGTTCGTCGGGCGGCGCTTCTATGCGCGCCCCGCGATCGACGAGAGCGACGGCATGCTCAACGAGCGGTCGCTCCAGGTCATCGGGCGCGCCGTTACCGCCGCCACCGATTTCCCTTATGGCGAGGGCCGCGTGAAGCTTGGCGACAGCGAATGGAATGCGCGCGGCCCCGTCGGCGCCAAGGCCGGCGACCGCCTCGAGATCCGCGCCGTCGAGGGCACGCGCCTCGTCGTCGAGGCACCCGAAGCCCTGCCGCCCGCCTGAGGAGTAACGCCATGTCGATCGCCTTGACCCGCCGCGAGGCGCTCGCCGCCGGGGCTTCCACGCTGGGCCTTGCCGCCTGTGCCGGACCGCAGGCGGTCGCCCCCATGCGCGCGCCGGTCGCGGCGGGCGATGTCCCCGCGCTCCTCGACCGCATCGCCGAGAACCTTCTCTGGCTGAAGCCCGAGGAAGCCACGACATTGGGGATCGACGAGGGCGCACGGGCGCCGCTGAAGTCGCGGCTCGAGGATCGCAGCCCCGCAGGACGGCTTGCGCTCGAAGCCCGCGTCGCCGCCGACCTCGCCAGCCTCTCGGGCGTCGATACGGACGCGCTCGATGCCGACACGCGGACCAGCGTCGAGGTCGTGCGCTCGGCCTATGCGACCGCGCTCGAAGGCATGGCGCTGCCCTATGGGGACCCGACCGTCGGCAGCTGGCGCAACACGCCCTATGTCGTGGTCCAGAATGTCGGCGCCTATCTCGACATCCCCCGCTTCCTCGATGCGAGCCACACGGTCGAGAATGAAGCCGATGCCGAGGCCTATCTGTCGCGCCTCGAGAGCTTCGCCGACCAGCTCGACGGCGAGACCATGCGAATGAAGATGGCGGCAGGCGACGAGGGGCTGGTCCCCCCGGGCTTCCTCATCGACAAGGCGCTGCCGCAGATGCGCGCGGCGCATGCCAACATGCTTGCCGAGGACGGTACGCTCGTCACCTCGCTCGCGCGCCGTGCCACCTTCGCGGGTGACTGGGCCGGCCGTGCCCATGCGATCGCCGCGCAGCGGGTCGCCCCCGCGATGCAGCGGCAGATCGCCGAGATGGAGCGCCAACGCCCGCTCGCCTCCGAAGCGCCCGGCATGGACGCGCGCCCGCATGGCAGCGACTTCTACGCCTGGGCGCTCAAGGCCTCGACCACCACCACCCTGTCACCCGACGAAATCCACCAGCTCGGCTTCGACCGGCTCGAGGAGATCTATGCGGAAATGGACGGTATCCTGAAGACGGTCGGCTATACCCACGGCACCGTTGGCGAGCGCATGAAGGCACTCAGCGAGGATCCCGATTATCTCTTCGCGAACACCGACGAGGGTCGTACAGAGTTGCTCGCCTTCCTCGACGAACGGCTCGAGATCATCCGCGCCGAGATGCCCAATGCCTTCGACACGCTGGCGCCGGGCAATGTCGAGATACGCCGCCTGCCGCCCGAGGAAGAGCCGGGCGCGCCGGGCGCCTATGGCGGCGCGGGCTCGATCGACGGGAGCGTGCCGGGCAAGTTCTGGATCAACCTCTACGACACCGCGATCCACCCCAAGTTCACCCTGCCGAGCCTGCTCCACCACGAGGCGATCCCGGGGCATGTGTGGCAGGGCGAATATGCCAACCAGCTGCCGCTGATCCGCACGCTGTTGAGCTTCGGCGCTTATTCCGAAGGCTGGGCGCTCTATGCCGAACAGCTCGCCGACGAACTCGGCGTCTATCGCGGCAACGAGGTGTTCAAGCTGGGCTATCTCCAGTCGATCGCTTTCCGCGCCTGTCGATTGGTTGTCGATACCGGCCTCCACGCCAAGGGCTGGGGGCGGAACCAAGCGGTGCAGTGGTTCCACGAGACCAACGGCAACCCGATCGCCGAAGTCGCTCCCGAAATCGACCGCTATTGCTCATGGCCCGGACAGGCGTGCAGCTACGAGGTCGGCCATATCGCCATCAACCGCGAACGAGACCGCGCGCAGGCGGAGATGGGCAGCGCCTACCGTTTCAAGGGCTTCAACGATGCGGTGATCAGGGGCGGCAACGTGCCGATGGACGTGCTCGCGAAGAATGTGAGCCGCTATATTGCGGGGGCATAGTGGAATCGCTGGGCCCTAAACTGTTATCGCATTGAAAGAACGACGTTTTTCTGCTACTACGCGGCTGTGAAATCGGGATATCATGAAGCAGGAAGACCTCAGATATTTTCTCAAGCGAGCCGAGCAGGAATGCCGCTTGGCGGAAGACACCCACTCGCCTGCCGCAGAGATGGCGCACTTGCAGATGGCCAGATATTACACGGCCCGAGCGCTTCACGGAAAACAGGCGTCGCGACAGTCGGGGCAGCATTGATCGAACAGCTTGCCATGCCGCGGGCGACCAAAGTTTGACACCCGCCCCCTGCCCTTGCGACAAGGCCTCCGAAGGCTCCTGAAGCGGGAAACACGTTTCCGCTTCCGACCCGGGCCACCCGAATTCCAGAATAGCGAAAGATCATCATGACCACTGCAAAGCAGGGCGACACCGTCGTCATCGATTTCACCGTCAAGAAGAAGAATGGCGCGCTTGTCGGCAGCACCGAGAGCGCGGGCGGGCCGCAGACGCTCACACTCGGCGACGAGCAGATCTTCCCCACCATCGACGCCGCGCTTACCGGCATGAGCGTGGGCGAGGAAAAGACCGTCGAGCTCAGCTGCGAGAACGGCTTCGGCCCGCGCCGCGCCGAACTCATCATGGACATCCCGCGCGACAAGCTGCCTGCCGAGCAGGCGCCGGAAGTGGGGATGAGCCTCGCCGCCAAGGGCCAGTCGGGCGAAGTCCACAGCTTCGTCATCATCGACGTCGCCGAGGACAAGGTCACCGCCGACGGCAACCACCCGCTCGCGGGCGAGGACCTCGTCTTCAACGTCAAGCTGCTCGAGGTGAAGGCCGCCGCCTGACCCGACGTCGTCATGCGTCAAGAAGGCCCGGTGTCCCGCGAGGGATGCCGGGCCTTTTCGCATCGCCCCCTTGCGATCCGCCCAGATATTGATCCATGATAGTTTCTCATGGACGGTAATAGGGGGCGCATGATGATGAAGAAGCGGATCGCAACGGTGATCGTCGGTGCGAGCATGGCACTCGCCCCGGCTGCTCCCGCACAGGGGCAGGATGGCGCGAAAGATATTGGCGAGATTGTCGAGATCGCCGTCCCCGCTCCCTCGCTCGAGGGTAATCTCCTCGGCACGCCCACGACGCAGGCGGTCAATGTCTATCTGCCGCCGAGCTATGACAGCGAGCCCGACCGGCGCTATCCGGTCCTCTACCTCCTGCACGGCTTTCACGGCACCGACCAAACGTGGCTCAAGCCGCTCGACGCCGCCGAACGACCGGCCAATCTCGACAGCCCCTACAAGGCGGCGGGCCTCATCACCGCCGAATGGATCGCGGCCAAGTTCGAACATGACGCCATCCCCGAGATGATCCTCGTCGCCCCCAACGGGCGCAACGCCTTCAAGCACAGCTTCTGGATGAACAGCGAGGTCACCGGCAACTGGACCGATTATGTCGTCAAGGACGTCGTCGGCCATGTCGACGCCCATTACCGGACCCTGCCCCAGCGCGAGAGCCGCGGGCTCGCGGGCCATTCTGGCGGCGGCCATGGGAGCATCCGTATCGCCATGCTCCACCCCGACATGTTCAATGCCGTCTATGCGATGGCGCCCTGCTGTCTCGGCCCCGACGAGAAAAGCCACACCACCGTGATGGAGTTGGACGAGGGCGGACGCATCACGGGCCTTTCCGAGCAGATCTACACGACCGTGGAGGGCCTGGGCTCGGCCGACGACCTGCCGGGATCGAGCGGCTTTCGCCCCCACGACTTCAACGTCAATGTCGAGGCCGCGATGGGCGCTGTCTATTCGCCCAATCCGGCCAACGCCCCATTCTATTCGGACTTCATCTTCGACCGCGTCGATGGCGCGCTGGTCGTGGATCGTTCGGTCATGGAGCGCCGCCGTGCGCGTTTCGCCTATCATGTGCTCGATACCCATGCCGAGGCATTGCGTTCGCTGGGCGGGCTGTTCATCGACACGGGCGAGCTGGAATTCAAAGGACTGCGCGAGGGCGCCGGGGCCTTCGCCGCAAAGCTTTCCGAAAAACAGGTGCCGGTGCGCTTCGAAGTCTATGCCGACGGCGATCACGGCAATTTGTTCGTGCCGCGCATGATGACGCTCGGGCTCGACTTTTTCACCGCGCATCTGGCAACCGAAATGGTCGCTTCCGACGGCGAGCTTTCTTCAAGTGAATGAAGCTGATAAAAGCATTCCATCACAAGGCGTTTCCGCCCCAAGCAACCTGTGACAGCCGGATACGACGTACCGGCGCTTGAGCGCAGGACTTGGCTTGTTGGCCCAACGAAAAGATTATGAGGCACGCGTCGAGCATTTTCGCGCGCGCGCCGAAACTGCCGTGAGCGGCGACGTCAAATGGCTCTACGAGGACATGGCGCGCCACTACGAGCGCCTGATCAAACGCGGCGCCTATGACGCCGAGGCGCGCGCCGACCCCTTCACCGACTGGGACGAATAGGGCGTTAGGGCGCGACGAGTCCTTAGGCATGGCGTCGATTTGAGAACGAAGGTGGCATGGGCCCAAGGAAAAGCCCGCCCGGCATCGCTGCCGGACGGGCCCTCTCTCTCCTGACGGGGCAGTCGGTGACTTACACCGTCGCTTTCACCGGGCCTGCTTCGCGGACACCCGCGTCGACATGCTCGGCAAACTCGGAAAAGTTTTCATTGAAGAGGTCGACCAGCTTGGCCGCCGTGGCGTCATAGGCCTGCTTGTCTTCCCACGTCGAACGCGGGTCGAGGATGGCGCTGTCGACACCCGGCACCGCGACCGGCACCGCGAAACCGAAGTTCGGGTCCTTGCGGAACTCGGCATCATTGAGCGAACCATCGAGCGCAGCATCGAGAAGGGCGCGCGTGGCCTTGATCGGCATGCGGTTGCCGACGCCATATTTGCCGCCGGTCCAGCCCGTGTTGACCAGCCAGCAGTCGACCTTGCCCTCGGCGATGCGCTTCTTGAGAAGATTGCCGTAGACGGTCGGGTGACGCGGCATGAAGGGCGCGCCGAAGCAGGTCGAGAAGGTCGCTTCGGGCTCGGTCACGCCGATCTCGGTGCCCGCGACCTTGGCGGTATAGCCCGAGAGGAAGTGGTACATCGCCTGGTCGGGCGTGAGCTTGGCGATCGGAGGCAGCACACCGAAGGCATCGGCGGTCAGCATGATGATGTTCTGCGGCACGGGACCGAGATTGTCGGCGCTCGTGTTCGGGATGTAATCGATCGGATAGGCACCGCGGCTGTTCTCGGCGAGGCTGTTGTCGTCGAGGTCGAGTTCGCGGGTGACGGGATCCATCACGACATTCTCGAGCACCGTCCCGAACTTCTTCGTGGTGGCGTAGATCTCGGGCTCGGCTTCTTCCGACAGGCGGATCATCTTGGCGTAGCAGCCGCCTTCGAAGTTGAAGACCGCGCTGTCCGACCAGCCATGCTCGTCATCGCCGATCAGCGTGCGCTTGGGATCGGCCGACAGGGTCGTCTTGCCGGTGCCCGACAGGCCGAAGAAGATGGCGGTGTCCCCATCGGGGCCGATATTGGCCGAGCAGTGCATCGGCATGATGCCGTCCTGCGGCAGGAGGAAGTTGAGGAGGCCGAAGACCGACTTCTTCATCTCGCCGCCATATTCGGTGCCGCCGATGAGGATCATCTTTTCCTTGAGGCTGACCGCGATGACGGTCTCGCTGCGGCAGCCATGACGCTCGGGATCGGCGCGGAAGCTGGGCAGGTCGATGATCGTATATTCGGGCGCGAAATCGGCGAGTTCTTCCGTCTCGGGACGCACCAGCATCGTGCGGATGAACAGGTTGTGCCACGCATATTCGTTGATGACGCGCACGTTGACGCGGTGCTCGGGCTGCGAGCCACCATAAAGGTCGGCGACGAACAGTTCGTCCTTGTCCTTGAGCGCCGCCTTGAAGTCCGAAAGGAGGTTGGCGAAATGCTCCTCGCTCATCGCCTTGTTGGTCTTGCCCCACCAGACGGTGTCGGCGGAAACCGCATCCTTGACGATAAACTTGTCATTGGCCGACCGGCCGGTGTGCTTGCCCGTTTCGACGACGATCGGGCCATGCTTGGCGAGCTTGCCTTCGTTGCGGTCTAGCGCCTGCTCCACCAGGGGCGCGGTGGTGAGGTTCCAATGAATCGACGCACTGGTGGCAAACCCCTGATCGTCGAGCTTCAGCTTCGGCGTCCGGTCAGTCACTTGATTTCCTTTCGATTTTTCCCCGTCGGCGACGTCCGCCCCGGCCGTCGCATACGTATGCAAGCGCCCATGACAGCTAGGACCGGCGCGGTCAAAGCTGTGAACGTTCACGGATTGAACTTTCTTGTTTTTCCAACTCGAAACCGCCAAAGCCGGTTGCAATGACGCAGACAATCGCGCTCGTGGACGACGACCGGAACATCCTCACTTCCGTATCGATCGCGCTCCAGGCCGAGGGCTTCGGGACCCGGGTCTATACCGACGGAGCCGCCGCCCTGCGCGCCTTCGCCGACAATCCCCCCGACCTCGGGGTGTTCGACATCAAGATGCCGCAGATGGACGGGCTCGAACTGCTCGCGAAGGTGCGCGAGGCACCGCCGCCCGTCGGCACCATGCCGGTCATCTTCCTCACCTCGAAGGACGATGAACTCGACGAGGCCGAGGGTCTCGGCGCGGGTGCCGACGACTATATCACCAAACCCTTCTCGCAGCGGCTCCTCATCGCGCGGATCAAGGCGATCCTGCGGCGACAGGAACTGGCGCGCTCGAACGGCGACAATGACGGCGGCGAGGCGGAGGAAGGCAAACTCGTCTCCCGGGGCCGGCTCGAGATGGACACGGCGCGCCACAAGGTCAGCTGGGACGGCAAGCCGGTCACGCTCACCGTGACCGAATTCCTCATCCTCGACAGCCTCGCCCAGCGCCCCGGCGTGGTGAAGAGCCGCAACCAGCTGCTCGATGCGGCCTATCATGACGATGTCTTCGTCGATGACCGCACCATCGACAGCCACATCAAGCGCATCCGCCGCAAGTTCCGCGCGGTGGCCGACGATTTCGACGCGATCGAGACGCTCTACGGGGTCGGGTACCGGTTCGGCGAGGAATGATCCCGCCGCCCTTCAACTTCATCTCGGCGCGGGTGCGCGGGGATGTCCCCGCCTTCTGGCGCTACTGGACGCTCGTCCACCGCATCCTCGCGGTGAATATCCTGCCCATCCTCATCGTCGCGCTGGGGATCCTGTGGCTCGACGCCTATCGCACACAGCTCAGGAACGAGCGCGTCGACCGGCTCGCGGTGGACGCCATGGCCGCCGCACGGGCGAGCGCTCAGGTGCCGATGGACCAGCGGCTCGGGCTCCTGTCGGCACTGGGGTCGGCGGAGGGGGCGCGGCTCAGGATCTACGACCCCACCGGCAAACTCGTCGCCGACAGCTGGGAGGGCGGCGCGGCGACCTACGAATTGCAGGATCCCGACAGCCAGCGCTGGACCAAGAAGGCGGCGAGGATCATCGACCGCGGCTTCAACGCGCTGGTCGCCGCCGACCCGATCGAACCCTATGAGGAACCCCGCGCCGACCGCGCCGAGGCCTGGCCCGAGATTGCCGAGGCGCGTGATGCAGGAGACGTCGTCACCCGCGTCCGCGAGGCACCCGACCGCACCCCCGTCTTCACCGCTGCCGCCCCCACCCCGCGCGGCGGCACGCTGCTCGCCAGCATCAACGACCGTGATTATACCGACCGCGTGCGCCGCCAGCGCTCGACGCTCGCCGTGCTCCTCTCTTTCGCCTTGCTCGTCGGCATCGGCATGTCGCTCTTCCTCGCCCGCACCATCGCGCGGCCGCTGCGGCGCATCGCGCTCGCCGCGCACCGCGTGCGCACGGGCCGAGCCCGCCAGGTCAACGTGCCGCGCCTGCCGCGGCGCCATGACGAGGTCGGCGCGCTCGCCCGCGCGGTCAGCGACATGTCGAAGGCGCTGCAGGAGCGCATCGACAAGATCGAGGCCTTTGCCGCCGATGTCAGCCACGAGCTGAAGAACCCGCTCGCCAGCCTGCGCAGCGCTGTCGACAGCCTCGAGCGGGTCGATGACCCCAAGGTTCGCGCCCGCCTGCTCGATGTCGTGCGGCAGGACGTCATCCGGCTCGACCGCCTCATCAGCGACATCTCCGAGGCCGCGCGCACCGATGCCGAACTCACCCGCGCGCAGCTGGAGCCGGTGCCGATCGACGAGCTTGCACGCCTGCTCATCCGCGGCTGGGAGGAACGGCGCGAGACGGGCAATGCGCGCTTCTCGCTGACCACCGAGGGCACCCCGCCTTTCATCGTCTTCGGCGAGCCGACGCGGCTGGCGCGCGCGATCGACAATCTCATCGACAATGCGGTCAGCTTCTCGCCCCCCAAGGGGCGCATCGCCATCGCCATCGCGCGAAAGGGCGCGATGATCCGCCTCACCATCACCGACGAGGGACCGGGCGTGCCCGAGGACGAGCGCGACGCCATCTTCCACCGTTTTCACTCGCATCGCCCCGAAAAACGCGAGTTCGGGCGTCACTCCGGCCTCGGCCTCGCTATTGCGCGCGCCATCGTGGAGGGGCATGACGGGGACATCATGGTTTGCGATCGCGACGATGGCGCCGTGGGCGCCTGCTTCACCATCCTCCTGCCCGGCTGGGAGGGCGCATGAGAGACGGGTCGAGCGATATCGTCCACGCCTCCAGCGTCGCGGTGCATGGATTTGCCGTGCTGCTGATGGGCGTGTCGGGCTCGGGCAAGTCCGACCTTGCCCTCAGGCTCATCGACCGCGGCCACGGCCTTATTTCCGATGACCGCACGCTGGTGCACATCAAGGAGGGCCGCCTCCTCGCCTCGGCGCCGCCTACCATCGCGGGCAAGCTCGAGGCGCGCGGCCTCGGCATCCTCGAATTGCCGCACCAGGACGATGTGCCGGTGGCGCTGGCCATCGGGCTCGACGGCCCTGTCGAACGTTTCCCGCTGGAAGAAAAGGAACTGACCCTGCTCGGTACGTCCATTCCGCTGCTCGCCCTCAATGCGCGGGCGGCCTCGGCCCCCATCCTCGTCGAGAAAGCGCTCGATCGCGAGGAAGCCCGATGAGCGGGGACGAGCCGCAGCGCCGCCTGCTCCTCGTCACCGGCCTGTCGGGGGCGGGCAAGTCGACCGCGCTCCACACGCTCGAGGACTGGGGATGGGACTTTGTCGACAATCTCCCGCTGTCGATGCTCGAGGCCTATGTGCGGCAGGACACGGGCGAGGATCCCTCCCCGATGGCCATCGGCATCGACCTTCGCAGCCGCGGCTTCTCGATCGAGGCGTTGCTCGCCACCCTCGAGAAGCTCGGGCCCGATGTCCGGCAGGAAATCCTCTACATCGACTGCTCTTCCTCCGAGCTTGCGCGCCGCTATGACGAGACCCGCCGCCGCCATCCCTTCGCGGGGGATCGCCCCGCAGAGGACGGCATCTGGCTCGAGCGAAGGCTCATCGAGGGGCTGCGCGCCCATGCCGATGCGGTCATCGACACCACCGCCCTGAAGCCCATCGAACTGCGCGAACAGCTCAGGAGCCGCTATGGCGAGGACACGCACAAACCGGTGATCACGGTCGCCAGTTTCGGTTTCGCGCGCGGAGTCGCACGCACCGCCGATCTCGTTTTCGACATGCGTTTCCTCGACAATCCGCACTGGGTACCCGATCTGAAACCGCTGACGGGACGCGATAAACCGGTGAAAACCTACGTTTCTGCCGATCCAGCCTATGGGCAGACCATGGACCGGATTGAAACATTGGTGGTTGACCTTATTCCGCGCTATTGGGAAGCGGGCAAACATTATCTGACGATCGCTTTCGGCTGTACGGGGGGCCGACACCGTTCGGTGGCTGCGACGGAAGACATGGCAAAGCGCCTCGAGGCACTCGGCCATGACGTGTCGATCCGGCATCGCGACCTAAGGTCCGAGCCCGACGACCGTTACGAGAAGCGGAAGAAGGACAGAGCGGTTTCATGATCGGTTTGGTTTTGGTCACGCACGGCCGCCTGGCGACCGAGTTCATCACGGCGATGGAGCATGTGGTGGGCAAGCAGGATGCCGTCGAAGGCATCTGTATCGGCCCCGAGGACGATATGGAGGTCCGTCGGGCCGACATCGCGGCAGCGATCGAGCGTGCCGACCAGGGGGACGGCGTCATCATCCTCACCGACCTGTTCGGCGGCACCCCGTCGAACCTGTCGATCAGCCTGATGGGCGACAGCAATTGCGTCGAGGTCATCGCCGGCATCAACCTGCCGATGCTGATCCGGCTCGAGAGCGCGCGCAAGACGATGAGCGTCGTCGATGCCGTCGCCGCGGCGCGCGATGCGGGGCGCAAATATATCTCGGTTGCCTCCGAGATCCTTGGCGAAGCCGCCGCCTGAGAGTTTCCATGAGCGCTTCCAAGAAGATCAAGATCTCCAACCGCCGCGGCCTGCATGCGCGCGCCTCGGCCAAGTTCGTCAACCTGGTCCACGAGATCGGCGATGATGTCACGGTCGAGGTCGAGAAGGACGGCAACCGCGTCACCGGCAAGTCGATCATGGGCCTCATGATGCTCGGCGCCGCGATGGGCGACTGCATCACCATCCATGTCGAGGGCGAGGAGGCGCAGCCCGCGCTCGACAAGCTGGCGGGGCTGGTGAAGGACCGTTTCTACGAAGATTGAGCTTTCGCGCCGGACGCCCTAGGGGCAAAGCCATGCCGCGCGAAATCACCTCCTTTTCCAACAGCACCGTCAAGTTCATCCGCTCGCTCCGCGACAAGAAGGCACGGCGTTCGGAAGGGCTGTTCCTTGCCGAGGGGCTGCGCATCATCACCGAGGCGCGCGATGAAGGCCGCCTGCCCCGCCTGATCGCCTTCGGGCCGCAGGGCGCGCAGCACCCGCTGGCGCGCGAGATCATCGCGGCGACCGAGGCGGCGGGCGGCGATGCCATCCTGACCAGCCCCGACATCCTCTCCAAGATGAGCGGCAAGGACAATCCGCAGGCGCTGATCGCTGCCTATGACCAGCCCGATACCAGCCTCGAGGCGCTCGACCGGTCGGCATCGGACATCTGGTTCGTCGGCGAGAAGCTGCGCGATCCCGGCAATATCGGCACCATCCTGCGCACCGGCGATGCGGTCGGCGCGGGCGGGCTGATCCTCATTGATGACTGCGCCGATCCCTTCGCGGTGGAAACCGTGCGCGCCTCGATGGGCGCCATCTTCACCCAGAAGATCGCACAGGCGCGCTGGGAGGACTACCTGCCGTGGCTGCGCTCGGGCAAGGGCCAGCTCGTCGGCACCAGCCTCCAGACCGATTACGACTATCGCGACGCGCCCTATGAGGCGCCCTGCTTCATCCTCATCGGCAACGAGAGCCAGGGGCTACCGGAGCCCTATGAGGCCGAATGCGACCTCCTCGTGAAGATCCCCATGCACGGCCGTGCCGACAGCCTCAACGCCGCCATCGCTGCCGCGATCACCGCCTTCGAGGTGCGCTCGAGCTGGCGGAACCGCTAGCTTTCCGCAATCGTTTCGGGGCCATGAGGTATCTTGTCCCCGCCCTGCTCGCCTTCTCGCTCACCGCCTGCGTCCAGCCTTACGGGCCGCGCGATCCCTATGGGGACTATGGGGGCTATTACCCCTATGACCCGCCGCCGCCGGGCAGCCAATATCCGCAGGGGCGCTACGAGCCCTCTCGCGATCCTTATGGCTATGATCCCTATCGCGCGGTCGGGACCGAGCCTTTCTGGAGCCTGACGATCACCCCCGAGGAAATGCGCTTCGAGAGCCCCGACGGCCGGCCGGTGGTGGAGAGCACCCCGCGCAAGAGCGAGGGCTATTCGGGCCCCAGCTATCGCGGCCGCCGCATCGCGGTGAACATCCTGCGCCGCGAATGTTCGGACGGGATGAGCGACCGGCGCTATCCCGACGAGGTGCAGGTCTATGTCGACGGGCGCCAGTATCGCGGCTGCGGCGCTCCGGCGCGCTTTTTCGACGGCCAGTGGGACGAGGGCTATGGCTCCTACACCGACACGAGCCGCGGTTACGAACAGGTGTCCTTCCCGCTCGAGCGCACCAACTGGCGCGTGACGCGGGTCAACGGGCTCGCGGTGCCGTCGGGCGGCTATTACATGAACTTCCTGCCCGGCGGGCAGGTGAACGCCAAGTTCGGCTGCAACGAGATGAACGGCAGCTACCGCCAATATGGCGAGACGCTCGATCTCCAGGGCGGGCTGCAGATGACCCGCATGGCCTGCCCCGATATGAGCTTCGAGAGCCGCGCCTCGAACATCCTGTCGCGCCCGCTGCGTGTCGCCATGGACGGCGATCGCGTCACCTTCTCGAACGATCTCGGCCGCATCGAGGCGGTCCGCGCCCGCTAGGAGAAACGCCGATGAAGACCCCTGCCCTCGTCACGACGATCGCCGCGCTCGGCCTTGCCGCCTGCGCCTCGAACCAAGGCTACCAGCAGCCCTATGAGGGGCCGATCCAGGCCGGCCCGATGCTCGACAGCCGCTATGCCGCGGCCGGCACCAACTGGCGCCTCACGATCGAGGGACAGTCGATGGTCCTGACGAGCGATGCGGGGCTGCGCGCCACCGACACGCTCCTCACCTTCACGCCCGGCCACACCGAGGGCGACACCTATCAGGGCGAGCGCATGACCGTCGTCGCGACGCGCGGGCAATGCACCATCGGCGAGGCCGGCGAAACCTATCCGCACCGCGTCACCGTGACCTTCGATGGCCAGACCTTCCGCGGCTGCGGACAGAATAGCATCGTGCCCCCGACGGGCCGCAGCGGCTAGCCCGCCCTTACGCCGATTTCTTCTGCGCCTCGTTGAGGCCGCCGACCAGCTTGGCGAGTCCGCGCGGGCTCACCTCGACCTGCCCCGGATCGGCCAGTTCCTTGGCCGATGACGCCCCATAATCCTCGAAACGCTTGGCCTGCGTGAGCACCTGGCTCTCGAAGCTGCCGACCATCTTGTTGAAGGCGTTGTTGGTGCGCGTGAGGTTGGTCTGCATCGAGACGATATGCTCGGCCAGCGTGGCGATGCGGCTGTGCAATTCCTTGCCCAGTCCCGCGATGGCGCCCGCTTCCTTGGCGAGCTTTTCCTGCCGCCAGACGCTGGCGACGGTGCGCGCGATGGCGACGAGGTTGGTCGGCGTGGCGAGCAGCACCTTGCGCTCGAACGCCCAGTCCCAGAGGCTGTTGTCCTGTTCGAGCGCGGCGGTCAGGAAATGCTCGCCCGGCACGAACATGATGACATAGTCGGCGCTGTCCTCGAACTGCGACCAATAGGCTTTTGAACCAAGCTGTTGCGCGTGGTTCTTGAGGCTCGCGAGATGCTGCGCGAGATGCGCCTGCCGCTTGTCGTCATCGACCTCGTCGGCGGCATCGAGATAGGAGTTGAGCGAACATTTGGCATCGATGATCAGCTGGCGCCCGCCCGGCAGGTTGACGACCGCGTCGGGACGCAGCTTGCCATCCTCGCCCTCGACCGACACCTCGGTCTTGAAGTCGATATGCTGGCTGAGCCCCGCCTGTTCGAGGACATTCTCGAGCGTCTTCTCACCCCAGCGCCCGCGCGCCTTGGGCTGGGCGCGCAGCGCGTTGACGAGGTTGCGCGCCTCGTCGCGCACGAGCCCCTGCCCCTGCTTCACTTCCTCGACCACCGCCTTGAGGCCCGAATAGGCGCTGAGGCGGTCGCTCTCGACCTTTTCGATCTTTTCCTGCTGCTTGGCGAGCAGCTCCTTGAGCGGGCCGACGAGCTGGGTGAGCTTGGCCTCGTTCTTCTGGTCGGCCTCGTTGAAGCGGTTCTGCGCTTTCTCGAGGAATTCCTTGTGCGCCTTGTCGAGCATGGTGTCACCGATCTCGCGGAACTGGCTCACCAGCTTGTCCTTCGTCGCCTCGAGATCGCGGATGCGCTCCTCGACGTGGCGCTTGTCGGATTCGTGGACGGCGTTCTTCTGCATCGCCTCGTCGCGCTCGGCGGTGACCGCCTCGAGCAGCGACTTCAATTCGTTCATGCGCTTGTTTTCTTCCCGGAGGATGGCGACTTCCTGGTCGCTATCCACCACCCGCTGCTGCAGGTAATCGGCCTGGTCCTGCATCGCCTTCAATCCTCGCTGCGAGAAGTGCCAGCCGGCAGCAAGACCGCCCCCAAGGCAGACGATGGCGACGAGCGCGATGATCAGCGCATCCATGGAAATTTCCCCTTAACCCCGAACGGTATCTGCCTAAGGCCTAACCCTTTCCGCTTCATTTCCAAAATCCAATTTGGGTTAAATGACGGCGCGATAACCCTTTTTCCCCATGCGGGTGAAAAAGCGCGGCTTTTGCGGGAACCCCGCCCCCCTCTCCATCGTCGATCCCGGGAACAGGAGGGAGAAATTTCATGTCGATCCGCAAGATGATTTCCTATCACCCCGATGTGGCTGGCCATAATAACGAGCCGCTCGGCGATGCCGTCCATCACGCCATGTATTGCGCGATGATGTGCATGAGCTGCGCCGATGCCTGCTCGGCCGAGGAAATGGACATGACGCAGTGCGTGCGCACCTGTTCGGACTGTTCGGACGTGTGTACCGCCACCGCCCGCCTCGGCGCGCGCCGCTCGGGCACCAACGAGGCGGTGCTGAAAGACATGCTCGAACTGTGCGCGCGCGTCTGCGATGCCTGTGCGCGCGAGTGCGAGGGGCATGACAATCCGCATTGCACGCTGTGCGCGCAGATCTGCCGCGAATGTGCCGAGGATTGCCGCAAGGCGGCGCAGACGATCAGCGCCTGAGCACCGTCGCTAGCCAATAAAAAAGCCCCGGTGGAAGCCGGGGCTTTTCTCGTTTTACGCGGCAACGCGGCCGGTCTTGCGCATCTTGGCTAGCTTCTTCAGCACCATGTCGCGCTTCAGCTTGGACAGGTGATCGATGAAGAGCACGCCTTCGAGATGGTCCATCTCGTGCTGGAGGCACACCGCGAGGAGACCGTCGATCTCTTCTTCATACTGCTTGCCATTCTCGTCGAGCCAGCGCGCCTTGATGCGGTCAGGACGCATGACGTCGGCGAACTGCTCGGGCACCGACAGGCAGCCTTCGGTATAGGGGATGTCATTCTCCGAGGTCTCGAGAATCTCGGGGTTGATGAAGACACGGGGATCCTTGACCGGCTCGCCGCCCTCCTCTTCCGGCTCCTGGAGGTCGATCACGAGGATGCGGATGGGATGCCCGACCTGCACCGCCGCCAGCCCGATGCCGGGGGCGTCATACATGGTCTCGAACATGTCCTCGATGAGCTTGCGATGCTCGTCGGTG
The DNA here is from genome assembly GCF_024721585.1 of Sphingomicrobium aestuariivivum. Lineage (NCBI taxonomy): Bacteria > Pseudomonadati > Pseudomonadota > Alphaproteobacteria > Sphingomonadales > Sphingomicrobiaceae > Sphingomicrobium > Sphingomicrobium aestuariivivum. The sequence continues at coordinate 437,626 of NZ_CP102629.1, forward strand.
ACTTCCGCGACGGGCTTCGAAATCTGCCGGAGCATGGGGTCCGGGGTCTCGTAGATCGGTAGAATGGCCATGGCGGCTATCTAGGAGCGAAACGCCCCGATTTCAAGCAAATGACTAGGCGACGGGACGACGAAGGCGAAGCGCCTGTGCGAGCGTGCCTTCGTCGAGATAGTCGAGTTCGCCGCCGACCGGCATGCCGCTGGCGAGCTGGGTGATGCGCAAGGGGAAGCTCTCCAGCCGCTCGGCGAGATAATGGGCGGTGGTCTGCCCTTCCAAGGTGGCGTTCATGGCGAGGACGACTTCCTCGACCCCGCCTGCCTCGATGCGCGCGACGAGCTTGTCGATGGCGAGGTCCTCAGGCCGCACGCCGTCGAGGGCGGACAGCCTTCCGCCGAGGACGTGGAACTTGCCGGGGAAGAGCTTGGAGCGGTCGAGTGCCCACAGGTCGGCGACTTCCTCGACGACGCAGAGCGATTTCTCGTCGCGGCGCGGGTCGGTGCAGATGCCGCACGGATTGTGCGTGTCGACATTGCCGCAGATGTCGCAGGTCTCGAGCGTGTCGGACACGGTCTCGAGCGCCTTCAACAGCGGCACGAGGCTGGTTTCGCGCTTCTTGATGAGGTGCAGCACCGCGCGCCGCGCCGAGCGCGGTCCGAGACCCGGGAGCCGGGCGAGCGCCTGGGTAAGCGCGTCGAGTTCGGGCGATGCCATGGCAAAAGGACATAGGAAAAGCTTTGGCAATGCGCCATAGGCTGCGGTCATGCGTGTCATCATGATGGGAAGTCCCGATTTCGCCGTGCCCACCCTCGACGCCATCGTCGCGGGTGGTCATGAGGTCGTCGCCGTCTACAGCCAGCCGCCCCGCCCGTCGGGTCGCGGCAAGAAGGAACAGCCGACCGCGGTGCATGCGCGTGCCGATGAACTCGGCATAACCGTGTTCACGCCGAAGTCGCTGAGGAAGCCCGAACCGCAGGCGCAATTTTCCGCGCATGAGGCCGATGTGGCGATCGTCGCCGCCTATGGCCTGATCCTGCCGCAGGCGGTGCTCGACATGCCGAGGCTCGGCTGCGTCAATGTGCATGGCTCGCTCCTGCCGCGCTGGCGCGGCGCGGCGCCCGTGCAGCGCGCGATCATGGCGGGCGACGAGACGACCGGCATTACGCTCATGCAGATGGAAGCGGGGCTCGACACGGGGCCGATGCTGATGAAGCGCGAGACGCCCGTCGCCGACAAGGACGCCGCCGCGCTCACGCACGAACTGGCGCATATGGGCGCGGAGATGGTCGCCGAATGGCTTGGCCAGCCCGAAGCCTTCACCGCCGAGCCGCAGCCCGAGGACGGCGTCACCTATGCCGCCAAGATCGACAAGGCCGAGGCCCGCGTCGACTGGTCGAAGCCCGCGGCGGAGGTGCAGCGCCACATCCAGGGCCTCTCCCCCTTCCCCGGCGCGTGGACCGAACATGAGGGCACGCGGATCAAGCTGCTCGCCGCCGAGCCTACGGACGGCAGCGGTGCCCCCGGCACGGTGCTCGACGATGCGTTGGCCATTGCCTGTGGTGACGGCGCGGTGCGGATCCTGCGCGCCCAGCGGGCGGGCAAGGGGGCGCAGGAAACCGAGGTGCTGCTGCGCGGCTACCCCATCGCCAAGGGCGACACGCTAACGTGACCCGTTGGCGTCTCACGGTCGAGTTCGACGGCGGCCCCTTCATGGGCTGGCAGCGGCAGGATCACGGCCCCTCGGTGCAGCAGAGCATCGAGGAAGCGATCACCCGCATGACGGGCGAGGAGGCGCGGCTCCATTGTGCGGGCCGCACCGATGCCGGCGTCCACGGCCTCGCCATGACCGCGCATGTCGACGTCGAGAAGCATGTCACGGGTTTTCGCCTGTGCGAGGGGCTCAATGCCCTGCTCCGCCCCGACCCCGTCGCCATCCTGTCGGCCGAGCCGGTCGATGACGGCTGGCATGCGCGCTTCAGCTGCATCGGGCGGCGCTATCTCTATCGCATCCTCAACCGCCGCGCCCCGCCGACGCTCCTCAAGGGCAAGGTGTGGCACGTGCCCCAGGAGCTCGATGTCGAGGCGATGGCCGAGGCCGCGAAGCATCTCGAGGGCTTCCACGACTTCACCACCTTCCGCTCGGTCAATTGCCAGAGCCAAAGCCCCGAGAAGACTCTCGACAGCCTCGAGGTCGCCCGTGTCGGCGAGGAAGTGCATTTCCGCGTCGCCGCGCGCAGCTTCCTCCACCACCAGGTGCGCTCGATGGTCGGCACGCTGAGCCTCGTCGGCAAGGGGCAATGGACGCCCGGGGACGTCCGCCACGCGCTGGAGGCGAAGGACCGGCAGGAACTGGGGCTCAATGCGCCGCCTGACGGGCTCTACTTCGTCGAGGCGATCTACCCCGAAGCCTAGCCCTTCGACTGGGCGAGCATCTCGAGCGCCTTGGGCTGCGAGAGGAAGTCGTGCGGGCTGGCCGTGAGGCCGTAGGCCCCTGCGCAGAAGATGGCGATCACGTCGCCGACCTGCGTATCGGCGGGCAGCGCCACTTGGTCGCCCAAGAGGTCGAGCGGGGTGCACAGGCGGCCGACCACATTCATCACTGTATCCGCCTCCTCGGTCATGCGGCTGGCATTGATGACGGGATAGTTGCGGCGGAGGAACTGGCCGAAATTGCCGGTCGCGGCGAGCATGTGCTGCAAGCCCCCGTCGGTGGTGGCAAAAATCTGGCCGCCGCTTTCCTTCATGTCGAGGATGCGGGTGAGATAGACGCCCGCCTCGCCGACCAGCCAGCGGCCGAGTTCGATGATGAGCTTCGTGTCGGCAAAGCTGCCGGGCAGGCCTTTCAGCGCCTGTGCGAGCCCGTCGCCGATGACGCGGAGCGATAGCGGGGTTTCGCCCGAATAATAGGGAATGCCGAAGCCGCCGCCGAGGTTGACCTCGGCGGGGATCACGCCGGTCTTCCCGGTCAGTTCGACGACGAGATCGAGCGTGGCCTTCTGCGCGGCGACAATGGCGTCCTCCGACAGGCTCTGCGAACCCGCATAGACATGATAGCCGCGAAAATCGCAGTCCTGGTCGACGAGATAGGCGACAAGGTTGGGCACCCGCTCGGCATCGACCCCGAAGGCCGAGGCGAGCCCGCCCATCTTCATCCCCGCGCCCTTCAGGAGGAAGGGCGGGTTCACGCGGATGGCGACCTTGGGGCGGATGCCGATATGGGTCGCGACATCGCACAGGCGCTGTGCTTCGCCTTCGCTCTCGACATGGACGACCGCGCCGGCGCGCAGCGCGGCCTCATGGTCGGCGATGCTCTTGCCGGGCCCCGCGATCGACTTGGGCAGGTCGTGATGCGCCACCCGCGCGATCTCCCCGCGCGAGGCGAGGTCAAAACCGTCGACCAGCGCTGCCATCCTGTCGAGTAGCGGGCCGAAGGGGTTGGACTTGACCGCATAATGGAGCGCGATGCGGGACGGCATGGCGGCGCGGAAGGCGGCAACCTGTGCCTCGACGCGCTCGACGTCGTAGAGGAACAGCGGGGTGCCGCCCGCTTTCTCGATCCAATAACCGACGGGGTGCCGCTCGATCTCGAGCGCACCGTTGGGCGCAGGCACGAAGCCCGCCGGAATGCCCCCCATTGCCTTCAAACCATGTCCTCCAGTGCTTTGCGGTCGACCTTGCCGGTCGCGCCTTTGGGAAAGGCCTCATGCCACAGGATGCGCCTCGGTGCGAAGTGGGCAGGTGCGGCATGCCGGAAATGGGACAGAAGCGCGGCATCGTCGCCATCGCCAACGGCGTGGAGGATGATGGCGGCGCCGAGGGTTTCTTCGGGCATCGCGGTCACCGCGGCCTCGCGCACGCCGGGGGCGGCCAGCGCGATTTCCTCCACCTCGGTCGGGCTGAGGCGGTTGCCCGATACCTTGATCATCGCATCGGCGCGGGCACGGAAATGGAGGAGGCCCTCTTCGTCACGGATGAAGCGGTCGCCCGACCAGACCGCCGTGCCGCCATAGCGGCTGTGCGAGGGGGCGGGGCGGAAGCGCTGCGCGGTCTTCTCGGGGGCCTGCCAATAGCCCTGCGCGACGAGCGGGCCGGCCTGCACCAGTTCGCCTTCCTCGCCCGCATCGCAGGGGCTGCCGTCCTCGCGCACGACCATCAGCTCGGCATAAGGGATGGCGGTGCCGACGCTGCCCGGGTGGGTGTCGGCGAGGTCGGGGTCGAGGCTGGCGGCGCGAAAGGCCTCGGTGAGGCCGTACATGAGGTGGAGGCGCGCTTGCGGGAAGGCGGCGCGCAGCTGGCGGTAGAGCGGCTCGCTCATATGGCCACCGGTATTGGTGAGGGTGTCGAGGCTTTCCCCTGCCCCGTCCCAGTCGAGCGCCATCAGCTGGTGCCACAAGGGCGGAATCCCTGCGAGATAAGTGGCGCGGTGCTTTGCGACCGCCTTCTTGACGTCATTGGGCAGGAGATAGTCGAAGGGGATGGCGCAGCCACCCCCGCGCCATGTGGCGAGGAGCTGGTTCTGGCCATAGTCGAAGGCGAGCGGCATCACGCACAGGTTGCGCGTAGCCGGCGTGATCGCGGTGTAGTCGGCAACTGCCTCGGCGCCGTACCAGAGGTTGGCGTGGCTCAGCATCACGCCCTTGGGCGCGCCGGTCGAGCCCGAAGTGTAGAGTAGGGCAGCGAGGCTGTCGGGATCGTGCTCGGAGGGCGGCAGCGGGGCATTGTCGAGCGCCGCGGGGTCGAGCCACTGCGCCTCGGCATCGACCAGTTTTGCGCGGGCTTCGGGGGCGAGCAACAGCTTGGCGCCGCTGTCGGCGAGGATATGCGCGACTTGCGGCCCCTTGAGGACGGGGTTGATGGGCACATGCACCAGCCCAGCGCGGGCGGCGGCGAGCGGCATCAGGCAGGTGACGAGGCTCTTGCGGTCCCAGCTCGCGACGCGGTCGCCGGGCTCCATCCCATGCGTGAGGAGCCAGCCTGCGAGGCGTCCTACCATTGCCTCCAGCGCGGCATAGTCATGCGTTACCCCGCCGAGAATCAGCGCGGAGGCCTCGGGCGCTCCGAAGGTCGTGAGATGGTCTAGCGGCATTGCAGTCATCGCCCCTGCCCTAGCGTCAGTCTTGCGAAAAGCCCACGCTTTGCCTATCGGCGAGCCACCATGAGCGCACTTCAACAACCGCAGGACGCCCAGAGCGATGCCGCCACGGTCGATGCGACCGTCGCCGAGCTTCTCGTCGAGACCGTCGGCCTCGAGGCGAGCCAGGTCCAAGCCTTTGACGAAGCGTCGGAATTGTTCGGCGCGCTGCCCGAGTTCGACTCAATGGCGGTGGCGCAGTTCCTGACCGCGCTGGAAGAGCGCCTCGGCGTGCTCATCGAGGACGATGACGTGGATGCCGAGGATTTCCTAACCTACGGCCGCCTCATCGCCTTCGCGCGGCGCCTCGCGCTCGGCTAAAAGAAAAGCCCCCGCGGCAAGCGAGGGCTCTCCCTTATCTCTCGATGTGACGGCGCTTATTCCGCCGCAGCTTTCTCGGCGAACTCCAGCTCGGCGAGGTAGCGCTCGGCGTCGAGCGCGGCCATGCAGCCGGTGCCGGCGGCGGTGACCGCCTGGCGGTAATGCTTGTCCATCACGTCGCCGCAGGCATAGACGCCCGGCACGTTGGTGCGCGGGGTGCCGGGTTCGACGACGAGATAACCGTCGCTGTCGACCTCGAGCTTGCCCTTGAACAATTCCGTCGCGGGCGCATGGCCGATGGCGACGAAGGCACCTTCGCAGTCGACGCGGCTGACTTCGCCGGTCTTGGTCGATTTCACGTCGAGACCGACGAGCGCCTGCGGATCGCCGTCGAGGACGAACTCTTCCACCGTGTGATCCCAGAGAACGGTGATCTTCTCGTTGGCGAAGAGACGGTCCTGCAGGATCTTCTCGGCGCGAAGGCTGTCGCGGCGGTGGATCAGCGTGACGTCGTCACTGTGGTTGGTGAGGTACAGCGCTTCCTCGACCGCGGTGTTGCCGCCGCCGATGACCGCGACCTTCTTGCCGCGATAGAAGAAGCCGTCACAGGTGGCGCAGGCCGATGCGCCCTTGCCCTTGGCATGTTCTTCCGACGGCAGGCCGAGCCACTTGGCCTGCGCGCCCGTCGCGATGACGAGCGTGTCGCAGGTGTAGATGGTGCCGCTGTCGCCTTTCAGCGTGAAGGGACGCTTGGACACGTCGACTTCCATGATGTGGTCCCAGACGGGTTCGGCACCGACATTGACCGCCTGCGCCTTCATTTCCTCCATCAGCCAGGGCCCCTGGATGACGTCGCGGAAGCCGGGGTAATTCTCCACCTCGGTCGTGGTGGTGAGCTGGCCGCCGGGCTGGATGCCCTCGACGACGATCGGCTTCATGCCCGCGCGCGCGGCGTAGATGGCGGCGGTCCAGCCCGCAGGGCCCGACCCGAGGACGAGCATCTTGGAATGTTTGGTATCGGTCATGGATGCAAACCTATGAGCGGGTGCGCCCGCTTTCAACTAGACCAATCGGCTCTGTTCGAGCGCGGCGGCGATGAAGGAGGAGAAGAGCGGATGCGGGTCGAACGGCCGGCTCTTCAGCTCGGGGTGATATTGCACCCCGACGAACCAGTTGAGGTCGGGACGCTCGACGATCTCGGGCAGGCGCCCGTCGGGGCTCATGCCGCTGAACACGAGACCGCCCTTGGCGAGCTGGTCCATGTAATTGGCGTTGACCTCGTAGCGGTGGCGGTGGCGCTCGCTAATGTCGGTGGTGCCGTAGATGTCGGCGACCTTCGAATTGGGCGACAGTTTCGCAGGATAGGCGCCAAGGCGCATCGTCCCGCCAAGATCGCCCTCGGCCGAGCGCTGCTGGAGGCCTTCCTCGCTCATCCATTCGGTAATGAGGCCGATGATCGGTTCGCCCTCTTCGCCGAATTCGGAGGTGGTGGCCTTCTCGATGCCGGCCTCGGTGCGGGCGGCCTCGATGCAGGCCATCTGCATGCCGAGGCAGATGCCGAAGAAGGGGATGTTGCGCTTCTTGGCAAAGCTGATCGCGGCGATCTTGCCTTCCGACCCGCGCTCGCCGAAGCCGCCGGGCACGAGGATGCCGTGGAGCGGTTCGAGTTCGGCGACGAGATGCTCCTCGTCCCCCTCGAACAGTTCGGCGTCGATCCACTTGATGTTGACCTTCACCCGGTTGGCGAACCCGCCGTGGACGAGTGCCTCGCGGAGCGACTTGTAGGCGTCGGGCAGCGCGACATATTTGCCGACCACCCCGATCGTCACCTCCCCTTCCGGGTTGGAGATGCGGTCCTGGATGTCGAGCCAGGTGGTGAGGTCTGGCTTGGGCGCGTCGCCAAGGCCGAAGGCGCCGAGCACGGCGTCGTCGAGACCTTCCTTGTGATAGGCCATCGGCACGTCGTAGATCGAGCGCGCATCGAGCGCCTGGATGACCGCGCTTTCGGGCACGTTGCAGAAGAGTGCGATCTTGCGGCGCTCGTTGTCGGGCAGCGGATGCTCCGAGCGGCACAGCAGCACGTCGGGCTGGATGCCATAGCCGGTCATCTCGCGCACACTGTGCTGCGTGGGCTTGGTCTTCAGCTCGCCCGCGGCCGCGATGTACGGCACCAGCGTGGTGTGGACGAAGCAGACATTCTCGCGGCCGAGGTCGAAGCTCAGCTGGCGGAGCGCCTCGATGAAGGGCAGGCTCTCGATATCACCGATGGTGCCGCCGATCTCGCAGATGACGAAATCGAGGCCCTCGATGTCGCTGAGCGCGAATTCCTTGATCGCGTCGGTGACGTGCGGGACCACCTGGACGGTCGCGCCGAGATAGTCGCCGCGGCGCTCCTTGGCGATGATCGTCTGATAGATGCGCCCCGAGGTGACATTGTCGCTCTGGTGCGCCGACACGCCGGTAAAGCGTTCGTAGTGACCGAGATCGAGGTCGGTCTCGGCCCCGTCGTCGGTAACGAACACCTCGCCATGCTGGTAAGGGGACATCGTTCCCGGATCCACATTGAGATACGGGTCGAACTTGCGATTGCGGACCTTGTAGCCACGCGCCTGGAGGAGGGCACCCAAGGAGGCTGCCAACAGACCTTTGCCGAGCGAGGAGACCACGCCGCCAGTTACGAAAATAAACCGCGCCATGGGGGTGTTGCCTTAGGCATGAGTGGACCGGTGTGGCAAGCGCTCGAATCGCTGCCACGGCTAAAAAATTTGTCGAAAAGCGGGACAGGCCCGCTTTTTCGCCGCCTTACTGGGCGAGCGGAACGCCGTTTTCGGCAGGTGCCGGTTCGGCCGGTGCCGCAGGGGCTTCATCAGCCGCGACGGGCGCGGTTTCACCCACGAGGCTGGTGTCGAGGCCGCGCTCTTCATCGCGCGTCGCGGCGAGCGCGGCGAGCACGATCGACATGCCGATGAACAAGGTGGCGAGGATCGCGGTCGAACGCGACAGGAAATCGGCCTTGCCGCGCGCGGTCATGAGACCGGCGCTCGAGCCGCCGACGCCAAGACCGCCACCTTCCGAACGCTGCATCAGGATCGCGGACACGAGCGCGAGGGCGATCAGGGCCTGAACGACGAGAAGGAATTGGAACATGGGTCTGTGCGTCTTTCTGTCTCTTGGTCGCAGCGGGCGTGGGGGCGTACCGCCCTCCCCGTCGCGAAATCTCGCGCAGCGACCTAGCGGTCGGGCCGCGATTTTTCAATGGGCTTCACGCCTTAAGGACGAAGGGCCGGCAACCCTCCCCGGGTGCCGGCCCTTCCTTTGTAGCCCTAAGCTCTCGCTGGAGACTTAGTTGGCGCCTTCGGCACCCATGTCGTGACCGGCGTGCGGATCGGCCTCGGCGGTCGCTTCGCCTTCGGCTTCCACGGCGGCTTCGGCCTGAACTTCTTCCGGACGATCCACGGCACCGGCGATGAGGTCGGCGGCATTGTAGAGCGCGATCGCACCGTTGGCGTCCTTCTGGAGGCCGTTCACGGGAATGCGGATGACCTTGTCACCCTCGAGGCCGAGCTGGATATATTCGGCGGTGATTTCCTCGATGGTGGCGAATTCGACGCCAGCAACGTCCTTGACCGACTTGCCGACAGCGACCGAAGCTTCGGCGGCGGCGAGGTTGGCGTCGACCGCGGCGTTGAGTTCGGCAGCGCTCATGCCGAACAGGAGCTTGCCTTCGTTGGGCGTGAAGCTGGCGGCCGGGACCGGCACGTCATGCTTGTCGGTGCGGATGGTGATCAGCTGGTCATCGGCGGCGACGACCGTGCCGACCAGCGTCCCGTCGAGTTCGACGACCTGCATTCCGGTGGTCACACCGGCGGGCTGCGCGGCAACGGCCGGCGCCATCGGGGTCATCGCGACAAGCGCGGTAGCGGCAATAGCAGTCTTGAAGAACTTCATGGAAACCTTTCCCTTTGAATTGATTTGCGTTTTCTATCGAAACGCGCCTGAAGTCAGGCTGAATGGTTGGCAGAGGCCTCGTTAATCTTTCGTGACCTCGGCCGCGGCATGCACGATCGGCATGAAATCACTGGCAATCAGGCTCGCGCCCCCCACCAGCGCGCCATCGACACCGTCAATGGCGAAAATCTCCTTGGCATTGGAGCCCTTGACCGAGCCGCCATAGAGGATGCGGATCGAGGCGGCGCCGTCGCCATAGCGCTCGTCCAGCACCTTGCGGATGCGGCCATGCATCTTCTCGATATCCTCGGCGCTGGCGACCTTGCCGGTGCCGATGGCCCAGATCGGCTCATAGGCGATCGACAGGTGCACAGGGGCGGTGACCATGTCGGGCAGCGACTTCTCCAGCTGCTGCTGGACGAAGTTGAGCGCCTGTCCGGTCTCGCGCACCTTGAGGCTCTCGCCCACGCACAGGATCGTCTTCAACCCCGCATCGATCGCGAGCTCGGCCTTGTCGCGCACCTGCTCGTCGGTCTCGCCGAGCAGTTCGCGGCGCTCCGAATGGCCGACGATGGTGAGCTTGGCGCCCGCGTCCTTGACCATCGCCACCGACACCGAGCCGGTGAAGGCGCCTTTCTTCTCGTGGTGCACGTCCTGCGCGCCGATGAGGAAGCCGGGGCTTGCCGACACCGCGCGGGTGATGAGGGTGGCGGGCACGCACAGCGCGACCAGCACATTGTCGATCGTCTCGGTCTCGATCGAGATGCTCGTCACCTCGCCGAGTTCGGCACGGGTGCCATGCATCTTCCAGTTACCGGCGACAAACGGTCGTTTTGCCATTGCGTTACGCTCCCACCCCTCTCGTGAACGGCAAGGCCTCTAGCAGCAGGCCCGCCGCGATGACAAGTTGGGGTCGCCCCCGCGCGCGCCGCTGGCTTATTGAAACCCGCGCGTTGTGGCCCTAAAGCCTCGGGCGAACCCTATTCGCCTATCGAGCCCCGAGAGATCCATCCCATGTCGAAATTCCGCAACCTGTCGAAGTCGACAGTCGGGACCATTGCCCTGTTCGGTTTCCTGATCATCATTGTTGCCAGCTTCGCGCTGGCCGACCTGTCGAACTTCAACGTGGGTGGCGGCGGCGACGGCAGCCCGACGCTCGCCGAAGTGGGTGAGGAGGAAGTCACCGACCGCATGATGAGCGATGCGCTGCAGCGCCAGCTCGGCCTCGTGCGCCAGCAGAACCCCGAGGCGCTTTATTCGGATCTCGCGGGCGATTTCGACCCCATCCTCGAGGCGCTGATCGACGAGCGCGCGCTGGTGGCCTTCGCAAACGCCTACGACTTCTACGTCTCCAAGCGCCTGATCGACGCCGACATCTCGCGCCTGCCGGGCGTGGCCGGTCTCGACGGGCAGGTCACCGAGGCGAGCTACGGCGCCTTTCTCGCGCAGAACAACCTGACCGACGCCGAAGTGCGCCTGCTGATCGCCGCCGATATCCGCCAGCGCCTCATGGTCGCCCCCGTCGGCGCCGCGCAGCGCGTGCCCACCGGCATGGCGCAGGTCTATGCCTCGATGCTGCTCGAGACGCGCCGCGGCAATATCGCACTGGTCCCGACCGCGCCGATCGCGGCCACGCTCGACCCCAGCGCGGAAGAGGTCGCCACCTATTACGAGCAGAACAAGGTCCGCTACACCGTGCCCGAGCAGCGCGTCCTGCGTTTCGCGCGCTACGATGCCGCCACGCTCGAAGGCATCGCCGCGAGTGACGAAGAAATCGCCGCGGCGCTCGAAGCCCGCGCCGGCGAGATCGGCACCCGCGAGACCCGCATCATCAGCCAGGTCGTCGTGCCCGACCGCGAGACCGCCGACGAGATCGTCGCCCGCACCGCCACCATGAGCTTCGCCGAAGCGGTCGCGCCCGAGGGCTATAGCGCCGCCGACGTCTCGGTCGGGCCGCAGACGCTCGCCGAACTGCGCCAGCTTGCCGGTGACGCGGTCGCCGAGGCCGCCTTCGAGGCCGATGCCGACAGCCTCGTGGGCCCCGTCCGCTCGCCCTTCGGTTGGCACGTCGTCGCTGTCGGCGACGTCACCACCGAACAGGGCGTCGACGAGGGTGTGGCCCGCGCCGAGGCGCGCGAGGAAATCACCGCCGCCAAGCGCCGCAACGCGCTGCTCGACGCGATCGCCGACATCGAGGATGCGGTGCGCGACGGCGAGAGCTTTGCCGAGGTCGCCGAGCGCTTCGAACTCGTCGCCAGCGAAACCCCTGCCATCACCGCTACCGGCCGCGATCGGACCAACGCCGATTTCCGCATCCCCGAGAACCTTTCACCCGCGCTCGAGGCCGGGTTCGCGATGGCCGGCGGCGATGATCCCGAGGTCGTGCTGCTGGCCGACAATTCCAGCTTCGTGCTGGTCGATGTCGCCGACATCATCGATCCCGCCCCCGCCGCGCTCGACGGCATCGCGCAGCGCGTGCGCGCCGATTACATCCGCACCACCGCCGAGGCGCGTGCCAACGAACTGGCCAACGAGATCATCGCCGCGGTCCGCGAGGGCAGCTCGCTGGCCGATGCCGTGAGCGCGGTCGCGGAAAGCAGCGGCTTTGCCCTGCCCGCGCCCGAAAGCCCCGAGCTGACCCGTCTCGAGCTCGGCCAGTTCGGGGGCCAGCCCCCCGCCCCGCTCGCCATGCTGTTCCGCCTGTCGGAAGGTGCCACCCGCACCGTCGGCGATGCCGAACAGCGCGGCGTCTTCGTGGTCGAGCTGACCGAGATCGAACGCGGCAATGCGCTTTCGCGTCCCTCGCTCATCAGCCAGACGGCCGAAGCCTTCGCCCCGACGCTGGAGGGCGAGCTGCAGCAGCAGTTCCTCGCCGCGATCGAGCGTGAAGTCGGCGTCACCCGCGAGCCTGCCGCCATCGAGGCGACCCGCGCGCGCATCATCGGCGGGGGCAACTGATCCCCCGCCTGCTCGCGCTCGACAATCGCGACAGCTTCACCTTCACGCTCGTCGATTATCTGCGGCAGGCGGGCGCCGAGGTCGTCGTCACGCGCAGCGATGCCATGAGCGTCGAGAAGGCGCTCGCCGAGGGCCGCGACGGGATCATGGTCTCGCCCGGCCCGGGCACGCCCGAGGACGCAGGCATTTCGGTCGCTCTCGCCGCCGCCTGCATCGAGGCGCGGCGGCCTTACTTGGGAGTCTGTCTTGGTCACCAGGCACTGGCGCTGGCCTGTGGCAGCACCGTCGGGCGCGTGCCCCCCGTCCACGGCAAGGTCGCACATGTACGGCACGACGGCAGCGGCCTGTTCGCCGGCCTGCCCTCGCCGCTCGACATGACGCGCTACCATTCGCTCGCCGTGCCCGATCCCCGGCCCCCGCTCCTCGCCAATGCGTGGAACGAGGAGGGGCTGTGCATGGGGCTACGGCACGAGGCGGCGCCTGCGCACGGCGTCCAGTTCCACCCCGAGAGCATCGCCAGCAGCCACGGCCGCGCGCTGGTTGCCGCCTTTGTCGCTCTTTGCGGCCGCGAAACGGCTTGACAGCTGCCTTGAAGGTTGCCTAGATGTTCCGCGTTCGTTCTCTAACGGGAACATTTGCGGTCAAGGGGGACCCGAGATGCTGACGCCGAAGCAACACGAGCTGCTCGCCTTCATCCACCAGCGCCTGTCGGAGACGGGGATCAGTCCCAGTTTCGACGAGATGCGCGAAGCGCTCGACCTCAAGTCCAAGTCGGGCGTCCACCGCCTGATCGGCGCACTCGAGGAGCGCGAGTTCATTCGCCGCCTCCCCAATCGCGCCCGCGCGCTCGAGGTGCTGAAGCTGCCCGAGGGCATGGCCGAAGCCCCGCCCGCCGAGGCCGCGCCCGTCAAGGCCGCCGCGCCCAGGCGGGTCGATGTCATCCCGACACCGGCAAATGACGTGGTCGAGATCCCGCTCCACGGTCGCATCGCCGCGGGCACGCCGATCGAGGCGCTGCAGGGCAATGAGGGCTTTGCCGTGCCTGCCGCGCTGCTCGGCCCGGGTGAGCATTATGCGCTCGAGGTGGCGGGCGATTCGATGGTCGAGGAAGGCATTCTCGACGGCGACTTCGCGCTCATCCGCAAGGTCGACAATGCGCGCGACGGCGAGATCATCGTCGCGCTCGTCGATGGCGAGGAGGCCACGTTGAAGACCTATCGCCGCGAGGGCCAGATGGTCCGGCTCGATCCGGCCAACGCCGCCTACAGCCCGCAGCGCTACGAGGAAGGCCGCGTCGCCGTGCAAGGTCGTCTTGCCGGCATCATCCGCCGCTACTGATGCACCGCCTTTTCACCCTTGTCCCGGCGCTGGCGCTCGCCGCCTGCGCCGCCCCCTCCCTTGCGCCCGAGGAAGACCCCATGCCCACCGCCCGCTTCGATTATGTCGAACTGCCCGCCACCGATATCGACGCCACTAGGGCCTTCTACGAACAGGCCTTCGGCTGGGAGATGACGGGGTTCGGGCCCGACTATGCCGCGACGATCACCGGCGATACCGATGTCGGGATCACCAGCGATGCTGTGGAAAAGCCCGCTGCCCCGCTGCCCGCCATCCGTACCGATGAACTAGAAGCCGTTCTCGAGAGCGTCATCGCGGCGGGCGGGCGGCTCGAAAAGCCGATCTTCGCCTTTCCGGGCGGGCGCCGCTTCGAGGCGGTCGACCCCTCGGGCAACCGCTTCGCGGTCTACGAACCCGACGCCGAATAGGGCGACCAGGCGAGGTGGCGACTGCGCGCTGCCACCGTCTCCACCCGCGGCTGCTCCCCGAGATGGATTGCCATTCCGCCAGTGCGCGCGAGCGTTTCGCGATCGAGCTTGAGCCAGCGCGGGCTACAAGCCTTCGGTAGCCATCGTTCGCTGACCACGATATCGGCGCCCTCGCAGGCGTCGACCAGTTCGCGCCAGGCAATGAAGTCGCGCGACCGCGTCGCGAGCACGCGCCATTGCCGTCCTTCCCGTTCGATCACCGCGAGGCAGGCATCGCGGTTGCAGCGCGCGAGCGGCGAATCCTCGAGCGCGGGGAGCGCACCGTCATGCCCCGCCCCCTCGGCGAGCATGTCGCGCACGAAATCGCCGGCCCGCGCGCGCAGGAGGTGCGGCACGCCCGCCTCGTCGAGGAGGGCAAGATGGCGGCCGTCGCCCGTGACCAGCAGCGCCGGGCGCGGCGCCGCCATCGCCATGCCGATCCCCGCCAGCCACAGCGGCAGGCCGAGCCAGCGCCAGCGCTGCTGCCACAGGCACAGCCACAGGAAGCCGCTGATGCACAGGGCGAAGGCGGCGGCGGGCATGCTCGGTACCATCGCGACCGCGCCGGGGCTGGTCGCCACCCCGTGCGCGAGCGCGGTCAGCAAGTCCAGCGTCAGTCCCGTCAGCCACCAGAAGGGCGCGCCCAGCCCGACGAGGTCGAGCAGCAACGCGGCGGCGAGCGCGGGCATGATTACGAAGGTGGTGAGCGGGATGGCGATGAGATTGGCCGCCACTCCGTAGAGGCCGGCCTTGTGGAAATGGAACAGCGCGAAGGGAATGAGCGCCAGCTCGACCGCGAGACCGGTCAGGAGGAGCGCGAGGAAACCGCGCGCCATCCTGCCACTCCACCCGTCATCCCTTGGCGCCAGCCATCGCTTGGGCACGGGATGCGCATGGAGCGCGATGATCGCGGTCACCGCCGCGAAGCTCAGCTGGAAGCTCGCCCCCGCGATCGCCTCCGGGCGAAAAAGGAGGATGATCGTCGCCCCGGCCGCGACCATCCGTAGCGACAGCGCCTCGCGCCCGAGCGCCATGCCGAGCAGCACCAGCAGCGCGGCGATGCACGCGCGCACGGTCGCCACCTGCATACCCGTCAGCAAGGTGTAACCAACCCCCGCCAAGGCACCGATCGCCGCCGAGACGATAATGAGGTTGGTCCGCGCCGCCAGTCTCGGGAACAAGGCCAGCAACCGGAGCGAGAGCAGCATCGTGCCCCCGACTACCGCGGCGATATGGAGCCCCGACACCGCCAACAGGTGCGCAAGCCCCGAGCGCCGCATCGCCTCGGCATCCTCAGCTGCCACCGCATTCTTGTCGCCGGTCGCCAGCGCGGTGGCGATGCCGTCGCCGCGCCCCGGCAAGCGTGTCCGCACCCGCTCTCCGAGCCCCATGCGCCAGCTTGCGAGCCCCGAGGGCTCGGCGGGGGCGAGCACCTCCACCTCGCCGAGCGCCGTCCCGACAGCACCGATCTTTCGAAACCAGGCCGTGCGCGCGAAGTCGTAGCCGCCCGGCACCGACATGCTCGGCGGCGGGGTGAGCCGTGCCCGCAACCGCAGCCGCGCCCCCTCGCCCATCACCGCCTCATATTGCGCCGTCCGGAGCGA
Source organism: Sphingomicrobium aestuariivivum (assembly GCF_024721585.1). Taxonomy (NCBI): domain Bacteria; kingdom Pseudomonadati; phylum Pseudomonadota; class Alphaproteobacteria; order Sphingomonadales; family Sphingomicrobiaceae; genus Sphingomicrobium; species Sphingomicrobium aestuariivivum. Next base: position 453,390 of record NZ_CP102629.1, read on the forward strand.
TATCCGCATCCGTGCGGGCAGCCCCGCCTCCTCCACCGCCAGCGTGAGCCGCCACTTGTCCTTGGCCGTAAGCGGCTCGACCTTCTCGACCTCGGCCTCGAAAGAGGCGATCCGCACCCTGTCCAGCACCTCGTGTGCGACCATCTCGGCGCGCAGCCAGATCCACCCGCAACCGAGACTCGAGGCGATGAGCCCCGCCATCAGGAAGCGCCGCGCCCGGCCCTGCCCGCGCGCCGCCAGCCCCGCCAGGCCGAGGCCAAGCAGCATCGCCCCTGAGCGCGCTTCCACGCCAGGCAGCACGAACCACAAGGCGACGCCCGCGCCGAAAGCGGTGACGATCCAAAGCGGTAGCTGGGCCCGTTCGGCCTCGAGCAGCCGTTCGAGCCCCTTGCGCACAAGGGCCCACGCCGATACGAGGCCGCCGAGCCGACCCGGTTGCATGGACCTTCGCCATTGCGGGGTCTGCAAACCTTTCATGGCCGTAACAACAAAGGATTTGTCGCGTGAGCGCAAGCGAAACTGCAAACCAGGTGGTCACCCGCTTTGCCCCCAGCCCCACGGGCTTCCTGCATATCGGGGGCGCGCGCACCGCGCTGTTCAACTATCTCTTCGCCCGCCACCACGGCGGCAAGTATCTCGTCCGCATCGAGGATACCGACAAGAAGCGCTCGACGCCCGAAGCGATCGAGGCGATCCATGACGGCCTCGACTGGCTCGGCCTGCTCGGCGACGAGGAACCCGTGTTCCAGTCGCAGCGCGCTGGCCGCCACGCCGAGGTCGCGCAGGCGCTGCTCGACAAGGGCGCGGCCTACAAATGCTATCTCACCAGTGAAGAGCTGACCGCGCGCCGCGAAGCCGCGCAGGCTGCCAAGAAGCCCTTCCGCCTCAACAGCGAGTGGCGCGACTGCCAGCCCGGGCCGGACCAGGAAGGCCAGCCCTATGTCGTGCGCCTCAAGACGCCCAACGAGGGCGAGACGGTGATCGAGGACATGGTCCAGGGCCGCATCTCGGTGAAGAACGAGGAGATCGACGACTTCATCCTGCTGCGCTCGGACGGCACGCCGACCTACATGCTCGCGGTGGTGGTCGACGATCACGACATGGGCGTCACGCACATCCTGCGCGGCGATGACCATTTGAACAACGCCTTCCGCCAGCTGCCGCTGATCAAGGCGATGGGCTGGCCCGAACCGAAATATGGCCACGTCCCGCTGATCCACGGCGCAGACGGCGCCAAGCTTTCGAAGCGCCACGGCGCACTCGGCGTCGATGCCTATCGCGACGACATGGGCCTGCTGCCAGAAGCCGTGTTCAACTATCTCCTCCGCCTCGGCTGGGGTCATGGCGACGAGGAAATCATCGACCGGACACGCGCCATCGAACTGTTCGATGCCGGCGGCATCGGCAAGAGCCCCTCACGCTTCGACACCAAGAAGCTCCTGAACCTCAACGGTCACTATATCCGCGAGGCCGACAATGCCCGCCTCGCCGAGCTGACCGCCGCCGAAGCCGGTGCGACGAGCGAGGAGGACAAGGCGCTCCTCACCCGCGCCATGCCCGAGCTCAAGGCGCGAGCCCGCGACCTCCATGAACTGGCCGCCGGCGCGACCTTCCTGTTCAAGTCGCGTCCCCTCGAGATGGAGGAAAAGGCCGCGGGCCTGCTCGATGCCGAAGCGCGCCAGAATCTCGCCCTTGCCCATGCAGCCTTGGCCGATCTCCCGCGTTGGGAAATGGAAGAGGTTGAAACTGCCGTTCGCGAGGTTGCGGACAAGGCGGAATTAAAGCTAGGGAAGCTCGCCCAGCCGCTGCGTGCGGCATTGACGGGCAGCAACACCTCCCCGGGCATCTTCGATGTCCTCGTCCTTCTGGGCCGCGATGAATCGCTGGCCCGCATTGCTGATCAGATGACCAACGGAGCCGAATGAATGAGCGACAAGACCGCCACCCTGAACGTTGACGACAGCAGCCTCGAACTGCCCGTCCTGCCCGGTTCGGTCGGCCCCGAGGTTGTCGACATCCGCAAGATGTACGGCCAGACCGGCAAGTTCACCTACGACCCCGGTTTCACCTCGACCGCCTCGTGCCAGAGCGCGATCACCTATATCGACGGTGGCGAGGGCATCCTCCTTCACCGCGGTTACCCGATCGACCAGCTCGCCGAGAAAGCGAACTTCCTCGAGGTCGCCTATCTCCTCCTCCACGGCGACCTGCCCAAGAAGGAAGAGCTGGAAGAGTTCACCAACACCATCACCTATCACACGATGGTGCACGAGCAGCTGGCGCAGTTCTTCCGCGGTTTCCGCCGCGATGCGCACCCGATGGCGGTGATGACCGGCGTCGTCGGCGCGCTGTCGGCCTTCTATCACGATTCGACCGACATCACCGATCCGCAGCAGCGCCTCATCGCCTCGCACCGTCTCATCGCCAAGATGCCGACGATCGCCGCGATGGCCTACAAATATTCGGTCGGCCAGCCCTTCGTCTATCCGCAGAACGATCTCAGCTACACCGGCAACTTCCTGCGTATGACCTTCTCGGTCCCCGCCGAGCCCTATGAGGTCAACCCGATCATCGAGCGTGCGATGGACCGGATCTTCATCCTCCACGCCGATCACGAACAGAACGCCTCGACCTCGACCGTGCGTCTTGCCGGCTCCTCGGGCGCCAACCCCTTCGCCTGCATCGCGGCGGGCATCGCCTGCCTGTGGGGCCCCGCGCATGGCGGCGCCAACGAAGCCGCGCTCAACATGCTGCGCGAGATCGGCGACGAGAAGAACGTCAAGACCTATGTCGACCGCGCCAAGGACAAGAACGACCCGTTCCGCCTGATGGGCTTCGGTCACCGCGTCTACAAGAATTACGATCCGCGCGCGAAGGTGATGCAGCAGACCGCCGAGGAAGTGCTCAAGGAACTGAACATTTCCGACCCGGTCCTCGATGTCGCCCGCGAGCTCGAGCATATCGCGCTCAACGACGACTATTTCATCGAGAAGAAGCTCTACCCGAACGTCGACTTCTACTCGGGCATCATCCTCAACGCGATCGGCTTCCCGACCGAGATGTTCACCGCGCTCTTCGCGCTGGCCCGCACCACCGGCTGGGTCGCGCAGTGGAACGAGATGATCTCGGATCCCGAGCAGAAGATCGGTCGTCCGCGCCAGCTTTATGTCGGTGCGACGCAGCGCGACTACGTCCCCGTGGGCGAGCGCTAAGCGACAGGAAAAAGGGTCAGGGGCGCGGCAGCTTCAGCGTGAAGCGCGCGCCCTCGCCCAGCGCACTTTCGAGGCTCAGGTCCCCGCGCATCGATCGGGCGAGCCGACGGGAAATTGCCAGACCCAGCCCGGCATGGCCCTCGCCTGCCGGGCCTAGTCGTTCATAGGCCTCGAAAATCCGTCCCTGGTCGGCGCGCGCGATCCCCGGCCCCTGGTCGGCGATGGTCACCGACACATCGCGATTGTCTTCGTCGAACACGACCGCCACGGCACCGCCCTCGGGGCTGTGCTCGATCGCATTGCCGATGATGTTGACGAGGATCTGGAGGACACCGCGCGGCTCTCCCGCCGCCTTCAGTGCGTCCGTCTCCTCGACCTCGATCTCGATATGCTTGTCGCGCGCCTCGGCGCTGGTCATGGAGACCGCCTCGCGCACCAGTTCGAGAAGGTCGATCTCCTCGCGCGTGTCGCCGGCGGCCTTGCCAATCGAGCGGATGACCGAGAGCAGATGCCGCCCCGCCGTCGCGATATCGCCGGCATAATTGGCATAGTCCGAGCGCAGAGGCCCGTCGGAGCGGTCGACGATCTGGTCGGCCGCCGCGATGATCCGCGTCAGCGGGGTACGCAGCGTGTCGTCGAAATGCTCCTCGGCCGGTTTCTCGGGCGCGCCCTGTCCAAGGACGGTCATGGCAAAGCCGGTGACCTCGCCATTCTCGACCACGGGCTGGCCCGAAAAAGCGAACGCGAAATCGCGCGAGCGCACGTTGGCGCGCTGGCGCTCGAAACCCGTGCCGCGGGCGAGCGCGTCGAGGAAAGGCAGGCTCCCGTCCTTGCCCGGGATAAGCGTGACCTGGTCGGTGAGCGGCTGTGGCAGCGCATCGAGATCGACCCCGAAGCGGCGCGCGATGGCAGGTCGCAAGCTCGTCATGCGCATGCGCGTATCGACGGTGAAGTCGGGCGCATCGTCATTATCGGGTTCGGCGGTGAAGCGCGCCTCGCCGCGAGGGCGCACGCGCATGTCCTCGATCGTGATATTCGCGCCGCCCTCGCGCGGCACGACGCGCACGCGCAATTCGTAATCATGCCCCTCGTCGGCAGCGATAATGGCGCGGCGCAGTTCGCGGCCCCGCTTCACCGCTTCGCTCACCACGGCGCGGAGCTGCGGCACCGCGACCGGCTGGCCGAGCTTTGCGCCCGCTGCCGCCTGCAGGGCGTACAGCGGGGCATCGGCCGCAACGAGCCGTCCCTCGGCATCGGTCCGCCCCAGGAAGGGCAGGCTGGCCGGATCGTGGCGAATGGATTCGCTCATGACCCTTCCATTAGCGTAACAAAGTTAACGAGGGTTCAACCCTCACGCCGATGCACATAGAGGAAGCTCGCCGCCGATAGAAGCGCGAGGAGGAGCAGCGTATAGCCCGGCTGACCCGCCGCCACGCCGATCATCATCACGAGCAGCATCGGACGCCAGTGGAACAGCCACAGGCCGGTGCGTTCGCCAACCGGGCGTCGGCGGCGTTCGAGATCGCCCGACATGGCGAAGATCATGGTGACGGCGGCAAGCCCGGCTGCGCTCCAGCCCCATTCGGGGAACACGCGGAAGGCGAGCGCGCCGAGCAGCGCCGCGCCGGCCCAGCGGCGATAGAGGCGCCAGTGCACCGGTTCGGCCTGCAGGCGGCGGCGCGCGACCTGCCGCGCGACGAGGTCGGGAAAGAGGGCGAACAGGCCCGCCAGCATCACCGTCCACCACGGCCCCGTCGCGAGCGCGAGCATGACGAGGAACAGCGCGGCCAGCCCCATGACCTGCCAAAGCGCGGGCCGGATGCTCCATCCGGCGGCGCGGTCGCTGAGCCATTGCTCGGCGGGAAAGAGGACGTAGCGCGACAACCAGTCGCGGCGGTCACCGCGCGCGGCCTGCCGCAATCGTTCCTCATAGGGTCGCGCATCGGCGGCGGTCGCGACCCGCAGTGGCGGCTCGGCACCCAGTTCGCTCACGGGCAACAGCGCGACACGTGCCTGCACCATGCGCCGGAGGAGTGTCGAGACGAGGTCCCAGTCGCCGACCATCTTGGCGGTCGAACGAAGCCCCTCCCCGCTGGTCAGCGCGAGCCCCGCCCAGCGCCATTCGAGGTCGATCCGCTCGAAGGCCTCGCTCTCCTTGGCATCGGCCAGCGCCACGACCGCGGCGCGGTCGAGGCCGGCGACACCGGCAAGATGTTCGGGGCTCGGCACGATACCGTCTCCGAGCACGATGACGCGGTCATCGGGCGAGAAGCGCGCGGCCGCCTCCAGCGCATCGCCGACCAGCACCACGGGGAGCCCTTCGCCCTTGAGGCGCAGGACGGCCGCCTCGAGGTCGGCTTCCACGGCTTCGGGATAGATGACGATCGGGGCGACGCCCTGCGCGGCGAGCGCGCGCGCCTGCAGGTCGATGAGCGGCCGACCGCCCAGCGCGACCAGCGCGTGCCGTCCTTCCTCGCTCTCGCCATTGGCACCGATCAGCGCACCGAGCGCCATGCCTTTCCCTCCCCGAATCCGGATGTTGCGCGTCTCTGCCCCGCTGCCCCTGCGATGCCATCGGGCGCGGCCCGATGCAACGAAGGCGTGCAACGAAGGCTTTCCAGCGCGCCGATCCATGGTAAACAGCCCGGATGAGTGGACATCCCCTGCGTGGCAAGCTTGGTGGCGGGCAGCCGCCCCAACCCCCTGAAGATGGCGAAGAAGAGCGCCAGGTCGAACAGCAGCCGGTCGAGGCGCCGGAGGAGACCCTTGCGCCGCCGATCGAGCCTGGAGAAGCGGCCGCGACCACCATCGACGTGCCACCGGCCGATGCCGACGGCGACGGGGTGCCCGACCCCTTGGGGCCCAGTTTCCGCGTCTTCAAGAAACCCACCGTCACCCTACCCCCCGATCCCGATCCGCCGCTCGACCTTACCGAGGATGCCGAAGTCGAGCATGGCGCCGATCCGGTGAACCTCATCGAGGACGAATGGCAAAGCGAGGAGGCGCCGACCTATCCCGCGCAGCAGGCGGGCGAGGCGCTCGAAGCCCATCCCGAACCGCTCGCAGGGGAGCCGCATTACGAGGACAATGCCTTCGCCGAACCCGAAGTCGAGGCGCATGAGGCCTCCCACTGGGACCAGCCTGCGCCGCTCGAGAGTGTGGACGACGAGGATATGGTCGACGACCATCTCCTGCCCGACTTCAACGAGGAAGAGGACATCGGCTCGCCCGAACCGGTCGAGGTTCATGACGAGCCCGTGCCCGCCTACGAGGCCCCCGAACCCCTCGCCGAAGCGGCGCCGGTCGAATGGGCGGTCGATCCCGCCCATTACGAGGAAACCGTCGAGGACGTCCCCGCCACCCCCGCGGGGCGCAAGCTGCTTGCCTCCATCCTGATCGTCGCGGGGCTCGGCTGGCTCGGCTTCATCTTCTGGTCGGCGGGCCGTGCGCTCGCCGCCGACGGGCTCGCCGCGCCCGAGGTCGCGCTGTGGATCTCGGCGGCCACCGTGCCGCTCATCCTCCTCGCGCTCGTCTGGATGATGTTCGGTCGCACCCGCCGCCGCGAGGCCGAGGCCTTCACCCACCAGGTCGCGCTGATGCGCGCCGAGGCCGACGCGCTCGACCGCCGCCTCACCTCGATGAGCGCCAATCTCGGTGCCAACCGCCATCGCCTCGGCGAACTGGCGGGCGAGGTGGAGAACCGCGCCGACCAGGCCGCCGTCCGCCTCACCGCCATCGGTGCCGATCTCGAACGCGAAGTCGGCCGTCTCGCCCAGCATGGCAGCTCGATCGACCGCTCGGCGAGCGCCGCGCGCGCCGACATGAGCGCGCTCATCAACGCCCTGCCAGAGGCCGAGGAAAAGGTCGGGCGGATGACCGAGAAGCTGCAGGGCGCCACGCGCTCGGCCGTCGAGGATTCGGAGCGGCTCGAAGCCGCCATCGCCCGCCTGTCCGAAGGCGCCGGCGAAGCCGAAAGCCGCCTGCGCGACGCGGGCAGCGGGCTTGCCGAACAATTCTCGGCAATTCAGCAGTTCGGCGGCGACAGCTTCAACCAGGTCGAGGCCGCGCGCCGCGAGACGGCCATGATGGTCGACGAGCTCCTGTCGCGCTCGAAGGCCACGATCGAGGAAATCCGCGACGGCCTCGAAGCGCAGGGCCAGGCCGTCGATGTGCTCGTCAATCGCGCGCAGGGCGGGATGGAAGACCTCGGCACCGGCGCGGTCGGGGCGCTCTACGACCAGATCGAGAAGACCGAGGGTGCATTGTCGCGCATCGGCGAGCAGGTCCGCGAACGTGACGAGCAGGCCCGGGCCATGATCGCCGGCCTCGACCAGGGGCTCGGTTCGCTCGGCCAGCGCTTCGAGGCGCTTGGCGCCGATGGCGATGCCCGCGCCGAGCGCATCGCCGCCACCTTGTCGACCGTGCGCGAACAGCTCGCCGCGACCTCCGAGGAAGCGCGCGAGCAGGACGGCATGCTCGACACGCTCGCGACCCGTTCGGAAGGCATCCGCGACACGCTCACCCAGCTCAGCAACTATCTCAACCAGCAGCTCGCCGGCGATATCGGCGGGGCGCAGGACGCGATGGACCGGCTCGCCGGTGCGGGCGACGGGCTCGCGCCCCAGCTCGCCGAGATCCGCACGCAGGCGAGCGAGAGCAGCGAGGCGATCGAACGCGCCGGGGCGCGCATCGCCGACAATCGCGAAGCCCTCGCCGCGTTGGTGGAAGGGCTCGATGCCGGCACCAGCGAGGCACAGGCGAAACTCGCCGAGTTGCAGCAGTCGATCACCATCCTCCAGGACGATGCCAAGTCGATGACCGCCGAGACCGGCCCCGCGCTGGTCGATGCGCTGGTCAAGGTGCAGGAAGCCAGCGCGCGCGCCCGTGACGCCGCGCGCGAGGCGATCGCCAAGGCGATCCCCGAGGCTGCCGGCAACCTGTCGGAGGAAGCGCGGAAGGCGCTCGAAAATGCGGTCGAGGACGTCGTCCTGTCGCAGATGAAGGAGCTCGATTCGCTGTCGGCCCGCGCGGTTGATGCCGCCAAGGGCGCGAGCGACCGCCTGTCGGCGCAGATGCTGTCGATCGGCCAGACTGCCGCCGCGCTCGAGGAGCATCTCGCCCATGTCGAGGAGGAAGGCCGCGAGGCACAGTCCGAGCGCTTCACCCACCAGGTCTCGCTGCTCATGGAAAGCCTCAACTCGGCCGCGATCGACGTCGAGAAGATCCTGTCCGACGACGTCGACGACAAGAGCTGGGCCGCCTATCTCAAGGGCGAACGCGGGGTCTTCACCCGCAAGGCCGTGCGGCTCCTGTCACAGGGCGAAGCGCGCGAGATCGGCGACATCTACGATAGCGACCCCGAGTTCCGAGGTGCGGTCAACCGCTTCATTCACGACTTCGAGGCCATGCTCCGCCGCGTGCTCGCCGAACGCGATGGCGGCATGATCGGGGTCACGCTGATGTCGAGCGACATGGGCAAACTCTATGCCGCGCTCGGGCAGGCGATCGAACGCAAGGTCGGTCGCTAGCCCCGGCTAGCGGCCACCGCTCCTAATTGTAGAAGTCGAGCCACTCGATGCCGACCCATCCGTAGATGTAGTTGGCAACATAGAGCGCGGTGACCGGCACCGCGATCAGCGCGGCGCGGCCGAGGTGGCGCCAGAGCGCGAACTTGTGCGGTGCGCTCTCGGCCTGTCCAGGTACCATCTCCGCCCCCATCTCCTCGTCGGTGCGCACGCCGAAGGGCAGCGAGATAAAGGCCACGCCGACGAAAAAGAGGAAGTAGATCGCGAGGACCGAGCCGATTTCCATCGCCTCAGTCCCCGACCGCCATCACTTCGACGATCGGTTTCTTGCCGGTCCAGGCAAAGGTGCAGCGACGCACCGCGATGCGCACCTTCTCGAGCGCCCTGTCGAGATCGCGGCCAGGCTCATAGGCCTTGGCCGCGCTATCGGCGAGATCGGCGAGGAAATCCTCCGCATCGGCCTCGACCGGCACGCCGAGGGCGCGCACTTCGGGCTCGCCCTTGAGGTTGCCCTTGGCATCGAGCCCAAGCGCCACCGCGATGACGCCATTGTAACCGATCTTGCGGCGCTTGCTCATCGTCTCGCCGTCGGCGGGCAGGATGACATCCCCGTCAAGGACGAGGCGCCCCGTGCGGACGTGATCGACCTTTTCGGGCTTGCCGGGCGCCAGCTTGATGACCTCGCCATTCACCTGGAAGACGGCATGCGGGATCCCGCTCTCGCGCCCCAGCTTGGCCTGCTCGCGCATATGGCGGTTCTCGCCGTGCACGGGCACCAGCACGTGCGGCCGGATCCACTCGTACATCTGACGGAGTTCGGGGCGGCCCGGGTGACCCGACACATGGACGTGCGCCTGCTTCTCGGTGACGATGTTGATGTCGAGGTCGGACAAGGCGTTCATCACCCGCCCGATCGAGATTTCGTTGCCCGGGATCTGCTTGGACGAGAAGACGACCGTGTCGCCCTTGGCGAGCTTCAGTTCATGGTTGCCCGTGGCAATGCGCGCCAGTGCCGCCCGCGGTTCGCCCTGCCCGCCGGTGGCGATGATCAGCAGCTTCTCCTTGGGCAGCCGCATGGCCTCGTCGAAGCGCACCGGTGTCGGGAAGTCCTGCAGATAGCCGGTCGCCTGCGCAACGCGGATGATGCGGTCGAGGCTGCGCCCCGCAACACAGATCTCGCGGCCGGTTTCCTTCGCGATCCGCCCAAGCGTCTCGAGCCGCGCGGCGTTGGAGGCAAAGGTGGTGACGAGCACGCGCCCCTTGGCGGCCTTGACCGCTTCGAGGAGGCCATCGTGCACCCCTTGCTCCGAGCCCGAGGAGTTTTCATCGAAGACGTTGGTGCTGTCGCACACGAGCGCGAGCACGCCCTCGTCGCCGATAGCATGCATGGCTTCATCGCCCGTCGGCGTGCCGAGCACGGGAGTCTCGTCGATCTTCCAGTCGCCGGTGTGGAACACCTTGCCATAGGGGCTGTCGATGAGGACGCCATTGCCCTCGGGAATGGAGTGCGACAGCGCGACGAAGCGCACGTTGAAAGGATCGAGGTCGACCGAACCGTCGCGGTCGATGATGCGCAGGTCGAGCTGGCCCGTCAGCCCCTCGGCCTCGAGCTTCTCGGCGATGAGGCCGGCAGTGAAGGGCGTCGCATAGAGCGGCACCTTCAGCTCGTCGGCAAGATAGGGAATGGCGCCGATATGGTCCTCATGGCCATGCGTCAGCACGATGCCGACCAGCTCCTCCTGCCGCTCCTCGATGAACTCGAGGTCGGGCAGGATGAGGTCGACGCCCGGATAATAGGGATCGGCGAAGGTCAGTCCGAGGTCGACCATCAGCCATTTGCCGCGGCAGCCGTAGAGATTGACGTTCATGCCGATCTCGCCCGACCCGCCGAGCGCGAGGAACAGCAGTTCGTCCTGCGGGCTCATGCGCGCACCGCCTGTTCGTGCATCAGCACGAGACCGCGCAGGGTAAGCTCGAAATCCACCTCGTCGAACAAGCCCTCATTATGGTCGAACAGCGCGGCGAGTCCGCCGGTCGCGATGACCTTGGCGGGACGCCCGATCTCGGCTTTCATCCGCTTCAGCAGGCCCTCGATCATGCCGACATAGCCCCAATAGACTCCGATCAGCATCTGGCTGGCGGTGGTTCGTCCGATCACGCTGTCATTCTCCGGTTCCTCGATGGCGATGCGCGGAAGTTGCGCGGTCTTGCCGGTCAGCGCATCGAGGCTGAGATTGATCCCCGGCGCGATGATGCCGCCCTTGTAGGCGCCGGTATAGTCGACGACATCAAAGGTCGTCGCGGTGCCGAAATCGACGATGATGAGGTCGCCCTCATGCGCGTCATGCGCGGCAACCGCGTTCAAGGCACGGTCGGCGCCGACATTCTGCGGCTCATCGACATCGAGCGCGAGCGGCCAGCGGGCACTGCCCTGCCCCGCGACGATGAGCTCGGTCCTGCAGTAGCGGGTGGCGAGCTGCGAGAGGTTGTGGATGGCGCGCGGCACGACAGTACCGACAATCATCGCATCGACCGCATCGAAGCCCAATCCCTCAATGTCGAGCAGCTGCTTGAGCCAGACGGCATATTCGTCGGCGGTGCGGCGCGCCTCGGTGGCGATGCGCCAGCGGTGGCGCACCTCGCCCCCCTCGACCAGCGCGAAGACCATGTTGGTATTGCCGACGTCGACCGCGAGCAGCATGCGTGCCTCCCCTTACGCTTCGGGCGGCGGCGAGAGCATGACGTCGCCGGCGCGGATGACATGGACACCATCGCCCGTGTCGAGCCGCATGGCGCCATCTTCCTCGAGCCCCGCGAAGCTGCCGCCGAGCGCCCTGCCCTCGCCATCATGGACGGTGAGCGGGGTGCCGACGGGATGGCCGCGCTGCATCCACGCCATCGACAGCGCCGACGGGGTGGAACTGCGCCAGGCCGAGAGCATGCGGGCAAAGGCGCCCGCGAGCAGCGGCGCGAAGGCCTGCGGGGCCATCTGGACATGATCGGCCAGCGAGGTCGTCGCGCGGCCCTCGATCTCGGGCGCGACGGCGAGGTTGACGCCGAAGCCCGCGACGATGCGGTCGCCCGAGCGCTCGAGCAGGATGCCGGCGACCTTGGCGCCGTCAAGCATCAGGTCGTTGGGCCATTTGAGCGTCACGCCTGCCTGCGGGGCCGCAAGCTCCACGGCATCGACCAGCGCGAGGCCGGCGGCGAGGCTGAGGCTGGCCGCCTCGGGATCGCCCTCCTTCAGGCTGACCAGCGTCGAGCCGAAGAAATTGCCCTCGAGGCTCTGCCACTCGCGTCCCTGGCGACCGCGCCCAGCTTCCTGCCGCCGCGCGACCAGCCAGTCGCCCTCGACCGCGGCGGGATCGCCGAGAAGGTCGCTGTTGGTCGACCCGGTCGTGTCGATGACGCGGATACGGCTCAGAAGAGCGCCCCCGCTGCGCTCGCCGACCAGTCGCCGATCGGGCGGATGGCGAGATAGCCGAGCGGGCTGATGATCAGCGCGAAGACGAGCACGAACAGCCCTTCGAGCAGGCCCGCATTCTTCGTCACCTTCTGCTCGGCATCGTCGAAGAACATGATTTTGACGATCTTGAGATAGTAGAAGGCGCCGACCACCGCGCCGACCGCAGCGGCCACGGCGAAGGCCAGCAGGCCTGCCTCAACAGCAGCGTTGAAGACGAGGAGCTTGGGAATGAAGCCCAAGAGCGGCGGAATGCCCGCGAGGCTCAGCATGAAGAACATGAGCGCCCAGGCCATGCCGCGATTGGTCGTCGACAGGCCCTTGAGGTCCTCCATCTCCTCGACCGGCTCGCCCTTTTCGTTGCGCAGCGACAGGACGACGAGGAAGGCGCCCAGCGTCATGACGGTATAGACCGCCATGTAGAAGAGCGCCGCGCTCGCGCCGTCGGCGGTGCCGGCGGCAAGACCGACCAGCACGAAGCCGATATTGTTGATCGAGGAATAGGCCAGCAGGCGCTTGATATTGGTCTGCCCGTAGGCCGCGATCGCACCCAGATAGATGGAGGCGAGCGAGGCGAAGATGACGATCTGGCGCCACGCGTCGACCGCGGGGCCCATCGCCTCGAAGCAGACGCGCATGGCGAGCAGCACGGCCGCGACCTTGGGCGCCGAGGCGAAGAAGGTCGTGACCGGCGTCGGCGCGCCTTCATAGACGTCGGGGGTCCACATGTGGAACGGCACCGCCGAAATCTTGAAGGCGAGGCCCGCCATGGTGAAGACGAGGCCGAACAGGAGGCCGATGCCGAGCGCTTCGTCGCGCCCGAAAGCCACCGCGATACCGCTGAAATCGGTCGTCCCGGTAAAGCCGTAGACGAGGCTGATCCCGTAGAGGAGGATGCCCGAGGCCAGCGCGCCGAGCACGAAATATTTCAGGCCCGCTTCGGCCGAGCGCGCGTCGGTGCGACGGTAGCTGGCGAGGATATAGGCGGCGAGGCTGTTGAGCTCGAGGCCGACGTAGAGGGTGACGAGGTTGGTCGCCGAGACCATGACGCTCATGCCCACCGTGGCGAGCAGCATCAGCACCGGATATTCGGGACCATGCTCCTCGTCACCGCCGAACCAGCGGTCGGCGGCGATGATGGCGACGACGCCCGACAGGTAGATGAGCACCTTGCCGTAGACGGCGAAGGGGTCGGCCGACAGGAGGCCGCCGAACAGCGGGCCCGCGACCGACGGCTCGGTCGTGAAGACCGCCGCGATCGAGGCGGCGATCAGCAGCGCGACCGTGCCCCAGGTGGTGATCTTGGTCGCGCGCGCACCCATGGTGCTCGCGGTCAGCATCAGCACCGGTTCCCCGAAGATGAGGATCAGTTCCGGCAGGATGGCAGCGAAATTGTAGGTCATCAGTGGGCCCCACCCTCGTGATCACTGTCGGCGGCGTCATGGTCGGCCACCACCTCGCCCGTGCCCTCGGTCGGGCGGGCATCGAAATGCGGTTCGGAAGGCTCGATACGCTCGAGCAGGTAGCCGACATCGTCGCGCATCGGCGCCATGAAGCTCTCGGGATAGATGCCCATCCACATGACGACCGCAGCGATCGGCACGAGGAGCAGCCATTCGCGCGTGACGAGGTCGGGCATGGCCGCCGCGTCGGCGTGTCGCTGCGTGCCGTAGCACATGCGCCAGTAGAGCCAGAGCATATAGCCCGCGCCGAGGATGATGCCGGTGGTGGCGACGATCGCCGCCCAGCTCGACATCTCGTAGGTGCCGACGAGGCTCAGGAATTCGCCGACGAAGCCCGAGGTGCCCGGAAGGCCCACGCTCGCCATGGTGAAGAGGAGGAACAGAACGGCATAGCCCGGCATGTTGTCGGCCAGCCCGCCGTAGCGCGCAATCTCGCGGGTGTGGAGGCGGTCATAGACGACGCCGACGCACAGGAAGAGCGCGCCCGAGACGAGGCCGTGCGACAGCATGACGATGAGACCGCCCTCGATGCCCTGCCGGTTGAAGGCGAACAGGCCGAAGGTGACGAACGCCATGTGCGCGACCGACGAATAAGCGATGAGCTTCTTCATGTCCTTCTGCACCAGCGCGACGAGGCTGGTGTAGACCACCGCGATGCCCGACAGGATGAACACCAGCGGCACGAAGGTCGCGCTCGCATCGGGGAACATCGGCAGGCTGAAGCGGATGAAGCCGTAGCCGCCCATCTTGAGAAGCACGCCGGCAAGGATGACCGAGCCCGCGGTCGGCGCCTGGACGTGCGCGTCGGGAAGCCAGGTGTGGACCGGCCACATCGGCATCTTCACGGCGAAGCTGGCGAAGAAGGCGAGCCACAACCACCATTGGACGCCGGCGGGGAAGTCGGTTTCCATCAGCACCGGGATGCTCGTCGTGCCGGTCTCGAGGATCATGTAGATCATCGCGATCAGCATCAGGATCGAGCCGAACAGCGTGTAGAGGAAGAACTTGTAGGCCGCCTTGATCTTCTCGGCGCCGCCCCAGATTCCGATGACGAGATACATCGGGATGAGGCCGCCCTCGAAGAAGATGTAGAACAGGAGCAGGTCCTGCGCGGTGAACACGCCGATGATCAGCGCCTCGATCCACAGGAAGGCCGACATATATTCGGGCACGCGGCGGGTGATCGCCTGCCAGCTCGCGCCGATGCAGATCGGCATGAGGAAGACCGACAGCATGATCAGCATCAGCGCGATGCCGTCGATGCCGAGCGCCCAGGCGGGGATCATGGTCCCCTCGCCCAGCGAGACGAACTCGGTGAACTGCCAGCGGTCGCCGCCGACCTCGAAGGCGCTCCACAGCCAGATGCCGAGAGCAAGGTTGACCAGCGTCGCGACCAGCGCCGTCCAGCGCGCGGCATTCGCGCCCATGAACAAGACGATGATCCCCGCGATCGCGGGAACGGCGATCAGAAGAGAAAGAATGGGAAAGTCCATCAGTTCGCCCACCAGAAGGCCCAGGTCGCCGCGGCAATGAGGCCGAGCAGCATGACCAGCGCATAACTATAGAGATAACCCGACTGCAGGCGGGTCGACAGACCATTGCCCCAGTCGACGAGCTTGGCCGCGCCGTGCGGGCCGAAACGGTCGATCGTCTTTTCATCGCCGCGCTTCCAGAAGAAGCGGCCGATGGCCAGCGACGGCTTCACGAAGAGGAAGTGGTAGAGTTCGTCGAAATACCACTTGTTCTTGAGGAAGCTGTAGAGACCACCGGTGGCCGCGACGATCTTCGCGGGGGTGCCGGGGTTCTTGATGTAGTTGTTCCAGGCAAGGAACAGGCCCAGCGCCATCACCGCGAAGGGCGACCATTTCACCCAGGTCGGGACCTCGTGCGCCGCGTGGACGAGATGCTCGTCATGGACGAGGCTGCCCGCCCAGAAGGCCGCGCCTTCCTCCACCCCGAAGAAGGGATAGTAGAAAACATAGCCAGCGAGCACCGCGCCGAGCGACAGCACGCCGAGCGGGATCAGCATCGAGACGGGGCTTTCATGCGGATGATAGCCCGCGGTGCCCTCGACCGGCTTGTCGGCATGGTCGTGATCGGTTTCCTCCTCGGGCAGCTCGTGATGGCCGTGCACCGCATGCTGGATATGCTCCGAAGCGGCCCAGCGGGGCTTGCCGTAGAAAGTGAGGAAGATGAGGCGCCACGAGTAGAAGCTCGTGAGCAGCGCCGCGAGCACGCCGATGAAGTAGGCGAAGCCGGCGGGCGTCGAGCCCATGGCAGCGGCCGCATAGGCGCTCTCGATGATCGCGTCCTTCGAGAAGAAGCCCGCGAAACCGAAATAGGTGCCGGGGATGCCGACGCCGGTGATCGCCAGCGTACCGAGCATCATCGCCCAGAAGGTCAGCGGGATCTCTTTACGAAGGCCGCCATAGTAACGCATGTCCTGCTCGTGGTGCATGGCATGGATGACCGAGCCCGCACCGAGGAACAACAGCGCCTTGAAGAAGGCGTGCGTGAACAGGTGGAACATTGCCGCGCCATAGGCGCCGACGCCCGCGGCGAAGAACATGTAGCCGAGCTGCGAACAGGTCGAGTAGGCGATGACGCGCTTGATGTCGGTTTGGACGAGGCCGACGGTCGCTGCGAAGATCGCGGTCGCCGCACCGACATAGGTGACGATGTCCATCGCATAGGGCGCGACTTCGAACAGAGGCGACAAACGGCAGACCATGAACACGCCCGCCGTGACCATGGTCGCGGCGTGGATGAGCGCCGACACCGGGGTCGGGCCTTCCATCGCGTCGGGCAGCCAGGTGTGGAGGCCGAGCTGCGCCGACTTGCCCATCGCGCCGATGAACAGGAGGATGCAGATCAGCGTCAGCGTATCGACGCCCATGCCGGCAAAGCCGATGGTCGAGCCGACCATCGAGGGCGCCGCCTCGAGGATCGCGGGGATCGACACGGTGCCGAAGACGAGGAAGGCGGCGAAGATGCCGAGGCTGAAGCCGAAGTCGCCGACGCGGTTGACCACGAAGGCCTTGATCGCGGCGGCATTGGCCGAGGGCTTGTGATACCAGAAACCGATGAGGAGGTAGGAGGCAAGGCCCACCCCTTCCCAACCGAAGAACATCTGCACCAGGCTGTCGGCGGTCACGAGCATGAGCATCGCGAAGGTGAAGAGCGACAGATAGGCGAAGAAGCGGGGCTGCGAGGGATCCTCGCTCATATAGCCCCAGCTGTAGAGGTGGACGAGGCTCGACACCGTCGTGACCACCACCAGCATGACGGCGGTCAGCGTGTCGACGCGCAGCGCCCAGTCGACCGACAGGTCACCCGAATTGATGAAGTCGAGGACCGGCACGACCGTGGCCGTGTTTGCGCCCGTCAGGAAGCCGATGAAGATCGGCCAGCTGAGCGCGCAGGCGATGAACAGCGCGCCGGTGGTGACGACCTTGGCCGGCACCTTGCCGATCGCGCGGCCACCGAGGCCGGCGATGATCGCTGCCAGGAGCGGCAGGAAGACGATGAGCTTGATCGAAAGGTCCATTAGCCCTTCATCCGGTTGACGTCGTCGACCGCGATCGAACCGCGGCGACGGAAGAAGATGACGAGGATCGCGAGCCCGATCGCGGCCTCGGCGGCGGCGACGGTCAGGACGAACATGGCGAACACCTGACCGGTAAGGTCACCGAGATAGGCCGAGAAGGCCACGAGGTTGATGTTCACGCTGAGGAGGATGAGCTCGATCGCCATCAGCATCAGGATGATGTTGCGACGATTGAGGAAGATGCCGAGCACGCCGATGGTGAAGAGCACCGCGGCGACGGCCAGATAGTGTCCAAGTCCGATCACAGGTCGACCCCCTTGCCGCTTTCCGGCTGCTTCAGGACCACCGCTTCCTCGGGGCGACGGCGGTTCTGCTTGTCGATATTCTGCGGACGCGCATCACCGCGCGAACGATGGGTCAGCACGATCGCGCCGATCATGGCGACGAGCAGGATGAGACCCGACAGTTCGAACGGCACGAGATAGCGCCCGTACATGAGCTCGCCCAGGGCGACGATGTTCGACTGTTCGAGCTGCGGCGGCGCATCGGCGATGACCGGCCCCGCCTGCCCCGCGATGACGGCGATGCCCATCTCGGCCAGCAGCACCAGCGCGATGAGGATGCCGAAGGGCAAGTTCCTGGTGAAGCCCGAGCGCAGCTGCGCAAAGTCGATGTCCAGCATCATCACGATGAACAGGAACAGCACCGCGACCGCGCCGACATAGACGAGGATCACGAGGATCGCGATGAACTCGGCACCGAGCAGGATCATCAGCCCGGCGGCGTTGAAGAAGGTGACGATGAGCCACAGGACGCTGTGCACGGGGTTGCGCGCGAAGACGACCAGCAATGCCGAGATGATGGCAAGGCTGGCGAACAGCGTGAAGACGAGAGTTGCTAGGGTCATGATGTCCTTGCTCAGCGCCGTTAGCGATAGGCCGCATCGGCGGCAAGGTTGGCGGCAATCGCCGCTTCCCACTTGTCGCCGTTCTCGAGGAGCTTGGCCTTGTCGTAATAGAGTTCCTCGCGGGTTTCGGTCGCGAATTCGAGGTTGGGCCCTTCCACGATGGCATCGACCGGGCAGGCTTCCTGGCACAGCCCGCAATAGATGCACTTCACCATGTCGATGTCGTAGCGGGTCGTGCGACGCGAATTGTCCTCGCGCGGCTCGGCCTCGATGGTGATCGCCTGCGCGGGGCAAATCGCCTCGCACAGCTTGCAGGCGATGCAGCGCTCTTCCCCGTTGGGATAGCGACGCAGCGCATGCTCGCCGCGGAAACGGGGGCTCTGCGGGGTCTTCTCATAGGGATAGTTGATGGTCGCCTTGGGCTTGAAGAAATACTTCAAGGTCAGGACGTGGGCCTTCAAAAATTCCCACAGGGTGAAGGACTTGATGGCGTGTGCGATCACAGCGCACCTCCCGAATAGCGGGTCAGCATGATGTAGCCCGAGACGAGCATGACGAAGAGGATCGAGAGCGGCAGGAAGATCTTCCACCCGAGCCGCATCAGCTGGTCGTAGCGGTACCTCGGCACGGTCGCCTTCACCCACCCGAAGATGAAGAAGAAGAGGAGGATCTTGGCGAACAGCCAGACGATGCCCGGGACCCAGTAGAGCGGCTCCCAGTCGATGGGCGGCAGGAACCCGCCCCAAAAGAGGATGGCATTGAGCGCGCACATCAGCAGCACGTTGGCATATTCGCCGAGCCAGAAGAGTGCGAAGCTCATCGAGCTATATTCGGTCTGGTGGCCCGCGACGAGCTCGCTCTCCGCCTCGACGAGGTCGAAGGGGGTGCGGAACGTCTCGGCCATCGAGCTGATGAGGAACACCACCGCCATCGGGAACAGCAGCGGCGAGAAGCCGTAGCCGTTGAGGAAGCCGAGCGCGAAGCCCTTCTGTCCCATGACGATCTCGGTCATGTTGAAGCTGTTGGCGAACAGCACGACGCAGATGATGACGAAGCCGAGGCTGACCTCGTAGCTGACCATCTGCGCGGCCGCGCGAAGCGCCGAGAAGAACGGGTACTTCGAGTTGGACGCCCAGCCCGCGATGATCACGCCATAGACGCCGATCGAGCCGATCGCGAGGATGTAGAGAAGGCCAATATTGAGGTCGGCCAGCACCACGCCGACATCGAACGGCACCACCGCCCAGACGAGCAGCGCCACTGTGAAGGTGATGATCGGGGCGATGAGGAACAGCGCCTTGTTGGCGCTCGCGGGGATGATGGTTTCCTTGAGGAAGACCTTCAGGCCGTCGGCGAAGCTCTGCAAGAGGCCGAAGGGGCCGACCACGTTGGGACCACGACGCAGCGCGATGGCGGCCCAGATCTTGCGCTCGGCATAGATGATCATCGCCACCGCCAGCATCAGCGGCAGCGCGATGGCAAGGATGCCGATCATGTTGGCGATGAACCAGGCCCAGCCATGGCTCATGCCCAGACTTTCGAACCAGGCGGTCATTCCGCGGCCTCCGCAAAGCTTTCGCCATGCACCAGCTCGGCCGAGCAGCGCTGCATCGTCGGGCTGTGACGGCAGATGGCGTTGGTGAGATAATAGTCAGTGATCGGATAGCTGATCGCGCCCATGCCCTTCGCCGCGATCGAGGCGGGCTTGAAGGGCATGTCGACGATCGTGCCTTCATCGGCGCCGAGAGCGGGCACGTCCTTCACCATCGCGGCACGCAGCTGCGAAAGGTTGTCGAACGGCAGGGTCTTGCCGGTGAGGTCCGACACGGCGCGGAAGATCGACCAGTCCTCGCGGGCATCGCCCGGCGCGAAACAGGCCTTTTCCGAGCGCTGCACGCGGCCCTCGACGTTGACATAGGTGCCATGCTTTTCCGCCGGCGCCGCCCCCGGAAGCACGAGGTCGGCAAGACGCGCACCCTTGTCGCCATGATGGCCGACATAGACCTTGAAGGCCTTGGGGAAGGCATCGGCCGACACTTCGTCGGCACCCAGAAGGATCACCATTTTGGGCTTGGCGTCGATGATGCCCGCCACGCCCTTCTCGTTCGCATAGCCGAGCATCAGGCCGGCCATGCGCGAGGCGGCGGTGTGAAGGACGTTATAACCCTTCCAGTCATCCCGCATGACGTTGAGTTCGTGCGCTGCGGCATGGGCATCGCCCTGCCCGCCCGCGGCGAGCACGGCGGGGCCGGTAATGAAGACGGGCTTGGTCGCCGCCTTGAAGGCGTCCTTGACCGCCCTGGGCAGCTTCGACAGCGCCTTCAAATCCTCGCCCAGCCACTCGACCGGATAGCCGAGGTCGACGGGCGCGCCGACCGCATAGACCTTGGCGCCGCGGCGCACGGCCTTGCGGACGCGGGTGTTGATGAGCGGTGCTTCCCAGCGAAGGTTGGTGCCCGCGAGGAAGATCGCGTCGGCATTTTCCACCTCGCCGATCGGCGTGTTGAAGCGCACGCTGCCGAGGTCGGAGACGTCATAGTCCATCCCCGTCTGGCGGCCTTCCATCAGCGTCGACTTCTGCGACTTCAGGAGCGCCTTGGCCGCATACATCGTCTCGGCGTCGAGGAGGTCACCGGCAATCGCCGCGACCTTGGTCTTCGCTTCACCGAGCTTGTCGGCGAACAGCTGGAGCGCCTCGCCCCAGTCGGCGGCGCGCAGCTTGCCATTCTCGCGGATCCACGGGCGATCGAGACGCCCGCGCACCAGCGCGTCGACATGGTGACGGCCCTTGTCCGACAGCCACTCCTCGTTGACGTCGTCGTTGATGCGCGGCAGCACGCGCATCACCTGGCGCCCGCGCACCTCGTAACGGATGTTCGAGCCGACCGCGTCATGCACGTCGACGCTCGGGACCTTCTTCAGCTCCCACGGACGCGCCTCGTAGCTGTAGGGCTTGCTCATGAGCGCGCCGACGGGGCACAGGTCATGCAAGTTGCCCGACAGCTCCGAGGTCAGCGCCTTTTCGAGATAGGTCGTGATCTGGCTGTCTTCGCCGCGGAAATACATGCCCATCTCGGGCGTGCCCGCGACTTCTTCGGCAAAACGCACGCAGCGGGTGCACTGGATGCAGCGGGTCATCGCCGTCTTGACGATGGGGCCCATATACTTGTCCTCGACCGCGCGCTTGTTCTCGTCATAGCGCGAGGTGCCGCGACCGTAGCTCATCGCCTGGTCCTGGAGGTCGCATTCGCCGCCCTGGTCGCAGATCGGGCAGTCGAGCGGGTGGTTGATGAGGAGGAATTCCATCACCCCTTCGCGCGCCTTCTTGACCATCGGCGTGTCGGTGCGGATTTCCTGCCCCTCGGCGGCGGGCAGCGCGCAGCTGGCCTGCGGCTTGGGCGGCCCCGGCTTCACCTCGACGAGGCACATGCGGCAGTTGCCCGCGATGGTGAGGCGTTCATGATAGCAGAAACGCGGGATTTCCTTGCCCGCAAGCTCGCACGCCTGCAGCACGGTCGCGCCCTGCGGGACCTCGAGTTCGACGCCGTCGACGGTAACCTTCGGCATTATTCGGCAGCCTCCTGGACGCCGCCATGCTCATGGATGCGGCGTTCGAGTTCGGGACGGAAATGTTTGATCAGGCCCTGGATCGGCCAGGCGGCGGCATCGCCCAGCGCGCAGATGGTGTGGCCCTCGACCTGCTTGGTGACGTCGTAGAGGCGGTCGATGGTGCCGACTTCGGCATCGCCCTCGACCAGCTTCTCCATGGTGCGCCACATCCAGCCCGTGCCTTCGCGGCACGGCGTGCACTGGCCGCAGCTCTCATGCTTGTAGAAGTAGCTGATGCGGCTGATCGCCTTCACGATGTCGGTCGACTTGTCCATGACGATGACCGCCGCGGTGCCAAGGCCCGAGCCCTGCTCCTTGAGGCCGTCGAAGTCCATCGGGCAGTCCATGATGTCCTTGGCGGGCACCAGCGGGACCGACGAGCCGCCCGGGATCACCGCGAGGAGGTTGTCCCACCCGCCGGTGATGCCGCCGCAATGCTTCTCGATCAGCTCGCGGAAGGGAATGCTCATGGCTTCCTCGACCACGCAGGGCTTTTCGACATGGCCCGAGATCTGGAACAGCTTGGTGCCGTGGTTGTTCTCGCGGCCGAAGCTCTTGAACCAGGCCGCGCCGCGGCGGAGGATCGTCGGCACGACCGCGATCGATTCCACATTGTTCACCGTCGTCGGGCAGCCGTAGAGGCCCGCGCCCGCGGGGAACGGGGGCTTGAGGCGCGGCTGGCCCTTCTTGCCCTCGAGGCTCTCGAGCATCGCGGTCTCTTCGCCGCAGATATAGGCGCCCGCGCCGCGGTGCAGGAACAGGTCGAAGTCATAGCCCGAGCCACAGGCATTCTTGCCGATGAGGCCGGCCGCATAGGCTTCGTCGATCGCCTTCTGCATCGCCACCGCTTCGGCGATATATTCGCCGCGGATGTAGATATAGGCGGCGCGCGCGCGCATCGCGAAGGACGACAATAGCGCGCCCTCGATCAGCTTGTGCGGATCGTGGCGGATGATCTCGCGGTCCTTGCACGAGCCGGGCTCGCTCTCGTCCGCGTTGATGACGAGGAAGTTGGGACGGCCGGGCGCGGGGTTCTTGGGCATGAATCCCCATTTCACGCCGGTCGGGAAACCCGCACCGCCGCGCCCGCGAAGGCCGCTGTCCTTCACCTCCTCGATGATCGCATCGGGGTCGCGCTTGAGGAGCGCCTTGGTGTCGTCCCAATCGCCGCGCGCCTGTGCCTCTTTCAGTCCGGGCGACTGGAAGCCGTACAGGTTGGTAAAGATCCGATCCTTGTCGGTGAGCGAGGTGATACCGCTCATGACTTCTTCTCCAGCATCTTGGTCGCGCCGACATAGAGGAGGCCGGCAAGGACGATCCCGATGATCAGCCCGAAGGCGTTCTTCAAAATCCACAGGGCGAGCATCAGGCCGAGGAGCGCTGCGCCGATCTTGATGATCGTGTGCATCATGCTCCTACCACTGCCCCCGATAGTCGTAGTTGCGCTCGGTCATCTTCTTGAGCGTCGTCGGCCCGCCTTCGGGCTCCGACGAAGTGCGCCCGACCTGTGACCCCACCTTGGGCTGTTCGCCCTTGGCCAGCGCCTCGAGGATCGCGGTCATGCTCTCCTCGGTGAGGTCCTCGTAATTGTCGTCGTTGATCTGGACCATCGGCGCATTGGCGCAGGTGCCCATGCATTCGACCTCGGTCAGCGTGAACATGCCGTCCTCGGTGGTGTGGCCCTTCTTCATGCCCTTGGCCTTGCAGGCCTTCATGACATTGTCCGAACCGCGCAGCATGCAGGGCGTGGTGCCGCAGACCTGCACGTGGAATTTGCCGACCGGCACGAGGTTGTACATCGTGTAGAAGCTCGCGACTTCCATCACGCGGACCACCGGCATGTCGAGCGTCTTGGCGACGAACTCGATCACGGGGATCGGTAGCCAGCCTTGCGTATCGGTCATACGCCCGACCTGCCGCTGGGCAAGGTCGAGGAAGGGCAGGCAGGCCGAAGCCTGGCGCCCTTCGGGATATTTGGCGAGGATGAAGTCGGCCTTGGGCTGCGACACCTCATCCCACGCGAACCCACCCCACGTTTCGCGGAGTTCGGGCGTTTCCGGAGCGAAATAACGAAGCGCCATTAGCGGTCACACTCCCCGAAGACCACGTCGATCGCGCTGAGCACCGCGGTGGTGTCGGCGAGCATGTGGCCCTTCATCATGAAATCCATCGCCTGCAGGTGGCTGAACGCGGTCGGCCGGATCTTGCAGCGATAGGGTTTGTTGGTCCCGTCGGCGACGAGATAGACGCCGAATTCGCCCTTCGGGCTTTCGGTCGCGACATACACTTCGCCCTCGGGGACGTGATAGCCCTCGGTGTAGAGCTTGAAGTGGTGGATGAGCGCTTCCATCGACTGCTTCATCTCCGCGCGCTTGGGCGGGAAGACCTTGCGGTCCATGCTGCCGATCGGCCCGTCGGGCATTTCGGCAAGGCACTGGCGCATGATGCGCGCCGACTGGCGGACTTCCTCGACGCGGACCATGAAGCGGTCGTAGCAGTCGCCCTTGGTCCCGACCGGCACGTCGAAGTCCATGCGGTCATAGACCTCGTAGGGCTGCGACTTGCGAAGGTCCCACGGAATGCCCGAGGCGCGGATCATCGGGCCGCTAAAGCCCCAGGCCAGCGCATCGTCCTTCGACACCACGCCGATATCCACGTTGCGCTGCTTGAAGATGCGGTTGTCGGCGACGAGGCTGATCGCGTCCTCGAACAGCTGGAGGCGGTTGTCGAGCCAGTCGCCCATTTCCGCCAGCACGCTCTCGGGGATGTCCTGGTGGACCCCGCCGACGCGGAAATAATTGGCATGCATGCGCGCGCCCGACACCTTCTCGTAGAATTGCATCGTGTCTTCGCGCACTTCGAACAGCCACAGGTTGGGCGTCATCGCGCCCACGTCCATGACGTGGCTGCCGAGGTTGAGCATGTGGTTGGAGATGCGGGTCAGCTCCGCCATCAGCACGCGGATATATTGCGCGCGCAGCGGCACCTCGAGCCCGAGCAGCTTTTCCACTGCGAGCACATAGCTGTGCTCCATGCACATGGGCGAGCAGTAATCGAGGCGATCGAAGTAAGGCAGCGCCTGCGCATAGGTGCGATATTCGATCAGCTTCTCGGTGCCGCGATGGAGCAGGCCAACGTGCGGATCGACGCGTTCGACGATCTCGCCATCAAGCTCCATGATCAGGCGAAGGACGCCGTGCGCCGCAGGGTGCTGCGGGCCGAAGTTGATGGTGTAGTTCGAAACCGTGTCGTCGCCCGGGGTGTGGTCGACGGCGCCCGTGCGCGCGGCTTCGAAATCGGCCGCCCGCTCGTCGGGGAAGGTCTGGATCTCGACCTTGGCCATTAGCTGTCTCCCTTGCGCGGCTTGGCCGGCGCATCTTCACGCGTTTCGGGCGCGTCGACGTCGGTCTTCTTGCCGCCCGCATGCGCGGCCTTGTCGGCAACGCTGTCGCGCGCCTCTTCCTCGGCTTCCTGGTTGGTCGGCTGGCCCGCGCCCGTATCCTTGACGCTCTCGGTCACCTTGGGATCGCCCGGGCCGGCCTTCGCCTTGACCTTGGTCGGCTCGCCGGTGGCCTTGGCAGGGCTCGCCCCGCCCGCCTCGTGCGGCTCGGCCTTTTCATCGCCCGGCAGGCGATATTCGGGGCCTTCCCACGGGCTGAGGAAGTCGAACGAACGGAAATCCTGCGGCAGCTTCACGGGCTCGTAGACCACACGCTTCTCGGCTTCCGAATAGCGCAGTTCGACATAGCCGGTCTGCGGGAAGTCTTTCCGCAGCGGATGCCCCTCGAAACCGTAATCGGTGAGGATGCGGCGAAGGTCGGGGTTGCCCGCGAAATCGACGCCGTAAAGGTCGAACACCTCGCGTTCGAGCCAGCCCGCGGCAGGCCACAGGCCGGTCACGCTCGGCACGGCGGTGTCGGCGTCGGTCAGGACCTTCACGCGCAGGCGATGGTTATGCGTCACCGACAGGAGGCAATAGTTCACCTCGAAACGTTCGGCACGCTCGGGAAAGTCGACACCCGCGATTTCCATCAGCTGCTGGTAGCCGTGGCTGTCGCGAAGGCTGCGCATCACCTCGACCAGCGCATTGCGCTTCACGGTCACCGTGAGCTCGCCCACAGCCGTGTGATGGCTGACGATACCGTCGCCGAAATCGCGCGTCAGCGCGTCGAGAAAGTCGTCGCGCACTTCGATCTTGGGAAAGGCAAGGCTCATCGCTCGATCGTCCCCTCGCGGCGGATCTTCCGTTGCAGCTGCATGATGCCGTAGAGCAGCGCTTCCGCGGTCGGCGGGCAGCCCGGCACATAGACGTCGACCGGCACGATGCGGTCGCAGCCGCGAACGACGCTGTAGCTATAGTGGTAATAGCCGCCGCCATTGGCGCAGCTGCCCATCGAGATGACGTAGCGCGGCTCCGACATCTGGTCGTAGACCTTGCGCAGCGCGGGCGCCATCTTGTTGCACAGCGTGCCGGCGACGATCATCACGTCGGACTGGCGCGGCGAGGCGCGCGGTGCAGCACCAAAGCGCTCGAGGTCGTAGCGCGGCATGTTGACGTGGATCATCTCGACCGCGCAGCAGGCGAGGCCGAAGGTCATCCACCAGAGCGAGCCGGTACGCGCCCATTTGAACAGGTCTTCGGTCGAGGTGACGAGGAAGCCCTTTTCATCGAGCTCGCGGCGCATCTCCTCGAACTTTTCCATGTCCGGGCTGCCCACTTCGAGACCCGCGGCACGCGCGATGTCCTGCTCGGTCGGCTTGGGGCTGTAGGTTACTCCCATTCGAGGGCTCCCTTTTGCCAGGCATAGACAAGGCCCAGCGTCAGTTCGGTGAGGAAGATCATCATCGCGATCCAGCTCGCCCAGCCCGTGCCCATCAGGCTCACGGCCCAGGGGAAGAGGAAGGCGGCTTCGAGATCGAAGACGATGAAGAGGATGGCGACGAGGTAGAAGCGCACGTCGAACTGGTCGCGGCTGTCCTCGAAGGCGGGAAAGCCGCACTCATATTCGCTAAGCTTCGCCGCGTCGGGCTTGTGGGCGCCGGTCAGGCGCGACACGCCCATCGGCAGGAAGACGAACAGCGCCGACAGCCCGCCTGCGACGAACAGGAAGAGAAGGATCGGCAGATAATCGACGGCAACGTCGGCCAAGGAAGGTCTCCGGCTACGTGGTTTGGCGCGGCTTTAGGACAGGAAGGTAGCGGTTCGCAACCGCCAAAAGGCCCTCTTTGTTACAAGTTCAACCGGCGCACGTGATTGGGCTCCAATGGTTCATCGCCATCAACCATCCCGCCCTCGCCGAAACGCTCCCATTGCGGGTTGGCGATATAGAGGAGTTCGCCGCCCCGATATTGCCCCGTCGTCGGCTCGCCCCAGTCGGGATGCGCGCGCTCGGGGACGAGCAGCTGGGTCACCGCGCCGCCATCGGTACGCAGGTTGAGGATCATGATCCGGTGGGGCCGCACCCCGTTCTGGATCGCTACCAGCCCGAGCCGGTCGTCGAAGAACAGGCCGTCGACCCCGTCGAGCATCTGGCTGTCCACCGCGAGCAAGCGCTTGGCCACGCCGGTCGCAAGCTCGAGGATGGCGATGCCATAGCTATAGTCCGACACATAGGCGAAGCCGCCCTGCGGGTGGACGGCGATCCCCTGCGGCGAGCGGAAGGTGCCGGGCACGTCGACCCGCGCGATCGCGGCACCGCCTGTCGCCAGCCGGTACACGCCGCCGCCGAGGCTGTCGCTCGCCAGCACGCTGCCGTCGCGGGCGACCGTCAGGTCGTTCAGCGAGGCGGCATCAGGGACGGCGTGGCGGGCGAGCTCCCGTCCGCTGTCGAGGTCATAGGCCGCAAGGCCGACGAAGGCCTCGTCCTCCTCGCCCAGCCGACCGAAGCTCACCCACAATCGCCGCGCGTCATGATCGATGGCAATCCCCATCGGTCGCCCCGGAAGGTCCACCGGCAGCGCGCGCCACGTCGCCCCGTCGTCGCTGGCGATCAGTTGCTGCGCGGCGACCGAGAGCGAATAGAAGCGCCCCGTGGCCTCGTCGCGCGCCACGCTTTCGCTCAAGGGAAAGTCGGCGGGGATGGTCGCGGCGAGCGTGCTGGGCGTGCGCGGCGTGCCCGCCACTTCAACCCCGGCGCGATAGGCGGAGACCGCCGCTTCGCCGAGAAAGGGCCCGAGCTGACCGAGCGCGCCATCGGACAGGACATAATCCATGTCTCCCAGCCGTACGAGGGCCGCCTGCGCCGCGTCGCGGTCCCCGGCCGCGAAGGCCGCGCCGAGAATGCGCCGCTGGACCGAGGCGCTATTGGGGTAGCGGTCGGGGAGCGCCTGCAGGCCCGCGAGGTCGCCCACCTTCCCTGCCTCTCCGCTCGCCGCCCAGTCGGGGTAATCGGCAAAGCGCTCGGCCGGAGGGCGGTCGTCGCTCGCATAGGTAACGGGGCCGGGCGTCGAGCAACTTGCCAGGGCAAGGCAGGAGGACAGGAGGCCGGCACGAAAAAGGCCACTTGGAGCCCACGAAATCGGATCGATCATGACGATCTCCTTGGTCGCGGCCCCAAGCGGCCTTTTCAGATTGTCGTGGCGGGTATCCCCCGCCCCCGCGCCGGTGCTGGCCGTGCGCGGGAAAATTAGCGTAACGCGCCCGCGACCAGCTTGTGAAGCTTCGAGTGCAGGTCGCCGTTGGCGGCAAGGAACTCGCGCTTCTTGAGCATGCGGTCCTGCCCGCGATAGTCGGTCACGAAGCCGCCCGCTTCCTTGACGAGCAGGAGGCCCGCCGCGACGTCCCAGATGTCGAGATCGTCTTCCCAGAAACCGTCGAGGCGCCCTGCGGCGACCCAGGCGAAGTCGAGGCTGGCGGCACCGAAGCGTCGCACCGCCGAGACCTGCCCGCCGATGGCGCCATAGATGCGCGTCCAGCGGCCGATGTCACCGCGTCCGAAATGCGGCATGCCGGTGCCGATCAGCGCCTCGTCGAGATGGCGACGCGCCGAGACGCGCAGGCGCTGGTCCTGCAGCCAGGCACCGCGCCCCTTCTCGGCCCAGAAACTCTCGTCGGTGATCGGCTGGTAGGTGAGCGCATGGGTGATCTCGGGATCGCCGTTGGGCTTCTTGTCCTCGACCGCGATGGTGATCGCGAAATGGGGAATGCCGTGAAGGAAGTTCGACGTGCCATCCAAGGGATCGACGATCCAGCGCGGCTTGTCGGGATTACCCTCGATCACGCCGCCTTCCTCGAGCACCATGCCCCAATCGGGACGCGCGTGGCGCAGTTCGTCGACGATCGTCGCCTCGCAGCGCTTGTCGGCCATCGACACGAAGTCGGCGGGGCCCTTCTTGGAGACCTGGAGGTGCTCGACTTCGTTGAAGTCACGGCGCAGGCGCGGCGCGGCCTTGCGCGCGGCACGCTCCATGACGGTGATGAGGCCAGAGTGGCTAACCATTATTCGCTATCTTCCTTCTGCGTGGCGGCGTCGGGTCCCCTGCCCGCCGCGGCCATCGCCAATCCTTCCAATGCCCCCGAAATCGTCTCGATGCGGTCGTCCTGCGCCTCGATGCCGTGGCGCGAGGCGAGCCAGATCGGGCTGTTGTAGCTGACCTGCGTCACCCCTTCGGCGTCCCGGTAGACCGCCATGCGCTGCGGCAGGTCAAGAGCCGCCGATGGGGCCACGCGCATCAGGTGCGTGCCGACCTCGGGCTTGCCGAAGAAGATCGACACCGCCGGCCCCATGTCGAGTTCGACGCTCGCCGCATTGCTGGCATGGTCGAGCTTGGCGACCGTGGTGAAGCCGCCCTCCTCGAGCGCGGCTTCCAGCCGTTCGACCGTCTCCTCGACGCTGGCATCGCTCGCCACCGTCTTCACGCCGTTGCCGAAGGTCGCGACTTCCTTGCCGCTGGCCTCGACCTCGGTTTCGCCCTCCTGCCCGGCCGGCCGCTCCTCGGGGGGCGTCGACCATTGCTGGTCGCACCCCGCAAGACCGAGGGCGCATGTCAGGAGAAGCGCGAGCCGCATCAGTCGGCGCGCTTCGAATAGCTGAAGTCGGTGGTGTCGACGATCACGCGGGTACCCGAGGTGATGTGCGGCGGCACCATGATGCGCACGCCATTGTCGAGCACGGCCGGCTTGTAGCTGGCGCTGGCCGTCTGGCCCTTCACGACCGCGTCGGCTTCGACCACCTCGGCCTCGACGAACTGCGGCAGCTGGACGCTCAGCGGGCGACCCTCGTGCGTTTCGAGAATGACGTCCATGCCATCGGTGAGGAACGCCGCCTGGTCACCGAGCAGATCCTTCTGGACGATGACCTGCTCGTACGTTTCCTTGTCCATGAAGGTCAGTTCCTCGCCGTCGGCGAACAGATACTGGTAATCCTGCGTCTCGAGGCGCACCTTCTCGACCGATTCCGCCGAACGGAAACGGACGTTGGTCTTGCGGTTGTCCTCGATGTTCTTGAGCTCGACCTGCATGTAGGCGCCGCCCTTGCCGGGCTGCGTATGCTGGATCTTGACCGCCTTCCACAGGCCCTTCTCATACTCGATGATGTTGCCGGGACGGATATCGACCGCATTCATCTTCATGACACGACTTCCTCTACTGTTTCGCCCGACCGGCAGGACATCCGCTGATGCCCTTCACTTCACCGACAGTCTGAAAGAACCGGGTTCGCTGACAAACGAACCGTCCGGACGCGTTGATCCTTATGGCTCACGCCCCTAGCCGTCCTCATCCTCGCCTGCAAGCAGCGGATAGGGATTGACGGGGCGGCCTTCCCACCAGCCCTCCTCGGGCTCCATCCGATGGACCGCGAAATGGAGGTGGGGACCGTCGGGGTTGGCATTGCCCGTATAACCCACCGTGCCGAGCCGCTGGCCGAGCGCGATCGCATCGCCTTCCTCGAGCCCCGGCGCATATTCATCGAGGTGGGCGTAATAGTAGATCCACTTCTTGTCGCTTGAGCGGACATAGAGCGTCTTGCCTCCGCCGCCGTCCGAAAAATAGATCTTCTCCAGCACGCCGGGCGCCGCCGCGACGACGGGCGTGCCGGTATCCGCCATGATGTCGATCGCGTCGTGGCGCCGGGCCCCGCCGGCACGCGCCTGCGTATAAGTGTCGACCAGCGCTTCGGGCGCCACGCCCGCGACCGGCACCGCCATGCCGCGCGGACCGATCTCGACCGAGCGGGCGCGCCGCAATTCGGGATCGAGCCGCAACGTGTCGCCGCGGTCGAGCCCCTCCTCGCCCACCGTCTCGAATTCGGCATCCTGCATCGGGCGCGGTTCGGGCGCTGCGGCAGTGGGGGCAGGCGCCTCGGCGACCTTCTCCTTCGCGGGCGACACTATCCCCGAGTTGAACGCGACCAGCCAGCCCATCGAGGTGACGATGGCGGTGACGACGGCGACGAGCAGCGACTTCATCTAGGAGATCACGCCTTGAAGGTGGCGCGGAAGCCGGGCTCGAGCATACGTGTGAGCGTCAGCACGTCCCAGTTGGTCAGGCGGATGCAGCCATGGCTTTCGGCATAGCCGATGGTCTGCGGCTCGGGCGTGCCGTGAAAGCCGTAATGCTCCTTGGTGAGATCGAGCCAGGCGACCCCGACCGGTCCGTTAGGTCCCGGCGGCAGGGTCACTTCCTCTTCGCTATCGGCGACATCCCAGAACAGGTCGGGCTGGTAGTTGAATGGCGGCAGATAGGCATAGGTGGTCGCCTTCCAGTCGCCGAGCGGCAGCGGGTCGTTCTCCGAGCCCGTCGTCACGGGGAATTGCGCGACCAGCTTGTCGGCATCGTCATAGACGCGCAGTACCTTGTCGCTCTCGTCCACCGTGACATAGGCGCCCTTCACGCCCGGGTCGGGCTGGACATTCAGGGCGTTGAACATGTCGCGCTCGGCCTCGTCGATATCGCCATAATCGCGCGCGGCCGGCAGCACGTTGGGCAGCTGAAGCACGGTGCCGATCTCGACGTTGCGCGCCTTGTCACCATTCAGGGCGATCAGCGTCTCGCGGGTGGTGTGGAAGCGCTCGGCGACTTCCTCAAGCAAATCCTCATAGGGCATGCGCTCGAGGTCGGCCTGCTTGGTCGGATCGTCGGGGATGGTCTTGAAGGGCGAACCGAAGCTGGTCTCGTCGATGCGCAGGAAGCGGGTCGGCTTTCGCGCATCGCGCAGCAGCTTCTTTCGCGTCGGCGTATCGAGTTCGCCCGTCACCTCGAGCCCATGGGCTTCCTGATAGCCTTTCAGCGCCATGATGAAATTCTGCCCCTCGCGCCCGTCGATCACGCCGGGCGAGAAATGGGCACGGTCGAGCAGGACCATGGCGTGAAAGACGTCATTGTCGATGTCGCCCAGCCCGCGCTGGTCGCTCTTCCCCTCGTCGAGCGCGGTCGAGCCATAGGTATTACCCTGCTTCGTCGGCTTCTCGGCCGCCGTGGCCTGTGCGGCATTGGCCTTCTGCTGGGCCGGCTGCGCCTCGGCGCCCTCGGACGACAGGACGGCCCCGCCCGCGGCAAGCGCGATGGCAGCGGAGAAAGCGGTGATGATCTTGTTACGCGGAAGACGAACGCGGGGCTTACGAGCCATTTTTGGTACCCTCACTGACTGGTTTCTTTCCCAGCCAACGCAGCACCCCCCGACTTTATCCCTAGTGTCTAACCTTGGGTCAGCGCGTCCTCGAACGCTGCCACGGCAGCGGCGACATCCTCGGCGCCCCACACCGCGCTCGACACGGCGAGGAAGTCGGCGCCCGCGCGCACCAGCGGCGCGGCATTGTCGGGGGTGATCCCGCCGATCGCCACGCAGGGCAGTTCGAACAGGCTCGCCCACCACGACAGGATGCCGGGTTCGGGGCGATGCTCGCTCTTCTTGGTGGGGCTGTCGTAAAAGGCACCGAAGGCGACATAGTCGGCCCCCGCTTCGCCCGCTTCCATCGCGAGGTGGCGTGAGGCGTGGCAGGTGACGCCGATCTGGACCGAGGGTCCGAGGATGGCGCGCGCGTCCTTCACGTCGCCATCGCCCTGCCCGAGATGGACGCCGTCGGCCTTCAGCCGCTTGGCCATCGCCACGTCGTCATTGACGATGAAGGCGACCTCGGCTTCCGCGCAAATCTCCTGCAGCGGCGCGGCAAGACGGGCCAGCTCGTGGCTCTCCATGCCCTTTACGCGCAGCTGGAAGGCGCTGACCCGCTCATGCGCGACGGCGGCCTTGAGGCGCGCCGGAAAGTCGCCGCCCACGTCCTGCGGGCTGATGAGATAGAGGTCGCAAGGGTGCTCGCGCTCGGGGGCGGCAAAAACGGAAAAGTCGAAATCGTCCATGCCCCGCCCCTAGCGCAAGCTTTCCCCTTCGCCAATCACTCGCCGAAGAGTTCGAGCCACTTGGCCGCGATCGGGCTCGTCTCGACCTTTGCATGGTCGAGCGGATTGCCCCAGAAGATCGCCTCGGTATTGGCCAGCACGATGAGCGTCAGGCCTTTTTCGGGCCGCTTGAGGTAGAGCGCCGAATATTTGTCAGGCTCCCAGCCGCCGTGCCAGGTCAGCCGCTCGCCCTCATAGTCCTGCACCCACCAACCGTAGCGATAGTCGCCGGTCTCGCCGACAGGTTGCTCGAACAAAAGGTAGCGATAGTCGTCGGACAAGAGCTGCGGGATGGCGCGGTCGAACTTGGCGATCTCGCGGGTCGAGGCATAGATGCCCGCCGCTGCGCGCAGGTCATCATCGGGGAGCGCCGCTTTCTCGGGCCCCTGCTCGGTCGACTTGAAGGGCGGCACCAGCCGCGCCAGCGCCACCGCGCCTTCCTCGTCGCGCCAGCCCAGCGCCGTCGCGTCCATGCCCGCCGGCTCGAGCACGCGTTCGCGCATGATGGTGCGCAGCGGCCGCCCGCCAGCACCCTCGATCATGCGGTCGATGCGCGCATAGGCCATGGGGTTGTAGATCGAGCGACTGCCATCGCCGTTGACGCGCATCGTCAGTACGTCGCGCAAGTTGAGGTCGCGATCGCAGGCCACGGGCGCGAGGGTCTCGTTGCCGCCCATATAGGGGATGGGCGAGGTCTTCATGCGCTCGCAAAAGCCCTGCCAGCCTGCATCGGCGCTCATCGGCACATCGAGGCTGGTGCCATCGGCTTCGACTTCCGCGATGATCGCGGCGGCGGCGATGGGCTTGGTGACCGAAGCAATAAAGAAGCTGTTGTCGGGCGTGGCCGGGTGATCACCCTCATCGTCGCCGACGCCATAGGCCTTTTCAAAGACGGGTTCGCCGTCCTCGAGGACCAGCACCGAGAGCGCCGGAATGCGCTTTTCCTTGCGGAACTCGGCGAGAAAGCTATCGAACTCGTCGGCGGGCGCCGCAACCGCTGGCGCCCCACCGACCGTGGCCGCAACGGCGGCCGTCAGGATCATCGAAATCATGATGTCACGCTAGCCTTCGACTACGGCTGTAGTCAAGGGTGTATTAGCCGTTGCATACACTCGCGGCGTAGATGCTGTCGATCGCGCTGCCCAGCGCCTTGTCGAACGCGGCATCGTCCATGTCGGCGCGAAGGTCCTGCAGGAGCGCACGGCTGAAGCTGGCGATCATGCCGCGGTTCTTGGCGAGCTTGGCATTGGCCTCGTCGCGCTCGTAACCGCCCGACAGCGCGACCACGCGCGCCACCGCCGGATGCGCCACCAGCGGGGCGTAGAGATCATCTTCTTCGGGCAGGGTGAGCTTGAGCATCACGCGCTTGCCGGGATCCATGCCGTCGAGCGCGGCAAGGAGATGCTTCAACAGCAGCTTCTCGGCCTCGCCGCGGGTGGCCGACTTGATGTTCACCTCGGGCTCGACGATCGGCATCAGCCCGCCGTCGAGGATCTGGTTGGCGGCCATGAACTGCTGGGTGACGATCGCGTGGATGCCGTCGTCATTGGCCTCGTTGATGACGCTGCGCATCTTGGTCCCGAACACCCCGCGGGCCTTGCCCTTGGCGACAAGCTCGTCGAGGCGGGTCATCGGCTTCATCTTCTGGACGCCGTCGGCTTCATCCTCGAGGCCCTGGTCCACTTTCAGGAAGGGCACGACGCCGCGTTCCCACAGGAGCTGGGGCACGGGCTTGCCGTCCGCCTCGCCGTCCATCGTCTTCTCGAACAGGATGGCGCCGAGCACCTTCTGCCCCGAAAAGCTCGGCGCGGTGACGATGCGCGTGCGCATATCGTGGATAAGGCCGAACATCTCTTCCTCGGTCGACCAGGCGTCCTCGCCGATCCCGTAGGCCTTGAGCGCCTTGGGGGTCGAACCACCCGACTGGTCGAGCGCGGCGATGAAGCCCGAGCCGCCCACCATCTGCGCCATCATCTTGGGATCGAATGTCATGGAAATTGGCCTCCCCGCCGGTTCAACTGCATACGTATGCGAGCGCGGCTAGCGGGCGCTTTTCGCAGGCGCAATGCTGTGAACGCTCACGCCAATGAAAAAGCTGGTGGCGGTAACTTTCCCCCGCCCTCGCACGTATCATGTCGAAGCAAGAGAGGGAGCCCAGCCATGTCGAGGATGTCCGACCAGCAGGAGGAAATCTGCGCCGAGGCCGCCTTCGACGGCAGTGGCCTCAAGGCCGTGCTCGTCAACGCCACCTTGAAGCCGCCCGGGCAGGACAGCCACACCGACACGCTGCTCGAGGTGGTCGCGGAGATCTTCTCGCGCTCGAAGGTCGCGGTCGACCGCCTCCGCCTATCGGGCCACCTCCTCGCCCCCGGCGTCTATCCCGACATGACCGACCATGGCTGGGAGCGCGACGACTGGCCCAAGATCAGCGACCGCGTGCTGGAGGCCGACATTCTCGTCCTCGGCACTCCCATCTGGCTCGGCGAGAAATCCTCGCTCGCCGCCGCTTTCATCGAAAAGCTCTACGCCCATTCGGGCCAGACCAACGACAAGGGGCAATATCGCTTCTACGGCAAGGTCGGCGGTTGCGTCGTCACCGGCAACGAGGACGGCATCAAGGCGGTCGCATCCTCCTGCCTCTACGCGATGAGCCATGTCGGCTACACCATCCCCCCGCAGGCCGATTGCGGCTGGATCGGCGAGGCGGGCCCCGGCCCCAGCTATGGCGATGAAAAGGAAGACGGCTCGGGCCGCGTCGGCTTCGACAATGTCTTCACCCAGCGCAACACGACCTTCATGGCCTTCAACCTCATGCACATGGCGAAGATGCTGAAGGACAATGGCGGCATTCCCGCCATCGGCAATGTCAGGACAGAATGGGACGACGGGTCAAAACCCGGCTGGCCCAACCCCGAATATCGGATTGACGACTAGCCTAGCGCCAGAGCTGGAGCGAGCGGATCGCGCCGGCGACGCGCTCGTCATCCTCGGTGCGCGAGAGGGCGCGTTCGACGAGCTGCCAGTTGCGGCTCATCCCGCCCTTTCGCCACAGGTCCTGCATCCAGAAGGTGCCGTTCCAGCGCCGTCCCTCAAGGGTCATCTCGAGCTCGGCCTGCGTGGCGAAAATCACGCTCGCGCCATGGCGGCGGCAATAGACGTTGCCGAAGCGATAGCCCTCGCTGCTGAACTGGTCGGGCGCGGCGTCGAGCAGGCTCGAACGGTCGAGCAACACGGGCTTGGAGGCCGCGACGACGAAGCGGAAGGCGCGGCCGGTAAGCTTCTTGAGCTGCTTGCGGTCGCGCTCGATCCAGCCGCGCATCCAGCGGTGCTCGAGCGTCTCGATGCTGGCGGAAATGTCGGCCATCAGCGCTGGAGCGCCGCCACGCCGGGCAGTTCCTTGCCTTCCATCCATTCGAGGAAGGCGCCGCCCGCGGTCGAGACGAAGCTGAAGTCGCCTGCAACGCCCGCCTGGTTCAGGGCAGCGACGGTGTCGCCCCCGCCCGCCACGCTGGTGAGGCTGCCTTCCTTGGTGAGCGCCGCCGCGGTCTGCGCGAGCTGGACGGTGGCGCGGTCGAAGGGCTCGGTCTCGAAGGCGCCCAGCGGACCGTTCCACACCAGCGTCTTGCAGGTCTTCAAGGCATCGGCGAGCGCCTCGACGGCATTGGGGCCGATGTCGAGGATCATCTCGTCCGCCTCGACCTCGTGGACGTTGCAGGTGCGAAGGCTGTCGGGGTTGGCCGCAAATTCCTTCGAGACGACCACGTCATAGGGAAGATGGATGGTGCAGTCGGCCTTGTCCGCAGCAGCGAAGATGTCGTTCGCCTGCGGGACGAGATCGGCTTCCATCAGGCTCTTGCCGACGGCGACACCGCGCGCGGCGAGGAAGGTGTTGGCCATGCCGCCGCCGATGATGAGGTGATCGACCTTGGCGACGAGATTTTCGAGGACCGCGAGCTTGGTCGAGACCTTCGCGCCGCCGACCACTGCGGCGACCGGATGCTCGGGGCTGCCGAGCGCCGCTTCGAGTGCCGACAGCTCGGCCTCCATCGCGCGGCCAGCGAAGCTTTCGAGGTGCTCGGTGACACCGACCGTCGAGGCGTGGGCGCGGTGCGCCACCGAGAAAGCGTCGTTGACATAATAGTCGGCGAGCGCCGCCATGCCTTTCGCAAGCTCGGGGTCGTTCTTCGTCTCGCCTTCATGGAAGCGGGTGTTCTCGAGGATACCGATCGCGCCCGGGAGCATGATCGAGATGGCGCGCGCTGCCTCGGGGCCCTGGCAGTCCTCGACATAGCGCACCGACAGGCCGGTGATCTCGCGCATCGGCTCGACCAGCAGCGCGGTCGACATGTCGGGACGCGGGCGCCCCTCGGGACGGCGGAAGTGCGACAGCAGCAGGACCTTGGCCCCCTTGCCCGCCAGCTCGCGGATCGTCGGCAAATGCGCGCGGATCCGCGTGTCGTCGGTGACGTCGCCGTCGGCCATCGGCACGTTGAGATCGCAGCGCACCAGCACCGTCTTGCCGTCGAGGTCGGCAGGCAGGTCGTCGAGGGTCTTGAAGGAGGTCATGTCACTATCCTCGCGAAGGTCGCGCCTCCGCATATGAAAAAGCGCCCCGACGGACCCGCCGGGGCGCCATTTAGCTTACAGCTTGGAGGCCATCACGCCCGCAGTGTCGATCATGCGGTTCGAGAAGCCCCATTCATTGTCGTACCAGCTGACGACGCGGGCGAGCTTGCCCTCCATCACGCCGGTCTCGAGGCTGTCGACGGTCGAGGAAGCCGGATGATGGTTGAAGTCCGAGCTGACGAGCGGCTGTTCGGTGAAGTCGAGCACGCCCTTCATCGGGCCTTCGG
Source organism: Sphingomicrobium aestuariivivum (assembly GCF_024721585.1). Lineage (NCBI taxonomy): Bacteria > Pseudomonadati > Pseudomonadota > Alphaproteobacteria > Sphingomonadales > Sphingomicrobiaceae > Sphingomicrobium > Sphingomicrobium aestuariivivum. The sequence goes on from NZ_CP102629.1 coordinate 491,307, forward strand.
CGGCCGCCTTGAGCGCCGCGTTCAGCTCTTCGGCCGAGGTGTCGCGACCCGGCGTGAAGACGAGGTCGACGAGGCTGACATTGGGCGTCGGCACGCGGATCGAGGAGCCGTCGAGCTTGCCGTTCAATTCGGGCAGGACGAGACCGACCGCGCGGGCAGCGCCGGTGGTGGTCGGGATCATATTCTGCGCACCGCCGCGGGCACGGCGCATGTCAGAATGCATCTGGTCGAGCATGCGCTGGTCGTTGGTATAGCTGTGCACGGTGGTCATGAAGCCGCGCTCGATACCGACGGTGTCGTTGAGGACCTTGGCGACCGGCGCGAGGCAGTTGGTGGTGCAGCTGGCGTTGGAGACGATGTGATCATCGCCCGTCAGCGTGTCATGGTTGACGCCATAGACGATGGTCTTGAGATCGCCCTTGGCCGGCGCCGAGATGAGGACGCGCTTGGCGCCCGCATCGAGGTGCGGCCTGGCGGCATCGACCGACTGGAAGAAGCCGGTGCACTCGAGGACGATGTCGATCCCCATCTCGCCGTGCGGCAGCTTGCCGGGCTCGCGCTCCTTGGTGACCGCGATCTTCTTTCCGTTGACGATGATCGCATCGCCGTCGACTTCGACCGAGCCGGGGAAGCGGCCATGGGTGGAGTCGTACTGGAACAGGAGCGCGTTCGACTTGGCGTCGGCCAGGTCGTTGATCGCGACCAGTTCAAGGTCGTGATCGTCGCGCTCGAGCAGGGCGCGGGCCACGAGGCGACCGATGCGGCCGAAACCGTTGATGGCGACTTTAGTCATTGTTCAAACGCTCCATGATCTTGGAATGGATGGCTTCGGGGGTGAAGCCGAATTTCTCGAAAAGGTCGGGCGCCGGCGCCGACGCGCCGAAGCTGTCGATGCCGATGTTGAGCCCGTTCTTCATGGTCATGTCGGACCAGCCGAAGGTAGTGCCCGCCTCGATCGAGACGCGCAGGATTTCCGACGGATCGACATCGGGCAGCAGGTCGGCCTGGTAGGCGGCATCCTGTGCGCGGAATTTCTCCCAGCTCGGCATCGAGACGACATCGGCGCCGATGCCGTCATTCTCGAGCCGCTCGGCGACCTCGGCGGCGAGATGCACCTCCGAACCCGTCGCGATGAGGATCACTCGGCGCGGCTTGTCCGCCGCCTTGAGGCGATAGGCCCCCTTGGCGGTGAGGTTGGCCTCGCTCTTCTCGAGCCGCATCTGGGGCAGGCCCTGACGCGACAGCGCCAGCAGCGCGGGGCCGTCACCGGCCAGCGCATCGCCCCACGCCTCGGCGGTCTCGACCGCGTCGCAGGGGCGATAAACGGTGAGTCCCGGCATGGCACGCAGGCTCTGGACATGTTCGACCGGCTGGTGGGTGGGGCCATCCTCGCCGAGCCCGATCGAATCGTGCGTCATGACATGGACGACCTTGGCCCCCATCAGCGCGCCGAGGCGGATCGCGGGGCGCGAATAGTCGGAGAAGACGAGGAAAGTGCCGCCATAGGGCAGCACGCCGCCGTGCAGCGCCATGCCGTTCATCGCGGCGGCCATGCCGAATTCGCGGATGCCGTAATAGATGTAGCGCCCGCTATAGTCCGAGGCGGTGAGCGGCCCGATGCCGCCCGCCTTGGTGTTGTTCGAGCCGGTAAGGTCGGCCGACCCGCCGATGGTGGCGGGGATCGCCTCGTTGATCGCGCCGAGCACGATCTCGCTCGCCTTGCGGGTCGCCATCTTCTCGGGATTGGCGATCAGCTTCTCGATCAGCTTGCCCTGCCAGCGGCGGTCCCACTTGCCGTCGAGCTGGTCCTTGAAGGCCTGTGCCTTGTCGGAAGCGGCAAGACGCTCTTCCCACGCCTTTTTCTCTTCCTGCGCGCGCTGGCCGATCGTCGTCCACGCCTCGCGCACGTCGTCAGGAATGACGAAGGGCTCGGCGTCCCAGCCGAGCTCTTCGCGTGCCTTGGCGATTTCCTCAGGCCCGAGCGGCGCGCCGTGCGTCGCGGCGGTGCCCTGCTTGGTCGGGGCGCCATAACCGATGGTGGTCTTGCAGCGGATGAGGCTCGGCTTGTGGGTCTTCTTGGCCTCGGCGATGGCGCGGCTGACCGCATCGGCGCTCATGCCGTCGCATTCATGCGTCGACCAGCCCATCGCCTCGTGACGCTTGAGCACGTCCTCGGTGCGGCTGAGGTCGGTCGAGCCGTCGATGGTGATCTCGTTATCGTCCCACAGGACGATGAGGCGGCCGAGCTGGAGGTGGCCCGCAAGGCCCGCGGCCTCGTGGTTGATGCCTTCCATCAGGCAGCCGTCGCCCGCGATCACATAGGTGTGATGGTCGACGAGGTCATCGCCATAGATAGCATTGAGGTGGCGCTCGGCAATCGCCATGCCCACCGCGGTGGCGAGCCCCTGCCCGAGCGGGCCGGTGGTCGTCTCGACGCCGTCGAGGAGGAAATTCTCGGGATGCCCCGCGCACGGGCTCTTCAGCTGGCGGAAATCCTTGATCTCCTGCATTGTCGGATGGGCATAGCCCGACAGGTTGAGGAGCGAATAGGCGAGCATCGAGCCATGGCCTGCCGACAGGACGAAGCGGTCGCGGTCGGGCCAGTGCGGATCGCTGGGATCGTGCTTGAGGTGATCGGCGTAAAGCGCCACGGCGGCATCGGCCATGCCCATCGGCATGCCGGGATGACCCGAATTGGCGGCTTGCACCGCATCCATCGAGAGGGCGCGAATGGCATTGGCTAGGCGGCGCTTGGTCGGCATGCCGGCTCCTTAGGATAAGAGGTCCCCGAGCGAGCGGTAGCCGCCCACCCCTGTCTGGCTCGCTATTGCCGTGCCACGCGCGGGCGTCAACCATGTGGGAACGTTCACGAGCGGCTTTTTGGCACTTTGCTTGGCAAGCGGTGTGGCGGGCGCTACGGCTTTAACCATGTCCTCGTCCCGCCTCGCCGCCGCGCTGACCCGTGCCGACGCCGCCCTCGCGCGCGCCGAAAGCGCTATCGCGCACCTCGAGAAACGGGGCGAAAAGGACCAGGCATTGCGCGAGGAAGTGCGCGCCGCGCTGGCCGAACTCGACCAGCTCATCACCGCACGGGAAGAAAGCGAATGAGCGAGGTCACCCTCCATATCAACGGCCGCAATTATACGGTGCGCGCCCGCGACGGCGAGGAGGAGCAGCTCGTCCGCGCCGGCCAACTCGTCGAGCAGCGCTGCAACGATGCCCGCGCCGCGATGGGCACGCTGTCCGACACCAGCCTCTATTTCTACGCCGCGTTGATGCTCGCCGACGACCTTGCCGGCGGCAAGAGCGCAGGTCCGTCAGCAGAGGATGAAGCGAGCGTCAAAAGCGCCGAAAATCTCGCCGCCCGCCTCGAAACGCTCGCGAACCGACTTGAGAAGGCGGCGCGCCGCGCCTAAATGGTGCTGGACGGGTACTGCCTGGCACGAGCCACGACTATCCCTGAGGCTTTCTACATCCTAGGGAGCCGTCCCTAGCCGGGCCCTGGCCCGGCATATATGGCGCCCACCTGACGTTCTGGCGTCAGAGGATTAAGAGGCAAACGACCATGGCGGTCCCGTCACCTGACCTTCTCGAGCCCGATTCCACCAAGGACGAGATCCGGCGCTCGCTGCGCGCCAGGCGGCGCGAGTTCGTCTGCAATCTCGAACCCTCGACCCGTCATGCGCTCGAGGAACAGCTGGCCGAACTGCTCGCCCCCATGCTGGCGGCGGCGCGCGTCATCGGCGCCTATTCGCCGATCGGCGGCGAGATCAGCCCCCTGCCCGCGCTGGCACGCGCCAAGCGCCTCGGCCGGACCATCGGCTATCCCACTTTCGAGGGCGATGCCGATCATTTCATCTATCGCGCGGGCGAACCCGAGGTCCCGGGGCCGCACCGCATCGCCCAGCCGCGTCCTTCCTGCCCCGAAGCCTCCCCCGACCTCGTCCTCGTGCCGCTGCTCGCGGTCGGCAACCAGGGCTATCGCATCGGCCAGGGTGCGGGCCACTTCGACCGCGTCCTGCCCAATTTGGCGGGCGCGCGCTTCGTCGGCCTCGGCTGGCAGATGCAGCGGCTCGACATCGACCTGCCGCACGACAGCTGGGACGTGCCGCTCCACTGTTTCGCCAGCCCCCGCGGCATCGAGGAATTCACACCCCGTGGATAATGAAGTGCACGAACCAAAGTCGCGCGTCGCCATCGGCATGGTCATCATGCTCGCCTGGCTCACCGCCTATGTCGTCGTCGCGATTCTTGCCTTCGACCTGATCGCGGGCTGGCCCGCGCTCGTACAGATGCCGCTCTACCTCGTCGCCGGCCTCGCCTGGATCATCCCGCTGAAGCCGCTGCTGGCCTGGATGGAAACCGGCCACCAGCGCTAGTCTCCGCGCCCCCTCCGAAACGAGAAAAGGCCCCGAGCGATCGGGGCCTTTTTCTTGTCCGTCTTTGATGGAAAACCAAGCCGTGCGAGGGGCCACTTACCCTTGGGCAAGTGGCGCGAGTGACGGGACTCGAACCCGCGACCTCCGGCGTGACAGGCCGGCGCTCTAACCAACTGAGCTACACCCGCATCGGCTTGGTGGCGGCGAACTATGACAGGCTCGCCCACCTGTCAAACACTAATTTCAATCTTTTTCATCTTCCTCGCCGACGTGGGTCAGCGTGCCATGCTCGAACAGGAATCCGGCGATGTCCGGCGTGCCCGCGGCGGCAAAAACGGTTTTAATAATGATGAGCAATGGCACCGCCAGCAGGGCACCGAGGAAACCCCAGATCCACGCCCAGAAACTCAGGGAAATGAGGATCAGGAGCGGCGAAAGGCTGACCCGCTTGCCGACGATCATGGGGGTGAGGACATTGGCCTCGAGATTGTGCAGCACGATGAAGATGAGCGGCGGCAACATCGCCGCCCAGACGTCGACGAAACTCATCAAGCCGCCGATCGCGAGGAGAATCGCCGCGAAGATGGGCCCCAGATAGGGAATGAAATTGGTCACCGCGACGATACCGCCCCACATGATCGGGCTGTCCATGCCGATCAGCCAGAGGATGAGCGCGGTCACCGTGCCCAGCGTCACGTTGATGAAGGTGATGGTGCCGATATAGGTCGAGGTCGCATCGACCACCTGCTGGATCACCCGCGCGGTGGTCAGCGCCCCCTCGAAGCTGCCGCGGCTGGTGATGGTGCGCTCGCGCATCCGCGTCCAGCGCGACAGGAAGAAGAAGATCACCAGCATGGCGAAGAACATCTGGATGAGCGCGATGGGCGCCGAGGTGGCGAACAGGTCGAGGAGCGAATCGGGCGTCGTCAGCGTGACGCTCGCCTGGCGCTCGCCCGACACCGCGATGTCGTCGAAGATGCCCTCGATGAAAGCCTCGAGCTCGGCATAATATTGCATGATCGGCAGCACCGTCTCGCGGATGCGGTCGATGCGCTCGGGAATGAGCGCGAAATAGTCGATCGCGGGCAGCACGATCGAGGCGATCACGAAGGTCGCGAAGGCGATGAACAGGATCAGCGCGATGATCGCCGCCAGCGCGCTCGGCACGCCGCGCCGCTCGAACCATTCGAGCACGGGCACGAGGGCGATGGCGATCACCATTGCCGCCGTCACCGGCAGGAAGAATTCCTCCCCCGCCTGCAGCGCGAACGGCAGGGCAAAGAGGAAGCCCGCCCCCAGCACCAGCGCGATGGCCGCGAGGAGCCGCACCCGCTTGACCTCGAGCGTGTGGCTGTCCTGGAATTCGATCGGGGCGTCGGGATATTGCTGCTGCTCGGCCATTTCGGCAGCGTAGCGAGCGTGTCAGGCGCGGAGAAGGGGAAAAAGCGGGGGGAGCGCCGCGCCCTCCCCCGCCATATGGATCAGAAGCGCAGGCCGATGCCGGTCATGACATTCAGCCGGTCGCCGTCGAGCCGCGCCGAAAAATCGGGCCCGAGATCATATTCGACCGTGGGGAGGCTGGTGTAGCTCATCTCGCCCTTCACATAGGCCGCGCCGAGAGGAACTTCGATCCCGGTGCCGAGCTGGAAGCCGCTGCGGTCGAAACCGGCGTCGTTGTTGAAGCCCGGCTCGATGGTCTCGCTGTAGCGCACCGAAAGGTCGCCATTGGCATAGCCGCCCTTCACGAAGAAATTCACGTCGCGGCCGGTCAGCATGGCGAGGCGAAGCCCGACGGCGACCGTCCGCGCCGCTTCGACCGTATATTCGGCCCAGACCCTGCCGTCGGAATAGGCGCGCACTTCCTCGTAGGACGCGTCCGACAGGTCGATGCTGGCATAGGGCCCGACCGTGAGGCCCGACCGCAGGGCGAAATCGAAACCCGCCTCCGCGCCATAGGCGAGTGCGCCCGCCCGGTCGGCGAAGGTGCGCGCATTGATCTGGCTGTCCGCCACGCCGCTGAGGTCGACCTGGTCGTATCCGATCCGCGCTTCGATGCGGGGACCGGCGGTATCCGGTGCCGCTTCGGCGGCGGGCATGGCGAAGGTCGCGGCGCCGGCCGCGATCAAAAGCTCGTACATCATTGTCCTCTGTCGTTGTGGCAGGACTGCCGCCGACGGAACCCTAATGATGCAGGCTGGAGATGAAAGGCCTTTATTGGTGGCCGCGTGCGCCCGCCGGCGCGTCGCTCCGGACCAGCGGCCAAACCGTCCCCCCGGACGGTTTGTCTCGCTGGTACCTCTGGCCGGACTCGAACCGGCACTTCCGAAGAAAATCGATTTTGAGTCGATCGCGTCTACCAATTCCGCCACAGAGGCAGATACCAGCGGGAGCGCACGCCTAGCGAATGCCGTCCCCGCTTTCAATTGGAGAATGGCGCCCGCGCACGCGACTCGCCCGTCCATGCTATCATGGTGTCCCCGCGCAACGGAGACGCCCCATGTCCCTGCCCCAGCTGTCCGCCCCCTTCCTGACCGATGCCGGGCTCGAGACCGACTTCCTCTTCAACAAGGGCTACGACCTTCCCTGCTTCTCGGCGATCACGCTGGTCGATGCGGGGCACCGCGAGGAAGCGCTGCTCGATTATTATCGCGCCTTCCTCGACCTCGCCGAGGCGCACGGGCTCGGCTTCATCCTCGAGAGCCCGACATGGCGCGCCAGTCCCGACTGGGCCGGGCCGCTCGGCCTCTCGATGGAATCGCTGGCCGAGCGCAACCACCGCGCCATCCGCATCCTCGACGAGCTGCGCACCGAGAAGGACCGCGCCATCTCGATGATCCTCTCGGGCTGCATCGGTCCGCGCGGCGACGGCTACAGGCCCGACGCCACGATGAGCGCGGAGGACGCCAAGGCCTATCACCAGTGGCAAATCGACATCTTCGCCGATGAGGAGGTCGATCTCGTGACCGGCATGACGATCAACACTGTCGCCGAGGCGACCGGCATCGTCCACGCCGCAAGGGCCGCCGGCCTGCCCGCCGTCATCAGCTTTACCGTCGAGACCGATGGTAACCTCCCCGACGGCACCGCGCTCGGCCAGGCCATCGCCGCGACCGACGAGGCGACGGGCGCCCATCCGGCCTATTATATGATCAACTGCGCCCACCCCGACCATTTCGCCGCCACCCTCGACGAAGGCGCGGACTGGATGGAGCGGATCGGCGGGCTGCGCTGCAATGCCTCGCGCTGCAGCCACGCCGAACTGGACGAGGCCGAGGAGCTGGACGCGGGCGATGCCGCCGACCTCGCGCGCCAGCATGCCGCGCTGGTGGAGGCGCATCCCCGCCTCCACGTCCTCGGCGGCTGCTGCGGCACCGACCTTGCCCATGTCCGCGCCATTGCCGAGGCGGTGCACGGGTGAGCATATAGGCCCCGCATGCCGGGCTATCTCCTCCTCTTCCTTGCCGTCTTCGGCAACAACCTCCTGCCCGCTTTCGGGCCGCCGACCTGGTCGATCCTCGTCTTCTTCACCCTCAAGGGCGGGCTCGACCCGTGGCTGATGGTGCCGGTCGGCGCGGCGGCGGCGGCGAGCGGACGCTTCGTCCTTGCGCTCGGCTTTCGCCATTTCGCCACCCGCCTGTCGGCAAAGAGCCGCGCCAATCTCGCCAGCGCCCGCGCAGCGCTCGAGGCGCGGCGGCACCGCTCCATCCTCGCGCTCGGCCTGTTCGCCTTGTCGCCCTTGCCCTCGGCGCAGCTGTTCGCAGCCGCCGGCATGGCGGGCGTCAGGCTCCTCCCCTTTACCCTCGCCTTCTTCGCGGGCCGCATGGTGAGCTACAGCCTCTACGTCTGGGGGGCGGTCGAACTGAAGAAGACCAGCTTCGGCGAGACGCTGATGGACAGCTGGAAGGACCCGGTCGCCATCGCCATCCAGGTCGCGCTGCTCGTCTTCCTCGTCGCCATGACGCGGATCGACTGGAGTCGCTACATCCCCAAGGACTAGTTGCGCGGCGGCTGGTGGCGATAGCTGAGCGCTTCGGCGACATGGATGCGTCCGACCGTCTCTGCCCCCGCCAGGTCGGCAATCGTCCGCGATACCTTCAGCACCCGGTGATAGGCGCGCGCGGACAATCCCATCGCGCCCGCCGCCTCGGTCAGTAGCCGCCGTCCCGCCTCGTCGGGCGCGGCATGCACCTCTATCGCCTCCGAGGTCGCCTCGGCATTGGTGCGAAAGCCCTCCGCCCCGTAGCGCGCCACCTGCACCGCCCGCGCCCGCGCGACACGGCTCGCGACATCCTCGCTCCCCTCCGCGGGTGGCGGCAGGGTAAGGTCCATCGCGCTCACCGCCGCCACCTCGACATGAAGGTCGATACGGTCGAGCAGCGGCCCCGAAATCTTCGACTGGTAATCGGCAGCGCATCGCGGTGCACGGCTACAGGCGCGGCTGGCATCGCCGAGATGCCCGCAGCGGCACGGGTTCATCGCCGCGACCAGTTGGACGCGCGCAGGAAAGGTAAGATGCGCATTGGCGCGCGCCACGCTCACCGTGCCGGTCTCGAGCGGCTGCCTGAGCGAATCGAGCGTCGCGCGCTGGAACTCGGGCAGTTCGTCAAGGAACAGCACGCCAAGGTGCGCGAGGCTGATCTCGCCCGGCTTCACCTTGAGGCCGCCGCCGACCAGCGCGGGCATGCTCGCGCTATGATGCGGGTCTCGAAACGGCCGTCGCCGCTTGAGCCGCCCGCCGTCGAGCGTCCCCGCCACGCTGGCGATCATCGACACTTCGAGCGCCTCGGCCGGTTCGAGGGGCGGCAGGATCGAAGGCAGGCAGCTCGCCAGCAGCGACTTGCCCGACCCCGGCGGCCCGCTCATCAACAAATTGTGCCCGCCCGCCGCGGCGATCTCGAGCGCACGCTTGGGCGTCTCCTGCCCCTTCACGCTGCGTAGGTCTGGCCCGCCGACCATCTCTTCGGCCTCGCCCGCCAGCGGCATCTCGAGCGGCTCTGTCCCCTTGAAATGCGCAAGCAGCGCGAGGAGGTCGCGCGGGGCGATCACCTCCACCTCGCCCGCCCAGCGCGCCTCGGGTCCCTGGTCGTGCGGACAGATGAGCCCCATGTCGCGCCCCGCCGCATGCATGGCGGCGAGCAGCACGCCGGGCGATGAGGCGATGCGCCCGTCGAGCCCCAGCTCGCCCACCGCGACATAATGCGACAGCATTTCGACATCCACGACGCCCATCGCGGCGAGCAGCCCGAGCGCGATCGGCAGGTCGAAGTGCGAGCCTTCCTTGGGCAGGTCGGCGGGCGACAGGTTCACCGTCACCCTTTTGGGCGGCAGCGAGAGGCCGATCGCCGACAGCGCCGAGCGCACCCGCTCGCGGCTCTCGGCGACCGCCTTGTCGGGCAGGCCGACGATGACGAAATTGGGCAGGCCGGCAGAGAGCTGCACCTGGCATTCGACGCTGCGCGCCTCGAGGCCGAGATAGGCGACCGTATCGACGATCGCGACCATCAGTCGAGGCCCCCTCGGGCCGCGTGAAAATCGGGCAAAATCCCCCCTGGCTTCGGCCCTGCCACCCTAGCGCGGCCGCCGCCCTTGGCAAGTTTGTCGAAAAAGCGGGCCCGCTGTCTTGAGAGAATCATCGATCATCGCCACATGGAGCTTCATGGGTGGGACGAAGAAAAAGTGGATCGACAAGGAGCCGCAGCGGACGATCGCGTTCGTTGTCGGGGTGCTGACGATTCTCGTCTCGCCCGTCGTCGGCCTGCTGCCCGGCCCCGGCGGGGTCTTCGTCTTTGCCGCCGGCCTTGCCCTGTGCCTGCGCACCAGTCGCTGGGCGCGCCGCCAGTATGTGCGGTTCAAGCGCTGGCAGCCCGAGGCGGGTCGCTGGGCCGACTGGGGCCTTCGCCGAAAGTCGGCGCGCCGCCGAGAACGGCTGCGCAAGGCGCTCCGCGAGGAAAAGTCGGGCAATGGATCTTCCAGGGACATTGCCAAGGATGGGGCGACGGGGATTTGACTTCCGCCCTCGCGCCCGCTAATGGCGCCCCCAACGGGAGGCCGCGTCCACTCAATTGTTGGGGCGGCCCTTTTTTGTTCAATCGAATTCGAATGAATTCTCAACATCGGGATATGAGCGATGAAGCGCACTTTCCAGCCCTCGAACCTCGTCCGCAAGCGTCGCCACGGGTTCCGCACCCGCATGGCCGACGTCAACGGTCGCAAGATTCTGGCGCGTCGCCGCGCCAAGGGCCGCAAGAAGCTCAGCGCCTGATTTCGACGATCCGGGCCCGTCGCGACTTCCTCGCCGCCAATGCGGGGACTCGGGTCGCGACTCCCGGCTTCGTGTTGCTGGTCCATGACCGGCGCGACGGTGATGACGCGATCCGCGTCGGCTACACCGTGTCGAAGAAGGTCGGCAATGCGGTCACCCGCAACCGGATGAAACGCCGCCTGCGCGAACTCGCACGGGCGGCGTTGCCGCATTTGGGCCAGCCCGGCGCCGACCATGTCATCATCGGTCGCCAGCGGGGCGTCGAGCGCGACTGGGACAAGCTCGAACGCGAACTCGCCACCGCCCTGAAGAAAGCCGCCAAGCGGTGATCTCCAAGGCGCTCATTCTCGTTGCCAAGGGTTGGCAGAAGGGCCCCTCGCGGATCCTGCCGCCGACCTGCCGCTACCAACCCAGCTGTTCGGCCTATGCGATCACCGCATGGACGCGCTATGGCGCCTTCAAGGGCAGCTGGCTCGCCATCAAGCGGATCGCCCGCTGCCATCCCTGGGGGGGACAGGGTCATGATCCGGTCCCGTAAGATGAAACGGAATTTCTGACGTGAACCAGAACCGCAACATGCTGCTCGCCATCGTGCTGAGCGCCCTCGTCCTCATCGGCTGGTCGCTGCTCGGCGACCGCTATTTCCCGACCTCGACCGAGGACGAGACGAGCCTTGTCGAGGCCGATGCGCCGAGCACGGCGCCCGATGGCGCGGTCGTGCCCACGTCCGACACCCTCCCCGCCGCCGAGGAAGTCGCCACCGCGCCGCGCGATGCCGATGAAGTGATCGCCGAGGGCGGTCGCGTCACCATCGACACTCCCTCGGTCGACGGCTCGCTCAACCTGACCGGCGCGCGCTTCGATGACCTCATGCTCAAGCGCCACAGCGTCGAACTCGACGGCGAGGAAGAGGTCCGCCTCCTCGCCCCTGCGGGCTCGAACGGCGCCTATTTCGCGCAATATGGCTGGACCGGCGAGGGCGTCGAGGTGCCCGGCGCCTCGACCGTGTGGACCGCCGACGGCGACACGCTCACCCCCGAGACCCCCGTCACGCTGAGCTGGTCGAACGGCACCGGCCAGACCTTCATCCAGAAGATCTCGGTCGACGAGGACTATCTCTTCACCATCGAGCAGCGCGTCGAGAACCGCTCGGCCAATGCCGTCGCCATCCGTCCCTTCGCGCTCGCCAGCCGCGCCGAGCAGTCGCAGGACGAAAGCTTCTGGACCGTCCATGTCGGCCCGATGGGCGTGTTCGACGACGCTGCCGATTATGACGTCTCCTACGAGGACCTCGAAGAGGCCGGCCCGCAGGGCGAGCGTCGCACCACCACCGGTGGCTGGCTCGGCTTCACCGACAAATATTGGCTGACCGCGCTCGTCCCCGATCAGGGCAGCCGCGTCACCGCGACCATGCGCCAGGGCGCCTCGGGCGCCTTCCAGACCGATTATCTCGGCGCGCCCGTCGTGCTCCAGCCCAACCAGGCCTCGGACTTCCGTGCCCAGCTCTTTGCGGGTGCCAAGGAAAAGGGCGTCCTCGACGCCTATGAGGACGCCGGCATCCCCAAGCTGTCCAAGTCGATCGACTGGGGCTGGTTCGAGTGGTTCATGCGTCCCCTCTTCGACCTCCTGCGCCTGCTCTTCGACGTCACCGGCAACTTCGGTGTCGCGATCATCCTGATGACCTTCCTCGTGCGCGGCGCGCTCTACCCGCTCGCCAACAAGCAGTTCCGCTCGATGGCGGGCATGCGCCGCGTCCAGCCCAAGCTGAAGGCGCTGCAGGAGCGCTACAAGGACGACAAGCCGCGTCTCCAGCAGGAGATGCTCAAGCTCTACCAGGAGGAAAAGCTCAACCCCGCCGCGGGCTGCCTGCCGATCCTCCTCCAGATCCCTGTCTTCTACGCGCTCTACAAGGTGCTGCTGGTGTCGGTCGAAATGCGCCACCAGCCGTTCGTGCTGTGGCTGCAGGACCTGTCCGCGCCCGATCCGCTCACCCCGGTCAACCTGTTCGGCCTGCTGCCGTTCGACCCGCCGGGCATGCTGGCGATCGGCATCCTGCCGATCCTGCTGGGCATCACCATGTGGCTGCAGTTCAAGCTCAACCCCGCGCCGATGGATGACATCCAGAAGCAGGTGTTCGGCATCATGCCGTGGATCCTGATGTTCGTGATGGCGCCCTTCGCGGCGGGTCTCCAGCTCTACTGGGTGACCTCGAACATCCTGACCATCGCCCAGCAGAAGTATCTGTACCGCAAGTACGATCTCGAAAAGGACAGCATGAAGGCGGGTGCCCACCCGAAGGGCACGTGAGCGAGGGTCCGCAGACCCTCGAGGAGCGCGCCCGCAAGCTCCTGACCGGCAAGGTGGAATTCCTACTGTCGGCACCTGCTCTCAAGTTCCTGCCCGACGCGGGCGCGCCCGAGATCGCTTTCGCGGGCCGCTCGAACGTCGGCAAGTCGAGCCTCTTGAACGCCCTCACGGGCCGCAAGAAGCTGGCGCGCGCCTCGGTCACCCCGGGGCGCACGCAGGAACTCAACTATTTCGAGGCGGGTGAGCCGGTCGAGATCCGTCTCGTCGACATGCCGGGCTACGGCTTTGCCAAGGCGCCGTTGAAGGTGGTCCAGCAGTGGCGCCACCTCATCAACGACTACCTGCGCGGGCGTACCACCTTGAAGCGAGCCCTCGTGCTCATCGATTCGCGGCGCGGCATCAAGGATGTCGACCGCGAGGTGATGAAGATGCTCGACGGCGCCGCGGTGAACTACAACCTCGTCCTCACCAAGGCCGACAAGGTGAAGGCCTCCGAACTCCAGGCCGTGCTCGAGGCGGTGACCGCCGAGGCGCGCAAGCACCCCGCCGCGCACCCCGTGATCCACGTCACCAGCTCGGAAAAGGGCATGGGCATCGCCGAGCTGCGCGCCGCTATCCTCGAGGCCGCCGAGCTCTGAGCCTTGGGGCCGGCTGTCACGGCCGGTATCGTATCGCCCCGACGACCACCGGCCGGTCGAGCCGATATTCCTCGATCCTGATGGCGTAAGGGAGCGCCAGCCCCGGATCGGCGCCTTCGGTGCCGACCGGCGCATGCCACACGCTCGCCGGCGCCCCCAGCCCGAAGGCCTGCGCGATCAGCGCCTCTTCCTCGGGCGAGCACATCGACTTTATCACGAAGAGCCGTTCGCGCGCCGTCACGCGGCTAGCCTCCTTTGCCGCCCCGTCGGACGGACCGTAGAGCATCGCCCGCGCCTCCCTCGTCCATGTCGGACTGCTTCGCGCATCCACGACTTCGAAGCCCTCGCGCAGCACCGCGGCGCGGCGCCACCCCGCCGGCATGTTGGCAAGATACACCTGTCCCTTCCAATAGGGGCAGACGACAACCGTTGCCTGTTCGCGCGCCAGCAAGGCCTCGCGCACCGCATACCAGTCCTCGCGCTCGCGTACCGGCCCCTGCGTCACGAACCCGCCGAGCGTCGCCACCGACGCAAGGAGGACTGCCACCCCCCGGGCGCGTCCACGCAGCGCCGCAATGCCGACCGCCGCCAGCACGAGCGCGGCGGGGAGCACCGGCAGGACGGTGCGGCTCATCACCACGGGTTTGATGAGGAAACCCGTCAGCCACAGCCACAAGGGAAGGCTGAGCCATCCCGCCATCACCAGCGCCTTGCTGTCCCCGCGTGCGAAGGCGGCGCGAATTCGGCCGCGCGCCATCCAGATCGCGCCGCCCGCGACGACGAGCAGCGCCAGCGCGGCCAGCCACAAGGGCGCGCCGTAGGTCGCCGGCAGCCATTGCCAGCCGATCGCGGCGAGCAGCTTCACGAGCCCGAACTGTTCAAGCCAGCTGAAGAGAAAACCGGAATCGCGCTCGTAGACGAACATGCGGTGGAGCTCGGCCAGCCCCACCGCCACGACCGGCAGGAGCGTGGTGCCGGCTTCGAGGAGGGTGACCGCGCTGCTCCGGCGCCAGTTGGACAGGAGCAACCACAGGCTCGACAGGCCGATTACCGGAAAGGCGGCAAGATGCGTCATCAGCGCCAGCCCACCCGTCACCGCGAAGAGCAACAGCCACAACCGCCGCGCTCCCCTGCCCACCGTCTCCTCTGCCGCCACCAGCGCCAGCGCATTGGCTGTCAGCAGGAGCGCCAGCAGCATATAGCCGCGCGCCTCGACACTATAGTCGACGAGCGGGGGCGACAGCGCCACCAGCGCCGCGCTCGCCACCGCCGCCACCGGCCCTGCCAGCCGCCCGCCAAGCAGTGCCGCGACGGGGATCAGGACGGTGCCCGCGACGAGGCTCGACAAGCGCAGGCTCACGGGGTCGGCTGCGCTGCCCGCCACAAATTTCTGGACGAGATAATAAACGGGGCCGCTCGGATCGGCGGGGCCGAACAGGTCGGCCACGGGGATCATGCTGACGAGCGGCGTGAAGGCCTCGTCGATCCACAACGCCTCGCGCCCGATCACCGCCCAGCGAATGAGCGCGCCGAGCAAGGTCAGCGCCAGAACGGCGAGCGCAACCGGCATCCTGCCCGAACGTTGCATTGGTCCCCCTTGCGTTCGTTCCCGTATCGCGCGATGCGCCGGATACGCCCCCTTCCCTAGCCGACAAAGGCCTATTGATGAAACTGATCATCGGCAACCGCGCCTATTCCTCCTGGTCGATGCGCGCCTGGCTGGCGCTCAAGGCCTCGGGCCTCCAATTCGAGGAACTGGTCGTGCCGATGTTCAACGAGGAATGGGAAAAAGCGCGCGAGGGCAATGAATTCGCGGCCTCGGGCGGCAAAGTGCCGATCCTGTGGGACGGCGACACCATCATCTGGGACAGCCTCGCCATCATCGAGACCTGCGCCGAGCGCTGCGACTATCGCTTCTGGCCCGAGGATCCCGAGCGCCGCGGCATGGCCCGCTCGATGGCCGCCGAAATGCACGCCGGCTTCCCCGCGATCCGCCGCGCGATGCCGATGAACGTCAAGAAGCGCGTGAAGGACCATATCCTCTCGCCCGACGAGATCGAGGAAGTGAACCGCCTCCTCAACCTTTGGGCGCAGGCCCGCGCGCGGCGCACCGGCGATGGCGACTATCTCTTCGGCGACTGGAGCGCGGTCGACATGATGTTCGCGCCCGTCATCACCCGTTTCGCCACCTACAAGGTGCCCATGCCCAACTTCGCGGCCGAATATGCCAGCGCGGTCCTCCACCACGCCCATGTCGTCGAGTGGATCGAACTGGCGCAGGAAGAGCCGTGGGAAATCACCGCTTACGAACCGGAGAACCAGTGACCGATCCCGTCCAGCTCGCCGCCGACCTCATTGCCGTCAAGTCCGTCACCCCCGCCAGGGGCGAGGTGTTCGACGTGCTCGAGGACGCGCTCCGCCCGATGGGCTTCACCTGCCACCGCTTCGTACTCGGCGAGGAGCCCGACGGGCCGACCGAGAATATGGTCGCGATCCGCGAAACGGGTGTCGAGGGTCCGCACTTCGCCTTTGCCGGCCATCTCGACGTCGTCCCCGCGGGCGAGGGTTGGGCGCATGACCCCTACACCCCCGTGATCGAGGACGGCATCCTCTACGGGCGCGGCGCCTGCGACATGAAGAGCGCGATCGCCGCCTATGTCGCCGCGCTTGGCCAGCGGCTCCCCGAAAAGGGCACCCAGTCGCTGCTCATCACCGGCGACGAGGAAGGCTATGCCACCTATGGGACGCCGCGCATCGTCGACTGGCTGAAGGAGCATGGGGTGAAGCCCGACATGTGCCTGATCGGCGAACCGACCAGCGTCGATACCTTGGGCGACACGGTGAAGATCGGCCGCCGCGGCTCCTTGAACGTGTGGATCGAGATGCCCGGCCACCAAGGCCATGTCGCCTACCCCCATCTCGCCGACAATCCGATCCCTTCCCTCGCGCGGATCATCAAGGATCTCGACGAATGGGTGATCGACAATGGCAATGAGGCCTTCCAGCCCTCGAACCTCGAATTCGTCGCGCTGAAGACGCCGACCGACGCCTCCAACGTCATCCCGGGCAGCGCCACCGCACAATTGAACATCCGCTTCACCAGCCTGCACAAGGGCGCCGAACTGGCCGATGCGCTCTCGGACCGCGTCCATGCGCTGGTGCCCGAGGCTCGGGTGAAGACCCGCGTGTCGGGCGAGAGCTTCCTCACCCCGCCGGGCGAGCTCTATGACGTGGTCGTCGCCGCCATCAAGGACGAGACGGGCATCGACACCGACCTGTCGACCAAGGGCGGCACGTCGGACGGTCGCTTCCTCATCGAAATCTGTCCGGTGATCGATTTCGGCCTGCCGAATGCCACCATGCACAAGGTTGGCGAGGCAGCAGCCGTCGAGGACATCCGCGCCCTCAGCCGCATCTACGAACGGGTGATCGCGAAGGTCTTCGCCTAGGATCTAGGCGACGCTGTCGCCGCCCGAGGCCACGAGGCGCGGGCCCTTGCGGTTCTCGGCATTGTCGAGCCAGGTGAAGAACTCGTCCTCGTTCATCGGCGGGGCGAAGACATAGCCCTGCACGACCTGCGCGCCCATGGTGCGCAGGATATCGGCCTGCGCGGCATTCTCGATCGCCTCGGCGACGATGTCGGCGCCGACGGCATGCACGAGCGTGATGACCGACTGGACGATGTTGCGCGCTTTTTCCGAGCGGTCGATGTCGACGACGAGGCTCGGGTCGAGCTTGACGCGGTCGAGCGGCATCGAGCGCAGCCGCGCGATGTTCGAATAGCCGGTGCCGAAATCGTCGATCGCGATCGTCGCACCGTCGGCGCGCAGCGCGGCCATGGCGGCGATCTGCTCGTCCGAACAGCGCATCGCGGCGGTCTCGCTGAATTCCAGTTCGACGAGGCTCAAGGACACGTCGCGCGCCTCGAATGCCTCGCGCACGCGGGCGAAGAAGTCGCCGCGCTCGAGCTGGCGCGGAGACACGTTGACCGCCACGCGGCGAACGCGGCCACGCTGCTTCCACTGCGAGAGGATGTCGGCGGTCTCGCCCAGCACCCAGTCACCGATGTCGGTGATGACGCCGCAGCTTTCGGCGACCTCGATGAAGTCCGAGGGGCGCGCCACATTACCGCGCGGGTGGTTCCAGCGCAGCAGCGCCTCGGCGCCGGTCACTTCACCCGTACGCAGGCTCATCTGCGGCTGCAGCGCAAGGCTGAACTCGCCGCGTTCGAGCGCTTCGGTCAGCGCACGTTCGGTCTCGACCTTATGCTCGTGCTTCTTCGCGAGCGCGTTGGAAAAGAGGACATATTGCCCGCCGCCCATGCTCTTGGCCTGGTACATGGCGATATCGGCCGCGCGCATCAGCTTCTCGACGCTGTCGCCATGTCCGGGCGCGATCGCCACGCCGACCGAGGCCCCGATGTCGATCGAATGGCCATGCAGTTCGAAGGGCTCGGCGATGGCAAGGCAGATGCGGCGCGCGATGCGCTCGACCTGCGGCGCCTCGAGCCCGCACAGGAAAATGGTGAATTCATCGCCCGCGAGGCGCGCCACCAGCGGGCGTGCCAGCGCGTCGCTGTCGGTCTCGGCCGACACCACGATGCGCAGCCGATTGGCGACCATCGTCAGGAGCTGGTCGCCGCGCGCATGGCCGAGGCTGTCGTTGACGCTCTTGAAGCGGTCGAGATCGACGAACAGCATCGCCGAGCCGCCCTTGTCGCAAGTGGCCAGAAGCTTGTCGGCCTCGCCGCGGAAATGCAGCCGGTTGGGCAGCGAGGTGACGGGATCGAACATGCCCAGCGCATGCGCATTGTCGATCGAGGCACGCACCTCGGCGAACAGCTTGTCGACTGCCTGCGCGACCGCGGGCATGCTTTGCTGCACGATCTTCGGCGCGGGGCTGGTCAGGTCGCCATCCTCGACCGCGAGCAGGCGGTCGCCCAGCGCGGACAGCGCCCGCGCGCTTTCCGAATTGGGTCGCTCGGAGGCGATATAGCAGATGAGGAGACAGAAAGTGCCGGCCACGAGGCTGGCGACGATCTTCTCGTCCAGTTCGGTAAGATAGAGTAGCGCCGCGAGGCTGAAGACGAACGACGCCAGACCCGCCGCTCCGGAGAGCAGCGCATTGGCGCATTTCTGGGCCTTTGCCTTGTCCATCATCGTCTCACCTGACCCCTGCTTGGTACGCCTGCGGAACGAACGCACTCCAACCGAGCAGGATTGATCTAGATCATGAGGGTTAAGAAACCGTCACACTTTGACGAAGGGTGTCGGCTCAACGACTCCGGCGCAGGACGAGGTAGAGCGCGCCGCGCCCGCCATGACGCGGCGAGGCGGCGCGAACGGCAGCGATCGCGTCGGCATGGCGCGAGGCCGACAGCCAGCCCTCCACCGCCGCACGGATCTTGCCGCGCGCGATGGGCGGCTCGCCCTTGGGGGCATGGCCGGTGATGAGGAGGACGAGCCGGTCGCCCGCGCGGATCGCCTGTTCGATGCCGCGGTCGATGGCATGCCAGGCATGGTCGAGCGTATGGCCATGCAGGTCGATCACGCGGTCGGGCGCCGCCTTGCCCTGCCGGAGCCTTTTGTCCCAGCCGCCGTCGAGGGTGGCATCCTGATGCGTGCGCACCGGTGGCGGCACGACGAGCGGTGGTTCACGCCGGACCGCGGCAGCGGCGCGGGCGCGCTGGCGCTCGCTCTTGGGCGGCATCCTCGGCGGTGGCGGCGGTCGGTTGGGCTTTTGCGCCGGATCGCTCGCCGCCGCCTTGCGCGGCTCGCGCGACAGGGGCTCGACGGTCGCCACGACCTTGGCCCACAGCGCCTTTTCCTCAGGGCCGAGCGAGCGCACGGCTGACTGCCGACCGTGGCAGGAGGAGGAGCGCCTTGCCGTCCGAGGACATGACGCCCGCGACGCGCTTGGCGGCGGGCCCTGCGCCCCAGAAGGTGTCGAAGCGGTTGGCGCCCTTGATCGCGCCGCCCGTGTCCTGCGCGACCCACAGGCCGTCGGCCGCGTCATTGTCCATGTCGAGCCAGACGGGCGCGCCCAGCGGCACGAATTTCGGATCCGCCGCCACGCTGCCCACCGGCACAACCGGCACTTCGAGCGCGCCCAGCGGCCCCTCGCCCTCGAGCACGCGGAAGAAGACGTAGGACGGGTTCTCGTTCATCAGCGCCTGCCCCCGCGCAGGGTCGGCGCGCAGCCAGTTCTGCAGGCTGTCGAGCGTGATCGTCCCGCTTTCCATCAATCCGCGCTCGCGCAGCAGTCGGCCGATGGCGACATATTCATGGCCGTTCTGGCCGGCATAGCCGATGCGCACCACCTCGCCGTCGGGCATGCGGAGGCGGCCCGACCCCTGGATCTGCAGGAAAAAGAGATCGACGGGGTCGGCATAGCCGAGTTCGAGCCCGCGCCCGTCGAGCGCCCCCGCCTCGATCTCGGCGCGGTCGTAATAGCGCAAAAAGGCGCCCGTTTCGTCATAGCGGCCCCGCCCCTCGCCCGATCCGTCGCTGAAGGCGGCGCGGGTGAGGTCTTGCGGAAGCGCATGGACGGGCGCCGACAATTCGGGCGTGGCCGTGCGGCTGCCCGCGATCTCGGGTTCGAAATAGCCGGTGGCAAAGGCCGTGCCGTCGCCGATCTCGGTCCAGGCGAAGCGCGAGGCGAAGAAGGCGGTGGCGCCCGCGGGATCGAGCGTCTCCGCCTCGGCGCACAGCGGCGCCCAGTCGGCCTGTGTCGTCAGCCCGCTCGCATCGGTCCGCGCGAGCAGCTTGGGGCAGGAGGTGATGAAGGCCTCGAGCGCACGGCGCGCCTCTTCGCCGCGCGGACTCTTGGCAGGCACGAGGCGCAAACCGGCCTCGAGCGCATTTTCATAAGTCGGCTCGGGAGCTTCGACGGTGGGCGCAGGCTCGGGCGTCCCGGCAACCGGCGGCGTGCTGGTGCAGGCGGCAAGGAGGAGCGCCAGCGAACAGCCGGCGCCGCGCGTCAATCCCGCCGCGCTCATGCCTCTTCGTCGGTCTCGACGAGGATCCAGTTGGGGTCGGCCGACGCGATGTCGCGGCGGAAGGTCCAGCGGTCGCGGGTCTGCACCGCATCGTCCATCGAACCCGCGACGACATTGCCGTCGGCATCGCGCGTCACCGCGGCGATATCGGCCTCGAAGCGGACGACGAGTTCGGCGACCGAGCGGTCGAGGCTGGCGCCGGTGATGATCGCCTGGTCGATGTTGATGAGGCGGTTGTCGAGCGTCAGCCCCTGTGCATTACGGGCATCCACCGCGCCCTGGAAGGCGTCATGGACATTGTCGTCGATGAATTCCTTCACCGCATCGAGGTCGCCCTGCCAGAATTTCTCGAGGATCATGCGATAGGCGCCCTGCGCGCCCTCGAGGAAGCGGGCAACGTCGAAACCGGGGTCGGCGGCAAGCAGCGCACGCACGCCCGGCCCCGCGAGCGGGACATAGGACATGCTGTCGGCATCGGCGGTGAGGCTGGCGGCGGCCGTGGCCGGCTTGGCCTTCTCCTCGACCCGCGGCTCGGCCTCGGGAGCCTTCACGAGCGGGGTCTGCTCATGCCCCGTGCGTTCGCCCAGCACGCTGAACAGGCGAAGCCCGATGAACAGGGCGACAAGGGCGAGGATGACGAGTGCGGTCAAGTTGCTGTTACCTCATGTTTCGCGGGTTACGTCTCGACCCTAACATAGGGGTCTTAACCGCGGCTTTCAAAGTCCGGCGTATCGGTGTCAACGCACGAAAGGCGCGTTGCGTCGCATGCCTCGGACTGCTAGGCCGCCGAGCGACTTGTGACAAGGGAAACCGTAGCGGTCTTCCCGAACGAAAATATAGTGGAAAGACTTCAGATCATGGCCGACGAAACGCCGACCCCGGAAACTCCCGAAACCCCGAATGCCACCCCGCAGGGCATGGCCGGCCAGCCGGGCGCCGACGCGCCGCAGTTCGCCAACATCGCGCAGTACGTCAAGGATCTCTCGGTCGAGAATCCCAACGCCCCCAAGTCGTTCCAGTACAAGGGCCAGCCCAAGATCGACCTCGGCTTCAACATCGAGTTGAACCAGGTCAGCGAGGACGTCCATGAAGTCCTCCTGAAGATCGAAGCCTCGGCCAAGGCCGACGAAGGCACCCAGTTCGTCGTCGACCTGACCTATGGCGGCCTGTTCGGCATCCGCAACATCCCCGCCGAGCAGCTCCAGCCCCTGCTGCTGGTCGAGGCCCCGCGCCTCATCTTCCCCTTCGCACGCCAGGTCATCGCCGACGCCACCGCCCATGCCGGCTTCCAGCCGCTGCTCCTCGAGCCGATCGACTTCGGCGCGATTTTCATGCAGCGCATGGCGCAGGCCCGCGCCCAGCAGGCCGGCCAGCAGCCGCAGACCGGCGGCGTGTCGGGCGAAGGCGCGCCCGCGCCGACCACCGACGCCTAAGCGACGGATCCAGCGCCCATGAACCTCGTCAAGGCCGGGGGCACCATCGGCGGCCTGACCCTCGTCAGCCGCATCCTCGGCTTCGTGCGCGAGATGGTCTTCAGCCGTGTCATGGGCGCGTCCGCCGCGGCGGACCTGTTCGTCTTCGCCTTCACCATTCCCAACCAGCTGCGCCGGTTGCTTGGTGAAGGCGCCTTTTCCCAGGGTTTCGTGCCGCTCTTCGCCCGCCTCGTCGGCAAGGACGGCGATCTCGACGATGCCAAGCGCTTCGCCGAGGAAGTGCAGGCGGTGTTCCTGCCCGCGCTCATCCTCATCACCGCCATCTTCGTCGTCGGCATGCCGCTGGTCGTCGCCGCCATCGCCGACGAAAGCTGGCGTGCCGACCCCGTGCTCTTCGGGCAGGCGGTCGACCTTACCCGCATCACCTTCCCCTATCTCATCTTCATCGCGCTGGTCGCGTTGTTCAGCGGCATCCTCAACTCGCTCTCGCGCTTTGCCGTCGCCGCCTTCGTGCCCGCGCTCCTCAACGTCGCGCTGGTCGGCGCGCTCCTGCTGGTCGACGACGGCGGGCTGGTCACTGCCCGCGCGCTCGCCTGGGGGGTGATCGTCGGCGGTGTCATCCAGCTCGGCACGCTGGTCATCGCCACGCGCCGCGCCGGCCTTGCGCTCAAGATCCTGCCGCCGCGCATGACGCCGCGGGTGAAGGAACTCCTGAAACTCATGGTCCCCGCCACCATCGCGGCGGGCGGCTATTATATCAGCCAGCTCTTCTACCTGAAGTTCGCGACCCGCCTGCCCGACGGCAGCCTCGTGTACCTCTCCCAGGCCGACCGCCTCAACCAGCTCCCGCTGGCACTCATCGGTTCGGCCATCGGCGTCGCCATCCTGCCCGCCATCAGCCGCCACATCGGGCAGGCGGAGCACCGCCAGGCCTCCAACGTGCAGAGCCGCGCGACCGAGCTCGCCATGCTCCTCACCCTGCCCGCGACCATCGCGCTCATTGTCATCGCGGGGCCGATCATGACCGTCCTGTTCGAAGGCGGCCGCTTCACCGAGGAAGATGCCGCCGTCTCGGGCGCGGTGCTGTCCTACATGGTCCTCGGCCTGCCCGCCTATGTCATGATCAAGATCCTCGCGCCGGGCTTCTTCGCGCGCAAGGACATGAAGACGCCTGCCTATATCACCATGTCGACCCTCGCCTTGTCGGTCGCCATCTGGTTCGGTTTCATCGACGAGATGGGCATCGTGATCCTGCCCATCGGCACCGCCATCGCGGCCTGGGTCAACGCCCTCACCCTTTACGTCCTCCTCCACCGCCGCGGCCATTTCAGCTTCGAGCCCTGGCTCGTCGCACGCCTTCTCAAGCAGATTTTCTGCGCAGGGGTCATGGCCGCCATCCTCTATGTCCTGTCCGAGATGGTCTTCGCCGACTGGTTCGCCGCCGGCGCGGGTCGCCGCAGCATCGCGCTGCTCGTCACCTGCGGCGCGGGCGGCCTCGCCTATCTCGTCCTCGCCTGGGTGATCGGCGCGATGGACAAGAAGGACATCCTCCTCCTCCTCGGCAAATCGAAGTTCAAGGAAGCATAAATGCGCATCGTCTCCGGCATCCAGCCCACGGGTGACCTCCATCTCGGCAACCTCCTTGGCGCGATCCTGCGCTGGACCACGATGCAGGACGATGAAGGCGAGCGCTTCTTCTTCCTCGCCGACCTCCACGCCATCACCGTCGACCACGAGCCCGCGCAGCTCCGCCGCAACGTGCGCGAGATGGCCGCAGCGCTGCTCGCCTCGGGCATCGATCCCGAGCGCTCCACCCTGTTCGCGCAGTCGGACGTCCCCGCCCATGCAGAGCTGCAGTGGCTCCTCGCCTGCACCGCGCGCATGGGCTGGCTCAGCCGCATGACCCAGTTCAAGGCCAAGTCGGGCAAGAACCGCGAGAAGGCCTCTGTGGGCCTGTTCACCTATCCCGTGCTGCAGGCCGCCGACGTCATGCTCTACCAGGCCACCCACGTCCCCGTGGGCGAGGACCAGAAGCAGCATATCGAGCTGGCCCGCGACATCGCCGACAGCTTCAACCATCGCGTCGATGACGAGGTGTTCGCCGCGCCCGCGCCTTACATCGGCACCGGCCGCGCCGCGCGTGTGATGAGCCTCCGGGATGCCTCGAACAAGATGTCCAAGTCCGATCCCTCGGACATGAGCCGCATCAACCTTTCCGACGACGATGATGCGATCCGCACCAAGATCAAGAAGGCGCGCACCGACCCCGAACCGCTGCCCGAGACGCTCGAAGGTCTCGAGGAGCGCGCGGAAGCGCGCAACCTCGTCGGCATCATGGCGGCGGTCACTAATCGCAGCGAGGAGGAGGTGCTGTCCGAATTCGCCGGCCAGGGCTTCGGCGCCTTCAAGCCCGCGCTCGGCGATGCGCTCGTCTCGCTGCTCGCGCCGATCCGCGCCCGCCTCGAGGAATATCGCGCCGATGACAAGCGCCTCGACGCCATCCTCGACGAGGGCGCCGAAAAGGCCCGCCAGACCGCGCAGCCTACGCTCGACAAGGCCTATGCCGCGCTTGGCCTGCGTCGCTGATTTCCCCCGTTACTTAAACGTCGTATAGGCGACTCTAACGCTTCATGGCCGGTTCACGGCCTGATGTGCTATAAGCACGCCAGTTATTCCGTGAACCCAAGGAAGCATGTGCCATGCGTAAACTGTTGAAAGCGACCGCCGCGAGCGTCGCGCTCCTTGGCCTCACCGGCTGTGCGACCGGCTTTCCGGCGCAGGTCAGCCGTTTCCAGGCCATGCCCGCCCCTGCCGGCGAGACCTTCGCCGTCATTCCCATGAACGAAGCCGACGCCGGCGGTCTCGAATTCTCGCGCTATGCCGAGATGGTCGCCGCCGAACTGCGCGAGGAAGGCTATGTCCAGGCCGCCGACCCCGCTTCGGCCACCATGCTGGTCGAGCTTGGCTATGGTGTCGATGACGGCCGCGAGCGCATCGTCGGCAACTATCCTGGCTATCACGACCCGCGCTTCCGCCTCGGCCTCACCTTCGGCCGCTCCTATTACCACCCGTGGTACGGCTATCGCTATGCGCGCCACCCCTATTTCGGGCGTCGCCTCCCTTATTCGTGGGGCTGGGACGATCCCTTCTGGGCCGGTCCGGGCGTGCGCAGCTACACGGAGTATCGCTCGACCGTCGAGGTCGACATCCGCCGTGCCGCCGACAACCAGGCGATCTTCGAAGGCACCGCCAAGGCGCGTAGCCGCACCGACGAGATGGGCGCGCTCGTGCCCAGCCTCATCGAGGCGATGTTTACCGATTTCCCGGGCCGCAACGGCGAGACCGTACGCATCACCGTTAAGCCCGAGGACGCACGCCGCTAAGGTCCCCGCGCCACTCAGGACACCAAAAAACCCGCCCGGTGACCAGACCGGGCGGGTTTTTCTTTTCCCCCTTATGGAGGGACGAACCTAGTTTTCCAGCTGGCGCGTGAGCAGCCGGATGTCGGCGTCGAGCTCGGCATCGGCGGCCCGCAGGCTCTCGATACGCTTGACGGCATGGATCACGGTCGTGTGGTCGCGCCCGCCGAAGCGCCGTCCGATATCCGGCAGCGACTTGGGCGTCAGCTGCTTGGACAGGTACATGGCGACCTGCCTCGGGCGGGCCACTTCGCGGGCGCGTCTCGCGGAAGTCATCTCGGCCTTGCGGATCGAGAAATGGGCGGCAACCTTGGTCTGGATCTCGTCGATCGAGATGCGGCGCTGGTTGGCGCGCAGCACGTTGGCGAGCACTTCCTCGACGAAGGGCACGTCGATGGCGCGGCCGGTCATCATCGCATAAGCGGCGATGCGGTTGAGCGCGCCTTCGAGTTCGCGGATCGAATTGGTGATGCGGCGGGCGAGGAATTCGACCACGGCCTCGGGCATGTCGACGCCCGGCAGCCCATCGAGCTTCGACCGGAGGATGTTGTAGCGCAGCTCGTAATCGGCGGCGTTGATGTCGGCGACGAGGCCCCACGACAGGCGCGACAGGATGCGCGGCTCGATGCCGTCGAGGTCCTGCGGCGCACGATCCGAGGTAATCACCAGGCGGCGGCCCGCGGTGATGATCTCGTTCATCGTGTGGAAGAACTCTTCCTGCGTCGATTCCTTGCCGGCGATAAACTGGACGTCGTCGACCAGGAGGAGGTCGGCCGAGCGCAGCTTCTGCTTGAAGGCGATGGTGTCATTCTCGCGCAGCGCGCGGACGAACTCGACCATGAACTTTTCCGCCGACATGCTGACGACCAGCGCGTCGGGATGCTGCTCGAGGAAGGCCTGCCCGATGGCGTGCAGGAGGTGCGTCTTGCCGCGACCGGTGCCACCATGGATGAACAGCGGGTTGAAGGCGACGGTATCGCTATTGGCCAGCGTGCGCGCGGCGGTCGCGGCGACTTCATTGGCCTTGCCGATGACGAAATGTTCGAAATCGTAGCGATTGTCGAAATTGGGACGCGGATGCTTGGGCGCGGCCTTCGCCGGCGCCGGCGCCGGCGTCTCTTCGACGGTCGGCTCGAGGATCAGCATCGGGCTCGGACGCGGTGCGCCTTCGGCGGGGATGAGGTTGACCTCGCGCACCAGCGGCAGCGTGTGGCGCCAGGCCAGCGACAGGCGGTCGCCGAAGTGCGACTTCACCCAGTCGGCCATGAACTGCGAGGGAAGGAGGATGTCGAGCGCGCCCGATTCGGGTTCGAAATGCCCCAGTTCGGCAGGCTTCAGCCAGCCGTCGAACGTGCGCGCGCCAAGATCCTTGCGAAGGTTCTCGCGGATGCTCTTCCACGCTGCCTCGAGCGGCGCTTCCGTGCCCATCTCGCTGCCCTGCGGACGCATAGCTTCACCTTCGCCTTGCACTGGCTCGCGCCTCCCCGTCAAACATGCAATTGGCACAGCGGTTCTGTTGCCCGGAATCGCGTTAACGCGACCCGTGCCCGTGACTACCGGCTCTACCTTGCCCCCCGGGGCGGAATCGCCGCCGGAGTGATGTTTGTAAGTGGACTGTCGGGCATCGTTCAAGACCCGTTTTTTCATTTTGATGAAATAAAGTCTATTGACAGCGCAAAGCCGCGAAAAATCGAATAATTAGCAGTTTTCCGCCCTTTATTGATCCGCGTCCGAAGCGGCGGGGAGACGAATCATTGGAAAGGCTGGACTTTTTCCGGACACCAAAATGAAACGGACCGCCGGGTCTCCCCGACGGTCCGTTTCCTTATCGTGGTGAATCCGTTTTTAATCGGAACCGGAACGTCCCGAAACGGATCAACCCTTAGCCGAGCGCGGCGACGCGCTTCGACAGGCGGCTCATCTTACGGGCCGCGGTGTTCTTGTGCATGACACCCTTGGCAACGCCGCGAGCGATCTCGGGCTGGGCGTCGCGAAGCGCCTTCTGGGCTTCGTCCTGCTTGCCATTGGCCAGCGCCGTTTCGACGGCCTTGATGAAGGTGCGGATGCGGCTGACGCGCGCACCGTTGATCTCGGCGCGACGGTCGTTGCGACGGATACGCTTACGTGCCTGCGGCGAATTCGCCATGGATGGACCTCAACTCGTTCGTTTAAAAAGAAAATCGGTGCAAAGCCGCTCTGGCCTGCACCGGCATGGGAGCCCCCTTACCCAAAGCCTCCCTGCCCGTCAAGCATCTGCGCGGCTCTCTCCTGCGCTTAGCGCTGGCACGTCGGGCAATAGAAGGTCGAGCGCCCGCCCTGGACGCGCCGCCGGATCGACCCGCAGCCACGGCGGCAGGGCTCGCCTTCGCGGCCATAGACATCGAAGCTCTTGGAGAAATAGCCGAGCTCGCCATCGGGCTGCGCATAATCGCGCAGGGTCGAGCCGCCCGCCGCCACCGCTTCGGTAAGCACCTCGCCGATCGCCTGTCCGAGGGCCTCCACGCGCCCCGTTCCGATCGAGCCCGCCTTGCGACCCGGTGCGATCCTCGATCGCCACAGCGCCTCGCATACATAAATATTGCCCAGCCCCGCGATCACCCGCTGGTCGAGGAGCGCCAGCTTGATCGCCGTCCCCTTGCCCGCCAGCCGCGCCTTCAGCGCCTTCGCATCCACTTCAGGCAGCGGTTCGGGCCCCATCCCCTCGAAGCCCGCATAATCCCCGATCTCCGATGTCGGCTCGAGATCGACGAATCCGAACCGCCGCGGGTCGTTGAGCGCGAGCCTGCGCCCCGCCCCCGTTTCGAGCAGGAGATGGTCATGCTTGCCGATCTCATGCGGATCGATCCGCCAGCTGCCCGACATGCCGAGATGGAAGACGAGCGTATCGCCGCGATCGGTATCGATGAGGCCATATTTGGCCCGCCGCCACAGCCGTGTCACCGTGGCGCCCGTCAATCGCTGGCCGAGGCCATCGGGAAAGGGTTTGCGCATGTCGGGCCGGCGCACCTCGACCCGCGCGATGCGCTGGCCTTCGAGCACGGGCGCGAGCCCGCGCACGGTGGTTTCCACTTCGGGCAGTTCAGGCATCGGGCATCACTCGCATGAAAAGGGCGCTTAAGACCCGTTCCCCATGCCCTCAACCCCTGCTAGGGCCAAGCCCATGCAGGATCCCGTCTATTTCGGCGACGAACAGGTCGCCCCCGAAGAGAAAACCCAGCGCGTCCACGGCGTCTTCGCCTCGGTCGCGGCGCGCTACGACCTCATGAACGACCTCATGTCGGGCGGCCTCCACCGCCTGTGGAAGGACCGTTTCGTGGCCCGCGTCGCCCCGCGCCGGGCTGAGCGCATCCTCGACATGGCGGGCGGCACCGGGGACATCGCCTTCCGCATGGCGGCCAAGGGCGCCGAGGTCACCGTCGCCGACATCAACGAGCATATGCTCGAGGTCGGCAAGGACCGCGCGAAAAAGCGCGGTATCGAGGGCCTCGCCTGGCGCGTCGAAAATGCCGAGACGCTCGGCCTCGAAGACGCACAGTTCGACGCCTACACCATCGCCTTCGGCATCCGGAACGTCACCGACATCCCTGCGGCGCTCAAGGAAGCGCACCGTGTCCTAAAGCGCGGCGGCCGCTTTTACTGCCTCGAATTCTCGACCAGCGAATGGCCGGGCTTCGGCAATCTCTACGAGGCCTATGCCGAACATCTCATCCCGCGCATCGGCGAAGTCGTCGCGCAGGACCGCGACAGCTACCAGTATCTCGTCGAATCGATCCGCCGCTTCCCGCGCATGCCCGCCTTCGAAAGTATGATCCGCCAGGCCGGCTTCGAGCGCACCGGCTACCAGCCCATCCTCGGCGGCCTCGTCGCCATCCACTGGGGGTGGAAGCTCTAGTGGCCAGTACGCTTACCCATGTCTCGCGTCTCCTGCGCTGGGGGCGCACGCTCGCCCGCCACGGCGCGCTGCGAGGGATCGAGAACGATCCACTGACCCCGCCCAACATGAAACGGCTCCTTCGCCTTGCCCGCTTCGGCCTCAGGCAGCCCGATCAGCCCGACTATGCCGCCGCGCTGCAGGAAATCGGCCCCGCCGCCATCAAGCTGGGACAGGCGCTCGCCACCCGACCCGACCTCGTCGGCGAGGAGGCGGCCGAAAATCTCCTCAGCCTGCAGGACAACCTCCCGCCCGCGCCGATCAGCATCATCGAGCCCGCGGTCGAGAAGGCGCTGGGCGCGCCCATCGACCGACTCTTTGCCGAATTCGCCGAGCATCCCGTCGGCGCCGCCTCGATCGCGCAGGTCCACAGGGCCGTCACCATCGACGGCAAGACCGTTGCGGTGAAGGTCCTGCGTCCCGGCATCGAGGAGCAGTTCGCCGAAGCGCTCGAAACCTATGAATGGGCCGCCGCCCAGCTCGAAGGCTATGGCGGCGACGAAACCCAACGCCTCCGCCCGCGCCAGGTCATCGCCCATTTCCGCCAGTGGACCAACCGCGAATTGGACCTCCAGCGCGAGGCCGCCTCCGCCTCCGAGCTGCGCGAGAATATGGTCGCCGAACCCGGCTTCTACGTCCCCGAGATCGACTGGCGCCGCACCGCGCGCCGCGTCCTCACGATGGAATGGCTCGAAGGCACCAAGCTCACCAAGAAATCGGAACTCGTCGCCAAGGGCCATGACCTCCACGCGCTCTCGCAGATCCTCGTGCGTGGCTTCCTCCGGCAGGCGGTCGTCGACGGCTTCTTCCACGCCGACTTGCACCAGGGCAATCTCATCGCGCTCGATAACGGCCAGCTCGCCGCGGTCGACTTCGGCATCATGGGCCGCATCGACCGGCAGGCCCGCCTGTGGCTCGCCGAAATCCTCTACGGCCTCATCACGGGCAACTACAAACGCGTCGCCGAAATCCATTTCGAGGCGCAATATGTGCCCGCCCATCACAGCGTCGACGAATTCGCCACCGCGCTGCGTGCCGTCGGCGAACCGATTCGCGGCCTGCCGGTGAAGGACATCTCGATCGGGCGCATGCTCGAGGGGCTCTTCTCGATCACCCGCGATTTCGACATGGCGACCCAGCCCCATCTCCTCCTCCTCCAGAAGACGATGGTGATGGAGGAAGGCGTGGTCGTCAGCCTCGATCCCGACATCAACATGTGGGAGGCGGCCGAGCCCTTCCTGCGCGAATGGATCCGCTCGGAGCTCGGCCCCGAGGCGTTCATCGCCGACCGCCTCACCGCGATCCGCCGCGCCTTCCAGAAGCTGCCTCACCTCATCGACAAGATCGACGCCACCTATCCCGAACCGGGCGGTGCCCCGCCCATGCCCCCCTTGCCCGAAGTGCGGCTGATCGAGCGCCCCCGCTGGGGCGGCTACCTCCTCACCGCGCTGATCGCGGGCGCGGCGGGCGCGGGGCTGGTGGCGGTGTTGTAGATGAAGGCGATCCGCTTCCTCCTCGCTGCCATCCTCAGCGCCTGGGCGGGTGGTTTCACCTTCCTGTTCGCCATGACCCTCTACGAAAATGACGGCGCGCCCATGTCGATCATGCTCGAACCGCTCGGCTGGCTCATCGCCATCATGGCGGGCTTCGCTCCTGCGCTGATCGGCGGTATCGTCATGACGGCGGCTTCTGGCGTTTCGGCAAAACTGCGCGCGCCCGCCTCCTGGGCGGTGGCGGGCGCCATTGGCGGCGTGGCCGCGATGCTGATGCTCCCTACCGGCGTGAAGTATGAGCTGCCGCTGCCGGTCCTCGTGGCCAGCGCCATATCGGGGCTGGCGGCAGCGCTCGTTTTCCGCGCCGTGGTGCAATTGCCGCCGCTCGAGCCGCGCATTAGGATCGGCGACTGATGGCCCGACTGCTTCTCATCATCGGCGGGGGGATCGCCGCCTACAAGGCTGCCGAGCTCATCCGCCACGCCCGCAAGGCGGGTCACGAGGTCACGCCCGTCCTGACCGAGGGCGGCGCGCATTTTGTGACGCCCATGAGCCTCGCCGCATTGGCCGAAAGCCCGGTCTACACCAGCCTGTGGGATTTGAAGGACGAGGCCGAGATGGGGCATATCCAGCTCTCCCGCGCTGCCGACCATGTCCTCGTCTGCCCCGCCACCGCCGACATGATCGCCAAGATGGCCGCCGGCATCGCCGACAATCTCGCGACCACGCTGCTGCTGGCCACCGACAAGCCGGTGACCATCGCGCCCGCGATGAACGTGCGCATGTGGGAGCATCCGGCGACCCAGCGCAACATCGCCCAGCTGCGCGCCGACGGCATCACCGTGCTCGATCCCGACGACGGCGCCATGGCCTGCGGCGAGTTCGGACCCGGCCGCCTGCCCGAACCCGAAGCCATCCTCGCCGCGCTGCCAATCGACAAGCCGAGCGCCTCCCCCTTCCGGAATGAAGGCTCGCTTGCCGGCAAGCACATCCTGATCACCGCCGGCCCGACCCACGAGCCGATCGACCCCGTCCGCGTCATTGCCAACCGCAGCTCGGGCAAGCAGGGCTTCGCCATCGCGAGAGCCGCCGCTGCCGCCGGTGCCCGCGTCACCCTCATCGCCGGTCCCGTCTGCCTCGCCACGCCCCCCGGCGTCGCCCGCGTCGACGTCGAGACCGCCGTCCAGATGCGCGATGCGGTGATGAACGCGCTGCCAGCCGACGCCGCCATCATGGTCGCCGCCGTCGCCGACTGGCGTGTCGAGGGTGCGGCCACACAGAAACTCAAGAAGGGCAAGGGCGCGCCCGAGCTGAAGTTCGCGCCCAACCCCGACATCCTCGCCGAACTCGGCCAGCATCCCGACCGCCCCGCCCTCCTCGTCGGTTTCGCCGCCGAGACCAATGACGTGATCGAGAACGCCACGTCGAAGCGGGAGCGCAAGAAGGCCGACTGGATCCTCGCCAACGATGTCTCCGGCGACGTCATGGGCGGCGAGAATAACCGCATCCACCTCGTCACCGCCGATGGTGTCGAGGATTGGGAGCAAGGCTCTAAAGACGCCGCTGCCCAAACCCTTATCGACCGGATTTCACAGGAACTCTCATGACCATTTCGATCCAGCTCGCCCGCCTTCCCCATGGCGAAGGCCTGCCGCTGCCCGCCTACGCCACCCCCGGTGCCGCGGGCATGGACATCCAGAGCGCCGAGGACGTGACCATCCCGCCCGGCGGCCGCCATGCCGTCGCCACCGGCTTCCGCGTCGCCATTCCCGAAGGCTATGAGATCCAGGTCCGCCCGCGTTCGGGTCTCGCCATCAAGCATGGGGTCACCGTCCCCAACACCCCCGGCACCATCGACAGCGACTATCGCGGCGAGCTGAAGGTGCTGCTCATCAACCACGGCCCCGAGGATTTCATGATCGAACGCGGCATGCGCGTCGCCCAGATCGTCCCCGCCGCCGTAACGCAGGCCGCCTTCGTCGAGGTCACCGAACTCGACGAAACGACACGCGGCCATGGTGGCTTCGGGAGCACCGGTACCAAGTGAGCCTGTTCGACGACCCCGACGCGCTGAGCGACGACGAACTCGACCGCTATGCCCGCCACATCGTCCTGCCGATGATCGGCGGCGTCGGGCAGAAGCGGCTGAAGAAAGCCCGCATCGCCCTGATCGGCGCGGGTGGTATCGGCTCGGGCGTCCTGCCCGCGCTGGTCGGCGCCGGCATCGGCCACGTCACGCTGGTCGACGACGATGCCGTCAGCCTCTCCAACCTCCAGCGCCAGTGGCTCTTCACGACCGGCGACGTCGGGGCGGCAAAGGCACCCCTCGCCCGCCGCTTCGCCGAAGCGCGCAACCCGCATGTCCACATCGACGCGCACGGCGTGAAGGTCACTGCCGATAACGTCGGCGACCTCCTCACCGGCCACGATCTCGTCATCGACGGCACCGACAATTTTGCCACCCGCCTGCTCGTCAGCGACACATGCGTGGCACTCGGCATCCCGCTGATCAGCGCCGCCGCGCAGCAGCTCCAGGGGCAGATCGGCCTGTGGCGCGGCGAGCCCTGCTACCGCTGCTTCGTCGGCGATGCCTTCGATGCCGAGGATTGCGACACCTGCGCCGAAACCGGCGTGGTTGGCGCGCTCACCGGCATGGTCGGCAACATGGCCGCGCTGATGGCGATCCGCCTGATCTGCGACATCGGCGATGAAGGCGCCGGGCGCCTCCATCTCTACGACGGGCTCGCCAACAGCTGGCGCGCCATCTCCATCCCCGCCGACCCGGCCTGCCGGGCCTGCGGGGGCTAGGGCCTACTTCTTCTTGGCGGCGGGTTTCTTCTTGGCCGGCGCCTTCTTCTTCGCAGGGGCCTTGCGCTTCTTCTTCGCCGGCGCCTTGGCGGCGCGCTCGTCGATCAGCTGCACCGCCTGCTCGAGCGTCACGTCCTTGGGCTCGGTGCCCTTGGGCAGCGTCGCATTGGTCGTGCCGTCGGTGACATAGGGGCCATAGCGCCCGTCCATCACCTTCACCTCCGCCTCATTGGTCGGATGCTTGCCCAGCACCGCGATCGGCTCGCGGCTCTGGCGCCCGCCGCGCTGGCCCTTCTGCGCCGCCGCTTCGGCAAGCTTGGCGACCGCCGCGTTCATGCCCGTCTCGAACACTTCGTCGGTGCTCTTCAGCCGCGCATAATTT
Organism: Sphingomicrobium aestuariivivum; assembly: GCF_024721585.1. Lineage (NCBI taxonomy): Bacteria > Pseudomonadati > Pseudomonadota > Alphaproteobacteria > Sphingomonadales > Sphingomicrobiaceae > Sphingomicrobium > Sphingomicrobium aestuariivivum. The sequence goes on from NZ_CP102629.1 coordinate 525,356, forward strand.
CCGTCGTGCAAGAGGTACGGCCCGTAACGCCCGATCGAGGCCGAGATCGGCTTCCCCGTCTCGGGATGGTTGCCGATCTCGCGCGGGAGCGAGAGCAGCTTCTTGGCCATCACGAGGTCGAGCAGCGAACGGTCGACATCCTTGGGGATGGAGGCGCGCTTCTTCTCGCCGTCGACTTCCTGTTCGAGATAGGGGCCGAAGCGCCCCGTCTTCAGCTCGATCCCCTCGCCCAGCTCCTGCGGCCCGTCGGAGGCATCCTCCCCGCGCACGCCGAAGGGGCGGGTGTAATTGCATTCGGGATAGTTGGCGCAGGCGATGAACGCGCCGAACTTGCCACCGCGAAGCGACAGCTTGCCGCCGTCCTTGGGACAGGCGCGCGGGTCGGTGCCGTCCTCCTTTTCGGGGAAGAGATAAGGCTCGAGGAACTCGTCCAGCGCGGCGGTGATGTCCGACGGCTTCTGCTCCATGACCTCGCCCGCCTTGGGCTTGAAGTCGCGCCAGAAGGCCTCGAGCATCGACTGCCACGCCATGCGCCCGCCCGACACGTCGTCCAGTTCCTCCTCGAGGCTGGCGGTATAGTCGTAGCTCACATAGCGCTCGAAGAAGCGCTCGAGGAAGGCGGTGACGAGGCGTCCCGAATCTTCGGGCAAGAAGCGCTTCTGCTCGAGCCGGACATAGTCGCGGTCCTTCAGCGTCTGCAGCGTCGCCGCATAGGTCGACGGACGCCCGATACCGAGCTCTTCCAGCCGCTTGACGAGGCTGGCTTCCGAAAAGCGCGGCGGCGGCTGGGTGAAATGCTGGGTCGCCTTCACCTCGCGCTTGGCGGGCGCATCGCCTTCGCGCAGGAGCGGCATCTTGCCCGCTTCCTCGTCGCCAGCATCGTCGCGGCCTTCCTCGTAGAGCGCGAGGTAGCCCGGGAATTTGACGACCTGGCCGGTCGCACGCAGTGTCGCGCGCCCCGCGCCGTCCGACAGTTCGACGGTCGTACGCTCGAGGCGCGCCGCCGCCATCTGGCTCGCCAGCGCGCGGTTGTAGATCAGCGTGTAGAGCTTGGCCGCATCGCCCGAACCGGCGCGGTCCTTGCGGAAGTTGGTGGGCCGGATCGCCTCGTGGGCTTCCTGCGCATTCTTCTGCTTCGACTTGTACTGGCGCGGCTTGTCGGGGAGGTAGCCCGCGTCATAGCGGTCGGCGATGGCATGGCGCGCGCCGGCCAGCGCCTCGCCCGCCATGGTCACCCCGTCGGTACGCATGTAGGTGATCGCGCCCGCCTCGTAGAGCCCCTGTGCAAGGCTCATCGTGTGGCTCGCCGAATAGCCGAGCTTGCGCGCCGCTTCCTGCTGCAGCGTCGAGGTGGTGAAGGGCGGCGGCGGGTTGCGCGTCAGCGGCTTCTGCTCGACGCTCTCCACCGTGAAATTGCCCGCCTCGATCACGGCTTTCGCGGCATCGGCATCGCCCTTGTTGCCGATGGTGAGGCGGTCGATCTTCTTGCCGTCGAGCTTCACGAGGCGCGATTCGAACTGGGTGCCTTCCTGCTCGAACATGGCGCCAAGCTGCCAATATTCGCGCGGCTCGAAAGTCTCGATCTCGCGTTCGCGGTCGACGATCAGCCGGAGCGCCACCGACTGCACGCGGCCCGCCGAGCGCGCGCCCGGCAGCTTGCGCCAAAGGATCGGCGACAAGGTGAAGCCGACGAGATAGTCCAATGCACGGCGCGCCAGATAGGCCTCGATCAAATCGTGATCGAGATCGCGCGGATGCGCCATCGCGTCGGTCACCGCCGACTTGGTGATCTGGTTGAAGGTCACGCGCTTGGTGTCGGAGGGCAGCGCCTTGCGCTTCGACAGCACCTCCTGGACGTGCCAGCTGATCGCCTCGCCTTCGCGATCAGGGTCGGTCGCGAGGATCAGCGTCTCCGCCTCCCTGGCCGCGTCGGTGATCGCTTTCAGCTGCTTGGTCTTGTCGGCGCTCGCCGCCCATTTCATCGCGAAGCCCTCGTCCGGATCGACCGAACCGTCCTTGGGCGGCAGGTCGCGGACATGGCCGTAGCTGGCGAGGACCTTGTGCCCCGGCCCCAGATATTTCTCGATGGTTTTCGCCTTGGCGGGCGATTCGACGATGACGAGCTTCACAGGCGCCTGTTCCCCACTTTTCTCACGTACGCGCGATGGTGTCGCAGCGCATGTGGGCGTCAAGGGACTTTAGCGCAAGCTGACTTTTCCGCCGGCATGGCGATCGAGCCGGCCGCCAAGGTCGAGTTCGAGCAGCGCGAGCTGCACCTCGGGCGGGGTCAGCCCCGACTGGCGGATGATCTCGTCCACCCCCACCGCGACCGGTCCGAGCAGCGCCTCGACCCGCTCGCTCGCGGCCGCGTCCACATCCTCGGCAATCGGCGCGGGCGCGCGCTCCTCGGCGACATGCTCCATCCGCGCATCGATCGGGCGCAGCGTCGCGAGCACGTCCTCGACATCCTGCACCAGCACGGCGCCGTCGCGGATGAGCCCGTTGCAGCCCCTTGCCCTCGGATCGAGCGGGCTGCCGGGCACCGCCATCACCTCGCGCCCCTGTTCGCCCGCCAGCCGCGCGGTGATGAGGCTGCCCGATCGCGGCGCCGCCTCGACCACCACCGTGCCGGCGCAAAGCCCCGAGATGATGCGGTTGCGGTTGGGGAAATGGCGCGCCGTGGGCTTCGTGCCGGGCGGCATCTCGGCGACGACAAGTCCCTGCTCGGCGATATCCTCCTGCCTCGCCGCATTTTCGGGCGGATAGGCGATGTCGATCCCGCCTGCGATCACCGCGACGGTGCCGGTGGGCAGCGCGCCGTCATGCGCGGCGCTATCGATGCCGCGGGCAAGGCCGGAGACGACCACCTGCCCCGCCCCGCCGAGGTCATGCGCCAGCTGGCGGGCGAAGCGGCAGGCCGCGGCGCTGGCGTTGCGCGCGCCGACCATCGCGATGGCGGGCCGGTCGAGCAGGTCGCTGCGCCCCTTCACGGTGATCACCGGCGGCGCGCCGTCGATCTCGGCCAAGAGCGCCGGATAGGCCGGCGTGCCGATGAGCAAATAGTGCGCGCCGTGGCGCTCGACCTCGCGCATCTCCGCCTCGACCTCTCGCGGGTCGGCGAGCCGCGGCGGCCGTCCCCGCCCGCGCCGTGCGAGTTCGGGGATCATGGCGATCGCTTCGGATGCACTGCCGAAGCGCTGCATCAAATGGCGATAGCTGATCGGCCCGATACCGCGCGAGCGGATCAGGCGGAGATGGTCATGAAGGTCGGTCGGAGGGCTCTTGAGCAAGCGCGGCATCCTTCTTCGCGCCGAACCGCGGTTCCTCTCCCTTGAGGATCCGCGTGATATTGGCGCGATGCTTCCACCAGATGAGAAGCGTGATACCGAGCAGCAGGTTGAACAGCATGTCCTCGCCCAGCGCGAGCGCCGAGACGGGGGCCGAGGCGGCGGCGAGCAATCCGCCCGCCGACGACATTTTCGTGATCAGGAAAGCGGCGACCCAGATGCCGAGCGCGATCGCGCCGATCCGCCAGTCGAGGGCAAACAGGATGCCGAACAGCGTGGCGACGCCCTTGCCGCCCTTGAAGCGGAGCCAGACCGGATAGAGATGGCCGATGAGCGCGCCTGCCGCGGCGAACAATTCGGCCTGTTCGCCCATATACTGGCGCGCGATGAGGACCGCGACCGCGCCCTTCAGCGCATCGAGCAGGAAGACCAGCGCGCCGATCTTCTTGCCTGCCGCGCGGACCGCGTTGGTGGCGCCGATATTGCCCGAACCCTGCGCGCGGATGTCGCCCTTGCCCAAGGCCAGGACAAGCACGAGCCCGAAGGGGATCGAGCCGAGGAGATAGCCCATGAGGAAGGGCCAGGTCTGGAAGTCGCCGAACATCGTCATTCTCGATAGCAGGCGGGCCGATAGTGGCAAGGGCCGTAACGATTACGGTCCGACCGTACTTTGTGTCGCGGCGGGCGGGCGCTAGGGAAGGGTCATGGCTGACGACACGACCGGACTGACGAGGCGCGAGCGCGAGGTGCTCGCCGGCATCCTCGAGCGCAAGACCGCCAAGGAGATGGCGCTCGACCTCGGCATCTCGCACCATGCGGTCGAGAAACGGCTGAAGCGCGCCCGCCACAAGCTCGGCGCCGCCACCTCGCTCGAGGCCGCACGGCGCTACGAGGAGCGGTACGGACAGGCCGTATCCGGTCCGTCGGACCTCGGCGGCGACCCGGCAGACGGTGCAGCAGTGGCTCCAGCCGCACCACGTCGGTCGCGGCGTCGACTGTTCGGAGTGTCTCTCATGCTTATCGCCATTGCCATCGCCGCCGCTGCCATCATGCACCCCGCTGACGAAACCAACGCCTTCGTCGCCCTCGACCGCGACGGCAACAACTTCATCGAACGCAATGAATTCCTCGCCCGCAGCACCCACGCCACCCGCGTGAGCGAGGACAGGAGCGAAAACCTCGACGCCGCCGAGGTCAATGCACTGATGGGCCGGCTGTTCGGCGAACTGGACAAGGATGGCGACGGGCGCCTCACGGCCGAGGAGTTCGGCACCGGCGAAGTCTCGTTCCGCACCGTCAAGGTTCGCGACGGCCAGCGCCCCCCCGAAGCCGTCGTGCCGCGCAACCGCTATCGTATCGTGATGGCCCCCGAGCCAGGCAACGATCCTTACGACATGGGCTTCGAGGTAACCGACAGCGATCGTTCGAACAGCCTGTCGCGCGACGAATTTCTCGGTGGCGCGAAAACGTTCGACAATGCCGGCTATCGCGCCAGTGGCGGCGAGGATGGCGGGCTCGGCAAACTCTTCGAACGGCTCGACCGCGACGGCAGCGGCATGATCGAGCGGGCCGAATATCGCGACCTCTCCTTCACGGACGAGGACGGCGAGGACTATCTGTTCGAGCTGGTCTATCCCGGCAAGGACTGATGTGACGCTTGCGTATCGACAAGGGGACGGGGTAGCCCCGCAGGCGATGCAGCCCGACGCGCCCCTCCTCTTTTTCGATTCCGGTATCGGCGGCCTGTCGATCCTCGGGCCGACGCGCGCGCTGATGCCCTCGGCGCCGATCGTCTATGCCGCCGACAATGCGGCCTTTCCCTATGGCACCCGCTCGGAGGGCGAGATCGCCGCGCGCGTCCCCGCCCTCCTCGGCCGCCTCGTCGAGCGAGTGCGCCCGCGGCTGGTCACCATCGCCTGCAACACCGCCAGCACCATCGCCCTGGACCATGTCCGCGCCGCGCTCGACGTGCCGGTCGTTGGCACCGTCCCCGCGATCAAGCCCGCGGCCGAACTGTCCGCGACCCGCGTCATCGGCGTACTGGGCACCCGCGCCACCGTTCGCCAGCCCTATGTCGACGATCTTGCCGCCAGGTTCGCGGGCGACTGCACCGTCCTGCGCCACGGCTCGGCCGACCTCGTCGAGCTGGCGGAGGCGAGGCTACGCGGCGAGCAGGTCGACCCCGCCGCCGCCGTCGCTGCGGCCCAGCCGCTGTTCGACCAGCCGGACGGCGACAAACTCGACACCGTCGTGCTCGCCTGCACCCACTTCCCGCTCCTCGCCGACTGGCTCGCCCACGCCCATCCTCAGGTGCGGTTCATTGACGGTGGTCAAGGTATCGCGCGGCGAATCGCCTATCTGACAAAGGGACAGAGTTGGCCCGACGATGCCCCGCCGGGACGCGCGCTCTTCACCGCCGGGATTCCGCCCGGCATGAACACAGCGCTCGCGCCCTTCGGGATCACCGACCTAGGCTCGCTTTGATCTTTTCGTTAAAAGGCCTTAAGGGGTCGCCCGACAAGAGCGAGGACCATGGATTACAACGGAATTTTCCAGGCGGCCATCGACCGGTTGCATGACGAGGGACGCTATCGCGTCTTCATCGACATCCTGCGCAACAAGGGCAATTACCCCAATGCGCGCTGCTTCCACGGTCACAACGGTCCGCGCCCGATCACCGTCTGGTGCTCCAACGACTATCTCGGCATGGGCCAGCACGATGTCGTCATCAAGGCGATGGAAGAGGCGCTGCATGATGTCGGCGCCGGCTCGGGCGGCACCCGCAACATCGGCGGCAACACCCATCTCCATGTCGACCTCGAGGCCGAACTCGCCGACCTCCACGCCAAGGAAGGCGCGCTCCTCTTCACCTCGGGCTATGTCTCGAACGAGGCCGCGCTGTCGACGCTCGGCAAGCTCCTGCCCGGCTGCGTCATCTTCTCGGACGAACTCAACCACGCCTCGATGATCGCGGGCATCCGCAATTCGGGCTGCGAGAAGCGCATCTTCAAGCACAACGACCTCGAGCATCTCGAGCAGCTCCTGATGGAAGTCGAGCCCGACGCGCCCAAGCTCATCGCCTTCGAGAGCGTCTATTCGATGGACGGCGACGTCGCCCCGATCGAGGCGATCTGCGACCTGGCCGACAAATATGGCGCGCTGACCTATCTCGACGAAGTTCATGCCGTGGGCATGTACGGCGCGCGCGGCGGCGGCATCTCCGAGCGTGACGAGGTGGCGAGCCGCGTCACCATCATCGAGGGGACGCTCGGCAAGGCCTTCGGCGTGATGGGCGGCTACATCACCGCCGACAGGAATATCATCGACTGCATCCGCAGCTATGCGCCGGGCTTCATCTTCACCACCTCGCTCTCGCCCGTCCTCGCGGCAGGCGCGCTGGCGAGCGTGCGCCACCTCAAGGGCTCGAGCGTCGAGCGGCAGGCGCAGCAGGATGCGGCCGCCATGCTCAAGACCAAGATGCGCGAGGCAGGACTGCCCGTCATGGACAGCGTCACCCACATCGTGCCGCTGATGGTCGGCGATCCGGTGAAGGCCAAGGAAATTAGCGACATCCTGCTCGCCGAATATGGCGTCTACGTGCAGCCGATCAATTTCCCGACCGTGCCGCGCGGGACCGAGCGCCTGCGCTTCACTCCCGGCCCCTTCCACACCGCCGCGATGATGGACGATCTCGTCACCGCCCTCGTGGAAATCTGGAACCGGCTCGAACTCAAGCTGGCCGCCTAGGCCGCCAGCCAGCCGCAGATGACGGTGAGCAGGCCGAGGCCTGCCGACAGGGGCACGCGCAGGGTCATCCACCAGCGCGGCGTCACGCGCTTCAATGACAAGTGCCGGTCGACCAGCGGCGACAGCCACAGCGCGCCGCCGACCATCGCCCCCGCCACCAGCGGCGAGAGCGAGGCAAAGCTGAACAGGCCGATGAGCAGCGCGAAGGCGCCGAGGCTCGGCAGCACCGAGACCAGCAGGATGACATTCGAGACCGGGCGCATGTTGCTCGCGAAGGCCCACCAGCACCCGCCGAGGAACGTCAGGATCAGCGCGCCATAGACCACGCCCCAGAAGGCGATCGAATGGGTCGCGGGGCTGTCGATGAAGCTGGCGAGGATCAGGCCCAGCGGGGGCAGCAGCCCGCCCGCGCCGAGGAGGATTACCGGAAGAGGCAGGCCGAAGGGTCGCATGGCCGGACCATGCGCACCCTCGGCCCGCACATCAAGCCGCTATTGGCAGCGGTTGCCCTCGGCGGCGAGGAGGTAGGGCGTGGCATCCACGCCGCGGTAGCCCGGCATCGCGTCGACGAAATGGTCGAGCCAATATTTGTGCCCCGAGCCGACGATGATCAGCACGCGGTCGCCCGGTTCGACGACCAGCATGGCCTTCCCGAACATCTTGGCGTTGCGCATGTACCAATAGGCGTTCAATTCGGCGCCCGGCTGGTCGGTCCCGTCGCCATAGTCGAGGAAGCCGTAATAGAGCTTCTCGTGCCCCTGCCGCATCAGCGCGCTGTCATTGTGCATGAGGAGCTTTTCGGCGATCGTGCAGTCGGCGGTCTTCGCCATCTCGCCCTCGATGAAAGCCTGCGCCCAGCCGAGCAGTGCGCCGAACTCGCCCTGCTTGTCATTGGCCTCCACCCACGCCTGCACAGGCCCCATCGGGAAATAGGCGGGCTCGTCGCCCGTCGGCTGCTCGTCGAAGCCGTAGATGTCGGCATGGCCGAGCATCTGCCCGAGGCGATAGCCGACCTGGTAGGTCTCGCTGCGCTCCTCGGCGATGCGCTTTTCCGCATTGTCACGATAGTCGGCGATGCTGAGATCCCCGGCATCGGACATGTCCTCCACGAGGATCTTGGTCGGCTGCCACGTCGCCAGCGAGGCATTCAGTGCCGCCAGCTCGGCCTGCGCCTGCGGCTCGAGCACGTCGCCCGCATCGACATTGATCATGTCGAGCCCCGGATTGGCGAGGTGGTACATGCCGAGCACCATCACCTCGACGTCGCCGTCTTGCGCTTCGGGCGCGGCGGGATGCGCCAGCGCGGCGGCCATGGCAGCAATCGTGAGCATCATGTCCAATTCCCCCCTCATACGGTTACTGTATTGCCAATCTAATACACAAGTGCGATTTTCACGTCAAGAAACGGGTGGCGCACCGGGCCCCCCGGCCTTATCAGGGAGGCCATGAAAATCGCGCTGGCTTCCGATCACGCAGGCTTCGACCTGAAGGCCCTGCTCGTCTCCCACCTGACCGACGCCGGTCACGAGGTCACCGACCTCGGACCCGATGCCAAGGACAGCGTCGACTATCCCGATTACGGGCGAAAGCTCGCCGACCATGTCGCCGCCGGTAATGCGGAACGCGGCATCGCCATCTGCGGCTCGGGCATCGGCATCTCGATCGCGGTCAACCGCAATCCCGCCTGCCGCTGCGCCCGCGTCGACGAGCCGCTCTCGGCCGCACTCGCCCGCCAGCACAATGACGCAAATGTCATCGCCATCGGCGAGCGCCTTGTCGGTTCGGACATGGCCAAGGCGATCGTCGAGGCATTCCTCACCACTCCCTTCGAAGGCGGTCGCCACCAGCGCCGCGTCGACAAACTCTCGGATTAAGAAAGACCCTCATGGCCTCCGCAGCTGATATCCGTAGCCACGGCTTCTTCACCGATGGCGTCGCCGCCACCGATCCCAAGGTCGCCGAGGCGCTGGGCGCCGAGCTGAAGCGCGAGCAGAAGCAGATCGAGCTGATCGCGTCCGAGAACATCGTCTCGAAGGCGGTGCTCGAGGCGCAGGGCAGCGTGCTGACGAACAAATATGCGGAAGGCTATCCGGGCAAGCGCTATTATCAGGGCTGCGAACCTTCGGACGCGGTCGAAGCGCTGGCGATCGAGCGGGCGAAGAGCCTGTTCGACTGCGCCTATGCCAACGTCCAGCCCCATTCGGGCGCGCAGGCCAATGGCGCGGTCAATCTCGCGCTTCTCCAGCCCGGCGACACCATCCTCGGCATGAGCCTCGATGCCGGCGGCCACCTCACCCATGGCGCGCGCCCCGCGCAGTCGGGCAAATGGTTCAACGCCGTGCAATATGGCGTCACCGAAGACACCCACCTCATCGACTATGACGAAGTCGAAGCCCTCGCCGTCGAGCATAGCCCCAAGCTCATCATCGCGGGCGGCTCGGCCTATCCGCGCGTCATCGACTTCGCGCGCTTCCGCGCCATCGCCGACAAGGTGGGCGCGATCCTCCACGTCGACATGGCGCATTTCGCCGGCCTCGTCGCGGCCGGCGAGCACCCCTCGCCGCTCCCGCATGCCCATGTCGTCACCACGACCACGCACAAGACGCTGCGCGGCCCCCGCGGCGGCATGATCCTCTCGAATGACGAAAAGCTCGGCAAGAAGCTCAACTCGGCGGTCTTCCCCGGCCTCCAGGGCGGTCCTCTGATGCACGTCATCGCCGCCAAGGCGGTCGCCTTCGGCGAAGCGCTCCAGCCCGAATTCAAGACCTATTCCAAGGCGGTCATCGCCAATGCCAAGGTGCTGTGCGAGACGCTGAAGGGGCGCGGCGCCGACCTCATTTCGGGCGGCACCGACACCCATGTCGGCCTCATCGACCTTCGCCCGCTCGGCATTTCGGGCAAGGATGCCGACGAAGCGCTTGAGCGCGCCGGCATCACCTGCAACAAGAATGGCGTGCCCAACGACCCGCTGCCGCCGATGAAAACGAGCGGTATCCGCGTCGGTTCGCCCGCCGGCACCACCCGTGGCTTCGGCACCGAAGAGTTCAAGGCGATCGGCGACATGGTCGCGGACGTCCTCCACGGCGTCGCCAAGACCGGCGGCGAAGGCGATGCCTCGGTCGAGGCCGAGGTGAAGGGCCGCGTCGAGGCGCTGTGCGACCGCTTCCCCATCTACGAGGGGTTCTGATCCGTTGCGCTGCCCTTTCTGCACCCATGAACAGAGCCAGGTGAAGGACAGCCGCCCGTCGGAAGACGGCGCGGCCATCCGTCGCCGCCGCCAGTGCGAAGGCTGCGGCGCGCGCTTCACCACCTTCGAGCGCGTCCAGCTACGCGACCTCACGGTGGTCAAGAAGGACGGCAAGCGCGAGCCTTTCGAACAGCCAAAGCTGCAGGCTTCGATCCGCCACGCCTGCCGCAAGCGCAACATCTCCGAAGGCCAGATCGAACGGCTCGCCCATTCGATCCAGCGCCAGCTCGAGACGCAGGGCGACGAAGTGAACGCCGACCTTATCGGCGAGGCGGTCATGGACGGGCTGAAGGCATTGGACAGCGTCGCCTACATCCGCTTCGCCAGCGTCTATCGCGACTTCAAGGAAGCGGGCGATTTCGCCGATTTCGCCGAGAGCGTGGACGGGCATGATGAATAAGCCCGTCATCGTCCTCGTGAACCCGCAGCTGGGGCAGAATATCGGCAAGGCCGCGCGCGCCATGCTCAACTTCGGCCTCACCGAGATGCGCCTCGTCGCCCCGCGCGACGGCTGGCCCAATCCCGAGGCCGGCCCCGCCGCTTCCGGCGCCGACATGGTGCTCGATGGCGCGCAGGTCTTCGACACCACCGCCGAGGCGCTGGCCGACTGCAGCCTCGTCTTCGCCTCCACCGTGCGCCGCCGCGACCTCGTCATGCCGGTGGTCGGCCCCGAGGAGATGGCGAAGGAAATCCACGCCCTCCCGCAAGGCAGCCGCACCGCCATCCTGTTCGGCCCCGAACGCTCGGGGCTCGAGACCGAGGACATCGGCCGCGCCGACAAGATCGTCACCGTGCCGATCAACCCCGAATTCGGCAGCCTCAACCTCGCGCAGGCGGTGATCCTGCTCGCTTATGAATGGTCGCGCGGCGCGGGCGACGAACTCGTCCAGCCGACCGACAAGGAACTGGAGCCCCCCGCCACCAAGGCCGAACTCGACGCGCTCATCGGGCACCTCAACAGCGCGCTCGACGAAAAGGGCTATTTCTTCCCGCCCGAGCGCACGCAAGCGACGCAGGCGACCCTGCGCACCATTCTCACCAAGCCGGGCTGGTCGGAGCGCGAACTGAAGGCGCTCCACGGCGTCATCCGCCAGCTCATGAAAGCCTAGCCGCGGGTCGCGTCGTAGCGCTCGAACTCGTAAGCGATCGACTGCTCCATCAGCTCTTCCCACACCGGCCACAGCCGTTCTGCGGGAAGGCCGGCTGCCTTGGCCGCAGCGGCGACCTTGGCATGGACATCGTCCTTGCGGTCCTGGTCTCGTACGGCCTCCCGGGTCGGCTTGATGCGCGCGGCGGCGCGCATGTATCCGAAGCGGCGCTTCAGCAGCGCCACCAGCTGGCGGTCGACGTCATCGACCCCGGCGCGCACATGCACCATGGTCTCGCAGGCTTCGGGATCGCGGATCTCGTTCATGCGCCCGCCATGGCAGGGTCCTTAAGTGGCTGCAACGCTTGACCTTGAAGCACGCCTCGGCTAGGCGCGCCTTCGCAATTGATCCCACATGTCCGGTGAAGTGGTGATCGCGTCAGCCCCCCGGGGCGGGCGGAGCGGTCCGGACACGGAAAAAAGCTAGTTGGAGAAATACCATGTCGAAGCGCACCAGCGCCAAGTATAAACTCGACCGCCGCATGGGCGAGAACGTCTTCGGTCGTCCGAAGAGCCCGGTCAACCGCCGCGAATACGGCCCCGGCCAGCACGGCCAGCGCCGCAAGGGCAAGATGTCGGACTACGGTCTGCAGCTGCGCGCCAAGCAGAAGCTCAAGGGCTATTACGGCGACGTCACCGAAAAGCAGTTCAAGCGCACCTTCCAGGACGCCAGCCGCATGAAGGGCGACGCCTCGCAGAACCTCATCGGCCTGCTCGAGCGCCGTCTCGACATGATCGTCTACCGCGCCAAGTTCGCGCCGACCATCTGGGCCGCGCGCCAGCTCGTTTCGCACGGTCACATCCGCGTCAACGGCGTGAAGTGCAACATCGCCTCGCGTCGCTGCGACGTCGGTGACGAGATCTCGCTCGGCTCGAAGGCCAAGGAAATGGCCCTCGTCCTCGAAGCGCAGGGCCTCGCTGAGCGCGACATCCCCGACTATGTCTCGGTCGACAGCGATCACCAGGTGAGCTTCACCCGCGTCCCCACGCTGGACGAGGTTCCCTACCCCGTTCGCATGGAACCGAACCTGGTCGTCGAATTCTACTCGCGCTAAGCCGCGAGGGTTCTCGGACCAAAGAAAAAGGGCGGTGCCGAAAGGCGCCGCCCTTTTCTGTTGGAGCGAGTGACCGGCTCCGTCAGGAGCCGATCGTCGCGTCGAGCAATTCGCCCGCCGCCCCCAGCATCCGGATGCGCGCCTCGCTGTCGGCAAGCCCATGGTCGAGCTCCTCGAAGGCGATGAGCTCGACCGCGCCGCCGCGATCGGAAAGCGCATCCTCCATCAGGCGGCTGTGGTCGAAGGACACGTTGGTGTCGCGCCCCCCGTGAACGAGCAGCACCGGCACCGAGATGTCGTCGGCGCGGTGGCGCGGCGAGCCGGCGACGAGATGGTCGCCCGAGCCCAGCATGTCCTCGACCAGTTCGCCGCTGGTGAAGTCGCGCGCCTCGCGGCGCATCAGGCGAAGGTCGGTGACCGGCGCGATGGCGATGGCGGCCTTGTAGAGGTCGGGCGCCTCGGCCGCGCCGAGGAGCGCCGCATAGCCACCATAGGACCAGCCCGCGATGGCGACCCGCTCGGGGTCGGCCACCCCTTCGGCGATGAGGTAGCGCGCGGCATCCTCGATGTCGCTGACGGCGGTCTGCCAGTTGCGGAAACCGTTGTCGTTTCGGAAGTCCTGACCGTAGCCGGCCGAGCCGCGGAAATTGGGCTGGATCACCGCATAGCCGCGCGCCGCGAAATATTGCGCCAGCCAGTCGAAGCCCCACGTGTCGCGCGCCTCGGGCCCGCCATGCGGCAGCACCACCGCGCCGAGCGCGCCGCCCTCATGGCCGGCGGGCAGCGTGACATAAGCGGGGATGGCGGCGCCGTCGCGCGCCGCGTAGGTCACCGCCTCGACTGTCGCGAGCGAGCGCCCGTCGAACTGCGGCCGGAGCCCCATCAGCGGCGACATCTCGCGCGTCGCGCGGTTCATCACATAATAGGCGCCCGGGTCGGCATCCGAGCCCGCGTGGAGCAGCAATATGTTGCCGTTCGCGCTCGCGCCGTGGAAGGTTACCGTGCCATCGCCCGGCAGCGCCTTGGCGAGACCGCGGCTCAGCGCGTCATATTGCGCGTCGAAATAGACGATATGGTCGCGCTCGTCGGTATATTGATAGCCGATCACCGGCAGCCCGCGCCCGAGGCGCACCGGCCCGCCGATATCGACCCGCTCGTGGCTGGCGACCAGTTCCTTGGCCCCGCTGCCGTCGAGCGTCATCCGATAGAGCGCATCGCGCCCATCGAGCGGCTCGAGCCCGTAGACGCTGTTGCCCTGCGCCTCGACGAGGACGGGGCGGAAGCCGCTGTCGCGGTCGGCCATGCCGAGATCTTCCCACTTGCTCTTGCCCGCGAGGCGATAGTCGTAGCGCGTGCGCCCCGTGTAATCGCCATTGCTGTCGCGCTCGTGACGGATGCGGATGCGCACGTCGCCCCGCCCGTCGCTGAGGAAGCCGTCGACCGCGTCATTGGGCCGCTCGACGCGGCGCGGGCGGAAATCGCCCATCCCGATGCGGTCGAGCCCGAGCCCGCTCGTGGTCTTGGAGATGTTCGAATTCTCGCGCGCCGTCTCGGGGACATAGTTGCGCGCCATCAGCACCGCATCCTCGCCCGGCAGGAAATCGACGATACCGCCGTCGAACTGGCGGATCTGCGAATCATAATTGCTCGACCGCTCGCCCAGCGGGGTGGGATCGAAGCTGCCGTCGGTCGACACGGCGACAAGCCGCCCCCAGTCGAGCAGCAGGCCATTGACCTCGGCCTGCCCCGAATAGCGGCAGACGAGCGCGGTTTCGGACCCGAAGCGGCACCAATCGAGCTGCTGGTCGACCCCATCGACCCCGAACAGCGTCTTCGGCGCGCTGCCGTCGAGCCGATAGGTCTGGACGAAGGTCCTGGCCCCCTCGCCCGCGGTCAGCACCGCGATGGTCTCGCCCGTCGGCGAGATATCGGCGCCCCAGAAGGTCTGCCGCGAGCCGAAATCGCGCGCTGCATCGCCCGCCGACATGAGCTGCGCACCGGCGCTCGTCCCGGCCAGCAGGGCCGCGGCGCCAAACAACATCATTTTCATTGGTCCCCCCAAAACGCTCACTTGAACTCGCCTCATGCTTGCAAAGCCCGATGCGCGTTGCAACCACCATGAAGCGCGCTTATCTGCGGGGCATGACCAACCCCCCGCACAATATTCCCCTCGCCGAATGGGCCCCGCACGACGCCATGTGGATCGGCTTCCCGAGCCATGAAGAGTTGTGGGAAGACGATCTCGCCCCCGCGCAGGCCGAGGTCGCCGCGCTGGCGACCGCGCTCCATGCCGATGGCGAGGGCGAGGAGGTCCGCCTCGTCGCTGCCAACGAGGAGGCCGCCGCCGAGGCGCGGCGCCTCTGTCCCTTCGCCACCGTCATCGTCGAACCCTTCGGCGACATCTGGCTGCGCGATACCGGCCCGATCGTCACGGGCACAGGCGCCGACCGCCGCGCGCAGGGCTTCGGCTTCAACGGCTGGGGCGGCAAATATGAGCTCGAGGGCGATGACAGCGTGGGCGAGCGCCTCGCGGCCACCACGTCCCTGCCCTATGCAAAGGCCGACTGGATCCTCGAGGGCGGCGCGGTCGATGGCGACGGCACCGGCACCTACCTCACCACCGAGGAATGCCTCCTCAACAAGAACCGCAATCCGGGCCTCAGCCGCGAGGACATCGAGGCGCGGTTGAAACGCGACCTCGGCGCCACCCGCGTGGTCTGGCTCGGCAAGGGCCTCGTCAACGACCACACCGACGGCCATGTCGACAATCTCGCGCGCTTCGTGGGCGAAGGCCGCGTCGCCATCCCCGAACCCATGGGCGAGGACGATCCCAACGAGGAAGCCTACGCCGAAGCCGCCGCCGCGCTCTTGGAGGCCGACCTCGAGGTGACCGCCATCCCCTCACCGGGCGCGGTCATCCGCCCCGACCCCGAAACGGGCGAGGACCGCATCGTGCCGGCGAGCTACATGAACTTCCTGATCGGCAACGCCGCGGTCGTCGTGCCGCTCTATGGCAGCGAGGCCGACCTTGCCGCCATCGAGGCGATCGGCGGGCTCTTCCCCGACCGCCGCGTGACCGGTATCCGCGCCGACCACATCCTCACGGGTGGCGGCTCCTTCCACTGCATTTCACAGCAGGTGCCGCGATGAGCGACAAGATCACCGTCTCCGCCCTCCAGCTCGCCCTCGGTGGCGGCGTGGAGGAAAATATCGCCAATGTCTCCGAGCTCGTCCGCGAGGCGGCGGGCAAGGGCGCGCAGGTCGTCCTCCCGCCCGAGCTGTTCGAAGGCCCCTATTTCTGCCGCGAGGAAGACGAGACCCTCTTCGCCACCGCCAAACCCACTGCCAAGCACCCGAGCGTGCTCGCCATGCAGGAGCTCGCCGACGAGCTCGACATCTGGATCCCGACCAGCTTCTTCGAGGCCGACGGTCACCACCATTACAATTCGCTCGCCTGGATCGCGCCGTGCGGGAAGATCGCGGGCGTCTACCGCAAAAGCCACATTCCCGACGGCCCGGGCTATGAAGAGAAATTCTACTTCCGCCCCGGCAATACCGGTTTCAAGGTCTGGGACGGCCCCGAAGATCGCGTCATGGGCGTCGGCATCTGCTGGGACCAATGGTATCCCGAGACCGCGCGCGCGATGATGCTGATGGGCGCCGAGATCCTCTTCTACCCCACCGCCATCGGTTCGGAGCCGCACGACCCCGACCTCGACACCAGCCGCATGTGGCGCCGCGCCATGATCGGTCATGCCGTGTCGAACGTCGTGCCCGTCGTCGCCGCCAACCGCATCGGCAGCGAGTGCGGCCAGAATTTCTACGGCCACAGCTTCATCTGCGACGAACGCGGCGACCTCGTCGCCGAATTCGGGGCCAAGGAGACGGGCGTGCTCACGGCAAGTTTCGACATCGCCCAGATCCGCCAGCACCGCGCCGCCTTCGGCTTCTTCCGCGACCGCCGCCCCGAGCTTTACAAGAGGCTCGCCGAAGACCTCTAGAGGTCGATGCGCAGATACACGCTGTCGACCCACCGGTCGCCGTGCATCATCGCCTTTTCCTTGTACCCCGAGCGGGTGAAGCCGATCTTCTCGAGCGCTTTCAGCGAGCCGACATTGGCGGGATCGACGTCGGCGAACATGTAGGGCAGCCCGCGGGCGCGGATATAGTCGCGATAGGCCGCGAGCGCCTCGGTGGCATAGCCATGCCCCCAATGGTCGCGGCGGATCATCATGCCGATCTCGGGCACGTCCCACAGCCCGCACTTGCCGATGAGCTCGCCATCCTTCTCGACGATGAAATCGTCCGAATGGGGGCCCGCCGCCTCTATCATGCCGCGCAGCCACTCCTCGGTCTCGAACATCGTGTCATGGACGGTGGTCGACCAGCTCTGCATCGTCTCCTCGTCGGTGAACAGCGTATGCAGCGCGTCGGCATCCTCCTTGCGCGCGCGCCGGAGGACGAGCCGCTCGGTGCGCAGTTCGTCTGCCGCCTCACCCTTGAGGCCGGGCGAGACCGCCTTGCGTAGCGCCATCAGGAACATCTCGTCCGACAAACGCCCCGTATTCTGGTTGTAGCGGCTGCAATGATAGCTATCGACCAGCCGCAGTCCGTTCGGCGCATGGTGCACATTGCCATGCCCGAACTTGTTGGCGCTCAATGTCATGCCGAGCGCGCGGCAGGCGGCGTCATGCGCGATCTTGCCGAGCGCGAACAGCGTGTGGACCTTGGGCAGCTTGCCCAGCATCTCCTCGAGAAACGGCCGGCAATGCTGGATTTCATTACCCGTGGGCTTGTTCTCGGGCGGCAGGCATTTCACCGCATTGAGGATGATCGCGCCCTTCAGTTCGACCCCGTCGTCGATGCGGCTCTGATAGTCGCCGACCGAAAGCCCCGTGCGCATCAGCACGTCGAACAACAGGTCGCCCGCATAGTCGCCGGTAAAGGGCCGCCCCGTGCGGTTGGCGCCGTGCTTGCCCGGTGCCAGCCCGATGATCGCGACGCCGGCATCGGGGTCGCCAAAGGCGGGCACGGGCGCATTGTACCAGTCGGGATGCTCGCTCCTCAGCTCCATCCGCAGGTCGACCAGCCGCGGGCACAGCGGGCAATCGCGCAGCGGTTCGCAGTCGGGCAGCGGCGAGAGATCGGCAGGGCTGGTCTTGTTCATGCCGCTGGCCTATCGGAGCCGCAGAAAGAGGACAATGGACAAACATCTTTACGGCATCGGCATCGGCTCCAACCGCCCCCATTCGACCTACGGCCGCCCGCAGGCGGTGGTCGAGGCAGCAATCGCGCGGCTGGCGCGCGACCATGAGCTGTTCGACGCCTCCCCCATCCTCCTCAACCCCGCCTTCGGCGGCGCGGGACGCGATTTCGCCAATGCCGCCGCACTGGTCGAGAGCGAGCTCGAGCCCGAGGCCATGCTGGTCGCGCTCAAGTTCATCGAGCATGAGTTCGGTCGCCGCGCCGGCAAGGCGTGGGGCCCGCGCGTCCTCGACCTCGACATTCTCGCCTGGGACGGCGGCGAATATCATGCCCAAGGCCTGACCATCCCCCATGAAGCGCTGGCCGAGCGCCCCTCGGCGCTCTTCCCCCTCGCGCAGATCGCGCCCGACTGGCGGATCACCGGCGGGCTGGCGCTGCGCCACCTCGCGGCACGGCTGCGGGCAGCCCGGCCGAAAAACTGAAATTCATGCCTTGATCGCGCGGGAGCCTCCCGCTAGGTCGGCACCCGGCTGGTTGGGCCGTTAGCTCAGTTGGTAGAGCAACTGACTTTTAATCAGTAGGTCGCAGGTTCGACCCCTGCACGGCTCACCAGCCTTCCACTTCACCGACGAGCATGACGCGACGATGGCGCGCGAGCGGTTGCCCGCGCGCCGGTGCCGTGTCGTCAGAAGCCGAAAGTCCCTGCTTCGCCGGACAGGATGATGCTGATTTCGATACCGTCGCTCGCGCGCGGCGTCTCATCGCCCATCTGGTCGGCGAGGCGGTCGAGGAATTCGGTGATGTTGGTCCGCACCGAGCCCTCGATCGCCTTGCGCAGGCGCGTTTCCCCGAGAAGCGCCGAGCCGAAGGACTGGGTATAGTCGACCTCGACAAGCTCATCCATCAACAGCTCGCCCGTCGCCATGTCGGTGAGCTGGTAGCGCACTTCCGACGTCACCTTGGCGTTGACCATGACCATCGGCTTCTTGATGCGCATGAGCTCGGCCGTCAGCTGGTAATCGCCCCCGCTCGAGGCCAGCAGGCCATTATTTGCCAGCGACTGGCGCAGCGCCGCCTGGAAGTCCTCGTTCGAGACCTCCGCCACGACGGTCGTCTTCTTGCCACCCGAGATCTCGCCGACTCTGATCGTCTGGCCGAGCGAGGCGAGCCGCTGCCCTTCCGCCGCGGGCACCTGCCCGATCGACATGTTCACGGGCTTGGCCGCGCAGGCCGATATGCTGACGGCGCAGGCTGCGATCACGACAGGTTTGACGAGTTTGGATTTCATTGATTGTCCCCCGGTTGATTCGCCGCGACGCTAACGCCCCGATCGGAGCCTGTCACCTTTGTTAATTTGCCGTGGTAAACGGAATTAATAATAGGATTTTACGAAACGGCAGGACCCTGTTAGCTATGCGGGGCGAGCGATATTCTCGGGGGGTACCACCATGTTCCGCTTTCATCAGGGCCGCTTCGGCCTGCGCCGCACTGCGGCCTTTCTCGGCGCCGTGCTGCTTGCCGCCACGCTGTCGCCGCGCGCGGCATCGGCCCAGTCGCTCGTCGACATGCGCACTTACACCTCCGACTATTTCGGCCTCGATCCCTTCGATACGCAGGATGCCTTCGACATCGCCTGCGCCGCGGGGGAGCAAAAAGCGTGCAGCCAGGCCGACGAGATGCGCGGCGGCAAGCATTTCGCTCCGAAGAAGGGCTATGCCGCCCTGCGTTCGGCCTGCCGCAACGATGCTGCCCGCGCCTGCCTCGTGCAGGGCTGGTGGCAGCAGATGGGGCTCGGCACCGACGCCGATCTCGAGGAAGCGGTCCCGCTGTTCGAACAGAGCTGCCTCGGGGGTGACCAGGTCGGCTGTTTCCAATATCTGTTCTTCGCGAGGACGGGCGAGCACTGGGGCGTCACCAAGCTCGACGAGACAGCTGTCCGTTCGCGGATGCAGGCCCTGTGCGATGCGGGCTTCGACCCGGGCTGCGTGGGCACGACGCTGTACCTTTCGAATGAGGAGCTCGGCGCGCCGGCCGATGTTGCCCGGCATCTCCAGCCACTCCTGTCGATGTGCGAACGCAATCCCGGTCCGTGCAACTTCACCAACGTGATCAATGCGGTAACGCCGCGCACCGCATCCCCGATTGCGACCCATCTCGCCGCGCAGGCGGGCCCGCAGGCACGCGCCGGCCTTGAACGGAGCATTGTCCGTTATATCGAGACGATGGCCGAGGCCGAGGTCTCCCCTGTCGGGGCCCTCTCGATGCTCCGCGCGATGCAGCAAGCGGGCGCCCCCGTCGTCTCGGACGAGCTGCTGGCGCTGGCCAACGACGATCCCGACCTCCTCGCCGTGATGCTGGCGGGCGACAGCGGTGTCATCTCCGACGACGCCAAGCGCCTTGCGCTGCTCACCGCCGCCAATGATGGCAATGCCACCACCATCCGCTCGCTCCTCGAGGCCGGCGCCAATCCCGATGTCCGCTCGAACAGCGATGCGGGCTGGACCGCCCTCCAATATGCGATCGTCGAAGGGCACCAGGACGCTGTCGATGCCCTGCTCGACGGCGGCGCCGACCCCTCCTTCGCCAGCAGCCAGGGTATCTCCCCCCTGCTTTCGGCAGCCAAGCGCGATCGCATCGACGCTATCAATTCGCTCGTCGAGGCCG
The DNA here is from genome assembly GCF_024721585.1 of Sphingomicrobium aestuariivivum. Lineage (NCBI taxonomy): Bacteria > Pseudomonadati > Pseudomonadota > Alphaproteobacteria > Sphingomonadales > Sphingomicrobiaceae > Sphingomicrobium > Sphingomicrobium aestuariivivum. The sequence goes on from NZ_CP102629.1 coordinate 545,708, forward strand.
GCGTCGATCTGTGGGCCACGGTTCCCGAGACCGACTTCACCGCGCTTCACATGGCGGCCAGCGAGGGCCAGACCCGCGCTGCGGCGCTCCTCCTGCGCGCCGGCGCCGATGTCGACCCGCAGGATTCCTCGAAGCAGACACCACTCCACTACGCCTTGGGGCATGAAAAGCTCGACACCGCTCGCTTGCTGATCGCGCAAGGGGCCGATGTCGACCGCCCCTTCCCCAAGACCGGCCTGCCGCTGCTCACTGTCGCCATCAACGGCAACAATGAAGAAATGGCGGCAATGCTGCTGTCCGCAGGTGCCTCACCCAATGTCGAGGACAATAAGGGCGAGACCCCGCTGTTCGCGGCCATCCGTGCCGAGAACGACCCGCTTGCCGAGCTGCTGCTCGATGCCGGCGCCGATGCCGGTCACGTCAGCCTGTCGGGCGAAACGCCGTCGATGCTCTACGCCGCGCTCACCGAGAAGCGCGAGGCCGCCGCGGCCGCGGAGGCCGAGCGCCAGCGCCGCGAGGCCGAAGCGCGTCGCCGTGCCGAACAGCAGCGCATCGCCGAACAGCAGAACAAGAAGCGCGACGGCCTGCTCGGCGGGTTGATCGGCGCGGTCGCCGGTGCCGCCATCGGCACCGAGATGGGGCTCGGCGCCGAACAGGTCGGCCAGCTTGCCTCGACGCTCGGCCAGGTCGGCATGCACGCCGAACAGGGCGAGGCCGACAGCTTCCAGAAAGCGCAGCGCGCTGTCAGCTCGCTCGAAGGGCGCCTCGCGATGACCGCCCCCACCAACCCCGATGCGCAGGCCAATGCCTCGCGCCTCTACGCCGAACAGATGCGCGAGGCCGCGCGGCAGGGTGGCGATCCCGTCGCCATGGCGCTCACCGAAAGCGCGCTCGAGGCGGGCCAGAAGATCGGCCAGGCCATGGCCGACCAGCGCGAGTTCGAGAACGAGATGGCGCGGATGCAGGCCGAAATGGCGCAGCAGCAGGCCGCCGCGCGCGCCCCTTCCCCCAGCAATGCGGCCGCGACCACTTCGACGGCCCGCCAGCGGCAGGAAGCGCGTCGACAAGAGCAGGTCGCCCGTCGCCGCACCAATACGCAGGCGCCGCGCCAGATGACGCTCAAGGTGAACATGCCGACGCTGAGCAACTGCACCACCATGGAGAAGGACGACCCCTATGACGTCGTCCAATATGGCGATTGCGCGAACCGGTCGGGTGCCAACGGCAATGGCGACAACGCAGGCGGCAATGGCGGCGACGGCTCGGGCGCCCCGCGCTACGCCGACAATGGTCATGGCAACGACACCGGCGACAATGGAGGCGAAGGCTCCAACGGCAACGGAAACGGCGGCGACAATGGCGGCCTGACGCCGGTCGAGGGCCGTGTGGAAACCCATGTCCGCGGCAGCCAGCCCCCGCTCACTTGGGAAGAGCATGCCGAGATGCAGGAGCGCTACGGCTGCTACAAACCCGCTGCCGGCTGCGTCGTGCTCGTCGAGACCGTCTACGACAGCCGCTCGGGTATGATGAAGTTCAAGTTCCGTAACGATTGTTCGGGCGTGATCTACTATCGCTACAGCCTGCCCAAGAAGGACGGCGGTCTCGACGAGGGCTCGTGGACGGTCCAGCCCGGACGCCCGTTCGAATTCTACAGCTATGCGGGCGATGAACTGATGTGGCAGCGCCACTTCGCCGAGTTCATCGGCTCGAAGAGTTCGACCGGCTCGATGTGCCGCAACGAGATCTTCCGCACCGATGTCGGCGGGGTCGCCTACGCCAAGAAGACCCGGCGTTAGTCGGCAGCCGGATCAATCGGCGGGGCGCAGCCAGAAGGTCGCCCCGCCGATCCCGCTTTCCACGCGGCGATAGCCCGCCTCGCGCGCAAAACCCTCGATCGGCACCTCCAGCCCGATGCGGTCGACCGTGTGGCTCGCTTCATAGCCGGTCACGATCGCCGCCGGACGGCTTTCCTCGAGATAGTCGGTGATCGTCGAGGGCGAGACGAAGCCCACCGCGTCGCGGTCGGCCGCGTCGATCATGTCGCCGGTGCGATAGGCAAAGGGGCCGGTCGCGAACATCGGGTCGAGCGCCAGTCCGCTCCCGACCACGGTTTCGGGGCTGAGCGTGGCCACTTCGCCCTCGATCCCCTCGGCGCCGAGCAATGCGGCAAGCGCGCGCCCTTCCTCGGCGACCACCGTGGGCGTGGGCTTGTCGAGCGCTGCGCCGCCGAGGTTGTAGACGGGCTGGACGAGGCCGATCGCGAGGAACAGGCCGACCGCGGGCTTCAGCCAGTGCTTGTCCACGAATGCCCCTCGGTCGCGCGCCCAGGCCAGCCCGAGGCCGACGAACAGCGGCGGCAGGAGCGGGATCGCATATTGGCGATGGATCGGCGTCGGCGCGAGCGTGGCGACCAGTCCCGCGAGGATGGCAAGGTCGGTGAGCAGCAGCGCGGGGATCTGGGCCTCGCGGGCCTTCAATGAGCGCAGCCGCAGCAAGGTGTAGAGGACGAGCGCGAGCAGCGCGGGTCCCCGCACCAGCGTCAGCAGCCCGTCGATGGCCTTCATGCCCAGCGTCAGGCGGTGGGCGCGGCCATTGGCCTCGTACCAGAGGAAGGGCGCCTCGGCATGATAATGGAAATTGCCATAGTCGAAGGCGGTCGGCGCGGTCTCGCGGATCCACAGCATCGGCACCAGCGCCAGCACCACGCCCGCGCTCGTCACCAGCGTCGTCGCCACCGCACGGCGCTTGCCCATCACCCCGAAGATGGCGGCGAGCAGCGGGAAGGCGGCAAAGGCACCCGCCATCACCGCATAGCTGATCTTGGTGCCCGTCGCGGCGCCGATGGCGAGCCCCGCGAGCAGCCACTTGTAGCGGCGCCCGGGTTGCGCCGGATCGACCGCGCCCATCGCGACGAAGAAGGCGAAGGCGAGCAGGAGCGCTGGCAGCGCATCGTTGCGCACCAGCGTCACCCCGAACAGGAAGGCATGGCAGAACCAGATGGCGCCCGCCGCCATCATCGCGTGATGCCGCGCCACCCCGCCCTCGCGAAGCGCGCCATAGACGAGCGCGATCACGCCCGCCCCCATCAGCCCCGAGAAGAGCCGCGCGGCGAGGAGGCCGTGCCACTCGGGATCGCCGAACAGCGGGGCGAGGACATAGAGCTGGTAGGGCGTCTGGAGGTAGAGGAAGTCGCGGAACGGCGACATCCCGCCCGCGACCAGTTCGGCGGCGGCAAGATATTGCGTCTCGTCATGGTCGATCGGGCTCAACAGCGCGATCAGCGGCAGGCTCGCCATAAGGAGGACGAACAGGAGCGCATGAGGATGGGCGCGCGCCCGCGCGGGCGTCATTCGCCTGACGATGTCGATCATGGATGAACCCGCTAAGATGTTGAACCTTTTGCCGAAATTGCCCCTTTACCATGTCGCGCCTGAAGTCAAGGGCGCTGCGGCGCCTCGCCTGTTCAAGATGGACCGAAGGCGCATTTCGATCCGATCCGGAGCAAACCTGCCCCGGCCCGCACCATAGCGGTGAATGCCCTAACGAGTTGGTAAGGTGGTCGCCTTTATTCCTCGGGCAGGACATGACGACGTTGCGCCATGCAATGATCTCCACTTCGGCAAAGGAGGCCCCCTTGAGCGACCAGATGATGGAAACCACGCTCTATTCGCTCGACGAGGAGACCCCGTCCGCCGACCGCCTCGACCAGCGCGATGGCGAGCGTCACCTGACGCTCTACCGCGTCGGCTCGGTGATGCTCGGCGACCGCCGCGAACTGTGCCTCATCAAGAACATCTCGGCGGGCGGCATGATGATCCGCGCCTACTGCCGCATCGCGGAGGGCGATGCGCTCACCGTCGAGCTCAAGAATGGCGAGCCCGTCTCGGGCAAGGCGATCTGGACCAAGGGCCAGAATGTCGGCGTCCAGTTCGACGAGAAGATCGACATCCTCTCCATCCTCTCGACCTCGATGGAAGGGCCCCGCCCCCGCATGCCGCGGATCGAGGTCAGTTGCCCCGTCAGCCTCTATGTCGACAGCCACCCCATCCCCGCGCAGGTCGAGGACATCAGCCAGGGCGGGGTCAAGGTCGCCGTCCGCCAGCCGCTACCGCGCGGGGAGAAGGACCTCGGGGTGGCCTTGCCCGGCATGGCGCCGATCCGCGCCTCGGTGCGCTGGCAGAGTGACGAGAGCGCAGGGATCACCTTCAACACGCTCATGCCGCTCGGCGACCTCGTCGCCTGGCTCGAACGCCAGCGCGCGCCCATCTCCAAGGCGAGCTGAGCGCTCTCACGACTTCGTTTCGAAAAGGCCGCTGCGCGCGGCCCGAACGACGGGCCTAGTCCTCGATCTGGGCGCCGGGACCGCCAAACAGCCACTCCTGCGCGAACTTGCGTTCGCCGTCGCTGAGCTGGCTGGTGCGCACCGGCGGACGCTTGGCCGCGCTCTGGGCACGCATCTTGGGCGCGGGCACATGGCGCAGCACCACTTCGGGCTCCAGCGCCTGGGCAAAGGCGATGCCGGCGCGGCCATTGGCGCTCCACGCCACGCGGCCCGGGACCGACAGCCCCTCGCGGCGGAACAGCACGCGGCAGCCCTCTACCGGCAGCTTGTCGGCCTCGACCAGCGCGCCTTCGGCGGACAGGTTGCGCAGGCGCACCTCTTTCTGGCGCCCCCCGCATTCGAGGGCGGCTTTCATGTAGAAGCTCGAGCGCGGGCTCTTGCGGTTCTGCGGTGCGTTGCTCTCGTCCATGCCCCGAAATTAGGCGCGGGCGAGTAAATGCCGGGTTAAAAACGGGGCCGAAATCACGCCCTGCGAATGAGCCGCAGCATGAAGTTGTTGGCGGGCATGGCGACCCGTTCGGCAAGCTCCAGCCCGCGCTTGCCAGCGGCCACCGCGAGCGTCTCCACCTTGCGCAGCCCCCAGGCGCGGTCACGACCGCGCAGGCTCTCGTCGAAAGCAAGGTTGCTCGGCGCGGTCTCGACATCCTCCGCCAGCCATGGCCCGTAGAAGATCAGAGGTGCGCCCGGTGCCAGCAGCCGCGCCGCCCCGTCGAGAAGCCCGAGCGTCGCGCCCCACGGCGCGATATGCGCCATGTTGATCGACAGCATCGCATCGGCCTCGCCCACCGGCCAGTCGGCCATGCCCGTGTCGATCTCGACCGGCGGGAGGAGATTGTCGGGCCCGCCCTCGCGCCATGCCGCGATCGAGGCGAGCGCGGCGGGATCCATGTCGGAAGGTTGCCAGTCGAGTTGCGGGAAATGTTCGGCAAAGGCGCGCGCATGCTGCCCCGTCCCGCTCGAGGTCTCGAGCACCAGCCCCCCGTCCGGCAGCCAGCGTTCGAGCACCTTGACGATATGCCCCACGTTGCGCGTCGCGGCGGGCGCCTCGCGGCGCGCCTCGGTGCCGAGATCTTCCATCGTGTAAGGCGGCAGTGAGGGCTCGGTCATCCGCGCATTTTCAGGCCGGCCATTGCCCGCGCGCGCCGTTCGCGCACGACCATCCAGATGAACAGGCCGAGCGGCCCGGCCATGAGCGTGAGGAACAGGATCGGCGCCTGCACCCAGCGATTGACCAGCTTGTGGTCGGCATCCTTGGCGATCCACTGGCCGACGAACAGGTCGAAGGCGAGATAATGGATCCATCCGAGGGTGACGCCTGCGTCACTGGCAAACAGGCATCTCACCCCCTCGATTGTCCCCAGGGACGCCCAATCGATCCCGCCTGGCGAGAACATCATGACCAAGATCACGACGCTGTAGGCCAGCGCGAGAAGTCCGATCCCCAGATAGAAGATCAGCGCATGCGTCTTCGGGCCCCTTGGCCCCGCGATGAGCACGATCCAGGGAACGAAGACCCCGGTGACCACGATCGAAAAGAGCGTCTCCCAGTCCATCAACCGCCGCCATACTTGGCGGCCATGCCGGTGGAGGAGGCCTCGGGCACGGCTTCCTTATAGGCAAGCACGGGCTTGCGCGCGGCCTGCGTCTCGTCGAGGCGGCGGCGCGGCGCATAATAAGGCGCGGCCTTCATGCCTTCATCGCCAGCCTTCGCACGCTCCGCCACGCTGCGCAGCGCGGTGATGAACTGGTCGAGCGTGGCCTTGCTCTCGGTCTCGGTCGGCTCCACCAGCATCGCGCCATGCACCACCAGCGGGAAGTACATGGTCATCGGGTGATAGCCCTCGTCGATCAGCGCCTTGGCGAGATCGAGCGTCGAGATGCCCTCGCCGAAGCCTTTGTCGCTGAACAGTGCCTCGTGCATGCAGGGACCCGAATGGGCGAAGGGCGCGTCGAGCACGTCCTCGAGGCTCCTGAGGATGTAATTGGCGTTCAGGACCGCATCCTCGGCGACCTGCCGCAAGCCGTCGGCACCATGGCTGAGGATATAAGCGAGCGCGCGGGTGAACATGCCCATCTGGCCGTGGAAGGCGGTCATGCGCCCGAAATGCTTCAGCGGCCCGCCGAAATGCTCCTTGGCGAAGCTTTCCGCATCCTCTTCCTCGACGAGGTGCACGACGCCGTCCTTGGTGCGCGCGGTATAGGGCAGCGGGCCATAGGCCGCGAGCGCTTCCGACAGCACCACCGGCCCCGACCCCGGGCCGCCGCCGCCATGCGGGGTGGAGAAGGTCTTGTGCAGGTTGATGTGCATGGCATCGACGCCGAGATCGCCGGGGCGCACCTTGCCGACGATGGCGTTGAAATTGGCGCCGTCGCAATAGACATAGCCGCCCGCTTCATGGACCGCGTCAGAGATCGCCTTCATGTCGCGCTCGAACAGGCCGAGCGTCGAGGGGTTGGTGATCATCACGCCCGCCACGTCAGGACCGAGCCGCTCCTTCAGCTTGTCGAGATCGACGCGCCCGTCGCTGTTGGCGGGAATATTCTCGATCCGGTAGCCCGCGAAGGCGGCGGTGGCGGGGTTGGTGCCATGCGCGCTTTCGGGCACGAGGATGACCTCGCGCGCATCGCCCTTCGCCTCCAATGCGGCGCGGATGCACAGGATGCCGCACAATTCGCCATGCGCGCCCGCCTTGGGGCTCATCGCCACGCTGTGCATGCCGGTCAGCTTCACCAGCCAGAAGGCGAGCTCGTTGATCACCTCCAGCGCCCCGCGCACCGTGTCGACCGGCTGCAGCGGGTGAACGTCGGCAAAACCCGGCATCCGCGCGATCTTCTCGTTGAGGCGCGGATTGTGCTTCATCGTGCACGAACCGAGCGGGAACAGGCCGAGGTCGATGGCGTAATTCTGGCGCGACAGGCGGGTATAATGGCGCACCGTCTCGGGCTCGGTCAGGCCCGGCAGGCCGATCGCGCCCTTGCGCTCGAAGCCACCGAGGCGGCTCGTCGTCTCGCCCATCGGGGTCGGCTCGGGCGGCTGCTCGACGCCTGCCAGCGCGAGCTTGCCCGCATATTCGAAATCGACGCCGGTGGTCTCGGTATCGCCGATCTCGAAAATGAGCGGCTCTTCCAGCATCAGCGCGCGGTTGCCGGTGGTCGTGTCGGGCCCGCTCATGGCGTTATGGCCCTCGACGGGGGTGCCGGGTTTCCAGCCGCTCTCGTTGGTCTTGGTCATGACAGCGCCTCCGTCAGCGCATCGCAGAGGATGTCGATATCCTCCTCGGTGGTCGTCTCGGTGAGCGCGACGAGCAGCGCGTCGTCGAGCCCCTCGCTGTCGGGATAGAGCCGCCCGAGCGAGACGCCCGCGAGGATCCCCTTGTCGGCCAGCTCGCGCACCAGCGCGCGTGCATCGCGCCCGACCTTCAGCGTGAATTCGTTGAAGAAATGCTCGTTGAGGAGCGTGACGCCCGGCACCGCGGCAAGCTTGTCGGCGGCGATGCAGGCAAGGCGGTGGTTCTCGGCGGCAAGGCTGCGCAGCCCCTTCTCGCCGAGCAGCGTCATGTGGACGCTGAAGGCCAGCGCGCAGAGCCCCGAGTTGGTGCAGATGTTGCTGGTCGCCTTCTCGCGGCGGATATGCTGCTCGCGGGTCGACAGGGTGAGCACGAAGCCGCGCTTGCCCTCGGCATCGACCGTCTCGCCGCACAGGCGGCCCGGCATCATGCGCACATGCTTCTCGTCCTTGACCGCGAACAGCCCCAGATAGGGCCCGCCGAACTGGAGGCCAACGCCGATCGCCTGCCCCTCGCCCACCACGATGTCGGCGCCAAGGTTGCCCGGCGCCTCGATCGCGCCCAATGCGACGGGCTCGGTGTTGACGACGATGAGCAGCGCGCCCTTCTCATGTGCGGCATCGGCGATGCGGGCCACATCGGGGATGCGCCCGAGGATGTCGGGATATTGCACGACGACGCAGCTCGTATTGTCGTCGATGCGCGCGATCAGCCCGTCATCGTCGGGACGCGGCGTGAGGCTCGGCGGCGCGCCCGCGATCTCGTCCTCGGTGAACTTGGCCATCGTCCGCACTACCTCGGCATAATGCGGGTGGAGCGCGCCCGAGAGCACGACCTTCTTCTTCTTGCCACGCGCGATGCGGCTGGCCATCGCGACGGCTTCCCAGCAGGCGGTCGAGCCGTCGTACATCGAGGCATTGGCCACCGCGCAGCCATAGAGCCGCGCCACCTGGCTCTGGAATTCGAACAGCATCTGCAGCGTGCCCTGCGCGATTTCGGGCTGGTAGGGCGTGTAGGCGGTCAGGAACTCGCCGCGCTGGATGATGTGATCGACGCTCGCCGGCACATGGTGGCGATAGGCCCCTGCGCCGAGGAAGAAGGGCGCATCCGCCGCCGCGAGGTTCTTCTTCGACAGGCGGCGCATATGCTTTTCCACCGCCATTTCGGAGGCGTGCATCGGCAGGCCGTGGATCGGCCCGTCGAGCCGCGCCTCTTCGGGCACATCGACGAACAAATCATCGATGCTGGCGGCACCGACCTTCTCGAGCATGGCGGCCCGGTCGGCCTCGTTCAGCGGCAGGTATCGCATCACTTCATCCTTTGTCGCGCCGGTCGCGCCTAGAGAGTGCCGAGGAAATCCTTGTAGGCGGCCTCGTCCATCAGGCCCTCGAGCTCCGACGGGTCCGACAGTTTGATCTTGAAGAACCAGCCCTCGCCCTCGGGATCCGAGTTGACGAGGCTGGGGTCGCCGTCGAGCGCCTCATTGCCCTCGACAACCTCGCCCGAGACCGGCGCATAGACGTCGCTGGCCGCCTTCACGCTCTCGACCACGGCGGCATCGTCGCCCTTGGCCACGGTGCGGCCCGCTTCGGGCACTTCGGCGAAGACGATGTCGCCCAGCGCTTCCTGCGCGTGGTTCGAAATGCCGACGGTGGCGACATCGCCCTCGACGCGCAGCCACTCATGTTCCTTGGTGTAATAGAGGGTCATCACTTCTTCCCCTGCTTGCGATGATAATTGTGCGGGACGAACGGCATGTCGGTCACCGTCACGTCGAAAAGCTTGCCGCGCTGCTCGGCCTTCACGAACGCGTCATCATCGACGAGGTGCGTGGCCAGATAGCCCATGGCGATGGGCCGCTCCAAGCTGGGCGAAAAGCCACCCGAGGTGATCTTGCCGACGACATTGCCCTCGCCGTCGAGGAGCGGCGCGCCCTCGCGCACCGGCTGGCGCCCGTCGACGAAGAAGCCGACGCGCTTCACCAGCGCGCCTTCCTCGCGCTCCTTCAGGATGCGCTCGGCGCCCGGAAAGCCGCCTTCCTCGCGGCGGCGCTTGGAAATGGCAAAGCCGAGGTCGGCCATGACCGGCGTGATCTCGGGATCAAGGTCATGACCGTAGAGCGGCAGCCCCGCCTCGAGCCGCAGCGAATCGCGCGCGCCGAGCCCGATCGGCTTGACGCGCTCGTCAGCGATGAGCGCATCGGCAAAGGCGGTGACCTGTTCGGGCGAGATGGAAATCTCGTAACCGTCCTCGCCGGTATAGCCCGAGCGGCTGATCCACAGGAAGTCGCCCTCCCACATGAAACCCGCGCCCTGCATGAAGGCGAGTTCGCCGACCCCCGGCACGATGCCCTCGAGCACCGCGGCGGCCTCGGGCCCCTGCAGCGCGAGCAGCGCGCGGTCTTCGAAATGTTCGAGGCTGACGCCTTCGGGCAGGTGCTTCTCGATATAGGCGATGTCGTCATGCTTGACCGCGCCGTTGACGACGACGGCGAACTGTACGCCCTCGGGCGTTTCGACCTTGGTGACGATGAGGTCATCGAGGATGCCGCCATCATCGGCGAGCAGCATCGAATAGCGCGCGCGGCCGGGCTTCAGGATCCTGAAGTCGCCGGGCATCAGCGCCTCGAGCGCGTCTGCCGCGCCCTCGCCCTTCACGACGAGCTGGCCCATGTGGGAAACGTCGAACAGGCCGGCATGCTCGCGGGTCCAGCGATGTTCGGCGATGATCCCCTCATATTGGATCGGCATGGCATAGCCGGCGAATTCGACCATCCGCGCGCCTTGCGCGACATGCCAGCTGTCGAGGGGAAGGGACTTGGTCATGCGCAGGCCTTTCAAGGTCCGAGGCACACGGGGTCATCCCCCGCATGCCGGTCAAGTACCGGACCCCCGCCTGTCTTTGGACCTGAGAGTTTCGACGATGGGCCTGCCGCCTCTCCTGCCAGCGGGCCTCGCCTTCCCCTTCGGTGGCGTCGCGATCCCTGACGGGCGCGCCGCGCTTTCCAGACTGTCACCGGGGCCAGACGGTCCTTTTGCCTGAGAGATTCCGGGGGCGGTTGCTCCTTCGGCGCCGTCTTTTGGACGGTCTCTCCCGCATGGCCCCCCGGTGCAGCGTGGGGCAGCACCGGAGACGGCTCAGGCTTTGGCCCCGCGCCCCCGCACTGTCAATCGCCCGCGTGCGCGAGGGCGCGCGAATATTTTACTTGGTCGCGTTGTAGCGCAGCTGGGCATCATTGAGCTGGAAGCCGACGAGCTGTTCGAAGCTGGCGCGGGCGACGGCATCGCGAATCTCGGGCTTGGACAGCGGATCGATCGCGGCATCGACTTCGCCCGGGCGACGCTTGCGGGTCAGCTCGCGGCGCACCTCGCTCGGCAGGGTGACGGCCGAGCGGGCGACGCGGATGCTCGCCTGGCCGCGCGCGCTGGTGCGGGTCTGGCCGTCGGCGAAGTCGAGCTGCACCGAGCCGACGCGCTTGGCGATCACGTCGGTGCCGCCCTGCACCGCGGTGTTGAAGATCGGCAGGACGACGCTGCGCGCGGGGCCGGCATCGCGGCGCGAGGCATAGACGTCATAGGTCACGTTCGAGGTGACGAACTCGCTGTCCTCGTAGCACTGGTCGTCGAGATTGGTGATCGCCGCGGTCACGTCGATCGCATTGGCCTGCGTCGAACCGGCGGGGTCGAACAGGGTGACCGAGCCGGTGCCGGCGGGGATGGCGACCTGCGGGCAAAGGCTGCGCAGCTGGACGATACCCCCGTTCTCGATCCGCCCTTCCCCCGAACAACCGGCGAGAATCAGCGAAAAGGACGTGGCGAGAAGCAGCTTGCGAACCATCGGTTACACCTTCGAAATTCGTGGAAAGTCCGCTCCTCCATAGGAAGCCCCTTCACGCTTGCCAAGCAATCGCTTACATCGCCCCCCATGAGCACTGCCCCCGCCCTTGAAGTCCTGATCGCCGCGCCGCGCGGTTTCTGTGCCGGCGTCGACCGCGCCATCAAGATCGTCGAACTGGCGCTCGAGCGCTACGGTCCGCCGGTCTATGTCCGCCACGAGATCGTCCACAACAAGTTCGTGGTCGACCGGCTGCGCGGCCTCGGCGCGGTGTTCGTCGAGACGCTGGACGACGTGCCCGCCAACCGCCCCGTCGTCTTTTCCGCCCACGGCGTGCCCAAGGCGGTTCCGCAGGCGGCCGAGGCGCGCGGGCTCGACTATCTCGACGCCACCTGCCCGCTCGTCTCCAAGGTCCACCGCCAGGCCGAGCGCATGATCGAGGCGGGGCGCCACATCCTGTTCATCGGCCATGCCGGCCACCCCGAGGTCATCGGCACCTTCGGACAGGTTCCCGAGGGCCACATGACCCTCGTCGAGACCGAGGCGGATGCGCGCAGCGTCACGGTCGAGGACCCCGAATGCCTCGGTTTCCTCACCCAGACCACCCTGTCGGTCGACGACACCGACGCGATCATCGCCGTGCTCAAGGATCGCTTCCCCGCGATCCAGGGCCCCAAGGGCGAGGACATTTGCTACGCCACTTCCAACCGGCAGGCGGCGGTCAAGGCGATCGCCCCGCAGGTCGACAAGATGCTCGTCATCGGCGCGCCCAACTCGTCGAACAGCCGCCGCCTCGCCGAGCTGTCCGACCGGCTCGGCACGCCCGCCGTCCTTATCCAGCGCGCCGCCGACATCGACTGGGAGTGGATGGGCACGCCCGCCCGTGTCGGCATCACTGCAGGCGCCTCCGCCCCCGAGATCCTCGTTCGCGAGGTCGTCGAATCGCTGGGCGACCGCTTCGCCGTGACCGAACATGAGGTCAGCCACGTCGACGAGAATATGGTCTTCAAGCTGCCCCGCACGCTGGTTGCCTGAAACCCCATGCAAGAAGTCGAGATTTTCACCGACGGTGCCTGCAAGGGCAATCCGGGTCCCGGCGGCTGGGGCGCGATCATGCGCTCGGGGACCCATGAAAAGGAACTGTCCGGCTCGGAAGCCGACAGCACCAACAACCGCATGGAGCTGATGGCCGCCATCGCCGCGCTCGAGGCACTCAAGCGCCCGTGCAAGGTCCACCTGACCACCGACAGCGTCTATGTCCGCGACGGCATCACCAAGTGGATCCACGGCTGGAAGAAGAACGGCTGGAAGACCGCCGCGAAAAAGCCGGTCAAGAATGCCGAGCTGTGGCAGCGCCTCGCCGCCGCCGCCTCCCCGCACATGGTCGAATGGCATTGGGTGAAGGGCCACGCCGGCCATCCCGAGAACGAACGCGCCGACGAGCTCGCCTGCGCTGCCGCCGAGGCGATCCGCTAGCTAGCGAAAACGCTCGGGCAGGAATGCCCGCGCCGTGAGGCCCTTGGCGGTCCCCGTCGGTGCCTTGCCGAGGAACAGCGCGCGCGCCAGCGCGGCGGCGGCGGGCTGGGTCTGGATGCCCGTGCCCCCCTGCCCCGCATACCAAAAAAAGGACGGGCAACCGGGATCGCGCCCGATCACCGGCAGCCGGTCGGGGGCGAAGGTGCGCAGCCCCGCCCATTTGCGCGTGACCGCCGCGATCTTCCAATCGACCACTTCTTCCAGCCGCGCGATCGCCTCCGCCACCGCCAGCTCCTCGGGCGCGGCATCGCACGGGGTGCTCGCCGTCTCGTCATGCGGGCTGAGCCAGACGCTGTCCGTCCCCTCCCCGCGGAAATAGAAAGTGCCGCGCGCATCGCTGACGAGCGGCAGGTCCGCCACGCCCTCGCGCTCGATCCTCAGCTGCACCATCGTGCGCCGCATCGGGGTAAAGCCCAAAGGCGCGATGCCGCAGGCGCCCGCGACCTCGTCGACCCACGCCCCCGCCGCATTGACGAGGTCGCGCGCATGGAAGACGCGCCCGTCCTCGGTCCGCACCGTCCAGCGCCCGTCCTCGATCCGTCCGTCGGCGACGCGTGCCCCGCAGGTCACCGTGCCGCCGGCCCGCGCCAGCGAGGCGGCATAGGCCTGGTGCAGCCCCGCGACATCGATCTCGCGGCACGAGGGCTCGGCAAGCCCGAGGCTCCAGTCCTCGCGCAGTCCCGGGATCATCGTGCGCAGCCGTTCGGGGCCCAGCCGCTCGGTCGCCGTGCCGGGCGGCAAGGCATCGAACGCCGCTTCATCGCCGCCCCGCGCCAGGTGGATCGCCCCGCGCGGCTTCAAGAATCCCCGCGCGGAGAAATTGGCGGGCGGCTGGTCGAGGAAACCGCGGCTGGCGGCGGTCAGCGGCATCACCGCCGCGCCGCCATAGCTTTCGAGCCAGAAGGCCGCCGAGCGCCCCGTCGCATGATAGCCCGGCCGTTCCTCGGCCTCGAGCACGCGCACCGACAGCCCCGCCCGCGCAAGGTGCGCGCCGAGGGCAAGGCCGGCAATCCCGGCCCCGACGATCAGGACATCTGAGGCGTTTTCCTCGCTCACGGCCCGCTGGTTACGGTTTGGAAAGGCCCGCCGTCTAGACCTTAGCGACATGATGAATGCCGACTTTACCTTCCTGCTGAATGCCGGGCTCGCGCTGCTCATGCTCTACATGGCGGTGCGCGACGTGCAGACCTACCGCATCGCCAACTGGATCGTCGGCGCGACGATCCTCGGCGCGCTGGCCTATTGGGTGTCGATCGACATCAGCCTGACGGGCGCGCTCATCCGGCTCGGCATGGCGGTGCTCGTCTTCGCCATCTTCGCCGGCATGTACGCGCTTGGCGTGATGGGCGGCGGCGACGTGAAACTGGCCGCCGCGCTGGCGCTGTGGTTCCCCTGGACCAGCACGGTGGAGTTCTTCGTCATCATGTCGATCGCCGGCGGGCTCGTCTCGATGGCAGCATTTATCAACCATAAGATCCGGCAGAAAGACGGGAAAGCCGAGGTTCCTTACGGCGTCGCCATTGCGGTCGGCGCATTGTGGTTACTCACCCAACGCTTTCTTAACCATTTTGCCGGATAGCTAGGCACAGTTGAATAGACCCAAGTGGGGGAGGCGAGAGCGCCATGAACGCGAAGAAAGTCTTGCTGCTCGTTGGAGCATTGGTCATTGCGGTGGTCACCGCTTTCATGGCCCGTAACCTGTACAGCGGCGAAGCTGCTGCCGAAGCCGAGGCGGCCGCCGTGCCGCAGGGGCCCAAGGTCATGGTGGCGAACAAGCCCCTGCCCGTGGGCACCATCATCGATGCCGAGGCGCTGACCTTCCAGCCCTGGCCCGAAGAGCTCGTCCAGAACCACTATTATACCGAAGCCGACCAGGACGCCGATCCTGCCGCGCTGATCGGTACCGTGGTTCGCAACGAGATCACGGCCGGCCAGCCGATCACCCGCGGTGCCCTCGTCGGTCCCAACGATCGTGGCTTCCTCGCCGCCGCGCTGAGCCCCGGCATGCGCGCCATCTCGGTGCCCATCTCGGCGACCACCGGCGTTGCCGGCTTCATCTTCCCGGGCGACCGCGTCGATGTCGTCGTGACGCACTCGATTGCCGGTGACGAAGGCTCGGTGAACGCCTCGGAAACGATCATCCGCAACGTCCGCGTCCTCGCCATCAACCAGAGCGTCTCCTCGAAGAACGCCGAAGGTGTCCAGGCGCCCAACCCCGGTGCATCGGCCGCCACCCTCGAGGTGACCCCGAAGCTCGCCGAGAAAATCCACGTCGCGCAGAAGCTGGGCCAGCTGTCGCTGATCCTGCGCTCGATCGCCGACAACACCGCCGAACTCGAACGCGCCGTCGCCTCGGGTGAAGTCGAAATGCCCGAAGATGCCACGCCCGACGAGGAACGTCGCATCCTGCTGCAGGTCGCCAACCGCCCCGTCGACACCAACACCACCTACACCACGGGTGGCCAGGTCTCGCGCCTTGTCCGCGAGGGCGATCCGACCGCCTCGTCGCGCCGCCGCAGCAGCGCGCCCGCCGCGACCGCCGCGCCGGCTGCCGGTGCCGCCACGGCTGCCGTGCCGGCCGGCCCCAGCGTCCGGGTTGCCCGTGGCAACACCATCACCGTCGTGCCTGTCGGGAGCAACTAAGATGACCGTCTTCAAGTCCACCAAGCTGGGTCTGTGCGCCGCGGTTGCCGCGCTCGCCCTCTCGCCGGTCGCCATGACCGCTCCCGCCCACGCCGTGCAGCAAATCCAGCCGAGCGAGACGCTCACCATCGCCACCGGCGAAGGCACGCTGGTCCGCCTGCCGGGCGCGATCAACGACATCTTCATCGCTGATGAGAGCGTCGCCGACGTGACCGTGCGCTCGAACCGCCAGATCTACATCTTCGGCGAAGCGGCGGGGAAGACCACCATCTATGCCACCGGCGCATCGGGCGAAGTCGTCTATGCCGCCGAGGTCCAGGTCGGCAACAATATCAGCTCGGTCGACGCCATGCTCGACATGGCGATGCCCGAGGCCAACATCACGGCCACGCCGATGAACAACCTCCTGCTCCTCACCGGCACCGTCGCGAGCCCCGAGGATGCGCAGGAAGCCGAGCGGCTCGTCCGCGCCTATGTCGGCGACACCACCGAGGTCGTCAGCCGCCTGCGCCAGGCGACCCCGCTGCAGGTCAACCTGAAGGTCCGCATCGCCGAGGTGAACCGCTCGCTGATCAAGTCGGTCGGCGTCAATCTCCTCAGCTCGGATTCGACCGGCTCGAGCCGTATCGGCATCTCGCAGGGCTCCGGCAGCTTCACGACCGATCCGTTCCAGGTCGCCAACAACGGCGCCACCACGCTGGGCATCGCCGGCGGCCTGCTCGGCCTCGACATGATCGCCACGCTGGACCTCGCCGAGACCGACGGCCTCGTCACCACGCTGGCCGAACCGAACCTGACCGCGCTGTCGGGCGAGACCGCGAGCTTCCTCGCGGGGGGTGAATTCCCCATCCCGATCTCGCAGACGCTGGGCGCGCTCTCGATCGAGTACAAGTCCTATGGTGTCGGCCTCGCCTTCACCCCTTATGTCCTCGCCGACGGCCGCATCTCGATGCGCGTGCGCCCCGAGGTCTCGGAACTGTCGACCGAAGGCGCGATCCGCCTCAACGGCTACGAGATCCCCGCGCTGGTCACCCGCCGTGCGGAGACGACCGTCGAACTGGGCTCGGGCCAGAGCTTCATGATCGCCGGCCTCCTGCGCCAGAACGGTTCGAACAACATCTCGAAGGCGCCGTTCCTCGGCGACCTGCCGATCCTCGGCGCGCTGTTCCGCTCCTCGAGCTTCCGCAAGAACGAGACCGAGCTGGTGATCATCGTCACGCCCTATCTCGTCCGCCCGGTCTCGGGCCGGATCCCGCTGCCCACCGACGGCTACCGTCACCCGAACGATGCCGAGCGCATCATCGAGGGCCAGCATTACACCGGTGTCTCGGGTCCGCAGGGCGTCATTCCCTCGGCGCGTGTCGGCGCGGCCCAGGCGGCCCAGCCCGCCCTCGCCGCTCCCGCCCAGCCGGGCTTCAGCCTCTAACGCGCGGTCACAGGAAGGTTTGATCCCATGATGAAGAAAATGCTCCTCGCCGCCGTTGCCATGACCGGCCTGTCGGCCTGCCAGACCGCCGTCTATGATGGTCGCCAGGACGCCGCCAGCCTCAACGCGGTCAACGTGCCGGTGGTCGCCCAGACCAACTATGCCTTCGACGTCGCGGCGCCGGGCGGCACCCTGCCCGCCTCCGAACAGGCGCGTCTCGTGGCCTGGTTCGACTCGCTCGGCCTGCAATATGGCGATGTCGTCTATCTCGACGGCCCGATGGCCAGCTCGGCGCGCGGTTCGGTCGCCGACCTCGCCGGCCGCTACGGTCTCCTGCTCGCCGACGGCGCGCCGGTGACCGCGGGCAACATCCCCGCCAGCGCGGTGCGCGTGATCGTCGGTCGTGCGACCGCCTCGGTCCCGAACTGCCCCAACTGGGAGCGGCCCTCGAGCCCCGATTACCAGAACCGCTCGCACCCGAACTTCGGCTGCGGGGTGAACGGGGCGCTGGCGGCCATGATCGCCAACCCCAACGACCTGGTCTACGGCCGCGAGGGCTCGGGCGTCGCCGACACCCGCACCTCGGCCCGCGCCGTCCAGTCCTATCGCGACACCAAGCCGACCGGCGACGGTGGTCAGCTCGAAGCCATCAACACTCAGGGGGGTCAGTAAGATGAACGCTCCGTTCCAAGCACGCGCCGGTCTGCGCGAACCTTTCACCGCCTTCGTCTGCGACGAGGAAACCGCCGACATGCTGCGCCCCGTCGCGGTCGAGCACGGCTGGAGCCCCGAAAAGGTCAACAAGGGTGGCCTTCGCAACGCGGTCCAGTCGCTCTCCGTCTCGGCCAGCCCCAACGTGCTGTTCGTCGACCTTAGCGAAAGCGCCGACCCGCTGACCGACATCAACGGCCTCGCCGAGGTCTGCGAGCCGGGCACGATCGTGATCGCCGCCGGCCAGGTCAATGACGTGCGCCTCTATCGCGACCTCGTCGCCAGCGGCATCCACGACTATCTCCTCAAGCCCTTCACCGTCGACCAGCTGCGCGAGACCTTCGCGCAGGCACAGGCCATCCTGTCGGGTCCGCGCGGCGAAGCGCAGGTCGAAAAGCCCCATGTCATGAGCGCCGTCATCGGCGTTCGCGGCGGCGTCGGCGCCTCGACCATCGCCACCAGCCTGGCCTGGATGCTCGGCGAGAAGGCCAACCGTTCGACGGCCCTGCTCGATCTCGACATCCATTTCGGCACCGGCGCGCTGGCGCTCGACCTCGAGCCTGGGCGCGGCCTCACCGACGCGATCGAGAACCCTAGCCGTATCGACGGCCTGTTCATCGAACGCGCCATGGTCCGTGCCAACGAGCGTCTCTCGGTCCTCTCGGCCGAAGCGCCGATCAGCCAGCCGCTGATCACCGACGGCACCGCCTTCTTCCAGCTGCAGGAAGAAATGAAGACCGCGTTTGAATCGACCGTGATCGACACGCCGCGTCACATGCTGATCCAGTATCCGCACATGGTCCATGATGCCCATGTCGCGGTGGTGGTCTCGGAACTGACGCTGGCCGCGACCCGCGACACCATCCGCCTGCTCGCCTGGCTCAAGTCCAACGCGCCGCAGACCAAGGTGATCGTCGCCGCCAATGCGGTGCCGACCGGCGGTGCGCTCGAGATCAGCCGCAAGGACTTCGAACAGTCGATCGAACGCGAGGTCGACATCGTCTTCCCCGCCGACCCGAAGGCCGCCGCGCAGGCCGCCAAGCTGGGCAAGCCGCTGGCCGAAATCGCCACCGGCAAGCTGGCCCAGCCCTTCGCCAAGCTCTCGAACATGGTGCTCAGCACCTCGAGCGAGGACGGCGGCGAAGTGGTTTCGGCCGCCAGCGCGACCAAGTCCTCGCTGATGGACAGCTTCAAGGGTCTCTTGAACAAGAGCGAAGCCGCGTAACCAGTCAGGGACCGGGCGGGCGGCCCCCATGCCGCCCGCCTCCTCCCGTTCGAAGTTTACCTAGGGGGTCACGCCCATGCTGTATGTCATGATTGCCGGACTGTTCGGGGCCATCCTCCTCGGCGTGTTCGCCTTCCAGGGGCCCAACCCCCAGAAGACCGCGAAGCGCCGCATGGAAATGGTGCGCGAGCGCCATGCGGCGGGCGGCGCCCTCAAGGCCAACGCCCAGATGCAGATCCGCAAGCTCATGGCGGACCGCAAGCAGGGCGGCGTCAACGGCGTCTTCTCCACGCTGGTCCCGCGCCCCGAACTGATGCGCGCGCGTATCCAGCGCACCGGCAAGAATATCGACCTTGGCAAATATGCCATGCTCAACGCCGCGATCTTCGTGGTCATCGCCGGCGTCCTCGCGCTCCAGGGCGCGCCCATCGTCCTCGCGCTCTTGCTCGGCATCCTTGCCGGTGTCGGCATCCCGCACATGGCGATCGGCATGATGATCAACAAGCGCATGGCCAAGTTCAACCTGAACTTCCCCGACGCCATCGAACTGATGGTGCGTGGCCTGCGCTCGGGCCTGCCGATCACCGAGACGCTCGGCGTCGTGGCCAACGAAATCCGCGGTCCCATCGCCGACGAGTTCAAGGTCGTCTCCGACCGGATGAAAGTCGGCACCACGATGGAAGCGGCGCTGCAGGAGGTGGCCAACCGCCTCAACACGCCCGAATTCCAGTTCTTCGTGATCACGCTGTCGATCCAGCGCGAAACCGGCGGCAACCTGGCCGAGACCCTCGCCAACCTCGCCGACGTGCTGCGCAAGCGCCAGCAGATGAAGCTCAAGATCAAGGCGATGAGCTCGGAATCGAAGGCCTCGGCCTACATCGTCGGCTCGCTGCCCTTCATCGTCTTCGCGCTGATCATGATGGTGAACCCCGACTACATGATGAACTTCTTCTCGGACGAACGCCTCATGATCGCCGGCATGGGCGGCCTCTTGTGGATGTCCATCGGCGTGGCGATCATGGCCAAGATGGTCCGGTTTGAAATCTGACGAGCGGGAAAGAGAACAATGGAAACCACTGGACCCACCATCCTCGGTATCGACGTCCTCCACGTCGCCACCCTCCTGACCGCCGTCGCCGTCTTTGCCGTGCTCACGGCCATCTATGCGGCGACCACGGTCAAGGACCCGATGGCCAAGCGCGTGAAGGCATTGAATGACCGCCGCGAACAGCTGAAAGCGGGCATCGTCGCCTCGACCAACAAGCGCAAGAAGCTGACCAACAAGAACCAGGCCGCCGACCGCGTGCGCGGCGTGCTGGCACAGTTCAAGATGCTCCAAGGCGAGCAGGTCGAGAAAACGCAGAAGCGTCTCGGCCAGGCCGGCATCCGTTCCAAGGAACTGGCCTATTTCATCATCTTCGCCCGCTTCGTGCTGCCGGTCGTCCTCGGCATCGTCGCGGTCGTCCTCATCTACATCGTCGACATCAAGCCCGACTGGGGCGCGCTCAAGAAATATCTCGCCGTCGCGGGCACCGTGGGCCTGGCCTACAAGGCGCCCGACCTGTGGCTCGACAACAAGGTCGACAAGCGTTCGAAGGCGATCCAGAAGGGCCTGCCCGACGCGCTCGACCTTCTCGTCATCTGCGCCGAAGCCGGTCTCACCGTCGACGCCGCCTTCAGCCGCGTGTCGAAGGAACTGGGCAAGGCCTATCCCGAACTGGGTGACGAATTCGGCCTGACCGCGATCGAGCTGGGCTTCCTCGCCGAGCGCCGCATCGCCTTCGAGAACCTCGCCAACCGCGTCGATCTCGAAGCCGTGCGCGGGGTCGTGACGACCATGATCCAGACCGAGAAATACGGTACGCCGCTGGCCTCGGCGCTGCGCGTCCTGTCGGCCGAATTCCGCAACGAGCGCATGATGCGCGCCGAGGAAAAGGCCGCGCGCCTGCCGGCGATCATGACCGTGCCGCTCATCCTCTTCATCCTGCCGTGCCTGTTCGTGGTCATTCTCGGCCCGGCCGCCTGCTCGATCTCGGACAACTTCACCAGCTAGTCGTTCGCGATCCACCAAGCTTCCCTGGTGGGGGGAAGGGACTGCCGTCTCGCACTCCGGTGCGGGGCGGCAGTTTCCGTTCGGGCCCCCTGTCCCGCCCCTTTGTCATCAAGGCTCGTTGCGGCCGCGTGACGGAACCCCCTGCCCGCTTGCGCGGTTGGCGCTTCAAAGGGGAAAAGCCATGTTTTCATTCACGCAGGACCAATGGATCATCATCGGCCTCGTCTTCGTGATGGGGATCCTCGTCGGTGCCTTCCTGCTCGCCGGTGGCGGGCGCAAGTGGAAGGAACGCTACCGCGCGGAAAAAGCCCGCCGCGAGAGCGTGGAGGCCGACTATGCCGCCGCCGAGAAGGAATGGCGCGAAAAGGACAGCCTGCGCGCCGCCGCGCTGCGCAGCAACGACAAGGCCGATCCGGCGACCTGATCAGCCTCGCCGTCGGCAAGTCCGTGCGGTCGGCAGTCTTTGTTGCCGCTTCGCAGTCGCATCGCCCCCCGGACGGTGCTTGATGCTCAGCCCTCGATCTTCCCGAACACGGCAATGCTGTCGGCAAGGCTGCGGAAGCGCGCGAGCAGGCCGAGACGGCGCTTGCGCTCTTCTTCGACGTCCGAATTGACGATCACTTCCTCGAAGAAGGCGTCGATCGGCCCACGCAGGCTCGCCAGCGCTTCCATCGCGCTGGTGAAATCCTCGTCCTCGAGCGACTGGCGCACCATCGGCCCCGCCTTGACGAGCGCATCGGCCAGCGCGGCTTCCTCGCCCTGCAGGCTCTCATGGTCCCATTGCGCCACCGCATGGTCGAAGGCCGCACTGTCGCCGACCAGCGCGAGCGGGTCTTCCTCGCCCGTCTGCTCGAGTGTCCCGGGAATGCTGCCATCTCCCTCGACGCCCTCCTTCTTGAGGATGTTCGAGGCACGCTTGTAGGCGGCGAGCAGGTCGGTGCCAGCGTCGGTCTCGACGAACGCCTGCAACGCCTTCACCCGCGCGAGCAGGCGGACGAGATCATCCTCCCCGCCCAGCGCGAACACCGCATCGATAAGGTCGTGACGCACGCCCGCCTCGCGCTGCTGCACCTTGAGGCGGTCGGCGAAGAAGGCGAGCAGTTCGTCAGCGAACTCCTCAGTTTTTTCGCCACCCACTCGAACGTCGACTTTCCCAGCTTCGAAAGGCGACCTGTCTTCTTTGCTGTTCCTGATCTTCATTGCGCGCGCGAATAGCCAAGTTTTTGTGAAGCCATCGCTATTGTCTGCGGCTTGCTCAAGCGCCTCGGCTGCGTTCAGTTTCTCAGTGGACTCATCCAAGCGGCTTTCAAGATTTTCAAGTAATTGCTCGAGCAATGTGACGACGGGTTGAAGAACTATCTCGCCAAGAGGCGAACGAAGATTGTTTGAGGTAAGAAGAGCCAAAACTGAGATAGCGGAACGCCTGATAGCGAACGGATCTTTGGAACCAGAAGGCTTTTCGTTGATAGAAAAAAAGGTAGAAATGCTATCAATTTTATCGGCAATACTCACCGCGATCGTTACTGGTGCCGTAGGCACTGCGTCGCCCGGCCCAACTGGTTTGTAATGGTCTCGGATCGCGTCGGCGACTGAATCGGGTTCACCTTGCGCTCGTGCAAGATGCCCACCGATGATGCCCTGCAATTCAGGAAACTCACCGACCATCCCAGTGACGAGATCGTTCTTAGATAGGCGTGCGGCGCGTTCCGCAAGGTAGGGATCGGCATCCACGATCTTTTCTTCAGCCAGCCAGCGGGCGAGCTTGGCGATACGGTCGACCTTGTCGGCGACAGTGCCGAGCTTCTCGTGGAATACTATCTGGTCAAGCGTGGGCGACAGGCTCTCAAGCGGCACCTTGAGATCATTCTCCCAGAAGAAGCGCGCGTCCGACAGGCGTGCGGCGAGCACGCGCTGGTTGCCGTTGACCACCGCTTCGGGGTCCGAGCTCTCGATATTCGCCGTGCAGATGAAGGCCGGCGCGAGCTTGCCCGCATCATCGCGCATGACGAAATATTTCTGGTCGGTGCGCGCGGTCAGCTGGATCACCTCTTCAGGCACGTCGAGGAAGTCGGGATCGAACTTGCCCAAGAGCGGCACCGGCCATTCGGTCAGCCCCGCATTCTCGATCACCAGCCCCTCGTCCTCGATGAGGCTGTAGCCCGCTCCCTCGGCGGCCTTCTTGGCGCCATCGCGAACGATCGTCTCGCGCTCTGCATGGTCGACCAGCACATGCGCCATGCGCAGCTTTTCGACATAGTCATGCGCCCCGCCGAAGGTGATTTCGCCCGGGTGGTGGAAGCGATGGCCGAGCGAGGCGGCGCCGCACGCAACGCCCTCCACCTCGACAGGCACGATCTCCTCGCCCAGCATCGCGACGATGCGGTGCAGCGGACGCACCCAGCGCAGGCTCGACGAGGAGGCCGAGGCCGCGCCCCAGCGCATCGACTTGGGCCAAGGAAAATCGCGCACGATATTGGCGATCGCCGGCCCGAGGATCTCGGCCGTCGGCTGCCCCGGCTTGTCGACCACGGCGAAATAGGTGTCGCGCCCCTTCACGTCGCGCACCTCGAGCTGGTCCTTGGTGAGGCCGACCTTGCGCAGGAAGCCCTCGACCGCCTGCTCGGGCGCCGCCGTCGGCGGCCCCTTGGTCTCCTCGCGCACCGCTTCGGTCTCGCTCGGCAGCCCGCTCGCGATCAGCGCAAGGCGGCGCGGCGTGGAATAGGTGCGGATCCTCTCCGCCTTGAGCCCAGCTTCGGCGAGCTCGCGCGTGAACAGCGCTTCCAGATCCTTGCGGGCCTTCGCCTGCATGCGCGCCGGAATCTCTTCCGAGAACAGCTCCAGAAGGAAGTCGCTCCCAATGCCGCTCACTGTCCCGCCTCCTTCAACTCATGCTCGAGCCAGGCGGCACAGGCCCCCTTCGCGAGGTCGCGCACGCGGCCGATATAGGCCTGCCGCTCGGCAACCGAGATCACGCCGCGCGCCTGCAGCGTGTTGAAGATGTGGCTCGCCTTGATCGCCTGCTCGTAGGCGGCCAGCGGCACCGCATTGGCAAGGCAGTTCTCCGCCTCGCCCGCGGCCTTCTTGAAGGCGTCGAACAGCATGTCGGTGTCGGCCACCTCGAAATGATATTTCGACATCTGCTTCTCGTTCTCAAGGAAGACGTCGCGATAGGTCACGCCATCATTGTTGAAGGCGAGGTCGAACACATTGTCGACGCCCTGGATGTACATCGCCAGCCGCTCGAGCCCGTAGGTGAGTTCGCCCGCGACCGGCTTGCAGTCAAAGCCGCCGACCTGCTGGAAATAGGTGAACTGGGTGACTTCCATCCCGTCGCACCACACTTCCCAGCCGAGGCCCCAGGCGCCCAGCGTCGGGCTCTCCCAGTCATCCTCGACGAAGCGGATGTCATGCTTGAGCGGATCCACCCCGATCTCGGCAAGGCTGCCAAGATAGAGCTCCTGGAGGTTCTCGGGGCTCGGCTTCAGCATGACCTGATACTGGTAATAATGCCCCAGCCGATTGGGGTTCTCGCCATAGCGCCCGTCGGTCGGGCGGCGGCACGGCTGCACATAGGCGGCCTTCCACGGCTTGGGCCCCAGCGCGCGCAGCGTGGTCGCCGGATGGAAGGTCCCCGCCCCCATTTCCATGTCATAGGGCTGGAGGATCGCACAGCCCTGCGCGCTCCAATAAGCGTGCAGGCGCAGGATAAGGTCTTGGAAGCTCAGCATGATGGTGGAGGCTTTGGCGGCCCCGCGCGTCCTCGTCAAGCAGCCCGCGCCTCCCGCCTCGAAAGTGAGGTTGTAGCGACAAAATGTCAGGTCATGTTGACAATGTCAGCGAATCGCGACATAGTGTCAGCATAACCTGACAAAAGGGAATGCAAACATGACTGAAGAAGCCCGCCGTAAGGGGATCGAGATCGACCTGTCGACGCGGCCGCTGCGCAAGGTCCTCGTCGCCCTCGCCGTCATCGCCGCGCTGTTCGGTGCCGGCTATGCGGTGGGCGCGCTCCTCGCGACGGTCCTCTAGCCGCCCCGTGAAGAACCAGCTCAAGGTGCTGCGCGCCATCAACGGCTGGAGCCAGGCCGAGCTTGCGGGGCGTCTCGATGTCTCGCGCCAGGCGGTCAACGCCATCGAGACCGGCAAGCACGACCCCTCGCTCCCCCTCGCCTTCAGGATCGCGAGGCTGTTCGACAAACCCATTGAAGAGATTTTCGATGACTCCGAATGACACCATGACCACCGGCGAAGCGCGCGAGGCCCGCCGCGTGCGCCTCCAGAAAATCGTCATCGTGCTGGCACTGCTGCTCGGCATGGGGATCGGCGTGGGCTTCGGCGTCCTGTCGGCCGGCGGCGAGGACGCCTTTGCCGAGGGCCGCAGCTGGCCGCCCGCCTTCGCCATCGCGGTAGCCGTGGGCGTGCTCCTCGTGATGCCGCTGCTCATGCTGACCGCGACCCGCACCGCCGACGAGCTCGAATATGCGCACCAGGCCTTCGGCATGCAGGCCGGCGGCTTCGCGCTCATCTGTCTTTACCCCGCCTGGTACGCCCTGTGGCGCGGCGGCTTCCTGCCCGAACCCGGCCACGAGATACTGTGGCTCGGATACTTCACCCTGACCCTAATCGCATATGCCTATCACCGTTTCCGTTGATCGGCACACCCTGTTCGATAACCATTAAACCAATAAAAGTAGGGGATTATTCAATGACCAAGCGTTTCAAGACCGGCCTTGCCGCCACCGCCGCCGCCCTCGCCTTCGTCGCCAGCCCCGCGCTCGCCGACCATCATGGCGAAGCCGCCGCGACCGAAGCCGCTGTCGAGGCCGTCAACGTCGATCCCGCCATCTGGGTCGTCGAGGACGAGGACACCACCATCTACCTGTTCGGCACCTTCCACGCGATGAAGGCCGGCGTCGAATGGTTCAACGACGAGGTGAAGACCTCCTATGACGCCGCCGACCAGGTCGTCGTCGAACTGGTCCCGCCGGAAAATCCCGCCGAGATGCAGCCGCTCATCATGAAATATGCCATCGACATGACCGGCACCCCGCTGTCGGCCGAACTGTCGGAGGAAGGCCGTGCCGCGCTGCACGCCACACTGGCCCAGATGGGTGCCCCCGCGCAGGCCTTCGACATGTTCAAGCCGGGCTTTGCCAATATCGCGCTGACCGCCGGCCTCATGCCGGGCATGGGCTTCGAGGAAGGCCTCGGCGTCGACAAGACGATCATCGCCGCCGCCAATGCCGACGGCAAGCCGATCCACCAGCTCGAGACGATGGAAGAGCAGATGGCAGTGCTCACCGCCTCCATCCCCGAGGAAGAGCAGCTCGCCATGCTCGAACAGACCCTCGCCGAGATCGACGAGATGGACGATACGCTCGAAGCCATGCTCGCCGCCTGGAAGACCGGTGACGAGGCGCATTTCGTCGAGCTCTTCAGCGAGATGAACGACCAGAGCGAGGCCTTTTACGACGCCATGCTGACCAACCGGAACGCCAAGTGGGCCGAGTGGATCGATGCGCGCATGGACGAGCCGGGCACCGTGTTCGTCGCGGTCGGCGCGGGTCACCTCATGGGTAACGACAGCGTCCAGGTGATGCTCGGCGAGAAGGGCATTGCCTCGCGCCGCATGAACTAGCATCCTGTCCGGCAAGACCGGCGAGTGAAGGGCGCTCCCCGTCGCGGGGGGCGCCCTTTCTCGTTGCAGACGAGGAGAGACGACTTGCGTAACGCCACTGCCCTCACGGGGCTCATCGCCTTCGGCCTCGCCGGCTGCACCACCACCACCGCCGGGCTCGACGACTATGACCGCGAGGCCGCCGTCTCGATCGACGAGCCGCGCAGCGCCGCCGACACGGTGGAAGCGGTCGATCCCGCCATCTGGGTGATGCGCGATGCCGACACCACCATCTACCTGTTCGGCACCTTCCACCTCCTGCCCGCCGACTATGAATGGCGCACGCCGACCATCGACAGCGCCATCGCCGCTTCCGACACGCTCGTCGTCGAGACCATCATCGACAATGAGGACCCCACCGAACTCGGCCTCCTCATGGCGCGCATGGGCATGTCGCAGGGCCTGCCCCCGATCGACCAGCGCGTCAGCCCCGACAAACGCGCGCTGCTCCTCGCCAAGATCGCCAAATCGGGCCAGCCGATGGCCGCCTTCAACCTGATGGAAAGCTGGGTCGCGGGGCTCACCCTCTTCGCCCAGACCGCCGCCGAACTGGGCCTCACCGCCGAGGCGGGCGTCGAGAACGACCTGCGAACCGCCTTCGCCCTTTCGGGCAAGTCGATCGAGCAGCTCGAGACCAACGAGGAACAGCTCTCCTATTTCGACACCATGTCCGCCGACGCCCAGCGCATCTTCCTCGAATCGACCATCGTCACCACCGAGGAAACCAAGGCCAGCTTCGGCGCCATGCTCGAGGCATGGACGCGCGGTGACACCGACTCCATCGCCGCCACCTTCAACGAGGGCATGCCGATGGGCAGCGAGATCCGCAGCGCCATCCTCACCCGCCGCAACCGCAACTGGGCCAACTGGCTCGATGACCGCATGGACCGCCCGGGCACCGTTTTCGTTGCGGTCGGCGCGGGGCATCTGGCGGGCGGCGACAGCGTCATCCTGATGCTCGAGGCCGCTGGCAACGAGGTCGTCCGGCTGGGCGAGTGAGGGGGATCAAGTGATGCGTCTTCCCGCCCTCGCCCCGGTCGCGACGGCCGCGGCCGCCGCCGCCCTCTTCGCCGCCAGCCCCGCGGCGGCGCAGGCCGACCTGTCGCTGATCAAGGCCAAGACCAACCCCAAGGGCCACTGTTTCGCCGACGACGTCGCCGCGCCGCGCCCCGCCTTGTGGCGCGTGGCCGATGCCGACAGCCGCATCTATCTGTTCGGCACCATCCATTCACTGCCCTCTGCGACCTGCTGGCAGGATGCGCGCATAACCCGCGCCATCGCCGATGCCGACATGCTGGTGACCGAGATCGGTCCTGGCGAGCCGCCAATCTTCGAGATGATCGGCTATGTCGCCGAGGCCGCCTTCGACCCGTCCAATCCGCCGCTGCGCGAGCGGCTCGACCCGCGCTACCACCCCACCCTCGACCGTCTGTTGGCGGCGCAGGAAATGCCCCTGCCCGAGAGCTTCTACGACAAGATCGACAGCTGGGCGCTGGTCGAGGGCCTGCTCGACGGCCTGCTCGGCGAAAGCGCCGGCGAGGAGGATGACAGCGGCGTCGAGGAAGAGCTGGAGATGCAGTTCGACGCGATGCGCAAACCGCACGGGGCGCTCGAGACGCTCCGCTTCCAGGTGCAGATGTCCGACGACTATTCGCAGGAATTGCAGGATGCCTGGCTCGACAGCTGGTTCGCCCGCCACGAGGCCGGCCCCGAGGAAAGCGTTGCCGAATGGAACGCCATGCTCGAACGCTGGCGCACCGGCCGCCCGCTCGGCCTGCAAGCGCTGCTCGCCACCGAAGGCCCCGCCATCGTCGCCCATCATGCCGAGGCGGCGCCCGGGATGACCGAGGAATATCTCGAACGCCTCCTCTATGCCCGCAACCGCAACTGGGTCGACTGGATCGAGGCGCGGCTCGAGACCCCCGGCACCGTCTTCGTCGCGGTCGGCGCGGGCCATCTCGACGGCGACCGGTCGGTCATCGACTATGCCCGCCGCCGCGGCCTGCCGGTCGAGCGCATCGACTAGCCGCGCACGGCACCCCGCCGACCCGCACTTTTCCTTGCATCCGAGGGCCTTGCCGCCTATGGAGCGCCGGTTCGTCCCATGGTCATCCCTGGAGGCGTGGGCGGACGCACATAAAATTCATTGAAGGAAGAACAAGATGAGCGATCAGCTGACGCTGCCCGCCGAGCTGCGTGAAGGGGTTGGCAAGGGAGCCTCCCGTGCACTGCGCCGCGACGGCCGGGTCCCCGCCGTGATCTACGGTGGCAAGAAGGAACCCCTCGGTGTCCACATCGAGGCCAAGGAAGTCATCAAGATGCTCAACACCGGGCATTTCATGAACTCCGTCGTCGAACTCACCGTCGGCAAGGACAAGCACCGCACCCTACCCAAGGACGTGCAGTTCCACCCGGTTACCAGCCGTCCGATCCACATCGACTTCTTCCGCCTCGAAAAGGGCGCGACCGTCCACGTGCAGATCCCCGTCCGCTTCATCGACGAAGAGGAATCGAAGGGCATGACCCGTGGCGGCGTCCTCAACGTCGTCCGTCACGAGCTCGACCTCGTCTGCGACGCGGCCAACATCCCCGATGAAATCGTCATCAGCCTCAAGGGCCTCGACATCGGTGATTCGATCCACGTCAGCAGCGTCGACCTGCCCGAGGGCGCGTCGAACGAAGTCGACCGTGACTACACCATCGCGACCCTCGTCGCGCCGTCGGCCATGAAGAGCCAGGACGACGCCGCCGAGGAAGAAGAAGTCGCCGCTGACGAGGTCCCCGCGACCGAGCAGGCCGGTGAAGAAGGCGAAGGCGAAGGCGAAGCCGAGGGCGACGCCGACAAGGGCGAATAAGCCCGAAGCCTCGCTTCCACGCGAACAGATTGGCGCCGCTCACCCCCGGGGTGGGCGGCGCTTTTCTTTTGCGCTAGGGGCTGGCGCATGCAGATCTGGGTGGGGCTCGGCAATCCGGGCGAGAAATATCGGATGCACCGGCACAATGTCGGCTTCATGGCGGTGGACACTATCGCCGAGACCTACGGCTTCTCACCGCCGAAGAAGCAGTTTCGCGGCGAGGTCCGCGAAGGCCGCATCGGCCGCCACAAGGTCCTCCTGCTAAAGCCCGCCACTTATATGAACGAGAGCGGCTCCTCGGTCCGTGCCGCGCTCGATTTCTACAAGCTGGGCGAGGATGACCTCACCGTCTTCCACGACGAGCTCGACCTAGCGCCCATGAAGGTGAAGGCGCGCGTCGGCGGCGGGCTCGCCGGCCACAATGGCCTCAGGTCGATCAACAAGCATCTCGGCCCCGACTTCACGCGCGTGCGCATCGGCATCGGCCACCCCGGCTCCAAGGACCGCGTGACCGGCCATGTCCTCGGCAATTATGCCAAGGCCGAGATCGACGACCTCGTCCACATGCTCGGCGCCATCGCCTCGGAAGCCGAGTGGCTCGCCGACGGCGACCTTGCCCGCTTCATGAACGACATCGCGCTGAGGCAGGGCGAATGAGCAAGAGCCGCCTCCTCTTCGCCTCCCCCCTCTACGAGGCCCCGCTCAAGGTCGACCTCGCCGACCTCGCGCGCACCGTGCGCACCCTCGCCGAGGATGACGAGGCGGGCCAGCGCTGGGCGGAAGAGAAGGATTATTGGGGCTACACCAGCTATGCCAGCCTCGACGACCTCCCCACCCGCGACCCCGCGATCGGCGACCTCGTGCCGCTCCTCGAGGAGCATGCGCGCGCCTTCGCGAAAGAGCTCGGCTGGGACCATGAGCCCAAGCTCGACCATATCTGGGTCAACCTTATGGACCCCGGCGCCCACCATAGCGCCCATATCCACCCGCACAGCGTCCTGTCGGGCACCCTCTATGTCGACGTCCCCGAGGGCGCGGGCGCCATCCGCTTCGAGGATCCGCGGCTGCCGATGATGAT
The DNA here is from genome assembly GCF_024721585.1 of Sphingomicrobium aestuariivivum. NCBI lineage: Bacteria > Pseudomonadati > Pseudomonadota > Alphaproteobacteria > Sphingomonadales > Sphingomicrobiaceae > Sphingomicrobium > Sphingomicrobium aestuariivivum. The sequence continues at coordinate 576,375 of NZ_CP102629.1, forward strand.
GGTCGCCCCCTTGCGCGAGGAAAGCGCCCCCGAGCATCTCCAGCCCCATGTGACCATCCGTCCCGCCGCGGGCACGCTCCTCCTGTGGGAGAGCTTCCTGCGCCACGAAGTGCTTCCCAACCTCGGCGAGACCGAGCGCCTCTCCATCAGCTTCAATTTCGCCTGAGGTAGGACTAGGCTGCCCTGCGACAGACGCAGGAGACGCTTCATGCCCGCCCTCACCCGCCGCCAGCTGATGCAGGCCGCCGCCGCCGCCGGCGTCGCCGCGAGCCTCCCCGGGGGTGCCGTCGCGCAAGGCACCGGCCTTGCCGGCAAGCGCATCCTCATCACCGGCTGCTCCTCGGGCTTCGGTAATCTCACCGCGCTCCACTTCGCCCGCGCGGGCGCCACCGTCTACGCCACCATGCGCAACATGCCGCGCGCCGAGGCTGCCGCGCTCCAGCAAGTCGCCGACACCGAAGGCCTCGACCTGCGCCTCCTCGCGCTCGACGTCCTGCGCCCCCATGAAGTGACCGGTACCGCCGCCAAGGTCGCCGAGGACGGCGGGCTCGACATTCTGGTCAACAATGCGGGCATCGGCATCACGGGTCCGGTCGAGGTGCAGGACGAGGAGGCCATCCGCCTCCAGTTCGACACCAATGTGATGGGCTATCACCGCGTCGCGCGCGCCTTCCTGCCGATGATGCGCGAGGCGGGCAGCGGCCACCTCTTCTTCGTCTCCTCGCAACTCGGCCGCGTCATCGCGCCCGGAGCGGGCCATTATTGCGCCACCAAGTTCGCGGTCGAGGCAATGGCCGAACAGCTCGCCTACGAAATCCAGCCCCACGGCCTCGGCGTCACCATCCTCCAGCCCGGCGGCTATCCCACCGAGATCTGGAAGAACCGCAACATCTACAACAGTGCCCTGAAAGAGCGCATCGAGCCCGTCCACGCCGCCGGCTACCCCGAGATGGTCGCGCGCATGGGTACCGAGGACGGCTCGGGCCGCAACGCCGACCCGATGGACATTCCCCGCGCCATCGCCGAGATCGCGATGCTGCCTGCCGCCGAGCGCCCGCTGCGCCGCGCCATCCACCCCGGCACCAAGCCGCAAATGGCGATCAACCGCGTCTCGGCGGAAACCCAGCTTAGCTGGGTCGGGCAGAGCCAGGCATGGGGGCCCGCGGTGCAAAGCGTCCTGACCCCGTTGCCGCCGACGGCCTGATCCCCTAACAGCCTCGCGAAGAATAGAATTTCACGAGGTTTCCATGGGTTTCAAATGCGGCATCGTCGGGCTGCCCAACGTCGGCAAGTCCACCCTGTTCAACGCGCTCACCGAGACGCAGTCGGCACAGGCCGCCAACTATCCCTTCTGCACCATCGAGCCCAACGTCGGGCAGGTCGCCGTGCCCGATCCGCGCCTCGACAAGATCGCCGGCATCGCGAACTCGGCCAAGGTCATCCCGACCCAGCTCGCCTTCGTCGACATCGCGGGCCTCGTGAAGGGCGCATCGAAGGGCGAAGGCCTCGGCAACCAGTTCCTCGCCAACATCCGCGAGGTGGACGCCATCGTCCACGTCCTGCGCTGCTTCGAGGATGACGACATCCAGCATGTTTCCAACCACGTCGATCCCATCGCCGATGCCGAAGTGGTCGAGACCGAACTCCTCCTCGCCGACCTCGAGAGCCTCGAGAAGCGCGTGCCCAACGCCCAGAAGCGCGCCACCGGCGGCGACAAGGAGGCCAAGATCATGGCCGCCGTCCTCGGCAAGGCCCTCGACCTCCTGCGCGACGGCAAGCCCGCCCGCCTCACCGACATCAACGACGAGGAAGAGGCCAAGCACTTCCGCCAGGCCCAGCTCCTGACCGCCAAGCCCGTCCTCTACGTCTGCAACGTCAACGAGGACGATGCCGCGAACGGCAACGACTATTCGGCCAAGGTGTTCGAAAAGGCGAAGGCCGAGGGCGCCGAGGCGGTCATCGTCTCCGCCGCGATCGAGGCCGACATGGTCGGCATGGACCCCGCCGAGCGCCTCGAATTCCTCGGCGAGATGGGGCTCGAGGAAACCGGCCTCAACCGCATCATCCGTGCGGGCTACGACCTGCTCAACCTGCACACCTTCTTCACCTGCGGGCCCAAGGAAGCGCGCGCCTGGACCGTCGCCAAGGGCGCCAAGGCGCCGCAGGCCGCCGGCGAGATCCACACCGACTTCGAGCGCGGCTTCATCCGCGCCGAGACTATCGCTTTCGACGACTATGTCGAATTGGGCGGCGAAAGCGGTGCGCGCGATGCCGGCAAGCTGCGGCAGGAAGGCAAGGAATATGTCGTCCACGACGGCGACATCATGCTTTTCAAGTTCAACGTCTGATGCTGTTCTGGGAAGATCTGGAGGTCGGCGAGCGCTATGACCTCGGCACCACCGAGGTGACGCGCGAGGAAGTCATCGACTTCGCCACGCGCTACGACCCCCAGCCCTTCCATCTCTCCGACGAGGCCGCCGCCCTGACCCATTTCGGGCGCATCAGCGCGTCCGGATGGCATACGTGCGCGATGGTCATGCGCGTCATCGTCGACAGTTTTACGGAACGCCAGCTCGCGAGCGTCGGCTCGCCCGGCGTCGATAACCTGCGCTGGCTCAAGCCCGTCTTCCCGGGCGATACGCTCAGCGTCACCAGCGAGACCCTCGAGACCACCCCTTCGCGCTCCAAGTCGGGTCTCGGCAGTGCGCGCAGCCGCATCGAGGCGACCAACCAGGACGGGGTGAAGGTCCTGTCGATGGACACCATCCTGCTCGTCCTCAGGCGCCCCAGCGCCGACTAGCCACCTTAACAGGCCCCCCGCCCCTCACCTTCATCCCCGCGAAGGCGGGGATCCATGCCCGCCCGCCTGCACAACGACGCAGGATGCCACCAGCGTGCGCCCGGGCGGCGCAGGACCATTGCGCTCCGAACACAAAGAAAAAGGCCCGGCGGATCGCTCCACCGGGCCTCTTCTCTTGGCCGTCGGCTGAGAGGGCTTAGCCCTTCACCCCGCGACCATGTTCGGCGGCTTCGGCCTTGGCGGCTTCGCGCTCGGCCATATGCTCGGGATCGAGCGGGCCCTTGAGCGCGACCTTGCGCTTCGCCTCGGCCCAGATCTGACGATAGGACATGTAGGCAAAGACGGTCGCGAAGGCGAGGAAGATGAGCACCGCGAGGCCGGCATTCTTGCGCGTGTCGGCCTTGGGTTCGGCCGCCCACATCAGGAAGGCCGCGACGTCGGCCGACATCTGCTCGACGGTCGCCTCGGGGGCGCCTTCGGGATATTCGACCTGCCCGTCGGCCGTGATGGGCGCCGGCATGGCAATGTTGAGGTTCGGGAACCACGGGTTGTGGTAGAGCCCCTCGCCCGGCTGTGCCTCGGGATACTTCTCGGCCAGCTCCTCGGCGCTTTCCTCATAGCCCTGATAGGGCTCCTGATAGCCGGTCAGCAGCGAGTAGATATAGTTGGCACCGTCCGGACGCGCCTTCGCGATCAGGCTCATGTCGGGCGGATAGGCATTGTTGTTCGCCGCGCGCGCCGCAACCTCGTTGGCATAGGGGTTGGGGAAGCGGTCGGCCGGCAGCGCCGGACGCGTGGCATCCTCACCCGTATCGGGATTGATGGTCGGCACCTCGATCGGCCAGTTGGCCGCGAACGCCTTCACCTGCTCGGGCGTGTAGCCGAGGTCCTCGAGGTTGCGGAACGCCACATACTGCATGCCATGGCACGAAGCGCAGACGTTCTGGAACACCGCGAAACCGCGCTGAAGCTGCGCCTGGTCGTAGCGGCCGAAGGCACCCTCGAACGCGAAATCGACGTCCTTGTTTTCCTTCACCAGCGCATATTCGGCGCCCTTCACGGGCGGCTCCTCGAAATAGTTGATCGCGTCGGTGACGAACGACCAGAGGAGGACGAAGAGGAAGCCGAGGCCAACGAAGAACGCAAAGCCGCGGATGCCGATGAATTTCAGAAGCTGACCCATGGTCGTGTCGGTTCCTTCGTTCTTAAGCCTTGGCGAGCCCGTAGGGCGCGCTTTCCTCCGCCTCGCCGTGCAGCACCGAACCCGAGATCGAGTTGGGCAGCGGCAGCGGCTTCTCGAGCTTCGAGATCAGCGGCAGGATGATGAGGAAGTGGGCGAAATAGTAAGCGGTGGCGATCTGCATGATCGCGACCACGCCCGGCGTCGGGCTGGCGCCCCCGGCCCAGCCGAGGATCAGCACGTCGACGATCAGGATCGCGAAGAAGACCTTGAACACCGGACGATAGTGACCCGAGCGAACCGGCGAACGGTCCAGCCACGGCAGCAGGAAGAGCAGCAGGATCGAACCGAACATGGCGATCACGCCCCACAGCTTGGCCGGCAGGATGAAGTCCACCGTGAAGGCCTTGAGAATGCCGTAGAAGGGCAGGAAGTACCATTCGGGCACGATGTGCGCGGGCGTCGCCAGCGGATTGGCCTCGATATAGTTGTCCGGGTGGCCGAGCGCGTTGGGCGCGAAGAAGACCATCGCGGCATAGAGGCCGAGGAAGGCGAGCACGAACCAGCCGTCCTTGGCGGTGAAGAAGGGGTGGAAGGGCAGCGTGTCCTTCTCGGTCTTCACGTCGACGCCGGTCGGGTTGGACGAGCCCGGGATGTGCAGCGCCCAGGTCTTCAGGATCACCACCGCCGCGATCACGAAGGGCAGCAGGTAGTGGAGCGAGAAGAAGCGGGTCAGCGCGGCCTGGTCGGGGGCATAGCCGCCCAGCAGCCAGACACGCAGCGGCTCGCCCACGACCGGGAAGGCCGAGAAGAAGCCGGTGATGACCTGCGCACCCCAGTAGCTCATCTGCCCCCAGGGAAGGACGTAGCCCATGAAGGCGGTTGCCATCATCAGGAGGTAGACGACGAGGCCGAGCATCCAGACGAGCTCGCGCGGCGCCTTGTAGGAGCCGTAGAAGAGCCCGCGGAAGATATGGATGTAGACGACGATGAAGAAGAAGCTCGCGCCATTGGCGTGGGCATAGCGCAGGAACCAGCCCGCATTCACGTCGCGCATGATATGCTCGGTCGAGCCGAAGGCAGTACCGATGCCGCTATTGTACCACATCGCCAGCACGATGCCGGTGACGATCTGGATCATCAGGAAGACGCCGGCGAGAACGCCGAAATTCCACGCATAGTTGAGGTTGCGCGGGACGGGATAACCGCCGCCGACGGCACCGTAGATCATGCGGGGCAGCGGCAGGCGCTGGTCGATCCAGTGACCCAGCTGGGTCTTGGGTTCGTAAGGCTTGGCCCAGGCGAAACTCATGGTTTTTCTTCCTATCCGATCCGGATCAGCGTGTCGGAGACAAATTCGAATTCAGGCACGACGAGGTTGGTCGGCGCCGGGCCTTTGCGGATACGGCCTGCCGTGTCGTAGTGCGAACCGTGGCACGGGCAGAAATAGCCGTTGTAATCGCCCTTGTTCTCACCCTCGGCGGCGCCCAGCGGCACGCAGCCGAGATGGGTGCAGACGCCCATGGTGACGAGCCAGTTTTCCTTGCCCTCGGCGGTACGCTCGGCAAGCGTCTGCGGCTCGCGCAGCGCGCTGGCGGGGACCGCATTGGCTTCCTCGATCTCGGCCGGCGTGAGGTTGCGCACGAACACCGGCTGCTTGCGCCAGCTCGTCTTGATCGCCTGCCCCGGCTCGACCTTCGAGACGTCCACCTCGATCGAGGCGAGCGCCAGCACGTCGGCGGGCGGGCTCATCTGGTTGACGAGCGGGAAGGCGACCGCACCGACACCGACGGCGCCGAACGAGACGGCGGCGATGTCGAGGAAGTCGCGGCGACGCACGCCCTCTGCGGGCTCGGTTGCATCTTCTTTGAGGAGGGGGTCAGGCTGTTCGACCGTTGCCATGGATGATCCCTACAGTCTTGGCTTTGCAAAAAGGGGTCCTCATGAGCATGGGGACCCGCACGGTTGGGCGCCTGATAGACGCGATGACCCGCATTTGCCAAGGCCGGATTTTAGCCCCCCTGCTCGCGACCTTCCTCTCTCCCACCCGCGCCAATGGGTTGCGCGGGCGCGACGAAAGGATAAAGCGGGCGCCATGCAACAGCTTGACGATCAGCAACAGGCCGCCCGCGACTGGTTCGAGGCGCTCCGTGACCGCATTTGCGCCGCCTTCGAAGGAATCGAGCGCGAGGCCGGCTCCGACGCCACCTTCGATTACGCCAGCTGGAAGCGCGAGGATCCCTCGGGCGCCGACGGCGGCGGCGGCACGCGCGGCACCATGAAGGGCAAGGTCTTCGAGAAGGTCGGCGTCAACGTCTCGACCGTGGGCGGCGAGTTCAGCCCCGAATTCGCCCCCTCGATTCCCGGCGCCGAGGAAGACCCGCGCTTCTTCGCCACCGGAATCAGCCTCGTCGCGCACATGGCCAACCCCCATGTCCCCGCCGTCCACATGAACACGCGCATGATCACCACGACCAAGCGCTGGTTCGGCGGCGGTGCCGATCTCAATCCCGCCATTCCCTACGAGGAAGACACCGAGGCCTTCCATGCGCGCCTGCGCGCCGCCTGCGCCGCGCACGACCCGACCTATTATGAGAAATTCAAGAAGTGGGCGGACGACTATTTCTATTTGCCCCATCGCCAGCGCCATCGCGGCGTCGGCGGCATCTTCTATGATCGCCTCGATGCGCAAGGCGACCTGTTCGAGCCGCATTTCGCCTTCACCCGCGATGTCGGCGAGGCCTTCCTCGACATCTTCCCGCAGATCGTGCGGCGGCGGATGGACAGCGACTGGACCGAGGAGGACATGGGGCAGCTGCTCGACTTCCGCGGCCGCTATGTCGAGTTCAACCTGCTCTATGACCGCGGCACATTGTTCGGCCTCAAGACCGGCGGCAATGTCGATGCGATCCTGATGAGCCTGCCCCCGCTCGCGCGCTGGGAATAGGCCCTATTCGACCGGCTCCGCGCTGACCGGCGGCACGCCCACCGCCGGATCGGCAGGCCGGCCCGCAAGCTGCAAATAGATTCGCGCCAGCACGGTCGAATAGACGATCGTCACCGCCGCCTGCGCAAGGCTCGCCACGAGCCCGAGCAGCAGCGCGGCCAGCGTCAGCGGCTCGGCCTCGCCCAGCACCAGCGTGATGGCAAGGCCGGCGATGATGCCGACAACCCCCATGAAGACGAGCGCGCCGATGACGAGCAGCAGGAAAAAGCCGAACAGCCGCCAGAAATGACCGCCGCTGAGGGCCCAGGCCCGGCGGATCACCGCCACGGGCCCCTTGTCCTCCGCCGCGATCACGGGGGTGAACAGCGACATGCGGACCGCGACCCAAATAAGGAACGCCATGAGCGCGAGCACGAGCATCACCTCGCTGCCCGACAGCATCGGCGTCTCGCCCGCCTCGAGCGCCGCCCGTGTCTCGGGCGAGAGGCCGAGCTGCATGACCAGCACCACGAGGAGCGCGATCGGGATGACGAAGAGCAGCGCCGCCCCCAGCGTGGTCAGCAGCCGCTTCATGCCCCGCCGCAACGCATCGCCCACGCTCGCCCCGCGATAGAGCGCGAGATAGCTGATCGCGATCGAGCCGATGATGTTCACGAACATGAAGAGGAAGCCGAGGAAGCTGACCAGCGGATCGGCCTCGCGCACATCGACCTGCGCTTCCATCGCCAGTTCGGTCTGCGCGGGATCGAGCGTCATCAGGATCGTGCCGGGCAGGACCACGGTGGCCAGCGCCACGATGAACATGAGGCGCCCGTCGCGCGCCATGATCGGGCGGCTATCGTCCCAGGCCTTGCTGATCGACAGTCGTGTCATGTGCGTCTCTTCCCCCGGAAAACTGGTCCGCCCATCATGGCAGTCCCCCTGCCCCTTGCCAAGCACGGCGCGAGGCCGCACATCGCGCCCATGACCGTCGAATGGCAGCAGTCGGACGCCCCCGTCCCTTACGAGGAAGCGCTCGCGGACATGACCGCGCGCGCCGCCGCGATCCGCGAGACCGGCGCGCCTGAGCGCATCTGGCTGCTCGAACATCCGCCGCTCTTCACCGCGGGCACCAGCGCCGATCCGGCCGAACTGTTCAACCCCGACGGCTTCCCCGTCTACGAGGCGGGCCGCGGCGGGCGCTACACCTATCACGGCCCCGGCCAGCGGGTCGGCTACCTCAACCTCGACCTCGGAAAACGCGGGCGTGACATCCGCCGCTTCGTCCACCTCCTCGAAGGCTGGATGATCGACGCATTGGGCGAACTCGGCGTCGAGGCCCGCCGCGAGCCCGGCCGCATCGGCATCTGGACCGGCCACGGCCCCGACGAAGCCAAGATCGGCGCCATCGGCGTGCGGGTGAAGCGCTGGGTCACGCTCCACGGCTTCTCGATCAACGTCGCGCCCGACCTCAGCCACTTCGGCGGCATCGTGCCCTGCGGCATCTCGGAGTTCGGCGTCACCAGCCTCGAGAAGCTCGGCGCGCCGTCCGACATGGCCAGCATCGACGCTGCCCTGAAGAAACATGCCGACAACTTCCTTGCGCAGCTCCACGCCAAGTGCGAGCAAGACGCCTGCAACAGCTAAGTCCGGAGACACCCATGCGCCGCCTCATCCTCGCCACCCTCGCCCTGCCCCTCGCCGCCTGCGGCGGTTCGGAGGAAGCGGCCGTCGTCGAGGAACAGGCCGATGCGCCCGAGGTCGTCGCCATCGAGGGCCGCGACATCACCGCGATCGATGCCGCCACCGACAATGACGCGGGGCTCGTCGATGACGAGGTGCCGGGCCGCAACGCGGGCGCCGACGAGGCCGACGAGGACTAGGCCAGCCCCAGCAATTTATGCGTCTGGAGGGTGAGCCGCCATTTCGGCCGCTCCATCACCAGCGCGATCGCCGCGTCGGTATTTTCCTCCACCTGCTCGCCGTCCATCGGCTGCAGGAGGAAATGGTCGAAATCCAATGCTTCCAGTTCGTCGAGATCGAACGGCTGCGGCCAGACCAGCTTCAATTCGTCGCCCGAGCGCTGCACCAGTTCCGAGCCGAACTTGGGGCTGATGCACAGCCAGTCGATCCCCTCGGGCGCCTGAAGCGTGCCATTGCTCTCGACCGAAATCCGGAAGCCCTGCGCATGGAGCGCGTCGATCAGCGCCCCATCAAGCTGCAACAGCGGCTCGCCGCCGGTGATCACCACCATCCGGTTCGCCTTGCCCTCTCCCCACAGGCCCGCGACCGCCTCCGCCAGCGCCTCGGCCGTGGCGAACTTGCCGCCATTCACCCCGTCGGTGCCGACGAAATCGGTATCGCAGAACTGGCACACGGCTTTCTCGCGGTCGCGCTCGAGCCCCGACCACAGGTTGCACCCCGCAAAGCGCAGGAACACCGCCCGCGCGCCGGCCTGCATCCCCTCGCCCTGCAGGGTCAGGAAAATCTCTTTGACCGCATAGGCCATCAGGCGGGCTCCACCCCTTCCGCATAGCGCGTCGGATCGGGCAGCCCCGCCTCGACGAAGCCCTTGTGGCGCAGGCGGCAGCTGTCACACGCGCCGCAGGCGCCGCCGTCGGGGCCGGGATCGTAGCAGCTGTGGCTCAGCCCCGCGTCCATGCCGAGGCGATGCGCCTCGCGCGCGATGTCGGCCTTGGTCATGTCCTGCAATGGCGTGCGAATGCGCATCACCTGCCCCTCGTCGCCCGCCTTCGTGGCAAGCTGCGCGAGGCGTTCGAACTGGGCGATGAAGTCGGGGCGACAGTCGGGATAGCCCGAATAGTCGAGGCTGTTGACGCCGATGAAGATGTCGTTCGCCCCGCGCGTCTCGGCATAAGCGAGGCAGAGCGAGAGGAAGACCGTGTTGCGCGCGGGCACATAGGTCACCGGAATGCCCTCGCCCACGCCCTCCTTGGGCACGTCGATGTCGGCGGTCAGCGCCGAGCCGCCGAAGGCGGTGAGGTCGAGGGGCAGCACCACATGCTCTGCCGCGCCGACCTGCGCCGCGATCGCCTTTGCCGCTTCCAGCTCCACCCGGTGGCGCTGGTTGTAATCGATGGTGAGCGCGTGGATCTCGTAACCGGCCTCGCGCGCAAGCCCCGCGCAGACCATCGAATCGAGCCCGCCCGACAGGAGGATGACCGCTTTTTTCTTCATGGGTCGGCCCCTTAGGCAAAAACACCCAAACCCACAAATGCCCCACACAAGCGGGCGCGTGGGGGTTGCTGGCTAGGCGCGAGGAGCGCCGCGATGCAGCGCATCGCTAGCGACGCAGCAACGACGTCCAGCAGCCGCCACGCATTCGCGCCCTAGCAGCTACCGACGCGCCTTGCGTGCAGCGTGTCATGGAACGGCAGGCCGTCCTTGATGCCCTGCGTCTGGATGCGGAGCGAGCGCGGCGTCACCACCTGCATGTCGCTCGAGCCGAAGCCGCCGCTCGTGCAGGTATAGCGCATCAGCGCCGTATCGCCCTTCTCGGAGACGGTCATGCGCGTGCACTGGCGGCCCATATGCTCGAACTGCGCGAGCAGCGAGACATCGGCGAGGCAGATGCGCTTGGGCGCGGCCTTCGAGCCGGGCTTGGTCACTTCCCACAAGCCGCTCTCGACACTCTTCAGGAGATGCGGCTTGCCCTGGTGCTCCATGCCAAGCGCAGCGGTGCCGCCAAGGCCGAAGCCCAGCGCGGTCAAACCGATCATCGCTCGAATCACTCGTTTCATCGGACGCACTTTACCACTGAACGATGAACGACGGTTAAACGCCGTCGCCGCTGTCCCCGTCCGGCACATCGCCCTCGACCACGGGCGCGATCGGGAAACTCGTCGCGCAGAAGGCGCAGTCGACGCGGATGAAGCCGTCGTCGGCCACCATCTCGCGCTGCTCGGCAGGCGGAAAGCGGGCAATGACGGTCTTGATATATTCCGGCGAGCATCGGCACCCTTTCGACAGCCCGGTCGAACCGAGCAGCCGCACTTCATCCTCTTCGTGGAAGAGACGCCAGAGCAGATCGTCGAGCGGAAGGCTCCTGTCGACCAACTCCTCGGGCCGGACCGATCCCGCCAGGATGGCGACATGCGGCCAGTCGGGATGGTCGAGCTTGGTGTGGAGCCGGTCGCGGCCTTCCTCGCCCTCGGGGAGGTGCTGGAACATCAGCCCGCCCGCGACCCAGTGATCGTCCTTCTTCTCGGCATGGACGCGCACGAGGCTCGGGATCTGCTCCGACTGGGCGAAATAGCTCTGCGCCACCTCGCCGATATCCGCGCCCTCGATCGGGGCGATGCCCTGGTAGCGCTCCTTGCGGGTCGGCTGGTCGAAGGTAATGGCGAGATAGCCCTTGCCGAACAGCTGGAACAGCGTCGGCTCGGGCCCCGCCTCGACGAGCCGCTCCTTGTCATATTTCACATGCCCGCGAAGCTGCCCCTGGTGATAATCGCAGACGAGGAGGTCGACGACGCCATTCTCGGTCTGCGCCTGCATGGTGATCTGCCCCTTCTCGTCCTTGAGGAGCGAGCCGAGGAGCGCCGCGAGGGCGAGCGCCTCGGCGAGCAACTTCTCGATGACGGGCGGATATTCATGCGGCGCGAGGATGGCGTCGAGCGCATGGGTGAGCCGCACCAACCGCCCGCGCGCCCCCCGTGTGGGGAGCATCGCGCCGGTCACGACGTCGTGGGACAGGTCGGTGCGCTCGGTGTCGGCCATCAGCTTGCGGGGATCTCATACTTGCCGGCCGCTGCCGACAGCTTCTCCACGAACTCGCTGATATGCTCGTCGGTGATGTTGAGCGGCGGCAGCACGCGCATGACATTCTCGCCCGCCGCGACCGCGAGCAGGCCTTGGCTGCGCAGCCAGCCAACAAAGGCGCGGCTGACGACCTTGTCGGTCATCTTGATGCCGAGCATCAGCCCCATGCCGCGCACGCTCTCGAACAGGTCGGGATGGTTGCCGATCATCTGCTCGAGCGCGCCGCGCAGGCGCTCGCCCTTGGCCTTCACCTCGGCGAGGAATTCGTCGTTCGCGACGACGTCGAGCACCGCCTCGACCGCCGCCATGGCGAGCGGATTGCCGCCATAGGTCGAGCCATGGGTGCCGAAGGTCATGCCCTTGGCGGCATGTTCGGTGGCAAGGCAGGCACCGACGGGGAAGCCGCCGCCCAGCCCCTTGGCCGAGGCGAGGACGTCGGGGGTGATGCCATATTGCTCATAGGCATAGAGCGTACCGGTACGCGCCACGCCGCACTGCACTTCATCGAGGCCGAGGAGCAGGCCGTGCTTGTCGGCGAGCGCCCGCAGGCCCTGCATGAATTCCTGGCTGGCGGGACGGATGCCGCCCTCGCCCTGCACCGGCTCGACGATGAAGCCCGCGGTATTTTCGGTGATCGCCGCCTCGGCGCCCGCGAGGTCGTCGAAGTCGACATAGGTGAAGCCCGGCAGCAGCGGCTCGAAGCCGTCGTGGAGCTTTTCCTGGTTGGCCGCCGAGATGGTCGCCATCGTGCGCCCGTGGAAGGCCATCTTGAAGGTGATGATGTCCTTCTTGTGCGGATTGCCGTCGACGACGTGGAAGCGGCGGATCGTCTTGATCATGCACTCCACGCTCTCGGCGCCCGAGTTGGTGAAGAAGACGGTGTCGGCAAAGCTGTTGTCGACGAGGCGCTGCGCGCAATGCTCGCCCTGCGGGCTGCCGTAGAGGTTCGACACGTGCATCAGCGTGGCGGCCTGTTTCTGGATCGCGCCGACGAGATGCGGATGGTCGTGACCGAGGAGGTTGACCGCGATCCCGCTGGCGAAGTCGAGCCACTTCTCGCCATTCTCGCCAAAGAGATAAGGGCCTTCGCCCTTCACCGGCCGGACGTCGCAACGGGGATAGACCGGCATCAGCGCGGGAATCGTCATCAATTACTCCTAAGGTGTGGTGCCCGCCGCCCCACGGGTCGGCGCGCGATGTTCTCTCCTAAATGGGGTCACTAGCGCCAAAGAAAAGGCGCCGCCACCCGTCATGGGCGGCGACGCCTCTTTCCGTCGGCGGACAGCCGTCAGGACTTAATCGTCCCAGTCGTCATCATCGCGGTCGCGGCGGTCGTAGCGGCGATCGTCGCGCCGGTCGTAGCGACGGTCCCAGCGACCATCGCGATCCCAGCGGTTGTCGTCGCCCCAGTAGCGGTCGCGGTCGCCGCGATAGCCGTAGCCGTAATTGCCCCAGCGACGCCCGTCGCGAAGCTCGTGCTGGATCTCGCGGCGCAGGTTGCGGATGCCGCGCACGGCGTGGCGATATTCGCCGCGGTTGAGGCCGTTGCGACCCATCCGGTGGATGCGCTGCTGGAGCTTTGCCGCCTTGCGGTCGAGCTTCCTGTATTCACCGCGCTCGAAGGCTCCCTGGCGCGCGAAATAGCGGATGTCCTGCCGCATCTGGCCGACGCGGCCCTGCAGCTCGCGCACCTTGCCATAAGCGAAGTGGCGACGGGCATCGTAATGGCCGCGGCGGTCATAGCCATAGGGGTCATAGCCATAACGGTCATAGGGCTGCGCGCCATAGCCGCTACCGATCGAGACGGAGACGGCGGGGCGGGCTTCGGCCGCGGCGGGCATGGCGATCATGCTGGCGCCGAGGGCGGCGGTGAGGCCGAGGATGGTCTTGCGCATGGTGGCTCTCCTCATGGGGGACGCTTGTTACTTGATGCCCCCAGACTGGGGGACACCCCATGTGGCCACGCTGAATATGGATGTAATTTGCCGTTCAGGCGGACAAAAACGCTAGCGTTTCAATTGCTTGACCGCGCTAATTCTTGATTTTCCAGCCCTTGTCGAGGAGCCGGTAGCACAATCCGAACAGGATGATGTTCAGGATCGCGAGCAGGATCGCGCCCGTCGTCACCGGCGAGTCGGCCACCCCGATGAAGCCATAGCGGAAGCCCGAGATGACGTAGAAGAAGGGGTTGGCATGGCTTGCCGCCTGGAAGCCCTCGCTCAAGGCCTCGACCGAATAGAAGGTGCCCGACAGCAGCGCCAGCGGCGCCACCACGAAATTGGTCACCATCGCGGCATGGTCGAACTTTTCTGCCCAGAAGCTGGTAAGGAGGCCGAGGAAGCTCAGCATCAGCGTGCCCATCAGCCCGAAATAGAGCGCCGCGAGCGGATGCACGGGGATGACGCTCACGCCCGGCCACAGCAGCATGACCAGCCACACCGCGCCGCCGACGAGGAAACCGCGTGTCACCGCCGCGCCCACGAGCCCTGCCATCAATTCGCCCGTCGACAGGGGCGGCATGAGATAATCGACGATCGTCCCCTGGATCTTGCCGACCAGCAGCGAGAAGCTGGCATTGGCGAAGGACGCCTGGATCATCCCCATGACGATGAGGCCCGGCGCGAGGAAGTCGGCGAAGGGCACCCCCATCATCTCGCGCCCGCCGCGCCCCAGCGCGATGGTGAAGATGGCGAGATAAAGCAGCGTCGTGACCGCCGGTCCCCAGACAGTTTGCAGCTGGACCTTGAAGAACCGCCGCACCTCCTTGATATAGAGGGTCTTGAGACCGCCCGTGTTGACGGCGCCGAGGATCGGCTTGCCATACGGTGCGTTCGACCATTGCGGATTTTGGTTTTCACTCATGACCGCCTCGCCTATCGGGTGGCCGTGACGAAGACAATGATGAACCCGACCAAGGGTGGAGAAGATATTGAGCTGGACTGACGAGCGGATCGATCGCCTCAAGGCAATGTGGGCCGAAGGAAAGACCGCCAGCCAGATCGCCGAGGATCTCGGCGGGGTGAGCCGCAACGCGGTGATCGGCAAGGCGCATCGCCTCGGCCTCGAATCGCGCCCCTCCCCCGTGAAATCGGGCGAGAAGAAAAAGGCCGCGGCCAAGAAGGCGCCGGCCAAGAAGGCGGCCACCGACAAGCCCGCGGCGAAGAAGGCCGCGCCCAAGAAGGACGCCGCCCCCAAGAAAGCCGCGCCCGCTGTCCCGCCGGCGGCCAAGAAAGCCGCGCCGGCCAAGCCCGCGCCCGCCCGCGCCGCCAAGCCGACGCCGGAGAAGGCGACCGCCGCTGCCGAGGGCGAAGGCAAGACCAAGACCCAATATCGTTCGGTCGGCCCCGGCGGCTTCGTGCGCCAGGGCCCGTCCGACCAGCAGGCGCCCATCCCGCCCGCGCCGCCGCGTCGCCTCATTCCCGAGAAGCCCTCGGCCGAGGTCGCGGACAAGACCTCGCTGCTCGACTTGAACGACCGCGTCTGCCGCTGGCCGATGGGTCACCCGGGCGAGCCGGACTTCCACTTCTGCGGGCAGAAGGCCAACCCCGGCTTTCCCTATTGCGTCGAGCATTGCGGGGTCGCCTACCAGGCGCAGCTCCCGCGCCGCGACCGCAAGCCCCCGCCCCCGCTGCCCTTTGGCGGCCCGCGGGTCCGCTAAGCGACCGAACAAAAGGAAAAGGCCCTGGCATCAGCCGGGGCCTTTTTCGTTTCAGCCCCAGTGGCCGAACGGGTCCATCTACAAGAGCACCAGCCCGCCCGCCAGTCCGGCAATGCCGCCGTGGACGAGCGAGCGCCGGGGCACCGACCTGATCTTCAACTTCACCGCCAGCGGCGGCACGAGCGCGGCGGCGACCGGCACCAGCGGCCCCGGCACCCCGACGAGCGCGATCAGCAGGAAGAGGAGCAGATAACCGATCATCGCCGGCAGCCCGATGAGCACCGCCATCAAGATGCCGAAGCCGATGATCTCGCCCGCGCTCGACCGTCCGTTGCGCCACACCCACTGCCCCGCCAGCACGGCAAAGGACGCCAGCGCGGCAAGCAAGACCCCCATCAGGCCCACAGCCCCTGCGGATCGGCACGGACCAGCACGACGCCGCCGACCAGCCCCGCGATCGCGGCCAGCCGCATCATCCCGACGAGGTCGCTATTGTTCAGGGGCCAGCGAAAACGCTCCTGCGCCCATAGGAGGAACGGCGGCACCAGCGCCGCCACGACCGGCACCAGCAGCGGATGCCATGGCCAGTGCGACAGCGCGAAAAACAGCAGCCCGAAAGCGATTGCGGCGGGAATGCCGATGAACATGCCGAACAGCGTGCCGATACCGATCCCCACCGGCCCCGCCGCCAGCGCGCCCAGCATGAAGGGCGCCGCCAGCACCAGCAGTGCCGCCACCACGCTCCAGACTATAGCGTCCATCGCCCTCCCCCTTCAGGCAGGAGCTTTCGCGCAATCCGCCCCGAATTCAAGCCCTACCGGCTAGTCCTCGTCACCGACCCGCACCATCAGGTGCGCATAGGGCGTGTCCTTCCACATCACATAGACGGGCGCCGAGGTATCGGTCGTGATGCCTTCATAGGCTGCCGGGTCGGGCAGGATCACCATCAGGTGCGGCCCTTCCTTGACCCACTGGTTGTCCTCGGTGGGCGCGGTCGCGGTGGGGTCGATATTGCTCACCCCCGGCGCGCCCGCCTCGCCCGCCAGCATGTAGCTGAGGCCGAACTCGTCGCCCTCATAGGGCTCGCCCTTCATGAAGGCGCCGAGCAGCGCCATCCAGCGCGCATCGTTGCACATCGGTCCCATCATCTGGCTCTCTGGCAGGCAGGTCCAGCCGTTCGAGCCCTCGCGCAGCAGCCGCCCGTCCATGTCGGCGACGCTAGCGCCCGCCGCGATCGACGCCGGCGCCGCGCTCAACGCGCTGGCGATCTTGTCTTCGTCGGTCTCTGGAGGCGCCGCGCCGCCAAGGGCGAGGACAAGCAGGGGAAGTGAAAGCGTGGAAACATGCATGATGCCGTTCCTTTCCGGGTCGTTTCATCGAAAAAACGCCTACCGGACACGGCTTCTACGCCTTTTTCCGACGCCCCGCCAGCAGCGCCCCGCCCCGCAACCCCGCGTTAAGCCGCGACCTCCTAGGCACCCCTGATGATCAGCTTTCGCCGCGACCGCCCGGTCCTCGTCTTCCTCCTGCTCATCGCCACGCTCCTCCTCGCGGCCACCTCCGCACAGGCGCGCGACCGGCTCGTGCGCACCGCCGCCGAATATGACCGCGCCATCAGCGCGGCCCGCCCCGGCGACGAGGTGATCCTCGCCGACGGACGCTGGCACGACTTCCGCATGGTGGTGCGCGGCGAGGGCGCGCAGGGCCGCCCCATTACCGTGCGCGCGCAGACCCCGGGCGGGGTCAAGCTCACCGGTCGGTCGGACCTGCGCATGGCGGGGCGCTATCTCCATGTCAGCGGCCTGCATTTCACCAACGGCTACGCGCCCGGCAAGGAAGTCATCGCCTTCCGCATCGGCCGCGCGGTCGCCAATGACAGCCGCCTCACCGACGTCGCCATCACCGATTACAGCAAACCGCGTGCGCAGGGCGACGACAAATGGGTCGTGCTCTACGGGCGCGGCAACCGCGTCGACCACAGCCACTTTGCGGGCAAGACCAACCTTGGCGCCACGCTCGCGGTCCGCATCGACGATCCGCGCGGGCGCGACAACCGCCACCGCATCGACCATAATTATTTCGGCCCCCGCCCCCCGCTGGCACGCAATGGCGGCGAGACCATCCGCATCGGCACCAGCGCGCAGGCCGAACATCGCAGCCGCACACTCGTCGAGCGCAACATCTTCGACCGCACCGACGGCGATGCCGAGATCATCTCGGTCAAATCGGGCGCCAACATGCTGCGCGACAACCTCTTCCTGCGCGCCGCGGGCACGCTGAGCCTGCGCCATGGTGACGACAACCGCGTCGAGGGCAACGTCTTCCTCGGCCACGGCAAGGTCAATACCGGCGGCATCCGCATCATCAACGAGCGGCAGGTCGTGCGCGACAATTACATGGAAGGCCTCGCCGGCACCGGCCTTCGCAGCGCCTTGTCGGTGATGAACGGCATCCCCGGCTCGCTGCCCCACCAATATGAGCCGGTCGACCGCGCGCTGATCGAGCGCAACAGCATCATCAACAGCCGCCAGGTCGCGCTGGGCGCCGGCGCCGATGCACGCCGCACCGCGCCCCCGCGCAACAGCGTCATGCGCGGCAACCTCCTCCACGGCGACGACGACCTCGTGCGCCGCGACAGCGACACGAGCGGCATCGCGATGCAAGACAATCGGCAGGGTAACGCCCCGCTCGCCCGCGCCACCAACGGCCTCCTTTATCCGGTCGACAGCAGTGCCGGCGCCCCGCGCGACCTCGCGCCGCCCGCGCTGGCCGAGGTCGGCACGCGCTGGCTGCCCAAGCGCTAGGGCTCGCGCCCCTGCCCGCGCTTTTCCCTTGGAGTGTGGCTCGGGCGCTGCCTATACCGTTCGCCATATGTCCGAACTGTTCGATTCCGCCGCGCCCGAGCCCACCGCCGATTATGACGCCTCCTCGATCGAGGTCCTCGAGGGCCTCGAGCCGGTGCGTCGCCGACCCGGCATGTATATCGGCGGCACCGACGCACGCGCGCTCCACCATCTCGCCGCCGAAGTCCTCGACAACTCGATGGACGAGGCGGTCGCGGGCCATGCCAGCCGGATCGAGATCGAACTGGACGAGGGCAACCGCCTGTCGGTGAGCGACAATGGCCGCGGCATCCCGATCGATCCGCACCCCAAGTTCAAGGACAAGTCGGCGCTCGAGGTGATCCTCACCACCCTCCACTCGGGCGGCAAGTTCGAGGGCAAGGCCTATGCGACCTCCGGCGGCCTCCACGGGGTCGGCGTCAGCGTCGTCAACGCGCTCTCGACCGAGACGGTGGTCGAGGTCGCCCGCGACAAGAAGCTCTACCGCCAGGCCTTCGCCAAGGGCCATGCCACCTCGAAGCTCGAGGAAGTGGGTGCCGCGCCCAACCGCCGCGGCACCAAGGTGACCTTCACCCCCGATCCCGAGATCTTCGGCGCGGACGCGAAGTTCAATCCCAAGCGGCTCCACGACCTCGCCCGCTCGAAGGCCTATCTCTACGGCGGTGTCGAGATCCGCTGGAAATGCGCGGCCAAGCTCGCCTCCGATGACGTGCCCGAAAGCGCGGTCTTCAAGTTCGACAACGGCCTTGCCGACCATCTCGGCGAAATGCTCGGCGAGCGCGGCACCATCACGAGCCCGCCCTTTGCGGGCAGCCAGGACTTCCCCGACGGGCAGGGCCGCTGCGAATGGGCCATCGCCTGGCCCGTGTGGACCGACGGCTACCAGCGCTACTACTGCAACACGATCCCGACGCCCGACGGCGGCACCCACGAGGCGGGCCTTCGCGCCGCGCTGACCAAGGGGCTGCGCGCCTTCGGCGAACTCGTCGGCGAGAAGAAGGCCTCCAAGATCACCGCCGACGACGTGTTCGGCGGCATCGAGTGCCTGCTCTCGGTGTTCATCCGCGATCCGCATTTCCAGAGCCAGACCAAGGACCGCCTCACCAGCCTCGAGGCCGCGCGCTTCGTCGAGAATGCCGTGCGCGACCATTTCGACCATTATCTCGCCGACAATATGGACCGCGGCCGCGCGCTCTTGGGCGCTGTCCTCGAGAAGATGGACGAGCGGTTGAAGCGCCGCGCCGAACGCGAGGTCAAGCGCAAGACCGCGACCAGCGCCAAGAAGCTTCGCCTGCCGGGCAAGCTCACCGACTGCGCCAATTCGGGCAGCGAGGAAGGCGAGACCGAGCTCTTCATCGTCGAGGGCGATTCGGCGGGCGGCAGCGCCAAGCAGGCGCGCAACCGCAAGACGCAGGCCATCCTCCCCATCCGCGGCAAGATCCTCAACGTCGCCTCGGCCACGCGCGAAAAAATCCGCGCCAACCAGGAAATCGCCGACCTGTCGCTCGCGCTCGGAGCGGGCATGGGCAAGGACTATGACGATGATGCGCTTCGCTACGACAAGATCATCATCATGACCGACGCCGACGTCGACGGCGCGCATATCGCCACGCTGCTCATGACCTTCTTCTTCCAGGAGATGCCCGAGCTGGTGAAGCGCGGGCGCCTCTACCTCGCCCAGCCCCCCCTCTACCGCCTCACCGCGGGCTCCAAATCGCTCTACGCCCGCGATGACGCGCATCGCGCCGAGCTCGAGGCCGAGCATTTCAAGGGCAAGAAGGTCGAGGTCGCGCGCTTCAAGGGCCTTGGCGAGATGAACCCCGGGCAGCTCAAGGAAACCACGATGGATCCGTCGAGCCGCAGCCTCATCCGCATCACCCTGCCGCAGGACTATCAGGACCAGCAGCCCGCGCGCGATGTCGTCGAGCGCCTCATGGGCAAGAAGCCCGAGCATCGCTTCGCCTTCATCCAGTCCGAAGCGCCGAGCCTCGATGAAGGCGCGATCGACGTCTAGGATGCCCGCCCTTTATTCGACGCGCGAAGCCGTCTAAGGCCGAGTGATGGAACGCAAAGGCCGTCCCGGCGCACAAATCCCGCTTCTGCGCCAGAAAAGCCCGCTCTCCGGCTGGGCCCAGTTCGGCATTCGCGTCGGGCTGCTCTTCGCCCTGCTCTCCTTCATCATCGCGGTGCACTGGATCGAGCGCGATGCCTTCGTCGACAATGTCGACGGCCAGCTCTCCTTCGCCGACGTCATCTATTTCACCATGATCTCGGCCACCACCACGGGCTATGGCGACATCGTCCCCGTGACCGAGCGCGCGCGCCTGTTCGACGCCCTCGTCGTCACCCCCGCGCGCATCTTCTTCATCTTGATCTTGGCGGGCACCGCCTACACCTTCGTCATCAAGCGAACCTGGGACACATTCCTCATGCGACGACTGCAACGCACCCTCACCGGCCATATCGTGGTGGCGGGCTTCGGCACCTCGGGCGGCGAGGCCGTGGACGAGCTCATCGCCCGCGGCGAGGACCCGCGAAAGATCGTCGTCATCGACCAGAATCCCGAGAGCATCGCCAAGGCCGAGCGGATGGGCTGCATCGTCCTCCAGGCCGACGCCACCCGCGACGAGACGATGGAGGCAGTGCGCCTGCGCCAGGCCTCGACCATGATCATCTCGGCGGGCCGCGACGATACCTCGATCCTCATCTGCCTGACCGCGCGCCACCTCTGTCCCAAGCTGCATATCAGCCTTGCCGTACGCGCCGAGGATAACGAATTCCCCGCCCGTGCCGCGGGCGCGACCACCGTCATCAACCCGACCAGCTTCGCGGGTCTCCTCCTCGCCGGCTCGGCGCATGGCGCGGGGATCGCCGACTATATGGCCGACCTCGCCTCCGCGACCGGCCGCGTCCGTCTCCACGAGCGCGAGATCGAGGCCTTCGAGGTCGGCAAGTCGCTCGCCGAGGCCGCCATCGGGCTCGGGGTGCGAATCCTGCGCGACGGCAATGCCATCGGTTTCTGGGAAGAAGGCGCCCGCGAATTGCGCGCCGGCGACCGCATCATCGAGATCATCCCGGGACACGCCTTCCCCGCTTGCAAGACCGGCTGAAGAATAACGCTGGTCGTTCCACCGAAGTAAACACTTCCGAAACCTCTATTCGTCACCATCCCGATAGATAAGGGGTGGAAATGATTAGGAAAACATTCGGCCGGCGCAAGTTAACGCCAGATCACCGAGATGCTCCGGAGCAGGTCGAGGCGCGTCGTGCCCGCTTGCTTGGCCGTGGCCAGGAAATGGCCGCCGAGGAAAAGTTCGCCAAGCCGCCCAAGCTGCCGCCCGTCGCTGCCCGCCCCGCGCCCCGTCCGGTGCCGGAAGGCGACGCCGCCCCGACCGAGGCCCCCGCAGCGGAGGCCAATGAAGTCCACGACCTGCAAGACCGGATCGAGAGCGAATATGCGCCCGCGCCCGAGCCCGCGCCCGCCTCGCGCCCGACCGATTTCGCGCCGCCTGCAGCCGCCGCCCCGCCGCCGCCGCCGCCGCCGCGCCCGCGCGTCCACCCCGCGCTTCGCAAGGTTCGCGAACAGGCGGTGATGTTCCGCCAGCACGTCCCCCCGCTCGCCGGTCACGCCAGCCACTGGGGCGGCGTGCCGATGGTGCCCGAGGGCTTCGACTGGCCCGTTTTCACCACCAGCGAGGGCGAGGAACGCGCCTTGAGCTTCGTCATGTCGCTCGACTGTGCCGAACTGCCCGCCGCGGCGAGCTTCCAGCTCCTGCCCGAAAGCGGCCGCTTGCTCTTCTTCATGGACCTCCACTGGGGCGCCTATTGGCAATGGAAGGTGGTCCATGTCGCCGCCGATCAGCCGCTCGCCCCCGCCGAGCCGCCCGCCTCGCTTCCCCACCTTTATGAAAGCCCCGCCGTCTGGGGCTGGCCGAGCAATGCCGCAGAATGGCCCCGCCTCCTGCCGCGCTGGAGCTTCGAGCCTGTCGTGCTGCACGCCCGCGAGGATCGCGACATCGCCAACGACCAGCCTTACTGGCCGGGCGCGATCGACCGCGACACCGCCGCCGCCGAAGTCGCCAAGCTCGAGGCCGACCTCGGTGCCTGCACCCCCTACAAGGTCAGCGTCGATGCGCAGGGCAAGCCCGACCGTCCCTATGAAGCCTTCCCCGCCAGCTGGCGCTCGATCCGCATCGCCTGCGGCCATCTCGCCCGCCTGCTCGACAGCGCCGACCGCCCCGGCAACCAGAAGGACGCCAAGGCGCTCGAGGCCGACCTCAAGTCGTGGCGCGGCAAGATCGACCGCGCCCATGCGGCCGGCCGCGACCTGTCGCGCACCGCCGCCAACGACTTCTGGAAGATGCTTCGCCGCCACCACAAGCTCACCGTCCCCTGCCTCAAGGCGATCACGATCGATGCCGTCGAGGCGAGCCTGTCGGCGGGCGAGCGGGTCGAGGAAAAGGCGCTTGCCATGGTCCGCAACCGCCACCGCTTCTCGGCGGGCGATGCGCGCGCCTTCTCCGCCCCCACCTTCGTCCAGATGGAGGCGGAGGAACGCGTCGGCGAATGGCTTCTGCTCCTCGAACTGGGCGCCAATATCCCCATCGGCCATCACTTCGCCGAGGGGGTCTATCAATATTGGATCCGCCCCGATGATCTCGCCGCGGGCAATTTCGACGCGGTCGAGCTGACGGCGGAGGCCTATTAACCCTCTATACCATCTGGATTTTGCCGCAATTCGTCGGTAAGGGCGCGGCCATCATGGCAACCAAAATCCCCGACGCCCCCAAGGTGGGCATGGTCTCGCTCGGCTGTCCCAAGGCCCTCGTCGATTCCGAACGCATCCTCACCAAGCTGCGCTCGGACGGCTATGCCATGAGCCCCGACTACGAGGGTGCCGACGTCGTGCTGGTCAACACCTGCGGCTTCCTCGATTCTGCCAAGGAAGAGTCGCTCGAGGCCATCGGCGAGGCGATCGCCGAGAACGGCCGCGTCATCGTCACCGGCTGCCTCGGCAACGAGGCCGACCTCATCATGAAGACGCACCCCAAGGTGCTCGCCGTGACCGGCCCCCAGCAGTATGAACAGGTCGTCGGCGCGGTCCACGAAGCGGTTCCCCCCGGCGTGTCGCCCTATGTCGACCTCGTGCCGCAGATGCCCGACACCAAGCTGACGCCGCGCCACTACAGCTATGTGAAGATCTCGGAAGGCTGCAACCACCGCTGCAGCTTCTGCATCATCCCCTCGATCCGCGGCGACCTTGCCAGCCGCCGCCCCGACGCCGTGCTGCGCGAGGCCGAGAAGCTCGTCGCCGCCGGCACCAAGGAACTGCTGATCATCAGCCAGGACACCTCGGCCTACGGCATCGACCTCAAGAACCAGACGTGGAACTGGAAGGGCGAGGAATTGAGCGCCCGCATGCTCGACCTCGCGCGGCACCTCGGCAACCTGCGCACCCCCGAGGGCGAGACCCCGTGGATCCGTCTCCACTATGTCTACCCCTACCCCCATGTCGACGCGGTCATCCCGCTCATGGCGGAGGGCAAGCTCACCCCCTATCTCGATATCCCCTTCCAGCACGCCAGCCCCAAGGTGCTCAAATCGATGCGCCGCCCCGCCAACGAGGCCAAGGTCCTCGAGCGCCTCAAGGCATGGCGCGACATCTGCCCCGACATCGCGGTGCGCTCGAGCTTCGTCCTCGGCTTCCCCGGCGAGACCGAGGAGGATTTCCAGTATCTGATGGACTGGCTCGTCGAAGCGCAGCTCGACCGCGTCGGCGCCTTCCGCTTCGAGCCCGTCGAGGGCGCGGCGGCCAACGACCTGCCGGGCGCGGTGCCCGAAGAGGTCAAGGAAGAGCGCTACGCCCGCCTGATGGAGCTCACCGCCCGCATCAGCGCCGACAAATTGAAGGCCAAGATCGGCACCACCCAGGACGTCATCATCGACCTCGTCGACGAGGAAACCGGCGGCGCCACCGGCCGCTCCAAGGCCGATGCCCCCGAGATCGACGGCGAGGTGCACCTGCGCGATGCGGGCCACCTCAAGCCCGGCGACTTCGCCCGTGTGACCATCGAGGACGCCGACGAGCACGACCTCTTCGGCGCGCCTGTCGCCTAGGTCCGCCTAGCCGATCTCGAGCCCGCGCAGCTTGGCCTGCCCTTCCTCCTCGGTGAGGTAGAGGGTCACCGCCAGTCCCGCGTCATTCTCGCGCTTCAGGCGCAGGCGGATGCGGTCCTCCTCCTCGCCCACGCCCGCCACCTCGGTACCGCCGAGGTCGGCGTGGAGCATGTCATACATGTCGAGATGCGTCTCGACCGGCATCTGTTCGAGCAGCGCCGCGCTCATTCGTGTCTCGACGAAGGTCTTGAAGTCGGCCTTGCTGCCCCCGACCGCGGCAAGGAAATCGCGCGCCAACCGCCCGCCCGGCGTGTCGGGCAGCTCGCTTGTCGCCGCCAGCTGCGGCACCGCGGCCACCTCCTGCCCCGTCACCGCACGGAGCAGCGGGCCGAACGCCTCGGCCAGCGGCACCGGCCCGCCATTGCGATGCACCACCAGCGTCGTCTGGCTATCCGCCAGCGTCCACCATTCGGTCTGGAAGGCGGGATTACCACCATTGTGCCACCACGCCTTGCCGGCACCATCGAGCTCCTCGTTGACGATGCCGAAGCCGTAATGCGTGCCCCCGCCTTCATCGACGCGCGGCTTCAGCCAGGTATCGGCGGTCGCATCGTCGATCCCGCCCCCCGCGACCGCCTGCCCCAGTGCCAGCAGGTCGCGCGCACTCGACACCATCCCGCCATTGCCTATGAGCGCCCAGCTGACGTCGCGCAGCCCGCCCCATGACGCCTGCGCCACCTTGCCGCGATCCGCTGCCGCATCGACCCGCGCTTCGTCATAGACGCTCCAGTAGCCGGTCGAGCGCAGCCCCAGCGGTGCCAGTACGTCCTCGACGACATAGTCCTCATAACCCTTGCCCGTGACCTCCTCGATCATCGCGGCAAGGATCGAGAAGCCGGTGTTCGAATAGGCATAGCGCTCGCCCGGCGCCGCGATCAGCGGCTCGGCAAAGACCGCCTCGAACATCTCGGCCCGCGACTGGGGGCGAAGATCGGCGCCATGCGCGGGGCCGAAGCCCGCCGTGTGCGTCGCCAACTGCTCGACCGTGATCCCCGCCATCGCGGGCGGCGCATCGGGAAAGAAGTCGCCGATCGTGTCATCCACCGCCAGCTTGCCCTCGGCGACGAGCTGCGCCACCGCCAGCCCCGTCAGCGACTTGGAGATCGACCCGATATCGAACTGCGTGTCGAGGTCGTAATCGCGCCCGCTCTCGGGGTCGGCCGCGCCCGAATGCACCAGCACCGGCGCACCGCCGGCGACCTGCACCGCGGCAAAGCCCGAAAAGCCCTGCGCCTCGAGCTGCGCCATCGCCTCGCGCAGCTTCTCCTCCACGCCTGCATCGGCCGCCGCGACCGCTTCGCCGCCGTCCACGGCGGCGCTGCAGGCGGGCGTCATCAGTGCGGCGGCTGCAATCATCATCAGGGTGATACGCATGGCTCATTCTCCTCGGTTGACGGACGTTTCCAATCGGGGCCACCGTGCACGCGAGGGGCATTTCCTGTCCTGACCAGAGGATTTCGAGAGGTTTCGAGAGATGAACGACATGGTCCGTGAGGCCCCCGACCTGATGCTCGGGCCAGCGCGCTACAGTCCGCCCACGCGCACCGTCACGGTGGGCGGGCAGGAACAGCGCCTCGAACCCCGTCTCGCCGACCTCCTCGACCTGTTCATCGCCCATCCCGCCACGCTCTTGGAGCGCGACTGGCTGCTCGAGCGCGTCTGGGGCACCGAGGGCAGCGACGAGGCGCTCACGCAAGCGGTCTCCAAGCTGCGCCAGACCCTGGGCGACCGCACCCTCCTGCGCACCGAACCGCGCCGCGGCTACACGCTCGTCGCCGCGCCAGAGCCCGCTCCCGCGCTGCCCGAACCCACCGCCGCGCCCGCGCAGGCGCTCACGCCCGAGCCCGTCCCCCTCAACGCCCGCCCGATCCGACTCGCCTTCCTGAGCGGCCTTATCGTCGGCTTGCTCGTTGCCACCATCCTCGCCCTCCTCTTCTGGCCCGAGACCATGACTATCATGGAAGAGGTCACCGAGGAGCCCGGACAGGCCCCCGTCACCCGCACCGTCGAATGCGACGGCACCCCGCAGGAATGCGAGACCATCCGCGACTTCCGCCAGCAGGACAGCCAATGATCATCACCCTAGCCGCCACCCTCGCCGCCGCCCAGCCGCAGCCGCCGGTCCTCCCCCTCACCGACGTCGAGGAGCCCGCGCCGGCGCTTCCCTCCATCCTCCCGATGAAGGAGCGCGCGGCGCTCATCGACACCATCCTCGCCGAGCGCTTCGAGACCGTGCTGCCCGCCGTCATGCGCGCGGAGGGGATCGACCTGTGGGTGCTCATGGCGCGCGAATATTTCGAGGACCCCGTCACCGCCTCCATGCTCAACGGCGAGGAGTTCTCCGCCCGCCGCCGCACCATCCTCGTCTTCCACGACCCCGGCGAGGGCCGGCCGATCGAGCGCCTGTCGGTCTCTCGCTATGGCATCGCCGACTTCTTCGAGGTCACCTGGGACCCCGCCGACCAGCCCGACCAGTGGAAGGCACTCGCCGAGCTCATCGCCGACCGCGACCCCGAAAAGATCGCCATCAACACTTCCGACCTCTCGGCCTTCGGCGACGGCATGACCCACAGCCAATATGAGCTCATGATGGCCGCCCTCCCCGACCACCTCGAGGAGCGCATCGTCTCGGGCGAGAACCTCAGCATCCGTTGGCTCGAAACCCGCACCCCGACCGAACTGGAGATCTATCCCGGCGTGGTCCGCATTGCCCACGCCATCATCGCCGAGGCGCTCAGTCGCAAGGTCATCACCCCCGGCGTCACCACCACGAGCCAAGTGCGCTGGTGGATGCGCGAGCGCCTCTCCCGCCTCGGGCTCCAGCCATGGTTCCACCCCAGCCTCGGCATCCAGCGCGAAGGCATGGACGGCGTCCAATATGACGACATGGTGATCGAGCCCGGCGATCTCCTCTGGACCGACTTCGGCCTCACCTATTTGCGCCTCAACACCGACACCCAGCACCTCGCCTATGTCCTCAAACCCGGCGAGACCCAAGCCCCCGCGGGCCTGCGCGCCGGCCTCGAGGCGACCAAGCGCGTCGCCGACATCCTGCGCGAGAGCTTCCGCAAGGGCGAGCCCGGCAACAGCATCCTTGCCCGCGCCCGTGCGGCCGCGATCGCCGAGGGCTACGACCCAAGCATCTACTCGCACCCCATCGGCCTCCACGGCCACGGCGCGGGCCCTGCCATCGGTTTCTGGGACAATCAGCAGGCCGATCCCCGCGGCGCCGGCCCCGTCCACGCGAACACCGCCTGGTCGATCGAACTCACCACCTACAGCGCCGTCCCCGAATGGGGCGGCCAGCGCGTCGACTTCCGCTCGGAGGAAGACGCCTGGTTCGACGGCGAGACCGTCCGCTACCTCGACGGCCGTCAGGACGAGATCACGCTCATCCCGAGCGACTGACCAATCGCCCACGCATAAAAAAACTCCGGCGGCACCCTGCGCGTGCAGGATACCGCCGGAGCCTGTTTTTCCAGACCCTTAGAGGCCGGCCTGTTCCATGCCGTCGACAGCCTTGCTGACGAGGATATTGACCTCGACGCGGCGGTTGAGCGCCTTGCCTTCCTCGGTCTCGTTGTCCGCCGCCGGATCGGCTTCGGCCATGCCGGTCGGGGTCAGCATGCGGTAGGGCGCCCAGCCGCACTTCTGCTGCAGCGTGTTGACGACCTTGCCCGCACGGCGCTCGCTCAGCACCTGGTTATAGTCCTCGTCACCGACCGAATCGGTGTAGCCGACGACCAGCAGCAGCGCATTGTTCATCGCATTGGCTTCGTCTGCCGTGGCGCACAGCTGCGCGATGTCATCCTGCGAGATGTTCCACTTGGCCGTGTCGAAATAGACGTTGGTCGAGCCCTTGAGGTTATACTGGTCGATGTCGCCGAAGCGGCCGCGCAGGGCCTCGGTCTTCGCCGCATTGTCGGCGATGAGGGTCTCATGCTCCTCGAAGCGCTGCGCGGTGCCGTTGCGGATCATCCACGCGGTCTCGAGGTCGCGGTTCGACAGCTTGACCTGGCTGGCGACGAGCCCGCCGCCCCACTGCACCGTCTTCACCGTGACCGGCACGCCGGCGAGCAGCGCGTCTTCGGCCAGCTTGTCGCCGCCGAGACCGAGGAAACCGCCGGTGGCGCGGATCTTGGTGGCCGGCGCGATGAGCACCGAGTTGCGCGCGCCATCTTCACCCGCGACCAGCATCTGGCCGCCGCGACGCGAGGCGATGAAGCCCTCGAGCTTCGGGCCTTCGGGCAGGCCCTTGAGCGAGGTCGGCAGCTCGCCGTTGATCGTGATCGGCGCTTCGGCCGGCTGCGCGGCGACGGCGGTGGCCGGAATGGCCGCTGCGGCCAGCAGCAGGGTTGCCGTCGATCGATTGAGTATATTCACAGATTTCGCTCCTTAAGTGACCGTCCTGCCGCACTGGCGACACGCTTTACGCCCCCTTTGCGGCCCGACTGTCGCTCCGAACCTTTCTGCCAGATGAACGAGATCGGGCCCTGTTTAGCACCCGTTAATTATACGGATACGGCGGGCGTGGAGTGCGACGAACCGTTTGGCACCGGGGTCGAAACGAGTGAGCCAAGAGGGGTCGACCGACCGTCGGACAGCTAGCGATACTCGCGAACGAAACTCCGATAGCCGAGAACGTCACCGGTCTTTTCAGGATCGATTACGCCGAGCGGAGGAATGCCCGACAGGGTACCCTCGAGCGGGCGGCCCTCCGGCTCCAGCCAAGGGAGCTGCGCCCGTATCTTGTCGGTGACGGGACGGTTCGTCGTCTCGACCCTGATCTCCCGAAGCCTGTACCCTTCCCCGAACGCGCTTTCGAACGCATCGGGGGAGACAGCCTCGACGGTCGCGGGCTGTCCATCGTCGCGAAATCTCACGAAACGCAGCTTGGAAGTGCTTGTCGGCAACGTCGCCTCGGATCGCGCACGACCGCGGGCAATTCTCCGGATCGAATTGAGGTTCCCGATCCCGCCGCGCGTATATTCGGGGTCCAGCGCTGCATTGATGATCGGCACCAGCGTCTCTTCGGTCCGCTCGGCGGGCTGGACCAGCACGAACAACGCTTTGCCATCGCCGAGATCGACGCGAAGGGCCTCGCCCTTGAATTCGACCGACGCGGTCGCGCTGTCCGGCAGGCTGAGCAACGCCCGCCGCGCTCGCACCTCATGCACCACGCTTGCCGTCCGGAGACCCGAAGGCGTGTCCACCGCGACCGTCAACAGGTAGCGGTAAGTCGCCCAGCTGTAACGGCTCCAGACCAGCATGCCAGTCAAGACAAGTGCAGCAACTGCGACAATAATGGTCCCCCGCGTCATCTATACATCCCCTGCTCTTCCTGCATGTGACGTTTCCACACAAAAGCGACTGTAGTCCAATTCGAATTGAGGCTATCGATGAGTTGATCAGGCGAACTGCAGGACATCATGGAATGACACGACGGGGGATTTTGGGGGCTGGCGTCGGCACGCTCTTCGCCGCGCTCGGTGCATGCAACATCTTCAGGTCGCCCTCCTACCGGTTCCGCCTCACCGTCAATGTCGACACGCCCGACGGCATCAGGACCGGGTCGTCCATCTGCGAGGTGAAGGCAGATCGCGGCACGGACCTTTCCACCGGCGGCCAGACGCAGGGCGTGAAAATGCGCGGAGAGGCGGCAATCGTCGAGCTTCCCGACGACCGGTTGCTGGTCGCCTTGCTGCTGACGAACAATCCGCTCCTGCGGGATGTCGGCAAGGCATCCCTGCGTACGCTCGATGGAGGGTTCGACGGGAAGAAATATAATTCCGCCAAGCGCATTGAAGACGCCGGTTCGATTGGACCGGTCGACATGCCTGAGCCAGACTTGCCCGTTCTTGTCACCTTCGAGGATCCGACCGACCCCGAAAGCCTTAAGGTCGTCGACCCCTCGGACCTCGCATCGACCTTCGGCGCCGGATATTCGCTGGAATCGATCACCATGGAAACCACGCAGGATCGCGTGACGGACCATGTGCCGGAGTTCTTTCCGTGGTTGCCGGCGATACCCGGTTCGCTGCTCCCCTCGACGACGATCTATTCCAGCGAGAAACCGCTGGCTGAGAAGATCAGGCCCCCGCATTTCCAATTGACCGGGTTCGACAGCCTCTGGCTCAATTGATGGCCCTGCCCCGGGGCGAGATACAACAATGCCAGCCGATCCCCATCTGCCGGGCCGAGCGTCTGATCAAGATTGTCCGGAACGGGGTCGGTCGCGGCCTGGTCGGTTTAGGGGTGGAAAGCGGATATTGTTAAAAGTCGTATTCTTCGGGACGCTTGAGGATCGTCTCCGCGGTCCACTCGGGGTCGTCCACAGAAACTTGTTCTAAGAGGCGAACCACTTTGGCGCGGCTCTTCGCCTTTACGGCCGCATCGAAGGCGTCCAGCAATCTCGCCGTGAAGAGCCGCTCATTCAGGGACATTCCGGCATAGCGGTCTTCGACACTCATGGGTTGACTGTAACGCTTAGTCGAACGTCCGCAATGGGGTCGATAGCAGACATCCGGTGACGGACCCCAACCCCCTGTCCTACACGCCCCTTCTCTGATCCAATGCGCGTCATGACCGATGCGCTTCTCCCCCTCCCCGCCGAACCCCGCCACGACGGCTGGACCACCGTCACGCAAGTCGCCTTCCTCGAAACCCTCGCCGCCACCGGCATCGTCACCGAGGCCTGCCATGTCGCGCAGATGAGCTCGAGCGCCGCCTACGCCTTCCGTCGCCGCTCGCCCCTCTTCGCCGCCGCCTGGGAAGAAGCCCTCGGCCTTGCCCGCGAGAAACTCGCCGACACGCTCCTCGCGCGCAGCCTCGAGGGCCAGACCATCACCTATTTGCGCGACGGCGAGCAGGTCGGCGAGAAAAAGCTGTTCGACAGCCGCCTCGGCCTCGCCATCCTCGGACGCCTCGATCGCCGCGCGCAGGAACGCGAGGCCGCCGGGAACCGCACCGGCCATGCACAGGGGGCCAGCTTCGATGCCGCCATCAACGCCATCATCGCGCGCGATCCTGCGCGGGCCGATGGCGAAAATCCGCCACTCCCGCCCCGAAAAGTTCCCGAAGTGGACAAAGTGGACACTGTTCGAAATTCGTCCGACAGCGCTTGCTAGGACCGATCCCCATCCCTTACGCATTGAGCCACCATGACCGATCTTCTGAAGGCCGACCAAGGCCAGGACGCCCGCACCATCCACCTCGTCGACGAGGACAGTTTCGCCGACTGGAAGAAGGAACAGCCGCAGCGCCTGCGCACCCTCCTCGACGCCAACCGCTACGAGGGCAAGCAGGGCTATCAGTGGATGGTGCTGCCGGGCGAGGGCGAGGACGACTGGTCGGTCGTGAGCACCGTCGCCAATGTGGACGAGCTCTCCCCCTGGTGCCTCGCCAAGCTCGGCGAAGAACTGCCCGAGGGAAGCTACCGCCTAGCGGGTGACAAGGACCCCGGCCCCGCCAAGCTCGGCTGGATCCTCGCCCAGAACCAGTATTGCCGTTACAAGAGCGAGCATGAGGAGCGCGGGGACCGCACCCTCCTCACCTCTTCGCCCGCCGACATCGACCGCACCGCGCTCGCCGCCGAGGCGACGCTGCTCGTGCGCGACATGATCGACACGCCGACCGCCGACATGGGGCCCGACCGCATCGAGGCGCAGGTCCGCGAGGTCGCCGGCCGCTTCTCGGCCGAGGTCGAGGTGATCAAGGGCGATGCCCTCGAACAGGGCTATCCGATGATCCACGCGGTCGGCAAAGCCGCTGCCCGCGCCCACGCCCCCCGCCTCATCGAACTCGTCTGGGGCAAGGAAGACGCCCCCCGTCTCGCCATCGTCGGCAAGGGCGTGGCCTTCGACAGCGGCGGTCTCGACATCAAGGCGGCGAGCGGCATGCGCCTCATGAAGAAGGACATGGGCGGCTCGGCCCATGCGCTTGCCCTCGCGCTGATGGTCATGGGCCGCAACCTTCCCGTGCGTCTCCACCTCCTCATCCCCGCGGTCGAAAATGCGATCAGCGAGGAAAGCTTCCGCCCCGGCGACATCATCAAGAGCCGCAAGGGGCTGACCGTCGAGATCGACAATACCGATGCCGAAGGCCGCCTCATCCTCGGCGATGCGCTGCACAAGGCGGGCGAGGAGGAGACCCCCGACCTGCTCGTCGATTTCGCCACCCTGACGGGCGCGGCGCGCGTGGCCTTGGGCCCCGACCTTCCCGCCATGTTCGCCAATGACGATTCGCTGGCGCACGGCATTGCCACCTCGGGAGGAAATGTCGGCGACGACGTCTGGCGCATGCCGTTATGGGACAAATATGACGAGATGCTCTCGTCCTCCATCGCCGACATGTCGAACAGCGCGCAGGGCAGTTTTGCCGGCTGCATCACCGCCGCCCTGTTCCTCCGCCGCTTCATCCCCGATTGCGACTGGGTCCATTTCGACACCTTCGGCTGGCGCCCGACGGCCAAGCCCGGCCGCCCCAAGGGGGGCGAGGCCTATGGCCTGCGCGCCACCTTCGCCTATCTCGAGGAGCGCTACGGTCAATAGTCCGTAACGATCTCCGGCCAAGTGGTTGGGATTTGCGACAAAAAACGGAAAGGCCACGAAACAAAGCGCACCGCTCCGCCGTTTTTACCCTCAGTACGCGACGTTATTTTAACGCAACGAGGGATCTATGGGCGACCTATCACTGGCGACCTGGATGCGGACCCTCATCGGATACGTCCGCTCCGGTTCACCCGACCTGACCAATCGGCAGATGGCGCTCATGCTCGTCGTCTACCTCACACCCGGCCCGCATACCGTGCGCGGCCTTGCACAGACGCTTGGCGTGTCCAAGCCCGTCATCACTCGCGCCTTGAATACATTGGGCGGTCTCGGCTATCTGCGCCGCGAACGTGACCAGGACGACCGACGCAACATCTTCATCGTCCGTACCAATGACGGGGCCGATTTCCTTGACGAATTCCGACAACTCTTCCACGCCCAGAGCGGCAACGCCGGCGCCGAACGCGAGCGACAGCAACGGCGCGAGCAAGGGCGCACCCTTGCCGCCACCCATTAGGGAATTCGAACTGACGGGCACGTCGGACGACCTGCCCGACCCGACCCGCCACGCCTATCGCAAGGACCTTGCCGATGTGGCGCTGGCGGGCACCGTTGTGGCCTCCCATTATGCCGCGCCGGTGAAGCGCGAACTGCACCGCCCCGCCCCGCTGCGCAGCGAACCCGACTGCGACAGCGACCTCGTCGTCCAGCTCGATGCGGGCGATGCCTTCGAACTGCTCGACAGCCGCGGCGGCTGGGTCTGGGGTTATGCAGGCCCCGACCGCCTCGTCGGCTACATCAAGGCCGAAGCGCTGCTCTAGGGCCCGCCAAGGCCAATGTAAAAAGGGCGCTCCCAAAGGGGGCGCCCTTCTCTTTGGGAGCCGGTCGGCGTCGCCCTACATCTCGCCCCGTTCGCGGCGGATGGCATACCATTTGGCGACGTTGCGATTATGCTCCTCGAGCGTATTTGCAAAAATGTGCCCGCCGGTCCCGTCGGCAACGAAATAAAGTGCTTCCGTTTCCTCGGGATCGAGCACGGCGGCGATGCTCTCGCGGCCCGGGTTGGCGATCGGGCCGGCGGGCAGGCCCCGCATGGCATAGGTGTTGTAGTCGTTGACGTCGTCAAGCTCGGAGCGGCGGATGCGGCGACCGAGCGGCTTGCCCTTGGTGATCGGGTAGATGACCGTGGGGTCGGCATCCAGCTTCATGCCGATGCGCAAGCGGTTGGAATAGACGCCGGCGACCATGCGCCGTTCCTCGGGCTTGGCGGTTTCCTTCTCGACGATCGAGGCGAGGATGACCGCCTCGGCGGGGGTGTCGACCACGCTCCGGCTCGTGCGGGTCGGCCACAGCTCCTCGAGCGTGTCGGACATGGCCTCCTGCATGCGCGCGATGACCTCTGCGCGAGTGTCGCCGCGCTGGAAGCTGTAGGTCTGCGGCAAGACCGTGCCCTCGGGGGGCAGCGGCGCCTCGCCGGTGAGCAGGTCGGTCGCCTGCACCCGCTCCTGCACCAGCACCGAGGGCATGCCTTCGGGGATGGTGACGAAGCGCTGGACGGGGCGACCGTGCTGGAGCGTGTCGAGGATGTCCGCCGCGCTCATGCCCGGCGGGATGGTGAACTCGCCCGCCTGGATGGGATCGCCCCCGCCGAACAGCCGCGCGTTGAAGCGCCACAGGTCGGGCGAGATGCCGATCTGGCCGTCCTCGGCCAGCTGCCGGCCGAGCGCGCCGATGGTCGTGCCCTCGGCCACGATCACGCCCGATTCCTCGGTGGTCGGCCCCTTGCCCCACCAGCCATAGCTGAGGAAGGCCAGCGCCGCCCCGATGATCAGGGCGGCGACAAGCACGATGCGGCGGATCAAGGCGCTAGCCCTCGAGCTTCTTCATCACGAGGCTGGCGTTGGTGCCACCAAAGCCGAAGCTGTTGTTGAGGGCGGCACGCACCTCGCGCTTCTTCGCCTCGTTGGGCACGAGGTCGACGCCCGCCACGCCTTCCGAGGGGTTCTCGAGATTGAGCGTGGGCGGCACGACCTGGTCGCGGATCGACAGGATGCAGAAGATGCTCTCCACCGCGCCGGCGCCGCCGAGGAGGTGGCCGATGGCCGACTTGGTCGAGCTCATCGAAACATGGTCGAGTTCGTCGCCGAACAGCTTGCGCACCGCGCCCAGTTCGAGCTCGTCGCCGAGCGGGGTCGAGGTACCGTGGGCGTTGATATAGTCGACATCGGCGGGCGTCATGCCGGCCTTCTTCAGCGCCATTTCCATCGAGCGATAGGCGCCGTCGCCATCGGGATGGGGGGCGGTGACGTGATAGGCATCGCCCGACAGGCCGTAGCCGACGACCTCGGCATAGATCTTGGCACCGCGCTTCTTGGCATGCTCATATTCCTCGAGCACGACGACGCCAGCGCCCTCGCCCATGACGAAGCCGTCGCGGTCCTTGTCGTAAGGACGCGAGGCCTTTTCGGGGCAGTCGTTGAAGTTGGTCGAGAGCGCGCGCGCCTGCGCGAAGCCGGCGATACCGATCGGGCAGATGGTGGCCTCGGCGCCGCCCGCCAGCATGATGTCGGCGTCATCGTCGCGGATCATGCGCGCGGCATCGCCGATCGAATGGGCGCCGGTCGAGCAGGCGGTGACGACCGCATGGTTGGGCCCTTTCAGGCCATATTTGATCGAGACCTGACCCGAGATGAGGTTGATGAGGCGGCCGTGGACGAAGTGCGGGCTCACGCGGCCCGGCCCCTTGTTGGCCAGAACGAGGCTTTCCTTCTCGATGCCCGGCAGCCCGCCGATGCCCGAACCGATCGAGCAGCCCGCGCGGACCTTCATTTCCTCGGGCATTTCGGTGAGGCCGGCATCCTCGATCGCCTGCCCCGCGGCGTCGATGCCGTAGACGATGAAGGGATCGACCTGGCGCTGGACCTTCGTGTCGACGCGCTTGTCGGGATCGAAGCCATATTCATGGTCGGCAGGCTTCACCTCGCAGGCGATGTGGCACTTGTGGCCCTCGGTGTCGAAGCGGGTGATCTTGCCCGCCCCCGACTTGCCCGCGAGGATGTTCTTCCAGCTCGTCTCGACATCACCGCCGAGCGGGGTGACGAGGCCGAGACCGGTAACGACGACGCGTCGCATAATATTCTCCTAGAAACGGCAACAGGCCCAGACCCGGGGATACCGGGCTGAGCCTGCGAAGTGCCGGTCATGGCTGCGGCGATGCCGCCGTTGCGGATACCGCAGCCATCAGCAGGGCTTAGCCCTTGTTCTTCTCGATGTAGGTGATCGCATCCTTGACGGTGGCGATGTCTTCCGCCGCATCGTCGGGGATTTCCACGCCGAACTCTTCCTCGAAGGCCATCACCAGTTCGACGATGTCGAGGCTGTCCGCACCCAGATCGTCGATGAAGCGGGCATCTTCGGTCACCTTTTCGGCGTCAACGCCGAGATGCTCGACGACGATCTTCTTCACCCGATCGGCAGTATCGCTCATGAAATATTCCCTTTCATTAGAATTCGGAGGATGCCCTAGCGCGGGCCGGGGCGTTGGGCAAGAGTGTCGACAGCCGTCCCGCGATTCCCTAGCGTTCACCGATGTTTCTCGCCGCCCACTCGCTCCTGCGCCGCTTGCGTTCTCGCATCAGCGAGGGCGAGCATGCGATGACGACGCGCGGGTTCGGTGCGCTGTTCCTCTTCGAATTCCTCGTCGTCCTCCTTGGCGTCCTTGCCGCGCAGGGACTCGCCGGTTGGGCGAGTGAACGCGACAGGCAGGAGGAGATGACGGCATCGCTGGCCTATTACGAGGGCGAGCTGGCCGACGTCCACGCGGGCGCGCTGATGTGGCAGTCGGCGCTGCCCTGCATGACGGCGCGCGTGGGCACCATCCTCGAACGCGCGGCCGAAGAGCGCCCCCTTGACCCCGGAATGGTCGAGCCCCTGCGCCTGTCGCGCGCCTGGGTCGCGCCGGTATCGCAGGACATGCTCGGCAGGTTTGAGCGCGAACAGGGAGCCATGCGCACCTCCGCGCAGGCGGTCATCGCCGAATATGGCAATCGGAACGCCGACAATGCCAAGGAGGCGCAGCGGCTGTGGAGCCAGCTTCGCCGCGCCAGTAGCGTTTACGGCGAGCCCGGCCCCGCCGATTATGCCGCCGTGCGCGAGACGGGCAGCCAACTGCTCGCGATCCTCGATGAAATCGCGATCGGCAGCAACGGCCTCGTCGAAGTCGCCGAGGCAATCGGCGTCGAGCCGTCCGATTATGCGCTCGGCGACCGCGCCAATCGCCCGGTCCGCGACTGCGCGGAATTGTGGGC
Organism: Sphingomicrobium aestuariivivum; assembly: GCF_024721585.1. NCBI lineage: Bacteria > Pseudomonadati > Pseudomonadota > Alphaproteobacteria > Sphingomonadales > Sphingomicrobiaceae > Sphingomicrobium > Sphingomicrobium aestuariivivum. The sequence goes on from NZ_CP102629.1 coordinate 613,597, forward strand.
GCAGGGCAGTATGATCATTCCGGAAGAGGGAGGCCATGGATGAGCAAGCGCAACAAGGGCCCCGATCCTGGCGCCGCGCAGGTCCTCGCCGCGGGGGCCGCCATCGTCGCCGGCCTCTTCGTCAAGCACGCTGGAGAGCAGGTCTTCGGTGAGCACGCTGGCAAGCGCGGTACCAAGGGCAAGGGTCGCTCGAAGGCAAACAATGGCGAGCAGCGCCAGTACACCGATCATATCGCACAGCGCGCCGAGGCCGTTATCGCTGGCCGCAAGGCGCAGGACCGCTTGCGCGCCGCGGCAGCGCGGATGCGGATGGAGGAAGAGGCGTTCGAACAGCTCTATGCCACCGAGGAGCGGCTCATCGGCGAGGCTCCGTTGTGGCTCCACAGCGCCTTGCACGACTTTGCGTTCACCGACCGCGAGGCGATCGCCCCTGACGGGCTCGACATGCGCAGTGGCGGCGGCCGGGCCGCAAGCTGGGCGATCTTTAACGATCCGGGTCGTAACGAGGGCTTTCGAATTTCGCACGCGCAGGACGTGTCCAATTGCGGCGGGACGAGCATGCTTGATTTCGCGGGGCGCCGCTTCTGGTTTCATTTCCACGACGATCCCCTGCTCGGACACACGCTGTCGATCGGCCCGCGCGCACTTGACCTCGAAGAGGCGCATTACCGCGAGCTTGCAGACCTTCTATTTGCCGCGCAGTCCCGTGAGGCGAATGTCGAAAAACATCGCCGGCACTTGCGGCCGTTCGAGATGGTCGCGGTGCATTCGGCGGGCGGGAAAAGCCAATATGACGCGCTCATCGCCCAGCACCCGCGCTTCGCCGCCACCGCGCTCGCGCTCGAGGCACATCGGGAGCGTTGCGCGTGAAATTTTACGACAAGCCACTCGGCAGCGGCCGCCATGCCCGCCTCGATGAACTGCTGGGCTTCGACTGGACCCCGCGCCAGAATTTCCCCTCGGTCGATCGCCTGAAGGAAATGACGCGCGACTTCGAGCAGCAGGCGCGTTTCGCCGATTACGATGCGCGGCTCTATGCCAAGCTGGTGGCGGCGCATGAGCGGTTGCGCGAGGACGATGAGTTCGCGGCAGGTTTCTATGCGCGGCTCTCGATCCATGCCGGAAAGGCATCCCCGGTTGCTCCCGGCAGGGTGACGAGCGACGACGGCACGCTCGCGCTGACGGTAGGTGCCCGGGACAAGCGTCTCGGCGGCCACCCCTTCGCGCTCCATTCCCGTGGCGACGGAACGGTCCGCACGGGGGTGCTGGCCGAGCGCACCAGCTGCATTATCCTCACCACTCCGCTCGCCTCCGAGACGGCGCGCGCGCTTTCCCCGTTGCTCATCCGCGATGGCGCGCCGACGATCCCGCTCTATGCGCTCGGCCCCGAAATCCTCGCGCCCGGACAGGAGCATCGCTTCAACCAGCAACTCAAATATTACGCCTACGGGGACGAACCGGTTTGAGCCGCCGCCCCCTCACCCCCGGCGAGATCGAGATGGCGCGCGCGATGTTCGGCGGCCAGGTCGACTATTCCGACGTCGAGATCGTGCGGAAGAAGTGGATCTTCTTCCAGCCCGTCGGCGTGGTGATGGCGCCCACCGGCAACATCCACTTCCACCCCGAAAGCGATCGCTATTCGGACGATTTCTCGAAGGAGCGGCTTCATCTCCAAGGGCTGTTCATCCACGAAATGACGCATGTCTGGCAGACGCAGCGCGGCGGGCGCTGGTACCTGCCGCTCATCCGCCATCCCTTCTGCCGTTATGGCTATGAGCTGAGGGAGGGGCGCCCGTTCCTTCGCTACGGCGTGGAGCAGCAGGCCGAGATCGTCCGCCACCGTTTCCTCGCCGACAGGGGCGCAAAGCCCAAGATCATCCCGCCGCGCGCGCTACTGCCCTTTGGCAGCGTCGATCCGGGCCAGCCGGTCTAGGTCTTTCTCGCGCCCGAAGCGGCGCAAGAGGGCCGCCTGTTCCTCGAGCGAGGGGGTGAAGAGGCTCGCGTTGCCGACCGCAATCGCTTCGCGGCTGTTCGGCAGCACCGCTCGCCACACGCCTGCTTCGAATAGCTGGAAGCCTGCCATCAGCTCGACCGGCACCTCCGCCGCGGTCCAGCGGCCGTAGCATTCCGAACGGAATTGCGGATGATCGTCGGCGTGATGCTCGAGCCCCCATCGATGCATCAGCCGTTCGCCATCGGCGGGGCTGGCGAGAAGGTCCACATCCTCCACCCTGCCGGGATCAACGCCGTGGAGCCACAGCGCGGCCGAGCCGATGACCCACCATGGGTCGCGCGCCACCGCCTCCATCTCGGCGGCGATGCGCTCGAGCGAGCGGTTCAGCGCGTCGTGGTTCACGTCAGGTCGGGCGGCGGCGGCGATTCAGGAGGCTGGCCGGGACCGCCCGGCGGGGCTGGATAGAGATAGCTCATCTCGACCGCGGGGCCTTCGCGGCAGGCCTCGGGCACGGGCGCGGTCAGCATTCCGTCGGCCGGCAAGCCGTTCAGCGCGCCGCCGCCGCTCATGATCGGATCGCCGTGTCGAAACTCGTGCGGGCCGACTCGCAAGAAGAGCCCATCGCCATCCTCGTGCAGGCTGCCTTCGGTGGTCACGATGGTGACGGGACCGCCGCCAACATCGACCGCGACGCAAGGGCCGTCGAGCAGCAGCGAGCCGCCGATCAGCGCCTCCATGAAGGCCTCGGGACCGCCCTCCTCGGCGCTCTTGTAGAGGATGAGGTGGGGCTGGTTGCCGGCGGGCGCGGGCATGCGGCTCCCCGCCTCTTCCTCGGCCATGTCGCGCGCACCCTTGTCCCCGCAGGCCGTCAGTGCGGCCAGGGCGAGGACGAGGGCGGCGCGGACGATCACGGCTTCCTGGCGACCCCGACCATCGCGGGACGCAGCAGGCGGCCCTTCAAGGTGTAGCCCGGCTGCATTTCCTCGACGATGGTGCCGGGTTCGGCGTCGTCGGACGGGATCTCGATCATCGCCTGATGGACGTTGGGATCGAGCTCGAGCCCCTTGGCGGCGACGCGCTCGATGCCCTGCCGGGTGAAGATCGCTTCCATTTCCCGGAGCGTGGCCTCGATGCCCTCGATGAACTTTGCCGCGCGGCCGTCGCGGGCCTCGTCGGGCACATGGCCCAGCGCACGCTCGAGATGATCCTTCACGTTGAGGATGTCGCGGGCGAAGTTGGACACGGCGAACTTGGTCGCATCCTGCTTTTCCTGTTCGAGGCGGCGGCGCACATTCTGCACCTCGGCAGCGGCATAGAGCGCCTTCTGCTTCATTTCCTCGAGCTCGGCCTGGAGCGCTTCGAGCTGGTCATGCTCCTGCAGCTCGGGGCTGTCTTCGGCGGTTTCCTCGCGGAGGTCTTCGGCGTCGTTGTGATTTTCTTCGTTCATGGCATCCGTCTCGTAAGGGCTTCGGCGGTGAAGTCCACCATTGGGACCACCCGCGCATAATTCAATCGGGTCGGGCCGATCACGCCGATCACCCCGACCACCTTGTCGTCCGCGTCGCGATAGGGCGCGGCGATGACGCTCGATCCCGACAACGCGAACATGCGGTTTTCCGATCCGATGAAGATCCGCACGCCCTCGCCCTCGCGCACCTCGTGGAGGAGCTTGGCGATCTCGTTGCGATTCTCCAGTTCCTCGAACAGCTGTTTCACCCGTTCGAGATCCTCGGCGGTCTTGTCGTCGAGGAGATTGGCGCGCCCGCGCACGATGAGGACATCGCGGCTCGACTGGTCGCGCCCCCATTCGGCAAGGCCCGCGGCGACAAGGTCGGCGGCGCGGTCATCGAGCGCCTCGCGGCGGTCGGCGATGTCGCGGCGGAGCTGCTGCTCGGCCTCGGCGAGCGTGCGTCCGGCAAGCTTGGCGGACACGTAATTGGCGATTTCGTTGAGCGCGATGGGGCTGGTGCCGGCGGGCAGCGGGACGATGCGATTCTCGACCGAACCGTCGTCGCCGACCATGACGGCGAGCGCCCTGCCCTCGTCCAGCGCCATGAAGGCGAGCTGTTTCAGCCGCGCCTCGCGCTTGGGGGCGGTGACGATGCCGGCGCAGGCCGAAAGGCCCGAGAGCCGCTGGGTCGCGGCGGCAAGCGCCTGTTCCATCGGCTTGCCTTCGAGCTCCTCCTCGATGGCGCGGCGGGTACCGGCGGTCGCTTTGCGCGCCTGCATCATGCCGTCGACGAAGAGCCGGAGGCCGGTCTCGGTGGGGATACGCCCCGCACTGGTATGCGGGCTGGCCAGCAGGCCGCGCGCCTCCAGTTCGGCCATCACCCCGCGGATCGAGGCGGGCGACAGCGCGACGCGTTCGGTGAGCGCCTTCGACCCCACGGGCGCGCCCTGTTCGAGATAGGTGGAGACCACCTGCCCGAAAATCTCGCGCATCCGCTCGGTAAGATCGCCCAGTCGCTCGCTCATGCAGGCGATGTAGGAAGCCCCAGCCCCAAGCTCAACGGTCGAGATAGATATCGAGCGGCAGGACGTCGGGCGCGTCGGCCAGCGCCTGGAACATGGCGCGGTTCATCTCGAGGTCGCAGCCATAGTTGACGCGCAGCTGGTCGGTCTCGCCACCTTCGGTCCAGCTGACGATCACGCCCGGCGCGTCGGTCATCCAGCGATTACCGCATTCTTCAGGCGCCGCCATGCTGCGGCTGCCCTCGGGGCGATAGGGGGCGAGCGCGGCGCGGAAGCGTTCGAACTCGGCGAGGCTCACGACGAACATGCGCTGGCCTTCAACCTTCACATGGTCCTTGCCCTCCCACACCGCGATGCCGTCGCCGTTGACGCCGACGCGATAGACCGCGCAGCTGCCGAAGCAGGGAGTGGTCTCGTAGGTGATCGAGAGCGGGTCGGGCCGCTTCTGGAGGCTCGCGCAGGAGGCCAGCGCCAGCCCCATCATCACCACGCAAAATCGACGCATCACGACCCTCCCCTGTTTTTCCGGCCTTTCCAGCCGCCGCCAGCTTGGGCTAGGGCGAGGCCAACATCAAGGAGACAGATTTCATGCGCCCATCCGGCCGCGCCCCCGACGAATTGCGCCCCGTCAGCTTCGAGGCTGGCTTCACCCGCCACGCCGAAGGCAGCGTCCTTGCCAGCTTCGGTGACACCAAGGTGCTGGTGACCGCCAGCGTCGAGACCAACCTGCCGCCGTGGCTGCGCGGCAAGGGCAAGGGCTGGGTCACGGGCGAATATGGCATGCTGCCCCGCGCCACCCACACCCGCGGCAACCGTGAAGCCGCCCGCGGCAAGCAGTCGGGCCGGACGCAGGAAATCCAGCGCCTGATCGGGCGTAGCCTTCGCGCAGTGGTCGACCTCGAGAAGCTCGGCGAGCGCCAGATCACGCTCGACTGCGACGTCATCCAGGCCGACGGCGGCACCCGCACGACGAGCATCTCGGGCGCGTGGGTCGCCATGCGCATCGCGGTCGACAAGCTGCTCGCCGAGGGCAAGCTCGAAGAAGATCCCATCACCGCGCAGGTCGCGGCGGTGAGCTGCGGCATCTACAATGGAACCGCCGTCCTCGACCTCGATTATCCCGAGGACAGCTCGGCCGGTTCGGACGGCAATTTCGTCCTGACGAGCGACGGCAATATCGTCGAGGCGCAGATCTCGGCCGAGGGCGAGACCTTCGACCATGAAGGCCTCCTCCGCCTGATGCGGCTCGCGGAAATCGGCTGCAAGGACATCTATGCGGCGCAATTGAAGGCAGTCGGAAAATGAAAGTGATCGGCCCCAAGCTCGTCCTCGCCACCCATAACAAGGGCAAGCTGCGAGAGATCGCCGACCTCGTCGCCCGCTTCGGGATCGAGGTCGTCGGGGCCGAGGAAGCGGGGCTCCCCGAGCCCGAGGAAACCGGCGTCACCTTCATCGACAATGCCGAGCTGAAGGCGCGGCAGGCGGCAGACCTGTCGGGCCTGCCCGCGCTCGCCGACGACAGCGGGCTGTGCGTCGAGGCATTGAATGGCGATCCCGGCGTGCGCTCGGCGCGCTGGGCCGAGGACGAGGACGGCAACCGCGACTTCTATCGCGCGATGGAAAAGGTCGAGGCGGCGCTCCAGCTCCTCGGCGAGGACGTCAGCCGCGATGCGCATTTCACCTGCGCGCTCTCGCTCGCCTGGCCCGACGGGCGCACCGAGACCTTCGAGGGCAAGGTGCACGGCCAGATGGTCTGGCCCCCGCGCGGGGAGAATGGCTTCGGCTACGACCCCGTATTCATGGCCACCGGCGAGGACATCACCTTCGGCGAGATGGAGCCGGCGAAGAAACACGCCATGAGCCACCGCGCCGACGCCTTCCGCCAGCTCCTCGCATGGCTCGAGGCGCAGGACGCCTAGACCGGACTAGCGCCCGACGCGGCGCCCGTCCTTGTTGCCCGGCGGCGAGTAGCGGCAGACGAAATAGTCGGTGCTTCCGCTCGAGGCCATCGCGCAGCCGACATGGGTCGTCGCGGGCCAGATGATCTGCGTGTAATGGCCGACATCGTGCCAGCTGCCCGAGCGGCTGACATTGGGGAAGGTGCCCGCGCGGAAGTGGCGCACCTCGTCGGTCATGGTGCCGACGATGACGTCATAGCCGAACACCCCGCGCGGTCCCCGCCACATATTCTCGCCCTGCGATTTGCGGCGGCCCGGCGTGCGGTCGTGATGATAGTTGCCGGTGCGCGCCATGTAGCGCGCGTGGCTGGCCGCGCTGGCGGCAAGCTCGCGGTCCCACTGCAGGGGGCTCACGCCATGCTCGGCGCGCGCACGGTTGTGATTGTCGAGCACTGCCGCGCGAAGATGGTTCTCGCCGCGCGCCGCCGTCGTGCTGGTGGACGAGGCGGCGAGCGCCGGCACCGCCAGTGCGGCCCCCGCGATGATGATGGAAATCCGCTTGATCATGCCGCCATGCTGGCGCGAAACGCTTAACACTTGGTCACCCCCGATACGCTGGAAACAGCGCGCTTAGGCAGCGGGCGCGGCGTTAATTCCAGCGGGTGAAAAGGCGTTTACGACGAACGGCTTGGCGCGAGGGCCGACCGGTTGGCGATTGACGGCGCGGCAGGGAACGCCGACAGGCGGGCGCATGTCACCTGCCCCGCTCGCCCTTTATGTCCACTGGCCCTTCTGCGCGAAGAAATGCCCCTATTGCGACTTCAACAGCCATGTGCGCGAGGAGGTCGACCAGGCGGCATGGCGCGAGGCACTGCTCGCCGACCTCGCGCATGAGGCGGCGCTGACCAAAGGGCATGAGCTCACCAGCATCTTCTTCGGCGGCGGCACGCCGAGCCTGATGCCGCCGGCCACCGTCGAAGCGGTGATCGAGGCGGCACAGGCGCATTGGCGCGTGGCGGACGATCTCGAAGTGACGCTGGAGGCCAATCCGCAAAGCGCGGAAGCGGAAAAGTTCAAGGCGCTCGCCTCGGCGGGCGTCAACCGCCTGAGCCTCGGAATCCAGCGCTTCGACGACGCCAGCCTCGCCTTTCTCGGCAGGCTTCACAACGCCGCCGAGGGACTGAAGGCGCTGGAGGCGGCGCAGGCGGCGGTCGAGCGGGTGAGCTTCGACCTCATCACCGCGCTGCCCGGCGACACGCTGGAGAGCTTCGACAAGGTGCTGACCCGCGCCATCGGGCTCGGCACCAGCCACGTCTCGCTCTACCAGCTCACCATCGAGCCCGGTACGCGGTTCGAGACGATGGTGCGCAAGGGCGAATTCACGCCATTGGGCGAGGAGCTTGGCGCCGACCTGTTCGAGCTGACGACCGAGCGGATGACCGCGGCGGGACTGCCGCCCTACGAGATTTCGAACCATGCGCGGCCCGGCATGGAGAGCCGCCACAACCTCGCTTACTGGCGCTATCACGATTATGTCGGCGTCGGCCCCGGCGCGCACGGGCGGCGCGGCGGCATGCGTACCTTTCGCCACAAGAAGCCGGAGAATTTCCTCGCTGCCGTCGGTCGTAACGGCCACGGCCTGCGCGAGGAAGCCGCGCTGTCGGCCCGCGAGGCGGCGCGCGAGGCGCTGGTCATGGGACTGCGGCTGGTCGAAGGGATCGACCCGCGGGCGATGGAGCGGCGCTTCGGCGTCAGCGTCATCGACGAGGCCGCCACGCGCCGCCTCGTCGATCAGGGCCTCTTGTCATGGCCCGAAGACGGAAACGGCCGACTGGGGCTTACCCCCGCCGGCCGTCTTCTCAACGATGCGATCCTTACGGAGATCGCGCTCTAATCCTCGAAGCGGGTCGAGGCCGGACTGATGATCTCGGTGCCGGTCGCGGTCACGCGGCGCACCTCGAGCGAGCGCTCGGCGATGCCGTCAGGGCCGAAGCGGAAGATGCCGTCGACGCCGCCGAAGCCGCCCTTGTCGGTCAGTCGATCCTCGGGGAAGGCGCCGCCCGCTTCCCAGTCGCGGGCGAGACGCACGACGAGCAGCGTGGCGTCATAGCCGAGGCTGGCGAGGCGGTAGGGCGCGCTGCCATAGGTGGCGCGGTAGCGGGTCACGAGGCGGTCGAACTGGGCATCGGGCACGGCGGCGAAGATCGCGCCGCGCATCGGTGCCACGGTGCCGAGATCGCTGTCGGCGGCCCACAATTCGGTGCCCATCAGCGTGCCCGACAGCTGGAGCGTGGGCGCGGCGAGCTGGGCGATGCGGCCCGAATCGGCGATCAGGATCATGTCGACGCCCTCGGTGCCGGCCACCGCGCGCGCGGCGGCATCGACGCCCGAGCGGCTGCGCTCGTATGTCTCGAGCCGTGCGACGCGACCGCCGACGCGGTCGACCGCGGTGAGGAAGGCCTGGATCGCGCGCTGGCCGTAGACGCCGGTCGAGCTCATGCCCGCGAAGGTCGTCGCGCCCTGGCTGTCGGCATAATCGACGATGCGGTCGATCGACTGGGTCGGGGTGAAGCCCATGATGTAGACACCGTCACCGGCCACGCCCTCGTCGTTCGAGAAGGCGACCACCGGTACGTCGGCGGCATCGGCCAGCGGGGCGACGAGCTTGACGTTCTCGCCGCGCAACGGGCCGAGGAACAGCCGGTTGCCCTCGGCGAGCGCGGTCTCGGCGGCAGCGGCGGCACCGCCCGCCCCCGCCGTGTCGTAGATCGAAATGCGGATCGATTCTTCCTTGGTGTCGGTCAGCGCCATGGTCGCGGCCTGCGCGATCGAGCGGCCGATCGCGGCATTGTCGCCCGACAGGGGCACGAGGACCGCGACCCGATTCTGCTCGGGTTCTTCAACCGGCGCCTCGACCACGGGTTCGGGCTCCTCGGTCGCGACCGGTGCGGCGACCGTCTCCACCGGCGGCGTGGCCTGGCAGCCTGCCAGCAGCAGTGCCGCGGCGCCTATGGCCGTCAGCTGGAAAAAGCCTCGCGCTTGCGTGCCCGCCTCAATCATGTCTCTTGTCCCTCATGGCAAATCTCGAACTTCACGCCGGCCTCTATATCGTCGCGACCCCGATCGGCAATCTTTCCGATATCTCGCCCCGTGCAGCAGCAACCATCGAAGCCGCCGACCTGCTCCTTGTCGAGGACAGCCGCGTCACCGGCAAGCTTCTCGGCCATCTCGGCCTGAAAAAGCCGATGCGGCCCTATCACGACCATTCCAAGGACAGCGACCGCGAGGCGATCTTGTCGCAACTGTCCGACAAGGTGGTGGTGCTGGTGTCCGATGCGGGGACCCCGCTCATCTCCGATCCCGGCTACAAGCTCGTCCACGAGGCGCGTGCGCGCGGCCTCCATGTCGGCGCGGTTCCGGGACCGAGCGCGCCGACCATGGCGCTGACCCTCTCGGGGCTGCCGACCGACCGTTTCCTGTTCGCAGGGTTCATCCCCAACAAGGACAAGGCGCGCGCCGACCTGTTCGAGGAGTTCAGGGGCCTTCGCGCCACGCTGGTCTTCTTCGAGACCGGCCCGCGCCTCGCCAAGAGCCTCGCCGCCGCCGCCGAAGTGCTGGGCAACCGCCCCGCAGCAGTGGCGCGCGAACTCACCAAGATGTTCGAGGAGGTGGCCACCGGCACGCTCACCGAGCTCACCGAACGCTATGCGGAGACGCCGCCCAAGGGCGAGATCGTGCTGGTCATCGGTCCGCCGGGCGAGGCCGATGCACCGAGCGAGGAAGATGTGGATGCTGCCATCGACGCGGCACTTGCCGAAATGAGCGCGAGCCGCGCCGCCAAGGACGTGGCCGCGCGCTTCGGGCTCAAGAAGAATGACGTCTACGCCCGCGTCCAGGAAAGGATGAAGCGCTGAGGCGCCAGCAAGCCGAAGCGCGCGGGCGGCAGGGCGAGCGCATCGCCGCCTGGTGGCTGCGCCTCAAGGGCTGGCGCATCCTCGACCGGCGCGTGAAGACGGGGGTCGGCGAAATCGACCTCGTCGCGAAGAAAGGCATGACCGTCGCCTTCGTCGAGGTGAAGACCCGCGCCACGATCGAGGAGGCAGAGGCCTTTCTCGAGCCGCGCACCATGCAACGCGTCATCGCCGCCGCCGAAGCGCTCGCGCCATCCTATGCCGCCGAAGGGCATGACGTGCGCATCGACGCCGTGCTTTGTGCCCCCGGCCGCCGTCCCCGCCACCTTGAAAATATCTGGCAGGGTTGGTGACAAGTTAACCCATTGATCCTAGGGGCTTCGCGCATGACCCGTAGCATTGCTTTCCAGATGGATCCCCTCGAGGGCATCAACATTGCCGGCGACAGCACCTTCGCGCTCATGCTCGAGGCGCAGGAGCGCGGCTATACGCTCCACGAATATCAGCCGGGTGCCCTGTCCTATCTCGACGGCCGCGTCCGCGCCTTTGCGCGCCCCGTCACGGTGCGGCGCGAGGAAGGCAATCACTTTAGCGCGGGCGAATACACCCACATCGACCTCGGGCGCGACACGGACGTCGTCTGGGTGCGGCAGGACCCGCCCTTCGACATCGCCTATGTCACCGCCGCGCACCTCCTCGAGCGGGTGACCGGCGAGACCCTCGTCCTCAACGATCCCGAAGCGATCCGCTCGGCGCCGGAAAAACTGTTCGTGCTCGACTTCGCGCGCTTCATGCCGCCGACGCTGATCACCCGCTCGGAAGCCGAGATCCGCGCCTTTCTCGCCGAGCATGGCGAGATCGTCGTCAAGCCGCTCCACGGCAAGGGCGGCGAAGGCGTGTTCCGCATCGGTTCGGATGCGCGCAACCTGTCGAGCCTCGTCGACTTCTTCGCCCAGGAAATGAAGGAGCCCTTCATCGCGCAGGCCTTCCTTCCGGCGGTCACCGAAGGCGACAAGCGCATCATCCTCGTCGACGGCGAGCCGATCGGCGCGATCAACCGTATTCCGGCGGCGGGCGAATTCCGCTCGAACCTCGTGGCGGGCGGCAAGGCCGCCAAGGTCGAGCTGACGGAGCGCGAGCGCGAGATCTGCGCCGCATTGGGCCCCGAACTCAAGAAGCGCGGCCTCCTCTTCACCGGCATCGATGTCATCGGCGGCATGCTCACCGAGATCAACGTCACCAGCCCCACCGGCCTCGTCGCCCTGGACCAGTTCGACGGGATCAACAGCGCCGGCCTCATCTGGGACGCGGTCGAGGAGCGTCTCAAGTGACCGACTGGGTGATCGACCTCATCGACCAGGGCGGGCTCGTCGCGGTCGCCTTCCTGATGTTCCTCGAGACCGTCTTCCCGCCGATCCCGTCCGAGCTCATCATGAGCCTCGCGGGCATCCGCGCCGGACAGGGTGAATTGTCGCTCACCGGCATCATCATCGCCGGTACCTTCGGTGCGATGGCGGGCAATGTCGTCTGGTACATGATCGCCCGCTGGCTCGGCATCGAGCGCTTCAAGCCGCTGATCGACCGCTGGGGCCGCTGGATCACCATGACCTGGGCCGAGGTCGAGCGCGGCCAGAAATGGTTCGAGCGCTATGGCACCTTCTTCGTCTTCATGGGGCGCATGCTGCCGACGGTGCGCAGCCTCGTCTCGGTGCCCGCGGGGCTTCTCAAGATGCGCTGGCGCAGCTTCCTCATCGCCTCGACCATCGGCACGGCGGGCTGGACCGCGCTGCTTGCGCTGGCGGGCTACAAGCTGGGCTCGAGCTTCGAGGAGATCGACGAGTTTCTCGGGCCGATCTCGACCGCGATCATCGTGACGTTGGTCCTCGCTTATGTCTGGCGTCTCTGGACCCACCGCAAGGTCGGCAAGGCCAAGGCCTGATCACCCCCTCGGGTGGGCGCTCCGATAGACGTCGAGCAGGCGGGCAGCGTCGACCTTGGTGTAGATCTGCGTGGAGGACAGGCTGGCGTGGCCGAGCAGTTCCTGTAGCGAGCGCAAGTCGGTGCCCGCGGCGAGCAGGTGGCTCGCGAAGCTGTGCCTGAGCGCATGCGGGGTGAGGCTGTCGGGCAGGCCGAGTTCGCGGCGGGCATTGCGCACCGAGCGGCGCACCATGTCGGCCGACAACCTTGCGCCCTTCACACCGTAAAAGAGCGGATTGCCGGGCCCCGATGGCCACGGGCAGAGGCGCGCATAGTCGGCCACCGCCTGCGCCACCGCGGGCACGATCGGTACCACGCGCTGCTTGCCGCCCTTGCCCGTCACCCGCACCGCATCGCCCATCGGCAGGACATTGGCATCGAGCGCCATCGCCTCCGAAATCCGCAGCCCCGAGCCATAAAGCAGTAGCAGGATCGCAAGGTCGCGCTTGCCGACCCACGGCTCCTTCTGCGCATCCTCGGCCCCCTGCCCCAGCGCCTCGACGTCGGCGGGGCTGGAGGGGCGTGGCAGGGTCTTGGGGCGCTTGGGCGCGCGGGTCGCGGGCACGCGCGGGGTCTCGCCCGCTTCCTCCGCAACCCACTTGAGGAAGCTGCGCACCGCCGACAGCTCGCGCGCCGCCGAGGCCGCACCGAGCCCTTCGCCGCGCCTCGCCGCGAGAAAGGCGCGCAGGTCCACCGCTTCCAGCGAGAGCAGCGCATATTTGCCGATTTCCTCACCGCGATGCTGGCCGAGGAACTGGATGAAGCGGAATCCTGTGGCGCGATAGGCGCGCACCGTATGCGCGCTCATCCGCCGGTCATGGAGGAGATGGTCGGCCCAGCGCACGACCGTGTCGCGCGCGGGGTGGGCGTTCAGCCCCGGCCGCACCGCACCAGCATCGCGCCGAGCGTTTCGCCGAGGAAGGCGAGGAGCTTGGCGCCGTGCGCGCCATCGAGCGGCAGGCTGTCTTCCTGCCCGAGCAGGATGAGCCCCGCGAGGCGCCCCTTCTCGGCTTCGAAGGGAATGAGCGCCTCGGTACGGATCCGCGCGGCGATCTTGCCGAACAGCGGGTCGCCATGGTTGGTCGCGCGCATCTGGACCTTGCCGAGGCCCATCGCGCGGGTGATCCACGCGGGCTCGAGCAGGTGGTTGCCATCCTCGTCGATGCGATAGGCCTTGCCGCCCGCCTTAAGCGCGACGGCGGTATGGTCGACCTCGAGGAGGCGAGCCCAGTCGCGCACGATCGTGTCGAAGAGGCAGGGCACGCTCTCGCAGCGCATCAGCGACAGCGCGGCATGATGGATCGAGGCGGTCGCACCGCTGTGCCCGCGGGCAAAGGCGATGGCGTCGTCGCGCGCCTCCTCGGCGGCGCCGAGGCGGTCACGCAGGCTCTTGAGGGCCCGGTCTTCAAAGCGAATCACTTCTGCCATGACCACACCCTACCGCCTGATGGTTAATTTCCCGATAGGCCCGGTGATTTTTGGTCACCGGGCCCGAAACGGGTTAACCGATCTTCTGGCCGGTCGATGCCCAGTCCTTGAGGAAGGCGTCGAGGCCCTTGTCGGTGAGCGGGTGGTTGAACATCTTCCAGATCACCTCGGGCGGCGCGGTCATGACATCCGCACCCAGCTTGGCCGAATCATGGATGTGGATCGGGCTGCGCACGCTGGCGACGAGGATCTCGGTGGCGAAATCGTAATTGTCGTAGATAAGGCGGATGTCGGCGATGAGCTCGATGCCCGGATAGCCGATATCGTCATGACGCCCGACGAAGGGCGAGATGAAGGTCGCGCCCGCCTTGGCCGCGAGCAGCGCCTGGTTAGCCGAGAAGCACAGGGTCACGTTGACCATCGTGCCGTCGCCCGAAAGCGCCTTGCAGGTCTTGAGGCCGTCGCGGGTCAGCGGCACCTTGATGGCGATATTGTCGGCGATCTTCCGCAGGACCTCGGCCTCGCGCATCATCTCGTCATGGTCGGTGGCGACCACTTCGGCCGAGACGGGACCGTCGGTGATGCCGCAGATTTCCCTGGTGACCTCGATGATGTCGCGGCCCGACTTCTTGATCAGCGAGGGGTTGGTGGTGACGCCGTCGAGCAGGCCGCTGTCGGCAAGCTCCTTGATCGCGTCGATGTCGGCGGTGTCGGCGAAGAATTTCATATTGTCGCTCCCCTCGGGCTGGCGCTGAAGTCGGCTATCCGATAGCCAGTTCGCGCAAGAACGTCACCCGCCGATACGAGGAATTTCATGGCTGAGCATATCAAGGTCACCCGCGACAATGGCAGGCTCGACGTGGTGCTGGCGCGGCCCGAGCGGCGCAACGCCATCACCATCGCCATGTATGCGGCGATGGCCGAAGCGGTGGAAACCGCCAATGCCGAGGGTTCGGACGTGCGGCTCATCACCCTGTCGGGCGAAGGCGTCGACTTCACCGCGGGCAACGACCTCATGGACTTCATGCAGGAAATGCCCCAGCCCGGCAGCCATGAGGACATCCCCGTCTGGCGCTTCCTGCGCGCGATGGCGACCAACCGGGTGCCGGTGCTCGCCAAGGTGCACGGCAATGCGATCGGCATCGGCACGACCATGCTGTTCCACTGCGATCTCGTGATCGCGGCGGAGGATACGCGCTTCAAGATGCCCTTCACCGAACTCGGCCTCGTGCCCGAGGCGGCAAGCTCCCTGATCCTGCCCGAACTGGCGGGGCGGCGCGCGGCGGCGCGCTACCTCCTCCTCGGCGAGAGCTTCGGGGCGGCCGAGGCCAAGGCGATCGGCCTCTTGAGCCATGTCGCGCAGCATGACGAGCTCGACGAGAAATTCGAGGGCATCGCCGCCACCCTCCTGTCACGCCCGCCCGAGGCGATGCGGCAGACGCAGGGGCTTCTCAGGAAGGTCGACAGCGACCGTGTGCTCGAGAGGATGACGCTGGAAAATGGCAAGTTCGCCGAACGCCTCGCGTCCGACGAACTCAAAGGGGCGATCGCCGCTTTCTTCGCCGCGCGCGGCGGCGCGGGCGGCTAACGCCTAGTTGGCGACGTAGACGCGCTTGTTGCGCGACAGCGAGACGTCCGGTCCCGGCAGGAACAGGAGGTCGGTCTTCTGGTTGTAGGTCACCTCGAGATCGACATAGCCCTGGCTGTTGTTCCACACCGGATCGCTGATGCTGAAGGTGCCGGGCCCGATGCCGTAGACGCGGTCGGTGATCTTGTTGGTGATGTCGTTCGACGTCGGCGTGGGATAGATGGTCGCGAGCCGCGCCCCCTCGCCCAGCGCGTGCTGCATGCCGGCGACGGCGCGCATGACGAGTCCCATCTGCACCACCATCCACAGGAGCATGATGAAGATCGGCAAGGCGAAGGCCATCTCGATGGCCGCGGCGCCTTCTTCGCGCTTGTTGAGGCGCGAGATGAATTTCTTGATCATTGCGTGCGGATCCCTGTCTCGACGGTGATCGGGAATTTGCCGTCCTTCGACTGGATCCCGACCAGGCTCGGGTCGATAACCGGATCGAAATCGTCGGTGATGGTCACGGTGATATAGGCGCGCTGGACGCTGGTACCCGATGCGCAGTCGAGCCCCGACGTGTCGATCGCATTCCATGCCATGCCGGCGTCGATCGAGGCCTGGACGGTGTCGACCTTCGACGTGATGTCGGTCTCGGTGCCATCGCATTCGAGCATATATTTGACCGACACCTGGTCCTCGTTGACCTCGGCGGCGGCGGCCGCTTCCTTGCCGAGCGTGCCGTGCACGGTCTCGGTCGTCGTCGTCTGCATCACCTTTTCGATGGCGCGCTGAGCACCCTGTTCGATGGCGAGCTTGCGGCTGTAGGCCATTGACAGGTCGACCACGCCGACCACCATCAGCGCCATCACCGGCGACACCAGCGCGAGTTCGATGGTGGCCGAACCCTCGCGGTTGTCGATAAGCTTGCGGAAGGTCTGGATCATGATCAGGCCACCAGTCGGATCAGGCGTCCGCCTTCGAAGGCCGGGATGCCGGCATGGGAGCAGTCGTCCTCGAACTTGTTGGTGTTGCCGGTCGTGTTGTTGCCCGAGAAGGTGACGCGGCGCGAGACGATGCGGGTGCACACGAAGGTGCTGGTGCCATCGCCGTTATAGGCCAGCCCCTGGTTGGGGAAGTAGAGCACGCCGGTAATGATGCCGGTCGAGCCGCCGTTGATCTTGTTGGGCGTCTGCTTGGCCTGGTCGACCGCGCGGCGGTCCTGGTAGACCGCCACGCCAGCCCAGTCACCGCTGGTCGGCGCCGTCAGGGTAAGGCTGGCGCCCGCATTCATGTCGAAGGTGCCGATGGTGGCATTGCTGGCACTGTCCGAATTGGTCAGGACGATGGTCACGTCGGTGCCCGTCACCGTGCCCTGGATATTCACGTTGCCGCCGTCGATATAATAGACGCCGGCGGGCAGGTTGACGGTCTCGCTCGGCCCCACGTCGATGCCCGAGAAGCAGTTGATCGCATCGCCGCCATTGGCGGACTTACTCGCCGCAAAGTCGTAATCGCCGTTGATCTCGGGCGCGACGCTGATGGTCTCGTTCGGACCGCCGCGCACGACGACCTTTTCGGTGTCGCAGTCGAGCTCGTCGAGGTTGGGATTGAGGTTGGCGTAGGGGTCTTCCATCTTCGAGACATAAGGGTCGTACTTGTCGACCACCCAGTTATCCGATTCCTGGATGCCGCCGACCGAGGCGATGACGCTCGCCTCCATCGTCACATTACCCTTTGCGATCGCCGAATTGGGGGCGGTCGAGTTGGTGATCATGCCGCAGTCCATCTCGACGCCCGCATTGCCCGAGCCGGTGATACCGGTCGTCGCGGTGTCCTCGAGGCTGATGACGCAATATTCGTCGGTCCCCGGCACCGAGGCCGCAACCGAGGTCGCCCGGATCTCGGGCGCGCTGGTCATGAACATGCTGCTGAACGACAAAGGACGGGCGACCGAGAGCACGACCTGGACGCGCTGGCGCATGTCGCCGCTGTCGGCCAGCCGGCTGACCTGCGGATAGCCGGTCGAAAGCGCGATACCCGTGTGGTGGTTGAGCGCGATATCCTTGTCGACCGCATCCTTGACGCCCGCCTCGGTATCGCTCTGGATGCGTTCGTAGACGCCGGCGATGGCGGCGGAGTCCGCCGCGCGCTGCAACTGACGCTTCCACAGCGTCCACTGGATCGTGTCGGTGGCAAGCCCCGCCGCCCCGATGAACAGCGGCAATGTGGCGCCCATGACGACGAGCACGTTCCCGCGCTCGTCATTCCAGATCTTGTCAAACAGCTTACGCATGATGTCGCCTCCCGGCTTTCTCCCTATTGCGCCACGGCATAGCGTTCGGATGGTGAGCATATGCTTGCATTTCATGGTTAAGGCTTCGTAACCGCGCGTCCCCTCGCTCCCCCTTGTGACGGCGGCATAGGCGTCTTACATTGCTGATACAGTGAATTTGGCTTGCCTTGGTCGCCTCCTCTGGTCACCCTCATGGGGAAACTGGGCATCCAGCCGAAAAGAGGGATTCAATGGCTACCGAGACCAAGACTGCGACCGAGACCGCGACCAAGATCAAGCTCGACCCGCCCGAGGCGCTGCAGCCGATCGCGACCCACCAGGCCGCCGGCCTCGTGCCCTTGAAGGAAGAGGAGCGCACCCAGCTCGACAACAAGGTCGACAGCTTCGTCGACGAGCTGGCAGCGCTTGACGCCAACAGCCCCGAATTCGGCAAGAAGGTCGACCAGCTGACCGCGATGGGCCGCAAGGAAATCCAGGAAGCCGCCGGCGCTTCCTCGCGCTTCCTCGACCGCCCCGTGAAGGCGATCGACAGCGACACCGGCATCGGCGCCGACCTCACCAAGCTGCGCCAGACGGTCGAGGAGCTCGACCCCAGCGAGAATTCGAAGATGTTCACGGGGCGCAAGCTCCTCGGCATCATCCCCTTCGGCAGCAAGGTGAACCGCTACTTCGACAAATATCGCTCCTCCCAGAGCCACATCTCGGCGATCCTCGACCGGCTCGGCAACGGCAAGGACGAGCTCCTGATGGACAATGCCGCGATCGATACCGAGCGCGCAGGGCTCTGGAAGACGATGCACAAGCTCGAGCAGATGATCCACATCTCCAAGCAGCTCGATGCCGCGCTCGAGGCCAAGGCCAACGAATTGGACGCGACCGATCCCGCCAAGGCCAAGGCGATGCGCGAGAGCGCGCTCTTCTACACGCGCCAGCGCACGCAGGACCTTTTGACGCAGATGGCGGTGACGGTGCAGGGCTATCTCGCCCTCGACCTCGTCAAGAAGAACAATGTCGAGCTGGTGAAGGGCGTGGACCGCGCCTCGACCACCACCGTGGCAGCGCTCCGCACCGCGGTGACCGTGGCGCAGGCCATGTCCAACCAGAAGCTGGTGCTCCAGCAGATCACCGCGCTCAACACGACCACGGCGGGCATGATCGACAGCACCGGTGAACTGTTGAAGTCGAACACCGCGCAGATCCACGAGCAGGCGTCCTCATCGACCATCCCGCTCGAGACGCTGCAGCGCGCCTTCCAGAATATCTATGACACGATGGATTCGATCGACCAGTTCAAGCTCCAGGCGCTCGGCAACATGAAGCAGACCGTCGACGTGCTCGAGGGCGAGGTGAAGAAGTCGAAGGGATATATCGCCCGCGCCGAAGGGGTCGAACAGGCCAAGCTCGAGAAGCAGCCCTCGCCCTTCGAGGCGCTCGAATAGGACGGCAATAGACGATGAGTATCGAGGAAGGGGTCGCCGCGGTCGAGCGGCAGGTGCGCGAGCTGGAACGGCTGCCCGCGGTGCAGGCGCGCACCGATGCATCGGTCGACCGCGCCGACCGCGTGCTGGCCAATCTCGACAGCCCCACCCGCCGACGCGACCTCGAACAAATGGGGCGCGACCTCACCGACGGCCTCCTGCGCGCAGGGCTCGCCATCGGGGTGGTCAGCGTCATCACCATCGGCATCGGCATGGTCGTGCCGATCGGCCTGTTCGGCTTCCTCGCCGCGGTCGGCATCGCCATCGGGCTGGCCGCCATCGCGGCCTTCTTCCCGAAGCGCGCCGCCGCGACGATGGGCGAGATTTCCGCGAAGATCGGCAATGCCGACCTCGTCACCCGCTTCGACACCTTCCTGGGACGGGTGCGCCGCAACCTGCCGCAGGTCGCGCGCACCGAACTCGACGCGCTGCGCCAGCGGGTGAAGGCGATGGAAAAGTTGCTCGCCAATGCCGAGCCGGGCGATCCGCAGGTCGCTGATGCACGCCGCCTCATGAGCCAGCACCTCCCCCTCCTCATCGAGCGCTACGAGCAAGTGCCCGAAAGCTATCGCCTGACGCGCGACAACGAGGGCCTCACTGCCAACCAGCGGCTCGCCGACGGGCTGCGTTCGGGCCGCCATGCGCTCGAGGAACTGGGCGAGAGCCTTGCGAAGAAGGACATGCATGCGCTCGAGAGCCACGGCCGCTTCATGCGCGACCGCTATGGCGAGAAGAAGAGCGAATTCGACCGCTAGGTTACGCGGCTTTCTCAACGAAATCGTCGCCCCAGCGCAGGCTGGGGCCCATGCCAAGGCGAATATTCTCAACGACATGGATCCCAGCCTTCGCTGGGATGACGTCTAGTTGGTGATGCCTGCGGCCTTAAGGACGCCGAGCGTATTGGCGTCGCAATAATGTGCCAGCACCTCGCTCGTATGCTCACCCAGCGCGGGCGGCGCGAGAGACGCATCGGCGCGCTGCCCGTCGAGCCGGATCGGCGAGCCGACCATCGGCACCGCGCCCAAGGCCCCCTCCCCGCGCTGCTGCCTTGCGCCGCGATGCTGCGCCTGCGGGTCGGCAAGCGCCTGGCTCACGCTGTTGATCGGGCCGGCGGGAATGCCGGCTTCGAGGAGCTTTTCCATCCACTGCGCTGCGGGGGCATCGGCGATGACCGCACCGACCTTGGCGACAATGGCCTCGCGGTTGGCGACGCGCGCGGCATTGGTGGCGAAGCGCTCGTCCTCCACCCATTCGGGATGGCCGCAGAGCTTGGCGAGGCGTGCGAACTGGCCGTCATTGCCGACCGCGATGATGAGCGGCTGGTCCGACGCCATGAAGGGCTGGTAGGGCACGATATTGGGGTGGCTGTTTCCCTGCCGCCCGGGATCGCGCCCCGAGACCATGGCATTCGAGGCCTGGTTGGCCAGCACGGCGAGCTGGGTGTCGAACAGCGCCATGTCGACATGCGCGCCCTTCCCCGTCGTCTCGCGCTCGTGAAGCGCCGCGAGGATCGCACTTGCGGTGTACATACCGGTGAAAATGTCGGCGATGGCGACGCCGACGCGTAGCGGCCCGCCATTTTCCATGTCGTCGGGAAGGCCGGTCAGGCTCATCATCCCGCCCATCGCCTGGATGATGTAATCGTAGCCCGCGCGGGCGGCATAAGGCCCGTCCTGCCCGAAGCCCGTGACCGAGGCGTAGATCAGCTTGGGATTGGCGGCGCGAAGGCTGGCGGCGTCGAGGCCATATTTGGCGAGCCCGCCGACCTTGTAATTCTCGACCAGCACATCGGCGTCGGCGGCCATCTTGCGGACGACGGCCGCACCTTCGGGGCTGGAGAAATCGAGCGCGACGCTCTTCTTGCCGCGGTTGGCAGCGAGGAAATAGGCTGCAACGCGCTCGTCCCCATGCTCGTGCCAAGGCGGCCCCCAATGGCGGGTGTCGTCGCCAGCGCCCGGACGCTCGATCTTGACCACCTCGGCGCCGAGATCGGCGAGCAACTGGGTGCACCACGGCCCCGCCAGTACGCGGCTGAGGTCGAGAACTTTCAGGCCTGTCAGCGGCGTAGCACTCATGCCGCATTCCTCCATTTACGCTTGTCCGAAAGAATAGTGCGCGCGGCATTATGCCCCGGCGCACCGGTCACCCCGCCGCCCGGATGCGCACCCGAGCCGCACAAATAGAGACCCTCGAGCGGCATGCGATAGCTTTGGTCTCCAAGCCGCGGACGGGCGGAGAAGATCTGGTCGAGCGTCATCTTGCCGTGGAAGATGTCGCCGCCGATGAGGCCGAAACGGGTCTCCAGGTCGGCGGGCGAATGGATCTGGCGGGCGATGACGCTATCGGCAAAACCCGGCGCATAGCTGTCGACGGTCCTGATGACCGCATCGGCGGCGGCCTCGCGCTCCTCGGCCCACGTCCGCTTGCCGGGCAGCTTGTAGCGGAAGTGCTGGCAGAAAAGGCTGGCGACATGGTGGTGCTTTGGCGCGAGCGTATCGTCGAGGGTCGAGGGCACGAGCATCTCGACAATGGGATCCGCGCTCCACCCGTCGAGCACCGCGCTGGCATGCGCGCGCGCCATATGATCGAGGCTCGGCGCCATGATGATGCCCGCCGTCAGGTGATCGCCGCGCCCGGGGATGCTGGTGAAGCTCGGCAGGCGTTTGAGCGCGACATTCATGCGGAAGGTCGCGCTCTCGCAGGCCCAGCCGGCATAATGGGCCGCCGCATCCTCGGGCAGCGCGCCCTCGGGCATGAGCTGCGTGGCGAGGAGGCGCGGATTGGCGTTCGATATGACGACCTTCGAGCGGATCGCCTTGCCGCCAACCACCACGCCGCAGGCGCGCCCGCCCTCGACGATCACTTCCTCGACCGGCGCGCCGAGGCGGATGTCGCCGCCCGCCTCGCGAACGCTACGCGCCATCGCCTGCGTGATCGCGCCCATCCCGCCGATGGCGTGGCCCCAGGCGCCCTGCACCCCGTTCGCCTCGCCAAGGAGATGGTGGAGGAGCACATAGGCGGTCCCCGGCTCGTAGGGGCTGGCGAAATGGCCGACGATGCCGTCGAAGCCGAACAATGCTTTCGCCAGCTCGCCCTCGAAGCGCGCATCGAGCACGTCGCCCGCGCTCTTGAGGAAGAAGCGGCTGAGCGCATCGACCTCGGCGCGCTCCATGCCGACGACATCGCGCGCCAGCCGGAGCCAGTCGCCGAGCCCCGAAACGCTTTTCGCGGCCACGGGCGGCGCCTTCAGCATCCACTTGCGGACCAGCGCGACAAGGCCCTGCAGTTCGGCCTCATAGGCGTCATAGGCGGGCCCGTCGGGCTTGTGGTGACGGACGATCTCGCTGCGGGTCAGCCCGCCGCGCCCGCTCAGCAGGTAATCGGCCCCGCGCGTGGGCAGGAAATTGTCGACCTTGCGCAGCACCACCTCGAGCCCGTGGCGGTGCAAATCCATATCGCGGATGATCTGCGGCTGGAGGAGGCTCACCGTGTAGCTGGCGGCCGAGTTGCGGAAGCCCTCGTGGAACTCATCGGTCACCGCCGCGCCGCCGACCGTGTCGGCGGCCTCGACGACGAGCACGTCCAGCCCCTTTTTCGCGAGGTAGAAAGCGCACGTCAGCCCGTTGTGCCCCGCCCCGATGACCACCGCGTCATGCATCAGCGCATGAGCACCAGTTCTTCCGCCATCGTCGGGTGCAGCGCGATCGTGTCGTCGAACGCCTGCTTGGTCAGCCCCGCCTTCACCGCGATGGCGGCGGCCTGCATGACTTCAGGCGCCTCGGGTCCGATCATGTGGATGCCGACGACGACATCGGTGTTGGCATCGACGACCAGCTTGTAAAGCGAGCGCTCGTTGCGGCCCGCGAGCACGTTCTTCATAGCGCGGAAATCGCTGGTGTAGGTCTTGTAGGCCCCGCCCAGCTTCTCGCGCGCCTCGCTCTCGGTGAGGCCGACGGCGGCGATGGGCGGGTGGCTGAAGACGGCGCTCGGGATATTGTCATAATCGACCGTGCGGTCCTGCCCGTCGAACAAATTGTCGGCCACCGCATGGCCCTCGCGGATCGCCACGGGGGTGAGCTGGACGCGGTCGGTAACATCGCCCACGGCATAGATGTGATCGACGCTGGTGCGGCTATAGTCATCGACGCAGATGGCGCCGCGCTCGCCCGTCTTCACGCCCGCTTCCTCGAGGCCAAGACCCTCGACATTGGGCTCGCGCCCCGTGGCGAACAGAAGCGCGTCCACTTCCATGTCCTCGCAACCGTTCATGGTGAGGTGGAGCGAGCCGTCCTCATTCTTCTCCACCTTGTCGAAGATCGAGTTGAAGATGAAGCGGATGCCCTTGGTCATCGAGATCTGGAGAAGGCGGTCGCGGACCTGGTGGTCGTAGCCGCGCAGGATACGATCGCCGCGGTTGACGATGGTCACGGTCGAGCCGAACTCGTTGAAGATGCCCGCGAATTCATTGGCGATATAGCCGCCGCCCGCGATGGCGATACGCTTGGGCAGCTTGTCCAACTTGAAGACGTCGTTGGAGACGATCGCATGATCCTGGCATCCCTCGATGTCGGGCACGTGCGGACGTGCGCCGACGGCGATGAGGATGTTCTTGGCGGTGACGCTTGTGCCGTCCGACAGCTTCACCTCATGCCCGCCGCCGAGCGAAGCGCGGCAGTCGTGGATGGTGACGTCATTGCCATTGAGCGTGTTGCGGTAGAGGCCTTCCAGCCGGTCGACCTCGTCGGCGACGTTATCGCGCAGCTTGGCCCACTCGAAGCTCTTGCGCTCCACTTCCCAGCCGAACTTGGTGCAATCCTGCAAATCCTCGGCGAAATGGGCGCCATAGACGAGCAGCTTCTTGGGCACGCAGCCACGGATGACGCAGGTCCCGCCGACGCGATATTCCTCGGCGATGCCGACGCGAGCGCCATGGCTCGCGGCGATGCGCGCGGCGCGCACCCCGCCCGAGCCCGCGCCGATCACGAACAGGTCATAGTCGAAGTTTTTGTCCTTGGCGCTCACAGGCCGGCCTTTCCGATCAGCGCCTTGGTCGAGGGGTCGAACTCCTCGCGGGTCTCGGGGTCATCGATGGCGCGCGCCATGTCCTTGCCGAGCTCGACGCCATATTGGTCGAAGGGGTTGATGCCGAGCATCACCGCTTCGGCAAAGGTGCGATGCTCATAGAAGGCGATGAGCGCGCCCAATGTATGCGCGTCGAGCTTGTCGAGCAGCAGCGTGGCGGAGGGACGGTCGCCCGGATAGGCGCGCGCGGCATCCTCGTCATTGGCGCGGCCCGCCATCAGCGCGGCGCCCTGCGCGAAGGCGTTGAGGAGGAGCTGGCGGTGCTGGCGCGGGTCCTGGCTGTCCTCATTCTCGATCACGGCGACGAATTCGACCGGCACGAGGTGGCTGCCCTGGTGGAGGAGCTGGAAGACGGCATGCTGGCCGTCGGTCCCCACCCCGCCCCACAGGATGGCGCTGGTCGGGCGGTCGAGCGGGGTGCCGTCGGCGGTGACGCCCTTGCCGTTACTCTCCATCACCAGCTGCTGGAGATAGGGTGCGAGGAGGCGCAGCCGCTCGTCATAGGCGAAGACGGCGCGCGTCTCGGCGCCGCGGTTCTGCGTGTAATAGAGGTCGCTGAAAGCCGCGAGGACGGGGGCGTTCTTCTCCACGGGGGACAGCTTGAAGTGGCGGTCCATCGCCGCCGCGCCCTCGAGCAGCTCTTCGAACTTCTCGTAGCCGAGCGCCAGCGCGATCGACACGCCCACCGCGCTCCACAGCGAATAGCGACCGCCCACGCTCTCGGCGAAGGGCAGGATGCGGGTCTCGTCGATGCCGCTCTCGATCGCCTTGTCGGGGCTCGCGGTCACCGCGATGACGCGGCCATAGGGATCTTCCATCCCCGCGCCCTCGAGCCAGTCGATGGCGGCGTCGAGGTTGGTCAGCGTTTCCATCGTCGACCAGCTCTTCGACACGGCGACGACCAGCGTGGTCTCAGGATCGAGACCGATCAGCGCCTCGTCCATCGCCTCGCCGTCGATATTGGCAACAAAGCGCAGGTCGACATTCTGGCCCTCGCGGCCGAGCGCATCGACGATCAGCGCGGGGCCGAGGACCGAGCCGCCGATGCCGATGTGCAGCACGGCCTCGATCTCGCCGAAGGCATCGGCCTCGATGGCATCGACGAGCTGGCGCATGCGGCGGCGCATCGCGGCGGCAAACTGGTTGTCGTCATTGCCGCCCTCGCCGCGCTCGGCGACATGGGTGGCGGCGCGGCCTTCGGTGGGGTTCACCACCGCGCCCGAGAAGAGTGCCTTGCGCTGGCCGGCAAGGTCGCTCGCCTCCGCCAGCTCGCCGAACATGGCGACGAGGTCGGCATCGAGATGGGTCTTGGAAAAGTCGAAGCGGATGCCGCAATCCTCGATCACCAACCGGTCGAGCCGGTCGGGCTCGGCATCGAACAGCGCGCCGATTGGCGGGCCTTCATAATTGGCGATAGTGTCGAGGCGGGCGGCGCGGGGGTCGGTGCTGTCGTTCATCGAGCGCACCCATAGCGAGTGCAGAACCAATTGCCATCCCCGCTTGACGTGCAGGCGCGGTGCGCCGAAGGGGAAAGCCAATGGCCAAAGCTAAAGAAAAGAAGCCCGAGACGCTGGGTTCGCTGACGCGATTCCTCCTCGGGCTCGCGCTGTTCGCGTGGGTGCTGCGCAGCTTCATCGTCGCGCCTTTCTCCATCCCCTCGGGCTCGATGCTGCCGACCATGTGGATCGGCGACTATCTGTTCGTCGGTAAATGGCCCTATGGCTATTCCAAATACAGCTTCCCCTTCGGCTTTCCCGACTTCGACGGGCGCATCATGGCGAGCGATCCGGAACGCGGCGACGTGGTCGTCTTCCGCCCGCCGGGGCAGGAGGACAGCGACTTCGTCAAGCGCGTCATCGGCCTGCCGGGCGACCGCGTGGAGCTGCGCGACGGGATCGTCATCCTCAACGGCGAACCGGTCGCGCGCGAACGGCTGGAGCGCGATTTCGCCATGCCGATCAGCCCCAACAGCCCGTGCCGCGTGGTCGATGGCGCCCAGCGCTTCATCCAGCCCGATGCCGACGGGGTCGAGCGCTGCTTCTATCCCGCCTTCCGCGAGACGCTGCCGTCGGGTCGCAGCTATACCGTGCTCGACCAGCGCCGCGGCGGTCCGGCCGATGACCGCGCGCCGATCACCGTGCCCGATGGTCATTACTTCCTGATGGGCGACAATCGCGACGACAGCCTCGACAGCCGCTTCCAGCCGGTGAGCGGCGGGGTCGGCCTCGTGCCCGCCGAGAATCTCGTCGGGCGCGCGCTCGGCAATTTCTGGTCGACCGACGGCTCGGCGAGCTGGTTCCTGCCATGGACCTGGTTCACCGCGCTGCGCCCCGGCCGGATCGGGATCGGCTATGGCGAATAGGAAGCCCGACGACAGCGACCGCGCGATCGCCCTTTCGCGCGACCTGTTCGACCACGATCCCGCCGATCCCGCGCTGTTCGTCGCCGCGCTGACGCATGGCAGCCACGCCAGCACCAACAAGGGCGAGGCGAGCTACGAGCGACTGGAATTCCTCGGCGACCGCGTATTGGGCCTGGTCGTCGCCGACTGGCTCTACGCGCGCTTTCCGCAAGAGGAGGAAGGCAAGATCGCGCGGCGCTACAATGCGCTGGTGGCGCGCGAGACCTGCGCCGAAGTCGGGCGCACGCTCGGCCTACCCGACCATATCCGCCTCGGCCGGCAGGCGCGCGACGACAAGGCGCAGCAGAGCGACAATGTCATCGGCGATGTCGTCGAGGCGCTCATTGGCGCGCTCTATCTCGAGGCGGGCATGAAAAAGTGCGAGCGCTTCGTGCAGACGCATTGGGCGCCTTGGCTCGATGAGCAGCGCAAGGCCCCCATCCACCCCAAGTCGGCGCTGCAGGAACTGGCGGCGGCGAAGAAACTCGGCGCGCCTGCCTACGAGAAGACCGGCACCAAGGGCCCGCCCCACAATCCGCGCTTCACCGTGCGCGTCACCGTCCGCCATTTCAGTGCCGAGGCCGAAGGCTCCTCAAAGCAGGAAGCCGAAACCGAAGCCGCCAAGGCACTCCTGAAGGAACTCAAGATATCATGACCAGCTGTGGTCTCGTCGCCGTGCTCGGCGCTCCCAATGCGGGCAAATCAACCCTCGTCAACGCCCTCGTCGGCCAGAAGGTCGCGATCACCAGCCCCAAGGCGCAGACGACGCGCGCCCGCCTGATGGGCATCGCCATCCAGGACGAGGCGCAGATCCTCCTCCTCGACACGCCCGGCATCTTCGCGCCGGGACGCCGTCTCGACCGCGCGATGGTCAAGGCCGCATGGGACGGCGCCGAAGATGCCGATCGGCTCGTCGTCATCGTCGATGCCGCCGCGGGCGTGGGCAAGCGCGTGGAGATGCTCGTCGAGGGCGTGCTCGAACGGAAAGAGCCGCGCATCCTCGTCCTCAACAAGGTCGATCTCGTGAAGAAGGCCAAGCTACTCGAGCTGGCGCAGCAATTGTCCGAGCGGCTCGAACCCGAAGCGGTATTCTTCGTCTCGGCGACCAGCGGCGACGGCGTGGCCGACCTCAAGGCGCATCTCGCGGACGCCATGCCCGAGGGTCCGTGGCATTTCCCCGAGGACCAGCTGTCGGATGCCACCGACCGCATGATCGCCGCCGAATTCACGCGCGAGCAGCTCTACAACCAGCTCCACCAGGAGCTGCCCTACGCCTCCACCGTGGTGACCGAGAAGTGGGAAGAGCGCGAGGACGGCTCGACCGCCATCCACCAGCAGATCCGCATCGCGCGCGACAGCCAGAAGGGCATCGTGCTCGGCAAGGGCGGCTCGAAGCTCAAGGCGATCGGCGAGCGCGCCCGTGCGGAAATCGCCGAGCATCTCGGGCGCAAGGTCCACCTCTTCCTCCACGTCAAGGTCGATCCCAAGTGGGACGAGGACCGCGAGGTCTATGACGAGGTCGGGCTCGACTGGAAGGTGTAGCGGTTTTTCCCGCATCTCGGTGGTGCGATTTCCCAATACCGCCAATCACCTAGCTGTATTAATGTGTTAAGTCACTGATTCGGCTGGAAAGCGCGTTTCTGGCACGCTTCTTGAAACTCTCTCGGCATGAGCGGCGGAGCGGTTCCGTCGCCCGAAAAGGGAGTTTCACTGATGATGATCACCGTTCTGTCGGCCGCAGCGCTGGCCACCGCCACCCCGACCTTCCCCGCCACCAGCGTCGATACCGTCGTGGTCGAGGGCCAGAAGATCACCTACAAGGCGCATAAGGACGAGCGCGGCCGCACCATCTATGCCGGCAAGACCGCCGATGGCGAGAAGTTCAACTTCACCGTCCGCAAGAACGGCCTCGTGACCGGCAAGATCGCGCGCCAGTCGGTGAGCTTCAAACTGCCGAACAAATAGGCCTGAAGCCCCGCTCAACCCTCGCCGGAGAGCAGCTCGTCGACGAAGGCGGGCACGAGCTCCCCGGCGGGGCCGTTGCGGCTGTCATGGAAGAAGTCGGAGCCCTGGCTGGGCTCGAGATTGAGTTCGACGCAATGCGCACCGCGATAGCGCGCCGATTGCACGAAGCCCGCTGCCGGATAGACCGCCCCCGATGTGCCGATCGAGACGAACAGGTCGGCGCGCATCAGTGCCTCCTCGATGCGGTCGAGCCCGTGCGGCATCTCGCCGAACCAGACGATGTCGGGCCTCAGTTCGGGCGCGCGGCACCACGGACAGGGCGGGCCGTCGAGCAGGTCGCCCTCGACGGCTGAGCGCTCGGCGCAGTTGAGACAGAGCGCGCTCTTCAATTCGCCATGCATGTGGAGGAGGCGCTTGGCCCCTGCCCGCTCGTGCAGGTCGTCGACATTCTGGGTGACGATCAGCAAGTCGCCGTCCCATTCGGCATCGAGATAGGCCAGCGCCTCATGCGCGAGGTTGGGATGCGCCTCGGCCAGCTGCGCGCGACGCGCATCGTAGAAGCGCTGCACGAGTTCGGGATCGCGCGCGAAAGCCTCGGGGGTGGCGACGTCCTCGACGCGATGCCCTTCCCACAGGCCATCGGCCCCGCGAAAGGTCTGGAGCCCGCTTTCCGCGCTGATCCCCGCGCCGGTCAGGATGACGATATTATCCATGGCGCGCCTCCGCTGCCGCATCCTGCGCCAGCCGCTGGCGTACCGGCTCGATCACGGCCCAGCGCGCCAACGTCGCGCCCACGCCGACCCAGAAGGGAATGGCCGCCCAGTCGGGCAGGTCGATAAAGCGCGCATGGATGGCGCAGCCCAGCGCGAAACAGGCCCAGCCGAGGATGGCGAACAGGCGGCGATGCCGGTCGATGAGGCGGAAGAGACGTCGCATGGGCCCGACCATGACGCGCCCCGCCGGCCCTGTGAAGCCCGTGTCCCTGGCGCCACGCTCCGGCAGATTTTTCCCGAGGTGGGAAACATCTCCGAATGTAACGCTTTTACGAGTTGACACTGATGTCAACAGGGGCGAAATTGAGACCATGTCCGAGCGTGCATTCCACCATCCCATCGGCATCGAGCCGGCCGACATCGACCACATGGGTCATGTCAACAATTCGGTGTATCTCAAATGGGTGCAGGATGCCGTCGTCCATTACTGGTCGAAGGTCGCCCCGCCCGAAGCGGTCGCGCGCCACCTGTGGGTCGCCCTCAAGCACGAGATCAGCTACCGCCGTCCGACCTTCCTCAAGGACGTCGTCGTGGCCGATGTCATCGCCGACAAGGTCTCGGGCGCACGCGCCTTCTTCACCACCGTGATCAAGCGCGGCGATGAAACCATCGCCGAGGTGAAGAGCGTGTGGTGCTGCCTCGATGCCTCGAGCCAACGCCCTGCGCGGCTCGCCAAGGACGTCGTCTCGCGCTTCATCGAGCGCTAGGCCCGCCTCCCCCAATAAGCCGACTTTTGCGCGCTTTGACGGTGCGGTAAGACAGGGGCCGAGGACGACGCCGGCCCACGGAGCCACGCGTCTCCAGTCACGGCCCCGCCCGGGTGACGCCGTCCTCTCGCTCGGAACCGGCCCCGCCACGGGACCGGCAACTAAAGGGGACGATCATGAACAAGCCGATGCTTGCGGCGAGCCTCGCCGCCGCGACCCTGTGGGCCTCGCCCGCCACCGCGCAGGACTGGCCGATGACACCGGGAAATTACTGGGAAGTCACCGGCGTCAGTGTCGATGACGGCCACGGCCTGCAATATGCCAACTGGCTCGCCGACAATTGGGTACGCAACCAGGAGTTCGCCAAGGAACAGGGCTGGATCAGCGGTTATCACGTGCTCAACAATATCCACGCGCGCGACGACGAGCCCGACCTCTATCTCATCACCATCTTCGACGAGATGGTCTCCGCAGAGGAGGGCGAGCGCCGCCGCCTCGCCTACCAGCAGTTCATGCAGCGCAGCGCGCAGCAACTGCAGGCAGAGAGCGGCCAGCGCGCCGACTATCGCCATGTCGGCAGCACCATCCTGCTGCGCGACATGGAGAAGAAGTAGGGGCGCGCCCCACCCGCCGCACCGCCTCGCTTGCGAAGCGGTGCGCGGGCGGGCAAGAAGAGCGGCATGAAGATCGCGCTCATCGCTCCCGACGGCCGCATGGGCCAGGCCATCACCACGGCGGCAGAGGCTGCCGGCATCGCGGTGGTCGAGGAGGGCGCCGACGTCCTCATCGACTTTTCCGCGCCCGATGCGCTGCGCGCCTCGATCGACCGCGCGCTGAGCGGCAATGTCCCGCTGCTCGTCGGCACGACGGGGCTCGACGAGGGGCACGACCAGCTGCTGCGCGACGCCAGCAGCGATGTCGCCATCCTGAAGGCGCCCAACACCTCGCTCGGGGTGGCGCTCCTCACCGACCTTGTCGAGCGCGCCGCGCGCATCCTCGGGTCGGAGGAGTGGGACATCGAGATCGTCGAGGCGCATCACCGCCACAAGGCCGACGCGCCGTCGGGCACCGCGCTCCACCTCGGCCTCGCCGCCGAACGCGGGCGCGGCGAGGATGCGCATGACGAACTCGGCCGCTGCGGCACGGGACTCAAGCGCGAGGCCGGCGAGATCGGCTATGCCGCGGTGCGCGGCGGCACGGTCGCTGGCGACCATGACGTCTTCTTCCTCGGCCCCGAGGAGCGGCTCATCCTCTCGCACCGGGCCGAAAGCCGCAGCATCTTCGCACGCGGCGCGCTGGCGGCGGCGCGCTTCCTCAAGGGCCGCGAGCCCGGCTTCTATTCGATGGCGGACGTGATCGACGCTTCATGAAGAAAGCGGACGTTTTCGAATTCTACTCGCGCCTCGCCGAGGACAATCCCGCGCCCGAGACCGAGCTCGAATATGGCAACCCCTACCAGCTCGTCGTCGCCGTCGCCCTGTCGGCGCAGGCGACCGATGTCGGGGTCAACAAGGCGACGCGCGCGCTGTTCGACAAGGTGAAGACGCCACAGCAGATGCTCGACCTCGGCGAGGAAGGCCTTCGCGAGCACATCAAGACGATCGGCCTGTTCAACCAGAAGGCGAAGAACGTCATCAAGGCCGCGCGGATCCTCGTCGACGATTATGGTGGCGAGGTGCCGGAGGAGCGCGAGGCGCTCGAGCGGCTGCCCGGCGTCGGGCGCAAGACCGCCAATGTCGTGCTCAACACCGCCTTCGGCCATCCGGCGATCGCGGTCGACACGCATATCTTCCGCGTCTCCAACCGCACCGGGCTGGCGCCGGGCAAGACGGTGCTCGCGGTCGAGAAGAAGCTCGAGAAGGTCACCCCCGAGCCTTTCCTCCTCAATGCCCATCACTGGCTGATCCTGCACGGCCGCTACGTCTGCAAGGCCCGCACGCCCGAATGCTGGCGCTGTCCGGTCGCCGACCTGTGCCGCTTCAAGAAGAAGACGCCCGCGCCCAAGGGTGGGAAGCCAGCGACCGCCTGACCGCCACTCACCAGCCGGCAGCGCCGGCGGCGTGCGTCACAATGGCGATGAGAGGCGTGCGCTTGTCACAAATGTGAAACTGGATTTTACCGGAAAACCGCGCTTTGTGATTTTACAATATGACAGTTCAGTGAAAGATTTGCGGCACCTGCGTTGCAAAACCGCCGTCTCTCTGGCATGAAGTCGGTCGTAGAAGGAGACCGACCATGCGCCCTCTGACGCTTGCAGCCGCCGTCCTGACGGCCATGACCGCCACTCCCGCCCTCGCCCAGCCGGGCGGCTATGGCACCCCCGACACGGCCTTCGAGGAAATGATGGCGGGCGACTATGATGCCGCCGAGACCAAGCTGCTCGAAAGCGCCCGCACCGATGTCGGCGCGCGCATCAACCTTGCCCAGATCTTCGCCACCTCGGGCCGCGAACCGCAGGCCGCCGTCCTTCTCCGCTCGGTCATGCAGAATGACGACATCCCGCTCGAAGGCGTCGACGGTCGTATCCTGTCGAGCCACGATGTTGCCGAAACGCTGCTCGGGCGCATGGGCGCGACCGAGATGCTGGCGAGCAACGGGCGCTAGGCCGACCAGACCCGCTCGAACCGGCCGTTGAGCCCGGTGAGGACTTCATAGGAAATGATGCCGCACTGGCGCGCGACCGCGTTGATGTCGAAGTCGAGCCCGAGCCAGTCGCCCTCGCGCACGTCGCCGGCGCGGCTGATGTCGACCGCCACGAGATCCATCGACACGCGTCCGACAAGCGGCAGCAGTGTCCCGGCCCACTTGGCATGGCCCGCCCCCGACATGTTGCGCGGATAGCCGTCTGCATAGCCGGCGTTGAGGATGGCGACCGGCAGGTCGCGCTCGGCCGAGAATGTCGCGCCATAACCGATCGCCTCGCCCGCCGGGAGGATACGGCGCTGGACCACCTGCGCTTCCATCGACACGACCGGCGCGAACAGCGCGTCGGACCCGGGCGCGGGCGCACCGCCGTAAAGCGCGATGCCGGGCCGTGTCAGGTCGAAGGCAAAGTCCGGCCCGAGGAGGATGCCCGCGGAATTGGCGAGGCTATAGCGCTGCGCGGCAACCCGCTCTTTCGCAGCGCGGAAGCGCTCGAGCTGCGCGGCGTTCAGCGGATGGTCGGGTTCATCGGCACAGGCAAGATGGCTGTGCAGCGTGTCGATCGCGAGACCGTCGAGCTCGCCGAGGTCTTCCGCTCCTACCCCCAGCCGGTGCATGCCGGTATCGACCATGACATCGCAAGGGCGCTCCCCGAAGGCCGCACGCCAGCGGCGCACCTGCGCCATGCTGCACAGCACCGGCCGCGCGGGGCTGGGATTGGCAGCCTGTCCGTCGTCGGGGCCGAGCCCGTGGAGGACGGCGAGCCGCACGCCTTCGGGCAGCTCGCCGAGCGCGGCGGCCTCGTCCCATGTCGACACGAAGAAGTCGCGTGCCCCCGCCTTGGCGAGCACATCCATCACCTCGCGCGCACCGAGGCCATAGCCGTCAGCCTTGATCGCGGCGCCGGTTTCCACCCCGCCCGTCCTGGCGAGATAGCGCCAATTGTCGGCGAGCGCGGTGGCGGACAGGCGCAGGCGAAGCGGGCGGTGGACCATGTGAAAAGCGCTAACCGCCTTCGGGCTTTCCGTCGAGTGCGGACTTTGCCGCCTCCCAATTCGCCCCGTCGAAGTCGGTCACATCGAGCGCCACCTCCTCGTCGAGGCAGCGGGCATTAAGGCTCCACGCCTCGGGGTGGCTGCGCGGCTGGTAATAGCTTTTCACCCCGCAGAAACGGCAGAAGAGATGCGCCGCCGCGCCGGTGCCGAAGCGGTAGGTGGTGAGCGCGTCACTGCCGCGAAGTAGCAGGAAATCGCCATGCGGCACGAAGACGTGGAGGTAGCCCGTCATGCGGCACATCGAGCAGTTGCACGACAGCGCCTTCAGCGGCGGCTCGGGCAATCGGGCCTCCCAGCGCACCGCGCCGCAGTGGCACCCGCCGCAGGCCTTCACGGTTCGCTCGTCGTGTGGATGTGCAGCTCGCCCTCGAGCGTGCGGTGGACGGGGCAGCGGTCGGCGATCTCGATCATCCGCTTGCGCTGCTTTTCGCTGAAGTCGCCCTCGAGCCGGATGTGGCGGTCGATCGCCTCGATCCGCTCGCCGGCTCCCTCCTCGACGTCCGAACGGGTGTCGGACATATGGTCGCGGCTGTGCTCGAGCTCGATCGAGACATGGCGCAGGTCGATGCCCTTGTGGCGCGCATACATGGCGATGGTCATCGACGTGCAGCTGCCGAGCGCGCCGAGCAGCAGGTCGTAGGGCGTCGGACCATCGTCGGTGCCGCCATAGGAAACGGGCTCGTCGGCGAGGAAGCGGTGCGAAGGCGTGGTCACCCATTGCGCGAACTTGCCCCCCGCCGTCTCGACCCGCACCGTGCCCGACAGCGTTTCTTTCGGCTCTTCCGCCGGCGAGGGGGCATAGCGCGCCGCCCAGGCGGCGATCACGCCCGCGGCATAGCGCGCATCCGCATCGCGGGTGAGCAAATGGTCGGCGCCGTCGAGCGAGACGAAGCTCTTGGGATGGCGCGCCGCCTCGAACAACGCGCGGGCATGCTCGATCCCGACGAGATTGTCGGTCGGCGAGTGCATGACAAGAAGCGGGTGGTTAAACTCCTCGAGCCGCTCGCGCTGGAGCGCGCCGCGCGTCTCCTCGATGAACTGCTTCTTCACGCAGAAGTCGCGCCCGCCGATCTTGACCACCGCCTCGCCCTCCACCTCGATTTCCTCGAGATGGTCGCCAAGGTGATGAAGGACATGGTCGGTGTCGGACGGCGCACCGATGGTGGCGACGGCGCTGATGCCCTCGATCCGGCCCGCCGCGGCAATGACGGCGGCGCCGCCGAGGCTGTGGCCGATGAGGAGGCTGGGAGCGAGGTCGGCTTCGGACAGGGCCTTCGCGGCGGCCTCGAGGTCGGCGACCTGCGTGGCGAAGCTGGCGAAATCGCCCTCCGATCCGCCGAGGCCTGCAAAGTCGAAGCGCAGCACCGCGATCCCCTCGGCGGCGAGCGCTCGGGTGATCAGCGTGGCACCGCGGCTGTCCTTCCCGCAGGTGAAGCAATGGGCGAAGATGGCGACCGCGCGCGGCCGCACATAGCGCGGCCGCTCGAGCCGCCCGTCGAGCCTGTGGCCGCCGTGGCCGGTAAAGGCGAAGCTTTCGGTCTCGTGCATCTCCCCTCCCCAACGATGCGACAGGAAAAAGGGTGCCGCAGCCAATCCCGCGACACCCTTTCGCCGGGGAGGCGATGGCGCGTCCCTAGTTGCGGCGACGGATGACATCCTGTGCAAGGAGCATGGCGTGGGCGCGGCACTGGCGCACCTCGCGCTTGCCCTGGAGGTCGATCGGGTGGGCCTTGCCGCACGCCTCGACCGCGACCCGCTCGACGCGTTCACGCAGGGCCTTGCGGCCGGCGGGCGAACGAAGGTCGAGATCGCCGGTCTCGATGCTGACGGTGGTGACCGGCTTGGCATCGACCGTGGGGGCGATGAGCGTGGTCGAAGTGGCAATGGCGGCGGCGGCGATGGCGAAACGGTTGAACATGGTCTTTCTCCCTTTTGGCAGGGCCCCGGGGGACCCGATGGGGAGATGATCTACAGGCCCGCATTGACCTGCGGCAGCAACCAGTTTGCCTGCCTGTTCTGCATTTTTGCAGATTGGGCTATGGTGCCGCCATGTATGACTGGAACGACCTGCGCTATTTCCTCGCCGTTGCGGAGGAAGGCAGCACGCTGAAGGCGGCGGCGCGGCTCGGGGCCAACCAGACCACCGTGGCCCGCCGCATCGGCGCGCTCGAGGCAGCGCTCGGGCACCAGCTGTTCGAGCGGCGCAGGGCGGGCTACCGGCTGACCGAGACGGGCACGCGCTTCCTCGACCTCGCTCGCCCTGTGCGCGACGCGGCCGACGCGCTCGAAGCCGAGGCCGATGCGAGCAGCCGCACCCTGTCGGGCACGGTCCGCCTGTCGACCAACGAGCTTTATTCCGAGGCCATGCTGACCCCGCTCCTCATCGCCTACAAGAAGGAGCATCCCGACGTCCGCATCGAGCTCGACCACAGCCACGAGCCGCGCGACCTTGCCAGCGGCGAGGCCGACATTGGCCTCCGCGTCGCCGAGGAGATGAAGGGCGATGCGCTGGTCGCTCGCCGCATCGGGGAGGACCGCTGGACCTTCTATTGCAGCAGGGGATATGCCGAGGCCCACGGCAAACCACGCACGTTCAGGGAGATCCCCGACCATCCGGTGGTGGGTGGCGGCGGCGCGGGCATCTGGGATGTCTACGGCCGCTGGCTCGAACAATATGCGCCGGGGCTCGAACCGGTCATGACCTATGATTCATCGACGGGGCTGCTCGCCGCCGTGCGCTCGGGCGCGGGGCTTGCCGCCCTGCCCTGCATGGCGGTCGATGACGACCCGCAGCTGGTCCGCTGCTTTCCCTCGGGCGGCAGCGTGAAGCGCAGCGTCTGGCTGGTCACCCACGAGCGCGTGCGCCACACGCCCCATGTGCGCAGCGTGATGGATTTCCTCGGGGATCGGCTGGCCGAGCGCGCGAAGGCGCTCGGCCTCGCCTGACCCTATTCGACCGTCACCGACTTGGCGAGGTTGCGCGGCTGGTCGACGTCGGTGCCCTTGGCGACAGCGACGTGATAGGCCAGCAGCTGCACGGGGATCGCATAGACGATCGGCTGGATCAGCGGATGCGCCTTGGGCATCTCGATGGTCGCGATGCAGCCCTCGCCCGCCTGCTCGAGCCCTTCGGCGTCCGAGATGAGGATGATCTGCCCGCCGCGCGCCTGGACTTCCTGCATGTTCGAGACGGTCTTCTCGAACAAGGGGCCCGAGGGCGCTAGCACGATCACCGGCACCTTTTCGTCGATCAGCGCGATGGGGCCGTGCTTCATCTCGCCGGCGGCATAGCCCTCGGCGTGGATGTAGCTGATTTCCTTGAGCTTCAGCGCGCCTTCCATCGCCAGCGGATAGTCGGGGCCGCGGCCGAGATAGAGGACGTCGCGCGCCGGCGAGACGAGATGCGCCATAGAGGCGATGTCCTCGTCATGCTCGAGCGCGAGGCGCATGGCTTCGGGCACTTCGGCGAGATGCGCGACGATGTCGGCTTCTTCCTTGGCGTCGATCTTGCCGTTGACCCGCGCAAGGCGCGCCGCGAAGGCGGCGAGGACGGCGAGCTGGCAGGTGAAGGCCTTGGTCGAGGCGACACCGATTTCCGGCCCCGCGTGGGTCGGCAGGATGAGGTCGGCCTCGCGTGCCATGGTCGAGGTCGGCACGTTGATCACTGCGGCGATGATCTGCCCCTCGTCCTTGGCGTGGCGCAGCGCGGCCAGCGTGTCGGCGGTCTCGCCCGACTGGCTGATGAAGAGCGACAGTTCGCCCTTCTTGAGGATGGGGTCGCGATAGCGGAATTCCGAGGCGACATCGATGTCGACGGGAATGCGCGCGAAATGCTCGATCCAATATTTGGCAACCATGCCGGCATAGAAGCTGGTGCCGCAGGCGACGATCGTGATGCGGCTGATCGTCGACAGGTCGAGGCTGTTGTCGGGCAGCGCCACTTCGCCGTCATAGGGACGGACATAGCTCTGGAGCGTCTGGGCGACCACGATCGGCTGCTCGAAGATCTCCTTCTGCATATAGTGGCGATAGTTGCCCTTCTCGACGCTCGCGGCGGTCGCGCCCGAGATGACGATCTCGCGTTCCACCGGCTGGTTGTCGGCGTCGAAGATCTGCACCTCGTCGCGGGTCAGCACGGCCCAGTCGCCATCGTCGAGATACGCGATCTTCTGGGTCCAGGGCGCCAGCGCGATGGCGTCAGAGCCGAGATAATTCTCGCCCTCGCCATAGCCCAGCGTGAGCGGGCTGCCGCGACGCGCGCCGATGACGATGTCGGGATGCTGCTTGAACAGGAAGCCCATGGCGAAGGCGCCGTGGAGGCGGCTGAGGATCGCGCCGACGGCCTCCTGCGGGCTCTTGCCGCGCTTGAGTTCGCGCGCGACGAGATGGCCGACGACCTCGCTGTCGGTGTCGCTTTCCATCTTGTAACCGTCGGCGACCAGTTCCTCGCGCAGCGGCTTGAAATTCTCGATGATGCCATTGTGGATGATGGCGACATCGCCCGCGATATGCGGGTGGGCGTTGCGCTCGACCGGCGCGCCATGCGTGGCCCAGCGGGTGTGGGCGATGCCGATGGTACCCTCGAGCGGGCGCTCCTCGAGCACGCCGGCAAGATTGTTCAGCTTGCCCTCGGCGCGGCGGCGCTGGAAGTCGCCGTCGTTGATGGTGCAGATGCCGGCCGAGTCATAGCCGCGATATTCGAGCCGCTTCAGACCGTCATACAGGCGATCGGCGACGGGCTCCTTGCCGACGATGGCAACAATTCCACACATTCCTAGCTATCCTTTTTCGTACCGAGCGCGGCCGCGACCTGTCGCTTGCCCACGCCCTCTTTCTTCTTTTCGGCGGCCTTGTCGCGAAAGCTCTTCGCGGCGCCGTCCAACTGTTTCTGCTGGCCCCGCGCGATGGCGATGGCGTCGGCATCGACGTCCCTCGTCACCACGCTGCCCGCGCCGACGATCGCGCCGTCACCGATGACGACGGGCGCGACCAGCGCGCTGTTCGAGCCGACGAAAGCATCCGCACCGACAATGGTCGGCCACTTGTTGAAGCCATCGTAATTGCAGGTGATCGTGCCGGCGCCGAGATTGGCGCGCGGGCCGATCGAGGCATCGCCGACATAGGTCAGGTGATTGGCCTTGGCGCCGGCGCCGAGCACGGCATTCTTCACCTCGACGAAATTGCCGACCTTGGCGCCATGCTCGAGCCGCGCACCGGGGCGCAGGCGGGCATAGGGACCGACCTCGCAATCCTCGCCGACATCGCAGCCCTCGAGGTGCGAATGGGCGCGGATCGTGGCACCGTCGGCAACGCTAACGCCGGGGCCGAAGGTGACGAAGGGTTCGACCGTCACGTCCTTGCCCAGCTTGGTATCCCAGCTGAAAAAGACAGTCTCGGGGGCGCGCAGCGTCACGCCCTCGGCCATCGCTTCGGCGCGGCGGAATTCCTGCCACTGCGCTTCGGCGGCGGCCATTTCGGCGCGGCTGTTGATGCCCGTGACCTCGCGCTCCTCGCCCTTGACGACGACGGGTCGGCGCCCCTCGCGCTTGGCGATATTGACGATGTCGGGGAGATAATATTCGCCCGCCGCATTGTCGTTGCCGACCTGTGCGAGCCAGTCGAACAGGTGCGCGCCCTCGACCGCCATCATGCCCGAATTGCACATCCGGCACTGCCGCTCCTCGGGGGTGGCGTCCTTGTGCTCGACCATCTTGTCGATGGTATCGTCGCCCATGCAGATGATGCGGCCATAGGCCTTGGTGTCCTCGGGCTCGAAGCCGAGCACGACGATGCCGGGCTTGTCGTCGGCTTCCAGCCGCTCGACCATCGCCGTCATCGTCTCGGCGCTGACCATCGGCACGTCGCCGAACAAGAGGATGACGGGACCGTCATGGCCCTCGAGCGCGCATTGTGCCTGCTGCACCGCATGGCCGGTGCCGAGCTGCTCGGTCTGTTCGGCAAAGGTGATGCCGCGATCGCCGAGCGCGTCCTCGAGCTGCTCCTTCCACTGCCCCACGACGACGACCGTGCGGGTCACCGACAACCGGTCCACGCTGCCGAGCAGGTGGTCGATCATCGGGCGGCCGGCGATCGGATGGAGCACCTTGTGGAGCGAGGATTTCATTCGGGTGCCCTTGCCCGCGGCAAGGACGATGATGGCGGGAGACTGATGCATGGCGCGCCCGATAGGATGAGAATGTTAAAAATTCCAGACTGATCAACAGGCTGGCGTTACTTTTTCGCGCTCCCCGCGCCCTTTGGCTTTGCCGCCGCTTTTGTCTTGGGCGCAGCCTTTTTCGGCGCAGCTTTCCTGGCCGCCGACGCCTTGGTCGAAGGCGCGCGCTTGGCCGCCGTCTTGACCTTGGTCGCCCCGGCGGTCGAGGCCTTCGCCTTGGCGGTGGCGGTCTTCTTCTTCGCCGCCGGCTTTTTCGGCGCCGGTTTCTTGGCTGCCGGCTTCTTGGCCGTCGCAGCCTTCTTGGCGGGCGCGGCGGGCTTGGCCTTGGGCGCCTTTGTCGGCTGGTGCGGATCGACGACATGGTCTTCCCATTCGCCCGACAGCATGCGCTGGGCGGCATCGGCGAGCCCCTCGACGATCATCGCCCCCATCTTGGTGGCGGTTGTCATCGTGTCGGCGGCGGCCTTGTTGGCCTTGTCCGCCGCCTCGAGCGTGGCTTCCTGGATCTTCTTGCGCGCCTTGGGGCTGGCCGCGATCGCCGCTGCCGCCGCGGCGAGCCCCGCGGCGATCACCTCGGGGCTCATCGCCACCTTGGCGAATTTCTCCGCCCGCTCCTTGCCCGACTTGCCGTTCGAAGATTTACCGTTGGACGCCATCGACACGCTCCTCTCTTGCCTCTTCAGGGAAGGACGGTTGGGGAGCCGAAACGGTTCCTAGAGCTTGTCGACCTTGGCCTTCAACGCGGCCAGTTCGGCGCGCAGTTTCTCGACCTCGCTGTCGTCCTCGGAAGACTTCGCAGCGGCCGGCTTGGCGCCCGGCGTGAAGGCCGAGGCGGCGGACTGGAACATCTCCATGTTGCGCTTGGCCATCTCGGTCATCATCGTCGGATCGAAGGCCCCGCCCATCGCCTTCTGCTGCTCGCGGAAGGCCTGCATGGCGGCGTCGAGATAGTTGGGCACCGCGCCCTGCATCGCGCCGCCATACATGCTGATCAGCTCGCGCAGGAAGGAGACGGGCAGCATGCCGCCGCCATCGGCCTCTTCCTCGACGATGATCTGGGTCAGCACCTGGTGGGTGATGTCCTCGCCCGACTTGGCATCGATCACCTCGACCTCGCGCCCCTCGCGGATCATCTGCGAAAGGTCATCGAGCGTGATGTAGCTCGACCGGTCGGTGTCGTAGAGGCGGCGGTTCGCATATTTCTTGATGACGACCTTGGACATCATCGCTCCTTGAAAAATCGCTGTTAACGCCAGCTTAGACCCGCTGATGCGGCACCGCAACAAAAGCGCGCGGGTGCAGCAAAGGCGCACAATTTTCATCGCCGCTGTAACCCTTTCCGTTCCCGCCGCGAACAGGAAGGCAGCGGGACAGACGCATCCCGTGACAATCAACGGGAGCAACCCATGAACACGATCAAGTCCACCGCAGCCGCCACCGCGCTGCTCGCCCTCGCCGCCTGTTCGAGCGAGACCGCCACCCCCGCCGCCGAAGGCGAGACGGTCGCCATGAACGGCGCCGAAGTGGAAGAAGCCAGCGCCGACAAGGTCAAATGCTACGGGGTCGCCATGGCGGGCAAGAACGATTGCGCCGCCGGCCCCGGCACCAGCTGCGCGGGCACCTCGACCGTCGATTACCAGGGCAATGCCTGGAAATATGTCGACGGCGGCGAGGAAGCCTGCGCCGACTTGGGCGGCACGCTTGCCGAACAGGACAATAACGACCCGGGCCTGCCCGCTTAACCGGCCCGGCTCATGGTGCCTCGCCCGCCACTCCCTCGAACGCCCCCTCGGGCGCGAGCCGGGCGGGGCGCCACCCCTCTCCCCCCAGTGATGAAGGAAAACCCCATGTCCAAGTCCGCAGCCTTCGGGGCCGCCGCCGCGCTTCTCACCCTCGCCGCCGCCCCCGCGATGGCCGACCATCATGACAAGCCCTCGGGCGCCAAGGAGAAATGCTATGGCGTCGCGCTGGCCGGCAAGAACGACTGCGCCGCCGGCCCCGGCACCAGCTGCGCGGGCACCAGCAAGGTCGACTATCAGGGTAATGCCTGGAAGTATGTCGCCAAAGGCGAATGCGTGAAGATGGGCGGTTCGCTCAAGCCCAAGGCCGGCAACGAAAAGCCGGTCCCGCAGCAGGGCTAGCCCGGTGACCCCGCGCCCCGCCTTCGCCCACGCCCCGCTGCCCGCCCGCGGCGGTATCGGCCTCAAGCCCGAGCATTTCGGGGACTTCCTCGACGCGCGCCCGGGCCGGAGCGAGGGCGGGCGCGGCCCGTCATGGGTCGAGGTCCATCCGCAAAATTACATGATGGCGGGCGGCCCGATGCATCGCTGGCTCACCGCCGTGCGCGAGGCCGTGCCCGTCAGCTTCCATTCGGTCGGCCTGTCGATCGGCGACCCCGACGGTTGCGACCGCGACGAACTCGAACGGCTCGCACGGCTGTGCGAGCGCTACCAGCCCGCGATGGTTTCCGATCACTTGAGCTGGTCGAGCCTCGGCGGCGAGCTGCTGCCCGACCTCCTGCCGCTGCCGATGACCGACGCGACCCTCTCGCATTTCGTTACCGAGGTCGGTCGCATCCAGGACCGGCTGCAGCGCCGTATCCTGATCGAGAACCCCAGCCGCATGGTCGCCTTCGCCGAAGACACATACGAAGAAGCCGGATTCCTCGCCGAATTGTCGCGCCGGTCGGGCTGCGGCCTGCTCGTCGATGTGAACAACATCCTCGTCGCGCGCACCAATGTCGGGCTCGACCCCCGCGCCTATCTCGACGCCTTGCCGCATGACGCGATCGGCGAGATCCACGTTGCGGGCCATACGGTCGAGGAGCATGAAGGCGGGGCGTTGCTCGCGATCGACGATCACGGTTCGCCGGTGAGCGAGGAATGCTGGGCCCTGCTAGGCGAACTGCTCGACCGCACCGGCCCGCGCCCCGTGCTGGTCGAACGCGACAATGACGTGCCCGCTTTTGCCGAACTCGCCGCCGAGGCCGCCCACGCCGACCGGCTTGTCGAGGGAGCCTATCGCCATGCGGCCTGACGCCCAGATCGCCTTCGCCGAGACGCTTGCGGGCGGCCCCGCGCGGCTCCCCGCCGACCTGCTCGTCGGCCCGCGTGCCGCCCAGCTGCGCGGCCTTCGCGCCTACGCCAACACGATCAGCCATGCGCGCTACAAGGCGCTGGAGGAGACCTTCCCCCGCACCCGTGCCGCCATGGGCGACGAGGCATTCCACGCCGCCGCCACCGCTTTTCTCGACACGCCGTCGCCGCATCGCCGCCCGATCCGTTTGATCGGCGACACTTTCGCCGACAGCCTCGCCGCCCCTGCGCACCGCGACCTCGCCACCGTCGAGTGGCTGCTCCTCGAAGCGCATGGCGCTGCCGAGGCGCCCGCCGTCACCCTTGCCGGCATCGCCGGCCTCACCCCCTCGGCGCTTCTCGCCGCACGGGTGATGCGCCACCCGGCCACCTGCCTCGCGGTGCTCGAAGCGCCCGCCGCCTTCCGCTGGGATGGCGCGCAAGGCGGTAGCGACGGCTTTGTCCTCCTCACCCGCCCCGAAGCGCAGCGACAGGTCCGACAGGTAAACGCCGCCATCGCCGCACTCGTGGCCGCGCTCGATGCCCCCATCGCCTTCGCCGACCTGCTCGAGAGCGA
Organism: Sphingomicrobium aestuariivivum; assembly: GCF_024721585.1. Lineage (NCBI taxonomy): Bacteria > Pseudomonadati > Pseudomonadota > Alphaproteobacteria > Sphingomonadales > Sphingomicrobiaceae > Sphingomicrobium > Sphingomicrobium aestuariivivum. Next base: position 657,033 of record NZ_CP102629.1, read on the forward strand.
CGCCGACGCCGTCACCGCGCTTGTCGAAGCGGGCGCCCTCACCCCTGCCCCGGAGTTCCTCTGATGAAGCTGTTCGACACTTTCCGAGCCCTGACCGACAAGCCGGTCGTCACCGACCTCGTCCTCCTCTTCACCCGCATCGGGCTGGGCGCCATCTTCTGGCAGTCGGGACGCACCAAGATCGAGGAAGGCAGCCTGTTCGAGATCAGCGACACCACCTTCTTCCTCTTCGCCGAGGAATATGCGGGCGTCCCCCTCCTCGCGCCAGCGACGGCGGCCGTCCTCGCCACCGTCGCCGAGCACCTCCTCCCGCTCCTCCTCGCCATCGGCCTTGCCACGCGGCTCGCCGCCGCGGGGCTGATCGGCATGACGCTGGTCATCCAGCTGTTCGTCTATCCGCAGGCCTGGTGGGTGCCGCACATGGGCTGGGTCGCGCTGGGGCTCGTCCTCCTGACGCAGGGGCCGGGGCGCATCAGCGCGGATAAACTGCTAGGCAGGCGGACATGACGCGGCTCGGCGACCAGGACATGCGCACGCTGATGCGCGCGGCCCAAGGCGGCGACAAGGCCGCCTATCGCACCGCGCTAGGCGCGCTGTCCGACTGGCTCCACGCCTATTTCGCCCGCCGCATCGCCCCCGCGCAGGTCGACGACCTCGTCCAGGAAACGCTCGTCTCGATCCATGTGAAGCGCGCCAGTTACGACCCCGACCGCCCCTTCTATCCGTGGGCTGCCGCGATCGCGCGCTTCCGCTGGATCGATGCGCTGCGCAAGATCACGCGGCAGGCCGAGACCGAACTCGAGATCGACCCGCCCGTGCCCTCCGCCGAGGAACCCGTGCTCGCCCGCCTCAGCCTCGACCAGCTCATCGGCCACCTGCCGCAGAAACAGGCCCAGCCCATCACCCTCACCAAGGTCGAGGGGCGCACCATCGCCGAGACCGCCGCCATCACCGGCCAGAGCGAAAGCGCGGTCAAGGTCAACATCCATCGCGGCCTGAAGAAGCTCGCCGCCCTCGTCGAAAGCGAATGAACATGCGTACCGAAGATCTCCTCGACCGGCTGAGCCACGAGGCCGCCCCCGTCCGCCCCGTCTCGATCGGCCGCGCGCGCCTCGGCCTTGCGCTCGTGGCGCTGGCCACCGTGGCGCTCGTCCTCGCCCTGTGGAGCCCCCGCCCGCAGCTCATGGACGGCAGCGCCGATGCCATGACGCTGGTGCTCGCCGCGCTCTTCGCGCTGCTGGCGGGCGCGGCGGGCGTGACCGCCACGCGGCTCGCCCGCCCAGCCGTCGGCGCAGCGCCCGGCGGCGGGCTCTGGGTCTTTGCCGCCATCCTCGTCTTCCCCGCCATCGCGCTGGTCCAGCAAATGCTCGGCCATGGCGATACCGACCAAGTCGCGCTCGGGATGTCCTGCCTTGCAACCGGCACGGCGATGAGCCTCTTCACCGCGCTCTTCCTCACGCTCCACCTGCGCCGTGGCGCGCCGGTGCTGCCGCAGCGGGCGGGCCTCGTCGCGGGACTGTCGGCGGGCGCGGTGGGCGCGCTGGCCATCACGCTCGAATGCGACGGCACCACCTTCGCGCATCTCGCCTTCTGGCATGTCGCCATCCTTGCCGCCTGGGCCGCGATCGGCCGCTTCGGCATCGCGCGCCTCATTCGCTGGTAAACACTTGAACGGTCCGCCCCCCTCGGCTAGGCGCGGGGAACCGGCCGGCAAAAGGCACCCATAGCTCAGCTGGATAGAGCGCTGCCCTCCGAAGGCAGAGGCCAGAGGTTCGAATCCTCTTGGGTGCGCCAGCCGCGGCATCGCCAAGGTCCCTCCGGGACCGGATTCGCGCCGCGACCCAACCCCCGAAAGCGCCTTTAAACGGTTAAACCGGCATCAAGTTCCGGATTTCCGCCACTGTCATAAAAAATTTGCAACTGTCACATTTTGGCAGGTGGCACCCAAGCCATTGAAATTGCTTGATTTATTTATGGCATAATCATGGCATCCCGCCTCGGGACGCGCCCGCGCGGAATCAGGCCTTTTTCTTGTAACAATTCATCGGTTAAGGGCGCCCTGCACCTCTTCCGGGGTCACTCGCAATCTTTCAAAACCCTTCAGGGAATTCAACGCAATGAAAAAGATGCTTCTGTGCAGCAGCGCCCTCGTGGCCGTTGCCCTCCCGGGTGTCGCCAGCGCGCAGTCGACCGGCTCGGTCGACTTCGACGATGACGCGATCGTCATCACCGGCACCGCCGAAACCGACGTCGGTGGCGTCGAGATCCCCGACACGCCGAAGGCCAAGCAGGTCATCGATGACGAGCTGATCCAGAAGCAGCGTCCGGGTCAGACGATCAACGACATCGTCAACCTCGTCCCCGGCGTCTCGTTCCAGAACAACGACCCCTGGGGTTCGTCGGGCGGTGGCTTCACCATCCGCGGCTTCACCTCGGACCGCATCTCGCAGACCCTCGACGGCATCCCGCTGAACGATTCGGGCAACTATGCGCTCTACACCAACCAGCAGGTCGACAGCGAAATCCTCGAAGAGGTCAACGTCAACCTCGGCTCGACCGACGTCGACAGCCCGACCGCTTCGGCCGTCGGCGGCACCATCAACATCCGCACCCGTCGCCCGGGCAAGGAATTCGGTGTCTTCTCGACGCTCAGCTACGGCGACGTCTTCGCCGACGGCCCCGTCTGGGACCGCAGCTACAAGCGCGTCTTCGGCATGGTCGACACCGGCGACCTGACCGGCAACGGCCTCACCGCCTTCGGTTCGGCCAGCTACACCACTTACGGTGTTCCGTGGAACGACTACGGTCGCATCCGCAAGCAGCAGTATAACGCCCGCATCCACCAGGACCTCGGTGGCGGCGACTTCATCTCGCTGACCGGCCATTACAACCAGAACCGCAACAACTTTGCGGGCTCGGTCCGCTTCAGCGACCTCACCGAAGCGCTCGAGAACGGCGACAAGGAATATCGCTTCCGCGCCGACGAAGTCGACGGTGACTGCACCATCCCGGCCCCCGTCGCCGGCGAAGCCGACTTCTACAGCGACCGTTCGGGCTGCGGTGCGGAATTCTCGCGTCGTTACAACCCGTCGAACACCGGCAACATCCGTGGTTCGGCGCTGTTCAACCTCACCGACCGCCTGGTCTTCTCGGTCGACCCGAGCTTCCAGTACGTCAAGGCCAATGGTGGTGGCCCCGAAGGCGTGAACGAAAGCGAATGCTACGTTCGTGCCAACGGCCGCTTCCCCTATTGCGACACGACCGACAACGGTAACGACGCGATCACCGGCGTGATCGGTGGCCGTTACTACTTCGGCCGCGATCTCAACGGCGACGGCGACCTGCTCGACGTCGTGGCGGCGAACGATCCGAGCCAGACCCGTACCTATCGCTACGCGGTCGTCTCGAACCTCGCCTACGAGATCAACGACGACCATCGCGTCCGTCTCGCCTACACGTTCGACTTCGCCGACCACCGCCAGACCGGCCAGGTGTCGCTGATGCAGAACGACGGCGAGCCGATCGACGTCTTCTCGGTCAACGAAGCGCTCCTCACGGTCGACGGCTTCGAGATCAACAAGCGTAACCGTCAGTCCTACGCGATCCTCAACCAGGTCTCGACCGAATATCGCGGTCAGTTCCTGAACGACGACCTCACCGTCGTCGCGGGTCTGCGTCTGCCGTTCTTCAAGCGCAAGCTCGACAACCGTTGCTACACGACCACGGCCGACGCCGGCCGCGGCTTCGTCGACTGCGTCGGTTTCGATGCCGGCCAGGACGTCAGCGCCTATGAAGCGGCGAACCCCTACACGATCGATCCGGTGACCGGTGAAGTCACGGGCTTCGCGCCGCCGACCGAGCGTACGCTGGACTATGACAAGCTGCTGCCGAACGTGGGCTTCACCTACGCCTTCAGCGACTTCTCGGTCTTCGGTAACTACGCCAAGGGTCTTTCGGTCCCCTCGACCGACACGCTCTACACCGCGCTCTACTATCCGGAAGGCACCGAGCGCGCCGAGCCGACCCCCGAAACCACCGACAGCTTCGACGGTGGCCTGCGTTACCAGAACCGCAAGGTCCAGGCGCAGATCGCGGGTTACTTCACCCAGTACAACAACCGTCTCGCGGTCAGCTACGACCCCGAGCTGGACGAATCGGTCACCCGTAACCTGGGCCCGGTCGACAAGTACGGCGTGGACGCCTCGGTCGCCTACAACGTGACGCCGAACACGCTGGTCTACGTCTACGGCTCGATCAACGAGTCGGAAATCCAGGAAAATGTGCTCGACGGCCGTACCTGCCGCGAGGGCGACCTGACCGATCCGCGTTACTTCTGTGAAGGTGGCCTCGGCGGCACTCGCTTCCTCGCGACCGCCGGCAAGAACGAAGCCGGTGCCCCGCTGTGGAGCGTCGGTGGCCGTCTGCAGCAGCGCTTCGGCGCGGTCGAGCTCGGCCTCCAGGCCAAGCGTACCGGCAAGCGTTACGGCAACGACGTGAACACCGTCGAAGTCGATCCCTACACCGTCGTCGATCTCGATGCCCGCATCGACCTCGGCTACGTCGGTAGCGTGTTCGGCGACGCGGCGCTGCAGTTCAACGTCACCAACCTGTTTGACGAAGGTTACCTCGGCTACGTCAGCCCGGGTCTCGAAAACGAGCCCTTCTTCATCCAGATCGGTGCGCCGCGCGCGGCTTCAGCCACGCTGATGCTCGGCTTCTAGTAAGCCGCATCATCTGCGACAAAAGGGAGGGCGGTGCCGCAAGGCGCCGCCCTTTCCTTATGGGCGCGCAACACGATGCCTCCCCCACCGGCGTCATCCCAGCGAAGGCTGGGATCCATGTCCTTGAGAGCAAGGCGCCAGCCTTTGTTGGGGCGACGAGGAAGGCTTGCACGCCAAAGAAAAGGGCGCCCTACCAAGCCGGCAGGGCGCCCTTCGCTGTTTTCATGATGATGCCTCAGGCGGCGGGCCAGCCCTCGAGGATCTCGACGAAGCGCGAGAGCCACGCATTGGTCTGGTGCCCGTCGACGACGCGGTGGTCGATGGTCAGCGTGACATAGGCCATCGGGCGGATGACCATGACGTCCTGCCCGTCGAGCTCGCGCACGACGACGCGCTTCTCAAGCTTGCCGACGCCGAGGATCGCCGCCTGCCCCTGGTGCAGGATGATCGGCGAGGCGAGCAAGCTGCCCGACACGCCATGGTTGGAGATGGTGAAGCTCCCGCCCGACACATCCTTGCGGTCGAGCTTGCCGTCACGCGCCCGCGCGGTCAGATCGCCGAGCTGCCTGCCGATCCCCTCGAGGCTGGAGCCGCCGCAATCGCGCACGACGGGGACGACAAGGCCCTTGTCGCCGAGCGCGGTGCCGACACCCACGTCGATGCTGTCCGAGATGGCGATGCGATCCTCTTCCCAGCGCCCGTTGATCGCGGGGGCGACCGCCATCGCTTCGGCGGCGGCCTTCACGATATAGGCGGTGTAGCTGAGCTTGACGCCCTTCGCCTTCATCGCCGCCTTGTGCGCCGCGATGGCCGAGAAATCGGCTTCGAACAGCGCGGTCACATGCGGCGCGTCGGTGACGGCGCGGACCATATTCTCGGCAATGGTGCGGCGCATCCGGTCGTGCGGGATGTCGGCACTGTCGAAGGCTTCCACGACGCGCGGCTGCGCGGTCTTGGGCGCGCCGACATGACTGACTGTCGCGCTCGCCACCGCCTTGTCCACATCCTCGAGCGTCACGCGCCCGTCGCGGCCGGTGCCGGTGATGTGGGCGGGGTCGATGTCATGCTGGAGGACCGCGCGCTTGACCGCGGGCGACAGGCGCGTCTCGCGCAGCACCTCGGCCTTCGCCGTCGCCTTGGGCGCGGGCGCTTGCGGCCTGGGGGTGTCGTCCGCCACGGGCTGGACGACCGTGTCGCTCGCCTCGCCCGCCGGATCGATCCGCGCGAGCAGCGCGCCGGGCTCGGCCTCGGCATCGCTGTCGAGGAGGATCTCGACCAGCACGCCGCTGGTGGGCGCGGGCACTTCCTGCGTCACCTTGTCGGTCTCGAGCTCGACCAGCGGGTCATTTTCCTCGACCCGCTCGCCCACGGCCTTCAGCCAGCCGCGCACGACCGCCTTGGTGCCTTCCTGCTCCTCGGGAACCAGCACGTCGATCATGACGACACTCCCTTGTCGTCATCCCAGCGAAGGCTGGGATCCATGTCTTCAAATGCAGGGCGCAGCGGCATGGCATGGGCCCCAGCCTGCGCTGGGGCGACGGTGGTCTGCATCGTCTAGAACTCCAGCATCTCGGTGATCTTGGCGCGGATGTCCTCGACGGAGGGCACGGCGGCCTCGAGCAACTTGGGGTGATGGGGCGAGGGAATGTCGGGCATGGTCACCCGCTCCACCGGCGCGTCGAGATCGAGGAAGGCCTCGTCGGCGACCACCGCGGCGATCTCCGCGCCGAAGCCGCCGGTGCGCAGATCCTCGTGGACGACCAAGCAGCGATGGGTTTTCGCGATGCTCTCCAGCACCATCTCCTTGTCCCACGGCTGCAGCGTGCGCAGGTCGATCACGTCCGCGGAAACGTCCTTCGCCGCTTCCTCGCAGCGCGGCACCATCGCGCCCCAGCTGACGATGGTGATCCTGTCGCCCTCGCGCGTTTTCTTGGCCTTGCCGAAGGGCAGGACGTAGCCGTCGCCGGGATAGGGCCGCCGCGCCCAGCTTTCATCGAGCATCGCGCGATGTTCGAAGAAGATCGTCGGATCGTTCGAGCGCAGCGCCATGCGCAGCAGCCCGACCGCATCCTCGGCATTACTCGGCACCGCGACCTTCCAGCCCGGATTGTGCACGAACTGCACCTCGTTGGTCTGGCTGTGCCACGGGTCGCCGCATTTGAAGAAGCCGCCCGGGATGCGCAGCACCATCGGCGCGGCAAAACGGTTGTGCGTGCGCCAGCGGATGGTGCCGCAATCGTTGATCTGCTCGGTCGCCGGCTCGGCATATTTGCGGAACTGGATTTCGGGCACGGGCAGCAGCCCCGCCATCGCCATGCCGATCGCGCGCCCGACAATGCCCTCCTCATTGAGGCTGGTGTCGAAGACGCGCTCCTTGCCGAACTTGTCCTGCAGCCCGAGCGTCACCGCATGGACGCCCCCCTTGGGGCCGACATCCTCCCCGAAGACGCTCATCTTCGGATTCTGTTCGAGTTCGAGGTCGAGCACCTTGCGGATGGCGGTCACCATGTTGATGCGCTGCCCCACGGGACGCGGATCCTCATGGGTCCCGTCGAGGCTCAGCCCCGCCTGCCCGCCGACCTTGGCATGTTCGCCCTCGTAGAAGACACCCTTGGTGACGAGCGAGGGGTCGGACACGGCGCGCGCCTCGGCTTCCTGCCGCGCGGCATCGACTTCCTGCGCGACCGACGCCTCGATCATGTCCCAGTCGAGATTGTTGGCGAGCTTCTTCAGCTTGGGCAGCGGGTCGCGCGCCCATTCGGCCGCCTTTTCCTCATCCGACTTGTAGGCCTGCGTGTCCTGCGCGCTATGCCCTTCGAGGCGCGGCACGGTGAGGCGGCACAGCACCGGCCCTTTTCGCTCGCGCACATGGGCAACTGCATCGCCGATCTGCTTGGCCGCGGCCTCGGGGTCGGTGCCGTCGCCGTCGAAAATGGTGAGGTTCTTGAAGCTCGCGAGGTTGGCCGCGATGTTGCGCCCCGGCGTCTGGTAATCGCTCGTCACCGAAATGCCGTAGCCATTGTCCTCGATGAAGAAGAGCAACGGCAATTTCTGCGTCGTGGCGATGGTCAGCGCCGACCAGAAACCGCCCGTCGCACAGCTCGCATCGCCGCCGAGCACGACCGCGATCGCGCCATCGTCCTTCTCGCCCAGCACCTTGGCCTTGTAGGTAATCGCCTGCGCCCAGCCGGCCGCGGGCGTATATTGCGCCCCCACCCCGCCGCACATGGGCAGCGCATGGGCACCGCCCGGATTGGGATAGTTGAAGACGACGCCGATATCGCGCCCGTCCGAATAGCCGCCCTCGCGCCCCATGTTGGAGCCCAGCGCGTCGGCCAGCTCGACGCCCAGCGCCAGCAGCATGGGCCGCGAGCGATAATAGCCGCAGGCCGCATCGCCATCGCGCAGGTGCAGGCCGAGCATGACCTGCGCCATGTCATGACCGCGTGCGGAGAATTGGTAGAGCACCTTCCTTGCCGGAACGAGCTCTTCTTCCTCCAGCCGGTCCATCTCGCGGCTCGTCAGGACGAGGCGCGCGACATCCTCCCACGCAAAGGCGGGTTCGTCGGTCTTCGTCTCGGGGTCGGCGAGGCTAGCCATCGATCACCGCCTTCACGCTGTTACAGAAATAGGCGACCTGGTCATCGCCCATGCCGCAGATGTTGAAGCGGCCCGAGCCGGCGACATAGATGGCGAATTCCTCGCGCAGCCGGACGACCTGTTCGGGGCTGACGGGCAGCATCGAGAACATGCCCTTCTGGCGCCCGATATATTCGAGCCGCGGGTCGCAGGCGGCGATCATCTCGCGCAAGCTGTTGATGCGATCGCGCATGCTGTCGAGCTCGGCGCGCCATTCCTCGCGAAGCTCGTCGTCCTCGAGCACCATGCGCACCACGGCGGCGCCATGATCGGGCGGCATCGACCACAGTTCGCGCGCCAGCTGCATGATCCAGTCGAGCGCCAGCTTGGTGGCGTCGGCATCGCGGCCCTTCACGAACAACGTGCCGACGCGGTCGCGGTACATGCCGAAATTCTTGTCGCAGCTCTGCGCGATGATGGCCTCGTCGACCGCTTCGACCACGCTGCGCGCGCCTGCCGCATCCTCCTCGAGCCCGTCGCCGAGCCCCTGATAGGCGATGTCGACGAAGGGAACGAGTTTGCGGGCGGCGATGATGCTGCGGACCTTGGCCCACTGGCCTGCATCGAGGTCGGCGCCCGTCGGATTGTGGCAGCAGCCGTGGAGCAGCACGACATCGCCCTCGTCGGCGCGCTCGAGCGCCGCGACCATCTCGTCGAACTGCACGCTCGTCGAGGCCTTGTCGTAATAGGGATAGGTCTCGATGGTGAGGCCCGCGCCCTTGATGAGCGGCTCGTGGTTGGGCCAGGTCGGGGTCCCCACCCAGACCTTCGCTTGCGGCCGCGCCGCCCGGACCAGCGCGAACCCCAGCGCCAGCGCGCCGCAGCCGCCCGGGGTCTGGAGGCCGACCAGCCGGTCGCCGCCCCACAGGGGCCCGAACAAGAGCTTTCCGATCTCCTCGGCATAGCCCGCATCGCCGCGCATCCCGAGATAGGACTTGCTCGACTGCGCATCGTGCAGCCGCTGCTCGGCCTTTCGTACCGCGCTCATGACGGGGGTATCGCCGTCACTGGTCTTGTAGACCCCGACACCGGCGTCGATCTTCTGCGGGCGATCATCGGCGCGCGCCATCACCATCAGCTGGAGAAGCGCGTCCGGTTGGATGGGCTCGAGCCCTGAGAACAATCCTGACATGGCGCCGGTCCTAGCGCCGATGCAGCCTTTCCGTAAAGGCGTCAGGCGTCATAATCGACGCGGACATCGTCCCCGACCGGTACCGACTGGCAGGTCAGCACGTAACCCGCCTCGATTTCCTCGTCGGTCAACCCGTAGCGCGCGCCCTGTTCGACCTTGCCCTTCACGACCTTGGCACGGCAGGTCGCGCAGACGCCCGCCTTGCAGGCATAAGGTGCGGGCAGCCCCGCCTCGCGTGCGCTATCGAGGATATTCTCGCCGTTGAACTCGACCTTGCGGTTGCGCCCGTCGAGATTGACCCAGAAGGTGTGGCCGGCGGCCTCGGCCTTGGCCTGCATCACCTTCTGCGCCTCAGCAGCCGAGGGAGTGGAGGCGGTAAAGCGCTCGATATGCACGCGCTCCTTGTCCACGCCATGCTCGAGGAGCGAGGCTTCGGCGGCATCCATCATCGGCCCGGGGCCGCAGATGAAGAAGGCGTCTATCGACTTGGGCTCATCGAGCAGGTCCTCGATCACCGCATCGCAAGTCTCGCGGTCGAGCATGCCGTTGAACAGGTCGACATCGCCCTCCTCGTCCGAGAGGAAATGGAAGGGCTGGAAGCGCGACAGGTAACGGTCTTTCAAGTCCGAGATGCCGTCGAGGAAGATAACGCTGGCGCTGTCGCGATTGCCGTAGAAGAGCGTGAAACGCGCCTCCGGCTCGACCGAAAGCGCGGTGCGGATGAGGCTCATCACGGGCGTGATGCCCGAGCCGCCCGCAAAACCGACATAGTGGCGCGGCGGCGCATCCTCGGCGAAGGGATAGGTGAAGCTCCCGTGCGGCGGCATCACCTCGACCGTGTCGCCCGCCTTGAGGTGGTCGCCGACCCAGTTGGAGAAACGCCCGCCCGCGATGCGCTTCACCGTGACCTTGAGCTGGCCCTCGTGCGGCGCGACGCAGAGCGAATAGTTGCGGCGCACTTCCTCGCCAGCAATGTCCGCCTTGAGCGTGAGATGCTGCCCCGCCTTGAAGGCGAAGAGCGGCTTGTGCTCGTCGGGCACGTCGAAACGGATGCTGTTGGCATCCTCGGTCTCGCGCACGATCTCCGCCACGCGCAGCGGAATGAAATGATCTGAACTCATGGGTCTACCACTTGGCGTCGGGATAGGTGCGCGGCAGGAACTGCATGACCGCGAGCAAATGCCCGAGATGCTCCGAATGATGGCCGCGGCGGCCACCGAGGATCGGGCGCTGGTCGGCGGGCGCCTCGAGCGTGGCCTCCTCGAGCGTCTGCACGAGCGCGGCGCGATATTCGTCCTCGAAGCCGCGCGGATCGACCGCGATGCCGCGCTCGATCAGCCCTTCGAGCTCGTCCGTCACCTCGAACAGTTCGGGGATGAAGCGCCAGCACCAGTCGAGCCCCTCGGCCATCCGGCGCTTCGACTCCTCGGTCCCGTCGCCCAGCCGCACGACCCAGTCGGCGCTGAGCTCACGGTGATAGGCGACTTCCTTGACGCTCTTGGCGGCGATCCCCGCGATCGCCTCGTCGGACGAGCCCGCGAGCCGCTCCAAGAGCATGTGCTGCCAGGTCGAGAAGAGGAATTGCCGCGCCATGGTCTGCGCGAAATCGCCATTGGGCTGTTCGACCAGCAGGCTGTTGCGGAAATCGAGCACGTCGCGGTGGAAAGCCAGCGCGTCGGCATCGGCATGCTTCTCGTCATGCTCGGCCGCTAACGTGAGCCAGTTGGTCGCCTGCCCGATGAGGTCGAGACCCATGTTGGCAAGGCTGAGGTCAACCTCGAGCGCGGGGGCATGGCCGCACCATTCGCCCAGCCGCTGGCCGAGAATCAGCGCATCGTCGCCGAGCGCGGTCACATAGGCGATGGTGGCTTCGTCGCGTTCACCGGCGGTCGGGGCATCGAAGCTGCCCTTGGGCGCGCCGGCATCCTTCGCGGCGGCCTTGGCTTCGTCCTTTTCGGAGATGGTCGGGAGGCTCGGCATCAGATGTGCTTCACCTCGTCGGGGATCTCGTAGAAGGTCGGGTGGCGATAGACCTTGTCGGCGGCGGGCTCGAAGGTCGGGCCCGACTGGTCGGGGTCCGACGCCACGATGTCCGACGATTTGACCACCCACAGCGACACACCTTCCATCCGCCGCGTATAGGTATCGCGCGCATGGTTGAGCGCCATCTCCTGGTCGGGCGCATGGACGCTCCCGACATGGCGGTGGCTGAGGCCTCCCTTGGCCCGAACGAACACTTCCCAAAGCGGCCAGTCTGACATGTTCTCTCCTTGTGCCCGCTGCTTAGGCCGATGCCGCCCGATAAGGCAACCCGCAGCGCCGATCCGCCGTTTCATGGCGATGGAAAGCCCTTCTCCCTATCGCGGCTATGTCGAGCACGATGGCGTGCTTCATTGCGAAGGCGTCCCCCTGCCCGCCATTGCCGAGGCGGTCGGCACGCCCGTCTATGTCTATTCCGCCGCCATGCTGCGCGCGGCGGCGCGGCGGATGAAGGCCGCGCTCGACGGGCTCGATGACCCGCTCATCGCTTATGCGGTGAAAGCCAATCCGAACCCCGCTGTGCTGCACGTCCTCGCGCAGGAAGGCCTCGGCGCCGACATCGTCTCGATCGGTGAATATGCCCATGCGGTGGACGCCGGCATGGCGAAAGACCACATTCTCTTCTCCGGTGTCGGAAAGACCCGCGAGGAGATGGAAAAAGCGCTCACGGGCGGGCTCCTCCAGTTCAACATCGAATCGATCGAGGAAGCCCACGACCTCTCCGCCGTCGCCACTGCGATGGGCAAGACCGCGCCCGTCGGCCTGCGCATCAACCCCGATGTCGTCGCGGGCACGCATGAGAAGATCTCGACCGGCCAGGCCGACACCAAGTTCGGCATTCCCGGCGAACAGGCGATGGAGGCATTCCGCACCGCCCGCGCCCTTCCCGGCCTCGACGTCACCGGCGTCACCATCCACATCGGCAGCCAGCTCACCAGCCTCGACCCGCTCGAAACCGCCTTCACGCGCCTCGGCGAGGTCATCCGCGCGCTGCGCCATGACGGTTGCGACTTGTCGCTAGCCGATCTCGGCGGCGGGCTCGGCGTCGATTACGGCCCCGACCAGCCCGACCCGCCGAGCGTCGAAGCCTATGCCGCGATGGTGAAACGCGTGACGCGGGACTGGGACATTCGCCTCGCCTTCGAGCCCGGCCGCTCCATCTCGGGCGAGGCCGGCGTGCTCCTCGCGCGCGTCATCCGCATCAAGCCCGGCGCGAAAGCCCCGTGGCTCATCGTCGATGCGGCGATGAACGACCTCATGCGCCCCGCGCTCTACGACGCTTATCACCATATTGTGCCCGTCGAGCCGCGCGGCGAGCCAGCCAGCTACAATGTGGTCGGTCCCGTGTGCGAGACGGGCGACACCTTTGCTCGCCGCCGCATCATGCAGCGGGTCGAGCCGGGCGACCTCGTCGCCTTCCGGACGGTAGGGGCTTATGGCGCGGCAATGAGCAACGGCTACAACAGCCGCCCGCTCGCGCCCGAAGTGCTCGTGGATGGTGACCGCTGGGCACAGGTGCGCCAGCGCGTCGATCTCGCGGAAAAGAGCGCGATGCCCCTCCCGGACTGGCTTGAGAATTGACGTCGCCCCAGCGACGGCTGGGGCCCATGTCATCGAGGTTTTACGACACGGAAAGGCATGGATCCCAGCCTTCGCTGGGATGACGGATAAAGGTCAGGCGACCTTGCGCGCCGCCTTCTTGGCTTCATGCGCATCCGCCGCCTCGCGGACCCAGGCATTGTCCTCCCAGGCATCGCGGCGCGCCTTCATGCGCTCCTTGGCGACCGGACCCTCGCCGCGCACGACGGCGTAGAATTCTTCCCAGTCGATCTCGCCGAAGTCGTAGCCGCCCTTTTCCTCGTTCCACTCGAGGTCGGGATCGGGGACGGTGAGGCCGGCGAACTCGGCCTGCGGGACGGTGATGTCGACGAATTTCTGCCTGAGTTCGTCATTGGTCTCGCGCTTGATCCGCCAGCGCATCGAGCGCTCGGTGTTGGGCGAATTCTCGTCGGGCGGACCGAACATCATGAGGCTCGGCCACCACCAGCGGTTGATCGCATCCTGCGCCATCCGCTTCTGCTCCTCGGTGCCGTTCGACAAGGCGAGCATCGCTTCATAGCCCTGCCGCTGGTGGAAGCTTTCCTCCTTGCACACGCGCACCATCGCGCGGGCATAGGGGCCGTAGCTGGTGCGCTGGAGCGGCACCTGGTTCATGATCGCGGCACCATCGACCAGCCAGCCGATCGCGGCGATATCCGCCCAGGTGAGCGTCGGATAATTGAAGATGGTGCTATACTTGGCCTTGCCCGCGTGCAGCGCCTCGATCATCTCCTCGCGGCTCGTGCCGAGCGTCTCGGCAGCGCAGTAGAGATAGAGGCCGTGACCGCCCTCGTCCTGCACCTTGGCGAGCAGGATGGCCTTGCGGCGAAGGCTCGGCGCGCGGGTGATCCAGTTACCCTCGGGGAGCATGCCGACCACTTCGGAATGCGCGTGCTGCGAGATCTGGCGCACCAGCGTCTTGCGATAGGCCTCGGGCATCCAGTCCTTGGGCTCGATGAACTCGTCAGCGGCGACACGCGCCTCGAACGCCTCGACCAGCGCGGGGTCTTCGGCCCCGTCGATCGCGGTAACATTGGGCTTCTGCTTGTCGAGTTCGGTCGTATACATGAGGTCCGAGATAGGCGGCTTTCGGGCGATTTTCAATCGCGGCGAAAGGCGGTGTGACGCGTGAGGGGGACGGATGGACGCGGGGCCAGTGATCAGGTGGAACAGCTACGGCAGCCCCGCGGTCCTGTGCGAGGGCGAGATGCGGGTCATTGGAGAGGGCCCCGAAGTCGCCGCATTGGGGCCGCTCCCGACCGGCCCCATCTGGTTCGACGTCGCCCCCGAGGCGAAGAACGTGGCCTTCTTCCTCGAACCGCACGATCCGCCCGACGATCATGGCTTCGTCCATCACGGCAAGCGGCTCCTCGTGCTCCGCCTGCCGCAACGCCTCGGCAACTGGCGCGACTTCATGCGACACCAGATGGTAACGGGCACCCACGCCGTCTTCGAGGTGAGCCGTTCCTATCGTGACGAGGTGCAGCTCAGTAGCGCATGGGGCCTGCCCGACCGGAATTTGTTCGCCATGGGCGAGGCCTATCGCTGCGAGGCGATGCCAGCGCCGACCGGCACCCGCATCCGCTTCGAGGCAGTCGTGCGCCCGCGCCGTGGCGGCCCCGAGCCGCTCGACGAGGAGATCCGCGTCGAGGTCGATGCCATCATTCCGCAGCCCTTCGGCGCGCGCCTCCACGCGGTCGAGGACGGGCAAGATACGCTCGACCCGTCCGAGATCGACTGGCGCCGCCAGCGCTTCGAGGCCTACATGCCCGGCCGCCTGAGCTGGGGTCAGGAAGCACGCTTCACCGGGCCGTTCGTCCAGTTCTACGAAATGCGGGACACGCTGGATGCCCCCAAGCTGCTCAGGCTCGTTCCCGCCAGCCTAGCCCGCACGAGCAGCCTAGGCGGCTACACCGCCAGTACGCGGAGTGACGGCCCGCAGATCAACCTGCCGCTCAACTGGAAGACGATCGCTGCCCTGCTGAGCGAGAAGCCGAGCGCGCGCCTGCGGTTGGAGGGCGATGCCATCGGCTATCTCGACGGCCAGAGCGGGCGCAGCGTCTATGAATGCGGCGGATACCGCCGACAGGAGATCGAGATGATCGACATGGCGCTGGACTGGGACGGCGAATGGCTCCGCCTGCGCGCCAACGGCCTTCTCTCCACCCGGCAGTACGACCTCGGCCCCCGCTTCGAGGTCCGTCTCGACATCCACGCGCACTGGCTCGCCGCCAACGGCCGCCTGCCCCGCGCCAAACCGACAGGAGCAACGCCATGATGCGCGAATGTCCTAAATGCCAATCGATGCAGATCGAGGAAGGCCACCAGATCGACAAGGATTATGGCGAAAGCTTCGTCGGCAGCTTCATCCCCGGCGCGCCCGACAAGCGCTGGTGGGGCTATAAAGTCGACAAGAAGGCGGTCATCCCCATCACCCAATATCGCTGCACCCGTTGCGGCTATCTCGAAAGCTATGCGAAGGGCTGAAGCTATGACCGAGCAGACCATCCTCATCGACCGCGACGATCATGTCGCCACCCTCACCCTCAACCGCCCCGATCGCCTCAACAGCTTTACCGCCGACATGCATGCCGAGCTGAAGCGCGCGATCCGGCAGGTGCATGACGCGCGCGTCCTCATCCTCACCGGGGCGGGGCGCGGTTTTTGCGCAGGCCAGGATTTGAACGATCGCAAGGTCGCGCCTGGCGAGGCGGTCGATCTGGGCGAAACGGTCGAGGAGAGCTGGAACCCGCTCATCCGCACCATCGCCACCCTGCCCCAGCCCGTGCTCTGCGCGGTCAATGGCGTGGCGGCGGGCGCGGGCGCCAATATCGCGCTGGCCTGCGACCTCACCTTCGCCGCCCGTTCGGCGCGCTTCATCCAGAGCTTCTCGGCGCTCGGCCTCATCCCCGACAGCGGGGGCAGCTGGCACCTCCCGCGCCTCGTCGGCCAGCAGCGCGCCTTGGGCCTCGCGCTCACCGGCGAACCCCTCGACGCCGAACAGGCCGCCGACTGGGGCATGATCTGGAAGGTCGTCGACGATGAGCTGCTGATGGAAGAAGTCCGCGCCACCGCGCACAGGCTCGCCAGCCTGCCCCCCCTGGGCCTCGCCGCGATCAAGAAGCTCATCCGCACGAGCGGCAGCCGCGACCTCGAGAAGGAGCTCGACCTCCAGCGCGACGAAATGCGCCGCTTGGGCTACACCGAGGATTATCGCGAAGGCGTCGCCGCTTTCCTCGAAAAGCGCAAGCCGACCTTCAAGGGAAAGTAAGGAAAGCCCGCTAGCGTCACCCCCATGTTCCTGACGATCGTCCTCGCCGCCGGCTTGCAGCTGTTCCCCGCGCCGTCCTTTCCCGTGCCCGAGATGGTCGAGATCGAGGGTGCCGAAACGCTCGGCTTCAGCAAGGCGGGCAGATATGAGGTGACGTGGCGTCAATATGGCGCCGCGGTGGCGGCAGGCGCCTGCCGACCCCCGATCGGTGTCCTCATTCTTCATGAATATGAGCTCGACGAGATCGACGAGGAGCGACGCACCACCCTCGATGACCCGCGCTTCGACACCGACCTCGCGGTCGACCGGATCTCCGTCGAGGACATGCATTGCTATGTGGATTGGCTAGGCGCGGCGACCGGACGGGACTTTGCCCTTCCCACCGAAACACAATGGCGGTGGCTTGCCTATGGCGGGGCCACCACGCAATTCCCCTGGGGCGACGAGCTCGAATACGACCGCGCCTACGTCTATCGCAACAGCCGTCCCGTCTTCGACCAGTCCCGCGTCCGCCGTTATCCCGGCCCGGGCAGCGTCACCTTCGTCGGTCAGTTTGCCCCCAACCGCTTCGGTCTTCACGACGTGGTCGGCAATGCTGCCGAATTTCTCGGCGACTGCGAGGAAAACGTGCTGCCCAACGGCCACCGCAACTTCACCTGCCTGACCAGCGGCGGCCGCTCTTCCCTCGACAAGCTCCCCGAGCCGCAGCGATATTTCATGTGGCAGGATCGCGCGAGCCCGTCGGTCGGCTTTCGATTGATCGAGCGCAATGGAGCAACGCCGCAGCAGACAATGCTGCCGGAACAGGAAGCAGGGGCGGAGCACGGAGCGTCAGAGGTGCGTGAAGCATCAGCGGTGGATGGGGCGATGGCGGAGCACGGATCAGCGCCCGAATAATTTCTGCTCGGGCCGGGCCTATGAGACGGCACTTGTTCGCACGCTGCGCTACTTCAGCAGCCCCGCCAGCGCGGCGATCCCGCTGACGATTCCCTGGGCCAGCGCGGCGCCGCACAGCACGCCCACCACCCCGACGAGGATCGAATGGCCGAGCGATGGCTCCTGATCGCGCTCGCGTGCGGCATGGCGGCGCGCAGCCATTCGCCGCGCCGCTTCCTGTCGCGCCTCGAGCGCTGTCAGCCCGCCATGCGGCACCAGCAGCGACACGCTGTCCTCGACCCGGCGCGGGTAGGCGTTCGGCACGTCGTTCGCCGCCCGTGCCCAGGCGGAGCGGCGGAGCTCCCCGGGGGCGGGTCGGCGCGATGCCGGGTCGAAGCGGTGGCGCATATCCATGACCTCGCTTCTACCGCGCGGCGCCCGCCAAGGCCCGCGAGAGAGGGTCCGAAACGGACCTCCTCCGCCTTTGCCGAGAACATCGGTTGCCGCGCGGCCCCGCCCGCCGCTACACGGACCGCCAGACGAGTTCAGGAGAGAGTGACCCCATGAAGACCGCCGAGCTGCTCAATTATGCCCGCGACCAGTGGACCCGCGGCGAGGGCGACCTTCGCGCCATCCCCAGCGCCATCGACGGGAGCGAGATCGCCCGCACCGGCTCGGACGGCCTCGACTTCGCCGCCATGCTCGCCCACGCCCGCGAGGTCGGCGGCCCTGCCCTGCGCAAGATGACCTTCCACGAACGCGCCTGGATGCTGAAGACCCTCGGTCTCGCCATCATGGAGCGAAAGGAAGAGCTGTACGCGCTCAATCCTCACTCCGGCGCGACGCGCAAAGACGGCTGGATCGACATCGACGGCGGCGCGCTCACCCTGCTGAGCTACTCTTCGACCGGCCGCAAGAAACTCCCCGACGCCCATGTCCTCCTCGACGGCGAGCAGGAGCCGCTCGCCAAGGAGCCGGGTTTCGTCGGCCAGCATATCATGACCCCCAAACAGGGAGCGGCGGTGCACATCAACGCCTTCAACTTCCCCGTCTGGGGGATGCTCGAGAAAGTCGCGCCGACGCTGCTCGCGGGCATGCCCTGTATCGTCAAGCCCGCGACCGCCACTTCCTATCTCGCCGAGGCTGCCTTCCGCATCATGATCGAGACGGGCGTGCTCCCCGAGGGCGCGGTCCAGCTGATCGTCGGCGGGGTCGGCGACATGTTCGACCATCTCACCGGCCAGGATGTCGTCAGCTTCACCGGTTCGGCGGCCACCGCGAACAAGCTCAAAAACCACCCCACGGTGCTGCGCGAGAGCGTCACCTTCGTCGCCGAACAGGACAGCCTCAACGCCTCGGTCCTCGGCCCCGACGCCACCCCCGACAGCCCCGAATTCACGCTCTTCGTCGACGAGGTCGTGCGCGAGATGACGGTCAAGGCGGGCCAGAAGTGCACCGCCATCCGCCGCGCGCTCGTGCCCGAGGCCCAACTCGACGCCGTCGAGAAGGCGATGGCTGAAAAGCTTTCCGCCATGACCATCGGCGATCCACGCGAGAAGGAGACCCAGCTGGGCGCCCTCGTCAGCTGCTCGCAGCGCGACGACGTCCGCTCGAAGATCGCCGAGCTGGTCAAAGGCGGCGCGCGCATCGTCTGCGGCGACCCCGACGCCAATGTCGGCACCGAAGGCGGCGCCTTCATCGCCCCCTGCCTCCTGCGCGCCGACGATCCGTGGAGCGCCGATGCGGTGCACGATGTCGAGGCCTTCGGCCCCGTCGCCACCATCATGCCCTACAAGGACGTGGACGACGCCATCGCGCTCGCCAATCGCGGCATGGGCAGTCTCGCGCTTTCCATGTTCAGCCATGACGAGACCGCCGCCGCCACCTTCATCCGCGGCGCCGCCGCCTTCCACGGCCGCATGCTCGTCATCAACCGCGACAATGCCAAGCTCTCGACGGGCCACGGCAGCCCGCTCCCCGTCCTCGTCCACGGTGGCCCCGGCCGCGCCGGCGGGTCGGAGGAAATGGGCGGCGTGCGCGGCCTGCATCATTACATGCAGCGCACCGCCATCCAGTCGACGCCCGCGATGATCGCGGCGATCAGCGGCCAATATGTCGCGGGCGCGCCCAAGACCGAGAGCCCCGTCCACCCCTTCCGCCTCAAGATGAGCGAGATGAAGCTCGGGCAGACCTTCTTTTCCAAGAGCCGGCAGGTGAACATCGAGGACATCGAGCGCTTCGCCCGCTTCACCGGCGACACCTTCTACGCGCATATGGACGAGGAAGCCGCCAAGGCTTCCCCCATCTTCGAGGGCCGCGTCGCCCACGGCTACCTGATCCTGAGCTTCGCCGCAGGCCTGTTCGTCGACCCCGAGCCCGGCCCCGTGCTGGCCAACACCGGCATCGAGGATTTGAAGTTCCTGACCCCGCTCTATCCGGGTGACAGCATGCGCGTCGAACTCACGGTCAAATCCAAGTCGATCAAGTCGGAGGAAACCGGCGTGGTGAAGTGGGCGGTCGAGATCTTCAATCAGGATGAAGAGCTCGTCGCGACCTACACTCTCCTCACCGAAAACACGCCCTAGGGCCGGAACGATCGGCAGCAGCCTCCCGTTAATTTGTTGAAACTCAACGAAAAAGTGGGAGCGTAGATATGCAGATCGACCAAGTCATGACCAAGGACATCAAGACGGTGTCGCCTTCGGAATCGGTGCGAAAAGCCGCCAGCTTCATGCTCAGTGAAGACACCGGCTCGATCCCCGTTTGCGATGGTGACAAGCTCGTCGGGATGATCACCGACCGCGACGTCGCCGTGCGTGGCATCTCGGAAGGCAAGGATCCCGACTGCGCAGTCTCGGAGCTCATGACCAAGGATCCCGTGTGGATCCGTTCGAGCGACGATGTCGACACCGCCGCCTTGAAGATGAGCGAATGCCAGGTGCGCCGCCTGCCGGTGATCGATGACAGCGACAAGCTCGTCGGCATGGTCAGCCTCGGCGACATCGCCCGCCAGACCGATGGCGACGCCGAGAATGTCGCCCTCGAAGGCGTCAGCGAACGCGGCGAGCTTCACCAGCAGTCGTAACGAGAGAGATTTCCGCCACTGGCGGAAGATGAGGCAGGGGCGAGGATGGCCATGGCCGTCCTCGCCTCTTCCTTTGTGCGCAAACAGAAAGGGCCCGGAAGCAACTGCCTCCGGGCCCTTCGCTGTTTGCTATGCGAGGTGCCTAGCCGAGCTTGGTGATCGCTTCGTCGATCAGCTTGGCGTCGGTGTCCTCGTCGGCCTTCTTGGCGATGATCGCGGCAGAGGCATTCTTCGCGGCAGTGGCGGCGATGGCCTTGAGCTCGGCGACCGCGGCCCGCTGTTCGGCGGCGATCTTGGCTTCGGCCATGGCCTGCTTGCGCGCGACCATTTCCTTGGCGTCGGCTTCGGCCTTGGTCACCAGCGCGGTGGCCTCTTCCTCGGCGCGGGCGCGGATCGCGTCGGCGTCCTTCTTGGCGGCCTTGGCCTTGGCGTCATATTCGGCCTTCAGGGCTTCGGCTTCGGCGCGAAGCTGCTTGGCTTCGTCGAGCTGTTCCTTGATCGCCTCGATCTTGGCGTCGAGCGACTTGCCGATCGCGGCCGGCACCTTCTTCCACAGCATGAGCGCGATGACCGCGGCCATGGCGAAGGCGACCCAGACGGCGCCGTCGGTGAAATAGCTCTCGGCAGCGAGGACCATGTTAAACATGGGTGAGTTCCTTCTTCACCGCGCTGGTGGCGGTGCGCTTGTCGACCTTGAGGCCGGCGACCTTGAGGACCATGGCCTGCGTCGCCTCTGCAGCAAGGGCTTCGAGTTCGGCGCGCGCGGCGGTGCGCTGCGCCTCGAGTTCGGCGGCCGCCTTCTCGAGCGTCTTGTCGATGCCCTTGTCGGCCTTGGCCAGCGCCTGTTCGGTCCGCTCGGCGGCGGCTTCCTTGGCGTTGGCGTTAAATTTGGCGGCTTCGGCGCGGGCGGCATCGAGGTCGGCGCGATAGCCTTCCTCGAGCGCGTCCGCGGCCTTCTGCGCCTCTTCGGCTTCCTTGAGGTCGGCTGCGATCTTGTCGTCGCGCAGGTCCACCGTCTTCTGGATCTTGGGGACCATGCCATAGCCGATGAAGACCAGGATGGCGCCGAAGAAAACCGTCAGCCAGAAAATCTGCGAGGCGTAGATTTCCGCAATTTGTGCAAGTTGCGGCATGAGCCGACCCCTTGGAAACTAGAAGTGAAGTTACGCGACGAAGAGCAGGATCATCGCGACGACGAACGCCAGCAGGCCGAGAAGTTCGGCAGCGGCGAAGCCGATGAACAGGCGACCCTGCTGGCCGTCAGCGGCGGCCGGGTTGCGAAGCGCGCTCTCGAGGAACGAGCCGAAGACGTTACCAACGCCAAGGGCGGCCATACCAACGCCGATCGCGGCGAGACCGGCACCAAGCAGCTTTGCGGCTTCTGCGTCCATGATAAAAACTCCCAGTTGAAAAATCAGTGATTAGTGAAGGTTGATCGCGTCGTTGAGATACAGCGACGTGAGCAGGGCGAAAACATAGGCCTGGATGCCGGCGACGAGGATCTCGAGCATCGAGATACCGATCATCAGGACGAAACTGGGCACCGAGACGATGGCGAGCGTGGCGATGCCGCCAGCGGTGCCGTTGATCACGAAGCCCGCCAGCACCTTGAGCAGGATGTGGCCCGCGGTCATGGCGACGAACAGTCGCAGACCGAGGCTGATCGGGCGGAACATGAAGCTGAACAGCTCGATGAGGAAGATGAGCGGGACCATGACGGTCGGCGTGCCGTGCGGCACGAACAGGCTGAAGAAGTGCAGCTTGTGCTTCCAGAAGCCGACGATCAGCACCATCGCGAAGCTGACCAGCGCGAGCACGCCGGTGACGGTCAGGTGGCTGGTCACGGTAAAGGCATGGACGCCGAAGATCGCGGTCGGCAGCAGGCCGAGCAGGTTGGCGAACAGGATGAACATGAACAGCGAGAAGACATAAGGCACGAACTTGCGGCCTTCCTTGCCGATGTTCGTGTCGATCATGCCGGTGATGAAGCCGGTGAAGCCCTCGACAGCCATCTGCCAGCGACCGGGGACGAGCTCGCGCTTCATGCCACCCATCATGAACAGGCCAAGCACGACCAGCGTCACGGCCATCCAAGCCGCGCTGTTGGTGAAGGGAATCGAATAGCCCGCGATTTCCCAGCCCTCGCCAAAGAGGGGGGTCACCTCGAACTGGTACATCGGATCGATCTTGCCGCCTTCAGCCACTTGTCACTCGTCCCTTGCACCCGGCTTTGCGCCGGTAGAAATTCTCACGATGCTCCAGAAGCCGCCCACGATCCCGAGGACCAGGCCGACGATCAGAGCGACGCCCCCCGTTCCTGCCAGACGATCGATCGTCCAGCCCACGAGGGTGCCACCGAACAGGCCGCCCAGAAGATAGGACAGCACCCTTCCCCCTTGCGCTTCGCTATCGTCGCGCGCGGGGCGATTGGCACCGGTCCTTTCCGCCTCCCGTTCCTGCGCTCGCCGGAGCCGCTCTTCGAGCGAATCGATCCGCGCATCCTCGGGGGTTTCGGGCACCTGCCTGTCGGATCCGTTCTCGGCCATGCTTTCTCCCGTAAACCAAGTGCCAGCTCCAACGATGAAACTGGCACGACGGCCCGGGGCTTCGAACGAGCCCGCCAGAGGCGCCGCCCCTTTATGAAGCGAGGCACTTAGTGTCAACCGTCGAAGGGAACGATCTATCGCCTTTCTGCGCTTGGAGAGCGATGACGTTGCTTCCCCCTCCCGGCCCCCGCGCCCTCCTTCCGCTCGGTGTCACGCTGGCCGGCGCGCTGCTGGCCTGCCAGCCCGAAACAGCGGGGGAAGAGCCCCCCTCCGCGACCATGGCCGACCCGCCCGCGCCCGAGGCCATGGCCGAAACCCCCACCGCCGTGAAGATCGTCGAGAAGGACAATCTCGTCGACTTCAGCTGGAGCTGGCCGGCCGAGGCCGCCGCCGTGCCCGCCATTGACGCGCGCTTTCGCAAGGAGGCGCAGGAGGCCCTCGCCGATCTGCGCGGGATGGCGGAGGAAGGTGCCGCGATGCGCGCCGAACAGAAGATAGCCTTCAATGGCTATGAAGGCAGCAAGGCATGGGAGACGGAGGGAGATACGCACAGGCTCCTTTCGCTGTCGGCGAAATGGGGAAGCTACACCGGCGGCGCGCATCCCAACCACGGCACCGACGCGCTTCTCTGGGACCGCGAGGATGAGGCGCAAATCGATCTCGCCACGCTATTCGGCGACAAAGAGGAGCGCGACGCCGCCTTGCGCGAAGCCTTTTGCACCGACCTTGCCGCGCAGCAGCTCGAACGCCGCGGTGAAGTGATCAGCGGCATGTTCTCCGAATGCCCGGCCCTCGGCGAGATCACCATCATTCCCGTCGACCGCGACGGCAACGGCCGCTTCGAGCGTTTCGCCCTCACCGCCGACCCTTATGTCGCGGGACCCTATGCCGAGGGCTATTACGAGGTCGAACTGCCGATCGGCCCCATGCTCCTCGACGCCCTCGATGCCCGATACGCCGGCGATTTCGAGACGGCATCGTAACGAGCCTTGGCGGGAGCGCTCCGCCCCGCTAGCCTCGGTCCTGCCGAATCCTCGTGGAGCCCCTCGCCCATGCACCGTTCGGCCTGCCCCCAATGAACGATCTCGCCCCGCTCGACGCCGCCGGCCATCGCGCGCGCCTGCGCAAGCGCTTTATCGAGGAGGGCGAGACCGCGCTGCTCGATCACGAGCTGGTCGAATACCTCCTCACCCTCGCCAACCGCCGCGGCGACACCAAGGCGCTCGCCAAGCGGCTGCTTGCCCAATTCGGCGGCTATGCCGAGCTGCTCGAGGCCGATGTCGGCACGCTCCGGCGCGAGGGCCTTACCGACCCGCAGATCGGCGCCCTGAAGATCGCCGCCGCGACCGCGCGCCGCCTCCTCGAACATCGCCTGCACGGCCGCGACCTCCTCACCAGCTGGCAGGCGGTGACCGACTATCTCCATGCCAAGATGGCGTGGCGCGGGACCGAGGAGGTGCGCGGCCTCTTCCTCGACACCAAGAACCGGCTCCTCGCCAACGAGACGCTGTTCGAGGGCACGGTCGATGAGAGCGCGGTCCATGTGCGCGAAGTGCTTGCCCGCGCGCTGGCACTCGGCGCCTCGGCCCTCATCCTCGTCCACAACCACCCCTCGGGCGATGCGACCCCGAGCCGCGCCGACATCCGCCTCACCCGCGAACTGGCCGACGCCGCCCGCCCGCTGAGAATCCTGCTCCACGACCATGTCATCATCGGCGCCACCGGCGAGCCCGTGTCGCTGCGCGCGGCAGGTCACCTTTAGTCCGGTTGTAAGCCCCCTCCTGCCCTGCTAGTCGCCGCCGAAACAAATTGCTTTCGGAGCTACTCATGGTCCCCCGCTACGCCCGCCCCGAGATGACCGCCATCTGGGATACCGAGAACCGCTACCGCATCTGGTGGGCCATCGAGGTTTTCGCCGCCGAGGCGATGGGACAGATCGGCATGATCGATGCCGACGATGCGAAGACCATCCGCCGCGCCTATGACGACAATGTGCTGGGCGAGATCGACGTGCCCGCCATCGACGCCATCGAGGCGGTCACCAAGCATGACGTCATCGCCTTCCTCACCTGGGCGGGCGAGAAGCTCGGGCCCGAACGCCGCTGGCTCCACCAGGGCATGACCAGCTCGGACGTGCTCGACACCAGCCTCGCGGTCCAGCTGACCCAGTCGGCCGACCTTCTCATCAAGGGCATGGAAGAACTGCTCGAGACGCTGAAGCGCCGCGCCCAAGAGCATAAGATGACCCCGACCATGGGCCGCAGCCACGGCATCCATGCCGAACCGACCAGCTTCGGCCTGAAGCTCGCGCAGGCCTATGCCGAGTTCGACCGCGGCCTCACCCGCCTGCGCCACGCCCGCGACGAGATCGCCACCTGTGCCATCTCGGGCGCGGTCGGCACCTTCGCCAATATCGACCCGCGCATTGAGGAGCATGTCGCCAAGGAACTCGGCCTCACCCCCGAGCCCATCTCGACGCAGGTCATCCCGCGCGACCGCCACGCCGAATTCTTCGCCACCCTCGCGGTCATCGCCTCCTCGGTCGAGCGCCTCGCCGTCGAGGTCCGCCACCTCCAGCGCACCGAAGTGCTCGAGGCGGAGGAATATTTCTCGCCCGGCCAGAAGGGCTCGTCGGCCATGCCGCACAAGCGAAACCCCGTCCTCACCGAGAACCTCACCGGCCTTGCCCGCATGGTTCGCGCCTATGCGCTTCCCGCGCTCGAGAATGTCGCCCTCTGGCACGAGCGCGACATCAGCCACAGTTCGGTCGAGCGCTTCATCGGCCCCGATGCCTGCATCACCCTCGACTTCGCGCTCGCCCGCCTGACCGGCGTCATGGACAAGCTCATCGTCTATCCCGAGCGAATGCAGAAGAACCTCGACCGCATGGGCGGGCTCATCCACTCGCAGCGCGTCCTCCTCGCCCTCACGCAGAAAGGCCTCAGCCGCGAGGACAGCTATGCCATCGTCCAGAAGAACGCGATGCGCGTGTGGGAATCCGACGGCCAGCTCAAGCTGCTCGACCTCCTGAAAGAGGACGAACAGGTGACGGCAAAGATGAGCGGGGAAGAACTCGAAGGCCTGTTCGACCTCGACCACCATCTCGCCCGCGTCGACACCATATTCGAGCGCGTGTTCGGCGGATGAACGTCCGCGCCTCGCTGAAAGCCGCTACCGATGCGCGGCACGAGGCGCTCGATGACCTCTTCTCCACGCTCGACCTGACGAAGCGCGAGGATTACGTTCGCTTCCTCCTCGCACAGGCCGCCGCGCTCCTCCCCTACGAGGCCGCGCTCGACCATGCGGGGGCGGCGACCGTCATTCCCGACTGGCCCGCCCACCGCCGCGGCCCCGCGATCCTCGCCGACCTCGAGGCGATGGGCCACGACCTGCCCCCGCCGGTCGCCATCCAGCCGGTGCTCGGCACCCCCGACATCCTCGGCGCCGCCTATGTGCTCGAAGGCTCGCGGCTCGGCGGCGAAGTCATCCGCCGCGGGCTGCCCGAGGGCATGCCGACCGCTTTCCTTCGCCACCCCTCGCCGACGCGCTGGCCCGATTTCGTTGCGCTCCTTGAACAAAATCTGGCATCACCCGTTGATCGTGCCGTGGCGGAGCGCGCGGCGATCCTGGCCTTCGAGGCATTTGCGCGCGCTGCCGATGCGTATGTGGGGAACGAATGAACAAGCCTGAAGACTTCGACGGTCCCGTTGACCTGACGAACTGTGACCGCGAACCGATCCACCTTCTGGGTGGCATCCAGCCGATCGGTTTCCTCGTCGCTTTCTCGCTTGACTGGCAGATCATGCGCCATTCGGCCAACCTTGACGACTTCCTTCCCGTCGGTGCCGATCCGCTCGGCAAGCGCGCGCAGGAATTTCTCTCGGGCGAGGCGATCCATGCTCTGCGCAACCGCCTCGCGCTCCTGCGCGGCAGTGACGCCGTCGAGCGCCTGTTCAACCTGCCGCTCACCGAGAGCGAGGACGCGCGCCAGTTCGACCTCGCCATCCACATGTCGCAGGGCATGATCGTCGTCGAGGGCGAGCCGAGCCGCGACAAGGGTTTCGGCGATGCCAGCGGCATGGTCCGCTCGATGGTCAGCCGTCTCGACAGCGCGCCCGACATGGCCGGCTTCCTTCGCGAAGGCGCGCGCCAGGTCCGCGCACTGACCGGCTATGACCGCGTCATGATCTACCAGTTCGACCGCGACGGGTCGGGCGAAGTGGTGGCCGAGGCCGCCAAGTCGGGCATCGGCACCTTCCTCGGGCTGAACTATCCCGCCAGCGACATCCCCAAGCAGGCGCGCGAGCTCTATCTGCGCTCGCTCATGCGCGTCATCACCGACGTCGATGCCGAGCCCGTGCCCGTGCTGCCGCAGAAGAACATCGACGGCGAGCCGATCGACCTGTCCTTGTCGGTGCTGCGCGCGGTCAGCCCGATCCACATCGAATATCTCAAGAACATGGGGGTGCAGGCCACCCTCACCATCTCGATCATCACCGAGGGCAAGCTGTGGGGCATGATCGTGGCCCACCATTACAGCGCCCGCTGCCCCTCCTTCGAGCGACGCTCGGTCGCCGAACTGTTCGGCCAGCTCTTCGCCATGCGCGTCGAATCGCGCGAGCGGCAGGAACTGATGGCGCTCGAACGGCAGGCGCGCGACATGTCCGACCAGCTATTGGGCGCCATCGCCACCGATGAATCGCTGCTGCGCGACCCGCAATGGTTCTCCGACGTCATCACCGGCGTCGTCCCCGCCGATGGCGTGGGCGTCTGGATCAACGGCAATTACGCCTTTGCCGGCCTGACCCCCGACACCGCCCAATTCGCTCGCATCGTGCGCGCCCTCAACGGCACCGCGGCGGGGCGTGTTTTCGCCACTGACCGGATCTCGAGCGTGGTCGAGGGCGCCGAGGCCTTCGCCGACAAGGCCGCCGGCATGTTGGCCATCCCGATCAGCCGCACGCCGCGCGACTATGTCGTCCTCTTCCGCGAGGAGCGCATCCGCTCGGTGCGCTGGGCCGGCAATCCGCAGAAACCCGCCAGCTACGGCCCCAACGGCACCCGCCTCCACCCGCGCGAGAGCTTCGAGGAATGGAAGGAACTGGTCGAGGGCAAGTCCAGGCCCTTCACCGACACCGAGAAGCGCATCGCCGAGCAGCTGCGCGCCACTCTCATCGAGGTCGTGCTGCGCCTGTCGGACGAGGCCAGCCAGGAACGGCAGGCGGCCAACGACCGGCAGGAATTGCTGATCGCCGAGCTCAATCACCGCGTGCGCAACATCCTGTCGCTGATCCGCGGCCTCATCCGGCAATCCAAGCCTAGCGACGACACGCCGATCGAGGATTTCGTCGCGCTGGTCGACGGACGCATCCATGCGCTCGCCCGCGCCCACAACCAGATCACCGAGGACCATTGGGGGCCCGCGCAATTCCAGCAGCTGATCGACGCCGAGGTCGCCGCCTTTCTCGTCGAACAGAAGGACCGCGTCTCGACCGACGGTCCCGGCATCCTCCTCAACCCGCAGGCCTATTCGACGATGGCGCTCGTCGTCCACGAGCTCGTCACCAATTCGGCCAAATATGGCTCGCTGTCGGATTCGGGCACGGTGCATGTCAGCTGGCATGTCGATGCGACCGACCATCTCCATATCCACTGGACCGAACAGGGCGGCCCGCCGGTCAGCCAGCCCACCCGGCAGGGCTTCGGCACCACCATCATCGAGCGCAGCGTGCCCTACGACCTCGGCGGAAAGGCGCGGCTCGACTATCGTCCCGAAGGGTTGAAGGCGAGCTTCATCATCCCGCCGCGCCATCTCACGCTGCGTAGCGGCGAGGAAGGCCGCATGCAGACGAGCGAAGCGCCCCAGCCGCGCAGCGAACGCCCCGCGCAGGTCGAGACCAAGGACGGCGCCAACGAGCGCCTGCTCGAGGACAAGGTGGTGATGCTGGTTGAGGACAGCCTCATCATCGCGCTCGATGCCGAGGACATCCTCGCGCGCCTCGGCGCACGCAAGATCGTGACCGAGGCCAGCGTGGAGGGCGCGATCGCCACCATCGACCGCCTCCAGCCCGATTTCGCAGTGCTCGACATCAACCTCGGCGACACCAACAGCTTCCGCATCGCCGATGTGCTCGACGATCATGGCATCCCGTTCGTCTTCGCCACCGGCTATGGCGAACAGGCCGCCCTGCCCGACCAGCACAAGAAGCGCCTCGTCCTGCAGAAGCCCTATACGATCGGCACGGTGAGCCGCCGCCTGGCGGCCTGGCTCGACGGCGAGGAATAGGCCGCCTCAGCGGGGGCTGTAGTCGGTCTCTCCCCTGAGGCTCTTGTAGACGGCCTCGATGAACTTCGCCCGCGTGATGAAGCCCTCGCCGACCTCATAGGGCGCGGTGAGGTCGCGGGCCTGCACCGCCTCGAGGCTCTCGCCCGCCGCCACGCCCTCGGCCACGCCCGCGCGGATGGCGACGAGCATGTCGTGATAGGCATGGAGGTCGGCATGGGTGGCGATGGGGCCGTGGCCGGGGATGACCGTCCAGTCCTCGCCGATGCCGTCCAGCACCCCGCGCACCGCCGCGATCACCCCGTCGATCGACCCGCCCGCGGCAAGGTCGATGTAAGGCCAGGTCGCATCCTTGAAATAGGTGTCGCCCATGTGGACGACCTTCGAGCCCCGGAGCCAGACGATCGCATCGCCATCGGTGTGGGCATGGTGGACATGGACGATGTCGATCTGCTCGCCGTTCCAGTAGAGGTCGACCGAACTGTCGAAAGTGATGACCGGCAGCTTCATCCAGCCTTCGGCGCTCCCCTCACCCGCCGCATCCTCCTCGGCCAGCTCGGCCTCGATGCGGGCGCGGACATTCTCGTGCGCGAGCACCTTGCCGCCCGCCACCGTCATCTGCTCGTTCCCGCCGGTATGGTCGCCGTGATAATGGGTGTTGATGACGAATTCGAGCGGCGCGTCGCTCACCTCGCGCATGGCAGTGAGCAGCTTGGGCGCGAGCGGGGCATATTTGTCATCGATCATGACATTGCCGTCTTGGCCATGATGGACCGCGACATTGCCGCCCGGCCCGAACAGCACGCACAGCCGCTGGTTCAGGCACTCGGTACGGATCTCGGCATCGGCCATGTCCTGCGCGGCGGCAGGCGCGCTGAAAGCGGTGGCGGCAAATAGGCTGGCGGCGATGATGCGCATAGGACGTCCCCTGTTGTTCCGTTCCCAGAACAACAGCAGCAATACGCCGGTTCCGCCAGCCCTTCGGGGCCCGTGCGGCCCTAGCCCTCGAACATTTCCTTCATGCGACCGAAAAAGCCCTTGGTGGCGGGGCATTCATCACCCGTCTCCAGCTCGCGGAACTGCTCGAGCAACTCCTTCTGCTTTTTCGACAGCTTGACCGGCGTCTCGACATGGACGCGCGCGATCATGTCGCCGCGGCCGCTGCCATTCACGACCGTCATGCCCGCGCCGCGCTTCTGCAGCGCCTCGCCCGACTGGATGCCGGGCTTGATGCGGAATTCCACGCTATTGCCGTCGACGCCGGGCACTTCCACCTCGCCGCCCAGCGCGGCGGTGGTGAAGCTGACCGGCACGTCGGCGACGAGCGTCGAGCCCTCGCGCTGGAAGATGGGGTGCCGCTTCATGTGGACGAACAGATAGAGGTCGCCGCGCGGCGCACCGCGCACGCCTGCCTCGCCCTCGCCCGCGACGCGGATGCGATTGCCATCGTCGACGCCCGCGGGGATATCGACCGACAGCTTGCGCTTCTTGAGCATGCGGCCTTCGCCGTTGCAGTGGTTGCACGGGTCGGCGACCACCTGCCCCGTGCCGTTACAGCCCGGGCAGCCGCGCTCGACGAGGAAGAAGCCCTGCTGGGCGCGCACCTTGCCGGCGCCGCCGCAGGTCTCGCACAGCACCGGCTTCGACGTGCCCGCCGAGCCATTGCCCTCGCACGGCTCGCACGGCGCCATCGCTTCGACCGTGATGGTCTTCTCGGTGCCCGCAAAGGCTTCCTCGAGGCTCAGCTCGAGGTCGTAGCGCAGGTCCGCCCCGCGTCCTGGTGCAGGCCGTGCGCGGCCACGGCCGCCGCCGGCCATCTCGCCGAAGATCGAGGAAAAGATGTCGGAGAAATCGGCACCGGCACCGCCGCCACCGAAGGGATTGCCGCCACCCGGCCCGCCACCCTCGAAGGCGGCCTTGCCGAAGCGGTCATAGGCCGCACGCTTCTGCGGATCCTTGAGGACGTCATAGGCCTCGTTGATTTCCTTGAAGCGCTGCTCCTTGTCCGAGCAGCCGTTGTGGCGGTCGGGATGGCAGTCCATCGCCGCCTTGCGATAAGCGCGCTTGATCTCGCCCGCATCGGCAGAGCGGTCGAGCCCAAGAAGGTCGTAATAGTCGGTTTCGGCCATCAATCCGTCCCACCCCGGACATGCAAAGGCGCCGTCCCCCTGTCAGGAGACGGCGCCCGCATGACCTAGTTGGCCTTTTCGTCTTCGTCGACTTCGCTGAACTCGGCGTCGACGACTTCCTCGTCGTCGGCCTTGCCAGCATCGGCGTCGGCAGTGTCACCGGCGCTCGCATCGGCGCCCTGCGCCTGTTCGGCCTGGTAGATCGCCTGACCGAGCTTCATGGCTTCCTGCGCCAGCGCTTCCGACTTCGACTTGATCGCCTCGGCGTCATCGCCGCCAAGCGCGTCCTTGAGTTCGGTCAGCTTCGACTGGATCTCGGCCTTGGTAGCCTCGTCGACCTTGTCGCCATGCTCCTCGAGCTGCTTCTCGGTCGTGTGGACGAGGCTGTCGGCCTGGTTGCGGACTTCGGCGGTTTCCTTCCGCTTCTTGTCGTCGTCCGCATACTGTTCGGCTTCCTGGACCATCTTCTCGATGTCGTCGTCCGAAAGGCCACCCGAGGCCTGGATGCGGATCTGCTGTTCCTTGCCGGTGCCCTTGTCCTTGGCCGACACGTTGACAATGCCGTTGGCGTCGATGTCGAAGGTGACCTCGATCTGCGGCACGCCGCGCGGCGCGGCGGGGATGCCGACGAGGTCGAACTGGCCGAGCATCTTGTTGTCGGCCGCCATTTCGCGCTCGCCCTGGAAAACGCGGATGGTCACCGCATTCTGGTTGTCGTCGGCGGTCGAGAAGGTCTGGCTCTTCTTCGTCGGGATCGTCGTGTTGCGATCGATCATCCGCGTGAAGACACCGCCCAGCGTCTCGATGCCGAGCGACAGCGGCGTCACGTCGAGCAGCAGCACGTCCTTGACGTCGCCCTGGAGGACGCCCGCCTGGATCGCCGCGCCCATGGCGACGACTTCATCGGGATTGACGCCGGTGTGCGGCTTCTTGCCGAAGAAGGTCTCCACCGTCTCGCGGACCTTGGGCATGCGGGTCATGCCGCCGACCATCACGACCTCGTCGATGTCCTTGGCATCGACGCCGGCATCCTTGAGCGCCTTCTTGCAGGGCTCGAGGGTGCGCTTGATGAGGTCGCCGACGAGCTTTTCGAGGTCGGCGCGGGTGATCGTCTCCACAAGGTGCAGCGGGGTCGAGGCGCCGCCTTCCATCCGCGCGGTGATGAAGGGCTGGTTCACTTCGGTCGTCTGTGCCGAGGAGAGCTCGATCTTCGCCTTTTCGGCCGCTTCCTTGAGGCGCTGCAGCGCGAGGCGGTCCTTGCGAAGGTCGATATTTTCCTTCTTGTTGAACTGGTCGGCGAGATATTCGACGATCGCGGCGTCGAAGTCCTCACCACCGAGGAAGGTGTCGCCGTTGGTCGACTTCACCTCGAACACGCCATCGCCAAGTTCGAGGATCGAGATGTCGAAGGTACCGCCGCCAAGGTCGTAGACCGCGATGGTCTTGTTGCCTTCCTGCTTGTCGATCCCGTAGCCGAGCGCCGCGGCGGTCGGCTCGTTGATGATGCGCAGCACCTCGAGGCCCGCGATCTGGCCGGCGTCCTTGGTCGCCTGGCGCTGGGCGTCGTTGAAATAGGCCGGCACGGTGATGACCGCCTGCGTGACCGTCTCGCCGAGATAGGCCTCGGCGGTTTCCTTCATCTTCTGGAGGATGAAGGCCGAGATCTGCGACGGCGAGAAGTCCTTGCCGCCCGCCTTGACCCAGGCATCACCGTTCGAACCCTTGACGATGTCATAAGGAACGAGCTCGGTATCCTTCTTGGTGATGGGATCATCGAAGCGGCGACCGATGAGGCGCTTCACCGCGAACACGGTATTGTCGGGGTTGGTGACCGCCTGGCGCTTGGCCGGCTGGCCGACGAGGCGTTCGCCATCCTTGGTGAAGGCGACGATCGAGGGCGTCGTGCGCGCGCCTTCCGAATTCTCGATAACCTTGGGCTTGCCGCCCTCCATGACCGCGACACAGCTGTTGGTGGTGCCAAGGTCGATACCAATGACTTTGGACATAGATGTCTTTCCCTCTCAGATGCGCCCCGTTTCCCCGTGGGGCGATGTCAAAAAATGTCTTCTGGCGCGATATAGGGAGGGCTTTTTTCGTGACAAGGGATGACGCTTTATTGACGAAGCATGTCGTTGAAACGGCGGGATAATTCGACGAACGCGCTAACTGCCCTACGGTCTTTGTGCTATAAGGGGGCATTCGACTGGACGTCGTATTTCACCCCGCCCGGCCGATCGTTTTCATGCCGAATTTAGGGAGACGAGCCATGTCATACCAAGGAACCGTGACTGCATATGACGAGGAGCGTCGCTGCGGCGTCATCCATTGCGATGACGATGACAGCGACCTGCGCGTCGAAACCCGCGACCTCGACGCCTCGGGACTCGACCACCTGACCCGCAACTGCCGCGTCGATTTCGAACGCGGCGTCGACGAGAACGGCCGCGTCCACGCCCAGCAGATCACCCAGCTCCAGGACCCGACCATCGTGGCGGGCCGCTCGATGTCGCTCCAACGCCTGCACAACGCCGGTTTCAAGTCGATCTTCTGAGCCAAGAAAAAGGGGCGGGACCAGCGCTCGGCTGCCCCCGCCCCTTTCGTGCGTCAATCAGGCGCCCGGCCTCAGACCATCGCCATGCCGCCGTTCACGTGCAGCGTCTGGCCGGTCATGTAGCCCGCCTCGTCCGAGGCGAGATAGGCAACCGCCGCGCCGATATCATCGCCCGAGCCCATCTTGCCCATCGGGATCTTCGACAGGATCGCATCCTTCTGCTTGTCATCGAGCGCATCGGTCATGGCAGAAGTCATGAAGCCGGGCGCCACGCAGTTCACGGTGATGTTCCGCGAGGCGACTTCCTGCGCGAGGCTCTTCGACATGCCGACGAGGCCCGCCTTGGCGGCGACATAATTCATCTGCCCGGGGTTGCCCGTCTGGCCGACCACCGAGCTGATGTTGACGATCCGCCCGCCGCGCGCGCGCATCATCGGCTTGACCGCCGCGCGCATCAGCCGGAAGGCCGCCTCGAGATTGACTTTGATGACGTCGTTCCACTCGTCATCCTTCATCCGCATCGCCAGATTGTCGCGGGTGATGCCGGCATTGTTGACGAGGATGTCGAGCTTGCCGAGCTTTTCCACCGCGGCCGGCACCAGCCCGTCGACCGCGTCCGCATCCGACAGGTTGCACACCAGCGTCACATGATCGCCGCCAAGCTCGTCGGCGAACGCCTGCAGCTTGGCCTCGTTCGAGCCCGACAGCGCGATCCGCGCGCCCTGCGCATGCAGCGCCTTGGCGATCGCCGAACCCAGCCCGCCCGAAGCGCCGGTCAGCAGCGCGGTTTTTCCTTCAAGTGAAAACATCAGACTTCCTTCGCAAATGCTTCGAGGTCGGCCATCGTCACGAGGCTGGTGGCCTGCGCATCGGGCACGATCTTCTTGACCATCGGCCCCACGACCTTGCCGCCGACCTCGACGAAATGGGTCACACCCTGGTCCGCCATATATTGGATGCTCTCGCGCCAGCGCACGCGGCCCGTCACCTGCTCGACGAGCTGGCTGAGGATCGCGGGGGCTTCCGACGAGGCTTCGGCGGTCACGTTGGCGACCAGCGGCACGCTCGGCGCCACCGGTTTGTGCTCGGCCAGCGCCACCGCCATGCGGTCGGCCGCCGGTCGCATCAGCGAACAGTGGAACGGCGCCGACACGGGCAGCTTGATCGCCCGCTTGGCACCCATTTCCTTGGCGCGCTCGACGACGCGGTCGATCGCCTCGGCATGGCCCGACAGGACGACCTGGCCGGGATCATTGTCATTGGCGACCTCGCACACCTGCCCCTCGGCACAGGCCTCGGCGATTTCCTGCGCCTTTGCGATGTCGACACCCAGCAGCGCGGCCATCGCGCCGACGCCCACCGGCACGGCTTCCTGCATGGCATTGCCGCGGATACGCAGCAGCTTGGCCGCCTCGGCCAGCCCGAAGCTGCCCGCACCGCACAGCGCCGAATATTCGCCGAGGCTGTGCCCCGCCACGAAGGCGGCCTTGCCCGCAAGGTCGATGCCACTGGCGCGCAGCACGGCGATCGAATGCGCCATGATCGCGGGCTGGGCATTGGCGGTCATGGTCAGATCGTCGACGGGGCCGTCGGTCATCAGCTGGAACAGATGCTGCGACAGCGCCTCATCGACCTCGGCGAACACGTGGCGCGCGGCCTCGCTCGCCTGCGCCAGCTCGGCGCCCATGCCGACCTTCTGGCTACCCTGGCCCGGAAATATGAAAGCGTACATTGGTCAGATCCTCCCTGTTGCCGCGGGCCTAATCGGCGCGCCGCGACAAGGCAAGATCACGGAAGGCGCAAGGGCAGGCGCCGCAGCGCCAGCCAGCCGCCTCGCCAGCAACTTCCCGCATCCCGGCCCGGCGCTTAACGCATAATAAAAACGCGGCAAATCATAGCCTTGGACCGCTGCCGTTACGAACTTTCTCTCCTCCCCTTGGAACTCCGCGCCGCCTTTCCCATTCTATCGCTTCCCCGTTGGGATCCGCGGCCCGCGACGCTTCGACGTCCGGGCCGTGTGCGTTTGAACAAAGGACTGTTAAACATGAAGAAAATTCTCGCTCTTACCGCCGCCGCGACCGCTTTCGTCGCCGCCCCCGCCGCCGCGCAGGACGGCACCGAATTCTACGCCGGCGCGACCGCGGGCTATCACGACGTCACCGAAATCGACTTCACCGAGATCGGCCTCGACCAGCAGACCGGCGTCAACGGCGCCATCTTCGGCGGCTTTGCCGGCGTCACCCTGCCGACCGAAGGCAATATGGTCCTCGGCGTTGAAGGCACGCTCATGGGCGGCACCGAGTCGATCGACATGGAATATGGCGTGTCGGGCATCGTCGGCACCCGCTTCGGCGCCAACAACCGCGTCTATGCCCGCGCCGGCTACCACTGGGTTGACCTCGACGTCGAAGGGATCGCCAACAATGTCGCCGACGACTTCGGCTTCACGGGTGCCGAGCGCGCCCTGCTCATCGCCGAACTCGAAGCCGGCCTCGACGGCGAAGACACAGGTGACGGCTACCTCCTCGGCATCGGCGCCGACTTCGGCATCGGCTCGAACGCCTTCGTTCGCGCCAATGTCGACACCGTCGAATTCGACACGGTCCGCGCCACCGCGGGTCTCGGCCTGCGCTTCTAAGCGCTAGCGACCGACGAAAAAGAGGGGCCGGGTGGCATCGCGCCGCCCGGCCCCTTTTTCGTGCCCGAAGGCCATAGCGACTAGTGCGTCGTCATGCCGCCATCGACGAAATATTCGCTCGCGGTGACATAGGCCGCATCGTCCGACAGCAGGAAGGCCGCGACCGCCGCCACCTCGTCGGGATTGCCGAAGCGCCCGAGGATGGTCGACTTCTTGATGCGCTCGGCCATTTCCTGCTTCTCCTCGTCGCTCATCCCGCCCGATTTGGACGAATAGACGTCGAGGAAGCCCGTATCGATCGGCCCCGGCGCGATCGAGTTGACGCGGATCCCGCGCCCGCCCAGCTCGCGCGCCCAGCTTTTCGAAAAGGCGTTCATCGCCGCCTTGGTCGCGGCATAGACCGCCCCGCCGGGCATGCCGGTATAGGGCGCGACGGAAGACGTCAGCAGCACGCCCGCGCCATCGTTCAATTTGCCCGACAGCTGCGTCATCTGCAGCACCGGCCCGAGATTGTTCACATGGACCATATTCTCGAACATCTCCTTGTCGGTGCCGTCGATGGGGGTCTGCGCGCCGAACCCGGCGTTGAGGAACAGCCCATCGAGGCCGCCCATCCTGTCGACCTTCTCGGCCAGCTCCTTCGCTGCCTCGGGATCGGAGGCGTCGTTCCTGAGGATGAGGCTCGCATCGGGCAATTCGCGCCCCGCCTGGTCGAGATGCTCCTGGCTCATGCCCGTCACCGCCACCTCGCCGCCCTCGGCGACGATCCGCTTGGCGGTGGCCAGTCCGATGCCGTTGGTGCCGCCGGTGATGAGGATGCGCTTGCCGTCGAAACGATTGCCCATGTGAAGTCTCCGCTTGTGATGAGGGGTTCACCCCAGCCAACACGGCCTGCCCTGCCCCCGTTCCGCTTCGCCCTCGCGGCTGCGACCAAATGCTTGCAATCACGGACGATAAGCGTCATAGGGCGCGCGAGCTGGCACCCCCCGTGGTTCGCCGGCTCGTTGAATACTGAAGACAGCCGGAGGGGTGGTTCGCATGGTGCGGCCATCAGCGATCGGCCAACATGAGAGAATAAGATATGGCTCTTTACGAGCATATCTTCCTCGCGCGTCAGGACCTTGCGCAAGCGCAGGTGGACACCCTGACCGAAGACGCCGGGAAGATCATCGCCGACAATGGCGGCAAGGTCGTCGAGACCGAAACCTGGGGCCTCAAGAGCCTCGCCTACAAGATCCAGAAGAACCGCAAGGCGCACTTCGTGATGATGCGCCTCGACACGCCCGCCGCGGCGGTCGCGGAACTGGAACGCCAGACCCGCATCAACGAAGACGTGGTCCGCTACATGACCATCCGCGTCGACGCGCATGAAGAAGGCCCCTCGGTCCAGATGCGCAAGAACGAACGCGACGGTCGTCGCGGCAAGAAGGAGCGCAACTAATGGCCCGTCCGTTCTTCCGCCGCCGCAAGTCGTGCCCCTTCTCGGGCAACGAAGCGCCCGTCATCGACTATAAGGACACGCGCCTCCTCTCGGGTTTCATCTCCGAGCGTGGCAAGATCGTGCCCTCCCGCATCACCGCAGTGTCGGCCAAGAAGCAGCGCGAACTCGCCAAGGCGATCAAGCGTGCGCGTCACATCGGCCTGCTGCCCTACGTCGTTAAGTAAGGAGAACACCCATGGACGTGATCCTGCTTGAACGCGTCGAGAAGCTCGGCGGCATCGGCGACGTCGTGACCGTCAAGAACGGCTACGCGCGCAACTTCCTGCTTCCCAACAAGAAGGCCCTTCGCGCCAATGCCGCGAACAAGGCCGTCTTCGAGGCGAACCGCGAGAAGATCGAAAAGGAAAATGCCGAGAAGCGCACCGTCGCTGAAGGCGAAGCCAAGAAGATGGACGGCACCACGCTGATCCTCATCCGCCAGGCTTCGAACACCGGCCAGCTCTACGGTTCGGTCGCCACCCGCGACATCGTCGCCGGCATGGAAGAAGAAGGTCACAAGATCGAGAAGAGCCAGGTCCAGCTCCTGCGCCCGATCAAGACCATCGGCATGCACGACGTCACCGTCGTCCTCCACCCCGAGGTCAACGTGACCGTCAAGGCCAATGTCGCCCGTTCGCCCGAAGAGGCCGAACTGCAGGCGCAGGGCGTCGACATCATCCAGCAGATGTATGAAGACGAACAGGCCGAACTGATGGGCAACGCGATGGAACCCGACAGCGAGGACGAAGGCGCCCTCGAACCGGGCCAGGTCGTCGCCGAAGACGGTTCGATCGAGCCGGTCGAAGGCGAAACCGCCGAAGCCGCCCCGGCCGACGCCGAAGCGACCGAAGAAGACAAGAGCGAAGAAGAGTAAGCTTCCTCGCACCTGTCCTTCGGGCACGAAGAAAAAGGGGCCGTCCGGGAGACCGGGCGGCCCTTTTTCGTGGCCTTCGCCCCGCCCGTGCCGGAACGCGCCTCCGCCCCCTCTCGTTGATAGGTCGAAAGGAGCCCCATCATGGCCAACGAGAAAGAAAAGGAACGCCTGTCGAACGAGCGCGCCGCCGCGCTTTCGGACGAGGATCGTGTCGATGCGATAATTACCGAGAATTTCGATGCGCCGACCTATCAGAAGTCGGGCCAGGGCGGCCCCCGCGCCGGCCTTGCCGCCGACGAAGAGGAATAGGTTATTTGCTGGCGCCGCTGCCGTTGGTCGGCGGCGGCATCGGCGTCGACTCGTGCGTCAGCCGGTCGATCAGCTGCTCCTCGAGCGCGGTCATCGTCTTTGTCGGCCCCACGCCGAGCTCGTTCTTCACGCGCTCGGCAAATTCCAGATAGCGCTGCCGCACCCCCCCGACATGGCCCGCCTGATATTCGGCGAGCATCGCATATTCGACGAAGTCCTCGTTGAGGGGATCGATGCGCTGCAGCCGCCGGATGAGCGGGACGAGCTTGGCGCCCTGCCCGTGCGCGAGGCTGCGCTTCACCCAGGCCGCCGTCTCGGCGACGACCACCTCGGTCAGCCGCCCGCGCTCCATCGCCAGCCAGTCGTCGAATTCGGGCGATAACCCGTCGAGATCCTCGAACGGGCGCCAGTCGCCATCCTCCTCGCGCGCATGGGTGAGCCCGCCGCCACGCACACGGTCCGCGACCAGCCAGAGATGGTTGCGATCGCTGCCAACGGGGGGCATCTCGCGGCTGGTGGCGGCACGGATGTCGCACAGCGCCTGCCGCAGGCTCGCACGCGCCTGTTCGTCGGCCGAGCGGCCCCACAGCAGCCCCGCGAGCCGCTCTCGCGGCACGGGGCGCCCGCCGCGCCCGACAAGATAGGCGAGCAGGCCGCAGGCCTTGCGGCTGGAGGGCGTGCAATCGCGATCTTCGGCGAGGTCGATGACGCGGAATGATCCGATCAAATTGACCTGCCAGCGGGCACGCTCAGGACTTGATTCGGACGACACCGTCACAGCCGAGCTCCTGTTCCGTCGCGAATGGCAAAGCATGTACGAAGATGTACGTGGTTAACATAAATTTAACTGTATTGCACGCTGTAAAACGCCCGCCGCCCTCCGTTGGTGGAGAGTGGCGGGCGGTTCGTGGAAAATTGTCGGCAGGCGGGAGGAGGAGCGGGCTCCTCCCGCCCGCCGGACATCGCCGGGGCTATTGGCCGGTGAGGGTAAAGGCCCCGACGAGAACCTCGCCGCGCATGCTGGCGGCATGGAGTGCTTCGGCCTGCGCATAGCCATCGGCACGCGCGGTCTTGTAACATTCGGTCTGCCGCACCCATTCGCGGGTGGGATCGTTGAGCGACGGCAGGCAGATGGCGCGTGCCGCCTTCTTGACCCGGCCGTTGAGGGCATCGAGCCCCGCCTGCCTGGCCATGTCGAGGTCACCATAATAGATGACCGCGGTGGGTTCGGGTGCATTGGCGACGACCCGGATCGGGTCCTCCGCCAGCGCAGGCGTTGCGAGGAGCGTGCCTGCGAGCACCATGATCATGGGATGTTTCATTGTCCTTCTCCCTATTGCTTGCTCGCAGGCCTCGAGGCCCCTGCTAGCGAGCGGTGATCGTCATGCTCTGGACGATGACCGAGCCACGCGGCGTGGCGAACAGGCTGTCGGCCTGCGCATAGCCGTCGGCTTGCGCGGTGCTGAAGCAGGCCTTTTCGCTGGCCCAGGTCTTCACCGGCTTGAAGCCCGGCGAATTGCACATCGCGTTGGCGGCCTTGTCGATCCGGCTCTTGAGCGCCGAATTGCCGGCGTTGCTCTGCAGGTTCAGGTCGCCATGATAGATAGTGGCCTGGACACGGTCGCCACTGCCGCCGACAACGTCGATCGGCTCACCAGCCAGCGCGGGCGCGGCAAGCAGCGCGGCACCGGCCATTGCGAAGAGCGTGCGTTTCATAGTCATTCCCCTTTTCTCTGTCCGGCTCGAGCGGGGGGCCCCGCATCGAGTGGTTCCGGTCTAGGCCTAGAGCGTCGATCTATGGTCCAAGGCCCGTTCGAGAGCCGGCAAACTTGCGTCAAAATGCCGTGATTTCCGCCATTCGTCGTCACGGGCGTGTCGCTCGTCGAAAGCCGCCGCGCCCAGGTGCCGGGCGCGGGTGCCGGCATCGCTGTTCGAACTGTCCGACTCCGCCGCGCCAGTCTTCCCGCTTCGCACCCGCCGCACACGAAGAAGGCGGCAAGGGAGCTACCCTTGCCGCCTCCAGTCCGGCAGCCATGGGATCCGCCTTGTCAGCGGCCGCTGATCACGATGGCGCCGATCACCACCGTTCCTTTCGGCTCACCAGCGAACAGGGCGTCGGCCTGGGCATAGCCTTGCGCGAGCGCCCTGGAGAAGCAGGCCTTCTCGGCCTTCCACACCTCGACCGCCTGCGGGCCTCCCGAGCGGCACAGCGCCCGCGCTCCCTGCATCACCCGGAGCTTGAGGCGATCCTGGTCGCTGGCATCGGCGATATCGAGATCGCCATAGGGAATGCGCAGTTCCTGCTGCAGCGGCCGCCCTTCCGCGCGCGCGCCCGAGCCGGCAACCACCGCAGCGCTCATGCCGACGGCGAGACAGGCAGCAAGAGTTTTCCTATTGGTCATCGATCGTCCTTCCCTGTTGGCGGCACCTTCACCGGCACCATCTGCGGGCGTTAGGGAAAGACTGTCCGCGCCGCGTGAGGCGTCCGTGAAACCACCGTCAAAATTGCTGCATCGCGAAATTTTCATTCTGCGGCGCAGCATGGATCAGCGGATGCGGTAGAAGTCGGCGACGCGGTCGAGTGCCATGACCAGCACCAGCTTGCCCGCCCGTGCCGGCCAGCCCAGCGCGCGCTCGGCCTCGCGCATGCCCTCGCCCGCGCACGCCACGCGCCACAGGATGTCGTCGAGCCCCTTGCCCGCAGCCGCCACCGCCGCCTCGAAGCGCGCCTTGGCATCGATCTGGCTGGCAGAGAGGTCGGGCGCACCGACGCTGCCGCCGCGGCTGCGGGCGACAGGGCTGGCGTCCCATGCCATCGTCACACGCGACGACAGCTGCGCGCGCTCGTAATCGGCGCGCAACCGCTCGCCCGCTTCATATTGCCGCTCGCTGACATGGCCGCGCGAGCGCAGCCAGCCGAGCGGGCTTTCGAGCCGGTTGACGGTGACACTGCGGCGCGAGGGCCTGCCGCCCACCACCTCGCCGTCGATTGCCACTTCCTCGAGCTGGCGGCCTGCCTGCCCTGCCGCGCCCGTTCCTTTCGCCGCACTCC
Source organism: Sphingomicrobium aestuariivivum (assembly GCF_024721585.1). Lineage (NCBI taxonomy): Bacteria > Pseudomonadati > Pseudomonadota > Alphaproteobacteria > Sphingomonadales > Sphingomicrobiaceae > Sphingomicrobium > Sphingomicrobium aestuariivivum. Next base: position 699,258 of record NZ_CP102629.1, read on the forward strand.
TGCACCGCTTCTGTCCCATGCGTCCCGCCATCTTCCGTCTCCCATGCTTCGACTCGGCACGAAAAGGACTTGCCATGTCGGCACATCTGTAGGACAGCAATAAACCGATTTGGTTCAACGAGGGGATCGTCATGCAGTCGCGTATCAGGGAAGTCCGAAAGGCCAAGGGCATGACGCTCGCCGATGTCGCAGCGGCCTGCCAGCCGCCGACCACTGCGCAGACCGTCGGCCGGCTCGAGACCGGCACGCGCACCCTGTCGCTCGACTGGGTCAACCGCATCGCCGATGCACTCGGGGTCGACAGTGCCGAACTGGTTCGCCACGGCGAGGATCGCCCCACCCTCGAGGTTGCCGCCATCCTCGACGGCAATGGCCATGCGCAGGCACCGCGGCAGAAAGCCATCGCCCTGCCCCCCATGCCCGGCGAAGGGCTGAGCGGGGTCAAGGTCGCCGCCTCGATCGGCGATTACCGGGCCGGCGACACCGTCTGGTGTCGCCATGTCCAGCCCGCCGACTTCGACCGCGCCCTCAATCGCGACGTCCTCGTACCGCGTCCGGCGGGGCGCTATATCTACGGGCGGCTCATCCACCGCGAGGGCGGCCAGCTCCTCGTCCTGCCGCCGGGCCCCGGCGCGCGCCAGCAGGTGGTCAAGGATCCTGCCTGGCTCGCCGTCGCCGAAACGCTGGTGCGCGCGCTCTAGGCTCGCATCAGGCGCCGCAGCGCCGGGAGACGCGCTCGATCACCAGCTGGAGCTTGCCGCGCACCTTGCTGGCCACCGGACCGAGGCTGTCATTGTCGACCGCCTGCATCGAGGCCACGGGGTCGACCGCCGCCACCTCGACCCCGCCATCCTTCTCCTGAAGGATGACATTGCACGGCAGCATCACGCCGATCTTGTCCTCGGCCTGCAGTGCCTCGTGCGCGAGCGTGGGGTTGCACGCGCCGAGGATGCGATAGGGCCGGAAATCGGCGCCGATCTTCTTCTTCAGCGTCGCCGCAACGTCGATCTCTGTCAGCACCCCGAACCCCTCGTTCGACAGTTCCTCGCGCACGCATTCCTCGACCGCCGCCATGTCGGCCCCGGCCAGCGTCGTTGCAAAATAGTAAGTCATCGGCATCGCCGCCCCTTCCCGTTCCTTCAATCCGCCACGTCCGCAAGCGCGGACAGTTCGTCATGGTCGCAGGCATCGGCCGACAGGACGTTGAAGGTCCCGTCGGCCTCGAGCACCACCGCGCCGACATCCTCGATCCGGGCAAAGCCGCCGTCGCGGATGACCTGCAGAAGGTCGCCGCGCGTCACCCGCTCGTCGGCCAGCGCCTGCTCGTCCACCTTGCCGTTGCGCAGGAGGAAGCGCGGGCAGGCGCGCAGCATCCCCTGCACGCTGCTCGACTTCACGCTGGCCCAGCTCATCAGCGTCTGCATCGCGACGAGGAAGGCGAGCGCCGCCACCCCTTGCGCCAGCGTCAGCGAGGTGCCTGTGAGGATGTTGGCGAGGATCGAGCCGATCGCCACGGTGACCACGAAATCGAAAGCGTTGAGCTTGGCCAGCGTCCGCTTGCCGCCGACGCGCAGGAAGAGGACGAGCAGCGCGTAGGCGGCAAAGCCGAGCCCCACCGCGCGCCAGATACTCTGCCAATCGTCAAACCACATATCGCCCAAACGCGGCGCGACGGGAAAGGGTGCCGCCTTATTCGGGGCGTTGGCGCGGCGGCGACGACGGCAGCGCGGTGATGTCACGCGGTGCCCTCGCCTCGACACGCCGGATGAAGGGGTCGGCGAGCATGGCAATCGCCCACCAGATGAAGAATAGGATTTCGGCGCCGACCACGAACTTTGTCAGCACGTGCCATTGCCCGATCGCCTCGCGCCCGATAATCGACGTCACTCCGATCGCCACCAACCCGAAGCCGGCCAGCGCATGATCGGCGCGTGTGAACCGCAGGAGGGCGTTGGCCGCGCGAGTGACGACCGGCCTCGCCGGCGCGACGGCCGCGCGGTCATCCCAATAGGTTTCCAACTCCCGCGCGATCCGCCGGTCGCGCAGCGTATGGCTCGCTCAGATCAACGGGGCAAACCAGGGCACCATCCAGAACAGCAGGATCCAGTCGCCGCTCAGCCCGACAAGCAGCGCGCCAAGGAGCAGGAGGAGGACGAGCGGCCCGAGGATCGACTCCACATCGCCGCCCCGACGGTCAAATTCGCGGTCCACAGCGAACCGCATCTCGGCCTCGTCAAGGCGATAGGCGGGGCCCGCGTCGCCGCGACGATAAAGCCACTTCTCGCCATCGCGCTCATATTGCCTGTGGATGTCATCGAGCATCGCCCCGGCGCGTCGGTCGACAACGGGCGGCCCCCAGCCGTTGTAACCGTCGTCATACGCCATGCGCTGTCCCCATATACGCAACGAAAATGGTGGGCGCTGACGGGTTCGAACCGCCGACCTACTCGGTGTAAACGAGCCGCTCTACCAGCTGAGCTAAGCGCCCTACCCTTGCGGGGCGTCCGGCTCCTGCCATCCGCGGTCGCGATGATCAACCTTTTCCACGCGGTCGGCCCAGCAGGGCTCCTCCTGCGCGACCAGTGCCATCACCAGCCCGCTGATCGCGGCATAATAGAAAGCCCCCTCGAGCGAGCCCGAGCCGACCTCGGTCTGCCACATCTGGAAGCCCGCACCGCCGATCGCCATGAACAGGCCAAGCCAGGTGAAGACCAGCAGCCCCAGCCCCGACAGCGCCAGCCACTTGGACGCGCTGAACGCCCGCTTGGTGCCGCCGACCGACTGGGCCATGCGCACCGCGCCCGCCAGCACCATCAACCCGCCGAGAAGCTCGAAGGCGATGATGGTCACATAGGCAAGGGTCACCAGACCGTCCGAGGTGACCATCGGCACGATGCTGTCGGGATAGACGCCATGGTCGGCACGGCTCAGCACATAGCCGACCGCGGCATGGCCTGCCTCGTAATTCACGATATTCTGGAGCGCGTAGAGCAGCGCCTGCAGTCCCGCCCCGATCACCAGCAACAGCTTGACGAACCGTATCGTCATCGCATCCCCTCCCCCAAAGGTCGACCCCACGTCAGACGCGTTAACCTGTCATAACAAAGATGCAAAATAACGCGGCGTCAAGGCACGATTGGAGCGCTGCTCGTCAGATCGCGAACTTGGGGCCGAGCTTGTGGAAATAGCCCCGCATCGCGCGGCTCGCGTCGGGCGAGAGTTCGACGAAGACGCGGCGCCCGTCATGCGGATCGGCACGGCGCACGAACAGCTTCTTGTCGGTCAGCGTCTTGATCCAGCGCAGTGCGGTGGTCGCGGGCACGGCGGCCGCCATGCACAGCGACGAGACGGGTACGCGGATCTGCTGGATCTCGGCGGCGAGCAGGTCGAGCATCATGTCCCACGCGGGGTCATGAAACAGCTCGGCGTCGAAATAGTCCTCGCGCAGCCGCCGCGCGCGAATGACCGAGCGCACCGTCTCGACACTGAGCTCGCGCTGTTCGCCCGCCGGCGCATCGACCGCCGCGCCGATAGCGGGACGATCATCGGCCAGCCCGCCGTCGCTCATCTTCGACAGGGTCGATGCGATGCGCTGTACTTCCTCGGACAGGCGCCGGAGCGCGGCGGGGTCCGAGCCGCGTGCATCGCCCACACGCCCGCCCGCCTCGCGCGCCACGAGCAGCGCCATCGCCGCCGCGCGCGCCGCCTGTTCGGGCGCGACGAGCAGTTCGATATGCGGCCCCACGATCGAGGAGACCGGATCGAGCAGCATCTCGTCCATCGCCACCGCCACCGGCAGCCCCGCATTCTCGCTATGCGCGTCGAACGCCATCAGCCAGTGATCGAGGACATGACCCTGGTCGCGGTCGAGTTCGATCCAGACCGGATGCGCCCCGAGGCGGTCGACCCCCGCCTCGCCGACCTCGAACGTGTTGCCGACATCATAGCCGCAAGCCCGGATCGCCGCGCGCCCGCGCTCCATCGCCCGGTTCCCAGAGGCGACGAGATCGATGATGGAAGAGGTCGCCGCGTCTTCGCTGCGGCTGATCGGATAAAGCTCGGTCACAAATGGCCCCCAACAGGTGCACGCTGTCGCGAGGGAAACAGTCCCAGCGGCGTGCGCAAAAGGTCTTACCGAGCAAGCCATGACTGTAACGGGACCGGAACGCCCGCGCCAGCCCCGAAATCCGCACCGCTTCGGAGCTATTGGCAAGGTGCTGGAAAGCCACCGCGCGCCACAAGCCGCCCCATGAACGCCGTCCCCAACAGCCATCGCAGCGCGGAGGCCAGCATCCGCCGCGTCCGCCGTCTTGCCCACCTCGAAGCGGTCCTCGCCGACTGCCGCACGCTGCTGCGCCAGCTTCCCGCCGAATGCGAAGAGGCGCGCAGCATCGCCATGCGGATCGTGCGCGCGCAAGACGAGATCGACCGCCTGCGCGGCGTCGATGCGCCCAAGGCCGCGCCCGCGGCACTGCAGCAGGGTCTCGAGGCGCAGCTCGCCTCATGGAAGGGAAACCGCGACGGCGGCTGAAGGCTAGCCCGCGTCGCTCGGCATATAATGGCCGATCGACGGCGCCTTCCAGCCCGCGGTGGCGACGAAGCCCGGGTTGAAATAGGCGCGCTTGCCATATTCGAGCCGCTCGCCGTCGGGCCCGTCAACGCGCCCACCCGCGCCGATCAGCACGGCATGGCCCGCCGCCGTGTCCCATTCCATCGTCGGCGACAGGCGCGGATAGATATCGGCATGCCCCTCGGCGAGGATGCAGAATTTGAGGCTCGAGCCGACCGAGGCGCGCTCGGGCACATGGCCGCCGAATGCATGTTCGAGATAGTCGACCGTGGCCTGGCTGAGATGCGACTTGGAGGCCACCGCCATGCGCTCCTCGCCGAGGTCGCGGCAGTGGATAGCGCGGCGCGGACCGCCCGCCTCGATCCAGGCGCCGCGGTCGGCGATGCCGAGGTGGAGGTGGCCCGTGGCGGGCGCGAAGATCACGCCCATCACCGGCTGGCCATGTTCGACCAGCCCGATGTTGACGGTGTAATCATCACCGCCGCGGATGAATTCCTTGGTGCCGTCCAAGGGGTCGACGAGGAAGAAGATGCCGTCGTGATGCGGGATGCGCCCCGCCGCCACTTCCTCCTCGGCGATCACGGGCACCCCGGGCGCGTGGCTTCGCAGCGCCTCGAGGATGACCGCTTCGGCAGCGCGATCGGCCACCGTCACCGGCGACGCGTCGCTCTTGCGTTCGACGTCAAAGCCCTGGCGGACGATCTGGAGGATCGCCTCACCAGCCTCGCGCGCGCTCTCGCCGAGCGCATCGAGCAGCTTGGGCGTCGCCAGCGTCATCGCATCAACGCGGCGCCATGCGGATGCCGCCGTCGAGACGGATGCTTTCCGCGTTGAGATAGGGCGTCTGAGCGATGAAGGCCGCGAGGTCTGCATATTCCTCGGCCTTACCGAGACGCTTGGGGAAGGGCACCTGCGCGCCGAGGGCATCCTGCACCTTCTCGGGCATCATCGCGACCATCGGCGTCTTGAACACCCCCGGCAGGATGGTGTTGACGCGCACGCCGTCGTTCATGAGATCGCGCGCGATCGGCAGCGCCATCGCCAGCACGCCACCCTTGGACGCCGAATAGGCCGCCTGCCCGATCTGCCCGTCCTCGGCCGCGACCGATGCCGTGTTGATGATGCAGCCGCGCTCGCCGTCCTCGAGCGGGTCGAGGCCGACCATGCCCTGCGCACTGTGTGCGATGCAGCGGAACGAGCCGATCAGGTTGATGTTGATGGCCAGCTCGAACTGGATCATCGGGTAAAGGAGCCGCTCGCCCGTTTCCTTGTTCATGCCGACGGTCTTGGCGGCATTGGCCACGCCCGCGCAGTTGACGAGGATGCGTTCCTGCCCGTTGGCGGCGCGCGCCTTCTCGAAACCGGCTTTCACGCTGTCGTCGCTGGTCACGTCGACCTCGCAGAAGGTGCCGCCGATGTCCTTGGCGACCTTCTCGCCGGCATCGGCATTGCGGTCGAAGATCGCGACCTTGGCGCCCATCCCTGCCAGCTTGCGCGCGGTCGCCTCACCGAGACCCGACGCACCACCCGTCACGACTGCTGCAACACCATCGACGTTCATACTTCTTTCTCCACTTTCGCAAGCAACGCCTCGACCGCGACCTGCTGGCCTGCCGAGACATTCAATTCACTCACCACACCGTCAAAGGGTGCGGTCATCGCATGTTCCATTTTCATCGCCTCTAGGGTGAGAAGCCGATCCCCCTTGGAGACCTTCGCTCCCGCCTCGACCTCGACGCTCGTCACCTTGCCCGGCATGGGGGCGAGGATCGCCCCGTCCCCCGCTGCCGCGCCGCCAGCACCGGGCCGCGTCGTCAGCGAAAATTCGAACGCGTCGCCCGACGAGAAGAGCACCACGCGCTCGTCGTCGCGAAAGCCCGAAGCGGCGACCGTATCGCCCTCCCCGGCAAGGTCGATGTCGCGCGTCTCGCCCTTGAAGCCCAGCGCCACCGCATGGCGCGGGTCGGCGTTCAACCGGAAGCCCGCCAGCGGGTCGGGCTCTTCCTCGGCCAGCGCGATGGCGGCCGCCGTGCGCCACTCCACCTCGACCGGCTGCCCGCTCGGGATCAACGCGTCGTCATGCCGCGCGATGAAGCCCGTATCGAGATTGGCGTCGATGAAATCGTCATGGGTGAGCGCACGCAGGAGGAAGGCCGCATTGGTTTTCACCGGCCACACCTCGAGCCCTGCTAGCTGGCGCGCCAGCGTCGAAATCGCCGCGTCACGGTCCTCGCCGTGGGCGACCAGCTTGGCGATCATCGGGTCGTAATGCGGGCTGATGACGTCGCCCTCTTCGACGCCCGTCTCGATGCGGCGGCGGCGCTTGCCCCGCCATTGCTCGCGCCCGAGATCGAAATGCTCGAGCTTGCCCGTCGAGGGCAGGAAGCCGGTGGTCGGGTCCTCGGCATAGAGCCGCGCCTCGATCGCATGGCCGTTGATCGACAATTCCTCCTGCGCGACCGGCACGGGCTCGCCCGCCGCCGCCAGCAGCTGCCATTCGACGAGGTCGACGCCCGTGATCTCCTCGGTCACCGGATGCTCGACCTGCAGGCGCGTGTTCATTTCCATGAACCAGATGCGGTCGGCGCGGAGGCCCTCGGAGGCATCGGCGATGAACTCGACCGTCCCCGCGCCTTCGTAATTCACCGCCTGCCCTGCCCGCACGGCAGCCTCGCAGACGGCCTTGCGAGTCTCCTCGTCCATCCCCGGCGCAGGCGCTTCCTCGATCACTTTCTGGTGGCGCCGCTGGAGCGAACAGTCGCGCTCGAACAGGTGCACCACCGTGCCATGACTGTCGCCGAACAATTGCACCTCGATATGCCGCGGGCTCTCGATCCATTTCTCGAGGATGACGACATCATTGCCGAAGCTCGCCGTCGCCTCGCGCTTCACGGACGCGAGCGCATCGGCGAAGTCCTTGCTATCATCGACCTTGCGCATGCCCTTGCCGCCGCCGCCCGCGACCGCCTTGATGAGCACCGGATAGCCGATCTTGCCAGCTTCCTCGGCGAGCACATCCGCCGACTGGTCCTCGCCCATGTATCCCGGCGTCACGGGCACGCCCGCCTCGGCCATCAGCTTTTTCGCGGCATCCTTGAGGCCCATCGCGCGGATGCTCTCGGGCTTGGGCCCGACCCAGATCAGCCCCGCATCGATCACGGCCTGCGCGAAATCGGCGTTTTCCGAGAGGAAGCCGTATCCCGGGTGGATCGCCTCGGCGCCGGTTTCCTTCGCCGCCTCGATGATCCGTTCGCCCACGAGATAGCTTTCGGCCGACGCCGCCGGACCGATACATACGGCTTCATCCGCCATCCGCACGTGCAGCGCCTTGGCATCGGCCTCGGAATACACCGCGACCGTACTGATCCCCATGTCGCGGGCGGTGCGCATGACCCGGCAGGCGATTTCGCCGCGATTGGCGATGAGAAGCGAAGAAATCATGGAGTTACCTTATCGGGGTTCGCGACGGTGGGTGCGCCGAGCGCATCGCATGTGTCGAGCGAATTCATGGTGAAGGCCATCTGGGTGATCTTCCACTCGCCATCCTGTTCGACGAGCGTCGCATTGTCGATCCCGCAATGCTGCTTCACCCCGTCGACCCAGAAGCTGTAGGGCACCCACACCTGCGCCAATGCGCCGTCCTGGAACACCGTCGGGATGCCGAGCGGCTCCTGGTGCAGCCCCTCGCGCTCGAAGCCCAGCACCGCATCGAGGTCGAGCGTCACCACCCGCGTCTCGGCCCCGCGCGCATCGACGATCGGAAAGATCGCCTCGGGCGCGAAATGGGCGCGCGCCGTCTCCGCATCACCAACCATCAGCGCGTCGAGCACCTCGGTGACCGTCGCGAGGATCGCGCTGCGATCATCGCCCGGCGGCGGCGGCGGAACCGAAATGGCGGCGACGAGAAGGGACAGCATCACCTCGCTCCTACATCCTGAAGATGCCGAATTTCGGCTGGTCTTCGATCACCGCGTTCAGGCAGGCGGCAAAGGCCAACCCCAGCACGTCGCGCGTTTGCGCGGGATCGATGATGCCATCGTCCCACAGCCGCGCGGTCGCGTGCCACGGATTGCCCTCGTCCTCATATTTCTGGCGGATCGGCGCCTTGAACTCTTCGGCCTCTTCCTCGCTCCACTTGTCGGCGTCACGGTGGACGGTAGCGAGCACGCTGGCCGCCTGTTCGCCGCCCATCACGCTGATCCGGCTGTTGGGCCAGGTGAAGAGGAAGTTGGGGCTGTAGGCGCGCCCCGCCATGCCGTAATTGCCCGCGCCGAAGCTGCCGCCGATCAGCACGGTGATCTTGGGCACCTGCGCGGTGGCCACTGCGGTCACCAGCTTGGCGCCATGCTTGGCGATGCCCTCGGCCTCATATTTGCCGCCGACCATGAAGCCCGAGATATTCTGGAGGAAGAGGAGCGGCACCTTGCGCTCGGCGGCGAGCTCGATGAAATGCGCGCCCTTCTGCGCGCTCTCCGAAAAGAGCACGCCATTGTTGGCGAGGATCGCGACCGGCATGCCATGGACATGCGCGAAGCCGCACACGAGGCTCGACCCGTAGAGCGGCTTGAACTCGTGGAATTCCGACCCGTCGACGATGCGCGCGATCACCTCGTGCACGTCATAGGGCGCACGCACGTCCTCGGGGATGATCGAATAGAGTTCCTCGGGGTCATATTTGGGCGCCACCGGCTCGCGATAGTTGAGGTCGGCATTCTCCGCGCCCCGCGGCAGCGTCGAGACGATGTCGCGCACGATGGTCAGCGCATGCTCGTCATTCTCGGCAAGATGGTCGACCACGCCGGACTTGCGCGCATGAAGATCACCGCCGCCAAGGTCCTCGGCTGAAATCTCCTCGCCCGTCGCCGCCTTCACCAGCGGCGGGCCGGCAAGGAAGATGGTGCCCTGCTCCTTCACGATGACAGATTCGTCGCTCATCGCGGGGACATAGGCACCGCCCGCGGTGCAGCTGCCCATCACGCAGGCGACCTGCGCGATACCCTTGGCCGAGAGATTGGCCTGGTTGTAGAAGATGCGCCCGAAATGGTCGCGGTCGGGGAAGACCTCGGCCTGGTGCGGCAGGTTCGCCCCGCCGCTGTCGACGAGGTAGATGCACGGCAGCCGGTTGGCCTCGGCGATCTCCTGCGCGCGAAGATGCTTCTTCACCGTCATCGGATAATAGGTGCCGCCCTTCACGGTGGCATCGTTGCACACGATCATCGCCTGCCGGCCCGAGACCCGCCCGATGCCCGCGATCATCCCCGCGCCCGGCACTTCGCCGCCATACATGTCGCAGGCCGCCAGCTGGCCGATCTCGAGGAAGGGCGAGCCCGGATCGAGGAGCCGTTCGACGCGGTCGCGGGGCAACAGCTTGCCGCGCGCCACATGCCGTTCGCGGTGGCGCTCGGCGCCGCCCTTGGCGGCCTTGGCCACATCCTCGCGGAGGCGCTGCGCCAGCGCCCTGTTATGCGCGTCCCGGGCCTTGGCCTCGGGACTGTCGAGATCGATCTTGCTGTCCAGCGTCGGTGCACTCATGGGCCGAACGCCTAGCCCGCGCGCGCCGGATTGCAAAGGGTTTGGCAAGCATCGCCTGTCATGACAGTGCTGACGAACGCCATCCGCCAAAGGACATTTGATGTTTTCCAGCCTCGCGCTTGCCGCCGCTCTCCTCACCGCCCAGACCGATGACTATCGCGCCGAGTGGCACCGCGAGGGCGAGCTCGCGATTGTCCTCGAGATTTCCGAAAGCGGCGATGTGCGCGGCACGGACGCCGAAGCCGGCGAGCAATTCTACGCGAAGGACGGTCGCCTTTATCTGTGGACAAAGGGCGAGGATGGTCACGCCCTCGTCGATTTCGAGCTGCTCAACCAGTTGATGCTCGAACAGCTCGGCCCGTGGCTGGAAGAAATGGCGGACGGCGTCACCATGCCGGTCATCGAGATCGAAGCGGTCGGTCCCGCCAGGGTCGGGCGATGGGAGGGCACGGCCTATCACACAAGGCCCGCGATGGACGACGAAGCGCTAGTCGTCAGCACCGATCCCGAACTGGCACCGCTCGGCAAGGCGCTGCGCGAGAGCTTTCTCGTGGCGCAATTGTCCTCCCCGCTTCCCGGGGCGCAAGAGGCGATGGCACCACTCGTCGCCCTGTTCGGCACCGGCACGCCGTTGCGCCTCGACGGCACCGAACTGACCACGTTCGAGACCGTCGACCTGCCCGACACCCATTTCGACCTGCCCGCCACCCCGCTCACGCTCGAGGAGACGCGCGACTGGATGAAGAAACAGGGCATGTAGTAAGCCCGCCCCGCCTCCTTTGCCGGCCCTGCCCATTTCGACAAACATATGTTAAGAAGCGCGCTTCGGATCACTGCCGAGAGAGGGACGCGCCATGACCTATTGGAAGATCAAGGGCCGCGAGATGGCCAATTGCAATTGCGACGTCGGCTGCAACTGCCAGTTCGGCGGACTGCCCGACAAGGGCAAGTGCGAGGCGGCCGTCGGCATCATCATCGACGAGGGCCATCACGGCGATGTCGACCTGTCGGGATTGAAGATCGGCGGCATCTACAAATGGCCGGGCGCGATCCACGAGGGCGGCGGCGAGGCCATCGCCTTCATCGACGACAGCGCCACCCCCGAGCAGCGCGAGGCGCTGCTCAAGATCATGACGGGGCAGGACACCGACCCGATGGCGACCCATTTCGCGGTCTTCGCATCGACCATCGAGACGATGCACGAGCCGCAGTTCCTCCCCCTCGACTTCGAGATCGACGTCGATGCCCGCAAGAGCCGGATGAGCGTGCCCGGCCATTACGAGGTGACCGGCAGGCCGATCCTCAGCCCCGCCACGGGCGAGGAAGTGCACAGCCGCATCCACATCCCGCAGGGCTTCGAATATGAATATGCCAGCATCGGCCAGGGCACCACGCGCGGCTCGGGACCGGTGCCGATCGAGCTGACCGACAGCTACGGCCAGTTCTGCGAACTGCATCTCGACAGCCACGGCGTCGTCCACGCCGAATGAGCGGCGCCACCGAGGCGCTCCTGGCGCGCCACCGATCGCTCACCCTTGCTGCCCTCGCCTGCCTCGCGCTTCTCGCCTGGGGATGGATCCTCACCGGGGCAGGCATGGACATGGGGCTCGTCGCCAGCCTCTCGCCCTTCCCCCACCGCGATGCCCCCATGATGGCGATGCCTGCCTCCTACGGCTGGCTCTTCTCCATGTGGTGGGTGATGATGGTGGCGATGATGCTGCCCTCGGCCGCGCCCACCATCCTCCTCTACGCCCGCGCCGCGCGCCACGGCGGCATCGCCCGCCCGCCCGTCGCGCTCTTCCTCTTGGGCTACCTGCTCGTCTGGGGCGCCTTTTCGGCGCTCGCCGCCGCCGCGCAGTTCTGGCTCCAGCAGCAGGCGCTCGTCACCGGCATGGCGATGGGGTCGGCCAGCCGCTGGCTGTCGGGCGGCCTCCTGGTCGCTGCCGGTCTCTACCAGTTCAGCCCGTGGAAGGACCGCTGCCTCACCCTGTGCCGCAGCCCCGCCGCCTTCATCGCCCGCCACCAGCGCCCGGGCGCCACCGGCGCGCTCCGCCTCGGCCTCATCCACGGCGCCTATTGCGCGGGCTGCTGCTGGGCGCTGATGGCGCTGTTGTTCGTGCTCGGCGTCATGAACATCGCGTGGATCGCGATCCTCACGCTCCTCGTCGCGGCCGAAAAGCTCCTGCCGCTCGGTCGCATGATCGCGAAGATCGGCGGCGGACTGCTCCTTGCCTGGGGCCTCGCGACCCTATTGCCCTGAAGGCGGGCCGGCCTCCACCGCCGCCATCAGGTAATCGACCAGTGCGCCGCGCTCGTTTTCGGTGAGCTTGCCCATCATCTCAGCCCCGATGAAGCCCATCAGCCCGACATCGCGCCCCTCGGGTGCCGTGCCCGTCTCGAGGAGCGCGGTGAGCGAGGCGGAGTCATAGGCGAGCCCCACATCATAGAGGCTGGGTGCGAAAGCATCGGAGCCGTCGAGGCTCGAGCCATGACAATCGGCGCACACCGCGGTGGCGACATAGCGTCCCAGCGCATGCTCCTCGCCGAGATCGACCGGGTACTTGCCACGATAATGCGCCACTTCCTGCGCCGCGGTCGGGAATTCGCCCGCCTCGATCGCTTTTGCCAGTTCGGGATTGGGATCGGTCGGCGGCATCTCCTCGCCAGCCGGTTCGAGCGTGCGCAGATAGGCGATGATCGCCTCGAGGTCCGCGTCGGCGACATGCTGGTAGGTCTTGGACGGCATCATCAGGACGCGGTCCTGCGTCGGATGCACACCCTCGCGCAGCAGCGTCATCAGCTGGGCATCGTCGAAGCGTGCGGCCGAGATGGTGAGATTGGGCGGATAGATCCCCGCCAGTTCGGGATCGAACTGCCCCATGTCCGAGCCCGTCAGTTCGGGACCGTGGCAAGCGCGGCACAGGAGCACGTTGGCCATCCGGTCCCCGTGCGCGGCCTTGGCCGCCTTGTCATCGCCATAGTCGGCGCCGTCGAAGGCCAGCGAGGCCGCTTCGACCGACGCGCCGACTGGCGCATCTTCTGCCGCGCCATCGCCCGTGCCGCACGCCGCCAGGCCGGCACCGGCCAGCAGGATCACAATCTTGCGCATCGTCAGTCCCCTTGTTTCGCCTTCCATGCCGCCCAGGCGCGCGCATAGGCGCCTGCGGCCAGTTTCTCTTCCTCGGTAAGGCCGTCGGTCACGTGCCCCGGCGCGCCCGTCCAAGGGCTCTCGATCGTCGTGCCGTCGAGCATCCTTGAATCCATCATCAAGGCCCGCATCGCGCCCTCGTCATAGCGCGCCGCCACCGCCATGCTCCCCGCAGGCTCGCCCACCCCGTCCAATGCGGCGCCGTGGCATCCCGAACAGACGGTCAGCGCGACATAGCGCCCGAGCGCATGTTCCTCGCCAAGTTCGGGCGGCTGGTTGTCCCTGAAATGCCCGGCCTCTTCTTGCGCATTGTGATAATGGAAGCGCGGGTCCTCGAGCTGCTTGGCCCAATAATCGTCGGGCAATTGCGCGCTCACCCTTTCCTCGAAGCCCTCGGGCGGCAGCGGGCTCGGCTCGCCCGTCGGCGGGAAGGTGCGCAGATAAGCGACGAGCGCCTCCATGTCGGCCTCCGACAGGAACTGCGACTGCTTGGACGGCATGAGATAGATCTCGCGGTCGGGATGCACGCCCTCGCGCAGCAAGCGCTCGAGCTCCGCATCGCTCATGTCGGGCAGCGTCCGCGAGATATTGGTCGCCCAGAGTCCGTCGAGCAGCGGGATGAAGGCACCGAAATCATTCCCCTGGAGCCGGTCGCCGTGACAGCCGGTGCAGCCCATGATGGCCGACACCCGCTCGCCATGCGCGAGTTGCATCGCCTTGTCGCCTGCTGCAGCCCCGATGAAGCTGGCCGCCTGCGTCGGGACCGCATCCTGCCTGGACGGCGGCGCTTCCCCGCAGCCCGCGACCAGCAAGGCCCCTGCCAATATGCCCCACGATCGCACCCGTCCGGTCTCCCCCGATGTCGGACAGGAGACTAACCCAGATCAATCGTGCTGGAAAGAGCGTTGCTCTATTTGGCCGCTGCGAGCGCCTGCACATAGGCCACAACCGCGGCGCGCTCGGCATCGGTCAGCGCCGACAATTCGCGCCGCGCCACCAGTGCCATCATGCCATGCGCATCGCCGCCCTTGGTCACCCCGTCCGAGAGCAGCCGGTCGAGTTCGGCAGCGCTATAGCCGTCCATCCGCTCGAGCCCCGGCGCGCCCGGGCTCACTCCCGACAGGTCGGGACCGTGGCATTCGGCGCAAGTGACCGAGGCGACATAGCGCCCCAGCGCGAACTCCTCGCCGACCCCCGGCGCGGGATGCGCGCGATAGGCCGCGACCGCATCGGCGGTGGTATCGAGGATGCCCATCGCCACCAGCGCCTGCGTCCCCTCGCCCTGTTTCGGCAGCGGCCAGTCGCGCCCCTGCGGCTCGAGGCTGCGCAGGTAGGCGATCAGCGCGCCCATGTCGGCGTCCGACAATCGCTGCAGCGACTTGGCGGGCATGTAATAAAGGTTTTCGCGCTTGGGATGCGTGCCGGTGCGCAGCAGCGCCTCCACCTCGGCATCCGACCAGCCCGAAAGGCTGCGCGTCAAATTGCTCGCGAACACCATCTCGCCATCGGGGTCATCGGCATAATTGCCCCCCGTCAGCGCCACGCCATGACAGGAGGTACAGCCAAGCACGTCGGTCAGCCGCGCGCCATGCGCCACCTGCGCCGCGCCTTCCGCATAGGCCCCGTCGAAAGCAACGGGCAGCGCCGCGCTCTCCTGCGGCACCTCGGCGGCGCAAGCGGCGACAAGGGCCGCGGCCCCCGCGAGAAATATCAGTCGAGAATAAGTCATGGCGCACCTCCTCCGACCCTCAGGATCGGCCGAAAGGTGCGCCCTGTCCTTGATCCGCGTCAAGTCGGCGGCGTTTTAGCCGCCCGCGCCGACCAGTTCGCGCCCGATCAGCATGCGGCGGATCTCGTTGGTGCCCGCGCCGATGTCGAGGAGCTTGGCATCGCGCAGGTAGCGCTCGACCGGCCAGTCCTTGGTATAGCCGGCACCACCAAGCGCCTGCACCGCCTCGCCCGCGACCTTGAAAGCGCTTTCCGACGCCAGCAGGATCGCGCCCGCCGCGTCGAAGCGCGTCGTCTTGCCCGCATCGCAGTTGCGCGCGACGGTGTAGACATAGGCGCGCGCCGAGTTGAGCGCGACATACATGTCGGCGATCTTGGCCTGCATCAGCTGGAAATTGCCGATCGGCTGGCCGAACTGCTTGCGCTCGCGCACGTAGGGCAGGACCACGTCCATGCAGGCCTGCATGATGCCGAGCTGGATGCCCGAGAGCACGGTGCGCTCATAGTCGAGCCCGCTCATCAGCACCGCGACGCCGCCATTTTCGGGACCCATGACGCGGTCCTCGGGCACGAAGCAGTCGTTGAACACCAGTTCCGCGGTGGGCGAGCCACGCATGCCCATCTTGTCGAGCTTCTGGCCGATCGAGAAGCCCTCGTCGCCCTTCTCGATGAGGAAGGTGGTGATGCCTCTGCTGCCCTCGCCCGTCTTGGCATAGACGACCAAAGTGTCGGCATAGGCGCCGTTGGTGATCCAGAATTTGGTGCCGTTGAGGCGATAGCCGCCATCGACCTTGTCGGCCTTCAGTTTCATCGAGACGACGTCCGAACCCGCGCCCGCCTCGCTCATCGCCAGCGCGCCGACATGCTCGCCGCTGATCAGGGGCGCGAGATATTTCTCTTTCTGCTCGGGGTTCGCCCATTTGGCGATCTGGTTGATGCAAAGATTGGTGTGCGCGCCGTAGCTCAGGCCGACCGAGGCCGAGGCGCGTGCGATCTCTTCCTGCGCGATGACATGCTCGAGATAGCCGAGCCCCAGCCCGCCATCCTCTTCCGGAACGGTGATGCCGTGGAGGCCGAGCTCGCCGATCTGCGGCCACAGCTCGACGGGAAAACGGTCTTCCTCGTCGATCGAGGCCGCGATCGGCTCGATCTTGTCCACGGCAAAACGGCGCGTGGTGTCGCGGATCGTCTCCGCCATTTCGGAAAGGCCGAAATCGAGGCCGGGTTCGTTACTCATATGCGTGTCTCTCCTGTTGGCCAGCCGCCTAGCAGGAGAGGTCGTGACGGTTCAAGAAGGCAAGGCGCCTAGAAGGAAGCGAAGGGGCTCGCACCGAGGCTGCACGCCTGCGTCAGCGGATCACGGCGGCAACCGGTCGAGGCCTTGGCCCGTTCCGCACGATCGCGTTCGCGCTGTGCCTCGCGCTTTTCCTCGCGCTCCGTCTTTTCCTCGCGGGGCTCCGGATTGAAGCAGGACGACTTGGCATCGCTCCCCGCCGACGCGGGCGCCGCGAGAAGTCCGATGGCGGCGATACCGATCACCAAACGCATGTCATTTTCCCCTTTCGTGCCGGTTCATACTTAACGCAGGTTACCGAACAGCGACAGACCCTCGTCGCATCTTGCTGAACAGGAGATTGATCGGTCGCCGCCGCGACCCTATGTCCCTCCGCGAAAACAAGAAAAAAACTTCGGAGATACGCCATGAGCCAGACCGTCATCCTTTCCTATGCGCGAACGCCGATGGGCTCGATGCAGGGCGCCCTGTCCGATGCCTCGGCCACCGACCTCGGCGCGACCGCGGTCAAGGCGGCGGTCGATCGTGCCGGCGTGGACGGCGACAAGATCGACCGTATCTACATGGGCTGCGTCCTGCCCGCCGGCCTCGGCCAGGCCCCCGCGCGCCAGGCGGCGCTGAAGGCGGGCCTGCCCAAGTCGGTGCAGGCGACCACCGTCAACAAGGTGTGCGGCTCGGGCATGCAGACCGTCATCCAGGCCGACGAGGCGATCCGCGCCGGCAACGCCACCACCATCATCGCGGGCGGCATGGAATCGATGACCAACGCCCCCTACCTCCTCAAGAAGCACCGCTCGGGCGCGCGCCTCGGCCATGACACCGCCTATGACCATATGTTCCTCGATGGGCTCGAGGATGCCTATGAGGAAGGCAAGGCGATGGGCGCCTTCGCGCAGGAAACCGCCGACGATTACCAGCTCACCCGCGAGAGCATGGACGACTATTCGATCGAGAGCCTCGCCCGCGCCCAGCGCGCCATCGCCGAGGGTGACTTCGAGGGCGAGATCGTCCCCATCACTATCGTCACCCGAAAGGGCGAGACGACCGTCGACACCGACGAGGCCCCCGGCCGCGGCCGTCCCGACAAGATCCCCTCGCTGCGCCCCGCCTTCCGCAGGGACGGCACCATCACCGCCGCGACCAGCTCGTCGATCTCGGACGGCGCCGCCGCCGTGGTCGTGACCTCGCGGCAAGCCGCCGAGGCCGCGGGCAAGGCGCCCGTCGCGACCATCGTTGCCACCGCCGCCCATGCGCGCGAGCCTTCGGAATTCACCATCGCCCCCATCGGCGCCATCGAGAAGTGCCTCGACAAGGCCGGCTGGTCGGTCGACGACGTCGACCTGTGGGAAGTCAACGAGGCCTTCGCCTGCGTCGCCATGTTCGCGATGAAGGATCTCGGCATCAGCCATGACAAGATCAACGTGAACGGCGGCGGCACCGCGCTCGGCCACCCGATCGGCGCCTCGGGCACCCGCATCCTCGTCACGCTCCTCAACGCCATGAAGAAGCGCGGCCTCAAGAAGGGCATCGCCTCGCTCTGCATCGGCGGCGGCGAAGCCACCGCCATCGCGGTTGAGATGGCCTGACGCCCCCTCGCCTTGCGGCCAATGAAAAGCCCCCGCCGGCCAACGCCGACGGGGGCTTTTTCATGCCCGGATGGGATGCCGACCTCAGCCGATCCCGCGCTTGAAGGCGGCGAAGAAGATCATCATGATCCAGATCCACATCGACCCGCCGAAGAAAGCCGCCATCGGGAAGGGGGCGAGATATTCGAGATGCGCGGCCACCGCCCAGCCGCCGAAGAACAGCATGATGGCGTAGAAGGTGTAGGTCGCCGATTCCTTGACGATCGCATCGTTGAGTTCGTCGCGACGGAACTTGATGACGATGCTGAGCAACGTGATCGCCGCGACAAGCGCCACGATCACCCAGAGCGCCACTTCGTTGGCGACCAGCCCGTCCGGCCCGCCCAGTCCGAGCACGAAGGGCACCGCACCGATCATCACGAGGATGAGCCCGCCCCAGAGCAATTCGCGCCGCTGGTAGCGAAGGTCCGCCTCATCCTCGACCTCGAGGAAATGCTTGCCCGCCTTGGGCGCCGCGGCCCCCGCGAGCACGATCAGCCCGATCAGCATGAAGACCACGCCCGCGCCCATCGCGACCAGCGCATCGACGCCGAAATCCCATGCCGCGCCCTCTTCGAGGAAATGCAGCGTGCCGTACATGGTCGCCGCCCCGATGATGCCGCCCGCGACCAGCTGCACCGCCCGCTTCTTCCACGTCGTTCCGCCCGCGTCGGCCGCGCTGCCCGTCATCTCATTCACTTTCCGGCTCCCAGTCATCGAAGAACAATTCAGGCACCGGCACGCCGAACAGTCTCGACAGGCGCAGCGCCAGCGGGAGGCTCGGATCATATTTGTCGGTCTCGACCGCGTTGATCGTCTGGCGCGAGACGCCGAGCCGCCGGGCCAGTTCGCCCTGGCTCCACCCCGCCTCTTCGCGCCAATGCCGGATCCGATTCTCCATGGCGCGATCATGTGTAAAGAGCTCTTGTCAGTCAAGAGCTCTTTACACCCCTTGGCACCCGCCGCCGCCGCTGCTTGCCTTTCCCCGCCCCGCGCTAGGCTCTCGACTAGTGGGGCCCGCCAAGCTCGCGGTCGGCGACATCATGCTCAATGCGCATGAATTGAAGCGCCGGATCGAGCGCCTCGGCGCGGAGGCCGACACCGCCAACATGGACCGTTACGCCGCCTCGCCGCAGCTCTGCCGCAAGCTCATCGCCTTCACGGTGGACGAGCAGAATGCCGAGCTCAAACGCACCGGCCGCCTCCTCACCGGCCATCCGGTGCAGGCCTTCGTGGCGCGCAGCGAGGAAGCAGCGGCAGCAGCAGCAGTGCCGCGCTAGTCGGTTGCGCCGCTGCTCGCCATTTCCCACATAGTCTGCATGCTCGACCGTACGCCCAAGACCGCCCGCCTCTACCGCATGGTGAAACCCAAGCACGTCTGCCCCTACGGGCTGCAGGCGCTGCACCTGTTGAAATCGCGCGGCTACACGGTCGAGGACCATCATCTCGCCACCCCCGAGGCGACCGAGGCCTTCAAGGCCGAACATGCTGTCAGGACCACCCCGCAGGTCTTCATCGGCGACCAGCGGATCGGCGGTTATACCGACCTGCGCACCCATTTCGGGCTGAAGAACCCCGATCCCGACAAGAAGACCTACCGCCCCGTCGCCGCGCTCTTCGCGCTGGCCGCGCTGATGGCCTTCGCGCTGACCAACCTCGTCACCGGCGCGCCGATCCTCGAGCGCTGGGCCATGCTCTTCGTGCCCATCGCCATGTGCATGCTCGCGCTGTTGAAGCTGCAGGACGTGCGCAGCTTCGCGACCATGTTCCTCGGCTACGACCTCCTGGCGAAGCGCTGGGTACCCTATGCCACCCTCTACCCCTTCCTCGAGGCCACCGCGGGCGTCCTTATGCTGGGCCAGCTCCTGCCGTGGCTGTCTGTCCCCATCGCGCTGTTCATCGGCACCGTTGGCGCGATCAGCGTCTTCAAGGCCGTCTATATCGACAGGCGCGACCTCAAATGCGCCTGCGTCGGCGGCAACAACAATGTCCCGCTCGGCTTCATCAGCCTGACCGAGAATCTCATGATGATCGGCATGGGGCTGTGGATGGGCGCGCGCTTCCTTTTCTGATAGAAACGGCAGCGAAAGGACCGCTCTCATGAAGCTGCCGCTGCTGCTCGCCCCCCTCCTCCTCATCGCCGCTTGCGGGGAGCAGGCCGACACCCCCGTCGTCGAGAGCGAAGCCGCCGAGCCCGAGGTGGCCAGCATCGCCGGCATGACCTTCGAGATCGAGGGCGAGGACGGCGTCGGATCGACCTATTTCGGCCCCGACGGGACCTACACCGACTTCCTCGACGGCGAGGAAGTGGCGCGCGGAACCTACGAGCAGCGCGAGGACGGCCTCCTCTGCTTCACCCCCGATGCGCCCGACGAGGGCACCGACTGCTGGACGCTGGAGGGCGAGCCCGACACTGACGGCTGGATGACCTCGCGCCGCCTCGCCGACGGCCTCGAGATCCGCGTCCGCCCCGTCACCACGGGCTAGCCGCACCCTTTCGCTCCCCGATGCGTTGGCCCGCCAACACTCAAAAGGGGAGTTTTCCATATGATCCGCCATTTCCTGATCGCCACCGCCGTGCTCGGCCTTGCCGCCTGCGGCAGCAACGAAGAGGTCGACGAGGCCGACAATGTCGACATGACCGTCGCCCCCGAGGGCGATGTCGCGCTCGGCGACCAGGCCTCCGCCGTCGCCGGTACGCCCTATGCCGACACCAGCTGGGAGTGGACGTCCGCCGACGGCACGGTGATGACCACCAGCTACAATGCCGACGGCTCCTACGTGACCACCGGCGGCGGCAGCGTGCAGGACCAGGGCAGCTGGACATGGCAGGACGGCAAGATCTGCGATGACAGCGACATGGACGATGCCGCCGACATGTGCTGGTCGGGCCCGCCGCAGGCCGTCGCCGAAGGTGACAGCTTCGTCGCCACCAGCGACGGCGGGGAGGATGTCGAGGTCAAGCGCGTTGCCTATGTGCAGCCGCGTCTCGAGGCCCCCGGCACCTGACGCTGCGCTAGGCGCGTCGCCCGAACCCGCGTCGCGGCGCGATTTCGGGATCGGGCCGCGCGCTGCCCGCCGCCACGACCCCCATCGCGCCGAGATGTGTCGTGAAGCTCTCGATGAAAGCGCTGCGGGCCGCGCGGTCGGCGCCCTCGCTGTCGATCCGATATTCGCGTCCCACCGGTGCGGGCGTGATGACATGGTGCGCCTCGCCCCGTGTCACGTCGAGCCCGCCCATGAAGCGGCTCTGCGCCCCCGCCGCCGCCAGCATCTCGCCATAGGCCTCGAGCAGCGCCAGCGGATCGCGCCCCTGCGGATCCTCGAAGAAGACGAGGTCGCGCACGCGCCCCGGCTTCTCGCGTGGCAAATGCGGTGCGATGGCCGCGCCGATCGTGCCACCAGCATGCATCCGGAGCGCCATCTTGAAGGTCAGGAACGCCAGCGGCCCCGCCGCCACCAGCGCCGCCGTCCATCCCTGCTGCCAGCCGATGAACATCAGCATCGCGGCGGTGAGCAGCGCCCAGCTCGCCAGCATCCGCCTGCCACCCGAAAGCAGCGCCTGTTTCATGTCGAACCACATCGCCTCGACCCTACACCCTTCCCGTGACCAAATGCTTGTCCCACACGGATTCCACCCCTCACTTGATTTATGTTGGTAAATATTGTCGAAGTTGGGGCTTCATTACCAAGGGGGAATGACCATGAAGAAACTGATCCTGCTCACCGGCGCGCTGACGCTCGCCGCCTGCGCCGCCGAGAATGACGAGGCCGAGATGGTCGACGGCGACGGCGACATGGTGGTCGAGGAAACGACCGAGGTCGCCGACGGCCCCGGCATGCCCGGCGAATACAAGATCTACAACGCCGACGGCGAACTCAACGGCACGGCGATGAACAATGCCGACGGCACCTACACCTGGACCGATGCTGACGGCAACGCGGTCGAGGGATCGGGAACGTGGGAAAACCGCGACGGCAAGATGTGCGTCGACTGGACCGAAGCCGAGGGCGAGGAAGACGAGGGCGAGACCTGCTGGACCCGCGGCGAAGCGGGCGAAGACGGTCGTGTCGCCTGGACCAACGATGGCGACGAACCCGTCACCGTCTATGTCGAGGAAAGCGTCGGCTAAGCCTCTCACCCGACAACAATGGCGAAGGGCGGTGCCGATGGCGCCGCCCTTTTCCTATTCGAAGCTCTCGTCTTCATCCACGCCCCACAGGCGCTCCTGCAGGACCCAGCCCTCGGCCTCGCCCACCCGCATCCGGCACACGGTGCCATTGCACGCATCGAGCCTGCCGACCACGCCTTCCTCGAGGCGATAGCGCACCGCGCTGTCGGGCGACGGGCTGATGCGCATGTCGAGCGGCGCCCCGCGCGTGACCATGCCGGTCCGCACCTCGGTCAAGAGCGCCACCGACATCCAGCCGGTAGTGCCGTCGGGGTCCTCGATCTTGCGCCAATTGTCATATCGCTGGACGATCTTCACCGGCAGGTCGCGGCGCTGGTAGAGCCACTGGCCCGGATAGGTGCGCCCGGGGCCCGAGCGCATCATTGCCTCTCCGCTCGAGATCGAGGCCCAATATGGCACCTCGCGCTCGTCCTGCGCGCTTGCGACGTTCGCCGCGCCCGCCAGTGCGGCGATGCCGGCAATCGAGAGGACCAGCTTGTTCATCACGCTCCCGTCAGGATCCGGTCGACCAGCTGCTTCACCGTCGGCACGAAGCCGTTCGAGTAGAAGGGGTCGGTCTTGAAACGATAGGCGGCATGGCCCGCGAACATCAGATTCTCCTCGACCGGACCGCCGTGCGCGATGTCCTGCAGCGTCTTCTGGATACAGAAGCTGCGCGGGTCGGCAAGGCGCCCCGTCGTGTTCTTCTCGTTATCCGCCCAGCTCGAGAAGCTGCACTGCGACAGGCAGCCCATGCAGTCGGCCTGGTCCTTGCGGATCTCGGCGAACTCCTCGGGGGTAACGAAGATCAGCGTGTCCGCCGGCGTCTTCATCGCCTCGGTGAAGCCCGCGCCATGCCATTCGCGCGCGCGGTTCAAATCGGCCTTGGTGACCCAATAGCTCTTGCGCCCCTTGATGCCGACGTCGAGTTCGAACTCGTGATCGCCTTCCTTTTCCTTGGTGAAGGCGATCTGGCGCTCCGAGCGCGCCTCGAGATTGCGCAGGAACGGATTGCGCACCGCCGAGCTGTAGAAGCCCGTCGGCGAGAATTTGTGGAGGAGGACATCGCCTTCCTCCAGCGTCATCAGCCGCGCCTTCCACTCCTGCGGAATGGGGCTTTCCTGCGTCAGCAGCGGCCGCGTGCCGAACTGGAAGGCGATCGGTCCCAGCTCGTCATTGTCGATCCAGTTATCCCATTCATCGAGCCGCCAAACGCCGCCCGCCATCACGATCGGCACTTCGGGCGTGCCCGCATCGCGCATCATCTTGCGAAGCTCGGCAACGCGCGGATAGGGATCCTGCGGCTTCTTGGGGTCCTCGGCGTTCGACAGGCCGTTGTGCCCGCCCGCCAGCCACGGATCCTCATAGACCACCGCGCCCAGCCCCTCGGGATGCTTGGCATAGGCCCGCTTCCACAGCGCGCGGAAGGCGCGGCCCGACGACACGATGGGGAGATATTTCACGCCATAATGACGCGCGATCTCGGACAGGCGATAGGGCATGCCCGCACCGCAGGTGACGCCGTCGACCATGTCCGCGCAATTGTCCAAGAGGCCCTCGAGCACGCGCTCGGCGCCGCCCATTTCCCACAGCACGTTGACGTTGATCGCGCCCTTGCCGCCGGCCATCTCGTGCGCTTTGATGACCTGCGCGGTGGCGCCGTCGATCGCGTACTGGATCAGCTCTTCATGGCGTCCGCGGCGGGTCATTTCCTCATAGACCTGCGGGATGATGCGGCCTTCGGGATCATAGCTGTCGGCATTGACCGCGCTCACCGTGCCGATGCCGCCCGCGGCGGCCCAGGCGCCCGAGCTCGCATGGTTGGTGGCCGAAACGCCCTTGCCGCCTTCGATCAGCGGCCAGACCATCTTGCCGTTATACTCGATCTCCTTGAGACCCTTGAAACTCACATCGCTCTCCTGTGGGATTTGGGCGTTGCTATAGGAGCGCGAGGCCCGCGCCACAATCCCGCCTTTTTTCGGTTCGCCGCAGCTTGGCCGTAACGACCTCAGCTGCAAATGGCGTAATCGAGCCCGATATCCACCGCGGGCGCGCCCATGGTGATCTTGCTCGTCGAGATGTAATCGACCCCCGTCTCGGCCACCGCGCGGATCGTCTCGAGGTCGATCCCGCCCGAGGCCTCGAGCGGCACGCGCCCCGCCACCAGCGCGACGGCCTCGCGCAAAACGTCGGGCGGCATGTTGTCGAGCAGCAGGCGGTCGGCCCCTGCCCCCAGCGCGGGTTCGATCTGGTCGATCCGGTCGACCTCGACCTGCACCTCGAGCCCGTGATTGCCCGCCTTGGCCCGCATCACGGTCATCACGATATCGCCGCCGTTCACCGCGATGTGATTGTCCTTGATGAGGAGGCCGTCATCCATCCGCATCCGGTGGTTGGCCGCGCCCCCCATGCGGCTGGCATATTTGCTCAAGGCCCGCAGCCCCGGGATGGTCTTGCGCGTATCGAGCACGGTCGCGCCCGTGCCCTTGACCGCCTTGGCGAAGGCGCGCGCCTGCGTGGCGATCCCGCACAATACCTGCAGCGTGTTGAGCGCCGAGCGCTCTGCGCTCAGCAGCGCCTGCGCCTTGCCGGTGATGCGCATGAGGTCGGTGCCCGCGGCCACGACATCGCCATCCTCCACCAGCCGCTCTATCTTCGCCGTATGGTCGAGCCGGTGGAAGAAGGCTTCAGCCACCTCGATCCCGGCCACGGCGATTTCCTGCCGCGTGTCCATGACCGCGGAAAAACGCGCGCCCTCGGCGATCGTGTTGGCGGAAGTGACGTCCCCGCCCCTGCCGAGATCCTCATGGAGGACGGCGGTGACATAATCGTCGAGATCGAATTCTCTGGGAAGCTGGCTCATGGCCCTGCCCTGCACCTATTCGAAAAAAGCCTCAAGCATTGCCTTCGGCAGCGCGCGCCACCTCGGCCACCAGCCCCATCGCATTGGCATTGGAGGGCTGCCAATGCGCCTCGTCATGCTCGCGCTGGTAATGATGCTGGCGCCGCTCGACATAATTGTCGCCGTCCCAGCCGATCACCTTGATGAGGCAATTGTGCCGGTCCGCCTCGATATAATTGAAGCTGGCGGGCTCGATCTTGATCCGCGTCGAGAAGGCCGTGCCCGCCTGGATCACCAGCGCCGAACCATCGCCTTTGGGCAGGTCGACCGTGCGGTGCACCGAGCTCGTATGGTTATGCCCCGACAGGATGAGGTCGATGCCGACATCGTCGGTCGCGCTGACCGCCGCCACCTGGTTCTGGATGGGGTCGGACAGCTCCTCCCCGCGCGGCAGTTTCCACATCGGGTGGTGCAGCGTGAGGATGCGCAGGTCATCGTCCTGCGCCTCGGCGAACTTGTCGCGCATCAGCTGTATCTGCTCGTCCGAGATCTTGCCGTTCTTCACGACCAGCCCGCGCATCGAATTCAATCCGAGGATCGCGAAGCCATCCTCGTTGAGCCACGGGTTCAATTCCTCGCCCCACTCGCCCATGTGCTTCACATAGGCCGCATTGGGGCTCATGAACCGCTTCACGAGGTTGAAGCTCGGCGTGTCGTGATTGCCGGGCACCACCATGATGCGGTGTCCCCGCTCCTCGATCTTGTCGAGCCAGGCGCGCGCCAGTTCGAATTCCTCTTCCTTGGCCCATTGGGTGAGGTCGCCCGCGATGACGACGAGGTCGCTCTCGTGTCGCTCGAGGAACAGTTCGGTCGCGGCGACCAGATGCTCTTCGTGAATGCCGAAATGGACGTCGGAAAAATGGATGATCTTGTGCATGTCGTCCGAACGCTTGGGGTCGCCGCGAAGTTCAGCTAGCGTCCCGTTTATGGACCGCACCGACGCCAATACGGGCACCCGTCCCGTCTCCGACCACCTCGCCTTCGACGAGAAAGCCCTCACCGACTGGATGCAGGCCCGTGTCGAGGGCTTTGGCGGCCCGCTCACGGTCGAGCAATTCAAGGGCGGCCAGTCCAATCCGACCTACAAGCTGGTGACCCCCGGCGCGGCCTATGTCCTGCGCCGCAAGCCCCCCGGGCGCCTCCTGCCCGGTGCCCATGCGGTCGAGCGCGAATATCGCGTGATGACGGCCTTGGGGCAGGCAGGTTTTCCGGCGCCCAGGACGCACGGCCTCGAGGAAGACGAGAGCGTCATCGGCACGCCCTTCTTCGTCATGGACATGGTGCCGGGCCGCATCGTCTGGGAAGCACATTTCCCCGACACCCCTGCGGCCGACCGCGGCGCGCACTTCGACGCGATGAATGCCACCATCGCCCAGCTCCACGGCTTCGACCCCGCCGCCATCGGCCTTGCCGACTATGGCAAGGGCGAAGCCTTTGTCGCCCGCCAGGTCGCGCGCTGGTCCGACCAGTATCGAAACGACATCGAGGCCGGCCGCGTCGAGGCCATGGACCGCCTCGTCGACTGGCTGCGCGACAACGCCCCCGACCGCTCGGCCGAACCCGTGCGGGTCATCCACGGCGACTTTCGCTGCGACAATATGATCTTCGATGCGGCCCAGCCAAGGGTGCGCGCCGTCCTCGACTGGGAGCTGTCGACGCTCGGCGATCCCGGCGCCGACTTCGCCTATCACCTCCTCATGTACCGCATGCCGTCCGCCGGCAGCTTCACCGGCCTCCTCGGCCGCGACCTCGCCGACCTCGGCATCCCGTCCGAGGAGGATTATGTCGCCGCCTACTGCGAGCGCACGGGTCGCGACGGGGTCGCCGACCTCGACTATCTCATCGTCTACAACATGTTCCGGCTCGCCGCGATCGTCCACGGCATCAAGGGCCGCGTCGCGCGCGGCAATGCCTCCAGCGCCCATGCGGTCGAGACCGCCAAGGCCCTCGAGCCGCTCGCCGAACTTGCCTGGGCCAATGCCAAGGCCGCGCGCCTTCCTTAAGAAAAAGGCCCGGACGTTTCCGCCCGGGCCTCCTTCGTCCAGCGATATCTCGCTTATTCCGCGCCGGTCGGGAAACCGCGGCGACGCAGCAGCGCGTCGACGTCGGGATCGCGGCCGCGGAAGGCGCGGTAGGCTTCGATGCGGTCGGTCGCATTGCCGGTCGCCAGGATGATCTTCTCGAAGCGCTCGGCGACGACCGGATCATAGACATTGCCCGTCTCGGCAAAGGCTTCCCACGTGTCCGCGTCCATCGTCTCCGACCACAGGTAGCTGTAATAGCCCGCCGAATAGGCGTCCGAGGAGAAGAGGTGGTTGAACTGCGGCAGGCGGTGACGCATCACCGTTTCCTCCGGCATGTCCAGCGCGGCCAGCGTTTCCTTCTCGAAGGCATCCACATCGACCACGCCGTCGGGGTCCATGTGCAGCTTCATGTCGACGAGCGCCGAGGAGAGATACTGCACGGTCGCATAGCCTTCGTTGAAGGTCGACGAGGCGGCGATCTTGTCGCGCAGGCTCTGCGGCATGACCTCGTTCGTCTCATAATGGCGCGCAAAGCGCTCGAGCACCGGCTCCGACAGGAGCCAATTCTCGTTCACCTGGCTCGGATATTCCACGAAGTCGCGCTGGTTGCCGGCAAGGCTCGGATAATCGACATCGACCAGCATGTAGTGGATGGCGTGACCGAATTCGTGCCACAGCGTCTGCGCGTCATCGAGGCTGATGAGCACGGGCTCGCCCGGCGCGGGCTTGTTGAAATTGTTGTTGTTGGTGAACAGGCCCAGTTCGTCACCCGTCAGCTTGGTGCCGAGGCGCAGCGTGTTCATCCACGCGCCCGAGCGCTTGCCGTCACGGGCATAGGTGTCGAAATAGAACAGCCCGATGTCCTTTCCGGTGCGCGTGTTGGTCACCTCGAAGGTCCGGATGTCGGGATGATAGACCGGCACCGCGCCGGTGTTCTCGACCATGCTGATGCCGTAGAGCTGTTCGGCCGACCAGATCATGCCGTCGACCATGTTGTTCAGCTCGAAATAGGGCTTCAGCTCCTCTGCGCTGAGGTCGTACTTCGCCTTGCGCACCTTCTCCTGGTAATAGAGATAGTCCCACGGCTCGATCTCGCTCACGCCGTCGGCGGAAGCGAATTCCATCATGTCGGCGACTTCCTCGTCGACACGCGCGATCGCTGCGGGCCACACCTTCATCATCAGGTCCATCGCGCGCTGCGGGGTGCCCGCCATGGTGTCCTGCATGCGCCAATGCGCGTGGCTCTCGTAGCCGAGCAGGTCGGCGCGGTCGGCGCGGGTTTTCACGATTTCGGCAATGATCGCATTGGTGTCATTGTCATCGCCATTGTCGCCACGATTGACGAAGCGGTCCCAGACCTTTTCGCGAAGGTCGCGGTCTTCGGCGAAGCTGAGCACGGGGTCGACCATCGAACGGGTGTTCTTGATGGCATAGCCTTCCATGTCCTGCGCTTCGGCAGCGACCTTGGCGGCGCCCTTGATGTCGGCGGGAACGCCGGCCATCTCGGCCTCGCTCACCTGCGTATAGACATTCTCGTCGGCCAGCACGTTGGCCGAAAACTGGCTGAACAGCTCGGCGAGCTTGCTGTTATAGGCCGACAGCTGCGCCTTGCCCGCTTCGTCGAGCAGCGCGCCGGTGCGCACATAGCCGTCATAGCGACGCTCGAGCACGCGCATCTGCTGGCTCGTCAGGCCCAGATTGTCGCGATTGTCGTAAAGCGCCTTCACGCGTGCGAACATGCGCGGGTCGAGATTGACCTTGTCGAAGGCCTCGGAAATCTTCGGGCTCCACTTGGCCTGGAGATCGCGCACCTCGGGGGTCGAGATGTTCGAGGCATAGACGCCGAAGATCGAATAGACGTCGCCGAAGCGCTGGCCCGCCAGTTCCATCGCGTCGATGGTGTTGGCGAAGGTCGGCGCGGCGGGGTTGGCCGCGATCGCTTCATATTCGGCAAGCGCCTCGTTCAGCGACACTTCGATCGCCTCGTCGAACTGGCCGACTTCATATTCCTGCCACTGCGGCACGCCGTCATAGGGGCCGGTCCACTCCTCGAGGAGCGGATTGTCATAGGCGATGGCTTCGGCCTCGGCCATGTCGGCGGCGGCGGTCGCCATGGCGGCGGCGGTTTCGATGGCTTCGTCCTGGCCAACCGTCCCGCAGGCGGCAAGGCTCAGGCTCGCGGCACCCGCGAGCAGCATTTTCTTGGTCATGGATATTCCTTGGGTGAGATACATCGGCACCTGTGTTGCACGGGTCGCCTGAACCCACAAGGAACCTTCTACGAACGCAACAGGTAGGCCATCACCCGAACGTCCACGGCGCACCCTTCCTGTCGCTTTTGCGCGACAAAGGCCGCCACCTCGGCCAGCGGCACCGCGTGGACGATGATGTCCTCGTCATCGGTGCCCCCGCCTTCGCCGACCTTCACGCAGTCATGCGCGCGCACGGCGGTGAAGCTTTCGGACACCATGCCGGGCGAGGAATAGAATTCGCCCATCACCTCGATGGACCCGGCGCGCCAGCCCGTCTCTTCCTCGAGCTCGCGCACCGCGGCCTTCTCGACCGTATCTTCCTCGCCGCCGTCATCGTCGCCGATCAGTCCCGCGGGCAGTTCGAGGCAATTGCGCCCGAGCGGCACGCGATGCTGCTCGACCATGAGCAGCCGGTCGCCCTCGACTACCGCCTCGATCACCACCGCGCGGATGCCGCGCGCGCGCTTCACATATTCCCAGCGCCCGTCCTTCACCGCGACGATGAAATCGCCCTGAAATTTGATCTCGGGAGCTGAAGAGGCGTCGCTCACAGCTCGATCAACTTGTCGGGGATCTCGTTGGTATCGTCCGACGACTTGGGGAAATGCTCGGCCAGCACCAGCCCGATCTCGTGGATCGCGGCGCAGATGCCGTCGGCCACGCGCCCCTCCTTCACCGGTCCCAGGAGCGCGATCATCGCCTCGGCCCAGGCATCGGGCTCGACGGCCTCGGTGATCGCATCGTCATGGATGATCTCGGCGCGATGCTCGCCCATCGACAAATAGATGAGGATGCCGGTGCGCCCGATGGTGCGCCGCTCGGCGCCCGCCTTGTAGATGTCGATCGCGCGCCGGCGCACCCGCCGCGTCTTGGTCGCGGGCGGCACCAGCTTCAATCGGAGCGGCATGTAGCGAAGCGCCCCCCACACGATGAGGAAGGTCGCGAGCGAGAACATCAGCAGCACGGTGAGGAGCTGCGTCAGCGGCACCTCGCCCCAGCCGCCGAAGAACAGGTGGTAGGCATCCTCCAGCCACTGCGGCTGGAACGCCCAGATTCCCATCTGGAGGAAGGTCGCGAGCGCGGCCCACTGCCACGCCGCGTCATGATATTGGTCCGAAAGCTCCGTCGCCACCGCGACGATCTCGCCGTCGGAAGCCAGTTCCGCCTGCGCGATCGCCTGCGAGACGCGCGCATGATCCTCTGCCGTCAATTGATGCATTACCACCCCCCGGAGGCGCCGCCGCCACCGAAACCGCCGCCGCCGAGACCGCCGCCGAAGCCGCCGCCACCGCCGCCGAAACCACCGCCGCCACCGAAGATGCCGCCGCCGCCGTGGCGTCGGGGCCTGCCGCTGGTCAGCGCGTCGATGCCCCACAGGATCACCGCGGCATCACCGGCATCGAAGCCGCCGCCACGCCGCCGGCGGCGCTTGCTGTCCTTGCCGCGATAGCGCCGCCCCTGCCCGCGCCGTCCGGCCGAGAGGAACAGGAACATCAGGATCATGAAGAAGATCATGCCCCCGAAATTGCCGCCGCCCTCGCGCTCGCGCGACTGCTCGGCGGCCGCCGTCTCGGCGCGCGCCGCCGCTTCCTCGGGGGAAAGTTCGAAGCTGGCGATGATCTCGTCGACACCGGCATCGATGCCGCCCGCGAAATCGCCGGCCTTGAAGGCGGGCGTCATGGTGTTGCGGATGATCCGCCCCGCCAGCACGTCGGGCAGATAGACACGCGCGCCATAGCCCGTCTCGATCCGCATCTCGCGCTCCTCGCGGGCGACGATCAGCAGCGTGCCATCGTCTTCCTCGGCATCGCCCACACCCCATTCACGACCCAGCCGATAGCCGAAATCCTCGATCGGATAGCCCTGAAGGTTCTGGAAGGTGGTGATGTAGAGCGGGCGCCCCGTCTCGTCGAAACGCGCCTGCAGCTTGCGGTTGAGCGCCAGCTCTTCCTCGGGGCTGAGGAACGCGCCCTCGTCGAGGATCCAGCTGTTCTCGGGCGGCGCGGGAAAGTCCTGCGCATTGGCGGGCTCGCTGATGAGCAGCCCGCCGAGCACTGCCAGCAGCGCGAGGAGGCCAAGGAGAAGCCGCACCAGCCGCTTCGCCCTGCCTCCGTCGTCTCGCCTGTATTCGGGTCGCATCCGTCTTACGCGCCGAAGTCCACTTCGACCGCTTCGTCGGCGCCCGCGGCGGCCTCGAAGGGCACCTTGGGTTCGGCACCGTGGATCACCTTCGCGCCGATCGCGTCGGGGAAGGTGCGGATCGTGGTGTTGTAGTTGCGCACAGCGTCATTGTAATCGCGGCGCGCGACGAGGATCGAATTCTCGGTGCCCTCGAGCTGGACCATCAGGTCGGCAAAGCGCTGCTGCGACTGCAGTTCGGGATAGCGTTCCATGATGACCGTGCCCAAGAGGCTGCGCGCGTTCGACAGCTGGCCCTGCGCCTGCGCATAGGCGCGCACCGCTTCGGGGTCGTCGAGCTGGTCGGGCGACAGGTTGGCCGAGGTCGCCGAAGCGCGCGCCTCGGTGATCTGGGTGAGGATTTCCTCTTCCGAGTTGGCCGCGCCCTTCACGCTCTCGACGAGGTTGCCGATGAGGTCGTTGCGCCGCTGGTATTCGGCTTCGACATTGCCCCAGGCGGCGTTCACTTCCTCTTCGGCGGTCGGCACGCTGTTGATGCCACAGCCCGCGAGGCTGCCCGCGATCAGGGCGGTCGAAAGCAGGGTCAGTCGCTTGTTCATCTGGATATATCCCCTCGAAAAACTCGTGTCTTATAAAGGTAGGACGGCAAATCGCCGCTTTCAATGTCCGCGAGATGGCATAAGCTCGCCCCCGTCACAACAGGGGGAAGGCGGGGCCCGCGCGCCCGCCCGACCCGATCATCCGGGGGAACAGATGCTCGACGACTTCAAGAAATTCATCGCCAAGGGCAATGTCATCGACCTTGCCGTGGCGGTCATCATCGGCGGCGCCTTCGCGCTCATCACCAAGGCGCTGACCGACGACATCATCATGCCGCTCGTCGGCTACCTCTTCGGCGGCCTCGACTTCTCCAACTATTTCATCCTGCTGGGCGAAGTGCCCGAGGGCTATGAAGGCAGCCTCACCAACTATGCCGAGCTGAAAGAGGCCGGCGTGGCGATGATCGGCTATGGCGCCTTCCTCACCACCATCGTCAACTTCCTCATCCTCGGCTTCCTCATCTTCCTGATGGTCCGCTGGGTGAAGAAGCTCGTGGAAGCGCAGAAGAAGGCCGAAGAGGAAAAGCCCAAGGGCCCGACCGAGATCGAACTGCTCCAGGAGATCCGCGACGAACTGAAAAAGCGCCCGGTGGCCTGAGCCGCCGGACGCTTTTCCTGCAACTGACAGGAGGGGGCGGCACCGCGAGGCGCCGCCCCTTTTCGCTTACTTCGGGTCGCCGCCGATGCCGACGTCGCGCCGCATCTGGCGCGCATCGATCACGGTGCCGTTCAGCACCACCGTCTCGACGCGGCGCAGCGCGCCCAGTTCGGCCTCGACATCGCCATCGACGAGGATGAGGTCGCCTTCCTTGCCGACCGTGATCGAGCCCGACTTGTCACCGACACCCGCCGTCTCGGCCGGCAGGATCGTCGCGGTCGCCAGCGCATCGGCGCGGCTCAGCCCCGCTTCCTCGTAGATCTCGATCTCGCGGAACAGCTCGTAGCCCTGCCCGTCGGTACCGGCGACCAGCGTCACCCCGCCCGCGTGCAGCTTGCCGATGAGCCCGACCATGACGTCATAGCTCGCCTGGTAATCGTCATAGGTCATGCCATCGAGCAGTTTGTAGCCCCCCGTCTTCATGCCGCGCTCCATCGTGGCGGGCCACAGCCCTTCCCAGGGCGCCGCCGACTTGGGCAGCGAGCCGTCGCGCGGCGGCACGATCATGTCCTCGAAGATGGTAATGGTCGGATCGACCACGGTCCCCCGCTCGGCCAGCTCGGCGACGAAGGCATTCACCTCCTCGCTGTCGAGGTCGACGTCCTTGGCATAGGTAATCGGGCCCTCGAGCCGCTGGTTGGTGTTCGAGGCATCGACCACCTCCTGCGGCAGGAACTGCATCAGCGCGAAATTGAGGTGGGTGATCTCGTCATAGCCCGCGCGCACCGCCTCGATGGGACGCATCGTCGCGGGGATGTGCCCCGACACGTGCAGCCCCAATTCGTGCGCCACCGCCGAGGCGGGCGCGATCCACTCGGGGTTCATCGAGGTGTAGAATTTCACGCCGTAGAGCCCTGCCTCGGCGATCTCGCGCACGGCAGCGATCGCCTCGGCCTCGCTCTCCACCGTCATCGAGCTCTGCGCCGCGAGCGGATGCTTCTGGTCGATGATGGTCGAGGCATAGATGTCGGGGGCAAGGAGCGTCCCCGCCGCGCTGCGCTCGCGCTTGTCGACGACGAATTCGATCGCCGCGCCCGGGCTGCGATAGCTGGTGATGCCACTGGCGATATTCTGGAGGAGCTTCCAGTCGTCCTGCCCGAAATGGGCATGGGCGTCCCACAGGCCCGGCAGCAGCGTCTTGCCGGTGCCGTCGACCACCCGCATGCCGGCCTCGGCCGCGATCGAGCCCGCCGGCGCGATTGCCTTGATGACCCCGTCGGCGACCAGCACCGCCTGCGCCTCGCGGAAGGTCCGCCCCTCGGCATCGAACAGCTTCACATTGTCGAACAGGACGGGCGCGCGCGCTTCATCGGCCATATATTTGGCCGACAGCGCCGCCGTCGCCTCGAGCCCCGCTTCGGCCTGCACTTCCTTCAGCTGTGGGATGATGCCCTCATAGCCCTCGGGCAGGAGACCGAGCGTGGAGAAGAAGCCGAAGAACTCGTCATCGGCATCGAGCCAGATCGGATAGGGCTGCGTGCCCACCCCCGACAGATAGTGGAGCGCGATGATCTGCGTCTCGCCGTCGGAGGAGGTGACATCGAGCGTGCGCCCCGTCGCCTCGAGCCGCGCCACCCCCGAGGGCAGGAGCTTGAGATCGCCATCGGCGGCGCGGATGGCGCGGATGGCGTCGTTGAACGCCAGCGTCAGGCCGTTCGCCGCCCAATAGAAGTCGCCGTCATAGGGCGCCTCGCCCGTTTCGGTCTCGGTCTTCCAGCGCGCCATGCCGTCTTCGACGACATAGCTTTCCTCGGCGACGCCGAAGGGCGACTTGCCGCGGATGGTGATGGTCTGGGGCAGCCCGTCATCGCCATAGCAGACGGTCTCGTCGGTCTCGCCTGTCCAGCCGCGCAAATTGGTGCTGTCGCGATAGGCCATGCAGCCATTGTCCAGTTCCCAGCGATACTGTTCGCCATGCTGGCCGGCTTCCGACAGGAACACCCATTTCTCGGCATCCTCGGGCGGCACCATCAACTCCTCGACCGGGGTCGGCGCGGCGATGGCGGCGGTGGACGCGAACAAGGCGGTGGTTACCAATGCAAAGCGTGTCATGGATCTGTCCCCTGTGATCATCAACGTCGTTTGATGGACGCAACGATGCGCCTGCGCAGGCAAAAGCGCAATCCGTGCAAGGTCGCCCCCCCGACAAGCGGGCATTTCGCTTCGACAAAAAGGAGGGAGAAAAGTGGAGGGTTTCTGTTGCCCGGCACCCTCCGGCCGCTGGAATCCCCTTCTGTTGCCCGGTGGGGTCCAACCGCGCTTATTTCATTGTAACCTTAGCCGTTAGGCGCGGGGTTACGCAGCAATAGCGAGTGCTTCGTTATCGTTAGCACTTGTGTGAACGAGCCTTTGCGGTGGTCTCATACCGATCGGCAACCTGATCTTTATTGCGCTCGTCGATCCTGTTTCGCCCCCGTCAGGACCCCCGGCAATGCTGCCATCTTCGGGGGTCTTGGTGGAGGCGCCGGGGTACTGCCCCCCGGGTCCGAAACGCCTATTCCATCAGATACTCTACCGACATAGCCGGTTGCCCGGCCCGCCCAAGATAAGCGCAGTGGCGCCCCGAAACAAGCGTCCGCTGTCGGAACAATCACCGCTACCGCCCTGTTGGTATGGGCGAAGGATGCGGGGCGCCATTCGCGCTGGCATCCACCTCCCAATCATCGAAGGAAGATACAGATGAAGAAGATCGCTTTTTGCATGACCGGTGCCGCCGCCATTGCCCTGGCTGCCTGCAACCCCTCGGAAGACGCTGCTGGTGACGCCGTCGCCGAATCCGGCGAGGAACGCACCGAAATGCTCGAGGAAGCGGCCGACGACGCCGAGACCGAAGCGATGGAAGAAGAACTCGAGGCCGCGGCTGAAAAGTCGAATATCGCCGCCGAGGCCAATGAGGAAATCGCCGAGGGCGACATGGAAGATGCCGCCGACATCGCCAGCGAACTGGACGACGTCGAGCAATAATTTCTCCTCCGAAATTAACGCGTTAAGGGCCTCCGCCGCCGCGGGGGCCCTTTTTTGACGTTTGCCGAGCCTTCCCCGCAGCACGGGCTCGGCCCGTCGTTACCGCCGCACCACGGTTTAACCCGACGTTGACATTCGTTTCCCGAGGCGGAACCAATGTCGCCGGATCGCCGTTTATGGCTTTCCGTTGTTGCGCTGCCACAAAGGCAGGTGACTGCGAACGGACGAAAAATATTTTGGGGAATTTGACCATGAAGAAACTTGCTTTCGCCCTCACCGGCGCCGTTGCTCTCTCGCTCGCCGCTTGCGGCCAGGACCAGGAAGATGTCGTCGAAGAAGTGAACGACGGCCAGGTCGAACAGCTTGAAGCGCAGGCCGACACCGCCGACGACCTCGGCATGGAAGCCGAATCGGAAGCCCTCGAAGATCAGGCCGACGCGCTTGAAGAGCAGGGCGAAGCCGCCGAAGAAGCTGCCGAAGACGCTGACGGCGACGTCCTCTAAGGACCGCCTTCCGGCATAATCGGAAAGTAATTCGATGAAGAAAATCGCCTTTGCCCTCGTCGGTGCCTCCGCGCTCGCGCTTGCCGCTTGTGCCGGTGAAGCCGATGACGCCGAGATGGTGGAAGACACCACCCTCGTCGACGAGAGCTATGACGAAAGCGCCGAAAGCCTCGAGGAAGTGACCGAAGAACCGGTCGCGGTCGAGGAAGAGGCTGCCGAGGAACCCGCCGCGCCTGCCGTCGATGCAATCGACGAAAGCGACGTGGCCGGCAACGAAGCGGAAACCGAGGACGTCGTCGGCCTCTAGGCCGATCGTTCCCGCCCGATATCGGGAAGGCCGGAGACCCAATCGGGTTTCCGGCCTTTTTTCTTGGCCTGCCCGCGCGCCCGCCCGATAAGAGCCATTGCATGACCGATCCCCGTCCTTCCGACCTGCCTCCCGCCATCCCTGCCGCCACGCTCATACTCCTGCGCGAGGGGCCCGACGGCGGCCCGCCCGAGACGCTGATGGTGCGCCGCACCGCGCACATGGCCTTTGCCGCGGGTGCATGGGTCTGGCCGGGCGGGCGCATCGACCCTGCCGATCACGACCACGCCAGCGCGCCCGCCGACAGCGTCGCCGCCGCGCGCGAGATGCTCGAGGAAGTCGGCATCGCGATCGGCCTCTCCCCCGCCCCCGATGCGGAGACGAGCGCGGCCCTCCAGCAGCGCCTCCTTGCCCACGATCCGCTCCTGCAGCTGCTCGAGCGCCACGGCCTCGATCTCGACCCTGCCGCCTTCACCCGCTTCGCGCGCTGGGCGCCCAACCTGAACCTCAAGCGCCGCTTCGACACCTGGTTCATCATCGCCCGAGCCCCCGAAGGCCTGCCCGAACGGCACCACCAGGAAGCCGAGGTCGCCGCCTCGCGCTGGATCACGCCTGCCGCCATGCTCGAGGAAATCGCCGCGGGGAACGCCCACGCCATCTTCCCGACGCTGCGTAACCTCGAACGGCTCGCCAAGGCGCGCACTGTCGACGACATCTTCGCCGATGCCGCCACCCACCCGGTCGAAAAGATCGTCCCCTGGGTCGAGGGTGAAGGCGAAGCGAAGATGCTCTGCATCCCCGAGGGCGCGGGCTATCCCGTCACCCGCTCGCCGCTCAGCAGCGCCTTTCGCGGTGTCCACTAAGCCGCGCCGCCGCCTCGGCTGTCTTCTCTTCCTCGCGCTCGCCGCCGCCCTCGGCTGGTTCGGCTATCGCTACGCCGCCGCCTATGTCGAGGCGCATCCCGAGCAATTCCCCTTTACAGCGCTCGATCTCGACGATCCCGTCGGCCCCTATACCGATGCCAAGCTCGCCGCATTGGCGGACGATCCGCAGGCCTGCCTCGCGCTCGTCCGCGCCGCCGGTATCGCCGAGGATTTCGCCCCGCCGCGCCGTCCCGACGAACCGCAATGCGGCTATGATGACGGCATCGACCTCGACCTGCCGCCCACCGACATCGCCGCCGCCTGCCCCGTCGCCGCCGCGCTCCATTTGTGGCAGCGCGACGTGCTCGCCCCCGCCGCCGCGACGCACCTCGGCACCACCGTCACACCCGTCCACAACGGCAGCTACAAC
The DNA here is from genome assembly GCF_024721585.1 of Sphingomicrobium aestuariivivum. Classification (NCBI taxonomy): domain Bacteria; kingdom Pseudomonadati; phylum Pseudomonadota; class Alphaproteobacteria; order Sphingomonadales; family Sphingomicrobiaceae; genus Sphingomicrobium; species Sphingomicrobium aestuariivivum. The sequence continues at coordinate 736,968 of NZ_CP102629.1, forward strand.
TGCCGCCGCCTCTATGGCCGCGGCGACGGTCCCTGGTCGCGCCACGCCACCGCCGATGCGATCGACATCGCGGGCTTCCGTACGGGCGAAGGGCGCACCCTCACCCTCCTCCGCGACTGGGACGGCAGCCCGTCGGACGCCACCTTCCTGCGCGCGGCGCGCGACGGTGCCTGCGACCTGTTTTCGTCCGTCCTGTCACCCGATTACAACGCCGCGCATGCCGATCACCTCCACCTCGCGATGCGCGAGGGCAACATGGGCTGGTCCGCCTGCCGCTGATTCGGCACAGAAAAAGGGCCGCGGAAGCAGGTGCTCCCACGACCCCTTGTCTGTCTCGTGACACCCCTGCGGGTGCCCGGCACTCCCTCCTAGGAGAGGTGCTTGGACAGGTGCTTGTTCATTTCGAACATGGTCACCTTGTCCTGGCCGAAGATCGGACGCAGCGTGTCGTCGGCCATGATTTCCCGCTTATTCTGCGGATTCTGAAGGTTGTTGGCCTTGATGTAGGCCCACATCTTCGAGACGACTTCGCTACGCGGAAGCGGGGTCGGACCGGTCACTTTCGCCAGTTCCGCCGACGGGGTCACCGGACGGGCGAGACCGCCCCCTGCCTTACGCCCCGACCCGCTCTTGTTATCTGCCATGATACTTGGCCCTCCTGTTAAGTAAGGGGGCGAGTTGAGCGAACTTCCCCCAGAGGCGCAAGGGGGAGAATCGCGCTTTTTTCACCTCTGATGGTTAAAGGCGCCGAAGGGAACGACCCGATTGGCCGCGTCATGGCCGATGTCGGCGCACCCACGGTAATCGATCCCGGCCTCCTCACACCAGCGCCGGACCATCACCTCGGCCTCCTCGCCGAAGGGCCGGTCATTCTCGGGCACGGCCGAGAAACGCCCCATGCGAAGGCTCGCGGGGCGCACCGGCTGCTGCGTCAGCGCGAACAGCGCGCGGTCGCTTGCATATTGATATTCGGCCACTTCCTCGACCAGCAACTCGGCACCGTTGAGGTCCGGCATCAACGGCGTGCCGAGCATCGACACCAGCACTTCGAGATTGAAGGCATAGCTCGGCCGGTTGGTCGCAAGGTCGGGTTCGAGCGCCGCTTCATCGCCGCGCACCATCCACGCCAGCGCGCGGTCGAGCGCCGCCTCCCCGCCCTCGCGCCCCGCGTCGGCGGGCATCGGGCCGTGCGCCACCTCGAGCCCTGCCTTGTGCAGCGCCGACAGGAGGAAGCCCGCGTCCGAATAGCCCATGACCTTCTTGCCGAGCGCGCGCGCCGGCACCTTGGTCGCGACATCCACCGCGATGCGGTTGGAGCCGTAGCCCCCGCGCGCGCACCAGATCCAGTCAATGCTCTCGTCGGCCAGCATCTCGAGGAGCGCGCCTGCGCGCACCGCATCGGAGCCCGCGAAATGCCCCTCGCTGGCGAACACCTGCGGATGCACGACCAACTCCGCGCCCGCCGCCGCCGCACGGGCGCGCGCCTTTTCGGCAGTCGCCTCGTCAATCCTGCAACTCGGCGCAACAACCCCGATCCGCATGGGTCCTCCATTGCTCACCCCTCCGGCATCGCATAGGGGTGGCGCCATGGACAATGGCTATTTCTTCTGCGGCATCGGCGGCTCGGGCATGCTGCCGCTCGCCGCGATCATCAAGGCGCGCGGCGCCAATGTTTCGGGTTCGGACCGCAGCCTCGATGCCGGCCGCATGGCCGCCAAGTTCGATTACCTCCGCAGCCTCGGGATCGACCTGCACGACCAGGACGGCACCGGCCTCCAGCCGGGCCAGACGCTGGTCGCCTCCGCCGCCGTCGAGGACAGCGTGCCCGACGTGGTGCGCGCGCGCGAACTCGGCTTAGCCCGCAAGGCCCGCCCCGAACTGCTCGCCGAACTCCTCAATGCCGCCGCGACCTCGATCGCCATCGGCGGCACCTCGGGCAAGTCGACCGTCACCGGCATGACCGGCTGGATCCTCCACGAGGCGGCGCGCAAGCCGACCGTGATGAACGGCGCGGTGATGAAGAATTTCGCGGGCCCCCACGCCCCCTTCGCTTCCGCGCTGGTGGGCGATCCCGACCTGTTCGTCGCCGAGGTGGATGAAAGCGACGGCTCGATCGCCCTCTATCGCCCGACAGTCGCGCTGGTGAACAACATCAGCCTCGATCACAAGTCGATGGACGAACTACGCAGCCTGTTTGCGAACTTCATGAAGGCCGGCACCCACGCCATCTTCAACGCCGATGACGAGGAAGCGCGCGCCATCGCCCCCGAGGGCGCGAAGGGCTTCGGTTTCGACCCCGCAAACGACCCCGCCTATCGCGGCCACGACCTCGAGCTCCATGACGAGGAAGTGCGTTTTACCTTGAGCCATGACGGCGAGGTCTATCCCGTCCACCTCCCCATGCCCGGCCGCCACAATGCGATGAATGCGCTCGCCGCACTCGCCGCCACCCATGCGGTCGGGGTCGAGCTTGCCGACGGCGCCGCCGCGCTGGCCCGCTTCGCCGGATTGAAGCGCCGCCTCGAGCGCGTGGGCGAGCATCACGGCATCACCGTCTATGACGATTTCGGGCACAATCCCGACAAGATCGCCGCCACGCTCGAGACGATGCGCGCGCGCGGTCGCCGCCTGCTCTCCATCTTCCAGCCGCACGGTTACGGCCCGCTCGCCAAGATGGGCGAGGAGCTTGCCGCTACCTTTGCCGACCATATGGGCGAAGACGACCGCCTGTTCCTGCCCGACCCCGTCTACCAGGGCGGCACGGTCGACAAGGCGCGCGGCTCCGACTGGCTCGCCCATGCGGTGCGCGAGGCCGGCGCCCATGCCATCCACATCGCCGAACGCGACGACATCGCGAAGGAAATCGCCGCCGATGCCCGTCCCGGCGACATCGTCCTCGTCATGGGCGCGCGCGACGACAGCCTGATCGCCTACGCCCGCGACCTCCTCGAGGCGATCGGCGGGCAGCAGCACTGATGGCGCGTCCCGTCGGCTGGATCCTCGATGCGGCCGACCGCGAGGCGCTGCTCGCCCATTTCCCGCCGCGCTATGCAGGCGTGGTCGCGCATCACGTCACCCTGTGGGGCCACCAGGCCAAGGCACCGGTTCCCCCGCATGCCAGCTTCGCCGTCATCGGCCACAGCGATGCGGGCGAGGGCGTGGAGGCGCTGGTGGTCCTTGTAAGCGGACAGCTCCACCGTCCCGACGGCAACCACTTCCATGTGACGTGGAGCATCGACCCCGATAGCGGCAAGGTGCCCAGGGACTCCAACGCGCTCATCGCCGACCATGGCTGGACCGAGGTCGATCCCGTGCCCTTCCACGCCGAACCAGGCTACGTCCGTTGACCGCCCCCGCCCTCTTCCTCGATTGCGACGGCGTGCTCGCCGATTTCGACGGCGGGGTGCGCGCCTTGACCGGCCTCGACCCGCAGTCCTTCCAGAAGAAGGTCGGCGTCGGCGGCTTCTGGAAGACGCTCGCGCGCGCCGACGGCTTCTACGCCAATCTCGAGCCGCTCCCCGGCGCGCTCGAGATGGTCGAGCGCCTCGCCCACCTCTCGCCCACCATCCTCACCGGCCTGCCGCTCGGCAAATGGGCCGAGCCCCAGAAACGCGCCTGGGCGGAACGCTGGCTGCCCGGCATTCCCGTCATCACCTGCATGGCGCGCGACAAGCATCGCTATGCCGCGCCGGGCGACGTCCTCGTCGATGACCGCGAAAAGCAGCGGGCGCCCTGGGAGGAGGAAGCGAAAGGCCGCTTCATCCTCCACAGGACGCCCGCAATGTCGCTCGGCGAACTGGCCGAAATCTACAAGCTCTAGGGCCTATCCGGCTCAGGCGGCGGCTTCGGCATCCACCTTCTCGACCCATTCGGGCCAGAATACCGGCTCGCGGCTCGACCAGCCGGCCGCGGTCGCCGCGCCCTCGCTGATCGACTGCAAGAGGATGCGGCGGCGATCGGGGTGGAGGTGCGGCAGCGCGGCGGCGGCACAGAAGGCCGCGGGCAGCCACGGGCGCACCTGCGCGCCGAGCAGGCGTTCGTAGAGGAAGCGATAGGCCGAGAAGCTGTCGATCCGCCCCTGCGCGAGATCGAAGGCCGACAGCGTGGTCAGCAGCCCGAGGAACGGCTCGAGCATGTCGAGCCCGCTGTCATCGGGAATATCGGCGCGAAGATGGGGAAGCTGGGCATAGAAACGCTTCTGGGCATTGATCGCGGCCGCCTCTCCCTCGTCGCGTGCCCAGGTGGCGATGGGATCCTTGCGACTGAAAGCGGTGTCGAGCGAGCGGCGGATATAACGCTGCGTCGATTTGTCGAAGGAGGCGAACTCCTTCATCTCGCTGATCAGCTTTTCCCCCGTCACCGGGCCCACGCCCTTCTTCGCAACCATCGTACAGCTCCTTTTGCCTCTAGCTGCGATAGTAGAAAGGCTAGCCTTAAAAGTGACTTAACCACATCTACGCAGCAGCTTCCCCGAGAGGAAAAGAGGCAAAAAACTAGGCTTCCGGCAAGGGCTGGGCGCCACTTTTCCGGCTTTTCACGATGATGCGACAAAATGGCAACGCAGGCGTGATCTGGTTGCGGCAGCGTCCCGACGCTGCGGAAAGCGCGGTTGGCGCTATTTCTTGGGGGCGTCCGAGCTCGGATGCGGTTCGGTGTCGTCGCTGCGGGTCACCGAGATGGGGTCGGAGGCATCCATCGATTCGTCCGAGCCGACATCGACCTTGGCATCCTCGTCATGCGGATGCTTGCGCAGCTTTTCCTCGAGCTCCTTGCTCGGTTCGTCCTTATACTCGCCCATGGCCTGAAACTCCGTGTTGATGGCTTTTCCGGTCAACGAGCCGCCCCCTCGGCCCGTTCCTTCTGCCAGCGCCCCTGCCCCTTCGACCAAGGGCGGGCACGGGGCTTGGCGGGCGTGCCATCGCGGCGCTAGAAGCGGGGACGATGCGTCACGTCTCTTTTCCTCCCAAACAGCGCTCGCTTTTCGCCGACTGGCGGGTGGCGCTCCTCTCGATCATCCTCTTCTGGACGACCTATCTGGCGACCGTCGTCGGCCGCGCGCTGCTCGTCGATGACCTCATGTCGGTGCTTGCCCTGCGCATGCCCGCCATCGCCATCGGCATCGTCCTCACCTTGTGCATCTATGTCTCGCTGCGGGCGATGAAGCCCGGCGCCTCGCTGCGTTGGCGCGCCGCCGTCGCGCTCGGTGCCTCCAGCCTTGCCGCCATCGCGCAGGCGATGTTCATCATCTCGACCGCCCCCGACCGCGGCGAGGCGGGCGAGGAATATCGCATCGAGGCGCGCGAGGGCGCGGTCATCATCCAGAAGGGCAACGAGATCCGCATCCAGCGCCATTCGGGCGAAGCGCCGATGATCTTCACCCTGCCCAAGCTCGACGAGCTCGACCGGCTCGGCAAGGTCCGCATCGCCGCCGACGCTGCCGTCGTCTGGCTCTTCTTCTTCCTCGCCTGGTCGGGCGTCTATCTCGCGCTCGACAGCGCCAAGCGGGCCGAACGCGCCCAGCGCCGCCTCGCCGAGGCCGAGGCTGCCACGCAGGCCGCCCATGTCCGCGCGCTGCGCTACCAGATCAACCCGCACTTCCTCTTCAACACGCTCAACAGCCTGTCCTCGCTGGTCATGACCGAGCGCAACGAACAGGCCGAGGAAATGCTGATCGCGCTGTCGACCTTCTTCCGCACCTCGCTCTCGCTCGACCCGTCCGAGACCATCGCGCTCGAGAACGAGATCGACCTCCAGCGCCTCTATCTCGAGATCGAGCAGCGCCGCTTCCCCAAGCGGCTCGACGTCTCGATCGACGTGCCCGAGGCGCTGGCCGACATGCGCGTGCCTGCGCTCATCCTCCAGCCGCTGGTCGAGAATGCCATCAAATATGGCGTCAGCCGCACCCGCGAGCCCGTCCATATCGAAATCGCCGCCACCCCGCTCGAGGATGGCCGCGCGCGTCTTTGCGTGTTCAACACCACCCCCGTCGGCCCGCGCGCCGACGGCGAACTGCCGAGCGGCACCGGGACCGGCCTCGTCAACGTGCGCGAGCGGCTGCTCGCCCATTTCGGCCCGACCGCCACCTGCCATGCCGGCCCGACCGACGACGGTTTCCGCGTCGTCCTCGACATCCCCGTGACCAAGGAGCCTTCCGATGACCGCGCTTAAGGTCCTCATTGCCGACGACGAACCGCTCGCCGCCGAACGCCTCACCGCGCTCATGAAGCCCCTCGAGGGCCTCGACCTCGTCGGCGTGGCCGAGGATGGCGTCGAGGCGCTGGAGCGCGCCAGGACGCACCAGCCCGACCTCATCCTCCTCGACATCTCCATGCCCGGCATGAACGGCATCGAGGTGGCCCGCGAACTGGCGAGCCAGCCCTCGCGCCCCGCCATCATCTTCGTCACCGCCTACGACCAGTTCGCGGTCGAAGCGTTCGAGGTCGCCGCGGTCGACTATCTGATGAAGCCCGTCGAGCGCGCGCGCTTTGCCGACGCCATCGCCCGCGTGCGCGAGGCGCTCGAGCATCGCGACCCCGCGGGCGAACCCCGCGAAGAGTCCGACTATCTGACCGAATTCTGGGCCTCCGACCTGTCGGGCCTCGTGCGCATCGCCGCCGCCGACATCGACCGCGTGTCGGCCGAGCGCGACTATATGCGCCTCCATGTCGGCACCCGCAGCTGGCTCATCCACCATTCGATGACCGCGCTCGAAAAGGGCCTCGACCCGTCGATCTTCGTCCGCCTCCACCGCTCGGCCATCGTGCGGCGCGATTTCATCACCGGTTTCGCCCGCAACGCCTCGGGTCGCTGGATCGCCCAGCTCGCCGACGGTAGCGAACAGGCGGTCGGCCGCCTCTATGCCGAGCGCGTGCGCGAAATGACCGGACGCTAGGGAAAGCTGGCTTCCTGCGGGAACGCTCCCATTATCGTCACATTTGTTGCAACCATCGGTTAACCGGCTCGTTGGAACCGACTAACGGGGGCGCAGCATCTCTTGCGCTCCTTCCCGCGACCCCCAGCCGGAGGGACGGTCGATGCTCGGACGACCAGATGATGCCAAGTTGCTGAGGATGCTGCACGGTGCCGCCGAGGACACCGGCGATCGCATCCGCATGGTCTGTGACCGCATCACCAACCAGCAGATCGTCAAGATCCTCCAGGACTGCTGTTCCAACCGTGACGAGATGATCCCGCTGGTCAAGGCGGCGCTCGACGAGCTCCACGCCCCGCTCGAGGACAGCGAGCGCCGCATCTGCTGCCCCGCCAGCTGGTTCGACCTGTCGGACAGCGCGACCGAGACGGGCAATTACGGCCCCCTCCTCCTCAAGCTCGCCGACTGCGACGAGATCGTGAAGGGGCGCCTCGAGGAGGCCAGCGAGACCGCCGACCTGTCGGCCAGCACCCGCCTCGCCATCGACGAGGCCATCATCCTGCTCGACGAGACGGTCAAGAAATTCCGCCGCATCGTCGAACAGTCCGACGGCAAGGCCAAGGACGAGGCCGCGGCCTAGTCGATCAGGCCTGCCGCCCGACCGACGGGCACGACCGCGAACAGCTCCAGCGCATTGTCGCCCGCGGCCCCGTCGGGAACGCGAAGCCGCCTGCCGGTCACGCAGACCTGCTCGCCCTCCGGCGTCTCGAAGCACTCGTGCATCTCTGTCAGGACCTTCGACAGATGGAGCACATCGCTCGCCGCCCTGCCGACGCGGTCGTGCCAGCGCAGGACCTGTTCGCGGTCGCCCCATAGCGAGCCGACGAGCCAGTCACCCTGCGAATAAAGCGGATGGTCGACGATCTGCATGCCGATCATCAGCGCATGCTGCTCCTGTTCGCGGTCACATGGCTGCGGTGCTGCGTCACCGGGTGCCAGTTGTCCGCACCGGCGCAACGCCCCCTTGGCGGTAAAGCCGAACAGTAGCGGCGTCGGGATCGTCCGCGCCGCTTCGACTGGAAAGGCGTCCACGGGAGGCCGGCTGATCCGCCACTCCACCGTCGGCGTCACATAGATGCCCGAGGTCGGCTGCCCCGCCTCGTCGAGCGCCGGCTCGAAGCGGGCCCGCGCGCGCAACACGGTGCAGGTCGCCCGGTCGAGATGCTCCGAGCCCGAACTCTCGGCGATCTTGCACTGGGTCACCCGGCCGTCGGGACCGACGTGCAGCCGCGCGCGCACCCCGCCCTGTTCCTGGTGCCGGAGCGCCATGCTCGGATAGTCTTCGGACGTGAACAGCCCGCGGATATCGCCCCGCGGTGCGACCTCGACCGGCTGGCCCGCGGTGGCGGACGCATAGAGGAGGCCGCCCAGCAGCCCCGATGCGATCATCATGAAATCCCCCTTCCCCCGAGCAGGGCGGAGACAAGCAAATGGAGGAAGAGACGGCAAGCCCCGGCCTGGCCCGAACCCGCCTCATCGTCGCGTTAGCGGACAGCGCATCGATCATCGACGGCGGCGCCCCCGACCCGCCCGACACCCGCGCAAAGAAAAAGGGACCAGCGCCGAAACGCTGGTCCCCTTCTTGGCTCCGGGTCGGTTTGCCGGTCTTGGCCCGGGTTCGCTTCACGTCCGCCCGAAGGCTTCTGTTCGGCGCCCATCGCCATCCTTGCGCACCCACTCAGGCGTCGCTCGTTTCCACCCGGCCTGCTCCCATGAGGAGCTTCGCCTCGGGTCCGGCGCCTTGCCTGTTGAGAGCTCTCACTCACGACAGGCTCCGTGCCTTTCCCTCACCGACCGACCCGTCAAGCGGATCGCGTCCCGGTGGTTCGTCGCGGCCCTTCCTGGACCGGGACCTTCGCGCCCTTCGCTCCCCCGATCCGAAGATCGGTGCAGCGCGGCTGCGTTAGGCACCCCGGTGCTTCCGGTGCCGTCCGACCGGCTGGTCTGGTCCCCAAGGGTCCGGATCTCGACACGCTGTCCGGATCCGAAGATCCTTTGGCGCTCCTTCCGGTCTTGCGACCCTCGCCTGCCGGCGGAGATCGGAACTTCCGTTTCCTTGCCCCGAAGGGCCCGGGCGGTTCGTCCCGATCACAATTTCAATATGTCGCGAATCGGCTTGGTTTCCAAGCGCTTAAAAGATGTTTTCGCCTGTGGATAACGGGGATATCGCGCATAACTCGCGAATTTCGCGGGCACGACCCCAGTCCAGCCGCGCCTCTAGCCAGCACAAAGCCGATTCGCAAGCCCGATTCCGCCCGCCCGACTCGAAAACGACTCACCAACTGCATCTTCGAGTCGCCTCCCCGACTCCCCGACCACCGACCGGGTTGCCCAAATGTTCTCCCCGCCCTACCTGTCAGGCGTGACCGAATCTTCGCCCCCCATGCCCGCCGACACGCCAGCCTATCTCGCGCACCTCAACCCCGCGCAGTACGAGGCCGCGACCACCCTCGACGGCCCCGTCCTCATCCTCGCGGGCGCGGGCACGGGCAAGACCGCCACGCTGACCGCGCGCCTCGCCCACCTCATCGCCACCCGCCGCGCCTGGCCGAGCCAGATCCTCGCCGTCACCTTCACCAACAAGGCCGCGCGCGAGATGAAGGAGCGCGTGGCCAAGATCACCGGCGGCGCGGTCGACAACATGCCCTGGCTCGGCACTTTTCACTCGGTCTGCGCGCGCATGCTCCGCCGCCACGCCGAGCTCGTCGGCCTCCAGCCCAACTTCACCATCATCGACACCGACGACCAGCTCCGCCTGTTGAAGCAACTCGTCGAGGCCGCGCAGATCGACCCCAAGCGCTGGCCGCCCCGCGCCCTCGCCGGCCTCATCGACCAATGGAAGAACAAGGGCCTCACCCCCGCCCACATCGACGCCGCCGATGCGCAAGCCTATGCCGACGGCAAGGGCGCCGACCTCTACGCGCAATATCAGGAGCGGCTCAAAGCGGTGAACGCCTGCGACTTCGGCGACCTCCTCCTTCACATGCTCACCATCTTCAAGGCGCACCCCGACGTCCTCGACCAGTGGCGCGAGCGCTTCCGCTACCTGATGGTCGACGAATATCAGGACACCAACGCCAGCCAGTATGAATGGCTGAAGATGCTCGCCTCCCCCGACAACAACATCGCCTGCGTCGGCGACGACGACCAGAGCATCTACAGCTGGCGCGGCGCCGATGTGTCCAACATCCTCCGCTTCGAGCGCGATTTCCCCGGCGCCAAGATCGTCCGCCTCGAACAGAATTACCGCTCCACCGGCCACATCCTCGCCGCCGCCAGCGGAGTGATCGCCCACAACAGCGGCCGCCTCGGCAAGGAGCTGTGGACCGACGCCGGCATGGGCCAGAAAGTGAAAGTGCTCGGCGTCTGGGACGGCCCCGAGGAAGCCCGCCGCATCGCCGAAGAGATTGAAAACCACGTCTCCAAGGGCGGCAGCCTCGATGATTGCGCCATCCTCGTGCGTGCCTCGCACCAGACCCGCGAGTTCGAAGAGCGTTTCATCGCCATCGGCATGGATTACCAGATCATCGGCGGCTTCCGCTTCTACGAGCGCGCCGAGATCCGCGACGCCATCGCCTACCTCCGCCTCTTGGCCTCCCCGCAGGACGACCTCGCCTTCGACCGCATCATCAACACCCCCAAGCGCGGCCTCGGCGACAAGGCGGTCGCCACCATCCACCAATATGCGAGATCGCAGGGCCTCCCGCTCCTTATGGCCGCCGCGCAGATCCTCGACACCGACGAACTCACCCCCCGCGCCCGCAATTCGCTCGGCCGCTTCGTCGGCGACTTCGCCCGCTGGCGGACACTGATGTCCGGATCGATCGCCACCCCCGTCATCGGCGACGACAACCGCCAGCTCATGGAAAGCGGCACCAAAGCCCTCACTCCGTCCGAGCTGATGCAGCAGGTGATCGAGGAGTCAGGCTATGTCGCCATGCTCCAGGCCGACAAGTCCGCCGAGGCCCAGGGCCGCCTCGACAACCTCGCCGAACTCGCCCGCGCGATGGAGGAATATGAGACCCTCTCGGACTTCCTCGAACATGTCAGCCTCGTCATGGACAATGACGCCAACAAGGCGGGAGAGCGCGTCACCCTCATGACCATCCACGCCGCCAAGGGCTTGGAATTCCCCTTGGTCTTCCTCGCCGGCTGGGAAGAAGGCCTCTTCCCTTCACAGCGCGCGCTGGACGAAGGCGGCAATGCCAGCCTCGAGGAAGAGCGCCGCCTCGCCTATGTCGCCATCACCCGCGCGCGCCGACAGGCGATGATCGTCCACGCCGCCAACCGCCGCATCTACGGCCAGTGGACGAGCAGCATCCCCAGCCGCTTCGTCGACGAACTCCCCGCCGAACATGTGGAAAGCGACCAGACCATGTCGGGCGGCGCCTCGCTCTGGCAGGCCCAGTTCCAGCCCCACGAAGACCCCTTCGCCCACCTCGCCGCCGCGGGCTCCAACCGCGCCAGCACCCGAGGCCCCGGCTGGAAACGCGCCAGCTCCCGCTTCGAAAAAGGCGAACAACGCATCATCGAAAGCCGCGGCAGCGCGGTGAGCCTAGGCAACAAGGGCCGCGACGACCTGACCGTCGGCATGCGCGTCTTTCACGGCAAGTTCGGCTACGGAAAGATCGAAGCGATCGAAGGCAACAAGCTCGAGATCGAGTTCGAGAAAGCAGGACGGAAACGGGTATTGGATAGCTTTGTGAGTTTGGACTGAAATATATGAGTGACAATGAACTAAGGTCATGCACCTGTAAGAGCTACATTCTCCCCAGATATCATATCGACAGCGAAGAATTCTTAGCGCTTCGCGAATGGGCTTTATCCCGAATTGATGGAATGGTTCTGTCGTGCTGGAATTTCGACCCCGAATTTCTCTGCGAAACTATCACATTGAACGTGAAAGACATTGACCCTGAAGAATTAGACTTTCTCAAGATTAGAACGTTTGCCGCAGGCTTAGACAATTGTATTGTCATAGAAGCCACCGCTAGCGAACCTACGTTTTCCGCGAGCGACCTTCCTAAAATCCAATATCCTGATGGAAGCGAGATAGAAGATGAAAAACTGCTCTCAATGCTTGAGGATTCCTTGTGCGATCAAGTCACGAAATTGATCGATGGCTGTTTCGGCATTTGGAACATTGCCTTTGGCGGTGCTCTAAATACCATCAAAACCTTTGCTGAGTGTGGAGAACAGCATTCAGAGTCAAATGGATGTGACTCATGCATACCGTGGGCTGTGAACGATGACAATCTTATCGACATCAGTAGGATACCTAAAACGCATCCAGAAAAGGTTTTGGAGTGGTCATTAAAATGTAAGGGCTATTGGTACGGAAAGGGAGAGACGAACGTCGAGAAGTCGGTTTGCCTTCTTTCGAGAATCTTTAAGGTATCAAACAAACACGACTCTTACCCAACGCTTCTGTGGACGATAGCGTCCTTGGAGGCTTTATATTGTGACAGTTCTAGTGCCATTGCTTATCAAATACGTCGCCGGGCACCTCTTTTATCAGCGGAGATAAGGGGGCATGATATGAATAAACTAATCAATAAAGGGTACGGATTTCGGTCACGTATTTTCCATGGGGATATACGAATGGAGAGCATTTTCGCCGAAAGAGACGATTGCCCTGATGACCACCACACCCTCAAATCGTCAGATCATACCGACGCATTTTTAGCCGTGGCAGTTTCATCAATCGCATGCTGCATTTCTAATGATTGGCACGAGGTAACCTTCGAGGAACGATTGGTAATTTGATCTCGAAAACAACCCTCCTCCGCGCCATCAACGCCGGCACGCCGCTCAAGATGCACACCCTGCGCGCGCTCGCGGCGGCGGCGGGCTATGCGGACCCGCGCACCTATATCGCCAGCGGCAACCTCCTCCTCGACACCGACGACAGCGAGGGAGAGATCCGCGCCCGCCTCGGCCCCGCGCTTAAGGCCCATGTCGGCGCCCCCGTCCCGCTCTTCGTCCGCACCGCCGACGAACTCGACGCCCTCCTCGCCGCCAACCCGTTTCCGCAAGCCCCCGGCAACAAGGTCATAGCGCTCTTTCTCGACGACGCACCGACACAGGCCGACATCACCGCCGCCACCAACATTACCGACGAGCAGGTCGCGCTCGGCACCCGCCACCTCTACCTCCACTATCCCTCGGGCCAGGGCCGCAGTCGCATGAAGCTCCCCGCCATGGACCGCGGCACCGCGCGCAACATGAATACGGTGAAGAAACTCAGCCAGCTCGCCCGCGCCTGACCGGGCACACCAGACACCGCGCGCCAGACGCCGCGCGACATGCGGCGCGATCCGTGCTATACCACTGGCATCACAAGAATTTTCTCGAAGCATCCTGTGACTGTCGGAACGAGTAACTCGCCGACGCTTGTCGCAGGAACGCCTTATGCCCATCACCGATCTTAACGAATTGCTCCACCGCGAACAGGTGGCGCACGACCGCGCCCACCGTGCCGCGACCGAGGAAATGCGCCGTGTCTACACGCGCATGGCCGAGGATTATCGCGCCCGCATCAACGCCCGCCCCTTCGAGGGCAGCGACCGCGTCGGCGCCATCCGCTAGGACCGGGGCGGGCGTCCGCCGCGCGGCGGACGCTCGATGCCGGCCGCTTCGTCGGCGGCCGCCTGCGCCTCGCGCTCGGCCTTTCGGGCGGCCTCCTCGCTCTTCAGGATATCGGTACGCAGCGACCGCTGCGCCAGCGCTTCCCACGCCGCCGCCGATCGCAGATGGTTGGCGCGCACATTGTCGAGCGTGGCCTCGCGGGCCAGCGCCCGCGCTTCACGCACGCGCTCTACGAGATAATCGCTCTGGTCGGACATGCTGCTTCCTTCCTCCCCCCGGGGTGAAAGAGAAAAAAGGGCCCGCCGCATTGCGACGAGCCCCTTCCCCCCCTGCCCGCGGCCCCCGCGGCGGGCAAAACGATAGCGGCCTTTCGCTAGAGCAGCGTGATCTTGCACGCGGCCATCTTGCCGCGCCGATCCTGTTCGAGCTCGTAGCCGACCCGCTGTTCCTTCTCGAGGGTCTGCAGCCCGGCCGCTTCCAATGCGCTGACATGCACGAAGGCATCATCGCCCTCGCCGTCGGGCGCGATGAAGCCGAAGCCCTTGTCGCTATTGAAGAATTTTACGGTGCCTTCGATCATGGGAATAGTCCTTCGGTGCCGCTGCGAAGGGCGCAGCAGCTTCATGCTAGAAATCGGCGATGACGAAAGACTCGGGCGCGTTGTCCGCCCGGATGTTCCAGAAGTCGGCAACTGGTAGCCCGTCCGGCTCTACGCCCTTTGTTTCGAGAAGGCAATGACACCGCTGTCCTCGCGGCCCCGCCACTGTCGCGCGACGCGAATGCTCGCCTTAGCCCAAACTGCGCCCCAGCCAGTTGATCGGCCCGACATAGAGCACCACCAGCGCCACCCAGTGCCACCAGCGCCGCCGCACGAAAATGAGCGAGCCCATCAGGAAGGTCACGATCACGAGGTCGGGGCCATATTGCAGCAGGATCCGGTCGCGCCCCACCCCCGCCATCGCCGACTGCACCACCCCCGTCAGGCTCGAGAAAAGCGAGGCCACCGTATAGAGCAGCCAGATCATCCGGCTGTTGGCGTCATAATAAGCGAACATGTCGTAGCGCCCGGTCGCCTGCACCTCCTCGCGGTCGGGCAGGCTGTGCGCGGCCAGCAGGAAGAGGAGCACGAGCAGGAGGAAACTCGGCAGGAAGCCGCCGATCGTCATGGTCTCGGCCTCATCCCCCGCAATGCCCCACCACACCATGATGATGGTCAGCGTCACCAGGAGCGCGGTGGCGAGGCACAGGGGATCCCACCGCACCGCCCGTCCCTTGCGCAGCAAGTGGTGCAGGCTGGTCAGCTGGTCGGTCACGGCTACGCCGACGACCAGCGATGCAAAGATGATCGCCCCCTCCATGCCGCCGATAATGAGCAGCAACCGCCCGGCCCCGCAAGCCCCGCGCCCGTCCCAGAAGCTCCCCGCGCGCGATCGTTTCGGAACCCGAACCGCCCGCGCTTGTTGGATTATTCATCCACGTCCGCTCGGGGGCCAACACCGCTTTGACCGATTTTTTGTCACGCTACCGATTACCGCTGTTCCTGCTGCTCGCGGGACTGGTGCTGAGCGTGCTGGCGGCCTTCGAATCGCTCGAGAATTCGCAGCGCCGCTACGACCAGCAATTGTCGCGCCTCGCCGACCGCGCTGCCCTGTCGGTCGAGAACAAGTTCGCGCTGCAATCGGCGGTGCTGCGCGGCGGCGCGGCGCTGTTCCGCGCCTCCGACCGCGTCACCGCGACCGACTTTCGCCGCTATGTCGAGCGCCAGAACCTCGCCCGCTTCAACCCCGGCATCCTCGGGGTTGGCTTCTCCGTCTATGCCCAGTCGCCGGGGGAGGCCAATCGCCTGGCCTCCGCCTACCGGCAGGGCGAAACCTTCCGCGCCCTCTGGCCCGAAGGGGAGCGCGAAGGCTATTCGATCATCACCTTCCTCGAGCCCGGCAACGAGCGCAACGAAGCCGCGCTCGCCTTCGACATGATGAGCGAGGACAACCGCCGCGCCGCGATGGAACGGGCGCGCAAGTCCGGCGAGGTGGCGCTCAGCCACAAGATCGAGCTCGTCCAGGAAATCGACGAGGACAAGCAGGCGGGCTTCCTCCTCTACATGCCGGTGACCCAGCCGCTGCAGGGGCGCGAGCGTTTCATCGGCTGGGTCTACAGCCCGTTGCGGGCCGGCGACCTGTTCAGCACCATCACCGACGAACCGCTCTACGAGGATGTCGAGATCGGGGTCTATGACGGCCCCGTCTCCGCCGAGACCCTCCTGTATGGCGAGCGCGATGCCGCGGAGCGCGCCTTCGCCGAGACGCGCGAGCTCTCCATCGGCGGCCAGACCCTCACCATCCGCGTCGCCGCGACCCGCGCCTTCCACACGCCCGATCCCAAGATCGGCGCACTGGTCGTCTTCTGCATCGGCCTTGCGCTTACCCTGCTCGTCGTTCTCCTCACCTTCCAGCAGCAGCTCGCCCGCCTGCGCATCGAGCGCGAGGTCGAGGCGCGCACCCACGACCTGCAGGAAGCCAATGACCAGCTCATCGCCGAGGCCGCCGCCCGCGCGGAGGCCGAGGACCAGATCCGCCAGCTCCAGAAGATGGAAGCGATCGGCCAGCTGTCGGGCGGTATCGCGCATGACTTCAACAACATGCTCGCCATCATCACCGGCAATCTCGACATGGCGCGGCAAATCGATGATCCCGACAAGCAGCGCAAGGCGCTGTCACGTGCCATGATGGGCGCCGAGAAGGCCGCCGAGCTGACCCAGCGCCTTCTTGCCTTCTCGCGGCGCCAGACGCTCATGCCCGAGACTGTCGACTGCAACCGTCTCGTCGGCGAGATGTCGGAACTCCTGCGCCGCACGCTGGGCGAGCAGATCGAATTGAAGACCGTCATGGCGGGCGACCTGTGGCCCGTGGTCGCCGATCCCAGCCAGCTCGAAAACGCCATCGTCAATCTCGCGGTCAACGCCCGCGACGCCATGCCCGAGGGCGGACGGCTGACCATCGAGACCGGGAACGCCCGCCTCGATGGCAGCCATGCCGCCGCCGAGGACATTCCCGCGGGCGACTTCGTCCTCATCGCCATCAGCGACACCGGCACCGGCATGTCGCCCGAGGTGCAGGCCAAGGCGGTCGATCCTTTCTTCACCACCAAGGAGGTCGGCAAGGGCACGGGCCTCGGGCTGAGCCAGGTGTTCGGCTTCCTCAAGCAGTCCGACGGCCATTTCGCCATTTATTCGGAGGAGGGCGAGGGAACGACCATCAAGCTCTACCTCCCGCGCGCCATCGGCGAGGGGCTGGAGGACCGCCGCGTGAGCGCCGGGGAAAGCGACCATTTGCCGATGGCGCAGCCCGGCGAGACGGTGCTGGTGGTCGAGGACGAGGCGGCGGTGCGCGAGACGAGTGTCAATGCGCTCGAAGCGCTCGGCTATGCCGTGATCGAGGCGAAGAATGGCGAGGAAGCGCTGGAGCGGCTGGGGTCGGATTGCGGGGTCGATCTCGTCTTCACCGACGTCGTCATGCCGCAGATGGACGGGCGGCGGCTTGCCGATGCGGTCGCCGAGCGCTGCCCCGGCATGCCGGTCCTCTTCACCACCGGCTTCACCCGCGATGCCATCGTCCACAACGAACGGCTGGACGAGGGCGTGGCGCTCTTGGCAAAACCCTTCAGCCTGTCGCGGCTCGCCCAGGCGGTCCGCGAGCGGCTCGACGGGGCCACTGACCAGGACCGAGCGCCGTAAGGCGTACCTAGTCGCGGACCGCTTCGCCGCCGCCGAGGCGGCACGAATAATCGTCGGCCGCGATCTGGTCGAAGGTCAGCTGGCAGAAGCCGGCCGCCGTGCTGGCGGGCATGTGGGTCGAACCGCTGTCCGGATCGGCCATGCCGGAGAGGAGCCACGGCAGCGACATGGCGGCGGCTCCAAGGGCGAGGATGTTGACCAGAAGTTTCATGTGCGCGTCTCCCTCTTTGCGGGGTCCGTTCTAACGCCACACGGAAAAGCGATCCTGACGCGCTACTGGAAAGATGCTGAGGAAATTGTCAGCCGGCCTGAAGCTGCCCGCGCGCACCGGTCTCGACCTCGGCCTCGCCGAGCCTGACCGAATGTTTTCCCCAGAACAGCCCTTCGCGGTGCCGCCCGTAGGGCACCCGCACCTGCATCGCCCGGTCACCCCACGCGACCGAAATGATGATGGTGCCGCGATCGCGGTCCCTCGGGAGGCACTCGGTCAGCGCGGTGGCCCGCACCACGCCATTGGCCATGAGCTGGTCCATCTCCTGCTCGAGCTCGCGGCGCGAGGCGCCGGCGATACCGTGCGGGCTGCCGCCGGCATCGAGCATCGCCCCGAAAGGCGCCGGCGATGCATCATCGACCAGCCGCCGCGCGGCCTCTTCGGTGCAATAATCGACGAGCCGTGACGAACCGTTCATACGTGTCTCCCGGTCCATCGACTTAACATAGATCAAGCGAGATGTCAGCCGGTCAGGGCGTGGTAAAAGCCCCTAGCCAATAGGCCCGACGGGGCCGGCGAGGCAGCTGCGGCAACGGGCAACAAAAAAGGCGCAGGGACAACCCCCGCGCCTCTTTGTGTTCCCTGAGGGATGAAGGGTCAGGCCGGCATCGGCATCTGCGCCTGTTCGGCGCGCATCTCGGCCTTGCGGGCCTCTTCGGCGACGCGCAGCTTGTCGGCAGCGATCGCGCGATTGGCGAGCTTTTCCCAGCTCCTCGCGGCGCGCTCATGGCGTTCCTTGACCTTGGCCAGCGTGGCCGCGTCGGCTTTGGCGCGTTCTTCTTCCATCCGCTCGATCAGAAATTCGGTCTGGTGGGCCAATGCAATGTCTCCTTGGACTGGGCGGGCCGCCGCGGGAACGGAGGCCCCGGGGGTTGGCGTCAGTCGCGCCCGCCGGGCCGGACGGCCGACAGGTGATGGGGGCGGGGCGAGGTGCGGAAGCTCGGAATCGTCTCCATGCCGCTGCGCGGCTGGATGGCGTAGGGCCGATCGGAAGGAGACGGTCGAACGATAGTGGAACAGGTTGTAGGATATTGTGAAGAAAAACGCAAAATTCCGCCATTTCCGCGATTCATTTGACGCTAATGCTCGTTGCGCCCGCGAATCGGTCAGACAAAGTCGACCTCGGTGCCCGGCGAAACCGCCTCGAGAAGCCTGCGCGCATCCCAATTGGTCAGCCGCACGCAGCCGTGGCTCGAGGTCTTGCCGATGAGCGCGGGGTCGGGGCTGCCATGGATGCCGTAGCCGTCCTTCGACAGGTCGATCCAGATGCCGCCGACCGGATTGTTGGGGCCCGCGGGAATGCTCAGCGGCTTGTCCCCGCCCCAGTCCTGGTCCGACGGATCGAAGGTGTAGCTCGCCTCGGGCGCGATGGCGTTGACCTCCATCGACCCCGACGGGCTCGGGAAGTCGCTCGATCCCACCGTCGCGGGGAAGGTCGCGACGAGATCGCCGCTCTCGCCATAGGCGCGCAGTTCGTTGGCGCCGCCATCGACCTCGATGCGCGCCACCGCGGGCAGGTCGCGCATCGTGGCATTGGCAATGATGATCTCCTGCCCTTGCCCAAAACCGCCGGGATTGAGCGCGCGCAGGAAGCCCTCGCCCATGCCGAACTTCTCGGCCAGCATCTCGGCCGCCGAGCCATAGCCGACATTGCCGGTCTCGGCCTGCGCCTCCATGCCGCTGGCGGGCGCGGTGAAGCCCCCTGCAACATCATCGGCGCTGATCACATAGGTTCCGAGCACGGGCGCATCGCCCGCCTGCGCGCGCAGCCTGTCGAGCGTGGCGCCATCGGCCCTGCCCGTCACCTCGAGCCCCTCGGCCTCCTGGAACGCTTCGAGCGCGCGCGCGGTATTGCCGCCCGGATAGCCGTCGATCACGCCCGGCGAATGGCCGACGCGCGCCAGCAGCACCTGCGCCTCGAGTGTCGCCTCCTGCCGCTTGTCGTCGAACAGCCCCGAGGGTGTGCCCTCGGGAAAAGCCTGCGCGGCGAGCGGGGTGGGGGACAGGAGGACGGCGAGCCCGGCAAGGGCGGTACGGGAAAAGCTCATGCGCCAAAGAACGGGCGGCGCGCCACTTGGTTCAGCTGTCGAGTTCGAGCCAGTCGCGCGCCTCGAGCCCGTAGACCATGTCGAGCAGCTCGAACTGCACGCCATTGGGCTGCGAGCTGTTCGAATTCCACAAGGCGACGATGCCGGTCGCCAGCTCGGGGTCGAACAGGATCAGGCTGCGATAGCCGTTCACCCCGCCGCGATGGCCGATGATCTCGTGCCCGGCATAATCATAGGTGCGCCAGCCGAGCCCGTAGCGCGCGTCCGAAAGCCGTTCGCGGAAATCGCGCATCCGGCGCATCTCGACCGGCGTCCCGATCAGCGGGCGGTGCGCCTCGTTCAATACCTCGGGGGCGAGGATGTCGGGAAACTCGCCGGTCTGCGCCTGCAGCCAGATGGCAAGGTCGAGAATGTCCGAATTGACCCCGCCCGCCGCGGGGACCTTGTAATAGGCGTCGGTCACGGGGACCTCGCGGCGGCCGCGGCTGTGCGGATGCGCCCAGCTTGCTGCCCCCTCGAGCCCCTCGCGATTGACGTTGGTATCGCGCATGCCGAGCGGGCCGAACAATTCGCTGATGAGCGCCTCTTCGTAGGTCTTGCCGGTACCGCGCTCGACCGCCTCCGAACTGCTGTCGAAGGCGACATTCTGGTAGCTCCAGCAAGCGCCCACGGGGCAGACCTGCGTCAGCCCGCCGAGCTGGCCGCGGATGATGTCGGGGTCGATCCCGCCCTCGAGGCGGTCGTCATAGGCGTTGCGCCAGATGCCGAGCCGGTGGCTGAGCACGTCGCGAAGGCTGGCCGAGAAATGGTTGTTCTCGGGCAGCTGGAGCGTGTTGCTGTAATTGGAAATGGGCAGGTCGAGGCTGAGGCGCTTCTCGGCATCGAGCTTGGCCGCCATCACACCTGCCACGCCCTTCGACACCGAGGCCCAGCGGAACTGCGTGTCGATGCCGACCATCTCGCCCGAGCCCTCGAGCGTCTCGCCATAGCCCTTGATGAAGCTGATCTCGCCATTCTCGACCACGCCGACCGCGAGGCCGACCATGCCGGGCTCCTCCACCAATCGCTCGAGGCGAGCATCGAGCCGGTCGTAGTCCACCGCGCTTTCGGCTACGTCGCCCGAGGCCTCGTCGGGCGTCACCGAGGAGGGCGCGGGCAGCGCGACATGGATGCGGTCGCGCGGCGGCTCGGGCACGACATTGACCGTGCCCGTCGCCATCCCCGCCGCGAGAACGGTGGCGAAAAGCAGCGCGGAGGCCGCGATATGCATGAGGCTATGGCGATTCATCTGTGTCGGCTGTGTTGACTGTCGCACCAACGAAGGCAAGAGGAATGCATGTCCGCTCGTGCCGCATGTGCAACGGGCGACCGATATCGGTCCGCGACGAGCGGGCGAGCGAGGGAGACAAGACTTGCAGTTCCTGCGCACGATTTTCTGGGTGCTCCTCGCCGTCGGCATCGCGATCTTCGCGACCGCCAACTGGCACGACGTGATGATCGACATCGGGGGCGAGATGCGCATGGCGATCAAGCTGCCGCTGCTCCTCGCCCTCACCTTCCTCCTCGGTGCGGTGCCGACGATGCTCTGGTATCGCGGCCGCCTGTGGAAGATGAAGCGCCGCATCGACCAGGCCCAGCGCGCGCTCGATGCGCATCCGCATACGCCCGCACCGCCCGTCGCCCCGCCGCAGCGCACCAGCCCGCCGCCGCCCGAACCCGACAGCCCCTTCTAGACCCTCAAGGATCCCGCCCATGCCCGGCCCCATCTTCGTCGCCATCGACACCCCCAAGCTCGACACCGCGCAGAACCTCGCGGTGGCCGTGCGCGCCCATGCGGGCGGCCTCAAGCTCGGGCTCGAATTCTTCAACGCGCAAGGGTCCGACGGGGTGATGCGCCTCAAGGAGCGCGGGCTACCGATCTTCCTCGACCTGAAGCTGCACGACATCCCCAACACTGTCGGCAAGGCGGTCGAGGCGATCGCGCCGCTTCGCCCCCGCATCCTCACCGTCCATGCCGCAGGCGGGCTCGACATGCTGCGCGCTGCCAAGGCCGCCGCCCCCGACATCACCAAGGTCGTCGCGGTCACCATGCTGACCAGCCTCGACCAGCCCGACCTCGACCGCGCCGGCATCAAGGGCACCCCCGCCGATTTCGTCGACCGCATGGCCGACCTGTCGCGCGAGGCCGGCCTCGACGGCATCGTCTGCTCGGGCCTCGAGGTGAAGGCGATGCGCGAGAAGTGGCCCGACGGTCATCTCGTTGTCCCGGGCGTGCGCCCCGCGGGCGGCGGCGAACTGGCCGACCAGAAGCGCGTCGTCACCCCGCACGAGGCGATGGAAAACGGCGCCTCGGTGCTGGTCATCGGTCGCCCCATCACCGGCGCCGAGGACCCCAAGGCCGCGATCGCCGCGATCGACGCCTCGATCTAGCGAACTGGACAGCAGGCACGCGGAAGGCTAGCTCCGGCGTCGATATTCACGAGGAGCTTTCATGAGCTGGATCGACCGCGTCCGTAACGGCATCCCCTTCCTTCCCAAGCGCCAGAGCGAGGACCAGCTCTGGCACAAGTGCAAGTCGTGCGAGAGCATGATCTTCACCAAGGAATGGGCCGACAATCTCTACGTGTGCCCGCGCTGCGAGCATCACGACCGGATCGGCGTCAACGAGCGCTTCGACCAGCTGTTCGACGCGCCGCCCGAGCGGCTGCCCGCTCCCGAGGTGCGCGAGGATCCGCTGAAGTTCCGCGACAGCAAGAAATACACCGACCGCATGAAGCAGGCGCGCGCCAAGACCGGCGAGCGCGATGCGCTGCTCACCGGCTATGGCCGCATCAATGGCATGCCCGCCGTCGTCGGCGTCCAGGATTTCGCCTTCATGGGCGGCTCGATGGGCATCGCGGTGGGCGCCGCGATCGTCGCGGGCATCCGCGCCGCGATCGAGCGCAAGGCCCCTTACATCCTCTTTACCGCAGCGGGCGGCGCGCGCATGCAGGAAGGCATCCTCAGCCTCATGCAGATGCCCAAGACCACCGTCGCGCTGGCCGAGCTGCGCGAGGCGGGCCTGCCCTATATCGTCGTCCTCACCGACCCGACCACGGGCGGGGTGACCGCGAGCTACGCCATGCTCGGCGACGTCCAGATCGCCGAACCGGGCGCGCTCATCGGCTTTGCCGGCCAGCGCGTCATCGAACAGACCATCCGCGAGAAGCTCCCCGAGGGCTTCCAGCGTGCCGAATATCTGCTCGAGCATGGCATGCTCGACATGGTCGTGCATCGCCACGAGCTGAAGGAACGGCTCGCCGCGCTGATCGGCTATCTCGCGCCGCAGACCGAAGACGCGGCCTGATGAAGGACGGAGCACGGTCGGATGATCCGGCCGTGCAAGCCCAGCTCGACCGGTTGGAAGCGCTCGGCCATGGCGGCGAGCGCGAGGGGCAATATCTCGAACCCGTCAAGGCGCTGCTCGCCGCGCTCGGCCACCCCGAGCGCGCGCTGCCCCCCGTCCTCCATGTCGCGGGGACCAACGGCAAGGGCTCGACCATCGCCTTCGCCCGCGCCGGCCTCGAGGCGGCGGGCTGCCAGGTCCATGTCTTCACCTCGCCCCATCTCGTCCGCTTCAACGAGCGTATCCGGCTAGGCGGCACGCTGATCGGGGACGAGGCGCTCGCCCCGCTCCTCAGCGAAGTGCTCGACACGGTCGAAGCCAAGGGCCTCTCGCCCAGCTTCTTCGAGGCGACCACTGCCGCCGCGCTCCTCGCCTTTTCGCGCGCCCCCGCCGACGCGCTCCTGCTCGAGGTCGGCATGGGCGGGCGGCTCGATGCGACCAACGTGGTCGCAACGCCCGCCGCCTGCGGCATCGCCGCGCTCGGCCTCGACCACCAGCGCTGGCTGGGCACCACCCTGCCCGAGATCGCTGGCGAAAAGGCGGGGATCGCCAAGCCGGGCGTCCCGCTCGTCGTCCAGCGCCAGTCGCCCGAGGCCACCCAGCGCATCGCCGATGTCGCCGCCGCGACCGGCGCCCCCCTCAAGCTGCAGGACCGCGACTGGACGATCCGCCGCGAGGGCGATGAACTCCTCTACGAGGGCCAGCGCGCGCTCCGCCTGCCGCTGCCCGCGCTGCCCGGCGCGCACCAGCATGAAAATGCGGGCCTCGCGCTCGCGATGCTCGACTACCAGTCCGCCATCGACCTCGACTGGCCGGCGCTCGCGCCGATGACGCGCTGGGCGCAGTGGCCCGCGCGGCTCCAGCGGATCGAGGAAGGCGAACTCCGCGCCCGCCTCCCCGGCGACATCAGCCTGATGCTCGACGGCGCGCACAATGGCGAGGCCGCGCGCGCCGTCGCGCAGGCGCTACAAGGACGACGCGTGCACATTGTCGCAGGCATCCTCGCCAATCGCGACCCGCTGGCGCTCCTCACCCCCTTCATCCGGCAGATGGCAAGCTTCACCGCACTGCCTGTGCCGCACCACGACCATCACCAGCCGCAGGCGCTCGCCGCGATGATCGACGGCACGGACAGCGCCCCCGCCAGCGACTTGCGCGCCGCCTTCGAACGCGTCGCGCAGCGCGTGCAGCCCGGCGACACCGTGCTGGTGATGGGATCGCTCTATCTCGCGGGTGCCTTCCTCGCCGAGAACGGCACCCTGCCGGCCTAGGCGAATTCGACCTCGGGCGGCGGAGCGTTCTGGTCGGCGGTGCCGAGCCTTTTCTGCCGCGCCCATTCGAGCAGGCACAGCACGACCGCCACCCCGCCGATCGCGGTGGTGATGAGGAAGACGGTGTAATAGCCCAGTTCCTCGATCAGCTGCCCCAGCGGCGCGCGCCCGAGCGTGCCGACCAGCAGCGCGAGGCTCGAGAGCAGCGCATATTGCACCGCGCTATAGCCCTTGGCGACGATGCTCGAGAGATAGGCGACGAAGGCCGCCCCCGCGATGCCGACGGCAAGATTCTCGCCCGCGATGGTGATCATCAGCTTGGACAGTCGCTCGTCGCCGCCCAATTGCGTGACGAGCCAGGTGAAGCCGGTCGCATCGGCCACCGCCTGCATCCGCGCGCCGCCCACCGCGAGGTCGGCGTAGAGGAGGTTGGTGAGCGCCGCGATCACCGCGCCGAAGGTCAGCGCCGCCATCCGCCCGATCAGCGTCAGCAGCGCGCCGCCCACTGCCAGCCCGACGAGCAGCGCGCCCACGCCGAAGAACTTGGACGCGATCGCCACCTCGTCATTGGTGTACTGCAGCTCGCCGAGATAGAAGGGGTAGGCGAAGCTGCCCCAGATGGCGTCGCAGATGCGATAGGTGAGGATGAGCGCGATGACGAGGATCGCCGCCGAGCCCAGCCGCCCGATGATCTCGGTCAGCGGCAACACCAGCGCGCGATAGCCGAAGTCGATCGCCCGCTCGCCGCTCGTAGTGGCAGGGGCGGGCTCGGTCAGCACGTGGCGTCCGTGCTTCTGCTGGTGCACCAGCCATGCCGCGATGATCCCCGGCACGACGATGGTGGCGAGGATGATGAGCGGACCCTGCTGGGTGATCCATTCGACCGACTGGTTACGCGATTCCGCATCGGCATTGAGGCTGCGCACCATGAAGACGAGTACCATGCCGAGTGCGATCGCCCACAGCCCGCCGATTGCGGCAAAGGCGGTCTTGCGCACGCGGGGCTTGAGCTGGCCGGGCTGGCGCAGCGCATCGAGTTCGGCGCCCGCCGCCTCGATCATGTCGGTGGTGCGCTTGGCATCGGGGGCACGGATGCCGGCGATGCCGATGACGAAGATCATGCCGCCGAACAGCGCATAGGTCTGCGGCCAGCCGATGCGCGCGGCGATGATCAGCGCGAGCGCGCCGCCCGCCAGCGCGGCGAGGCGGTAACCCATCTGGTAGATGGTCGAGAGGATGTCGATGGTGGCGACCTCGTCGGCGACATCGACGCGCCAGGCGTCGATCACCACGTCCTGCGTCGCCGAGGAAAAGGCGACGATCCCCGCGAGCAGGCTGAACAGCCCGAGCTGCGACTTGGGATCGAGCAGCGACAGGGTGATGAGGCTGACCCCGATGAGGATCTGCGCGGTGACGATCCATTGCTTGCGATGCCCGAGCCGTTTCAGCCCCGGCAAATCGACGCGGTCGAGCGCGGGCGACCACAGGAACTTGAAGGCATATGCGAGCCCGATGAGCGAGAAGACCCCCATCGTCTCGAGGTCGACCTTGGCTTCGGACAGCCAGGCATAGAGCGTGCCGAGGACGAGCGAATAGGGCAGCCCCGCCGCGAAGCCGAAGAGCAGCATGTAGAGCGTCTTCTTCTGCCTGAGCGAGCGCAGGAGCACGCCCCAGCCGGGCTTCGTGGTCTTCGAGTCGTCGGCCATGCTTACTCCCTTGTCCAAACAGTCGGCGCTCACGCTAGAGGGGCGCGACGCTGCGGAAAAGGGGGTGAACATCGGCTGACTTGCAAGGCCGGCGCGGCAGGCGCACCATCCGCCTCATGGACGTGGCCCGACGCAGCTCTCCCATGACCCCCGGCCAGCGAAGGCTCGCCGAGGCGATGCAGCGCGGCGACCATTTCATCGGCGAGCACGCCGAGCGGATCGAGACCTCGCGCTATGTCGATCCCCAACGGCACGAACGCGAGCTTTCCACCTTCTTCCGCGCCATGCCGACCGCGCTTTGTCCGTCGGCGCTGGTGGGCAAGAACGAGATGGTGCGCCACGACCTCACCGGCCTCGACCTCATCGTCACGCGTGATGGCGAGGGACAGGTGCATGTGCTGGCCAACAGCTGCCTCCACCGCGCCACCCGCCTCGTCGAAACCGACGCGGTGCAGCCCGCGAAGAAGATCATCTGCCCCTATCACGCCTGGACCTACACGCCCGACGGCAGCCTTCGAGCCCTGCCCCGACCCGACAGCTTCCCGGGCTTCTGCAAGGAAGGAAAGGCGCTCACCCGATACCCCGTCGCCGAGCATGGCGGGCTCATCTGGTTCATCGGCGATCCGCAGGCGCAGGCCGACTTCTCGCTGCTCGAGGAACTGGGCGCCGACCTCGATGCGATCGGGATCGGCGACATGGCCTTCTTCGAGCGCGCCACCCATGAGGTCGCCGCCGACTGGAAGATGGTCGTCGACGCCTTTTGCGAGGGCTATCACGTCAAGCGGCTCCACGCCCGCTCGATCGGCGACTTCTTCGCCGACGGGGTCAATGTCGCCGACCGCATCGGCCCCCACCAGCGCTTCATCGTCGGTCGCACCGATCATGCGATGGAAGTCGATCTCGACGACTGGGACGCGGTGCGCGAGGTGATGACCTTCACCTACCAGCTCTTCCCCAACAGCATCGTCATCGTCAGCCCCGACTATGTGAACCTGCTGGTCGTCCACCCCGACGGCGTAGGGCGCTGCAGGGTCGAGAATTTCATGCTCGTGCCGCCCGATGCCGATGCCGCGGTGATGGAGCCACGCTGGCGCAAGAGCTGGGAGCTGCTCGACGGCCACACCTTCGGGGGCGAGGACTTCCGCGCCGCCGCGCTTTGCCAGCGCGGGGTGGAATCGGGCCACCGCGACGATATGCTGATCGGCACGCTGGAAACCGGCGTCGCGGTTTTCCACGCCGAATGCGACGCGCGCCTGGAAATCTGAGGCCTCAGGGTGTCACGTAGAGCTGGAGCCCCTTCACCGCCTTGAAATTCTTGCCCGCCACGAGGCTGTCGATCGCCGCGATCGCATCCTTCAGCTGGCGGTCGCTATAGGGTTTGACGAGGCTGCCCAGCGCATAGACCGCGCATTGCCCCGGCGGATTGCCGGTGGCGAAGAGGACGGGGATGCCCTTCTCGCTGGCGATCTTCGCGACGTCGATGCCGCTCTTGTCGCCCGCCAGCTGGATATCGCACAGGACGAGGTCGATGTCCTCGAACTCGATATCGCGCCGCGCATCCTCGTAATTGTCGCGCGTTCCGACCACGACATAGCCCAGCCGCTCGAGCCGCTGTTCATTGTCGAATGCGGTCAAGGGCTCGTCCTCGACGACGAGGATGCGGGAAATCGCGCGCTTTGTCTTTCCGAACAGTGTGTTGATCCCTAGAGAGAGCGGCATGAAGCCTTCAGACAACAAGCGCCGCACCCCCCGTTCCGGTTCCGTAAAGTCGTCGCCGAACCGCACGAAACCCAAGGGTGGTGCCGCCCAGCCACAGCGCGAGGAACAGCGCATCGCCAAGCTGCTCGCCCGCGCCGGCGTCGCCTCGCGCCGCGAAGTCGAGCGCATGATCGGCGACGGGCGCATCGCCATCGACGGCAAGACGCTCGACACGCCCGCCACGCTGGTGAAGAACCTCAAGGGCGTCACGGTCGACGGCAATCCCGTCGCCAAGGCCGAACAGACCCGCCTCTTCGCTTTCTACAAGCCGCGCGGCTGCCTCACCGCCGAGCGTGATCCGGCGGGCCGCCGCACCATCTACGACACGCTGCCCAAGGGCCCCAAGATCCCGCGCCTCATGCCCGTCGGTCGCCTCGACTATAATACCGAGGGCCTCCTCCTCATGACCAATGACGGCGAATTCAAGCGCGAGCTCGAACTGCCCGCCACCGGCGTGCCGCGCACCTATCGCGCCCGCGCCTTCGGCCATGTCCACCAGGAGCAGCTCGAGGCGCTTGCCGAGGGCGTCGAGATCGAGGGCATCCGATACGGCTCGATCGACGCAAATCTCGAACGCTCGAAGGGCGACAACCAGTGGATCGAGATGACGCTGACCGAGGGCAAGAACCGCGAGGTGCGCCGCGTCCTCGAATGGCTCGGCATGGAAGTCTCGCGCCTCATCCGCGTGGCCTACGGCCCGTTCACCGTCGAAGGACTCGACAAGGGCCAGCTCTACGAGATCGACCGCGACACCATCCGCGACTTCCGGAAGTCGATGTGAGGATCATCGCCGGCCAGCATCGCGGGCGCCCGCTCGTCGCGCCCGCCGGCCAGGCCACGCGCCCCACCAGCGACCGCGCCCGCGAAACGCTCTTCTCGATGCTGACCAGCCGCATCGGCGGCTTTGGCGAACTCCATGTCGCCGACCTGTTCGCGGGCTCGGGCGCGCTCGGCCTCGAAGCGCTCTCGCGCGGTGCCCATCGCGCAACCTTCGTCGACAGCGATCATGCCGCCCGCCGCGCCATCGAGACCAACATCGACTCGCTGGGCTATGGCGAGCGCGCCACCGTCCTGTCGGGCTCGGCGCTCGCCCTGCCCGCGCCGGCGCGTCCTTTCGACGTCATCTTCGCCGACCCGCCCTATGCGCCGGGCAGCGGCAATGCGGTGGTCGAGGCGGTGGCGAAAGCCGGCTGGCTCGTCCCCGGCGGATGGCTCGCCATCGAAAGTGACGCCAAGGACAAGATCGACGCGCCCGGCCCCTTCACGCTGGCCAAGGACCGCAAGGTCGGCCGCGCGCGGCTGTCGCTACTCTTCTTCGCTCCCTGAGCCTTTCTTCGCCGCCGCCTTGGCGCGCGCCGCTTCCATCTCGGCCATGAAGCGCTTGCCCATCGCGGCGGCCGCCGCCTTGCCCGCGAATTTCAGCGTTTCCTTCGAGCCCGAGGAGGAGCCCTTGGCCTTGGTGACCTGCCGTTCGGCAAGGCTCGCCACCGCCGCCACCGCGCCCGCGGCAACCACGTCGGCGACCAGCGGATGGTCGATCAGCTTGCCGATCGCCTCCATGCTCTCGTCGACCTTGCCCTTCTTCGCGCCGTCATCCTCGTGCTCGACGCGCTCCGCCACGCGCACCTTGGTGGCCTTCTTCTCCTTCTTTTCCTTCTTTTCCTTCTTTTTCGACTTCTTGGCGGCGCGTTTCTGCGCCTCCGCCTCGTCGAGGATCTCGTTCTTCTTCTTGTCCTTCTTGGCCATGCTGGTCCTTTCTCAGGCGAATTGGGTCATCTTGTCGTCGGGATAGGCCTTGGCAAGCGCGCAGGCCTCCTCGGTGCTGCCACCGAGCCATTGGTCGTAATCATCGGGATCGAGCATCACCGGCATCGCCTTGGGATGCACCGCCCCCACCATCGCGTTGGGCGCGCAGGTGAGGAAGGAGAAATAGGGCCGCTCCTCCCCCGGGCGCCAGATGCCGGCAAAGGCGAACAGCGCGTCGCGCTCGCCCTCTCCCCGCTCCTTCAGGCCGAACCAGTGCTTCACCTTGCGCCCCGTCGCGGGGTCGGGCTTCGCGCTCCATTCGGAAAAACGGGTGACCGGCACGAGGCAGCGTCGCTCCGGATTGGCCAGCGCCGAGCGCCAGAAGGGAGATGACAGGTTGCGCACGTTGGTCACGGGGCGCCCGCCCGCCGCCTTGGGCCCGGGAAATCCCCACTCCATCTCCCTGAGCGCCAGCGCGCCTTCCTCGCGGGTCATGACGGGCGCTGCATATTTGGGATAGATCTCGTCCTGCGCCGCCACGTTCGACCGCTCGCCCTCGAAGCTGCCGAACAGCTTCTTCATCTCGTCGACGCTCGCGGTCATCCGGTAAAGATTGCACATAGGCCCTCCCTCACCTCGAGCCTGCCCCGCACTCGGCTCGTCGTAAAGCGTGCAGAGTAACCGTTAACCCCGCTTGCCGGTTGTCTTCCGTTAAGTTTCATCGACGCAACATCCTCTCCGGAACAATCATGGAGATTATCATGTCGCGTCTCACGATCAGCCTCGTCGCGGCCAGCCTGCTGGTCCCGACCCTCACCGCGCCCGCGATGGCGCATCACAAGAAATGGCACCGCGGCGGCCCGCCCCACGGCTACCATCGCATCTCGGGCTATGACGGCGACGTCTGGCTCGACGAGCGCAACCGGTACCGCTGCAAGAAGTCGGACGGCACCACCGGCCTGATCGTCGGCGCCGCGGGCGGTGTCCTCCTCGGCCGCGCCATCGACACCGAGGGCGACCGCACCACCGGCACCGTGGTCGGCGCTGCCGCCGGCGCGCTGCTCGGCAAGGCGATCGACCAGAAAGTCGTCAACCGCGATACCTATCGCTGCCGCTGATCCCCCAGTCGGCGACGGCGCGCGCGCGCCCGGGCTTTCCCCCCACTGCCCGGGCGCGCCTTTCGCGAAACTGTGCCGCTGTATTGACATTCTAATACAGTAGGGGCAGCCTGCTCCCACTTCAACAGTGGGGGTATGTTTTCATGTACAGCCAACAGGAACTGGACGACGCCGTCGCTGCCGGCGCCATCCCGGCCGAAAGCGCCAATGCGCTGCGCGCCTTCGTCTCGCAGCAGCGCTCCTCGACCATCGTCGATGAGGAGCATTTCCGCCTCATCACCGGCTTCAACGACATCTTCGTCGCGGTCGCGGGCGGCATCCTCTTCTTCGCGGTCGGCTGGATCGGCCAGTGGCTCGGCGAGCAGACCGGCTTCATCCTCGACGGCGAGATGACCCCCATCGCGGGCGCCTTCATCGCCGCCACCGCCTGGGGCCTTGCCAGCTACTTCACCGCCAAGCGCCGCATGGCGCTCCCCTCGATCCTCTTCATGCTGGCCTTCCTCGTCGGCATCGGCTGGACCGTCTTCGGTGGTCTTGCCATGGGCGTCGAGGCGATGATGGCCGAGCCGGGCGAACGCGAGCTCGCGATCGTCGCCGCCATTGCCGCGGCCTGCACCGCTTTTGCGGCAAAGCTGCACTGGAACAGCTATCGCGTCCCGATCACGGTCGCGGCCGGTGCCGTCGCCGTTGCCGCCATCGTCATCGCGCTGGTCGCCGCCGTGCTGGCCGACACCATCGCTGCCGCCGCGCTGATGGACATCATCCTCGCGATGGTGCTCGTCCTCGGCATCGCCATCTTCGCCTATGCGATGAAGTGGGACGCCTCCGACCCCGCGCGCGTCACCCGCCGCTCGGACGTCGCCTTCTGGCTCCACCTCGCCGCCGCGCCGATGATCGTCCATGCGACCTTCAGCCTCCTCGGCCTCAACGATGGCAACGCCACCATCGCCGAGGGCTTCATCGTCATCGGCCTCTACATCGCCATGGGCCTGACCGCGCTGGCGGTCGACCGCCGCGCGATGCTCGTCTCGGCGCTCGCCTATGTCCTCATCGCCTTGTCGGAGATGTTCCGCCAGTTCGGCGCGGTCGAGCTCAACATCGCGCTCACCGCGCTGGTGATCGGCTCGGCACTGCTGCTGCTGTCGGCCTTCTGGCACCAGGCGCGGGGCAAGGTCGTGTCGGCGCTGCCCGCCGGCCTCCAGTCGCGCCTGCCCAACCTGCACGGCGTGGCCGCCGCGCCGCAGGTCAGTCGCGAACCAGCCGCATAAGCCGGCGCTCGATCGGGGCCAGGACGTTCTTCAACTCCTGGCCCCGCTTGAGGACCTGGCCCTGCTCGCCGAAGAGCGCATAGACGCCCTGCCGCTGCCGAAGCGCGGGGCGTTTTTCTATCCTTATCTCGGGCCGCTCGGCGGCGCGGCGAAAGGCCGCGAAGACGGCGACGTCCCTGTCCATGCGAATGGCATAGTCACGCCAGTGCCCCGCCGCGACCATGCGGCCGTAAAGATCGATGATGGTGAGGAACTCGAGCCGTTCCCAGCCGACCTGCGCGGGCCCCCGCCCGCTAGGGAAGGGCGTCACCACACTCATGCGCGGCGGCTGTCCTTGTCGTCGTCGGCGGCCTTGGCGGAGGCCAGTTCGGCGCGCAGCTTCTTGATCTCGCGCTCCATCTGGCAGAGCCGCTGCTGCATCGGGTCGGTCAGCTCCTCGCACGGTGTGCCATAGGGCATGAAGCCGCCCGCCGTCTCGGCCTTGACGGGGATGGGCCGTGCCACGGGGCCGACCATCGTCGCGCCCACCGGCACGTCCTTCGTCACCACCGCATTGGCGCCGATCCGCGCCGCCTTGCCGACCGTGATCGGCCCCAGCACCTGCGCGCCCGAGCCGATCACCACCCCGTCCTCCAGCGTCGGGTGCCGCTTGCCCGCCACCCCGTCGAAGGGGTTGGTGCCCCCCAGCGTCACGCACTGGTAGATGGTCACGCCATCACCGATCTCGGCGGTCTCGCCGATCACGGTGAAGCCATGGTCGATGAAGAGATGCCTGCCCACCTTCGCGCCCGGGTGGATGTCGATGCCCGTCGCGAAGCGCGCGAAATGATTGATCATCCGCCCGAGGAAATAGAGCTTGCCGCCCCACAACCAGTGCGCGAGCCGATGCAGCCCGAGCGCCATCACGCCGGGGTAGAACAGCACTTCCCAGCGGCTGCGCGCTGCGGGATCGCGTTTCTTGATGCTGTCGAGATAGTCGATGAGCGAGCTGAACAGTGCGGGTCTCCCGGGGCCTCGTTCGCCCCAATGTAGGGCTGGCTGTGCCAATAGAAAAGCCGGAGGCCCCCGAAAGGGGCCCCCGGCCTCCCCGATCCATGCGCGAACTAGAGGGTGCCGTGCACCGTCGCGAGCGCGTTCATCACCGCCGCGATGCGCACCGCCGACTGGATGTCGACTTCCTTGACCTCATGCTTGGCGAGCACCTTCTCGTGGCTGTCGATGCACAGCCCGCAGCCGTTGATCGCGCTGACCGCGAGGCTGAACAGCTCGAACTCTTCCTTGGCCACCCCGTGCGTGCCGATCATGTTCATCCTGAGCTTGGCGGGCATGGCGGCGTAATTCTCGTTCCCCGCGAGGTGGGTGAAACGATAATAGACATTGTTCATCGCCATCACGGCGGCAGCGCCGCGCGCGGCCTCGGCCATCTTGTCGTCGAGCCTGGGCGCGCAATCGGCTTCGGCGGCCTCGATCAGCGGTTTGTAGCCGGTGCCATGCGCGCAGGCGAGGAACAGGCCGTATTTGCGCGCATCGCTCATCCCCTGCTCGGTGAGCAGCGTCGACAGGTTGAGCTTCAGGTCCTTGGCATAGGCCGGCATCGCGGCCGAAAATTCCTTGAGAGCGGACATGGGGGTCTCCGGCTAAGGGGCAAAAAAGGGCGGGAGCGCGATGTTTCAGGGGGAAACGCGCTCCCGCCCCGGGGGCTGACGGCTATCGGGGGGCGGACAGCCGCCAAACCTTCATGGCAGGCGCGTTAGGCGGCCTGCGGCTTGAGGACCTCGTCGCCCTCGGTCCAGTTGCACGGGCACAGCTCGTCGGTCTGCAGCGCGTCGAGGACACGCAGCGCCTCGGCGGGGTTGCGGCCGACATTGAGGCCGTTGATCGTCACGTGCTGGATGATGTTGTCGGGGTCGACGATGAAAGTGGCGCGATAGGCAACGCCTTCTTCCTCGTTGAGGATGCCGAGCTCGCGGGCGAGCTTCTGGTTGGCATCGGCGATCCACGGGAAGTCGGCAGCGGCCAGCTGCTCGTCCGAACGGCGCCACGCGAAGTGGACGTGGGTGGTGTCGGTCGAGGCACCGATCAGCACCGCGTCACGGTCGGCGAAGTCTTCGGCGAGCTCGCCATAGCCGACGATCTCGGTCGGGCAGACGAAGGTGAAGTCCTTCGGCCAGAAGAACAGGACCTTCCACTTGCCATTGGTTTCGCCGAGATCGAGCGTCTCGTCGGCGGGAAGCTGGTCGGTGCCCTGCTGGACGGGAACGGTGAGCGAGGGAAACTTGTCGCCAATGGTAAGCATGAGCGGAAAACTCCGGTTTTATGGGTTTTGAAGAAGGACGGTGCAGTGCAGCACCGCTGGGTTCGCGGCCCGATATAGGGGGGATTGAACGCGCTTCAATCGCTTAATATCAATGAGCGTGATCGAATCAGTCGATGAGGAAAAATGGCCGTCCACCTGCCCACCATCAAGCAGCTCCAATATCTGATCGCGCTCCACGAGCATGGCCATTTCGGGCGCGCCGCCGAACATTGCTATGTCACCCAGTCGACCCTGTCGGCGGGCATTCGCGAACTCGAGACCCTGCTTGGCACGGTGCTGGTCGAGCGCACCCGCCGCGTCGTCCGCTTCACCCCGCTGGGCGAGAAGATCGCGGCGCAGGCGCGCGACGTGCTGCGCGAGACGCAGGCGCTGGCGGGCCTCGCCGCGGCCGAGGGCAAACCGCTGTCTGGCGACCTCCGGCTCGGTGTCATCCCGACCATCGCCCCCTTCCTCCTGCCGCGCGTGCTCCCGCACCTGCGCCAGCGCTATCCCGACCTTCGCCTCTTCCTGCGCGAGGAAACCAGCCAGGCGAGCTGCGAGGCGCTGCACCGCGGCCAGCTCGACTGCGTGCTCCTCGCCCTCCCCTTCCCGTGCGGAGACGTCGACCATGTCGATCTCATCCGCGACCGCCTCTTCATCGCCTATCCCAAGGGCGAGGCGCCCGACCTCGCCTCGATTCCCCCGCGCCTGATCGAGGAAGGCCGCCTCCTCATGCTCGAGGACGGCCACTGCCTGAAGGACCATGCGCTGGCGGCCTGCAACCGGCCCGAGATCCGCGCCTCGGCGGCGATGATGGCGACCAGCCTGCACACGCTCGTGGAACTGGTCGACAATGGCCTCGGCCTCACCTTCATCCCCGAAATGGCGCTGTCGGCGGGCATCATCGAACATACCGGCATCGAGGCGCGCCCGCTGGAGAGCGAGAATGGCACCCGCACCATCGCGCTTGCCTGGCGCCGCAACAGCCCGCGCGAGGAGGAATTCCGCCTCCTTGGCGAGGCTTTGAGCGAGCTAGCCGGGGAGCTGGTCCAGCCCCAATAGCCACATGTCGAGCCGCACCGCGCGGATGGGCGCATCGGGCATCGCCTCGGCCAGCTCGCTGCGGTGGCGCATGATCCATTGCAGGCAGTCGCCGCGGCTGTCGAAGGTGGGAAAGCGCTCCCGGCTCGGGCGCATCGTGCGGCGGTCGACGAGGTAGCGCGCCTCCTTGCGGCAACCCGGCACCGCGCTCCAGTCGCGGCACGGCGCGCGCACGCAGGGCACCCAGTGCAGGTGCGCGCTATCGAGCCCTTCGATCTCGCTCCTGTGCATCCCCTCTCCTCTCCCGATCAGGCGATGATCGGGTCAGGAAGGCGGATTTTTCGGCAAAAGTCAAAAGCGCCTGTGAAACGAGCCCCGGGCTCAGTCCATGTGGCGAAGGCCGACGCGCAGATAATCATAGCCGGTGATCATGGTCAGCACGGCCGCGCCCCACAGGCTGGCGATGCCGACCTGGTGGATCCACAGCTCGCCCGGGATCGCCCCGCCGAGGATGAGCGCGCCGAGCGCCATCATCTGCAAGGTGGTCTTCCACTTGGCGAGTCGGCTCACCGGCACCGAGACATTGAGCGGCCCGAGGAATTCGCGCAGCCCCGAGACGATGATCTCGCGCAGCAGGATGACCAGCGCGGGAATGATGGTGAGCCCCGCGATGACCGGCTCGGGCTCGCCTGCGACGCGGCGCGTGGCGACCAGCATGATGATGACCGCCGCCACCATGATCTTGTCGGCGATGGGATCGAGGAACTGCCCCAGCCGGCTGATCTGCCCCTGCGCCCGCGCGAGATAGCCGTCGATATAATCGGTCACCCCCACCACGCAGTAGAGGACGAAGGTGATCGCATAGTCGAGCGGGCTCGGCGACCAGAGGAGCCACACGAGGATCGGCACCGCGAAGATGCGCGACAGGGTGAGAAGGTTCGGAAGGGTCAGCATCGTTTCGGGGCCGACCTTAGGCACAAGCGCCACCCTGCGGCAATTTCTTTTTGTTTGCGCTTATTCGTGGCTATGCATGGGAACAGTCGCGGATCAGGGGGAAAGCGTCACGTCATGAAAACCAGCCTCGCCCTGCTCGGGCGCCGCCGCTTCGCGCCGCTCTTCGCGGTCCAGTTCCTTGGCGCCCTCAACGACAACCTGTTCCGCACCGCGATGGTGCTCCTCGTCATCTTCGGCATCTATGACGACCCCGATACCGAGGCGAGCCTGTCAGCGCTGGCGGGCGGCCTGTTCATCCTGCCCTTCATGCTCTTCTCGGCGGTCGCGGGCAGCCTTGCCGATGCGCATGACAAGGCCAAGGTCATCCGCCACATCAAGAGCGCCGAGCTCGTCATCATGTTGTGCGGCGCCGCCGGGCTCCTCCTCCAGAACGTGCCGCTCCTCCTCGGCACGCTGGCGGCGACGGGGCTCCAGTCGGCCTTCTTCGGCCCGATCAAATATGCGCTGCTGCCCCAGCATCTGGCGAAGGACGAGGTGCTCGGCGGCACCGCGCTCGTGCAGGCCGGCACCTATGTCGCCATCCTCGGCGGCACGCTGCTCGGCGGCGCGCTCCTGTTCCGCGACCTCGTCGGCGGGGTCGATGCGAGCTGGGCCGCGCTCGGCGTCTTCATCGTCGCGCTGCTCGGCCGCTATGCCGCCTCCTTCGTGCCCCCCGCCCCGCCCGCCAAGGGCGCGCGCGGGTCGCATGTCGACTGGAACCTGTGGCGCTCGGCGCGCTCCATCGTGCGCGCGGTGATGGGCCGCCGCGAGGCCCGCCGCGCCATCTGGGCGATCAGCCTGTTCTGGGCGCTGGGCGCGGTGCTGCTCGCGCAATTCCCGCCGCTGGTGAAGAATGCGCTGGGCGGCAACGAGACCGTGGCCACCGCCTTTCTCGCCATCTTCTCGATCGGGGTGGCGCTCGGCAGCGTGGCGGCCAACCGCCTCCTCAAGGGAAAAGTCTCGGCGCGGCTCGCCCCGTGGGCGGGGCTGGGCATGGCGCTATTCGTGCTCGATCTCTTTCGCCGCCTCCAGGGCTGGGACGCGGGCGATGGCCTCATCGGCATCATCCCCTTCCTCGAACGGCCCGGCGGACAGGGCATCGCGCTCGATCTGTTCGGTACCGCGCTGATGGGCGGCGCCTATGTCGTGCCGCTCTACGCCTGCCTCACCACCCGCATCGATCCCGCCCTCACCGCCCGCGCGGTGGCGGTCAACAATATCGTCAACGCGGGGCTGATGGTGGTCGGCTCGCTGATGCTGACAGGCGCGATCCAGGCCGGCATCTCGATCACCGACAGCCTGCTCGGCGTCGTCGCGGTGGCGCTGCTCGCAGGCCTCCTCGGCGCGCGGGTCGAGCGCGGCAGCGACAGCAAGGAACTCGTCGCCTAGGCGATGAAGAGGGTGGTGAAGAGAAAGCCCGCCGCGAAGGTCGTGCCGAACAGGCGGATATCCTCGGCGCGGGCCAATTCCTGCTCGAGCAGCTTCTCGAAGGTCACGCGATAAGCCATCCGCAGGCTGCGGAGAAAATCATCGAAGGCAAGGCGCGTTGTCGACTCCATATCGAGAGTCCTAACGCGCGATTTACCTTTTGGGCAAACTGTCCGCTAACTTTTGTCCCAAGGCAGGACGGTTCCCTCAGGAAGCGCGCTGTTCGCCCGGCACCTCGTCCACCCCGTCATCGCCGTGACGCAAGAGCTGCTCGGCCTGGTCGGCGGTCATCGGCTTGCCGAAATACCAGCCCTGCCCCTTCTGGCAGCCGATCTGCATGACCAGCGCATGGGTGCGGGCGGTCTCGACCCCCTCCACCGTGACGGGAATGTCGAGCGCCTGCGCCAGCGTCGTCACCGCGCGCACGATCGCGCGGCTTTCTCGATCCTCGGCGAGGCTCGAGACGAAGCTGCGGTCGATCTTGATCATGTCGAAGGGCAGCGCGCGCAGGTGCGACAGGCTCGAAAAACCCGTGCCGAAATCGTCCAATGCGATGCGGATGCCCTGGTTCTTGAGGCTGGCGATGACCGTGCGCGCCACCTCGAGATCGGAGAAGAGCGAGCTTTCGGTGATCTCGACCACCAGCCGCTCGGGCGGGAAGCCGGTCTCGGTAAGCAGCTTCACGAGCTTCTGTGCAAGCCAGCTGTCGCTAAGCTGCGAGGGTGCGATGTTGATCGACAGGTCGATGTCGTCGGGCCATTCGGCCGCGCGTTTCATCGCGCCCTTGAAGACATGCTCGGTGAGCGGCCCGATGAGATTATGCTCCTCGGCCACGGGGATAAAGCGGTCGGGGCCGATCATGCCCGCCAGCGGATGGTCCCAGCGTGACAGCACCTCGAACCCCGTGACGCGGCCGGTGGCAAGGTCCACCTGCGGTTCGAAATGGGCGAGGAACTGGCCTGCCTCCACACCGGCACGGATGCCCTGCTCGAGTTCCGAATGGGCGATGAGCTCGCGTTCCATGCCATCGTCGAACCAGACGGGGCGCGCCAGCCTGCCCGCCTTGCCCGCGGCCAGCGCGATATCGGCGCGTCGCAGGAGCGCGCGGGCGGACAGGTCGCCGCGCGGCGCGGTGGCGATGCCGACATGGGCGCCGACCTGGATCATCTTGCCGTCGATATCGAACGGCTTGGTCGCGGTGTCGAGCATTGCCTGCGCGAGCGTCTCGGTCGCGGCCTTGTCGACATCGGCAGCGCACGACGGAACGATCAGCGCGAACTCGTCCCCCGCCACGCGCGCGGGCACGACCGCCCCGGTGGCGAGCTCGGCAATCTCGGCGGCGATGCGGCGCAAGAGCTCGTCACCAAGGTCGAAGCCGTGGCGCTCGTTGATCGACTTGAAGCGGTTGAGCTGGAGCGAGATGACCGCGACATGGCCCTGGGCGTCCTCGGCGTTGACCCGCTGGCCCGCTTCGGAAAAGCCCTTGCGGTTCGCCAGCCCCGTCATGCCGTCGATCGATGCTCGCTCGCGGGCGCGGCGTTCGCTATCCTCGCGCCGCTGCATCTCGTGCTGCACGTCGACATAATAGCGCCAGCCGAACAGGATCAGCGCGACGTTGAGGACCAGCGTAACGGTCGAGACCCGGAGGTCGGCGGTGACCCCCTGCAGCCCCTCGCTCAGGCGGAAGAAGAAGCTCGCGCCATTGACGATGAACAACGCGATGGCACCGACGAGGATGGCCAGCGTGACCCACTCGCGGCGCCAGCGCAACGCGTGAACCAACCGCTTCAGCGGACCGAGGTCATGCCACCCACTCATGCCAGCCTGATTGGGGCACGAGTGGTTAAAATTTCGCTCAACTCTCGAACGGAGTTTAGCGGCAGCAAGAAGAAGGTGGTGCGGACGGCGGGACTTGAACCCGCACTCCCGTTGGGGAAGCCGATTTTAAGTCGGATGCGTCTACCATTCCGCCACGTCCGCACGCTGAAACGCCTAGCGGCAATTGCGCCCATGTCCAAGGCGCCCGACCCTTTCGGTCGCTGGCGAGGCGAAAATCGGGAAAGCGGGCGACCCGGCGCGCAGCATAGCCTTGGCTATGTGAGCACCGGAAGTGACCGCTTTCGTGATTTGCAGCCCGCCAGGGGCCGAAAGCTAGTCGTTGTCGGCGCTGTGGGCGTTGAGGTTCAGCCGCTCGCGCATTTCCTTGCCCGGCTTGAAGTAGGGCACGCGCTTGGCCGCCACGTCGACCGGCTCGCCGGTGCGCGGGTTGCGCCCCGTGCGCGCATCGCGCTGGCGCGTCGAGAAGGCGCCGAAACCGCGCAGCTCGACACGGCCCCCGTCGGCAAGCTGCTCGATGATGCTGTCGAACAGGTTGGCGACGACGCTTTCCACCTCGCGCTGCGTCAAATCCGGAAAATCCTGGCAAAGCTTCTGCACCAGTTCGGAACGGATCATGCGGCCCTCTTCCCCCATATTCACTCAAACATCCCGCCCCCCGGCAGGCTCTCGGTGACAAGGAGTGGGAAAAAAAACGGGGCGGTGCAAGCCCTTGCTCGCACCGCCCCGAATTTTTTGTCCCGTGAAGGGAAAGGCGACTTACTTGTCGTCCTTCTGCTTCAGGGCTTCGCCGAGGATGTCGCCGAGCGAGGCACCGCTGTCCGACGAACCATACTGGGCGACGGCCTGCTTCTCTTCCGAGATCTGCAGCGCCTTGATCGAGAAGTTCGGCTTCTTCGAACGGTCGAAACCGGTCACGAGGGCATCGAACTTCTGGCCGACCTGGAAACGCTCCGGACGCTGTTCGTCGCGGTCGCGGCCGAGGTCCGAACGGCGGATGAAGCCGATGGCGCCATCGTCGCCGGCCTGCACTTCGAGGCCGCCGTCGCGCACGTCGAGGACGGTGACGGTGACCGTCTCGCCCTTCTTCACGCCGTCGCCGCCGCCGACGGCAACGCCGCCGCGCTCGAGCTGCTTCATGCCGAGGCTGATGCGCTCCTTCTCGACGTCGACGTCGAGAACGACGGCCTTGACCGTCTCACCCTTGTGGTGGAGCTGCAGCGCTTCCTCGCCCGACACGCCCCAGGCGATGTCCGACATGTGGACCATGCCGTCGACGTCGCCCGGAAGGCCGATGAAGAGACCGAATTCGGTGGCGTTCTTGACTTCGCCCTCGACCTCGGTGCCGACCGGGAACTTGTCCGCGAAGTCGTGCCACGGGTTCGACTGGGCCTGCTTGAGGCCGAGCGAGATGCGACGCTTTTCTTCGTCGACCTCGAGGATCTTGACTTCGACTTCCTGCGAGGTCGAGACGATCTTGCCCGGG
This sequence comes from Sphingomicrobium aestuariivivum, assembly GCF_024721585.1. NCBI lineage: Bacteria > Pseudomonadati > Pseudomonadota > Alphaproteobacteria > Sphingomonadales > Sphingomicrobiaceae > Sphingomicrobium > Sphingomicrobium aestuariivivum. The sequence continues at coordinate 777,871 of NZ_CP102629.1, forward strand.
TGGACGTTCTTCTTGGTCCAGCTCATTTCCGAGACGTGGACGAGGCCTTCGATGCCCGGCTCGAGTTCGACGAAGGCACCATATTCGGTGATGTTCGTCACGCGGCCGGTGAAGTTGGCGTCGACCGGATACTTGGCCGAGGCGCCTTCCCACGGATCGGCTTCGAGCTGCTTCATGCCGAGGCTGATGCGCTGGGTCTCGCGGTTGATGCGGATGATCTGCACCTTGACCTTGTCACCGATGCCGAGAACCTCGCTCGGGTGACCGACGCGCTTGTAGCTGATGTCGGTGACGTGGAGCAGGCCGTCGATGCCGCCGAGGTCGACGAAGGCACCGTAATCGGTGATGTTCTTGACGACGCCCTCGATGACCTGGCCTTCGGTCAGGCTCTGGATGAGGTCCGAACGCTGTTCGGCGCGGGTTTCCTCGAGGATCGCGCGGCGCGACACGACGATGTTGCCGCGGCGACGGTCCATCTTGAGGATCTGGAACGGCTGGGGGATGTCCATCAGCGGGGTGACGTCGCGCACGGGGCGGATGTCGACCTGGCTGCCCGGAAGGAAGGCCACCGCACCGCCGAGGTCGACGGTGAAGCCGCCCTTCACGCGGCCGAAGATGTTGCCTTCGACGCGCTCGTCGGCCTCGAACTGCTTCTCGAGCTTGTCCCAGGCGGCTTCGCGGCGCGCACGGTCACGGGACAGCATCGCTTCGCCATTGGCGTTCTCGACGCGGTCGACATAGACTTCGACTTCGTCGCCGACGCTGAGTTCGGCCTTCTGGCCCGGGGCGGCGAATTCGCGGAGCGGCACGCGGCCTTCCGACTTGAGGCCCACGTCGATGACGGCGAGATCGTTCTCGATGCCGGTCACCTTGCCGGTGACGACGCGGCCTTCGAAGCCTTCGTCCTCGCCACCGAGTTTTTCATTGAGAAGCGCGGCGAAATCGTCGCGCGTCGGGAAAGCCGTATCGGCCATAAAGTTCACTTCTTTCGTCTCTGGGTTTGCCGCCGGACCTTCCACCACGGAAGACCTTCTCCTTGCGGACTTGGACAAACCTGATCCAATCCCGCCCCGCGACCATCGCGAAGCGACATCCACCAGGCCGGCAGGACACGGGGGCTGCGACAGCATCGTCATGAAGCGAAACGACCGACAAAATCGCCAGTAAGTTCCGTCACTTGAAGCTGGAGACGGGCACCCCGCGAACCGGTCGGCTCGCTGGACGGGCGCGCTGTAGCGGCAAAGCGCTATTTTTTCAAGGCTATCCTCGCGCCGCCTCGACGGCCTCGAGCGCCTTTGCGATGGCTTCCTCGACGCCCATCGCGCTGGTGTCGAGCAGCACCGCGTCGGCGGCCTGCGCCAGCGGCGCGCTGTCGCGCCCCGCATCGCGCTCGTCGCGGGCACGGATGTCGGCGAGGACGTCTTCGAGATGCACGGGGATGCCCCGCCCCTCGATCTCCTTGAAGCGGCGCTGGGCGCGCACCTCTGGGCTCGCGGTCACGAACAGCTTGGCGGTGGCATCCGGCGCGATCACCGTGCCGATGTCGCGCCCGTCGAGCACCGCGCCGCCATCCTGACCGGCAAAGTCCTGCTGGCGCTTGAACAGCGCCTCGCGCACTTCGGGATAGGCCGAGACGCGGCTGGCGATCTCCCCGATCGTCTCCGAGCGCAATTCCTCGTCGCCGAGGTCGACCTGCTCCAATGCCTCGACCGCGCGGCGCGCCTCGAAGACATTGCCCGGATCGCCGCCGAAGCGGAACAGCGACAGCGCCACCCCGCGATAGAGCATGCCGGTGTCGAGGTGCGGCAGGTCGTAGTGGCGGGCGAGCGCGCGGGCGATCGTTCCCTTGCCGCTGGCGGCGGGACCGTCGACGGCGATGACGAGGCGCGAGGGCTTTTCCATGATGACAGGGCTTTGACAGCGCTAGCGGGCTATGGCAAGGCGCCGCCCGATGAACATCATGGCCGGCAGTCTGTATCCGGCCTCGCACACATAAGAGGAAGACAGATGGTCAAACCCGAATGGGGCACCAAGCGGACCTGCCCGAAATGCGGCACCCGCTTCTACGACCTCGGCAACGACGAGCCGGTCAGCTGCATCGAATGCGATGCCGAATGGATCCCCGAGCCCGTGCTCAAGTCCAAGCAGCCGCTGCCCTTCGACGACGACGACAAGAAGAAGAAGGACGAGGATCTCGCCGGCGACGATCTCGACGATGTCGAGGACGATGACGGCGGCAGCGCCGATGATGATGTCGATCTCGACACCGGCGATGCGGGCGTCACTGTCACCAAGGATGACGACGGCGACGACGAAAATTAAGGCAATTTGGGCGTCGTGAAATTTTTGGCTTGCATCGCCAGCCAAACCTTCTAAACGACGCCCCACGCTCTGGGGCCGTAGCTCAGCTGGGAGAGCGCTACAATGGCATTGTAGAGGTCAGGGGTTCGATCCCCCTCGGCTCCACCATCCCCTCAAGGGATACGAGAAAAGGCGTCGCGCAAGCGGCGCCTTTTTCGTTTTCGGGCGGCAAGGAGGTCGGCGCGACGCAGGGCTGATGGACGTCGCCCCCCCGCGCCCTGTCGGGACGTTGAGCATCGTCCCCGCGGCCCCATGGGCGCGACCTCGTCCGGAGAAGGCCCCGGGGCCGTCCTGCCGATCGAGAGGCGCTGACGTGCCTTTCTCGTCCCGGCAACGCAAAAGACCCGCCCCCCCGAGGAGACAGGCCGACAAAAGAAAGGGGCGGCACCCGAAGGTACCGCCCCCAACTTTGCAACAATGTCGCTACAGCTTAGAGCTTGTTGGCAACGTTGTTGAAGGTCGAGCCGAGCTGGGTGCCGATCGAGCTCATGGCGGCGATCGCGGCAACGGCGATGAGGGCGGCGATCAGGCCGTATTCGATCGCGGTCGCACCCTTGTCGTTCTTCAGCATCTTGATGATCTTGGTCATGACTGGTCTCCAATTGGTTCCACAAATTCGAGGGGGACATCCCCCAGTGTCCGCCGACCTCGGGAAAAATCCCGTGTCCGGTCATTCCAGATAGCCTTGGAGGAGTTGAGAAAGTCTTAATCCCGCACCGGATTTCTCGTTAACCATTAACCTCGATTTTTGACGGCAATCCGCCGGAAAAATCTAAATGCGGTCGAGAAAGTCCTCAATTTCCCGCGCCAGGTCGCGCAGGATATGGCGATCCTCGCGGCCCCGTCCCGGCACCGGCATCCCCGGCGGCGGCAGCTCGCGGCGGGGACGGAAATCGACCGGCAGGCGCGGGCCGCGGGTCCCGTCGACGCGCATGGCGCGGCTCATGAAATCCTTGAAGATCGCAGCGGGAAGCGTGCCCCCCGACACATTGCCGAGCGAGCGGTCATCGTCATGGCCGACCCACACGCCGACCACGAGGTTGCCGGCAAAGCCGATGAAGATCGCGTCGCGATTGTCCTGCGTGGTGCCGGTCTTGCCGAAGGTCGGCACATTGGAAAGCGCGGCGCGCCGCCCCGTGCCGCGATTGGCGGCATTGTAGAGAAGGTCGAGCATCGGCGCCCATTCCTGCCGCGGATCGAGCCCCGCCTGGCGGCGGATGGCGCCACCCTGCCCGCCCAGGTCGGCCTCGAGCCCCGCGACCTCGACCGGATAGGCCCCGCCCGCGATCGCCGCATAGGCCGCCGTCATCTCGATGAGCGGCACCCCGCCGGTGCCCAGCGCGAAGCTCGGCCCGTCGGGGATGTCGGCAGTGATGCCGAGCTCGCGCGCGGTGCGCACGATGCGCTCGCGCCCCACTTCCTGCGCCAGCCGCACCGTCGCCGCGTTGGACGAGCGCGAAAAGGCCTCGCGCAGCGTGATGCGCCCGCGATATTGCCCGTCACTGTTCTGCGGGCTCCAGCCGTCGACCGTGATGGGCGTATCCTCGATCAGGTCATCGGGCGACCAGCCGGCGCGCAAGGCGGCGAGATAGACGGCGAGCTTGAACGCGCTGCCCGGCTGGCGCGTCGCCTGCGTGGCGCGATTGAAGGGGCTCTTCTTGTAGCTCCGCCCGCCGATCAGCGCGACGACCTCGCCCGTCGGGCGCATCGCCACGAAGCCGACCTGCCGGTCACCGAGATTGGCATTGATCGTCGCCTGCACCGCGATCCGCTGGAGATCGGCATCGAGCGTGGTCGGCACGGTGGTCACGCCATAGCCCGCCTCGATGGTCCGCCGCGCGCGCGGCGCCACCCAGTCGGCAAAATAGGTGCCGGTCGGAAGCCGCGCCCGCCGCCCGCGCAGCGTGGCGCTCTTCGCCCCGCTCGCCTCGGACTGGCTCACCGCGCCCATGTCGGCCATTTCCTGCAGCACGATACGGCTGCGCGCCTGCGCCGCCTCGAGGTCGCGCGTCGGCGCAAGCCGCGAGGGCGCCTTCACCATGCCTGCGAGAAGGGCGCTCTCGGCCAGCGTGAGGTCCTCGGGTGCGCGGTCGAAATAGTGCCGCGCGGCGGCGCGCAGGCCATAGACGCCGTCGCCGAAATAGATGCTCGACAAATAGCGCGACAGGATCTCGTCCTTGGTCAGCCAGCCCTCGAGCCAGAAGGCGATCACCGCCTCGCGCGCCTTGCGCGTCATCGAGCGCTCCCCATCGAGGAAGGCGGTCTTGGCGAGCTGCTGGGTGATGGTCGAGCCGCCCTGCCGGACACCGCCCGCCTGCGCGTTCGCGATCGCGGCGCGCGCCACGCCGCGGGGGTCGACGCCCCAGTGCGAATAGAAGCGCCTGTCCTCGATGGCGATGAAGGCGTTGGTGACATGGGCGGGCAATTGCGTGACATCGACCGGTTCGTCCTTGATCGCCCCGCGCCGCGCGATCGCCTCGCCATCGGCCGAGACGAACAGCATCGCAGGCTCCTCGAGCGGCTCGAGGCTGCGCCCGAGCGGCGCGGTCACGACCAGCCACAGGACGAGCGCCACGAACAGGGCCGCGAAGGCGGTGAAGCCCCAGCGCAGCCAGCGCCAGCGCCGCCGCCGCCGCGGCGGTGCGACGGGCGTGTCGTCGAACGGCGGCAGGGCACCCTCGCCCGCCGGATCGAAAGACGGCTGGTCGCGTTCGGCCATCAGTCTGCCAACCTTGTCTGGATCATCCCGCTGTCTTATACATATATAACAGTTGAGTCCATCGCAGCATCCGCTTGCTGAACCCCGTCTGAAACGGCCATAGGAGCCCCGATGTTTCCGTCCCGCCCGTCCTTCCCGACCCTCGTCGCCAGCGCCATCTCGCTGGCGCTCGCGGGCTGTGGCGGCGCGCAGGATGGCGAGGTGGTGGTCGTCGTCATCGACCCGGATGTCGAGGAGCAGATGCTCGACGCCGCCTTGGCGCAGGGCCTCGTCCGCTTCGACGCGGCGGGCGAGATCGAGCAGGGCCTCGCCACGAGCTGGCACGTGTCCGACGATGGGCGCAGCTACATCTTCCGTCTTGCCGACATCAATTGGGCCGACGGCGAACCGGTGACCGCCCCCGCCGTCGCGCGGCTCCTCGAACAACAGCTCACCCGCGACTCGATCGCCGACGAGTTCGGCGCCATCGAGGACGTGCGCGCCATGACCGACAAGGTGATCGAGATCCGCCTTGCTGCTCCGCAGCGCAACTTCCTCCAGCTCCTCGCCCGTCCCGAGCTGTCGATCGCGCGGCAGGGAGACGGTACCGGCCCATTCACCCGCATTGACCGCCCGGAGGTCAAGGTCGCCGCGGTCACGGTCGGGCGCATGGTCGAGACGCCGCGCGGCGACCTCGTCGAGGAACGGGTCCGGGTCGATACCGGGCGGAGCGCCGAACAGGCGATCGGGGCCTTCACCGAGGGCGAGGCCGATCTCGTCACCGGCGGCACCTTTGCCACCGCGCCGCTCGCGCTCGAGGCTGCAAGGACCTTCGGCCGCCCGCGCTTCGATCCGGTCGCGGGGCTTTTCGGGCTTGTCCCGCAGTCCGCCGAGGGCCCCCTCGCCAGCCCCGAATTGCGCCGCGCCCTGTCCGCCGCGATCGACCGCGACGCCATCATCTCGGCGCTCGGCGTGCGTAGCCTCCTGCCCCGCGCCACCGTGCTGCAGGACGCGCTCGACATGGATGTGCGTCCGCGCCCGCCCGCCTTCGTTGCCGAACCGCTCGAGGATCGCCGCGCCGCCGCACGCGAAGCACTCGCCGGGGCCGAACTCGACGACACGGAAATCGCGATCGCGTTGCCCGACGGCCCCGGCGCCGACATCCTGTTCACGCGCCTCCTTGCTGACTGGAGCGCCATCGGCCTTTCCCCCGCCCGCGTGGCCGAGCCCGAGCAGGCCGACCTCGTCCTCATCGACCGCGTCGCGCCTGCCGCCAATTCGGCCTGGTTCCTGCGCCAGTTCCGCTGTGCGCGCGTCACCATCTGCGATGCCGAGGCCGACCGCCTGCTCGACGAAGCCCGCGCGACCCGCGATCCCGCGCGCCGCAACGCGCTCCTCGCCGAGGCCGCCGCGCGCATCGAGGAGGCGCAGCTCTTCATGCCGATCGCCGCCCCCGTGCGCTGGTCGCTCGTCGCGCCCGGCCTGACCGGCTTTGCCGAAAACCGTTTCGCGCGCCATTTCATCGGCGGCCTGCGCGAGCCGAGGAGACGTTGATGCCCGACCTCTACGACCGTGCCCGCCTGTCGAAAGCACCCGATGCCGTCCGCGCCCGCGTCGAGCGGCTCGAATATGTCCTCGAGCGCCTGTTCACCGTGCCCGGCATCAACCGCCCCGTCGGCCTCGACGCGATCCTCAGCCTCGTCCCCGGCGTCGGCACCATCTCGGGCGCCGCGCTCGGCACCTATCTCGTCTGGGAGGCGCGCAACCTCGGGCTGTCCAAATGGCAGATGGCGCGGATGAACCTCAACACGCTGTTCGACATGGCGGTGGGCGCCATCCCGGTCATCGGGATCGTCCCCGACTTCTTCTTCCGCTCGAACAGCCGGAACCTGCGGATTATCCGCAAACATCTCGATAAACATCACCCGGCGCAGCCCGACTTCGACTAAGCGTTACGGACCCGAAATTGACGGAACTTTGACGCTTACTCGGGTTTGACCTAGCGACTGTTCACTCGAAGAAAGTGTTGATTATGAAGACGCTAGCCCTTTCGCTGGCGACCGTCGCGCTCGCCTTGTCGAGCCCCGTCCACGCCAGCCTCGCTGCCAATGGCAGCGCCAACAGCAACAGCAGCGCTGCCACCGGCAGCCTTGCCGCCTTCGACTATGACGCCTCCAATCTCGAACGCGTCTATTATTACGACGGCCGCAGCTTCGACTATGACGAAGCCGACGTCACCATTGACGGCGACATCGCCGGCGGCACCAATACGCTCGAAGGCTATGCCGCGCTCGCCGAGGCCGCCAAGCAGGCCGAACGCGGCTATCGCGACATGCAGGAGCGCTTCGACGTCGACGATATCGCGCCCAACAAGTACAAGTGGAAACGCGGCGATGCCGAGGGCGACATGCGCATCGTCATCTCCATCTCGCGCCAGCTCGCCTTCGCCTACATGGGCGACACGCTGGTCGGCGCGGCAGCGGTGACCACCGCGCGCGACGACAAGCTCACCCCACAGGGCATCTTCCCCATCTGGCTCAAGAAGCAGATGCACTATTCCAAGGCCTATGAGATGACCCCGATGCCCTACACCCAGTTCCTCGACGAACATGGCATCGCGCTCCATGCCGGCCCGAATCCCGGCCATCCGGCCAGCGCGGGCTGTATCCGCCTGCCCAAGCAGTTCGCGAAGAATTTGTTCGGTCTGACCGATATCGGCACGACCGTGATGATCGGGGCCTGATCGGCAAGGCAGCCCGTCCGTCACGAAAAAGGGCGGCCCGCGCTTCGTGCACGGGCCGCCCTTGTCGTTGCTGGCTGACGCCTAGCGGATCTGCGGCTTGCCGACGTCGCCCTGCCCCACGGTGCGCCCCGCCATGTCGAGCATGCGGTCGAGGGGCTTTCGCGCCGCGTCCATCAGCTCGGGGCTGAGCTCGATCCGAGGTTCCATGTCGCGCAGCGCGACATAGAGCTTCTCGAGCGTGTTAAGCGCCATATAGGGGCACATGTTGCAGTTGCAGTTGCCGTCGCCGCCCGGCACCCCGATGAAATTGGTCTCGGGCCGCGCCTTCTCCATCTGGTGGATGATATGCGGCTCGGTCGCGACCAGCACGGTATCCGCCTCGGTCTCGGAACAGAATTTGAGGATCGAGCTGGTCGAGCCGACATGGTCGGCATGTTCGACGATATGCGGCGGGCATTCGGGATGCGCCGCGACCGGCGCGCCCGGATGCTCGGCCTTGAGCTTGAGGAGCTCGGTTTCCGAGAAAGCCTGGTGGACGATGCAGATGCCCGGCCACAGCAGCATGTCGCGCCCCGTCTTGCGCGCGAGATAGCCCCCGAGATGGCGGTCGGGCGCGAAGATGATCTTCTGGTCCATCGGGATCTGGTCGAGGATTTCCTGCGCCGACGAGGACGTCACAATGATGTCCGACAGCGCCTTCACCTCTGCCGAGCAGTTGATGTAGGTCAGCGCGATATGGTCGGGATGCGCCTCGCGAAACGCCTTGAACTGGTCGGGCGGGCAGCTGTCCTCGAGGCTGCAACCGGCGTCCATGTCGGGCAGGATCACGGTCTTCTCGGGGCTCAGGATCTTGGCCGTCTCGGCCATGAAGCGCACCCCGCAAAAGGCGATCACCTCGGCATCGGTCGCCGCCGCTTTCCGCGACAGGTCGAGGCTGTCGCCGACGAAATCGGCGAGGTCCTGGATCTCGGGCTTCTGGTAATAATGGGCGAGGATGACCGCGTTGCGCTCTTTCTTCAGGCGCTCGATTTCGGCGAGGAGGTCGTCGCCCTGGGGCGGACGCTGGGGGGCACTCATCATTCTTCTCCTTGGGCGGCCCGGCGCGCTCGGCCGGCCGCAATGGCATCTTCATAGCTGGTAGACACGTCGACCGCCTCCGTCGAGGGGTCGGGATCGCTTTCGAAACGGGCGATGACGCGCGCATTTTCGAGCCCCGCGACGCGCAGCGGCAGTTCGAAATTGCGCGCCACCGCCTCGCGCGCCGCCTCGCGCGCCAGCCGCATCGGCACCGCGCCGCCCGCCTGCTTGCGAAGGTCGGCAAGCGCTGCGCGCTGGTTGGCATCGCCAAGTACTTCCTCGGCATCGGTCAGCGCGCCGAGGATACCGTCCTCGCCATATTCGCGCGCGCCGGCGAGATCGACCTCGGGTCCCGCGATCTCGATCTCGGGCAGCGTCACGGTCAGCGTACCGCTGCCCGCGTCCCATTCGAGGTCGTCGGCCTCGAGCGCGGCCATGTCGACCTCATAGCGCGCCGTGCCCGGCAGGATCAGCGTGCGCTCGGCCTCGAACAACCCCGCCAGCCGCCGCTGCCGCGAGGTCACCACCGACACGAATCGCGCGGTAAAGGGGGTCAGCCGGTTCTGCGCCTGCATCGCCTCGAGGCTGGTCGCGACCACCGTCTCGGGGCTCGGCCCCTTGTCGGCGCGGTCGAGCAGCGCGAGGATGGCGAGGAAGACCACCGCCGCCACTCCCACCGCCAGCAAGGCGATGAGGATCGGGCGGATCAGTCCCGGTCGCTGTCGTTCGGAATTGGCTTGTCGGTCGCTATCCATCGTCCCTCCACCTCCTCAACGCACCCCTTGCGGGCAAGTTCGATGAGATGTGCGGTTACCGAGCCGCCGGCAGCGGGCACGAGCCGCTCGTCGAGCCCCGGATAGCAGGTAGCGACAATGGCATGGACGTCGTCATCGCCCGCCATCACCGCCTTCAAGATTTGCTTCTCGCGCGCCATCCTGTGACCCATGAGGTGCCGCACCAGCCGCCGAGGCCGCTCGATTTCGGGGCCGTGGGCGGGATAATAGACCTCGTCCTCCTCGCGCCCCCGGAGCTTGTCGAGACTGCGCAAATAGGCGCCCATGTCGCCGTCGGGCGGCACGATCACGCTCGTTGACCAGCCCATCACATGGTCGCCCGTGAACAAGGCGCCACGATAGGCGAAGCAGAGATGGTTGGAGGTGTGCCCCGGCGTCGCCACCGCGACGAAATCGTGCCCGCCCACATGCAGCGTCTCGCCGTCGCCGAGGATATGGTCGGGGGCATAATCGTCATCGAAGCTCGCATCGGCGCGCGGGCCGTCATCGTCCAAGCTAAGCGGCCCGCAGCCGATGATCGGCGCCCCCGTCGCCGCTTTCAGCGGACGCGAGGCGGGCGAATGGTCGCGATGCGTATGCGTGCAGGCGATGGCGAGGAGCTTGCGGCTCCCCACCGCCGCGACGATCGCCTCGACATGCGCCTCCATGTCGGGGCCGGGGTCGATGACGACCACTTCGGTGTCATCGCCCGCGAAATAGGTCTGCGTGCCGGTGAAGGTATAGGGCGAGGGATTGCGTGCCAGCAGCCGCCCCACACCGGGGCGCAGCATTTCCAATCGGGCGTACGGAGCATCCACGCCCACGCTCCTGCCACGCGGGGCCCGCCGCGCCAAGGCAAAGCGGGACGGATCGGCAAAAGAAAGGGGGCGCCCCGAGGCCTTCACCTCGAGCCGCCCCCTGCTTGCCGGATCCCGTGGGGTTTAGGGACGGATCCTAGCGGTTCCGGCGAGCCTCCATGTCGGCAAGTGCCGCTTCAAGGCCCGTTTCTGCCGCATCGAGGCTGGAGATGACCATATCCACATCGACGGACTGCGTGGCAGCTTCGACCACTGCGTCGATATCCATCGCCGAGAGCGAGGCCTTGGCGGCGCGCAGGCTCGCCTTGATCACTTCGGGGTCCTGTCCCTTGGCGCGAAGCTCGGCGGCTTCGGCATCGATCTCGGCAATCGCGGCCTCGATTTCAGCTTCGGCCTCGGCCAGCTCGGCGCGCATTTCCTCGCGGTCGATGACGACCTCGCGGCGCATCTCGGCCATTTCCTCCGCGAGCTCCTGCCGGACCTCGACCTTCTCGGCGCGCAGTTCGACGATCGCCTCGCGAATGCCTTCCATCGCCGCATCGAATTCGCGGCGCTCGGCGGCGGTCATCTCGCTGTAATCCTTGTCGTCGTCCACATCGAGCTTGATGTGGAGCCCGTCATGGTCGTCCTGTGCGGCGGCAAGCGCGGCGACCGGCGCAACGGGAGCGACCGGTGCGACCGGCGCGACCGGCGCCATCGGGGCCTGCACCGCGGTCGGCACGACCGGCGCGACCGGCGCGGCGGGCGCGGCGGCGGGCACGTCCACCACGCTCACGGCGCGGCTGGCGGTGGCGGGCAGCAGGATCGCGGCGGCCGCGATCATCATCAGCGTGCCCGCGGGGCGGTGTGCACTGTTGGTCATCATCTTCAATCTCCGTTTCAGGCTGGTGTCGCGGGCATTGGCAAAGAGCAGCCGCGCGGGCGCCGCCGACTTGGCGATCGCCCGGCCGTAATCGGCCCGGGCCTTGGGACCGCGCCGCGCCAGGACACGGGCATCGCACGCCGCCTCCTGGTCGAAATGGAAGGCCGCATAGGCTTTCCACGCGATCGGGTTGAACCAGTGGAGAGAAAGGACGAACAGGCCGAACTGGCGGGCGAACAAATCGCCCGAACGATGATGCGACAATTCGTGCTCGAGGGCGAGATCGAGCTCGATGTCGGTGCACCGGTCGGCATAGGATTGGGGCAGCGCGATCACGCGGTTGAGCGTGCCGAAGGCCATCGGTCCGGGGGCTGCGGGCGAGACCATGAGGTCGATGCCGCCGACCCGTTCCACCTTGGTGGCAGGTCCGAGGATGGCGCGGCGGTGCGCAATGTAGCGCCCCTGGTAGATCAGGAAGGTCGCCACCGCGCCGATCGCCCAGACGGTCAGCAGGAGGAGCGGCCAGTCATAGGAGGGCGCCGCGGGCGCGAGCGCCCCGCCCGCCTCGGATTGCCCGCGCATGGCGGCGACGATGAAGGCATCGGCGAGCGCCTGTTCCTGCCCGCCCGCGCTCACGGCAGCAGCAGGCAGCACGGTCGGCGCCGCGACCTCGCGTTCGACCACCGTCTCGAAGGTCGGCACCAGGAAGCGCGCGGCGGGCAGCAGCCACAGCGAATAGGCGACGCGGGCGCCGAATTTCTCGGCCACGGGGCCGCGGATCAGCAGCACCAGCACCATCAGCGCGCTGGTCCAGACGAGCGTTTCGATCAGCCATTCGCTCATTTGCGGAGCTCCTTCAGCAGCTTTTCGATTTCGGCGATCTCATCCTCGTCGATCGCTTCTTCCTCGGCGAGACGCGCGATCATCGGGGTGAGCTTGCCGCCGAACAATCGGTCGACCAGCCGGCGGCTTTCCCCGCCGACATAGGCATCGCGCTCGATCGCGGGGCTGTAGAGGTAGCGCCGCCCCTCGGCGACATGCCGCACCGCGCCCTTCTGGGCGAGGCGCGAGAGCATGGTCTTGACCGTCGGCAGGCTCCAGCCGCGGCTCTGCGGCACGGCCTCGGCTACCTCGGCGGCGCTCATCGCGGTCGGACTCGCCGTCCACAGCGCCTCCATGATTTCCAGTTCGGCTTCGCTGACACGCTTGTCCAAGACTCGGGCTCCTGTTCGATTACGCTCGTAGTCATTACGTCTACAATCGTAATCGTCAAGCCCCGAGTGACGGACCGGGTGATCTTTTTCGACAAACGGGATCAAGTCGGCGCGGGGGAGCACGCCGCCCCGCCCCGCCCTATTCGGCGTCGAGGCTCGCGATTTCCTCGTCGATCGCCCCGAGCAGCTCCTCGCGGCTCTCGGCGCTCAGCTGGTCGGTCTTGCCGATCTGCTCCTTGGCGCTCTCGAGCATGGTGCGATAGGTCGCGGGATCATCGCTGTCGGCGCACAGCACGATGCGGCTCACCCGCTTCTCGCCATCCTCGCCCACCGTCTCGGCATCGGCGGCAAAGGCGCGGGTCGCGCATTCGGGCGTGCCCTCCTCGACCGTCACTTCGGTCTCGACCTCTTCCTCCATCACCTCGCCATTTTCATCGACCCAGCGGCGGACTTCGCGGCGCACGACGCGCTTCTGCCCTTCCTCGGCCGCTTCGACCTTGGGCGTGGGCGGCGGCGGCGGCGGCGCGGGCTGGAGGGCGAGCGCGGCGGCGAGCGTGGTCAGAAGCATATGGGGGTCCCCTTCGATCGATTTCGCGCGAGGCTTCGCCGCGGCGCTTTAACGACCGATGAATAGGGCAGCGATCAGCGGGTCGCCAGCGCCATGTCCGCCCCGACCGGCACCTCGGCACCAAGGTCGCGACTGCGGCGCCGCTCCAGCGCGGTCGGATAGACCTCGCCGAACAGCATCTCGAAGGTCTTGTCCCAGCTGTAGGTGGAGCGCACCATCTTCTTGCCCTCGGCGCCGATCATGGCCGCACCCTCGCGCCACACGCGTTCGATGTTGGCGGCCATGGCGGCGGCATCGTCGACCGGACCGAGATAGCCGGTACCGGGCGGCACCTGGCAGGGCATCGACCCTGCCTCGACGCCGACGACCGGCAGCCCCGCGGCCTGCGCCTCGAGGATCGAATTGCCCGCCACTTCATAGGGCATGGCCGAGACATAGATGTCGGAGGAGGCATAGGCCCGCGCCAGCGCCTGCCGGTCCTTGAGATAGCCCGGCATGTGCACGACGGGCTCGAGCCCCTGCTCGATCTGGCGCTGCCGCCACTTGCCGTCGCCGAGGATGAGGAGATGCGCGCCCATCTCCTCGGGCAGCCGGCGGAAGGCGTCGAGCACGACCTGCACGCGCTTCTCGCGGTCGAGCCGGCCGGCGTAGACGAGCAGCGGCTGCTTGTCGGAAATGCCGAGGCGCGCGCGGAAATCGGGGTCGCGCTCTTCCTCGCGAAACTGCGACAGGTCGATGCCCTGCGGCAGCTGGAAGGGGTCGACCACCCCCATCTCGCGGAATTGCTTCAGCGCGATGGGATTGAGCGCATAGACCGCATCGAAGCGGTTGTAGAGCTTCTTGGCATAACGCCGCGCCATGTCGGCAGCGAAGCGGCCGACGCGCTTGCCCGCGAGATGATGCACGGCCTCGTAGAAATGCGCCTCGGGAAAATCGGTGCGATAGCCCGCCACCGTCGCCGTGCCGGGCGTCGCGTCACGATATTTCAGCGCCGCCCACGGCAAATTGTAAGGGTCGATCGACTCGATCACGTCGGGCCGGAAGCGATCGAGGATCGCGCGCACCTGCTTGTTCCTGAGCATCAGCCGGTAGTTGGGCTGGTGCGGCAGCGTCGGGCTCTTCACATAGGCCGTGATCAGCCGACCTTCCTCGACCACCTTGTCCTCGGGGCCGGGAATGACGAGCAGGTGCTGCCAGTCGAGATTGTCGCGGATATAGCGCCGCTTGTAGCGCAGGTAATTGCCCCCGCCCCCGCCGGTCTCGGAGTAGTTCTGCGTCAGGTCGCAAAGCATGGGCGGACGGCCCGCCGGGTAGGTGGTTCGATCAAGCATGGTCGCCCCATTGCAGGGGAAAATGGGCGAAAAATCGGCAAGCGCGATATTTTCGCTTCAACAGGAGCCCGACTGTCGAAATTTTTTACGCCTCCGCTGCCGCGCCGCGATGCGCTTGCTAGATTTTTGCCTGTTTTCCGGCCTTCCCGAAAATTGGCACGCGGCATGCAAAGTATTCGGCGTCCACATTGGTTCCACAAACCAAAGCTAAAGGGACGGTGACAACGGGTATCTGGTCCCCGACGTCACCGTCCCTTTTCTCTTGGGCCCCATCGGGCCGGAGCGGGGCCGACAGCCCCTCGCCCCTCAGCCTTCGAGCATCGCCTTCAATTCGCCGCTCTCGTACATCTCCATCATGATGTCCGAGCCGCCGACGAATTCGCCCTTCACATAGAGCTGCGGGATGGTCGGCCAGTCCGAATAGTCCTTGATGCCCTGCCGGATCTCCTGGTCCTGCAGCACGTCGACCGTCTCGAAATCCTCGCCGACGAGGCGGTCGAGGATGGCCACCGCGCGGCTCGAGAAGCCGCACTGCGGGAAGAGCTTGGAGCCCTTCATGAAGAGAAGGACGTCATGGTCCTTCACCAGCGCATCGATGCGCGTCTTGATATCGCTCATGTCTTGTCTCCTATGCCGGGGGGCATTTGGTGGTGAGCTGAAGCGCATGCAACTCGCCGCCCATGCGGCCACCCAATGCGGCATACACCTTCTGGTGCTGCTTCACCCGGCTCAATCCTTCGAACTCGCTACTGGTGACGACGGCGGCCCAATGGTCGTCGTCGCCCGCAAGGTCGGTCAGTTCGACGTGCGCATCGGGGATCGCGGCGGTAATCGCCGCCACGATCGCCTCGCCGCTCATCGGCATCAGTCCATGCTCTCGATGAAGTGGCGGCGCGCCTCGACCTGCTTGTGCTCGAGCGCGGCGCGGATGTCGGCCTCGCTGACATCGCAGCCCGCCTGCGTGAGATCGCCCAAAAGCTTGCGGATCACGTCCTCGTCGCCCGCTTCCTCGAAATCGGCACGCACGACTTCCTTGGCGTAATTTTCGGCTTCGACCTCCGACAGCCCCATCTTCTCGGCGGCCCATGCCCCGAGCAGCCGGTTGCGGCGGGCGGCAATCTTGAACTGCATTTCCTGGTCGCGTGCGAACTTGTTCTCGAACGCCTTCTCGCGATCGTCGAATTGACCCATGACACTGTCCCCTTGATCTTGACGGTTCCCCGTCGAGATAGGGCGCAGGACGCGGGCGCGCAATGCGCCGGTGCGCCTAAAATTGGGCCGGAACGGCAAGTGGCCTAGAAAGCGGCGGCCTCGTCGGCATTGGCAAGGCGGGTCGCGGCGGCGACCTGCTCGGCCAGCTGCTGCTCGCCGTCGATGCCATAGACGTCGTGCGCGATGCGCAGCGGCCCCTCGATCGCCTCGGCAGTCAGGTACGTGACGAACACCGCCACGCCCTCGGGCAGCTGGTCGTGCGTCTCGGTGCCGCGGATGTCGGGCACCGGGCGCCCCTTGTAGAGCCACTGGGCAAAGCGCGCCGCATCCTCGAGACGGATGCAGCCGTTCGACAGGGTTCGCACGTCCTTGTTGAAATAATCCTTCATCGGCGTGTCGTGCAGGTAGATGCCCGTCGCATTGGGGAAATTGAACTTGTAATTCCCCATCGAATTGTAGCGCCCCGGAAGCTGCCGCACCTTGAGATTGCCGGGCTGGAGCGCGGTCGACCAGTCGATCTCGCTCGGGCTCAGTACCTTGGCATCGAGCGCCCAGCGGTCGACGATCTCGTACCCCTGGCGGTCGAGATAGGCCTGTCCCTGGTCCTTGATCTTGGGTCCGATGGTGTCGCGCACGAGCGAGTCCGGCACGTGCCAGTAGGGCTTGTGGGTTGCATAGTGGATGGTCGAGTTGATGAGCGGGGTACGCTTGTGCCCCTCGTCGCGCCCGACCACCACCTTCATGCTGTCGACCGGCTGGCCGTTCTCGTACATCCACAGCCGCTGGGTCGCGACATCGACGAGGACGAAGCGGTCGCGCTTGGGTAGCGCGCGGGTGCGCTCGAGCGTCGCCATCAGCGCGCGCTTGGCATCGGCAGGCAGCCCGCGACCCTGCGCGATGGCGGCGGCGCGAAGCTTTTCATAGACGATGTTGCGGCTGGTCTGCTGGCGCACCAGCTGGAACAGCGAGGGCGCACGTTCGAGCAGCTTGATCTGGTCCCCGCGCGAGAAACTCGCGGGCTTCTGGTAAGGATCGCCGATCTCGACACCGCTCGTCGGGCGCTGGAGCAGGCTGACATAATCGATATAGGCGCGGTCGAGCAGCTGCGACAGTTCGGCCGCCGCATTGCGGTCACCGCTCTTGATGCGCTGGCGCAGGCCCGTCGCCTGCGCGGCGATGGTCGGCCCCTTGTCGAAACCTTCGAAATCGGCGGTGCGCAGGAGGGTGATGAGACGATCGGCCGCCTGCTCGTCATCCTGGCTCCCCGACCAGCGCGGCGCGTGGGCGGGCGCGGCCGCGGCATAGGTCGCGGCGCCCATGGGCGCGCTTTCGGCGCCGGCGGCGGCCGGCAAGGACGCGCACAGGATGGTGGCAAGCGAGAGGAGCGTGGCGTGTCGCATGTCGATCATCTTTCGTTACGCCCTTTATACAGGAGAAAACTATACGGAAGCTGAAGGATTCACACGTGTCACCGAATGAAACACACGGCTTCCCGCGTCCGATGGTCGGGGCGCAACTAGCCCTTTCCCCCGGGTCGTCAAACAAAACGTGAAATCGGCCGTCCTGTTCCGTAGCGGGACGCAAGACGCCGACGGACAGCGCGCTCAGCGACCGATGAAGTAGAGCGTGACGAAGAGCGCCGCCATCGACCCCGTCACCAGCGCGCGCTTGCCCTGCCCCGCCGCCGCGCGCCCCGCCCGCCGCGCCGCGACCATGCGGTCGACATAGGCAAGCGCGAACAGCGTGAAGACGATGCCGAGCCCGAGCATCCACCAGCCCGGCTCCTCGCTCTGGTTCACGGCAAGCGCGGTCCCCGCCAGCCCGAGCGGCACTGCCCAGCAGCCGATCGGCATCAGCGGGAGGTTGTCGGGTGCGGGCGTCGCCACGGGCCGCCTCAGTCCATCGTCACGACGAGCTTGCCGGTCACCTTGCGCGTCGCCAGCGCGGCAATCGCCTCGCCGCCCTTCTCGAGCGGATAGGTGCCCGTCACGCGCGGGCTGATCCTGCCCTCGGCGAGCAGCGCGAACAGCTCCTTCACCTGTGCCCCATAGGCTTGCGGATCGCGCATCGCGAAGGCACCCCAGAAGACCCCGCTCACCTCGGCCTCCTTGAGGAGCGCGAGATTGAGCGGCAGCTTCGGGATCCCCGCCGGAAATCCGACCACGAGGAATCGTCCCTGCCAGCCGAGGCTGCGCAGCGCCGGCTCGGCATAATCGCCGCCGACGGGATCGAGCACGATATCGAAGCCCTCGCCCTTGGCGGCATCCTTGAACTGCTTGGCCAGCGCCTTGGACGCCTCCTTGTCGAGCGGCCCGCGCGCATAGATGACGCAATCGTCGGCGCCCGCTTCCTTGGCGACCCGCGCCTTGTCGGGGCTCGACACGGCAGCAACGACGCGCGCGCCATAAGCCTTGGCCAGCTCGACCGCGGCCAGCCCGACCCCGCCCGCCGCGCCGAGCACCAGTACCTGTTGCCCCGCGGCAATACGCCCGCGGTCCTTGAGCGCGTGGATGGCGGTCGCATAGGTCAGCAAGAGCGCCGCACCTTGCGCGTAACTCGCGCCCTCGGGCAGCGGGATCGCCGCCTTCGCCTCGACCACCACCTGCTCTGCCAGCCCGCCGAAGCCCGGCACCGCGATCACGCGGTCGCCCTCGGACAAATGCTCGACCCCCTCGCCGACCTTGTCGACGACGCCCGCCACCTCGCCGCCCGGCGCGAAGGGGCGCGGCGGTTTCATCTGGTAGAGGTCCTGGATGATGAGCAAATCGGGATAGTTGATCGCCGCCGCCTTGACCGCGATCCGCACCTGCCCCGGCCCCGGCTCGGGCGCCTCCACTTCCTCGAGCTTCAGCGTCTCGGGCCCGCCCGGCTCATGGCTCAACAGCGTGCGCATCCTCAGTTCCCCTCGTTCATGATTCCCCGCGCGCGCGCATCCTCGACCACCTGCGCGGCGGTCATGCCGTCGAAGGCGCGGCGGCGGAAAGCGTCGACATCGCGTTCGCGGTTGGAGCGCGCGCCGACCGTGTTCAAGGCGCGGTCGAAGACCAGCCGGTCATCGAGCGGCAGCTGCGCGCGCGCCGCCGCGGCCGAGGCGGCAAACGCCTCCTCGCTCGACCCGTCGATCACCACCGGCTCGGGCGCCTCGCAGCCGGCCACCGCCAGCAGCGCGAGGATCCCGAGGCCGGCGCGGATCAAAGCGCGACCTTGTAGGACGCCGTGGTCTTCTCGGCGATCTCGGCCTCGGTGACGTCGGGCGCCAGCTCGATCAGCTCGAAGGCGCTGTCATGATCCTTGCGGCGGAGCACGCCGAGGTCGGTGATGATCATGTCGACCACATTCTGTCCCGTGAGCGGCAGGTCGCAGGCGGGCTTGAACTTGGCATCGCCGTTCTTCGAGACATGCTCCATCACGACGATGATCTTCTTCACGCCCGCGACGAGGTCCATCGCCCCGCCCATGCCCTTGATCATCTTGCCGGGGATCATCCAGTTGGCGATGTCGCCCTTCTCGCTCACTTCCATCGCGCCGAGCACGGTGAGGTCGATATGCCCCCCGCGGATCATCGCGAAGCTCTGCGCGCTGTCGAAATAGGAGGACTGCGGCAGCTGGCTGATCGTCTGCTTGCCCGCATTGATGAGGTCGGCGTCGACCTCGTCGGCATAGGGGAAGGGCCCGATGCCGAGCATCCCGTTTTCCGACTGCAGCGTCACCGTCTTCCCCTCGGGGATATAGTTGGCAACGAGCGTCGGGATGCCGATCCCGAGGTTGACGAAAAAGCCGTCTTCCAGCTCCTGCGCGGCCCGCGCCGCCATCTGGTTACGATCCCAGGGCACTATGCTTCCTCCCGCTCGCGCGTCGTCACGAATTCGATCTTCTTGTCATAGGGCGCGCCCGAAATGAGGCGGTTCACATAGACGGCGGGCAAGTGGATGCAGTCCGGATCGAGGCTGCCGACCGGTACGATTTCCTCGACCTCGGCCACGCAGATCCTGCCGCAGGTCGCCGCCGGCAGGTTGAAGTTGCGCGCGGTCTTGCGGAACATGAGGTTGCCCGCCTCGTCCGCCTTCCAGCCCTTCACGATCGACAGGTCGGCGAAGATGCCGCGCTCGAGGATATAATCCTGGCCGTCGAAATTCTTCACTTCCTTGCCCTCGGCGACCACGGTGCCGACGCCGGTCTTGGTATAGAAGCCGGGAATGCCCGCGCCGCCCGCGCGCATGCGCTCGGCCAGCGTGCCCTGCGGGCAGAATTCCACCTCGAGCTCGCCCGCCAGATACTGGCGCTCGAATTCCTTGTTCTCGCCGACGTAGGAAGAGATCATCTTCTTCACCTGCCGCGTGCGCAGCAGCTTGCCGATGCCCTCATTGTCGATGCCCGCATTGTTCGAGGCGAAGGTCAGCCCCTTCACCCCGCTGTCGCGGATCGCGTCGAGCAGCCGCTCGGGAATGCCGCACAGGCCGAAGCCCCCCGCGGCGATCAGCATGCCGTCCTCGAGGATGCCCTCGAGCGCATCGGCCGCACTGTCGTAAATCTTGGTCATGAAGCCTCCTGTTGGCCCATCGCCTAAGCACTGCGACAGGCGCATGCAAGCGCCGAGCGCCCCGCCGCCCCGCCGCCGCCATGGTTGACAATCACGGCGCACGGGCGTCGATGCGCGCATCATGCGCTCGCCCCTTCTCCCCGGACTTGCCCTTGCCGCCGCCGCCGGCCTCGCTGCCTTCGCCCTCGACCGGCTCGCGGGCGCCCCGCTCATCCTCGCCGGCCTGCTGCTCGGCCTCGCCCTCCAACCGCTTGCCGCGCGCCTCGGCACCGGCCCCGGCCTCGGGCTCCTCGCCAAGCAGGGCCTGCGCGCCGGCATCATCCTCCTCGGTTTTCGCATCACCTTCGCCGATGTGGCCGCGCTCGGTGTCACCACCTTCGCCGCGCTGCTCCTCGTCATGGGCAGCGCCATCCTCGCCGCGCTGGTCGCGGGACGCATGGTCGGCACCAGCCGCGAGGTCGGCCTGCTCGCGGGCGGCGGCACGGCCATCTGCGGTGCGTCCGCCGCGCTCGCCATCCACGGCGCCATCGGCAAGGGCCGCATCAGCGAGGCGCAATTCACCCTCACCCTGATCGTCCTCGCCGGCGCCAGCGCGCTCGCCTTCCTCGCCTATCCGCTGATCGCCGGATTGCTCGACCTGTCGGACCGGCAGGCGGGCTTCCTCATCGGCGCGGGCATCCATGACGCCGCGCAGGCGGTCGGCGCGGGCTTCGTCGTCTCCGATGGCGCGGGCAATGTCGCCACCATCGTCAAGATGAGCCGCGTCGCGCTTCTCGCCCCGCTGGTCGCGCTGATGACGCTGTGGGTGCATCGCGGCGGGCGCGGGGAGGCGGAAGGCAAGTCGCCCCCGCTCCTCCCCGGCTTCATCCTCGCCTTCCTCCTCGTCATCGCGCTCAACTCGGCCGTCGCGGTGCCCGCCCCGCTCGCCGACGGCGCGCTCGACCTGTCGAAAGCGCTCCTGCTGCTCGCCGTGACCGCCACCGCGATGAAGACCCCGCTCGGCCAGCTGCGCGCCCTCGGCTGGCGCGCCGCCACCCCCGTCGCCGCCGCCACCCTCGCCTCGCTCCTCGCCAGCCTCGGAGCCGCGATCTGGTGGATCGATCACAGCGGATAAGACGTCTCAGTCCCCCGTTCGTCGAACTTGTCGTTGACTGTTGCAGGCCTTCCGGTGCCAAACGGTCGAATATCGATTCACCGGGGGAAAGTTTAGCGTATGTCTGTCCTGTCCATGGACGGCGTGACCAAGCGTTTCGGCGCGATCACGGCCGTCGACAATCTCGTCATGCATGTCGAACAAGGCGAGATCTTCGGCTTCCTCGGCGGCAATGGCGCCGGCAAGACCACCAGCCTGCGCATGGTCCTCGACATCATCCGCCCCACCGAGGGCACGATCAGCGTCATGGGACTGCCCCCCGGCCAGGAAAATGCCGACCGCATCGGCTTCCTTCCCGAGGAACGCGGCCTCTACCCCAACATGCGCGCGATCGACACGATCATCTATTTCGGCGAGTTGAAGGGCATGAGCCCGCGTGACGCGCGCGCCGAGGGCATGGCGCTCCTCGAGCGCTTCGACCTCGCCGACCGCGCCTCGAGCCCCATTTCCGACATGTCGAAGGGCATGGCGCAGAAGGTCCAGCTCGCCACCGCGCTCGTCAATTCGCCCGACCTCCTCATCCTCGACGAGCCCTTCTCGGGGCTCGACCCCGTCAACCAGCAGCTCCTCGAGGCCGAGATCGTGCGGGCCGCCGCGCGCGGTGCAGCGGTCGTCTTCTCCACCCACATCATGCAGCATGCCGAGCGGCTGTGCGACCGCCTCCTCATCCTCCGCAAGGGCGAGAAGAAGTTCGAGGGCGACCTTGCCGCGGCGCAGGCGCTGGTCCCGCCGACCGTGCGCATCACCACCACTGCCGACCTGACGGCGCGCCCCAATGTCGCCGCCGCCCGCGTGGTGGATCGCGACGGCGACTGGACCCGCTACGAGGTTGACCTCGTCGAGGGCAGCGATCCCGCCAAACTCCTCGAGGCCATGACCCGCGACGGCGTGCCGCTGCGCGGCTTCGAGGCGCGCCATGCCGCGCTCCACGACATCTTCGTCCATCTCGTCGGCCATGACGCCGATGCGCAGGCGCAAGGAGAAGCCGCGTGAACAAGATCCTCCTCGTCGCCAAGCGCGAGTTTCGCCACATCACCACGATGCGCAGCTTCTGGGTCTCCATGCTGCTCCTGCCCGCCATCCTCTTCCTCGCCCCCCTCATCCAGAAAGTGGTGAGCGATGACGAGCCCACCCGCATCGCCATCATCGACCGCGATGCCGGCACTTCGGGCGAGGCCATCGCCGCGCGTTTCGAACTGGACGAGACGCTCGCCGAGATGGGCTCGCTGTCGCGCTACGTGCGCCGCTACGAGCTCGAACAGGCCGATCCGCAAGCCTCCTGGGCGCAATATGATCGCGCCCTCACTGCCGCCGACGCCGAAGCCTATGAGGCCGCCGGCGGGCTCGATGCCGCCTTGGAGGCGATCGAGCCCTTGAAGGACGACGACACCCCTGATTTCGAGGCACCGCCGCGCGATTACGAGATCGTCGATGCGCCTGCGGGGCTTGCCGACGCCGACGCCGCCGCCATCGAGGAACAGCGCGAGGACATCTTCGCCGCCAAGGGCCCCGCGGCGCCCGACTATCTCCTCCTCCTCGAGGAGGGCCAGATCGGTCCCGTCGTGCAGGTCTTTTCAAAGAACCGCCCGAGCCCCCGCTTCCTCAATGTCGTGCGCGAGGAAAGCGCGCGCGCCATGCGGCAGGAAGCGCTCGCCACCCGCGGCATCTCGCCCGAAGAGGCGCTCGCCGTCGAAGGGCTCACCCCCCCGATCATGATCTCCACCCCCGCCCCCGGCGGCGGCGCGCGCGAGACCCATGTGATCCGCTCGATCCTGCCGCTGGCGCTCGCCTACATGCTGCTCATGAGCCTCCTGCTCTCCGGCAACTGGATGGTGCAGGGCGCGGTCGAGGAACGCGGTTCGAAGCTGGTCGAGAGCGTCATCGCCTGCGTGCGCCCCCAGCAGCTCATGTTCGGCAAGCTCCTCGGCACCGCCGCCACCGGCCTGTCGATGATCATCGTCTGGCTCGGCTGCGCGGTGCTGGCAGCGCTCGTCACCAAGGGGATCGTCGCCGACCTCCTGCGCCCAGCGCTCGACAGCATTTCCTCGCCGGGTGCCATCCTGACGATCATCTACTTCTTCGTCGTCGGCTATGTGATGCTCGCCACCATCTTCCTCGCCATCGGTGTCCTCAGCGACAATATGAACGAGGCGCAGGGCTTCCTCATGCCCGTGATGATGGTCATCCTCCTGCCCGTCACCTACATGCTGCAGGCAGTGGTGCAGGATGCGGGCGGCACGGCGCTGAAAGTGATGACCTGGTTCCCGCCGATCACCCCCTTCGCGGTCCTCGCGCGCCTCGGCGCGGGCATCGAGACATGGGAACTCGTCGGCACCGCCATCATGCTCGCAGGGTTCACCGCGCTCATGCTCTGGCTGGTCGGCAACCTGTTCCAGGCAAGCCTCCTGAAGAGCGGGCAGAAGAGCGGCGTCGCCCAGCTCGTCGACCGCTTCCGCGTCGCCCGCGACTAGGATCAGGCGGGGAGCGCTGTGCGGCGCTCCCCGTTCCTAGCTAGACAAGCGCCATCTCCAGCGCCGCCTCGCAGTGGATCCGCGTCGTGTCGAAGACCGGTAGCGGGCTGTTGTCCGGCCCCAGCAGCATGCCGATTTCGGTACAGCCGAGGATCAGGCAGTCCGCCCCCGCTTCGCCCAGCCGCGCCGCAATTGCCTCATAGGCCGCGCGGCTCTCCCCGCGCACCTCGTCCCTGCACAATTCCTCATAGATGATGCGGTGCGTCTCGGCGCGGTCCGCCTCGCTCGGTATCACTGGCAGCAGCCCCGCCGCCTCCAGCCGCGCCCGATAGAAATGCTCTTCCATCGTGAAGCGCGTCGCCATCAGCCCCGGCCGCGCGAACCCCGCCGCGACGATCCGCGCCGCGGTCGCATCGGCGATGTGGAGGAGCGGCACGCCTACCCCCGCCATCATCGGCTCCACCACCTTGTGCATCGTGTTCGTCGCCAGCAGCAGCAGTTCCGCGCCGCCCGACTCCAGCGCCCGCGCCTCGGCATTGAGCCGCCCCCCCAGCGCCGCCCATTCGCCCGCCATCTGCATTTGCTCGATGGTCGCGAAATCGACCGAGCGAATGAGCAATTCGGGCGAGTGCAGCCCGCCCAGCTTCTCGCGCGCCAATTCGCACATCAGGCGATAGTAGCCCTGCGTCGAGGCTGCCGACATGCCGCCCAAGATCCCGATCGTCTTCATGGCCAAAAGAAAAGCGCCCGCCGCGCCGCCACGCAAGTGGCAAGCGCGGGCGGGCGCCCTTATACGCTTCGGCCTGGCTTAGCCGCGCAGCTTGGCGAGCACGCCCTGCAGCTGCATCGCGTTCGACATGTCGCCCTCGACCTTGAGCTTGCCGGTCATGAAGGCAGTCATGCCGTCGAGCTGGCCATTGGCCATCGCCTGCCAGTCGTCCCACGCCACCTTGATGGTGGTGTCGGCATCGCCATCCTCTTCGGTCACCTTGTGATCGACGCCGTCGAGCATGATCACGCCCTTGTCGTCATAGTCGATCTTGACCTTCTTGCCTTCGACCCAGGCCTGGTTTTCCTGCATCTTGGCGGCGAGTTCGGCTTTTTCCATGATCGTCGATGCTCCTGACATTCGTGTTGGTTCGCCAACAGACCTAGGAGGACGCAACGCCCCTTTCAACCGCGAAACGACGCGCCTATGTCAGGCCCATGACCTACCAGACCGATCTCAAGCTCTTCATCGATGGTGTGTGGAGCGGCGCCGAAGGCCGCGACTGCATGCCCGTCACCAACCCCGCGACCGGCGAGACGCTCGCCCAGCTGCCGATGGCGACCAAGGCCGACCTCGACGCCGCGCTCCACGCCGCCGAAAAGGCCTATCCGAAATGGCGCGCGACCGACGTCGAGACCCGCGCCGCCATCCTCCACAAGGCCGCCGCCTATCTCAAGAAGAACGCCAAGGAGATCGGCGCCCTCCTCACGCAGGAACAGGGCAAGCCCGTCAAGGAAGCCATCGGCGAAGTCTATGGCGCCGCCCAGATGTTCGACTGGTATGCCGAGGAAGCCAAGCGCGACTATGGCCGCACCCTCGTGCGTCCCGTCGGCCAGCGCTCGATCGTCACCCGCCAGCCGGTCGGCGTCGTCGCCACCTTCACCCCGTGGAACTTCCCCATCTACCTTCTCGCCAAGAAGGTCGCCGCCGCGCTTGCCGCGGGCTGCTCGGTCATCTCCAAGCCGCCCGAGGAAACGCCCGCCTGCGTCAACGCGGTCGCCAAGGCGCTCGAGGATGCGGGCCTTCCCGCCGGCACCTTCCAGCTCGTCCACGGCGATCCCGACATGGTCAGCCGCCATCTCATGGCCAGCCCCATCGTGCGCAAGGTCAGCTTCACCGGCTCGGTAGGGGTCGGCAAGCATCTCATGGGCCTTGCCGCCGACGGCCTGAAGCGCCTCACCCTCGAACTGGGCGGCCACGCCCCCGTCCTCGTCTTCGATGACGTCGATCTCGAGGCCACGCTCGACAAGCTCGTGCCGCAGAAATTCCGCAACGCCGGACAGGTCTGCGTCTCGCCGACCCGCTTCTACGTGCAGGAAGGCATTTACGACGACTTCATCAAGGGCTTTGCCGAACGCACCGGCCGCGTGCAGGTCGGCAACGGCATGGAAGACGGCACCCAGATGGGCCCGCTCGCCCATGAACGCCGCCTCCCCGCCGTCCACGAACTGGTCGCAGATGCGAAAGCCAAGGGCGCCCGCATCGCGGCGGGCGGCGAGCCGATGGGCAATGCCAACTTCTTCCAGCCCACGCTGATCGCCGATGCGCCGCTCGATGCGCGCATCATGAACGAGGAGCCCTTCGGCCCCGTCGCCGTGGCGCGTCCCTTCAAGGATCTCGACGAGGCGCTCGAACAGGCCAACCGCCTGCCCTTCGGCCTTGCCGCCTTCGCCTTCACCAACCAGCTCCAGCGCGCCAACATCCTCGGCGACATGATCGAGGCGGGCATGGTCGGCATCAACAATTTCGCCATCTCGGGCGCCGACACGCCCTTCGGCGGGGTCAAGGATTCGGGCTTCGGCTCGGAAGGCGGCAAGGAAGGCCTCGAGACCTACCAGGTCGTCAAGGCGATCCACATGAGCTGATCTGCGCGATAACAGGGGGGACTGAATATGATCGACGAACTCATCGAAGAGGCTGCCACCAGCAGCCTGGTGGACCGTCTGGGCCGGCGCTGGCGCACCCTCGCCTCGCTGGTCTGCATCGGCCTGCTCGCCTGGGGGGCGATCGGCTACTTCGTGAACGGCTGATTCCAACGATGATGGGGGCAGAGGAGAACCCCAAGGGAACCCTTACGCCCCCGTCATTGTTGACCACCCGCAACGAAAACAACCGAAAGGTTCTCGAATGAGCAAAGGTGCGGGTAACAAGACCCTCCTGTGGGTGGTGGTCGTCATCGCCCTTCTCCTGATCATCGCCTACGCGACCGGTTTCTTCAAAACCGAGGTCGACGATGCCGGCTCGCTGCCGAGCATCGACGTCGAAGGCGGCGAACTTCCCGACATCGACAGCGACGTCGGCGACATCGAGGTCGATACCGAGGAGGTCACCATCGAGACCCCGACGATCGACGTCGAGGAAGCTACGCCCGACGAGGAATAAGCTCACCCACCGCTTTTCCGAGCGGGGGAGCGAAGGGCGGTTCCGCTTCGGCGGGGCCGCCCTTTTCCTTGGCTAGGACAACGAAACCCCTGTCCTACCCTGCCGCCCGGGCCTATGGTCGCGCCCCATGACGCAGCACCCATCTTCGGATCCCGCTTTTCCGGCATTCCTGCCGCCGAAAGTTCCCGAAGTGGACAAAGTGGACACTGTCCGAATTCAATCCAACAGGTGACCAACGTGACCATCCGCACCGGCGGCCGAATCCTCGTCGACCAACTCCTCGCCCAAGGCGTCGACCGCATCTTCACCGTTCCCGGCGAAAGCTTCCTCGCCGTTCTCGACGCGCTCCATGACAGCCCCGAAATCGACACCGTCGTTTGCCGGCAGGAAGGCGGGGTCGCCTATATGGCCGATGCCGACGGCAAGATGACGGGCCGCCCCGGCATCGGCTTCGTCACCCGCGGTCCCGGCGCCACCAACGCCACCGCGGGCGTCCATGTCGCCATGCAGGATTCGACCCCGATGATCCTCTTCATCGGCGACCTCGACCGCGGCGACCGCGACCGCGAAGGCTTTCAGGAGGTCGACTTCACCGCCTTCTTCAGCCCCATCGCCAAATGGGCCGCGCGCATCGACGATGCCGCGCGCATCCCCGAATATGTCGCCCGCGCCTTCCGCGTCGCCAGCTCCGGCCGCCCCGGCCCCGTCGTGCTGTCGCTGCCCGAGGACATGCTGCGCGACGAAGTCGAAGCGCTCGACCGCCCCGCCGTGCCCCCCGTCGCGATCAGCCCCGATCCCGGCGCGCTCCACGCGCTCGTCGAACTTTTGAAGGACGCCGCCAGTCCCATCGCCATTGTCGGCGGTGCCGACTGGTGCCCCTGCGCGGCGCATCATTTCGAAAGCTTCGCGCGCCGCATCGGCCTGCCCGTCGCCGCCGCCTTCCGCCGGCAGGACGCGATCGACAACAACAGCCCCGTCTATGCGGGCCAGCTGGGCTACGGCCCCAACCCCAGGCTCCAGCAGCGGGTGCGTGATGCGGACCTCATCCTCGCCGTCGGCGCCCGCCTCGGCGAGGCCACGACCGACGGCTACAAGCTGATCACCCCCGACCATCCCGACCAGATCCTCGTCCACGTCCACCCCGACCCCAACGAACTGGGCCGCGTCTACCGGACCGACCTGCCCATCGTCTCGGACATGGAGGAATTCGCGCAGGACATGGACGCGTGGGAAGATGACGACCTCGTCCCCTTCTCCTGCGGCGCCAAGGCGCATGAGGAATGGCGCGAATGGTCCGAGCCCAAGCCGCGCGACGGCGTCGCGCTCGACCTCGGCCCCGTCGTCAAGACGATGCGCGAGGCGCTTCCCGCCGACACCATCATCTGCAACGGCGCGGGCAATTTCTCGGGCTGGTGGCACCGCTACTGGCATTACGGCCCGACCCCGACCCAGCTCGCGCCGACCAGCGGCACCATGGGCTATGGCCTTCCCGCCAGCGTCGCCGCTGCCTTGCGCTTCCCCGGCCGCAAGGTCGTCTGCGTCGCGGGTGACGGCGACTTCCTGA
This sequence comes from Sphingomicrobium aestuariivivum, assembly GCF_024721585.1. Classification (NCBI taxonomy): domain Bacteria; kingdom Pseudomonadati; phylum Pseudomonadota; class Alphaproteobacteria; order Sphingomonadales; family Sphingomicrobiaceae; genus Sphingomicrobium; species Sphingomicrobium aestuariivivum. The sequence goes on from NZ_CP102629.1 coordinate 806,407, forward strand.
TGAACGGGCAGGAGCTCGCCACTGCTGCCGCGCATGGCGCTGACCTCCTCGTCATCATCGTCGACAATGGCGCCTATGGCACCATCCGCATGCACCAGGAGCGCGACTATCCCGATCGCATCAGCGCCACCGAGCTCGCGCCCGGCAACCCCGATTTCGTGAAGTTCGCCGAGGCCTTCGGCGGCTGGGGCGCGCGGGTCGAGACCACCGACCGGTTCGACGAAGCCTTCGCCGCGGCGATGGAGAGACAAGGCATCCGCCTCCTCCACCTCCTCACCGACGTCGAGGTCATCACCAACGCCACCACGCTGGAAGCGATGAAAGCGGCACGCAGCTGACGTTGGATGTGGGGAAAACAGGCGCTGGCTTCACCGCCAGCGCCGGCTCTTTGAGATGATGGAAGCCCTATGGGGCGCTAGAGCTTGGGCAGCTCCGACAGGATCGCCTCGACATTGGCTTCCTGGCAGGCGGCGGGATCGAACATTTCGGCCCATTTGCGGTGGCCACGGGCATCGGGATCGCCAAACAGCGCGAGCAGCTGCTGGCCATCGTCGAAATTGCCCGCCTGCTCGTCGTCGAGGACGGGGGCATAGTCGAGTTTGGGCGTGGCAGTGAACATGATCGCTCCTTGCTGGCTCGGCATGTCCGTCTAACCCCCTGTTCGCGCCCGCTGTTGCGGGCATTTGCCTCCGCTTCGGAGCAAGACCGCGACTCGGCCTGCCCCCGAAATCCGCCACCACCCTCGCCTTCCTTGGTAAACAAAAGGAAAAGGCCGCCCCGAAAGGCAGCCTTTCCTTCATCCGATCCGGCAGCGATTATGCTGCCGTCAGGTTCCTTACTCTTCTTCCTCGAGCGAGGTGCCATCCTGATTGGCCGTGCTCCTGTCATGGGAGGAGGGCTGCTGGCCCTGCTGCTGGCCGGTCGCCGGTTCGGTCTGGTGCTGCGGGCGGCCATAGCTGGCCTGCGGCTCATGTTTGTCGAGGTTACTCATCACGTCACTCCTGTGCAGGCGGTTGCGGTGCTGGAAGAACGAAGCACCTGCCCCTCAGGTGGCACCGCAAGGCGCTCCCCGCCCCCTGCCCGTCGCACCGCCAGCGCAACGTTCGTGACGGACCCGAAAAGAAAGAGGCCGACCCTCGGGGCCGGCCTCTCTCGCGGGGATCTAGCCCGCGAAACGCGACACTCTTGTCCGATTAGATGTCGTTGCCGAGGGCACCTTCGACTTCACCCTTGAGCTGCTGGGCTTCGCCCTTCTTCTCCTGGTTGTCGCCCTTGATGATCAGCGACTCATTGTCGGTCGCACGACCGATGCCTTCCTTGGTTTCGCCAACGGCTTCGTTGAAGTTGCCTTTGATCTTTTCGCCAAGTTCACCCATGTGACTTACTCCTTGCGTGTCTGAATTACCCCACCAACGCAAGGACTTGGGACGCCGCCCCTCGGCCCGTCGCCCGCATCCATCGGACCATCAATCTACTGTCAATTCGGGGTGCCGCGAGGCCATAAGCAAAAGAGGCCGAACCCGCAGGTCCGGCCTCTCTCTTCCGGCTTTTCACACCGGAATTGCATGATGTGTTTATCTCATCAGCACCCTATCAACGAACCATCCGAGGATCGGTGCCTCGGTTCGTCGCATTTCGCCCTAGATGAGCCCCGCCAGCGGCGAGGACGGATCGGCATAGCGGCGCTTGGCCATCCGGCCGGCAAGGTAGCTGTCGCGCCCTGCCAGCACCGCATGTTTCATCGCCCGCGCCATGCGAACGGGGTCCTTGGCCTCGGCAATCGCGGTGTTCATGAGGATGCCGTCGCAACCCAGCTCCATGCCGACCGCGGCATCGGACGCCGTGCCGACGCCCGCATCGACCAGCACCGGCACCTTGGCGCCCTCGACGATGAGGCGGATGGTGACGCGGTTCTGGATCCCGAGCCCCGAGCCGATCGGCGCACCCAGCGGCATGATCGCCACCGCGCCCGCATCCTCGAGCTGCTTGGCCGCGATCGGATCGTCGACGCAATAGACCATCGGGTGGAAACCCTCCTTGGCCAGCACTTCGGTCGCCTTCAGCGTCTCGCGCATGTCGGGATAGAGCGTCTTGGCCTCGCCCAGCACCTCGAGCTTGACGAGGTCCCAGCCCCCCGCCTCGCGCGCCAGCCGAAGCGTGCGGATCGCCTCGTCGGCGGTAAAGCAGCCCGCCGTATTGGGCAGATAGGTGATCTTCTTGGGGTCGATATGATCCTGCAGCGTCGGCTGGCCCGGATCGCTGATATTCACGCGGCGCACCGCCACCGTGACGATCTCGGCGCCCGAGGCCTCGACGGCGGCAGCGTTCTGCGCGAAATCCTTATACTTGCCCGTGCCCACGATGAGGCGCGAAGTGAAGGTCCGTCCGGCGACGGTCCACGTGTCGTTGTTCTGGTCGGTCATGAGCGCGTCCTAGCGTGGCCGTTCCTCAACCGCCACCGACGAAATGCACGATCTCGAAGGTGTCGCCATCCTCGACCATCACCTCGCCCAGCGTGGCGCGGGGGACGATGTCGAGGTTGCGCTCGACTGCCACCCGCGCGGGATCGAGACCGATGTCGCGCACCAGCTGGGCGACGCTGGTGCCTTCGGCCACGCGGCGATGGTCGCCATTGACGCGGACGGCAAGGCTGGGATCGAGAGACATGTTACGCTTTTCCTTCCGTTACGGCTTTGCAGCCCATATAGGAGCCGGTCATGAGTTCGCCAGCATCGATCCATGTCCTAAACGGACCCAACCTCAACCTGCTCGGCAAGCGCGAGCCGCAGCTATACGGCTCGACCACGCTCGACGACATCACCATGGCCTTGAACGAGCGCGCGCAGGCGATGGGGCTCGAGGTGATCGTCAAGCAGTCCAACCATGAAGGACAGCTCGTCGACTGGGTCCACGAGGCGGGCGAACAGAAGGCCGCCGCGATCATCATGAACGCGGGCGCCTATTCGCACAGCTCGATCGCGCTCAGGGATGCCATCCCCGCCGTCGGCCTGCCCGTCGTCGAGGTGCATCTCACCAATATCTACGCGCGCGAACATTTCCGCCGCCAGAGCCTGATCAGCCATGTCGCCGTCGGCGGCGTGCAGGGCTTCGGCGCGCAGGGCTACCTCCTTGCGCTGGACGCCGCAGCACGGATCGTCCATGCAGCGCAGTCAACGAAGACCCCCGCGGGGGTCCACAACCAACAGGGAATTTCCGATGCCCAAAAGCAACGGCACTGAAGACAAGATGCGCGTCGACAGCGCGCTGGTGCGCGAGCTCGCCGAACTGCTCAGCGCGAATGAGCTGACCGAAATCGAGGTCGAGGACGGCAGCCGCAAGATCCGCGTCAGCCGCGAGGTCAACGTCACCTACGCCGCTGCCGCCGCCCCTGCAGCCGTGCCCGCTCCGGCACCCGCCGCCGCACCCGCCGCCGCGCCGGCCGTCGACGCAGCGCCCGCCGGTAACGAACTGCCCGCCGGCACGCCCGTTCTCGCCCCGATGGTCGGCACCGCCTACATGTCGCCCGAACCCGGCGCCTCGCCCTTCATCTCGGAAGGTGCTTCGGTCAAGGAAGGCGACACGCTCCTTATCGTCGAGGCCATGAAGGTCATGAACCCGATCACTGCCCCCACCTCGGGCACGGTCAAGAAGATCATGGTGGCGGACGCCCAGCCGGTCGAATTCGACCAGCCGCTCGTCATCATCGGCTGAGGCGCCAGATGGGCAAGATCACCAAGCTCCTCATCGCCAACCGCGGCGAGATCGCACTGCGCATCCACCGCGCCTGCCACGAGCTCGGCATCAAGACCGTCGCGGTCCATTCGACCGCCGACGCCGATGCCATGCATGTCCGGCTCGCCGACGAGACCGTCTGCATCGGCCCGCCCCCCGCGACCGACAGCTATCTCAACGTCGCCAACATCATCTCGGCGGCCGAGATCACCCATGCCGACGCGATCCACCCGGGCTATGGCTTCCTCTCGGAAAACGCCAAGTTCGCCGAGATCGTCGAGAGCCATGACATCACGTGGGTCGGCCCCAAGCCCGAGCATATCCGCATCATGGGCGACAAGGTCGAGGCCAAGCGCACCGCGGGCAAGCTCGGCCTGCCGCTGGTGCCGGGGTCGGACGGCGCGCTCGAGGATGTCGAGGAAGCCAAGAAGCTGGCCGAGGAAATCGGCTATCCGGTGCTGATCAAGGCGGCATCGGGCGGTGGTGGCCGCGGCATGAAGGTCGTGCCCGAGCCCGACCTCCTTGAAAGCCTGTGGAAGCAGGCAGCCAGCGAAGCCAAGGCGGCGTTCGGCGACGACACCGTCTACATGGAAAAATACCTCGGCAACCCGCGCCACATCGAATTCCAGGTGTTCGGCGACGGTGACGGCAAGGCCGTGCATCTGGGCGAGCGCGACTGCTCGATCCAGCGCCGTCACCAGAAGGTGATCGAGGAAGCCCCCTCGCCCGTCATCAGCGCCGAGGAACGCGCGCGCATGGGCAAGGTCTGCGCCGACGCCATGGCCGACATGGGCTATCGCGGTGCGGGCACGATCGAATTCCTCTACGAGGACGGCGAGTTCTACTTCATCGAGATGAACACCCGCCTGCAGGTCGAACATCCCGTCACCGAGATGATCACCGGCATCGACCTCGTGCGCGAACAGATCCATGTCGCGCAGGGCGACGGCCTGTCGGTCACGCAGGACGAGGTCCGCTTCGAGGGCCATGCCATCGAATGCCGCATCAACGCCGAGGATCCGCGCACCTTCGCGCCCTCGCCGGGCAAGGTGAAAAACTACGTCGCGCCCGGCGGCATGCATGTGCGCGTCGATAGCGGGCTCTACGCCGGCTATTCGGTCCCGCCCTATTATGACAGCATGATCGGCAAGCTGATCGTCTACGGGCGCAACCGCGAGAGCTGCATCCTGCGCCTCAAGCGCGCGCTCGAGGAGTTCGTCTTGGACGGGATGAAGACGACGGTGCCCCTGCATCAGCGCATCATCGACACGCCCGAATTCGCCACCGGCGACTATACGATCAAGTGGCTCGAGGAGTGGCTGGAGCAGCAGGACGCCTAGATGGGCGCCCTGCGGCCACGCCTGCATCCCGACCGCTTCGGCATCGTCCGCACGGACGCTGCCCTGCCCGATAGTGTCACCCCCTTCGCGCTCGTCCGCGAGCGCGAAGGGCTGACCGTCATCGCCGGGGCCGAGGCGCTCGAGACGGCGGGGATCGCGCCGGGACCTCCCTATGCGCTCGTCAGCCTCGACCTCGAAAGCGCGCTCGACTGCGTTGGCCTGACCGCCGCCTTCTCGACCGCACTCGCCGCTGCCGGCATCGCCTGCAACGTGATCGCGGGCTTTCACCACGACCACCTCCTCGTGCCATGGGAGCGGCGCGCGGAGGCCACAGACATTCTCGACCGACTGGAGTTCTCATGAGCAAGACCGCCTGGATGACGTTCAACCCGCGCTGCGGCACCGCGCGCAAGACCCTCGCCATCCTCGAGGAGGAAGGCTTCGAGGTGACCCAGCGCCGTTATCTCGATGAACCGCTCAGCCGCGCCGAGATCGAGCATCTCCTCGAGAAGGGCGACATGACCGCGCGCGACGTGCTGCGCGCCAAGGAGCCGCTCGCGCAGGACCTCGGCCTGACGCAGGACACGGCGAGCGACGACGAGATCATCGATGCGATGGTCGAGCACCCCATCCTCCTCAACCGCCCCATCGTCGAGACCGACAAGGGTGCCCTCCTCGCCCGCCCGCAGGACGAGGTGCGCAGGATCATCTGACCTTTGTCCGTCTCGCAATCGCCGTGGTTGCTGCTAGATTGACCATGTGAGCGAGACCCTCGATCCCCGAATGCTGCTGCGCGGCTATGCGGCGGGCATCTTCCCGATGGCCGACAGCGCCGATGCGCCCGACATCTTCTGGGTCGAGCCGCGCCAGCGCGCGGTGCTGCCGCTGGATGGCTTCCATCTTTCGAAGAGCCTCGCGCGGCGGCTGCGCTCGGGGCGCTTCACCGTCACCGCCGATACCGCTTTCGAGGCCGTGCTGGCGGGCTGCGCCAATCGCGACGAGACGTGGATCAACCCGATGATCGCGCGCGCCGTCATCGGCCTCCATGCAGCGGGCCATGCCCATTCGATCGAGACGTGGCACGACGGCAAGCTGGTCGGCGGGCTCTACGGCATCGAACTGGGCGGCGCCTTTTTCGGCGAGAGCATGTTCTCGACCATGACCGACGCCTCGAAAGTGGCGCTGGCGTGGCTGGTGGCGCGGCTCAAGGTCGGCGGGTTCAGCCTGCTCGACTGCCAGTTCATGACCGATCACCTGAAAAGCCTCGGCGCGGTCACGGTGCCGCGCGCGCGCTATCTTCAGATGCTGTCGTCGGCGCTCGGTTCGGGCAAGGGCGAGAGCGGGTCGGCGTCGGACGTCGCCCCCGCGTTCGGCGCACTCGACGGCCTTCTCGCGGAACGCGTCTCGGGCGGTGCGGCGGGGCCTTCGGGAAAGCTCATCGCGCAGCTCTTGGGCCAGACGTCATAGACTTGGTGCTCGACCACGTTGAGTGACGGGCTTTCCTTGTAGAGCCAGCCCGAGAAGATCCGTTCCATCCGGCCGGTGAGGCGGCTCTCGACGTCGAGCTGGACGAAGGCACCCGTCCACGTCTCGTCTTCCCACGGCGCGGTGGTCTCGCAGGCCCGCAAGCGCACCAGCGCATCGCCGATGCGCACTTCCTGGCCGGGGCGCATTTCGAGATCGCGGGTGAGGCCGTTGCGCTTGTTGAGGAAGCCGAGCACGGCGACGCGCTCGGCCATCGGGGTCACCCCCGGCAGGCCGCTATTGTCGACGACCTCGGCGCTTTCCTCGACGACGAGTTCCTCTTCCTCGCCCTCGCCGGTGGCGGGCGGCTCGCTGCTGCAGGCAGCAAGGGCCGCGAGGAGCGGCGCAAGGACAAGCGCGCGGCGCATGCTAGTCCTGGTCGGGCGACCAGGCCTCGTAATCGCCCGTGGCGGCGGGACGCCGGGCGGGCCCGCCGAGCGCGCCGCTCGGGCGATAGGCCTCGATCGTACCGGTGAGGTTGGGCGTGGGATCCTTCTGGAAGGCGCGGCGCGGGGGCATGCTTTCCTCGGGCAGCGCATCGACGGTGCCGCGCAGCCAGGCATTCCATTCGGGCGGCGTACGGCTTGAATCGTTCGAGCCCTCGTAGATCACCCAGCGACGCTTGGGGTCGCTCTTGTGGCGATAATAGGTGTTGCCGAGAGTATCGGTCCCGACCTTTTCGCCATGACGGCTCGTGAACAGGTCGGTGCCGACGCTCGCGCCGTTCCACCAGGTGAAGATCTTGCCAAGGATTCCCATGGGCCGCCGCTTAAAGCGGGCGCTCCTTCCATGCAAGCATCAAGACCCCTCCGTAAGGCGCACGACGTCGCCTTCCGCGATGCCCAGTTCGGCCGAGCGGCCACCCGCGATCTCGAACACCATGCTGACCGGCTCGAGGCTGCCAAGCGGGGTTTCCGACAGCGGCAGCGTATTTTCATAGATGCGCGCGATGGTGCCGTCCTCGCGCACATAGATGATGTCGAGCGGGATGTAGGTGTTCTTCATCCAGAAGCTCTGGTTGGCCGGCGTGTCGTAGAGGAACACCATGCCGCGGTCGGGCGCGAGCGATTCGCGGTACATCAGCCCCTTGCGCTGCGCCTCGGGCGTGTCGGCGATCTCGACGGTGAAATTATGCACTTTACCGCCGGCTGTGGTCACGGTCAGCGGCTTCTCGACGAGGCCGGAGGGCGCGAAACTGGTGGTGGGTTCGGCAGGCTGGCAGGCGGCCAGCGGCGCGGCGACGAAAAGCGCGAGCGCGGCGCTCAGGCCTCGCGCAAGGCCACCGCGGTGAGCCCCTTGCGCCCCTCCGCGATCCGCGCTTCCAGCTCGTCCCCCGGCTCGAGGTCGAGCAGGTGCCCCGAGCGCACCGTCTCCATGTGCACGAAGATGTCCGGCTCGGTCGTCCCGATCCGGTTGAGAAAGCCGTAGCCCTTGACGCGATTGAACCATTTCACCTCCACCGGCTCATAGGGACCGGCGCCTTCGAGCAAGGCTTCGCGGTCCGCCCGTTCGGCGGTAGAGATGGACGAGCGCGGCTCCTGGGGCAAGGCGGTCGACAGGTCGATCTCGAGAATTTCCCGTGCCTGCCAGCCGCGCTCCTGCCGCACGGCGAGCAGTTCGACGCTGGCGCCCTCGGGCAGCGAGCGGCGGTCGTGCGCCTCGAGGATCGAGAAATGGACGAGGATGTCGCCATCGATCGCTTCGGACACGACGAAACCGAAGCCGCGGGTGGCATCGAACCACTTCACGCGGCCCGACACCTCGACGGCACCGTCGGCATCCGAGTCGTTGGCGGAAAGCTCGCTCATTTCGGCATTGGACCGCTGGAACACCACTCTACTTCTCCGAGACTTGTGAGCGTTCATAGCAGAATCGGCTATGTCGGGAAACCGACATCTAACGGATGTTTAACAAGGTGGGCTACCCCGCCTAGGCGGATTTGCGGAATCAGCGCCGCTCGGCGAGATCGTCGCGGTCGGGCTCGGCGCCGGGCTCGAGCCGCACGATCGCCTCGGCCAGCGCGAAGGAGTGACCCGCGCGCAGGAAGGCCGCGATCGCCCGCTGGCGTGCCCTGGGGTCCTCGATCACCGCCTGCGCATAGGGGCCGAGCCGCCGCCGCGCGGCGAACTTGAGCGCGGCGTCCACCGCGCCCTCGCTCGCGACCTCGCGCGCGCTGCCCGCATCGGCATCGCCCACTCCCGCCACGCGCAGCGCCTGGTCGACCCGCCGCGAGCCATAGCCGCGCAGCGTCAGGTCGCGCGCCTTGGCTTCGGCATAGAGGCGGTCGTTGACATAGCCGCGCTGCGCGAACTTGTCGGCCAGCTCCTCGACGGCACGGGGCGCCGCGCCCTCCTCGCCGGCCCAGCCCCGCTCGCGCAACTTGCGATGCAGATAGGCGGCAAGCTTGGCCCGCGTCGTCGCGAAGCGTTCGGCATAGCGCAGCGCGAGCGCCTCCATTTGCGCCGAATCGAGCGGGGGCCGCGGGCGTTTCATCCAGGCCACCCTGTCACAATCCGCCTTGATTGTGCCATAGTCGGGCAGCATTGACGCTGCGACAACCATGGATAACGCATGGTTTGCACATGGCCCGCGCCCCCGAAGAAGGCGCGCGAAACAGAGAATTTCGGCAGCAATTGCCAAGGAAAAACATAGGGTGCTCGACTTGACCAATCTCGACCACAACGATCCGCTCGCGCCCGAGGGGACGACCCCGACGCAGGACGCACTGCCGCGCCGGATCGCCGATTTCGCCACCCTGGGCGATGCCCTCGACTATGCCGCGCGCGGTCGCCGCGGCATGAATTTCCACGACGCGCGCGGTCGTCTCGTCTCGGTCCTGTCCTACGGCCAGCTGCAGGTCGACGCGCTCGCCCATGCCCAGCGCTTCCTCTCGCTCGGGCTCGAGCCCGGCATGCGCGTGGCGCTGGTTGCCGAGACCAACCCGCATTTCGCCGCCTGCTTCTTCGGCGCGGTCTATGCCGGCCTGTGGCCGGTGCCGCTGCCGCTGCCGACCAGCTTTGGCGGGCGCGATGCCTATACGGAACAATTGAAGGTCATGCTCGGCAGCTCGGACCCGCAGCTGTTCCTCTACCCCGAGGACATGGAGAGCTTCTGCACCCCCGCGGGCGACATCCGCGAAGTGCCGCACCGCAGCTGGGAATCGCTGCTCGATATCGAGGTCGGCGATGCCGGCCTGCCGCAGGCCGACCCCGATGCGATCGCCTATCTCCAGTACAGCTCGGGCTCGACCCGCTTCCCCCACGGGGTCGCGGTCACCCATCGCCAGCTGCTCGACAACCTGCGCGCCCACGGCCTCGGCCTGAAGGTCGGCGAGCGCGACACCGACCGCTGCGTCAGCTGGCTGCCCTGGTACCATGACATGGGCCTCGTCGGCTGCATGCTCTCGCCCATGGCGAACCAGCTGTCGGCCGATTACATGAAGACCGAGGATTTTGCCCGTCGCCCGCTGACCTGGCTCGACCTCATCAGCCGCAACCCGGGCACCACCCTCTCCTATTCGCCGACCTTCGGTTACGACATCTGCGCGCGCCGCATCTCGTCCAAGACCAAGGCCGAGGATCGCTTCGACCTGTCGCGCTGGCGCATTGCCGGCAATGGCGCCGACATGATCCGCCCCGACGTCATGCAGAGCTTCGTCGACGCCTATGCGCCGGCGGGCTTCGATCCCAAGAGCTTCTGCCCGAGCTACGGCCTCGCCGAAGCCACGCTGGCGGTCAGCCTCATGCCGCCGGGCGAAGGCATCAAGCTCGAACTGGTCGAGGAAGAGAAGCTGGCCGGCGGCGCGCCCGCCCCGGGCGGCGAGGACCGTCCCCAGCGCTATCGCGCCATCGTCAACTGCGGCAAGGCCGTCGAGGGCATGGAAATCGAGATCCGCGATTATGACGACCGCGTGCTCGCCGACCATCAGGTCGGCCGCGTGCTGGTCCGTGGCGGCTCGGTCATGACCGGCTATTTCCGCGATCCGGAATCGACCAAGGCCTGCCTGTCGGACGACGGCTGGCTCGACACCGGCGACATGGGCTACCTGTCGAACGACTATATCTTCATCGTCGGCCGCGCCAAGGACATGATCATCATCAACGGCCGCAACCACTGGCCGCAGGACATCGAATGGGCGGTCGAGCAGCTACCCGGCTTCAAGTCGGGCGACATCGCCGCCTTCGCGCTGACCACCGAGACGGGCGAGGAACTGCCCGCCGTGCTGGTCCACTGCCGCGTCTCCGACCTTTCCGAGCGTGGCCGCCTTCGCGACGAGATCAAGGAGCGCGTGCGCTCGATCACCGGCATCTCGCCGATCGTCGAACTGGTGCCGCCGCGCAGCCTTCCCCGCACCTCGTCGGGCAAGCTGTCGCGCACCAAGGCGCGCAACATGTACGTGTCGGGCGAAATCCAGCCGGTCGATATTGCTGCCTAAGGGGCTTGAACAAATGACAAGGCGCGGCTAGTTCCGCGCCTCGGCCTAGGGGTATAGCTCAGTTGGTAGAGCATCGGTCTCCAAAACCGAGGGTCGCGGGTTCGAATCCTGCTGCCCCTGCCAGGCCGCCAAGATGTTTCGGGGGGAACGTCGCATGACCGCCAGTGTGAAGCCGCAGCGCCTGTTGCTGCCTTTCCTTCTCCTCGCGGTCATCGTGCTGGCGCTGCGCCTGCCCCTCCATCCCATCGCCGTGCTGACCGTCGACGAATCGAGCTACATGCTCGTGGCGCGCGACCTGCTCGCGGGGCAGTGGCCGCTGTCGGGCAATTTCGACCACAAGCCGGTCGCGCTCTACATGCTCTATGCCGCCGCGATGGGCATTGGCGGGCACGATCCTTCCTCGATCCGCTGGATCGCCACCCTGTCGGCGCTGGCCTCGAGCCTCGCCGTCCTGTGGATCGCTTGTCGTGCCTATGCGCTGCCCCTGCGCAGCGCCATGATCGCGGCGCTGGCCTGGACCTTCGCCTCCTTCGGGCTCGAGGGCTACAGCTCGAACACCGAGATCATCCTCAACGCTTTCGTCATGCTGTGGCTCGCCGCCTTCCTCGGCTGGTCGGCGGGCGCCGCGCGTTTCTGGCCCGCGGCCATCCTGTCGGGCGTCGCCGCGGGCGTGGCGGTGCAGGTCAACTATCTCGCCGGCCCGCTGCTGGCGGCGCTCTACCTCGGCGGGCTGCTCGTGAGCCCGCGCGACAATTTCCGCTGGCTCCTCCTGTCGGGGCTGGTCTCGATCGCGACCGCGCTGGCGCTGCTCGTGCCGCTTGTCATGGCGGGTACGCTCGAGAGCTATATCGCCCAGCAGCAGGCCTTCCTCGGCCGCTACCAGGGCAATATCGCCAAGGCCGACTGGGGCGAGCTGATGCAGCCCGTCGCGCTCCAGCTCGCCCCGCTCGCCCTCGTCTCGCTGCTGCTCGGCCTTGCCGGTCGCGAGGGGCGCGGCGCGGGCAAGAGCCTCGTCGCCTTCCTCTACATCGCCGCCGCGGTCGCGATGGCGCTCGTCTCGGGACGCGTCTTCGCCCATTATTTCCACCTGCTGCTGCCCGGCCTGTTCCTGCTCGCGCTCGCGGGGCTTGCCGGGGCGGACGAGGCGCGGCGCGGACGGCTCGGCCTCCTCCTCCTGCTCGCCACCCTGCCCGGGCTGATGATCGCGCTCGGCCAAGCGCAGCGCGGCATCGGCGTGGCGCGCGCGATGGCGGCGGGCGAACTGACCGAACTCGACCGCGAGCGCAGCGTCACCCGCCTGTTCGCGCCGCACGTGCCCGAGAATGCCACCGGCTATGTCACCTGCACCCAGCCGGTCTATTACATGACGCTGGGGCTGGCGGACCTGACGCCCTATCCCTTCTGGAGCGTGCATGTGTACGGCTACCTGCCGGGCCTCGACCCCGAGACACATGTCCGCCAGATCCATGCCCGCCGTCCCGACGTCTTCATCATGGGCGAGAATTGCCCCGATCCCGAAATCGCGATGATCGAGGATATCTTCGCCGACTATGTGGCGGTCGAGGAGCATCGCGGCGTGAAGCTGGCGCTTCGTCCCGACCTTGCGCAAGGCGCGGCGCGCGCGGCCCGCTGATCATCGCTTGAAGTTTGCGCTTTCCGGCGCTACATCGCCTTCCCATGCGACATGGGTGGTAAGCGATCCCCGCACCGGAACAGCCGGCGGCGGGGGAAGAGCCCTACCCGAAAGCCGTTAGAAGAAGGATGAGCCAAGTGGCCAAGACGAGCCCCGCAGAACTGATTTCGCAGGTCCGTGCCGAAGCGCGCAAGGTCGTCTGGCCGACCCGCAAGGAAACCGTCCAGACCGCGATCATGGTGCTCATCATGACCGCGATCCTCGCCTTCTTCTTCCTCGGCGTCGACAGCGCCTTCCGCGCCGTCGTCAACTTCCTCATCGGCCTCATCGGCTGATCCTGACCTAGAGGTATTACATGTCCCGCTGGTACATCATCCACGCCTATTCCGGTTTCGAGAACAAGGTGAAGGAAGCCGTCCTCTCCGAAGCCAAGCGCCTCGGCCTCGAGGAAGCGGTCGAGCGCGTCGAGGTTCCGACCGAGACGGTCACCGAGATCAAGCGCGGCAAGAAGGTCCAGACCGAACGCAAGTTCATGCCGGGCTATGTGCTGGCCAAGCTGACCATGACCGACGATGTCTTCCACCTCGTGAAGAACACGCCCAAGGTCACCGGTTTCCTCGGCAATGGCGGCAAGCCGCAGCCGATCCCCGACGCGCAGGCCAACCGCATGCTCGACACCAAGGACGAGACCGCCGAGGCGCCCAAGCAGAAGATCTCGGTCGATTACGAGATCGGCGACAACGTCAAGGTGCTCGACGGCCCCTTCGCGAGCTTCAACGGCATCGTCGAAGAGCTCAACTTCGAGCGCGGCATGGTCAAGGTGTCGGTCTCGATCTTCGGCCGCGCCACCCCGGTCGAGCTGGAATTCGACCAGGTCGAACTGGTCAAGTAGGCCCCAAGCCACCGAGAATAAGAAAAGGACCGCTTCGGCGGTCCTTTTTTTGTACCGAGAGATGGCATTCCCGGCGGCCAGCGGGTCGCGCCAGCGAACCCGATTGACGGGGGGGGCAGGCCGTCCTGCCCCCGTATCCATTGGCTTTCGAATTCGCCCAAAAAACCTGAAAATAATTCACAGGCTAATGATGTTGATACGCGCTTGTTAAGCACTAAGTCTGCCCAGTGAGTATACTTCTGAATCCACCTCCATCTTTTCCGTTTATACGTGATGGTGCGGACCTCGCCCGAGCTGCCGCCAAGGACTTCGAGTCATTTTTCATGCTGAGAGGCAAAGTCGAGATTCGCGTTGAGACTGCGCGCGTCAACGCTGCATGCACCAGGGGAGCCGGGGATAATGTCCGAATCCTCATTCCCAGAGAGATGGCTGACGAGGTCATCGATACGCCCGCAAAGCTCTTTTTCCACCTCCTGATCATTGGCCATGAGATCGCGCATGTAGTGCATCGCCATATTAATGGATGTGGCCAATCCCGAGATGACTACCGCGCCTTGGAGATGTGGGCCGACTTTTACGGCGCCAAGGTGATGATGTGCCTACTGACCTTTGGCCACCGCGTCCGGCCAAAATTCAAGACCTTCTATCCAGACACCCACTTTCTAGAAACTGCATTGGAAGGTATGGGAGAAGCTGCTGGAAGACTTGTGGCTGGAGTCTATACAACTGACCGGCGTTATCCATATCCGCTGCTCCGTGTGGGACTAGTCTGCAACGGCGTTACGTCTTTTCTTCGGCGGGAAATTAATGACGCACCAAGTATATTGCCGTTCAGTGTCTATAAGAGAATTTTTTCTTCGCCACAGGTGAAAGAACTCTTGCTTATAAACCCAGAACATTTGGATGCAGATTTTGAGCCCTTGGAGCGCGCAAGACGCTGGCACCTTCAAGAACAGGGTGAAGATGCGGCGATCGCCCCTTGGCTTCTTCCAAGATTTCTCGATCACCTCCATACATCGTTTCAACAGACTCCGGAGGAACTTGAAGCCTCCCGGATAACGCGGCTAAATGAACTCCTTGATGCTGGCCTTCTCTCAGAAGCAGACGTAATCGGAGATTCATTCCTCCACCCTACAGGTTCGGAAGATACAACGAGCGGCAATGGGGACCACAGGTAGCTCCAGCTCGCGCATTCAAGCTCGCTAACCCTCTCACCCCTTCCGGTCCATCCGATAGAGAAACTGCAGCGCCTGCCCCGTGGTGAGCTTCTGCGCCTCCTCCAGCTCGCGCGTCCCCGTCATCTTGATGCGATGCGCGATATCGAAGTTGAGGAAGAAACGTTCGACCATGAGGTCCTCGACGACCGCCTCGGCGCACTCCAGCGCTTCCTCGAAACGGGCGGCGAAGGCGGGGTCGACCTTGCGGCGGCGGGGGATGCTGCTCGGCGCGATGCCGATGCTGTCGGCGGCCAGCCGCACGTTGCCGGTACAGGCGAGCGCGGCAAGGAAAGCGGCCTCGCGCGCCGGCGTCAGGCCGTTCGCGGCGGTGCGGCGGATCTGGGCGCGGCGCTGGCCGCTGGCGGGGAGGTAGCGGAGCGGTGGGAGTGGTGCGGGCTCGGACGCGGGGGTCGATCTTCCGGTGACCGGAACCGGCGTGTCCGGCGCGTCTCCATGCTGCGCCAGCCTTGCGGCAAGCGTCCATGTCCCCTCTCGTGCCGCGGGGCGGGTGTGGAAGGCCGCGAGGGCGGCGGTCCATTTCGCGGCGAAGGCGGGGTCGCTGGCGCGGCGCTTGTAAAGGCCCGCCTTGGGGCGGTGGATGGCCGCGGCGGCGAGCGCGACATTGCCGGTGAGCGCCAGCACTTCGAGGAACACAGCGAAATCCGCGGCGCTATAGGGGCGGCGACGGGGGACGGCTGTAGGATCGGGCTTCATGCATCATTGCATCAGTCCAAATCCTATTTGGCAAGGCGCGCGCGGGCGCGCTCCCCGGGGCGCTAGGCGCCAAAGGTCTCGTCGACGATGCGTGCGGCAATACCGGTCTCGCCCTGCCCTTCGGAGCCCGCGCCAAGTCCGTCGACCGGCACGTCGAGCGAATAGATGAAATGCGCCTCGTCGACATTGCGCTCGGCCTTGCCGCGCAGCATCGTCGGCACGACGCGGACGAGGAGCTTGGTGCCGAAACCGATGCGCTCGCCCGAGAAGGGCGCGGGGCCGGCGGTCGGTTCGAAGGTCTCGCACCAGACGAGCTTGAAGCGCCCGTCCTCGACATGCCAGCGCACGACGATCTCCGCCTCGTCATGGTCGAGGCCGCCATATTTCTGCGCGTTGGTCGACAGTTCGTGGAGCGCGAGGCTGATCTGCTGCGCGGCTTCCGAGCCGATGCGCACCAGCGGCCCCTCGATCCGCACTTTATCGCCATGGACCGCGAGCAGCGGCTCGAGCTGGCGGCGGACGATGGTCTCCACCCCCTGGCTGGTCTTGTCGTCGCCGCGCATGATGGAGCTGGTCGCGCCGGCGAGCGCGTCGATGCGCCCGGCGAAGGTCTCGACATAGCTCTCGATATCCTTGGCATCGCGCGCGCTCTGGCGGGCGAGCGAGGAGACGACGGCGAGCAGGTTGTTCGAGCGATGCACCGCCTCGCGCGTCAGGATGGCGAGCTTGGCATTGGCGTCGGACAGTTCGGCGGTGCGCTCATCGACCTTGGCCTCGAGCGCGTCGCGCGCCTCGCGCAGTTCCTCGTTGGCGCGGCGCAAGTCGCCGGGGCTCGGCAAGGCGACGAGGGCGGGGATCATGCGGAACAGGAGGATCGCGGTGATGGTGGAAACGATGCCGGTCGCCAGCTTGAGCGCGCCGACATAGGGGTAGATGGGCACCCACAAGGTGACGATGCCGAACAGGTGCGTGAAGCCGCACAGGAGGATGAAGCTGGCGAACAGCATGACGATGCCGCGGTGGGGCACGTCCTTGCGGCGCCTCAGCACCATCAGCAGCGCCACGGGGATCGCCATGTAGGAGGCGAAGATGAGCGCGTCGGAGCCCGCCCACAGGAATACCAGCCACGGCTGCCACAACAGGCACATGCCGTGGGGCATGTAGTCGGCCACCGTGACCGCGTGGCGCATCAGCTCGTCTGTCATCTTGTTCCCCTCACGCAACGACCAATGCCTTAGGGGGACGGATCGATCCGGTCCAGCGACAAGGTCTTGGGGAGAGACGATTTTTCCCGGCGCCCTTCGGTGGTAGCTTGAAAGCCGCGCCGCCGCCTGCTAGGCGCGCGCTCGTCTATTCCAAATGGATTCGGACATTCGCGCGGGAGGGTCGCCCCGGTGACCCGCTTGTACCGCTTAACATGAGGGCTGCAGCCTCGGCAGCAGTCCCGACAGTGTGAAAGGAATTCTTTGCCATGGCGAAGAAGATTTCGGGCTATATCAAGCTCCAGGTGCCTTCGGGCGTCGCCAACCCCTCCCCGCCGATCGGCCCCGCGCTCGGTCAGCGTGGTGTCAACATCATGGAATTCTGCAAGGCCTTCAACGCCGCCACGCAGGACATGGAAAAGAACATGCCGATCCCGACGACCATCACGGTCTATGCGGATCGCAGCTTCTCCTTCACCATGAAGACCCCGCCCGCCAGCTTCCTCCTGAAGCGCGCCGCCAAGCTCAAGTCGGGTTCGAAGGAACCGGGCAAGGTCTCGGCCGGCACGATCAAGCGCAGCGAAGTTGCCAAGATCGCGGAAACCAAGATGGCCGACCTCAATGCCAATGACATCGAGGCCGCCACGAAGATCATCGAAGGCTCGGCGCGCGCCATGGGCCTCGAAGTGGTGGAGGGTTAATCATGGCCAAGCTCACGAAGAAGCAGAAGGCGCTCGCCGAAAAGGTCGATTCCGAAAAGCTGTACGGCGTCGATGAAGCCATTTCGCTGGTCAAGGAACTGGCCACCTCGAAGTTCGACGAAACCGTCGAGATCGCCATGAACCTCGGTGTCGACCCGCGTCACGCCGACCAGATGGTCCGCGGCGTCGTCGCCATGCCCAGCGGCACCGGCAAGACCCTCAAGGTCGCCGTGTTCGCCAAGGGCGACAAGGCCGACGCGGCCAAGGAAGCCGGCGCGGACGTCGTCGGTGCCGAAGACCTCATGGAAGACATGCAGAACGGCAACCTCGACTATGACCGCGTGATCGCCACGCCGGACATGATGGGTGTCGTCGGTCGCCTCGGCAAGGTGCTCGGCCCCAAGGGCCTGATGCCGAACCCGAAGCTCGGTACAGTGACCCCCAACCCTGCCGAAGCGGTCAAGAACGCCAAGGCCGGTGAAGTCCAGTATCGCGCCGAGAAGAACGGCATCGTCCACGCCGGCATCGGCAAGGCGAGCTTCGCCGACAAGGACCTCAAGGCCAACTTCGACGCGTTCGTAAACGCGATCGTCAAGGCCAAGCCGTCGGGCGCCAAGGGCAAGTATGTCCAGAAGGTCGCGCTGTCCTCGACCATGGGTCGCGGCGTGCGCATCGACGTGAGCGACGTCGAAGGCGCGTAACGCTCCTTCGTCCTCGCGGACAAGAGATGAGGGCCGGCGGGGCAACCCGCCGGCCCTTTCTTTATGCGCGCGATGGGGACAGGCGGCGGACGCAAGAAAAAGGGGCCGGGAAGCGCAACGCTCCCCGACCCCTTTTTTGTCGGCAGGTGCCGCGGCCCTTACGGCTGCAGCACGCTGTCGATGTCGAACTCGTCGATGCTTACCACCTCGACGTTCGGGCGCCAGGCGCGCAGGTCGTCGATGAACATCGAGGCATCGCCGACAATCACCAGCGACACGCGCTCGGGCTCGAGGAAGGCGCCGTACATGGAGCCTGCCTGGCCGGCCGGGACCATGCGCACGCGGTTGCCGTAGGAGAGCGCCTTTTCGGGCGAAACGCCTTCGAACACCGCACCGGCGACGGTGGCGGCAAAGCCGAGGCTGGTCTGGAGACCGCGATCGGCGCGGCCCGCGAGCAACGCACGGCGCGGCGCCAGCACCTCTTCGGTATAATGGCCATCGCCGACCTTGCCCATTTCCTCGACCAGCAGCTTGGCGACTTCCGCCGCGCTCTCGTTCTTGGTCTGCGAGCGGGCCGAGATGTAGCCGTCATGCGCCAGCGTCGAGACGCCGCTATAGGCGCCATAGGACAGGGCACGCTTGTTGCGCACTTCGTCGAACAGGCGCGCGGTGCCCGAACCGCCGAGCTCGGCGTTGACGAGCTGCATGGCATCGAGGCGCGGATCGTTCGCATCGACGCCGCGCGCGACCGCGAACACCGCCGCCTGGCCCACGCCCGGCATGTCCACGACCACCGTGCGGCGCGGCTGCATGGCCGAGGCGACACTGTCGACGATCACGCCTGCTTCGCCGCTCGCGGTCCAGTCACCGAACGCCTTTTCGGCGATGGCGGTGGCGCGCTCGGCGCTGAGGCCGCCCGAGGCGATGATGGTCGCATTCCCGGGACGCCAATAGGCTTCGCGATAGGCGAGGAGATCCTCGCGGGTCATCGCCTCGAGGCTGTCGGGCGTGCCGCTCGACGGGATCGCATAAGGCGAATTGCCGAAGATCACGGGGCCGAGCAGCATGCCGCCCAATGCCGAGGGATTGTTCATCGACACGCGCAGGCCGTCGAGCGAGCGGTTGCGTTCGCGCTCGAACACGTCCTGCGGATAGGTCGCATTCTTGACGAGGTCGGCGGCGATCATCGCGGCGGCCTCGAGATTGGCGACCGGCGCGAGGACATAGAGGTAGCTGCCGTCGGCCGAGGAGGAGGCCCCGACCTGCGCGCCCAGCGCCTCGAGCTGCGCGGCGATGTCTTCCTCGCTGCGGCTCGCGGTGCCCTTTTCGGCAAGCGCGGCGGCCATGGCGGCACGGCCCGCCTTCTCGAGCGGATCGACGACGGCGCCGCCGTCGAAGGCGATGATCATGGTGCCGACGGGCACGTCACTGGTCTGCCCGGCGAGCACTTCGATGCCGTTCGACAGCTGCGCGCGCTCGAGTTCGGTGGTCGGCACGGTGACCTCGTCGCCCGCGGTCGGCCACGGCATGCGTTCGCCGTCCGCCTTGACCTCGCGAAGCGGCTGGGTCGCGGCGGGCGGGGTGAAGAGCGTCGGGCGCGGCGCGGGGTTGGCCCAGACCGCGTTGTCGCCATCACCCTTGATGTAACGCATCTCGAGACGGTGCGCGGGATCCATGATCTTGGCGGCCACCGCCTGCACCTCGGCAGCGGTCATCGACAGCACCTGTTCGAGGCGCGTGTTGGCAGCCTCGGGATCGCCGGTGCGCACCAGCGCCTCGCCAAGCTCGTTGGCGCGGCCGGCAGCGGTCTCGCGGCGGCGCAGCGTGTTCGACAGGATGGTGTTGCGCGCCTCGGTCATTTCGGCCTCGGTCGGGCCTTCGGCGATGAAGCGGGCGAGCACCTCGTCGAGCGTGGCGGCGACGGTGTCGGCCTCGACCCCGCTGGCGACGGTCGCATCGACCATCATGAAGCCGCCGTCCTCGAGGTCGTTGGCGAAGCTGCCGACGCCCGCGGCCAGCCCCGTGCGCACCAGCGCGGGGTCGAGGCGGTTGCTGTTGCCCGAGGTGAGGATGGTGGTGATGAGGTCGACGGCGGCCATGTCGCGGTTCGCCGTGCCCGGGATCTGCCAGGCATAGCTGACCTTGGGCAGCGGCACGTTGGGCGCGGTCACCGTGACGGTGCGCGCCGCGATCGGCTGCGGCTTCTCATCGATCTCGAGGCTGATCGGGTTGGCGCGCGCGGGGATGTCACCGAAATACTGCTCGGTCCATTCGCGCAGCTGCGCCTCGTCGAAATTGCCGGCGACGACCAGCGTCGCGGTGTCGGGACCGTAATAGGCCTCGAAGAAGGCGCGCGCGTCCTCGAGGGTGGCCGACTGCAGCTCCTCGATATTGCCGATGGTGGCGCGGCGGTAGGGCGAGGCCGAATAGAGGTTCTCGTTCATCGCGAGCAGCTGGCGGCCATAGGGCGGCGAGGCGTAGCGCTGGCGATATTCCTCCTGCACGATGTCACGCTCGGCCTTGAACACGTCCTCGTCGATGACGGGGCGGGCCATGCGCTCGGCGTGGGTCCAGAGAATGGGTTCGAGATGCGCGGCAGGCACGGTCTCGTAATAGTTGGTGCGATCGAGCCAGGTCGAGGCGTTGCGGCTGCCGCCGACGTCATCGACATATTTGGCGATCGAGGAATAGGTGATGTTCTCGGTCTTGCGCGACAGGATATGCTCGAACAGGTGGGCGAAACCGCCGCGGCCCTCGGGGTCGTGCTTGGAGCCGACGTCATACCACATGGAGACATAGACGTCGGGCGTGGTGTCATCCTCGATGGCGATGACGGTCAGGCCATTGTCGAGCGTCCAGCTTTCATAGGCGATCGGCGGCACGGTGAGCTGCGCGGCGCCCGCGTCCTGCGCGGCGGTGGCCGGCGCGGCGGCCAGCGGGAGCGCCAGCGCCATCAGCGCGGCACCACTAAGTGCTTTGATACGGAACATGTCTTTTTCCCCACGTTTGAACTGATGTGGCGAATGCTGCGGGGTGGTCCCGTCGGCGTCATGCGCCATTCGACAAACGACAGGTAACAATCGCCAATGGAAAATATCGGGGCCGATCTAGCCGAGATGAAGCGTGTGCCGCTCGACCGCGCACATGTCGACGCCATCCGGAAAATCGCCGAGGAGCGCGAATATGAGGAGGGCGAGATGGTCGCCGAGGTGGGCGATCCGATGGACCGTTTCGTCTATGTCCTCACCGGCGAGATCGAGGTAGTCGACCCCTATTCGGGGGCGCGGCTGATCGAGAGCAGCCTGGGGCCGACGCAGTTCATGGGCGAGCTCGCCTTTCTGAACGCGGGCAGCTTCACCCTGCCGATGCGCGCGGCCAAGCCGACCCGCACCCTTGAAGCGCCGCGGGAAAAAATGCTCGACCTCATGTCCAAGCGCCCCGAGCTGTCCGACCATGTCATCGGCGTCTTCTCGGCGCGCAGGCGCAAGCAGTTCGAGGACCATCGCTCGGCGATCAAGCTGATCGGCGCCGACCGCGACAGCGCGGTGCAGGAAGTCGCCCGCTTCCTGTCGCGCAACCGCATCCCCTTCCAGAGCTTCGACCTCGACAATCCCGAGGGCGAGGGCATCCAATTGTGCCAGCTCGCCGACCACGAGCCGGCGGTGATCTTCAACGAGGGCATGATCCTCGACGACCCCACCCCGCGCGCCGTCGCCCGCCTCCTCGGCCTCGACCTCAACGTGTGCGAGCGGGCCGAAGCGGACCTGCTGATCGTCGGCGGTGGCCCCGCGGGCGTTGCTGCCGCCGTCTATGCGGGCGCCGAGGGCCTCACCGCGCTGGCGATCGAGGACACGGCGATCGGCGGGCAGGCGGGCACCTCGAGCCGGATCGAGAATTACATGGGCTTTCCCACCGGCATCTCCGGCGCCGACCTCATCTATCGCGGGCAGGTGCAGGCGATGAAGTTCGGTACGCGCTTCGTGATGCCGCGCCGCGTGGTGGGGTTGAAGCGCACCGACGACCATCGTTTCTGTGCCACGCTCGACGATGGCGGGGACGAGATCTGCGCCCATGCCGTGCTGGTGGCGACCGGCGTGCAATATCGCCGCCTGCCGCTGGCCCGGCTGCGCGAGTTCGAGGGGTCGGGCATCTATTATGCGGCGACCGAGATGGAGGCGCGCTTCTGTGCGGGCAAGCCCGCGCTCATCATCGGCGGCGGCAACAGCGCCGGACAGGCCGCCATGTTCCTGTCGCGCCATGCGGCCTGCGTGAAACTGATCGTGCGGGGCGACAGCCTCGCTGACAGCATGTCGAGCTATTTGCGCGAACGGCTCGAGGCCGAACCCAATATCGAGATCCATTATGATTGCGAGGTCACCGCGCTCCACGGCGACAAACGCCTCGAGGAAGTGACGATCCAGTGCGGTGGCGAGGACGGCGCGCGCGAGGATTGCGCGGGGCTCTTCATCATGATCGGCGCGGCGCCCAATACCGACTGGCTGTCGGGGCTGGTGGAGCTCGACGAGAAAGGCTTCGTCAAGACGGGCGAGGAGGCGGGCGTCCCCTCCCCCTACCAAACGAGCTGCAAGGGCATCTTCGCGGTCGGCGACGTGCGCGCGGGCTCGGTCAAGCGTGTGGCAAGCGCCGTGGGCGAAGGCTCGGTGGTGGTGAGCGAAATCTGGCGCCACGTCGCCGACTGCCACGAGAAGCTCGGGCAGGACCCGCCCGGCGAAATGGACGACTGAGAGGGGCGACTGAAAGGGACGATTGGCACCTAGCGGAGCTGGCTGTCCTTCGAGCCGCGCCGGTTGATGGTCGTGTGGCGGACATGCGCATCGCGGCCCGACTGGCACTCGACGCAGGTGCGCACCCCGGGCAGTGCCTCGCGGCGGCGCGGCGGGATGGGCTCGCCGCATTCCTCGCATTCCTCGAGGCTCTCGCCGCTGGCCAAGCGCGCGCGGGCGGCGGCGACGGCGTCGCTCACCGTGTCGTCGATCTGTTCCTGTACCGCACCGTCGCGGGTCCATCCGCCTGCCATCAATGTCTCCTTGCCCTCCCCTAACGAACGGACATCGCCCATTTTTCCGTTGCTCCGGCTTGACTGGCACGGCGAAATCGCTAGGTAGCCCCTCGAAGCCGTCCTTCGGGGCGGTTTTCTCTGTCCGAGACAGTCGCTGACCTTCCGGTCTTAATTTGCGGCCTAGACGGGGATGAAGAGAGATTTGCGGCAGCCATTGCGCGCGCCGCCTGTCGATCCCAACCCCAACGGACTTTTCGCTGCAGCGGCCCCGGCCGGTGCGGCAACCGCTTTTGGTAATGGTGCCAACTGCGGAACGATTGGGAGTATGGCATGGATCGTTCGCAAAAAGCCGATCTGGTTGCCGAGCTGAAGAGCGTCTTTGCGGAGACGGGTGTGGTGGTCGTGACCCGGAACAACGGGTTGTCGGTCTCGCAGTCGACTGAACTTCGCAACCAGATGCGCGACGCCGGTGCCCAGTTCAAGGTCGCGAAGAACCGCCTTGCCAAGATCGCGCTCGAGGGCAGCGACTACCAGCCGATCTCGGACCTGCTTCAGGGTCCGACCGCGCTGGCGACGTCGTCCGACCCCGTCGCGGCCGCGAAGATCGCGGTCAACTTCGCCAAGGACAACGAAGATTTCGAAATCCTCGGCGGGGCGATGGGGACGACCGTCCTCGACGTGAACGGCATCAAGGCCCTGGCCGAACTGCCCTCGCTCGACGAACTGCGTGGCACGCTGGTCGGCCTTATCCAGGCCCCGGCGACGAAGATCGCGCGGATCGCCAAGGAACCGGGCGGCATGCTCGCCCGCGTCCTGAGCGCCAAGGCTGCGGCCTAACTTTTAGGTTTGGTTCAAAACAACTGATCGACAGGGCGGCAAACAACAAAGCGCCCTCTCAAATGGAGTGAATATAATGGCTGATCTGGAAAAGATTGTTGACCAGCTTTCGGAACTCACCGTTCTCGAAGCTGCCGAGCTCGCCAAGATGCTCGAAGACAAGTGGGGCGTGAGCGCCTCGGCCGCCGTCGCCGTTGCCGGCCCGGCTGCTGGTGGTGGCGAAGCCGCCGCTGAAGAAAAGGACGAGTTCGACGTGATCCTCACCGGCGACGGTGGCAAGAAGATCAACGTCATCAAGGAAGTCCGCGCGATCACCGGTCTCGGTCTCGGCGAAGCCAAGGCGCTCGTCGAAGGCGCGCCGAAGCCCCTCAAGGAAGGTGCTTCGAAGGCCGAAGCCGAAGAAATCAAGGGCAAGATCGAAGCCGCTGGCGGCACCGTCGAGCTCAAGTAAGCTCTTCGCGATCTTCCGAGATTTTCGGGACACGGAAAGGGCGGTCCTTCGGGGCCGCCCTTTTTGTATGCGCCCGACTACCGACTTTCTGTCGCAGGGACCAAAGCACGCCTAGCAACGCGGCGGACAATCGCCATTTTTCGCGCCAAGGCTGCGGGGCCAGGAACATCCGGGGAGGGGAAGACCAAGAGGAGACCCTCCCATGATCAAGACTATCGCCGCCATCACGGCCATCGCCCTCGCCGCGCCCGCCATGGGCGCGATCGATCATCACAAGGAAATGGCGCCGAGCCAGAACATCGTCGAGATTGCCGCGGGCAATCACGACTTCGAGACCCTCGTGACCGCGGTCCAGGCCGCCGGCCTCGCCGATGCGCTCTCGGGCGACGGACCCTTCACCGTCTTCGCGCCCACCGATGCCGCCTTCGGGGCGCTGCCCTCGGGCACGGTCGAGAGCCTCGTCCAGCCCGCCAACAAGGGCACACTGACCAACATCCTCACCTATCATGTCGTGGCGGGCGACTATTCGGCCAGCGACATCGTCTCGGCGCTCCAAGCCAATGGCGGCACCGCGAGCTTCCCGACGCTTCTCGAAAATGCCTCGATCACCGCGGCGCTCTATGACGGGAAGGTCTATCTGTCCGATTACAAGGGCAATGCGATCGGGGTGATCGCCACCGACGTCGCTGCCACCAATGGCGTGATCCATGTCCTCGACGGCGTTCTGATGCCGTAGGACGTTTCGGATTCGAGACGAATGACAGGGGCGCGAAGGCGAGTACGGCCTTTCGCCCCCTGTTCATTGCGGAGCCGTTTTGTTAATCAAGATCAAGAGAGCAGCTCATCCACTCGAGTTTCCGGGGGCGGGACAACAGGAGTAGTTAGTCATGAAGCTTGCCCCCCTCGCCGCCATCGCGGCCACCTCGCTTGCCCTTGCCACCCCCGCCGCCGCCCAGAGCGCGGACGGGATCGACAATCGCCCCGACATCGTCGACGCCGCCTCGGGCGCGCCCGAGCTTTTCTCGACCCTCGTCGGCCTCGTGGTCGATGCGGGCCTCGTCGAGGCACTGCAGGCCAACGGCCCCCTCACCGTCTTCGCGCCGACCAACGACGCCTTTGCCGGCGCCAGCCTCGATGACGATGTGACGAGCATCCTGACCTATCATGTGGTGGCCGGCCGCTACACCTCGGGCCGCGTTATCGCGGCGGCCAAGAAGAGCCCCGGCGGGGTCGATCTCGAAACGCTGCAGGGCAACACCATCAACATCCGCCTTGCCAATGGCGAAGTGATCCTGACCGACCAGGACGGCGAGGAACATGGGCTCGTCGCCACCGACATCAACACCTCCAATGGCGTGATCCATGCGATCGACGGGGTGCTCGACCCCACGGCCGACTAGTTTCGACGTGCCGAAGCGGAAGGGGCGGTGCCGGTGACAGCGCCGCCCCTTCTTTCATTCTCCGTCAAGCATTGCCGGTTACCAAGAAGCGATGAACGCCGTTTCACCCACCGGCCGCTATGACGGCGAGATCGAGCGCGAACTCATCCGCACGATGATCCAGCGCGCGCGCCATTCGATCGTCGCCAATATCATCGGCATCTGCATCCTCACCACCGCCGCCTTCCTGGTGCCGTTCGGGCGCGAGCTGACGGTCGGCGTGCTGCTGCGCATGCTGACCATCTCCTTCACCGCCTACAACACCAACCGCGTGCGCGAGTGTATCGACAAGGAGCTGCCGGTGACCCCGGCGGTCAACCGCTTCTGCCTCGGCATGGTCTTCGCCGGCATGAGCTGGGCGGGCCTGCTGTGGGTGCTGCCGCTCCAATATGTGGAGACGCTGTCGGGAACCCTCATCCTGTGCGTGGTCATCACCGGCATCTCGCTCGTGGTCGCGGTCGCCAGCCCGCTACCGCGCGTGATGTGGTCGTTCATCGCGGGCTTCCTCCTGCCGCTGTTCGGCTGGCTGCTGATGATCGCCCCGACCTATGGCCTTGCCCCCGCGGTGACGGTGGCGGGCCTCGGCCTTGCCTCGCTCAGCCTTGGCGCCGGCATGGGGCGCGAGAGCGTCGAGACCGCGCGCACGGTGATCGAGAAACGCGAGCTCGCTATCCAATTGTCGCAGCTCAACGAGGAACTGCGCGCGACGGCGGCGGAGAAGGAGCATCTGGCCAGCCACGATGCGCTGACCGGCCTGCCCAACCGCCGCAGCTTCGAGAAGCGCGTCGCCGGGATCGCGGCGGGGGGCCAGTCCGAACGCTGGAGCCTGCTCCTCGTCGACCTCGACCATTTCAAGGTGATCAACGATGCCGCGGGCCATGCCGGCGGCGATACCGTGCTGCGGGCGATGGGGAGCCTGCTCGCCTCGCTGGCCGGCGCGCTGCCCGGCGAAGCGCATGCCGCGCGCGTCGGCGGGGAGGAATTCGCGCTGCTGGTCGAAGGCTTGCGCGATGCGGCGGTACAGGATGTCGGCATCTCGCTCGGCGCGCGTTGCCGCGTCATCCCGCCGCCGCCCGGCTATGACGGCCGCGTGACCGCCTCGATCGGCATCACCCGCTGGGCTGCGGGCGAGCCGTTCGACCGCACCTTCCGCCGCGCCGACGAGGCGCTCTATGCCGCCAAGGATGAAGGCCGCGACCGCGTCCGCCGCTCCGCCGAAGCGGTCGCCGACCTGCCTTACGAGCAGCCCGCGCGGGGCTAGCCCGCGCCGCGCTCGGCGCGCACCATATTATATTCGTCGCCGAACAGGACGGCATAGGCGGAAAGGTAGATCCACAGCTGAAGGATCACCACCGCGCCGAGCGCGCCATAGGTGGCGTTGTAATTGCCGAACTGGGCGACATAGATGGCAAAGCCGAGCGTCGCGCCGAGCAGGATGACGGCGGCGAGGATGGCGCCGGGGATGGTGTCGCTCAGCGGCGGCACGGGGCCGTTGGGCGCGCGCGCATAGAGCCAGCCGAGCCCCGCGATCGCGCCGATGACGAGCACCACCCACAGGCCGACCCGCATGAGGGCGTAGAATTCGTCGGGCAGCCCCGGGATCATCGCTTCGGCATAGCCGAGGACCGAGATGGCGGCGAGCGCGACCAGCACGCCGGCGATGCCGATCAGCGTGATGCCGAGCCCCGTCCATACCTGCCGGACAAAACCGCGACTCTCCTCGACCCCCTCGATGATGTTGAGCGCGACAAGTACCGCCTTGCCCCCCTTGCTGGCGCTGTAGAGCACGGTGCCGAGCGCGACCACGAAGCCGAGCGCGGTCTTGTTGCCATCGATCGCCGCGATCTTGCGCATCTGGTCGGTGACGATCTCGGCGGCGGCGGGCGGCAGGAGGCGGGTGAGCGCCTCGGCGTGGACGACGGCATCGGCGCGGTCGGCGAACAGGCCATAGCCGATCACCACCGCCGCGATCGTCGGCACCAGCGCGAGGAAGCCGTAAAAGGCGACGCCTGCGGCAAGGAAGGTGGTCCGGTTGCGGCCCGACCGCGCGAAGGCGGCCTTCAGGTCTGCGATCAACTGCATGCCGGCCCAACGCGCCAGCCCCCGCTCCTATCCGAACAGCGACATGTCGAGCGGCTCGGAAGGACCGAACCAGATGACATGGTCGCGGTGATCGGCACGGTCGTCGCCCGTCGAGGAATGGGCAAAGACGGTCATGCCGCCGCGATTGACGCTGAGCCAGCTGGCGACCGCGCCGAAGCGCTCCGTCGGCACCGTCAGCTGGACCGAGCCGCGCGGATGCGGTCCGACGGGACGGGTGTGGAAATGGCCGACGGGCAGGTCGAACCGTGTCGCCAGGGCCACGGCGAGCGCCTTTGCGCGCTCGACCTCCGCGGCGTCGAAATAGAGATGGACATGGAAGTCGTGGATCGTCATTCTAGGTTCCTCGAAAGCGTGTCGCGGGACGTCGGATCGACGAGCCGAGACGACAAGAAGGCACATCGCTGTGCCCCCTCTTGCATTCCCTACAAGAGGCGCTAGATAGGCTCCATCCAACATGATGTGGCTCCGCCGCAGGTTATCCTGTGCCGGGGCCTCCTGCCTTTTCCGGGCCACGTCTCATTCGCGCACGAGACGAACGAATGGAAAAGGGATCACAGGAAAAGCGCCCGACCTGAACAATAGGGTCCGCGAGCATGTTCGCGCGCCCGCTGCGCTGAGGAAATCCATGGCTACCCAGGCAAAAGACGTCCCCACCACGATGGGCCGCTCGCTGAAATCGCGTCGTATCCGCAAGATTTTCGGCAACATCCACGAAGTCTCCGAAATGCCGAACCTCATCGAGGTCCAGCGTGAATCGTATGAGGACTTCCTGCGTTCGGACGCCCAGCGTGCGCACGTCAGCGGCCTCGAGAAGACCCTGCGTTCGGTCTTCCCCATCCAGGACTTTGCCGGCACCGCCCATCTCGACTTCGACGGCTATGTCCTCGAAGAGCCCAAGTTCGACACCGACGAGTGCCGCCAGCGCGGCCTCACCTATGCGGCGCCGATGCGCGTCACCCTGCGCCTGACCTCGTTCGAGATCGATCCCGACACCGAAGCCAAGTCGGTCATCGATATCAAGGAGCAGGACGTCTACATGGGCGACATGCCGCTCATGACCGACAACGGCACCTTCATCATCAACGGCACCGAGCGCGTCATCGTCAGCCAGATGCACCGTTCGCCGGGCGTCCTGTTCGACCATGACCGCGGCAAGACCCACTCGTCGGGCAAGTATCTCTTCGCCGCGCGCGTCATTCCCTATCGCGGCTCGTGGCTCGACTTCGAGTTCGACGCCAAGGACATCGTCAACGTGCGTATCGACCGCAAGCGCAAGCTGCCGGTCACCACGCTGCTCTATGCCCTCGGCCTCAACCACGAGGAAATCCTCGCCCACTTCTATGACACCGTGACCTACAAGCGCGGCAAGAACGGCTGGGAAATCCCCTTCAAGCCCGAAGCGTGGCGCGCCCAGAAGCCGGCGTTCGACATCGTCGACGCCAAGACCGGCGAAGTCGTGTTCGAAGCGGGCCAGAAGATCACCCCGCGCAAGGCCAACAAGGCCAAGACCGACGGTCTCGAGAACCTCGTCATCCCCGCCGAGGAAATCTTCGGCCGTTTCTCGGCCTATGACCTCGTCAACGAGAAGACCGGCGAGATCTACATCGAGGCCGGCGATGAAGTCACCGCCGAGAACCTCGAGAAGCTCGACAAGGCGGGCATCGACCACATCGACCTGCTCGACATCGACTATGTCACCACGGGCCCCTGGATCCGCAACACGCTCAAGGCCGACAAGGCCGAGGACACCGACCAGGCGCTGGCCGACATCTACCGCGTCATGCGCCCGGGCGAGCCGCCCACGCGCGAGACCGCCGATGCACTCTTCTACGGCCTTTTCTTCGATCCCGAGCGCTATGACCTGTCGGCCGTCGGCCGCGTCAAGCTCAACATGCGTCTCGACCTCGACGCCGAGGACACCGTCACCACGCTGCGCCGCGAGGACATCATGGCGGTCGTCAAGACCCTCGTCGACCTGAAGGACGGCAAGGGCGAGATCGACGACATCGACAACCTCGCCAACCGCCGCGTGCGTTCGGTCGGCGAACTGCTGGAAAACCAGTATCGCGTCGGCCTCCTGCGCATGGAACGCGCGGTCAAGGAGCGCATGAGCTCGGTCGACGTGTCGACCGTGATGCCCAACGACCTCATCAACGCCAAGCCCTCGGTGGCGGCGGTGCGCGAGTTCTTCGGCTCCTCGCAGCTCTCGCAGTTCATGGACCAGACCAACCCGCTGTCCGAAGTCACCCACAAGCGCCGCGTCTCGGCGCTCGGCCCGGGTGGTCTTACCCGTGAGCGCGCGGGCTTCGAGGTCCGCGACGTCCACCCGACCCACTATGGCCGTATCTGCCCGATCGAGACCCCTGAAGGCCCGAACATCGGCCTCATCAACTCGCTCGCCAGCTTCAGCCGCGTGAACAAGTACGGCTTCATCGAGACGCCGTACCGCAAGGTCGTCGACAACAAGGTGACCAACGAGGTCGTCTACCTGTCGGCGATGGAAGAGCAGAAGCACACCATCGCGCAGGCGAACGCCGACCTCAACGAGGACGGCAGCTTCGTCGAGGAAATCGTCTCGAGCCGCCAGGCCGGCGAATTCCTGATGGCGCAGCGCGACATGATCACCCTCATGGACGTCAGCCCCAAGCAGCTCGTCTCGGTCGCGGCCAGCCTCATCCCGTTCCTCGAGAACGATGACGCCAACCGCGCGCTCATGGGCTCGAACATGCAGCGTCAGGCCGTGCCGCTCGTGCAGGCCGACGCGCCGCTCGTCGGCACCGGCATGGAAGAGACCGTGGCCCGCGACAGTGGCGCCGCGATCGCTGCCCGCCGCGCCGGCGTGATCGACCAGGTCGATGCCACCCGTATCGTCATCCGCGTCACCGAGAAGGTGGCCGCGGGCGAGAGCGGCGTCGACATCTACACGCTGCAGAAGTTCCAGCGTTCGAACCAGAACACCTGCATCAACCAGCGTCCGTTGGTGAAGGTGGGCGAGACCGTGTCGGCGGGCGAGATCATCGCCGACGGCCCCTCGACCCAGTTCGGCGAACTGGCGCTGGGCCGCAACGTGCTCGTCGCCTTCATGCCGTGGAACGGCTACAACTACGAGGATAGTATCCTCATCTCCGAGCGCATCGTGAAGGACGACGTCTTCACCTCGATCCACATCGAGGAATTCGAAGTCGCCGCGCGTGACACCAAGCTCGGCCCCGAGGACATCACCCGCGACATCCCCAATGTCGGCGAGGAAGCGCTGCGCAACCTCGACGAGGCGGGCATCGTCTACATCGGCGCCGAAGTGCACCCGGGCGACATCCTCGTCGGCAAGATCACGCCGAAGGGCGAAAGCCCGATGACGCCGGAAGAAAAGCTCCTGCGCGCCATCTTCGGCGAAAAGGCCTCGGACGTTCGCGACACCTCGCTGCGCCTGCCGCCGGGCGTCGCCGGCACCATCGTCGACGTGCGCACCTTCAACCGTCACGGCATCGACATCGATGACCGTACCCGCGCCATCCAGGCGGAGGAGAAGGAACGCCTCAAGAAGGACGCCAACGACGAGAAGGCGATCCTCAACCGCGCGACCTACAACCGCCTCGCCGAGCTGCTCGTCGGGCAGACCGCGACCGCGGTTCCGAAGGGCATCAAGAAGGGCGCCAAGCTCGACCCCGAGATGCTCGATGGTGTCGAGCGCAAGCTGTGGTGGAAGATCGCCGTCAAGGACGACGAGGCGCAGGCCGACCTCGAGGCCATGAAGGGCCAGTATGACGAGGCCATCGACCGCATCGACGCCAAGCTCGACGACCGCATCCAGAAGCTGGAAGCGGGCGACGAACTGCCGCCGGGCGTGCTCAAGATGGTCAAGGTCTTCGTCGCGGTGAAGCGCAAGCTGCAGCCGGGCGACAAGATGGCCGGCCGCCACGGGAACAAGGGTGTCATCAGCCGGATCCTTCCGGTCGAGGACATGCCCTTCCTCGAGGACGGCACCCATGCCGACATCGTGCTGAACCCGCTGGGCGTGCCTTCGCGCATGAACGTCGGGCAGATCTTCGAGACGCACCTCGGCTGGGCCGCGCGCGGCCTCGGCCAGCAGATCGGCGCGATGCTCGAGGACATCCACCACAAGGGCAAGGATGTCGCCAAGAAGGACGTCGACGGCGTGCGCAAGCACCTCAAGGACGTCTATGGCGACAAGTATCACGAGGAAATCGATGGCCGCTCGGAAGAGAAGGTCATGGAGCTCGCCCAGCACCTCACCTACGGCGTGCCGATGGGCACCCCCGTCTTCGACGGTGCGCGTGAGGCCGATGTCGCCGACATGCTCGAGAAGGCCGGTCTCGACCGCT
The DNA here is from genome assembly GCF_024721585.1 of Sphingomicrobium aestuariivivum. NCBI lineage: Bacteria > Pseudomonadati > Pseudomonadota > Alphaproteobacteria > Sphingomonadales > Sphingomicrobiaceae > Sphingomicrobium > Sphingomicrobium aestuariivivum. The sequence continues at coordinate 838,691 of NZ_CP102629.1, forward strand.
CGGGCCAGGTCACGCTGTTCGACGGCCGCACCGGCGAGCCGTTCGACCGCAAGGTGACCGTGGGCTACATCTACATGCTCAAGCTGCACCACCTCGTCGACGACAAGATCCACGCCCGTTCGATCGGCCCGTACAGCCTCGTCACCCAGCAGCCGCTGGGCGGCAAGGCCCAGTTCGGTGGCCAGCGCTTCGGTGAAATGGAAGTCTGGGCGCTGCAGGCCTATGGCGCTGCCTACACCCTGCAGGAAATGCTCACCGTCAAGTCGGATGACGTCGTCGGCCGTACCAAGGTCTACGAAGCCATCGTCAAGGGCGACGACACGTTCGAAGCCGGTATTCCGGAAAGCTTCAACGTGCTGGTCAAGGAAATGCGTTCGCTCGGCATGAGCGTCGACCTCAACTCCGTCTCGGACGGGGACGAGGATGATGGCGACACCCCCGCCATCGCGGCCGAATAACCGAGCGGAAGGGAAAAGAAGAAATGAACGAACTGACCAACTTCGCGAACCCGGCCGCCAAGCCGGAAACCTTCGACCAGATCCGCATCGGCATTGCCTCGCCGGACAAGATCCGTTCGTGGTCTTTCGGCGAGATCAAGAAGCCCGAGACGATCAACTATCGCACGTTCAAGCCCGAGCGTGACGGCCTCTTCTGCGCGCGCATCTTCGGTCCGATCAAGGACTACGAATGCCTGTGCGGCAAGTATAAGCGCATGAAGTACAAGGGCATCGTCTGCGAGAAGTGCGGTGTCGAGGTTACCGTCTCGAAGGTCCGCCGCGAGCGCATGGGCCACATCGAGCTGGCCGCCCCGGTCGCGCACATCTGGTATCTGAAGTCGCTGCCCTCGCGCATCGGCCTCCTCATGGACATGCAGCTCAAGCAGCTCGAGCGTGTCCTGTACTTTGAAAGCTACGTCGTCATCGAGCCGGGCCTCACCCCGCTCGAGAAGTTCCAGCTCTTGACCGAGGACGAGCTCCTCGAGGCGCAGGACGAATATGGCGAGGACGCCTTCTCGGCGGGTATCGGCGCCGAGGCCGTCAAGCAGATGCTGATGGACCTCGACCTCGAGCAGGAACTGGAAGACCTCAAGCGCGAGCTCGAGGAAACCAAGTCGACGCTCAAGCCCAAGAAGATCATCAAGCGCATGAAGATCGTCGAGAGCTTCATCGAATCTGGCAACAAGCCCGAATGGATGATCCTCGACGTCGTGCCGGTCATTCCGCCCGATCTTCGTCCGCTGGTCCCGCTCGACGGCGGCCGCTTCGCGACCTCGGATCTCAATGATCTCTATCGCCGCGTCATCAACCGTAACAACCGCCTGAAGCGCCTCATGGAGCTGCGCGCGCCCGACATCATCGTGCGCAACGAAAAGCGTATGCTGCAGGAAGCCGTGGACGCCCTGTTCGACAACGGCCGCCGTGGCCGCACCATCACCGGTGCCAACAAGCGTCCGCTGAAGTCGCTCAGCGACATGCTCAAGGGCAAGCAGGGCCGCTTCCGCCAGAACCTCCTCGGCAAGCGCGTCGACTATTCGGGCCGTTCGGTCATCGTGACCGGTCCGGAACTCAAGCTGCACCAGTGCGGCCTGCCGAAGAAGATGGCGCTCGAGCTGTTCAAGCCGTTCATCTACTCGCGCCTCGACGCCAAGGGTCTTTCGATGACCCTCAAGCAGGCCAAGAAGTGGGTGGAAAAGGAGCGCAAGGAAGTCTGGGACATCCTCGACGAAGTCATTCGCGAGCACCCGGTCCTCCTCAACCGTGCCCCCACGCTCCACCGCCTCGGCATCCAGGCGTTCGAACCGGTCCTCATCGAGGGCAAGGCCATCCAGCTCCACCCGCTGGTCTGCGCCGCCTTCAACGCCGACTTCGACGGTGACCAGATGGCCGTGCACGTCCCGCTGTCGCTCGAAGCGCAGCTGGAAGCGCGCGTGCTCATGATGAGCACCAACAACATCCTCTCGCCCGCCAACGGCAAGCCGATCATCGTTCCCTCGCAGGACATGATCCTCGGCCTCTACTACATCTCGATGGAGAAAGAGGGCGAGCCGGGCGAAGGCTCGATCTTCACCGACATGACCGAGGTCCACCAGGCCCTCAACGTCGGTGCGGTCACGCTTCACTCGAAGATCGTCGCGCGCGTGCCGCAGACGAACGAGAAGGGCGAAGTGGAGATGAAGCGCTTCGAGACGACCCCGGGCCGCATGCTGCTCGGCGAGACGCTCCCGAAGAGCCACAAGGTGCCGTTCGAGACCGTCAACAAGCTGCTGACCAAGAAGGACATCGGCGACGTGATCGACGAGGTCTATCGTCACACCGGCCAGAAGGCGACGGTCATCTTCGCCGACCAGATCATGGGCCTCGGTTTCCGCAACGCCTTCAAGGCGGGCATCTCCTTCGGCATGGACGACATGGTCATCCCCGCCGCCAAGGAGAAGCTGGTCGAGGAAACCCGTTCGCTGGTCGCCGATTACGAGCAGCAGTATCAGGACGGCCTGATCACGCAGCAGGAAAAGTACAACAAGGTGATCGACGCCTGGAGCCGTTGCGGTGACCAGGTGGCGACCGAGATGATGACCGAGATCCAGACCATCAAGAAGGGCGAGGACGGCCGCGAAGAGCCGGTCAACTCGATCTACATGATGGCCCACTCGGGCGCGCGTGGTAGCCAGGCGCAGATCAAGCAGCTCGCCGGCATGCGCGGCCTCATGGCCAAGCCGTCGGGCGAGATCATCGAGACCCCGATCATCTCGAACTTCAAGGAGGGCCTGACCGTCCTTGAATACTTCAACTCGACCCACGGTGCGCGTAAGGGCCTCGCCGATACGGCGCTCAAGACCGCGAACTCGGGTTACCTTACCCGTCGTCTCGTCGACGTCAGCCAGGACTGCGTCATCGTCGAGAACGACTGTAAGACCGACAATGCGCTCGAAATGCGCGCGATTGTGCAGGGCGGCAGCGTCATTGCCTCGCTCTCGGACCGCGTCCTTGGTCGTACCACCGCCGAAGACATCATGGATGCCGACGGCGAGAAGGTCGCGATCAAGTCGGGCTCGCTCATCGACGAGAAGATGGCCAAGCAGATCGACGACCTGCAGGTGCAGGCGCTCAAGATCCGCTCGCCGCTGATCTGTGAATCGAAGCAGGGCGTCTGCGGCAAGTGCTACGGGCGTGACCTCGCCCGCGGTACGCCGGTCAACATCGGCGAAGCGGTCGGCGTCATCGCCGCCCAGTCGATCGGTGAACCGGGCACGCAGCTCACCATGCGTACCTTCCACATCGGCGGTGCGGCGCAGCTCAACGAGCAGTCGAACCTCGAAGCCCCGGTCGACGGCAAGATCGAGTTCCGCGACATGCCGACGATCGTCGATGCCAAGGGCCGTACGCTCTCGCTGTCGCGTTCGGGCGAACTGGCGATCCTCGACACCGACGGCCGCGAGCTGTCGGCGCACAAGATCCCCTATGGTGCGCATCTCATCTTCGAAAACGGCCACATCGTGAGCCGCGGCGACAAGATGGCCGAATGGGATCCGAGCTTCTCGCCCGTCATCACCGAGCATGGCGGCGTCGTCCGCTACCAGGACATCGTCGACGGCCGCACGCTGGCCGAGGAAACCGACGAATCGACGGGTATCTCGCAGCGCGTCATCACCGAGGACCAGAACAAGTCGAAGAAGGACGACCTCCGTCCCCGCCTCACCATGGGCGGCGAAGGCGAGGAAGCGGGCGTCTATCGCCTCGCCCCCGGTGCCATCGTCGCGATCGAGGACGGTGCCACGGTGGAAGCCGGTACGGTGCTCGCGCGTATGCCGCGTGAAGCCGCCAAGACCCGCGACATCACCGGTGGTCTGCCGCGCGTCGCCGAACTGTTCGAGGCCCGCAAGCCGAAGGACAATGCGGTCATCGCCAAGATCTCGGGCAAGTTTACCTTCGTCCGCGACTACAAGGCCAAGCGCAAGGTCGCCATTGTCCCCGAGGAGGGTGGCGATCCGGTCGAGTATCTGATCCCCAAGACCAAGATCATCGACGTGCAGGAAGGCGACTATGTGAAGAAGGGTGACAACCTCGTCGCCGGCTCGCCCGACCCGCATGACATCCTCGAGGTCATGGGCGTCGAAGCGCTCGCCGAATATCTCGTCAACGAGATCCAGGAAGTCTATCGACTGCAGGGCGTGAAGATCAACGACAAGCACATCGAGACGATCGTTCGCCAGATGCTGCAGAAGGTCGAGATCACCGAAGGCGGCGACACCACGCTGCTTCCGGGCGAACAGGTCGATCGCGAGGAAATGGACGAAGCCAACGCCAAGCTTGCCCCGCGCAAGAAGAAGGCGGAAGGCAAGCCCATCCTGCTTGGCATCACCAAGGCCTCGCTCCAGACCCGCAGCTTCATCTCGGCCGCCTCGTTCCAGGAAACGACGCGCGTCCTCACCGAGGCCTCGGTGCAGGGCAAGGCCGACACGCTGAATGGTCTCAAGGAGAACGTCATCGTCGGTCGCCTCATCCCCGCCGGTACCGGCGCGGGCATGAACCGCGTCCGCATCGCCGCCTCGAGCCGCGATGCCGCGCTGCGCGCCCAGCAGAAGAAGCTCGCCGAGAGCCTCGCTGCCGCGCAGACCGCCGAGGAGCTCAAGGAAGCCGAAGCTGCCGAGCGTGACGCCGATCCGGAAATCGTCGCCGAAGCGACCAAGGATCCGCTGGACGCGGTGACCCAGTCGGGTGACGGTTCGGACGCGGCCGCCGGCGACTATGCCGACGCGGGCGAAGACAAGGAGTAAGGGCAAGCGGGGCTCCGGCCCCCTCGCCTCTCCGGCCTGATCAAAAAGAGGCCCCGGTGCAGCGATGCGCCGGGGCCTTTTTCTTGGGCCTCAGCCTACGAAAAAGCCCCCCGGGTCGCATCCGACCCGGGGGGCTTTCCTGTTCGATCCTGCGGTGGCCTAGCAGCCGTCGCCGTTGATCACGTCCTCGCCGCATTCGCCCGCCGACTTGATGTCCTCGCCGAGCCCCTGCACCGCGTTGCAGCCGGCCAGCGCGATCGCGCCGCCAACCATCGCGAGGGTAAAGAACTTACGCATTTCATTCCTCCCAAATGCACCCTGTCGGCCCCTCCATAGGAAGCCGACCGCACGCCTGTCCAGCGCCAGATCACCCACCCTCGCGGCGCCATGCTTTCGCATGGATGAACCACGAAAAACCCCGCCCTCCCAAAGGGGAGAGCGGGGCTTTCTCGCAACAGTGGGGACGGCCTAGCAGTCGCCGCCCTTGATCACGTCTTCGCCACATTCACCGGCCGAGCTGATGTCCTCGCCCACGCCCTGCACCGTGTTGCAGGCCGAAATCGCGAACGCACCGGCGACCATCGACGCCATGAGGAACTTGCGGATCATGCACTTTCTCCCTTTCAAGGTAGGGGAAAAACGCGACCCCACCCGAAATGGTTTCCGTTACGGCCCCGCAAAAAGCCTCAGACCGCCACGGGGGCCTTGATGTGCGGGTGCGGATCATAGCCGGAAAAGCTGAAGTCCGAGGATTCATAGTCGAACAGTCCCTGTCCGCGATCCTCGATGACGAGCTGCGGGAGGTCACGCGGCTCGCGGGCGAGCTGCGTGCGGGCCTGCTCGAGATGGTTCGAGTAAAGATGAACGTCGCCGCCGGTCCAGACGAAGTCGCCGACCTCGAGCCCCGTCTCGCGCGCCAGCATGTGGGTGAGAAGCGCATAGGAGGCGATGTTGAAGGGCACGCCGAGGAAGAGGTCGGCGCTGCGCTGGTAGAGCTGCAAGGACAGCCTGCCGTTCGCGACATGGGTCTGGAACAGGCAGTGGCAGGGCGCCAGCGCCATCTGGTCGAGTTCGCCCGGGTTCCACGCGCTCACCACCTGGCGGCGGCTGGCGGGGTTGCTCCTGATCTGGTCGACGAGGCCCTTGATCTGGTCGATCGTCTCGCCCGCAGGCGTCTCCCAGCGGCGCCACTGCTTGCCGTAGACGGGGCCGAGGTCGCCCTTCTCGTCGGCCCATTCGTCCCAGATGCTGACCTTGTTGTCCTGGAGATATTTGACGTTGGTGTCGCCATTCAAGAACCACAACAGCTCGACGATGATCGAGCGCAGGTGGAGCTTCTTGGTGGTGAGAAGCGGGAAGCCCTTCGACAGGTCGAACCGCATTTGCGCGCCGAAGACCGAGAGCGTGCCGACACCGGTGCGGTCTTCCTGTGCGGCGCCCGTATCGAGGATGCGCTGCATGAGATCGAGATATTGCTGCATGGCCCCAGCCTAGGGCGCGGCGTCAGCCGATCAAGCGCTTAATCGCAAGGCTGGATCGTGCTCGGCACGGGCAGTTCGCCGACTACCTTGAAGGTGGCGAAATAGGCATCGCCGCCCTCGAGCTGGCTCATGTCGACGCGCTCGAGGCCCAATGCCTCGAATTCGCAGTCGAGGCGGGCGGGCGGCATGCCGTGGCGCTTCACCGGCCGGTCGGCATCGACGACAACGACGAGTCCGTCCTGCTTGAGTCCCTGCCGGAGGTTCCAGAGGAACTGATAGGGCTCGGTGACCTCGTGATACATGTGGACGAGGAAGATGCGGTCGAAGCTGGCATGGGGCAGCCGCGGATCGTCGGCCTCGCCCAGGCGCACCGCGACATTGTCGAGGCCCTCGCGCTGGACGCGCTGGGCGAGAGCATCGCGCACGGTGGGCTGGATGTCCTGGGCAAGGACGCGGCCCGAGGGACCGACGGCGCGCGCGAGGCGGACCGTATAATAGCCTTCGCCCGCCCCGATGTCGGCGACGCTCATGCCGTCCTCGATGCCGGCGAGCCCCATGACGGCCTCGGCCTCGCCAAGCCGGTCGCGCGCATCCTCGGTCGAGAAACGGTCGGACAGGATGGGGGCGACCGGACGGTCGATCGTCGGGAAACCGTCCTCGTCGACCTGCGGCCCCTGCCGGCACGCGGCCAGCGAGAGCATCAGGGCGCCGAGGAGAAGTTTCCTATTCGACATCGTCATCCTCGACTTCGACCGCCTCGCCGGTCACCCGCTGCGACAGCGCCGCGGCCATGAACTTGTCGAGGTCGCCGTCGAGCACGTCGCCCGGCGCGGTCGAGATGACGCCCGTGCGCAGGTCCTTCACCTGCTGGTAGGGCTGGAGGACGTAGGAGCGGATCTGGTGGCCCCAGCCGATCTCGGTCTTGCTCGCATTGGCCGCATTGGCCTCTTCCTCGCGGCGCTGCAGCTCGGCCTCGTAGAGGCGCGCCTTCAGCTGCTTCATCGCCTCGGCCTTGTTCTTGTGCTGCGAGCGCTGCGACTGCGAGGCGACGACGATGTTGGTCGGGATGTGCGTGATGCGCACCGCGCTGTCGGTGGTGTTGATATGCTGCCCGCCCGCACCCGATGCACGATAGGTGTCGATGCGCAGGTCGCTTTCGACGATCTCGATGTCGATGTCCTCGTCGACTTCGGGATAGACCCAGACGCTCGAGAAGCTGGTGTGGCGGCGGGCCGAGGAGTCATAGGGCGAGATGCGCACGAGGCGGTGCACGCCGCTCTCGGTCTTGGCATAGCCATAGGCATTCTCGCCCTTGAGGAGCAGCGTGGCGGACTTGATGCCCGCCTGTTCGCCGGCGTGATAGTCGACCAGCTCGACCTTCATGCCGCGGCGCTCGGCCCAGCGCGAATACATGCGCTGGAGCATCTCGGCCCAGTCCTGGCTCTCGGTGCCGCCGGCGCCGGCATGCACCTCGACATAGGCGTTATTGGCATCGGCCTCGCCCGCGAGCAGCGCCTCGACCTTGTCCTTCTCGGCCTTGGCGGCGAGTTCCTCGAGGCTCTTCAGGGCCTCGTCGACCATCGACTCGTCGCCCTCGGCCTCGGCCATCTCGATCAGTTCGAGCGTGTCGGCGAGCTCGCGCTCCATCCGTTCGGTCGCCTTGATGGCGGCATCGAGGCGGGTGCGCTCGCGCATGACGTCCTGCGCCGCCTTGGGATCGTCCCACAGGGTCGGGTCCTCGACCTTGTCGTTGAGTTCCTTCAATCGCTTCTTGGCCTTGTCCCAGTCGAGGAAGCGACGCAGGAGGTCGGTCGCGGCGTTGATCTGGTCGGCAAAGCCCTGCGCTTCTGCACGCATGAAGAATTCCAATGTGTTGGGCGCCGCTTCGCGTGCGGTCGCCGGAAAAAGCCGTTCAGGCGGGGATTAGTAAATCCCGCCCTCTCTTTGCAAGAAGTCGCTCTCGTCGGGCTGCGTCTGCGGGCGCGGCGCCTGGCGGACCACCGCGGGGCGGGTGGCGACCTGCGGGGCCTCTTCCTCTTCCTCGCGGTTGCGGAAGGAGCGGCGCGGTTCGGTCTTTGGCTGGAAGGCTTCCCAGATCACCGTCGACAGGCGCTCCTCCTCGCGCGGGAAGGCGCCATAGACGCGCTCGCCCGTTCGGCGGTCGATGCGCACGAAGCTGATGCCCTCGGGCGCGACGAAGGGCGTCTTGGGGGCATCGGCCAGCGCCTTTTCGGCGAACTGGAGGAAGACGGGGCCGGCGACGCTGCCGCCCTGCACCCAGTTGCCGCCCATGTCGCGGTTGTCGTCATAGCCGATATAGGTGCCGGTCACGACGTCGGGGGTGCCGCCGACGAACCAGACGTTGGTCGGGCCCGAGGTGGTGCCGGTCTTGCCGAACAGCGGTCGGTCGAGCTGGGCGAGGCGCTGCGCGGTGCCGCGGGTGACGACGCCCTCCATGACATGGACCATCTGGTAGGCGGCCATCGGGTCGACGAGCTGGCGGCCGCGCTTGGGCGGGCGCGGCATGGCGCTGCCGTCCCAGTCGCCGGCGTTGCAATTTTCCATCGCCGCGCAGCGGTTGTCAGCGCGGAAGATGACCTTGCCGGCGCGGTCCTGGACATAGTCGATCAGGCTCGGGCGCACCTCGCGGCCATGATTGGCGAGGATCGCGTAAGCGTTAACGAGCTTGAGCGGGGTGGTCTCGCCCGCGCCCAGCGCCATCGAGAGATAGGGTTCATATTCGCCGAGGCCGAGCTTTTCGGCATTGGCCATGACCTTGTTGATGCCGGTGTCGCTGGCGACGCGGACGGTCATCAGGTTGCGCGACTGTTCGACACCCCAGCGCAGCGTCTTGGGGCCGGCATATTTGCCGTCGAAGTTGCGGAAGCATTTCTCGCCCAGCGCGGCGCCCTGCCAGACGCAGAAAGGCGCATCGACCACCGTCGAGGCGGGGGTGTAGCCGTTCTCGAGCGCGGTCAAATAGACGACGGGCTTGAAGGCCGAGCCCGGCTGGCGGTTGGCCTGCGTGGCGCGGTTGAAGGAGGAGCCGAGCACGTCGAACCCGCCCTGCATGGCGAGCACGCGGCCGGTGTCGACTTCCTGCGCGACGAAGGCGCCGCCCACTTCGGGGATCGAGCGCAGCGCGAAGCTGCCGTCACCCTCGTCCTTGACGACGATGATCATGCCGGGACGGAACTGGTCGAAGGCAATGCCCCCGCCGCCGCGCACGGGCATGGTGGCGGCCGAACGCGGCAGGCTGGCGGTCTGGCCGCCGACGAAGCCGATGGTTGCCGCGCCGCCGTCCTTTTCGAGCACGACGGCCTTGCGCCAGTCGCCGAAGCCGGTGCCGACATTGGCGATGCGCAGCTGGCTTTCCCAGTCCTGGTCCATGTCGACCGTCATGCCGAGATCGCGCCAGCCCTTGGGGCCGTCGAAGCGCGCCAGCGCCTCGCGCAGCGCCTCGGCGGCCGCGTCCTGCATGACGGGATCCATCGAGGTGCGGACCCACAGGCCGCCGGCATAGATGCTGTTCTCGCCGTCCGCGGCATCCTCGCCATAATCCTCGAGCAGGGCGCGGCGCACTTCCTCGAGGAAATAACCTCCGCGCTCCTCGAACGCCTTGGCCGAACCGGTCGGGATGGCAGCGAGCTCGATGCCCATCGCGCGGTCGCGCTGCGCCTCCGAGATGAAGTCGTTGGCGGCCATCTGGGTCAGCACGTAGTTGCGCCGCGCGGTCGCCCGCTCCTTGTTGCGCACGGGATGGTAGTTGGCGGGCCCCTTGGGGATGGCGGCGAGATAGGCGACCTCGTGCAGGTCGAGCTCGTCGACATCCTTGTCGAAATAGGCACGCGCGGCGGCCTGCACGCCATAGGCGTTGCGACCGAGGAAGATCTCGTTGAGGTAGAGGGCGAGGATTTCCTGCTTGGTCAGCGTGTCCTCGATGCGGAAGGCGAGCACCGCCTCGCGGATCTTGCGCAGCACCGAATAGTCATCGTCGCCCGACAGGTTCTTGGCGACCTGCTGGGTGATGGTGGACGAGCCGCGCGAGCGCCCGCCGCCGGTCACGGTCTTCACCGTGAATTCGCCGATCGCCGCGACAAGGCCCGGATAGTCGATGCCGCCGTGCGAAAAGAAGGTCTTGTCCTCGGCCGAGATGAAGGCCTGCACGACCTGGTCGGGATAGTCCTCATAGGCCAGTTCGACGCGGCGCTGGCGCGCATAGCTGCCGACCAGTTCGCCGTCATGCCCGCGCACCATGGTCGGCAGGCTCGGGCGATAGGCGAGGATTTCCTCGCGGCTCATGGTGTTGGCGGCGGCAAGGAACATCGCCGCCATGACCATGAAGAAGCCCGCCAGCGCCGCATAGGCGCCCCAGCGGAACCAGCGCTTCTCGCGCCAGGGGTCGAGCTTCTCGTGCACGCGCGCGTTGAACGCGACCATGTCGGGGATACGGGCCATGACTGACCCTCTAGCGCCGACCGCCCTGCCTTACAATGAACGGTTCAGCGCGCGGCGCGGCGCGCGAGGTCCGCCTCGATCGCCTCGGCCAGCGCATCGACCAGCGGTGCGCGCCCAGAAGCGCTCGCCAGCCGCGCCCCGTCGGCGGCATTGGTGATATAGCCCGCCTCGAGCAGCACGCCCGGCGTCTGGCCGAAACGCAGGACGAAGAAATTGGCGAACTGGTGCGGGGTCGGGCGCAGCGGCACGTCTCCGCTAGCCTCCGCGCGGCGCAGGATGCGGCGGGCGAATTCGGCGCTCTGGCTCATCTGCTCGCGAAGCGCGAGGTCGGTGAGGAGGAATTCGACCGGCGCATCGGCATCGGACACCACCTGCCCGACCCTCTCGGCCTCCGCCTTGGCGAGCGCGGCGGCCTCGGTGGTCGAGGCGATGTCGGCGAGCGAATAGACGGTGACCCCCGTGGCATCGGCGCTGGGCGCGGCATCCATGTGGATCGAGACGAACAGGTCGGCGCCGAGCCTGCGCGCAAGATCGGCGCGCTGGTCGAGGGTCAGCGTCCCCTCCCCGTCATGGGTCAGCGCGACGCGCACCTGCCCGCGCTCCACCAGCCTTGTCCGCACCTCGCGCGCCATGGCCAGCGTCAAATCCTTCTCGCGGGTACCGCCGACACCGGTGGCACCGCCGTCGCGCCCGCCATGGCCGGGATCGAGCAGCACGAGCGGCGCATCGGGGCGGCTCGCCTCGCTGATCTCCACCTCGCCGATCGCCTCGCCCAGTTCGAGCCGCACGCCGCCGCGCCGCGCCTCGCCGATGAGCGCGGTCTCGGCCCCGCGCCGCTCGGCGGATGCGGGCGCCTCGCCGCGCGGCGAGGCGACCAGCCACAGCCCGCCGAGGACAATGACGGCGATGAGGAGGAAGGCGATGAGCCGTTGCATGGCTCCGCCCTATCGCCCTTCCGCGCTTCGAAAAAGCCCTGTCGGCATGGCGACACCATCTTGTAACCCGCGAATCGCGATGCTACCTCCTGTCTGTCGAACCGGGGCAACCCCCCGCGCTTTCGACCCCGCGGGAGCCGCCCTGGCTCCCCTAAAGAGGTTGACGCTGCATGAGCCATCTCGGCGCCCATCTGACGCACGCTTTGCGGCGGCGCGGCGCGTGGCCCATGCATGCAGACACGCAATTCCAGTCACTTGCGCGCTTCCACCGAATCGGAAGGCGCGCCCCCAACATGCCGGACGAGCGATCCCATATCCTCGCCGGCCGGAGAAACATTGATGTCCACGCGCATGTTGATCGATGCGCGCCACCCGGAAGAAACCCGGGTGGCGGTCGCCGACGGAAACCGCATTCAGGAATTTGATTTCGAGTCCAGCGAGCACAAACAGCTCAAAGGGAATATCTATCTTGCCAAGGTGACGCGGGTCGAACCCTCGCTCCAGGCCGCTTTCATCGAATATGGCGGCAACCGTCACGGCTTCCTCGCCTTCTCGGAAATCCACCCCGACTATTACCAGATCCCCAAGGAAGACCGCGACCAGCTGCTCGCCGAAGAGGCCGAGCATGCCGCCGAGGAAGCGCGCCTGCGCGACGAGGAAGGCGATCTCGAGCCGGTCGACGGCCATCACGAGGATGACGGCACCGACGACCGTCCCGCCGAACCCGACGAGGAAGGCCTCGCCTCCGACGCCTCGCCGGTCGACGACACCGCGGTCGAGCAGGTCCGCAACAAGCGCCGCGCGCTGCGCCGCCGCTACAAGATCCAGGATGTCATCCAGCGCCGCCAGGTGCTGCTCGTCCAGGTCGTCAAGGAAGAGCGCGGCAACAAGGGCGCCGCGCTGACCACCTACCTCAGCCTCGCGGGCCGCTATTGCGTCCTCATGCCCAACACCAGCCACGGTGGCGGCATTTCGCGCAAGATCTCCAACGGTGCCGATCGCAAGCGCCTCAAGCAGATCATGTCGGACCTGAAGCTGCCGGGGTCGATGGGCCTCATCGTGCGCACCGCCGGCCTGTCGCGCACCAAGACCGAGATCAAGCGCGACTTCGACTATCTCGCCCGCCTGTGGGACGAGATCCGCGAAAAGACCCTGAAATCCGCCGCCCCCAGTCTCATCTATCGCGACAGCGACCTTGTGAAACGCGCCATCCGCGACCTTTACAGCCGCGAGATCGACGAGGTGCTGGTCGAGGGCGAAGACGGCTACAAGGCAGCGCGACGCTTCATGAAACTGCTCATGCCGAGCCATGTGAAGCGTGTTCAGCAATATGACGACCCCACCCCGATCTTCCAGCGCTACGGCATCGAGGACCAGCTCGGGGGCATGTACAACCCGACTGTCCAGCTGAAGTCGGGCGGCTATCTGGTCATCAATCCGACCGAGGCACTGGTCTCGATCGACATCAACTCGGGCCGCTCCACCAAGGAGCATAATATCGAGCAGACCGCCTTCCAGACCAACCTGGAAGCGGCCAAGGAAATCGCCCGCCAGCTCAGGCTTCGCGACATGGCCGGCCTCATCGTCATCGACTTCATCGACATGGAACAGAATGGCCATGTCCGGAAGGTCGAGCGGGCGATGAAGGACGCGCTGAAGACCGATCGCGCGCGCATCCAGGTCGGGCGCATCAGCTCCTTCGGCCTCCTCGAGATGAGCCGCCAGCGCCTGCGCACCGGCGTGCTCGAGGCCTCCACCCACGCCTGTCCGCATTGCGACGGCACGGGCCTCATGCGCACCGCCAGCTCCTCGGGGCTTTCGGCACTCCGCATGATCGAGGACGAGGCCGCGCGCGGCAAGGGCACGACAATCACGCTCTGCGCCGGTCGCGAGGCCGCCATCTTCCTCTTGAACAAGAAGCGCGCCGAACTGGCCGAGGTCGAGGAACGCTATGGCGTGACCGTCGAGGTCGAGATCGACGAGAAGTTCGAGGGCGCCAAGATGCGCGTCGAATCCAAGGGCCCCCGCCCCACCGACCGCCCCAAGAACAAGCCGATCGTCGACGTGAAGCCCGAACCCATCGAGGACGATGAGGACGTGGAAGAGGTCGAGGAGGCAGAAGACGCCCGCGACGAGGAGGAAGATCGTGAAGATCGTCCCAAGCGCCGTCGTCGCCGTCGTGGCGGGCGCGGACGCCGTCGTGGCGGTCGTGACCGTGACGAGGACCGCTCGGAAGGCGGCAACGAGGACGAGGGTGAGCCCTCCGACGCGGTGAAGGCCGACGCCGAGGCGCCCGAAGAGGCTGCCGAGGAAGAGGCCAAGCCCAAGAAGCGCCGTAGCCGCTCGCGCAAGAAGAAGGACGAGGGCGACACCGAAGGCGACGCCGCGACCGAAGACAAGGCGGAAGAGGCCAAGGCCGAACCCGCCGAGGCTTCGGACGAGGAGGAGGCGCCAGCCCCCAAGACCCGTCGCCGTCCGCGCGCCAAGAAGGCCGATGCCGACGCCAAGGGTGATGAACCCAAGGCCGAGAAAGCCAAGGCCGACGAGACCGAGGAAAAGCCCGCGCCCAAGAAGCGCCGCACCCGTGCCAAGAAGGCCGACGCCGACAAGGCGAAGGACGAGGCTGGGGAAGAGGCCGGGGAAAAGGCCGCCGACAAGGCGCCCGAAACCCCTGCGGAAGAAGGCGAGAAGCCCAAGAAGCGTCGCACTCGCGCCAAGAAGGTCGAGGACAAGCCCGACAGCGGCGAAGGCCCCGCCGAACCGGCCGCCGGCTCGGCGACCACTGCCGCCGGTCGTCGCCCGCGCGCCAAGAAGGCCGACAAGGCCGAGGCGCCGGCCGAGGCGAAGACCGAGACCAAGGCGGCGGCGGAGCCTGCCCCCGCGCCCGCAACCGAAGGCGCGGATGATGGCGACAAGCCGGCCCCGCGCAAGGGCTGGTGGCAGCGCACCTTCGGCTAACGCCGGAGCACCGCATACCGCATGAATAAGGCGCCGCATCGGGTCCGTCCCGATGCGGCGTTTTTCATGGACGGTTCACCTCGCGGGCGGCAAGGTCGCCACTATGACGCGGCTCTCCCAACGCTTCACCGCCGTCGCCGCGCTCCTCGCGCTGCTCTCGGCCCTCACCGTCCGCCCCGCGATGGCGCAGCAATTCCTGCGCGATGCGGAGACCGAGGCGCTGTTCGAGGATATCGCCGCCCCGCTGGTCGAAGCCGCGGGCATGCGGCCAGGCAATGTCGAATTCGTCCTCATCAACGATGACAGCATCAACGCCTTCGTCGCGGGCGGCCAGCGCGTCTACATCCATTCGGGACTGATCGCCTCGTCCGACCATGTCGGGCAGCTGCAGGCGGTCATCGCCCACGAGCTCGGCCATGTCGCGGGCGGGCATATCATCCGCCTCCAATCGGGCGCTTCCAACGCCACCGCCATCTCGATCGCCTCGCTGATCCTCGGCGGGCTGGCGATGGCCGCCGGCGGGGGCGAGGCGGGCATGGGCGCGATGATGCTCGGCCAGCAGGTCGCGATGGCGCAGTTCCTGTCCTTCAGCCGCACGCAGGAAACCAGCGCCGATATCGCGGGCGCCACCTATCTGTCGAAGGCCGGCCTGTCGGGCCGCGGCTCGCTCGAATTTTTCAAGAAGCTGCAGAATCAGGAATATCGCTACGCCATCCCGCAGGACAATGGCTATGCGCGCACCCACCCGATGTCGAGCGAGCGCATCTCCTATCTTACGAACCTCTATGAAGAGGATGCAGCGTGGCAGAACCCCTATGATGCCGACCTCGAGGCCCGCTTCCAGCGCGTGAAGGCCAAGCTCATCGGCTATCTCGACCCGCCGCGGGCGCTGCGCGACTATCCGCGCGGGCAGGACAATGAGATCGCCCATACCGCCCGCGCCTATGCCTATCACCAAGGGGCCTATCCGGCCGAGGCGATGAGCGAGGTCGAGGCGCTGGTCGCGGCAAATCCCGCCGACCCCTATCTCCTCGAGCTGAAGGGGCAGATCCTCCTTGAATCGGGCAAGCCCGTGGAAGCGCTCGACCCGCTGCGCCGTGCCGTCGAGCTCGCCCCCGACGAGCCGCTCATCGCCACCACCTTCGGCCACGCGCTCATCGCGACCGAGGATGAAAGCCATTTCGCGGAAGCCAAGCAGGTGCTTCGACGCGCCGTCGTGCAGGACGAATATAACCCCTTCGCTTGGTACCAGCTCGGCATCATCTACGACCGCGAGGGCGACAGCGCCCGCGCCGCGCTCGCCTCGGCAGAGCGCTTCCACATGCTTGGCCAGCACCGGCTGGCCTTGTCCTCCGCGCGCATGGCGATGGGCGGCATCCCGCAAGGTCCGGACTGGCTTCGCGCGCAGGACATTGCCATGGTCAGCGAGCATGAACTGAAAAAGGCCGGCGAGGAGATTCGATAGTCATGGCCCGTACCACCCTCGTGAGCGCTGCCGTCGGCGGCCTCGTCGGCGCTGCCGTCAGCGCCGCCATCTTCTATTCCGCCGGCCCCCAGCTGATGGGCGAGCGCCTCGTGCGCACCAGCCTGCTCGAGCATCCCGAGATCATCCTCGAGGCGGGCGACGTGCTGCGCGACCGCCAGTACGCCCCGCTGATCGAGGCCAATCGCGAGGTCATCGAAACCCCCTTCGAGGGTGCCGTCCAGGGCGCCTCCGCCGAAGATGCCGATGTCGTGATGGTCGAATTCTACGACTATGCCTGCGGTTACTGCCGCCAGACCAAGCCCGATGTCGACCGCCTGATCGAGGAAGATGACAAGCTGCGCGTCGTCTATCGCGAGCTCCCCGTCCTCGGCCCCGACAGCGTGATCGCCGCGCGCGCCAGCCTCGCTGCCGCCAAGGCGGGCAAGTTCGCGCAGTTCCACGACTATCTCTACGATGCGGGCAGCCCCAACGAAGAGACGATCACCGCCGCGCTGGCCGAGGTCGGCCTCACGCTCGAGGACGCCAAGGACCCCGCCTTCGAGGCCGAACTTCAAAAGAATTTCGAGATCGCCAACGCGCTGGGTGCCAACGGCACGCCAGTGTTCATCATCGGCAATCGCGTGATTAACTCGGCTGACGGCTACCAGGCTTACAAGGACGCCATCGAGGCAGCGCGCCGCGCCAAGGACGCCTAGGCGCCCTCGCCCTCCTCGGCGCGCCCGCGAAAGCCTTTCGCGACGACATACCATTCGCTCGAGCCCTTGCGACTGGCGGGCGGTTTGGCGTGCTTCACGCTGTCGAAATTCTTGTTGAGCAGCGTCACCAACGCCTTGTCCGCGCCGCCCGCAAGCACCTTGGCGACGAATGCCCCGCCGGGTTTCAATATCTCGAGCGCGAAGTCGAGCCCCGCCTCGACCAGCCCCATGGTGCGCAAATGGTCGGTCTGCTTGTGGCCGATGGTGTTGGCCGCCATGTCCGACAGGACGAGGTCGGCGGGCCCGCCGAGCGCGTCCTTCAATTTCTGCGGCGCGGCATCGTCCATGAAGTCCATCTCGAGCAGCGTCGCGCCCTCGATCGGATCGGTCGGCAAGAGGTCGATGCCGACCACCGCGGCCTGCGGCACCTTCTGGCGCACCACCTGTGTCCAGCCGCCCGGCGCCACGCCGAGATCGACCACGGCCTTCACGCCCTTCAACACCTCGAAGCGCTCGTCGAGCTCGAGCAGCTTGTAGGCGGCGCGGCTGCGATAGCCGTCGGCCTTGGCCGCTTTCACATAGGGATCGTCGAGCTGGCGCTGGAGCCAGCGGGTGGAGGCCGCCGTGCGGCGGCGCGCGGTCTTGACCCGCTGCTTGCCGGCGCCGCGTCCGCGCCCCGTGCTCTTGCTCATAGCTGGTATCCGTCCCTTGCCATCAGGCTGCGCAAAATGCCCTCGCGGATGCCGCGGTCGGCGATGCCGAGGTCCTGCGCGGGCCAGATGTCGAGGATCGCCTCGAGGATGGCGCAGCCGGCCACCACGAGGTCGGCGCGCTCGGCCCCGATGCACGGCAGTGCCGCGCGTCCGGCCGGATCGCGCTCGGCGATGGTCTGGGTGATGTCGCGCATGGCGCTGATCGGCACGTGGAGGCCATCCACGGCGCGGCGGTCGTAGCTCGGCAGCTGGAGATAGACCGAGGCCAGCGTGGTCACCGTGCCGCTGGTGCCCAAGAGGCGGATGTCGGCGCGGTCCTTGGGCAGCCATTCGGCAAAGCGCGCGAAGCCCTCGCGGGCGCGGCGGCGCATACGGTCATAGGCGGCGATGCGGTCGGGCCCCTCGATATTGGGACGCCCCTCGCTTTCGGTCAGGCTGACGACGCCCCACGGCGCCGACCACCAGGCGCGGATGCGCGGCATCTCGCCATCGGGCTCGACCAGCACCAGCTCGGTCGAGCCGCCGCCGATGTCGAAGATGACCGCGGGGCCATCGCCCGGCCCCAAGAGCTTGTGACAGCCGAGGACGGCGAGCCGCGCTTCTTCCTGCGGCGGGATGATGTCGAGGACGATGCCCGTCTCGCGCCGCACGCGATCGACGAACTGGCGCCCGTTGGCGGCGCGGCGGCAGGCCTCGGTGGCGACCGAGCGGGCGAGCGTCACGTTGCGGCGCTTCAACTTCTGCGCGCACACGCCCAGCGCCGCGACCGCGCGGTCCATCGATTCGTCGGACAGGCGGCCGGAGGCGGCCAGCCCCTCGCCCAGCCGGACGATGCGGCTGAAAGCATCGATGACGGTGAACCCCTCGCCCCCGTCGGGACGGGCGATGAGGAGGCGGCAATTGTTGGTGCCGAGGTCGAGCGCCCCGTAGCTGGGTGCCCGCCCCCCGCGCGTCGGCGCGGCCGGAGCCGCTTTCGCGCGTGCGCCCCGGGAGCGCCTGCGGCGCGGCGGGGCCTTCCTTGCGGCGTCTTGCGCCATGAACATCTTCTTTCAACACGACACCGCGGGCAAAGTGGCCCGCGGCTGACCTGTGCCCTTTTTAACCCTCTTTGACGCGGCGGCGCAACCGGCATGGCGCAAGGGCTGTTGACAGGGTTCAAACGGCCTATTAGTAGCCCGCCCACGCGCTCCGGAGCGGCCTTGTCGCTCCACGAGTTGCCCCATCGTCTAATGGTAAGACTACGGACTCTGAATCCGTCAATCGTGGTTCGAATCCACGTGGGGCATCCAGCGCTTTTCCCGCACATCGCAAAAGAAAAAAGGCGGTGCCGAAGCACCGCCCTTTCCCTTACGCAGTCCATAGGAAGCAAACCACGGCGCCGGGGGCACCGGGCGCGATCAGCTGTTATTGCTGTCGCAGCCCAGCGCACCGGCCCAGTCGTTCCATGCCTGCGTCGCATATGCGGCATGGCTCGACAGGCCCTGCTCGGCGAGGCGCCGCGCGACGCGCTCGTCGAATTCACCCTTCTTGCCGCATTTGATCGGCGGCGCGTCGTCATAATAGCGCGTGAAGGTGCCGCTCCAGGCGACTCCGCAGCCGACCTTGTAGGCCAGCGTCGCTTCGCGCTGGTTATCGTTGCGATGGTCCTTGAGCGCGACCGTTTCCGCCTGGCAATCGCACGCGGCATAGGCCTTTTCCGTCCACGGCTTGCACACCCGCGCGGGGCGCGTGCCGGGGAAGTTTTCGCGCGGCTTCTCGTCATGATTGCGCAGCGCCAGCCGCGTCCCGCCCGAACTCCCCGACGCCGGCTCGCTACGGCGCCGGTTGACCGCGTCATAGATTTCCTGCTGGCGCTGTCGGCCGCGCTCGAGCGCCGCCTGGCGCGCCGCCTCGGCGGCCTGCGCCGCGCGCTCGGCCTCGCGCCGCTCAGCTTCCCGTTCAGCGGCATTCTGCGCGCTTATCTGGTTGTTGCGCATCCGCTGCATGTCGCGCTGGCGCTCTTCCTCGGCGCGGATCTGGCGCTGCAGTTCGTTGATCCGGCGCTGGTCCGCGGCCATTTCCGCACCCGCCTGCGCGAGCTGGGTCTTGGCGCTGTTGATCGCCCCCATGATCATCTCATGCTCGCGCTGCTGGCGAATACGGCGCTCTGCCTCCTCCTGCTCGCGACGCAGCTGGGCCAGCCTGTTGTTCTCGCGGCGCTGCTCGGCACGACGCTCCTCGGCACGGGCCTCGGCCGCCTCGCGCAGGACACGGCGGCGCTCCTCCTCGGCCAGCCAGTCGGCGCGGGCGATCTCATAGACTTCGCCCGCGGTGCGCCCGTCACGGTCGGTGAGGTCATCGACGACCCCCGCGACGATCATCCGGGCCAGGAGGTCCGAGCGCACCTCGCTAAGGTCGTGGCTTCCGTCACCATAAGCGTAGAACAGGAGGTTGCGACCACGCTCGTCGCGCCAGCCGGCGCCCTGCCCGTCCTCGGCGAGCGCCACCATCGCGTGGAGATGATCGTTCTCGATGGCGAAGTCGACGGGATCAATATCGGGCGTCTTTCCCTCGACGATCGCGTCGTTGACATAAGCAACCGTCGTCCAGCTGCCCTCGACCGAGCGCCGCAACGCAGCCCCGTCACGGCGCCCGTTACGATAGACGACGAAAGTCCGCGTACCGTCGGGCGCTCTCATTTCCGCCGGTCCGTAGATCTTACCCTCGGCGGTCCAGCGACCATGAAAGGCGTAGTCGGAACTGTTTACATAGGTTCCTTCGCGCAGCACCCCTTTGCGGTATAGGCCGATGACGCGGCTGCCATTTGGGTTGGTGCTGTCGACCATCCGTTCCACATCGGGAAACTCGAAGCGTACCGTGGGGCGATAGGTCGAGCGCATGTCGGTGAACATGAAGACGCCAGCCTGCTTTGCCTGACCGATGTCAGCGGGCTGGAAACGCACCTTTACTTCTTCGGTGCTCCGTCGGCCGGTGTTTGTCTCGAGTTTGTAGGTGAAGATCGCGTCGAAATAGGGGTACCGGTCGAACGCCGCACGATCGAGCCGATAATAATGTTTGAGGGCCGTATTCCCCTTGAAATTGTCTTGAACAACGAGGCCCACACCGTCGGTTTTCACGACCATCGGCGCGCGATGCGAGATCCGGATCGAGTCATGCGGGCTGCGCACGTTCTCCCAGTCGCTCGCGACATCGCTGTACAAGGTATAGTCGATCGCATCGAACGCGACACAGCCCGTCAGACCGAGCGCCGCCAGCGGCGCCAGGGCAATCATCAGCTTTCGTTTCATCGTCCCCCCCGGAAGACATTGATATGATGGCGTTCCTTCTAAAGGGACGCCGTCTTTCCGGGATAGCTGGAACTAGTTATAGGTTTTCAAAATAACAGCCTTAACGGACCTCGTTAACGGGGCCGGCCCCATAGAGCCGACCCCGCCCTCTCAATTGTAACGAGAGAGAGGTCCGTGAAGCCCCGCGGGGCTTAGCTCTGGTAGAAGATGTGCGTACCGACCTTGGCGACCTCGTTGAAGGCCGGGGCCCAATGCGGGTTCACATAGTCGGCGTGGTACCACAGGACGTCGCCACGGACGATCTCATGGGCATCGTCGATCGCGACCTGCGCGACGGCCTTGGCGGTGTCCCACGGCTTCATTTCGGTGATGCGGGGGAAGCGACGGTTCTGCACGAAGCTGAACTGCGCCTTCTGCTTGATCACGTCGCACCAGTTGTCGGGATACTGCCCGCTCTCGGCGCGGTTGATCACGACGTCGGCGACGGCCAGCTGGCCCTCGAGGCTTTCGCCACGCGCCTCGAAGTAGATCGCGTTGGCAAGACACCATTCCTGTTCGTTGAGCTCGTTGTCGGCGATGCCGCGGTTGTTGGCGACCATCTCGTCGAGCGTGAACTGTTCGTCTTCCGCGATTTCCGCAGCGCGGTCGAGGAAGGCGGCGCGGGTCGTTTCGTCAAGCGCCGGACCCGTGGCGGCAGTCATGTGAGCGGAAACCTGGGTACCACCGGCGGTGGCAAGCAAAGCGGCACCAATGACGGGCACGAAGCCCGAAGTAAGGAACTTGGTCAAATTATTCTCTAATAAGTGCGGCCGCACATTCAGCTGCCAGCAGGCTCGTCCCCGCTAGGTGAGGCAGTTGAAGATGTCGTCCGTCTCGCTCTCGCTCTTCGCCTACCCTCCACGGCGGCGCGAGCCCTCGCTCTCTCTCGTTACAAGGATCAATTTAGTTCCTTGTTGAAATTAAAAAAGTAGGTGAGCGGTAAACGGATTGTGCAGCGCGACGAAATGCGCAACTTCTTGAAAACGCTCGTTTTTTCTTGCCGTTACATGAACGATTAGCTGTCCATTACATGAACGAAAAAGCCCCCGCCGCAACTCGTCGGCGAGGGCCTTCACTTCATCGCCGGGCCTTTTTCGCCCGAAACCGCCGAATCAGACGGCAGCAGCGTCCTTGCGCGACATTTTCTTGCGCTCGTGCGTGTCGAGATAGCGCTTCCGGAGGCGGATCGCGCCCGGCGTCACCTCGACCAGTTCATCGTCCTGGATATAGGCGATGGCCTGCTCGAGCGTCATGCGGCGCGGCGGGGTCAGGCGGATGCCTTCATCCTTGCCCGAGGCACGGAAGTTGGTGAGCTGCTTGGACTTCTGGGCGTTGACCTCGAGGTCCTGCGGCTTGGCATTCTCGCCGATCACCATGCCCGCATAAAGCGGATCGCCCGGCGAGACGAAGAGGATGCCGCGATCTTCGAGCGCATTGAGCGCATAGGCGACCGCATCGCCCTTCTCCATCGAGATGAGCGCGCCATTCTGGCGCCCCTCGATCTTGCCCTTGTAGGGACCGTAACGCTCGAACACGCGGTTCATGATGCCGGTGCCGCGGGTGTCGGACAGGAATTCGCCATGATAGCCGATGAGGCCCCGGCTGGGCGCCGAGAAGGTCAGGCGGGTCTTGCCCTGCCCCGAGGGACGCATGTCGGTCATCTCGGCCTTGCGCATCGCCATCTTCTCGACGACCGTGCCCGAATAATCGTCATCGACGTCGACGACGACGGTCTCATAGGGCTCTTCCTTGCCCTCGGGCGTCTCGCGCAGCAACACGCGCGGACGGCTGATCGACAGTTCGAAGCCCTCGCGGCGCATGTTCTCGATGAGCACGCCGAGCTGGAGTTCGCCGCGGCCGGCAACCTCGAAGGCGTCCTTGTCGGCGCTTTCCGACACGCGGATCGCGACATTGGTCTCGGCCTCGCGCTCGAGGCGCTCGCGGATGACGCGGCTCTGCACCTTGTCGCCGTCCTGGCCGGCGAACGGGCTGTCGTTGACCGCGAAGGTCATGCTGAGCGTCGGCGGGTCGATTTCAGAGGCCGGGACCGGCTCGGTGATGGTCGGCGTGCCGATGGTGTTCGACACGGTGGCGGTCATGAGGCCCGCGACGGCGACGATGTCGCCTGCCTTGGCTTCCTCGACCGGCACGCGCTCGAGACCCTTGAAGGCGAACAGCTTGGAGATGCGCGCATCTTCCACCTTGTTGCCGTTGATGTCGATCGCGCGGACGGGATCGCCGACCTTGAGCGTACCCTGCTCGATGCGGCCGGTGAGGATGCGCCCGAGGAAGTTGTCGCGGTCGAGCAGCGTCGCCAGCATCTTGAACTCGCCCTCGGTGTCGAGGCCGGGCGCGGGGACATGGTCGACGATGGTCTCGAACAGCGGGACGAGGTCGCCCTCGCGCACGGTCGGATCCTTCGAGGCAAAGCCCGCACGGCCCGAGGCATAAAGCGCGGGGAAGTCGAGCTGTTCGTCATTGGCGTCGAGCGTGAGGAAGAGTTCGAACACTTCGTCGAGCACTTCGGCCTCGCGCGCGTCGGGACGGTCGATCTTGTTGACCACGACGATGGGCTGGAGGCCGAGGCCGAGCGCCTTCTGGCAGACGAACTTGGTCTGCGGCATCGGGCCTTCGGCGGCATCGACGAGCAGGATCACGCCGTCGACCATCGAGAGGATGCGTTCCACCTCGGCGCCGAAGTCGGCGTGGCCCGGGGTGTCGACGATGTTGATCCGCACCGGCTCGCGCCCCTCGCCTTCCCAGACGATCGAGGTGCATTTGGCGAGAATGGTGATCCCGCGTTCCTTCTCGAGATCGTTCGAGTCCATCGCGCGTTCCTCGACGCGCTGGTTGTCGCGGAAGGTGCCCGACTGGCGGAAAAGCTGGTCGACGAGGGTGGTCTTGCCATGATCGACGTGCGCGATGATGGCTACGTTACGAAGCTGCATAAATATTTGTCCGGCTAGGAGGTTTGGCGGCCCCCTAGCCGAAAAGCGTCTCCGCGCCTAGCCCATAGCTACCGCTTGAAGGGGGGCATTCGTCCCGCAGCGGCATCGCGTCGGCTCTGGTGGTAGACCGCCGCGAGGAGGTGGACGCCGAGCAAGGCGGCAAAGGCCCACACATAGGTCTCGTGCGCATCGCCGGCCCAGTCGGCGACCGCTTCGGTCACGCCCGGCACGGCGGGGAAGGCGAGCCCGAACTTCAAGCCCACCATGCCGCCCTTGTCGGAGACCGCCATGAGACCGCCGAGCGGAATGGCGACCATGAAGACATAGAGCAGGAAGTGGCTGATGCCGCCTGCCAGCCGTTCCCAGGCGGGCAGCCGCTCGGGCTGCTTGGGCGCGGTAGTGAAGAAGCGGGTGAGGAGGCGGAAGAGCACCACGAGGATCAGCGCCGCGCCGAGCGTCTTGTGCCACTCGAACCAGTCGGCGCGCTCGGGGGTGCCCTTCTCGTAGACCTTGTGGAACAGCCAGCCGGTCGTGAACTGGCCGATGACCAGCGCGGCGGCGAGCCAGTGCCAGAAGGCGGCGAGCGTCGAATAACGGTGAAGCGGCTTTTGCATGTTCCCCCCGGAATGATGTTGCGCGGACGCTGGCATGACGCCGCGCCATGTTCAACGAAAAAGGCCGCCGTCACCTGTTGTGACGACGGCCGTTTCCTTCAGCAATGCGCGCCTAGCGCGTGAACTTCTCGCCCTTCTCGGCCTTGTCGAGAAGGAGCTGCGAGAAGCTGAAGTTGTCGCCGAGATGGTCCTGCTGGCGCTTCAGCCCCTCGACGATCTTGTCGAGGCCGACGCTGTCGGCCCAGTACATCGGGCCGCCGCGATACACCGGCCAGCCGTAGCCATAGACCCAGACGACGTCGATGTCGGAGGCGCGCTGCGCCTTGCCTTCCTCGAGGATTTTCGCGCCCTCGTTGACCATCGTGTAGAGCGTGCGCTCGATGATTTCCTGCTCGTCGATGTCGTGGCTCTCGACGCCCTTCTGCTTGGCGAAGTCCTCGATGATGCCTTGCACCTTCTCCGACGGGCTCGGGCGGCGGTTCTCGTCATAGTCGTAGAAGCCCGCGCCCTTCTTCTGGCCCCAGCGGTCGATGGCGCAGAGCGCGTCGCGGATGCTCTCGATGCGGCTGGGATCGCGGTGCCAGCCGATGTCGACGCCCGCTAGGTCGGCCATCTGGAAGGGGCCCATCGGCATGCCGAATTCGACATGGACCTTGTCGACCTGGGCGGGCGTGGCGCCTTCCATGAGGAGCTTCTCGGCCTCGAGCTGGCGCGGGATGAGCATGCGGTTGCCGATGAAGCCGTAGCAGACGCCCGCGATGACCGCGACCTTGCGGATCTTCTTGGCCAGCGCCATCGCCGTGACGAGCACGTCGTCGGCGGTCTTGTCGCCGCGCACGACCTCGAGGAGCTTCATGATGTTGGCGGGCGAGAAGAAGTGGAGGCCGAGTACGTCCTCGGGGCGGCTGGTCGAAGCGGCGATCTCGTTGATGTCGAGGTAGCTGGTGTTGGACGCGAGGATGGCGCCCTTCTTCGCAATGCCGTCAAGACGCCCGAAGATTTCCTTCTTCACGTCCATATTCTCGTAGACCGCCTCGATGATGAGGTCGCATTCGGCGAGGTCGCCAAAGTCGAGGCTGGGCTTCAGGAGCCCCATCGCGCCCTCGACCTGCTCGGGCGTCATGCGGCCCTTCTTGGCGGTCGATTCATAGTTCTTGCGCATGATGCCGGTGCCGCGATCGAGCGCATCCTGGTTCATCTCGACGATGGTCACGGGGATGCCCGCGGTGAGGAAGTTCATCGAGATGCCGCCGCCCATGGTGCCGGCACCGATGACGCCGACGCGCTTGATCTCGCGCGGCTGGACGCTGTCGTCCACGCCTTCGATCTTCGAGGCCTTGCGCTCGGCGAAGAAGAAGTACTGGCGCGCCTTGGCCTGGTCGCCGACCATCAATTCCATGAACTTGTTGCGCTCGGCGATGACGCCTTCCTCATAGGGCTTTTCGGTCGCGACCTTGATGAGCTCGAGGTTGGCGGCCGGCGCGACGTCGCCGCGGAACAGCTTGGCGTTCTTCTTCTTGAACTCCTCGAACACCGACGGGTCGGCATCCTTGATGCGATCATCGCGCTGCGACGAGCGCGGCAGCGGGCGGGTGTCCTTCACCTCGTTGGCATAAGCGACGGCATGTTCGATGAGGTCGCCCTCGACGATGCGGTCGACGAGGCCGGCGTCGGCCGCGACCTGCGCGCTGACGGGCTTGCCGGTGACCGCCATCTGCAGCGCCAGCTCGACGCCCGCGACGCGGGGACCGCGCTGGGTGCCGCCGGCGCCGGGGAGCAGGCCGAGATTGACTTCAGGGAAGCCGAGCTTCGCGGTCGGCAGCGCGACGCGATAGTGACAACCGAGCGCGACCTCGCAGCCGCCGCCAAGCGCGGTGCCGTGGATTGCCGCGACGACGGGCTTCTCGCAGGCCTCGATGCGGTCGACGACGGTCGGCAGCCACGGCATCACCGGCGGCTTTCCGAACTCGCTGATGTCGGCGCCCGCGAAGAAGGTGCGGCCCTTGCAGGCGATGACCACGGCTTCGATGCTGTCATCAGCCTCGGCCGCCTCGATCTCGCGCACGAGACCCTGCCGCACCGCCGCGCCCAGCGCGTTCACGGGCGGATTGTCCGACCAGATGATGCGGACGGGGCCGTGGTCTTCGGTGCTGATGGGATCGCTCATTTCTTTTCCTTCTTTGCTTTTTCCGTTCGGCCAGTAGTCGAGGCCATACGATAGCGTTTCGCCCGGTTTTTCACGGAACGTTCTTTAACACTTAGGTCCTTGTAGGTTTTCTGCATCTGGCAGCTCCTTTCGGAGCTTGCCCATCACAACGTGTTTATCACTTCGATGCCACATTAACCCAAGTCCTAGCTTGCGGTGCGGCCGTAGACTTGCCGCGTATAGGGGTGGGAACTGGAAAGTCCGCCGTCGACGACTAACGCGTGGCCGTTGACGTAGGATGCCTCCTCGGAGGCGAGGAACAGGGCGGCATGGGCGATCTCTTCAGGCTCGCCGCCGCGCTGCAGGGGATTGAGGCTGCCGATCTCGGCCTCGCGGCCCTTCTGGCGCGCATGGTCGTAGATGAACTGGGTCATGCCGGTCTCGATCAGGCCGGGGCAGATGGCATTGACGCGCACGCCCGAGCCGGTGAGCTGCTGGGCGCTGATCTTGACGAGGTTGATGACGCCCGCTTTCGAGGCCGTATAGGCCGGCCCGCCCGCGCCCGAGCGCAGGCCCGCGACGCTTGCGGTGACGATGATCGAGCCGCCGCCGCGCTTCTTGATGTGCGGCGCGGCATGCTTGATCGCCATCGCGGGGCCGATCAGGTTGACGCGCAGGATCTCGGCCCAGGCACGCTCGTCCTGGTCGAAGATGCCGTCGAACCCGCCCGAGACGCCCGCATTGGCGAACAGGATGTCGAGCCCGCCATGCTGGTCGACGGTCTGGTCGATGAGCGATTTAACGCTCTGCTCGGAGCCTGCATCGACCTCGACGTCGGTGCCCATGAGGTCGGCGCCGACCACGGTGGCGCCTTCGCTGCGCCACAGGTCGGCGGTCGCGCGCCCTATCCCCGAGCCCGCGCCGGTGATGATGGCGACCTTGCCCTCGAGACGCCCCTTGCTCACAGCCCTGCTCCGATGGTCGACCCGCCGTCGACGACGATGCTCTGGCCGGTCATGTAGCTACTGGCAGGCGAAGCGAGATAAACCGCCGCGCCCGCGATTTCCTCGGGCTCTCCGATGCGGCGAAGAGGCATGTGGCGGGTGATCTTCTTGAGGAGCTCGGGGTTCTCCCACAGCGCCTTGGCGAAGTCGGTGCGGATGAGGCCCGGCGCGATGCAGTTCACGCGAACCTTCCTGGGCCCGAACTCGGCGGCAAGGTTGCGCGCCAGCTGGAAGTCGGCGGCCTTGGAGACGTTATAGGCACCGATGGTGGTGCTGGCCGTCATGCCCCCGATCGAGGAGACGATGACGATCGAGCCGTCCTCGCGCTCCAGCATGCCGGGCGCGACCATCTGGATCAGCCAGTGGTTCGAGATGACATTGTTCTGGAGGATTTTCTCGAACTGCTCGTCGGTGATCCCGCCCATCGGCCCGTAATAGGGGTTGGAGGCGGCGTTGCAGACGAGGATGTCGACCTGGCCGAATTCGGCATTGGCTCGATCGACCATCGCCTGCAGCCCCGCCTTGTCCGAGATGTTGGCAGCGACCGCGATGGCCTTGCCTTTCCCCGCCGCGTTGATCGCCGTGGCGACTTCCTCGCAGGTTTCCTGCGTGCGGCTCGAGATGACGACATTGGCGCCGCGCATCGCCAGCTGTTCGGCGATCGCCTTGCCGATGCCGCGGCTGGAGCCGGTGACGATGGCGCTCTTGCCTGAAAGGTCGAAGGGATCGGTCATCGGGCAATCTCCGCATGTTTGGCATATTCGAGCTTGGCGATGCTCCGCGCATGCACCTCGTCGGGGCCGTCGGCGAGGCGCAGCGTGCGGATGCCCGCCCACATGCCCGCGAGCGGCGTGTCCTGGCTGACGCCCGCGCCGCCGAAGGCCTGGACGGCGTCGTCGATGACCTTGAGCGCCATGTTCGGCGCCTTCACCTTGATCATCGCGATCTCGGCCTTGGCGTGCTTGTTGCCGACCTTGTCCATCATGTCGGCAGCCTTGAGGCAGAGAAGCCGCGTGCAGTCGATCTCGATCCGCGCATCGGCGACGCGCTGCTCCCAGATCGAATGTTCGGCGATGGTCTTGCCGAAGGCGACACGGGCATTGAGGCGCTTCACCATCAGTTCGAGCGCTTCTTCCGCCGCGCCGATGGTGCGCATGCAATGGTGGATGCGGCCGGGCCCGAGGCGGCCTTGCGCGATCTCGAAGCCGCGTCCTTCGCCGAGCAAGAGGTTGGAAGCGGGCACGCGGACATTGTCGAGACGGATTTCCATATGGCCGTGCGGCGCATCGTCATAGCCGTAGACGGTGAGCGGGCGCTCGACCGTCACGCCGTCGGCGTCCAGCGGCATGAGGATCATCGACTGCTGGCGATACTTGTGTTCCTCGGGGTCGGTCTTGCCCATCAGGATCGCGACTTTCGCGCGCGGGTCCCCTGCCCCGCTCGACCACCATTTCCTGCCGTTGATGACATAGTCATCGCCGTCGCGGGTGATCGAGCATTCGATGTTGGTGGCATCGGAAGAAGCGACGCCCGGCTCGGTCATCAGGAAGGCCGAGCGGATCTCGCCGCGCATCAGGGGGCCAAGCCACTGCTCTTTTTGTTCGCGCGTACCGTAGCGGTGGAAGACCTCCATGTTGCCGGTGTCGGGCGCCGAGCAGTTGAAGACTTCGGAGGACCACATGATGCGCCCCATTTCCTCGGCGCACAGCGCATATTCGAGGTTGGTGAGCTGTTCGCCCTCGAACTCGAAACTCTCGTCGACATGGCTGAGCTGGCCGCCCGGCGGCATGAACAGGTTCCACAGCCCCGCCTCACGGGCGAGCGGCTTCAGCTCCTCGATCACCGGCAGCGGCTGCCAGCGGTCACCCTCGGCGATCTGCGAATGATAATCCCCGACTCGCGGGCGGACGTGCTCGTCGATGAACGCCTTCACGCGATCGCGGAAAAAGGCCTGCCTTTCCGTAAGGTCAAAGTCCATCCGAGCTCTCTCCCCTGTTGCCAACGCTTCGGTAGCGTTCCAAAACGGAGCTACTTGCCGTTTTCGTAAAGGACAAGGCCATGGCCGATCTGGAGACATTCAAACGCGACGTGCGGAGTTGGCTGGAGGCCAATGTGCCCGCCTCCATGCGCACCCCGATGAAGTCCGAAAAGGACATTTGCTGGGGCGGTCGCGATTTCGTCTTCCAGTCGGACGACCAGAAGACATGGCTCGAGAAAGCGGGGGAACGCGGCTGGACCGTGCCCGACTGGCCGAAGGAATATGGCGGCGGCGGCCTTTCCCCCGAGGAATCGAAGATCCTCAAGGCCGAGATGAAGAAGATGGGCGTGCGCACCCCGCTCACCAGCTTCGGCATCTCGATGCTCGGCCCCGCGCTGTTGAAATTCGGCACCGAGGAGCAGAAAAAGCGCTTCCTCCCCGAGATCGCGCGCGGCGAGATCCGCTGGTGCCAGGGCTATTCGGAACCCGGCGCGGGCAGCGACCTCGCGGGGCTTCGCACTAGCGCCGACGATGCGGGCGACCATTATGTCGTCAACGGCCAGAAGGTGTGGACCAGCTACGCCGATCAGGCCGACTGGATCTTCTGCCTCGTGCGCACCTCGAAAGAGAGCAAGCACGGCGGCATCAGCTTCCTCCTCTTCGACATGGCGTCGGAGGGCGTGTCGACCAAGCCGATCAAGCTGATCAGCGGCTACAGCCCCTTCTGCGAGACCTTCTTCGATGATGTGAAGGTCCCCAAGGACCAGCTCGTCCACAAGGAAAACGAGGGCTGGACCGTCGCCAAATATCTCCTCGGCCACGAACGCGAGATGATCTCGGGCATGGGCCTTGGCGGCGAGCGCGGCTCCTCGCTCCTCAGCGAAGCGATCCCCGAGGCCGACGCCATCCTCGCCGCCGACCTTGCCCGCTTCGACGTCGACGCCCTCGCCTTCCAGGCGATGAGCGAGGCCTTCATCGACCGGCTGAAGGCGGGCGAAGCGCATCCCGCCGAGCCCAGCATGATGAAATATGCCGGCACCGAGCTGAACAAGCGCCGCCACGAGCTGATCATGCAGGGCGGCGGCAGCGACGCGCTCGAATGGGAAAGCGACCGCTCGAAGGGCGGTGCCAAGCCCCGCGACTGGCTCCGCACGAAGGCGAACTCCATCGAGGGCGGCACCTCCGAAATCCAGCTCGGCATCATCGCCAAGCATATCCTCCAGCTCCCGGGAGCCTGATCCAGCCATGATGAAACTCAACGACGACCAGGTCATGCTCCAGGACACCGTCCGCCCCTTCATGGCGGAGGAAGGGAAGATCGAAACCCAGCTCAGGCACTGGCGCGACATCGGTTGCAAGGACGGCTTCGGCCATGGCCTGTGGAAGCAGTTCGCCGAACTCGGCCTCACCGGTATCCTCATCCCCGAGGAAGAGGGCGGTTCGGGCCTCGGCCAGGTCGAGGCGAACATCGTGCTCGAGGAAGTGGGCCGCAACCTCACCCCCTCGCCCTTCCTGACCACTGCGGTCGCCACTGTCCGCGCGCTGGAAGGCACGGCCCACGCCAGCCGCTGGTTCCCGACCATCCTGTCGGGCGAGACCGTCGCCGCGCTCGCGGTCGATGAGGGCGCGCATCATGCGCCCGCCAACACCGCGCTCGAAGCCACCCGCTCGGGCAATGGCTTCACCCTCTCGGGCGAGAAACAGTTCGTCGTCCATGGCGCCAGCGCCGACCTCATCCTCGTTGCCGCCCGCACCGCGGGCAGCGCGGGCGAGAAGGACGGCATCACGCTCTTCGCGCTGGAGAAGGAGGCGAAAGGCCTCGAGATCGAGAATGTCGCTCTGGCCGATGCCTCGAAGGCCGCACGCCTGACGCTGGACAAGGTCGAGGTCGATGCCGATGCGGTGGTCGGCGAGGTCGATGGCGGCTGGGCGCCGCTTGACCGTGCGCTCGCCGCGGGCAGCGCGGGTGCCGCCTCCGAACTCACCGGCGTCGCTGCCGGTGCCTTCGGCATGACCAACGACTATCTGAAGGAGCGCAAGCAGTTCGGCGTGCCGATCGGCAGCTTCCAGGCGCTCCAGCACCGCGCCGCGCACCTGTGGGGCGAGATCGAGATTGCGCGCGCCGCCACCCTGAAGGCCGCGCAGCTGATGGACGAGGGCGGGCCCCGCGCCGACCTCATGGTCTCGGTCGCCAAGGCCAAGGCGGGTAGCGTCAGCCGCCTCGCCGTCCAGGAGGCCGTGCAGATGTTCGGCGGCATCGGCATGACCGACGAACATGACATCGGCTTCTACATGAAGCGGCAGGCAGTGGTGGACGAGCTGTTCGGCAGCCCCAATTACCACGCGCTCAAGGTGGCGGGGCGCTAGTCCCCGCCGCTCAGGCGTCGCGCTCGAGGAGCACGTTCATCCGCGCGCTCGCGATCGGCGTGTCGCGGTCGTCCTGCCACGCGAAGGCGTCGATGTTCGCCAGCCGCCGCCCGAGCCGCTCGATCACCGCTTCGGCCTGCGTCTCGCGCGGGCGCCCGCCGCGCATGTAATCGACCGTCACCGTGACCGGCTTGATCCGCACGGCATCGTCCGTGCCGAGCCGGTCGCGCAGCGTCGCATAAGCGGCGAATTCCAGGAGCGCGGCGATCGCCCCGCCATGCAGGAAACCGGGGCGCCCCGTCACATCGTCATGGAAGGGCATGCGAAAACGCACGCGCCCGTCGATCTTCTCGACCGACAGGCGAAGCAGTTGCGCATAAGGCGGAAGGTCGGGGTGCGGCGCCATGTCCATGCGCGCCCGCTACCCCATCAAAGGACCGAAGTCAGCCCTTGGTCTTGTAGCCCGCGAGGATGCCGAGCACGAAGGAGGCGAAAAGCGCCCACTGCACGCGGCCGTGCGGATCGCTCCAGCCGAAATATTCGGCACCCCAGCCGAACAATGCAACGAACATCACAGATGACAATCCGACGATCATCGTCTCTCTCTCCCAAATGCCCCACAGGCGAACCCCGGGTGCCCCGATGGCCCCCGACTCCTGTCCGCGATTGAGACAATGTGAGCGAATAAGGTTAGCAAAGCGTAAAGCTTGGCCTCGGCCCCGCTTTGCGCTAGCGGGCGGGGAAACCATCTGACCAGCATCGAGGACTGCCATGAAAGCGCGCGTGACCATCACCCTCAAACCCGGTGTTCTCGATCCGCAGGGCAAGGCCATCCACCATGCCCTCGGCGGCCTCGGTTTCGAGGGTGTCGAGGATGTCCGCGCGGGCAAGGTCATCATGCTCGACCTTGCCGACGGCACGTCCGAAGAGACCATCAACAAGATGTGCGAACAGCTGCTCGCCAATACGGTGATCGAGAATTACGCGGTGGAAGTGCTGTGACCGCCGCCGTCATCGTCTTCCCCGGGTCCAACTGCGACCGCGACCTTGCCGTCGCCTTCGAGGGCGTGACCGGCAAGAAGCCCAACATGGTCTGGCATGCCGAGACCGAATTGCCCGCCGGCACCGACCTCATCGGCCTGCCCGGCGGTTTCTCCTATGGCGATTACCTGCGCTCTGGCGCGATGGCCGCGGTCAGCCCCGTCATGAAGGCGGTCGCCGCCGCCGCCGACAGGGGCGTGCCCACCATCGGCATCTGCAACGGCTTCCAGCTCCTTACCGAGGCGCGGCTGCTGCCGGGCGCGCTGATGCGCAACGCCACGCTGCATTTCATCTGCCGCGATGCCCGTCTCAAGGTCGGCACCAGCGACAGCCCTTTCCTTCGTGGCTATGCGGAGGGCGAGGAGATCACCATTCCCGTCGCCCATCATGACGGCAACTACCAGGCCGATGCGGAAACGCTCGACCGGCTCGAGGGCGAGGGCCGCGTCGCCTTCCGCTATGTCGAGAACCCCAACGGCTCGGCCCGCGACATTGCCGGCATCCTGTCGGAAAAGCGCAACGTGCTGGGCATGATGCCCCACCCCGAGCGCGCCTTCGAGGCCGCCCACGGCAATACTGACGGCAGGCGGCTGTTCGAAGCGCTGGTCAACCAGATCGCCTGACGCGCGATTGCCGGTTCGCAAATCGAGGGAAAATCGCTAACCCGATTCCCGGGCGCCCGTAGCTCAGTTGGATAGAGCACGAGACTTCTAATCTTGAGGCCGGTGGTTCGAATCCACCCGGGCGCACCATTCCCTGCTCAGGCTATCGATCACGCCACGATTTTTTTCCGTCGCCCCACCCGCCCGATCTGGGCTAGGGCCCCGTGCATGTTACCTCGCAAGACCCTTGCCACCGCGCAGATTCCCGGCGGCGATACCCTGACGCTGGTCAGCCATGGGCGCGATTTCGTCGTCAAGCTCGGCGCCGACGAGCTGATGGGCACCCGCATGCAATTTTCGGAGGAGCAGCTGGCGGTGCTGACGCTCCGGCAGCTCAAGGCGAAGGCGCCCCGCATCCTCATTGGCGGCTACGGCCTCGGCTTTACCTACCGCGCCGCGCTCGCCGCCCTTGCCGAGGGCGGGCACGTGACCGTGGCGGAAGTCGTGCCCGAGATCCTCGACTGGGCGCGCGGGCCGCTCGCGCATCTCACCGGGGACAGTCTCGACGATAAGCGGGGCGAGGTGGTCATCGCCGACGTCGCGGCGCTGATCGACGATGCCGCCGAAGGCAGCACTCCCCGCTGGGACGCCATCCTCCTCGATGTCGACAACGGGCCCGACGGCATCGTGCGCGACGACAATGACCGGCTCTATACGCGCGACGGGCTCGACAGGGCACGCGACGCGCTCAATCCGGGAGGCATCCTCGCCATCTGGTCGGCGGCCCCCGACCCCGCCTTCACCCGCCGCTTGAAGAATAGCGGGATGCTGGTGGAAACGCGCACCGTGCGCGCCCGCCCGAACAACAAGGGCCCGCAGCACACCATCTGGTTCGCGCGCAAGCGCTAGGCTGGTTCGCTCTCAAGCGCTAGGCGCCGCGGTCCATCTCCGACGAAGCCGGCAGCAGCGCATCGTCCCCGGGCGTCTTCGCTCGCGCTGACGCGAACCCCTATGGCCCCGACGCCGGCTTCTGATAGGCTGGGCGCATCTGGTCCGGCCGTGATGGCCGTCGGGGGAGTTGCGTCCAATGCCAAAAGCCCTGCCGCTCGACCCGGTCGCGGTATTCGAGCATGACTTTTCGCCCGGCTCGCCGCTCCGCTCCTATCCCCCTGTCCCCGCCGAGACGATCCATCAGGGCGAGGCGATGGCGCTTCGCGCCTTCGGTTCGATCCTCAAGGACATCCGCTCGCCGCGGCACCCCTATTTCGCCAGCTGGCGCGATCCCGACCCCAAGTCGGGGCTCGACAAGGAGCGGGCCGAACCGCCGACCGCCATCATCTTCGTCGCCAGCTTCGGCGAGGCTACGTATGAAACCTCGACCTCGCTTGTCGAAATGGCGGAGATGCACAACCGTCTCGACCGCGCCATGTTGCGCCTCGACCTCAAGCGCGGCGAGGATGGCGGGTTCGCCGTCACCTCGCTGACCCTCGAAATCAATGACGGGGCTTCGGGCACGGGGCGCCACTTCCGCTCCTGCTGGGACGGCAGCGAACTGGCGGCACGCGATATCTCGATCCAGTTTCACGCCCCCGCCACCCGTAGCGACGCCTTCCGCTTCCATGTCGCAGGTCGCCTGCCGCGCCGCTACAACCATGGCGCGAAGATCGAGGAGGAGATGGTGAGCTTCACCGCCTCGGGCGGGGCGATGCCCGTGCCGCCCTGGGTGAATTACTGAGGGCTTCCGGCCAGTCTCCGCTGCCCCCCCCTTTGGTCTAGCCCTCGGAACACCCCCGCAAATCCGCGCGTCCTTCTCCCATGACGCATCACGCGCTGCACGAACCCGACGCGATTTCGCGCACGCTTGCCCCCTTGGCGCGGCTGTGGCGGAGCTACTGGATCGTGCCCGCGCTCCTCATGCTCCTTATCCTCGGCATCACTATCGGGCTGCGCTGGGCCGATGCACTAGGGCTGTCGGGCTGGCTTCATGACCATGGCCTGTCGCTCGTCCGCGACGGCGATGCGATGACCGACTGGGCGACCGCCATCACCGGCGCCAATGCCGCCATCGCCACCCTCTATGTCTCGATCACGCTCATCGTCCTGACGCTCGCGGCCGGCAATCTCGGCGTGCGGCTGATCGATCGCTGGACGGGGCGCGCCTTCATCCGTGCCACCCTCGGCATCTTCCTCGGCGCGCTTGCCGCCAGTGCCTTCTTCCTCGCCAGCCTCGATGCTGACGC
The DNA here is from genome assembly GCF_024721585.1 of Sphingomicrobium aestuariivivum. Classification (NCBI taxonomy): domain Bacteria; kingdom Pseudomonadati; phylum Pseudomonadota; class Alphaproteobacteria; order Sphingomonadales; family Sphingomicrobiaceae; genus Sphingomicrobium; species Sphingomicrobium aestuariivivum. Next base: position 874,457 of record NZ_CP102629.1, read on the forward strand.
GCCGCCCGCCACCCTTCCCCATGCCAGCTTCGGCTTCATCGCCATCCTCTTCCTCTTCTCGCTCGCCTGGCTCGCGGGGGCATTGAACGACCTCGCCGACGCGGTCTTCGTCGACCGCACCATCGCGCGCATTGCCAAGGACGTCATCGCCAAGCCCCCGCCCGACTTCGAGCGCATTCTTGCCCCCGACTGGCCGGACGCCACGCCCGTCCGCGCGCCAGGCGACGGCTATATCGTCACCTGCGACATCGCCCGCCTGTCGGAGATCGCGCGCGATTGCGGCACCTTCATCCGCCTCGACCGATCCTCGGGCGACCACCTCATCGAGGGACAGGCTTATGTGGTGGTGCGCGATGCGGTCGACGAGGACTGTATCGAGGCGATCCACCGCTGCCTCACCCTCGGCCAGACACGCAGCGACCAGAACGGCATCGCCTATCGCATCCGCCTCCTCGTCGAGATCGCCGCCCGCGCCCTGTCGCCCGGCATCAACGACTTCTACACCGCGCGCTGCGTGGTCGATGCGCTCGCCTCGATCATGCTCCACCAGCGCGGGCGGCTCACCCGCGAGGGCCAGCTACTGGTCGAGGTACCGCAGGTCATCTGCCCCACCGCCAGCTTCGCCGCCATCTTCGATGCGCCGGTGAAAGCGCTGCGCCAGTCGGCCGCAGCCTATCCCGCCATCACGGTGCGCGCGATCGAGCGCTTCGGCAGCGCCGCCGCCATCGCCGACGATACGGACTTCACCGCCGTCATGCGCGCCTATGCCGCCGACATTGCCGCCCATGGCAGCGCCCGCGCGGAGACGGAAAGCGACTGCGACGACATCGCCGCCGCGCTCGCTACAGCCTTTGGCCCTAAGCCCGCCGGGTTGCGCGTCGCGGGCTGACGACGGGCCGCGCCAAAGCCGCGCCTTGGCGAGCAACAGCCGCCCCTCGCGACCCGTTCTTTTTCCGAACGCATTTCGAAAAAGGACGCCCCGCGCATGAGCGACAGCATCACCACCATCAACCCTGCCACCGAGCAGGAAATCGACACCTTCAAGCTCATTTCAAACGAGGACGCCGAGGCCGCGATCCAGCGCTGCCACGACGCCTTCATCCTCTGGTCGCAGCGCCCCGCGGAGGAGCGCGCCGAGATCATCGGATCGATCGGCGAGACGCTGGCGAAGAACAAGGAAGCGCTCGCCACCAAGATGACCGAGGAGGTCGGCAAGCTGATCGGCGATGCCCGCGACGAGGTCGACCTGTGCGCCGCCATCTGCAAGTTCACCGCTGAGAACGGCCCCGAGCAGCTGAAGGAAGAGGAGCGCTCGCTATTCGCCGGTGACGGCCGCGGCGTCGTCGCGCACCGCCCGATCGGGGTCATCTACGGCATCCAACCGTGGAATTTCCCTTCCTACCAGGTCATCCGCTACTCGATCGCCAACCTCATGGCGGGCAACGGCTGCCTGCTCAAACATGCCTCCAACTGCACCGGCACGGGCATCATGCTGCGCCACCTCTACGAGGAAGCGGGCCTGCCCGAGGACCTGTTCACCGTCCTCGTCGTCGACCATGACCAGTCCAATGCGGTGATCGACAACGACCTCGTGCGCGGGGTCACGCTGACCGGCTCCGATGCCGCGGGCCACAAGATCGGCGAGCGCGCGGGCGCGGCGCTCAAGAAGACCGTGCTCGAGCTGGGCTCGAACGATGCCTATCTCGTGCTCGAGGACGCCGATGTCGAACAGGCGGTCAAGCTGTCGGTCGAGGGGCGCCTCTACAATAATGCCCAGACGTGCATCAACGCCAAGCGCTTCATCGCCACCGAGCCCGTTTATGAGGAGTTCCTCGAGCGCTTCACCGCCGCGATGAAGGACGTGAAGATCGGCGACCCGATGGACGAGGCGAGCGAGCTCGGACCGATGGCGCGCCACGATTTGCGCGAAAAGCTCATCGGGCAGATGGAGGAAAGCGTCGACAAGGGCGCGAGGATCGAGACCGGCGGCAACAAGCTCGACCGCACCGGCTATTATTTCGAGCCGACTGTCCTGTCGGGCGTCGCGCCCGGCATGCCGGCCTATGAGGACGAATTCTTCGGCCCCGTCGCCAGCGTCATCAAGGCGGTCGACACGGTCGATGCCGTGCGCATCGCCAACGAGAGCCGCTACGGCCTCGGCGGCGGCATCTTCAGCCGCGACGAGGAAAAGGCCAAGCGCATCGCCATCGACCATTTCGACACGGGCATGGTGTTCATCAACAGCTTCGGGCTGGCCGATCCCAACATGCCCTTCGGGGGCGTGAAGGATTCGGGCTTCGGCCGCGAACATGGCGGCTTCGGCATGAAGGAATTCACCAACGCCAAGGCGGTTTTCCTCGGCGCCTAGACGATCAGCTTTCCGGGATTGAAAATGCCCTCGGGGTCCAGCGCGGCCTTGAGGGCTTTCAACATCTGCAAGCGACCCGGCTCGCCGAGCCGCCGCATCTCCGACAGCTTCATCTGGCCGATGCCATGTTCGGCGCTGATCGAGCCGCCATGCGCGACGACCATGTCATGCACTCGTCGTTCGATCGCCTCGCCCTCGGTCTCGCGCCACTCGCCGCTCGCCCGCTCCATCGCGCGCACATGAAGGTGGATGTTGCCGTCGCCGAGATGGCCATAGCCCGACACGCTGACGCCGGGCCATTCGGCCTCGACGGCTTTCGTCACCTCGGCGAGGAAGCCGGGCATGGCATCGACCGGCACCGAGATGTCGTGGCTGTTGGCCATGCCATAATGTTTCTTCTCGCCCTCCGAGAGCGAATGGCGGATGTGCCAGAAGGCCTCCGCCTGCGCCTCCGAGCGGGCGACGACCGCATCGGAGGCCAGCCCTTGCTCGAGCGCCTCGGCCAGCAGGCTTTCCAATTCGCCCGACAGGGTGCCGGGCGACGTGTCCCCCTTGGCCTCTACAAGCACGTTCCATGGCGCTCCCTCGACCGGCGGCGTCACGCCCATCACGGCGACCGCCGCGTCGAGCACGTCCGCGGGGATGATCTCGAAGCCTTCCACCGCATCGCAGCGTGCCTCGGCAAGGCGCAGCAGCTCGAGCGCCTGTGCGGGATCCTTGACCGCCACCCAGGCCGTCGCGCGGTCGGTCGGCGCCGCGACCAGCTGGAGCCGGAGCGCGGTGATGATGCCAAACTGCCCCTCCCCGCCGACCAGCAGCCGGTCGACGCGGGGACCGCGATTGTCCTTCTTCAGGGGCGAGAGCGTATCGAGGATCTCGCCCCCCGACAGCACCGCCTCGAGCCCCACTACCATCGCCCCCATCGTGCCGTGGCGCAGCACCTCGGTACCGCCCGCATTGGTGCTGGCGAGCCCGCCGACCGTCGCCGATCCGCGCGCGCCGAGATCGAGCGGCAGCCGCAGCCCCTCCGACCCGAGCCGCTCCTGCAGGCTGGCGAGGATCATACCCGCCTCGACAACCACCTGCCGCATCTTGTGATCGACAGTCCGTACCGCGTTCATCCGCCGGAGCGACAGGATCATCGCGCGGCCGCTGTCGTCGGGGGTTGCCCCGCCGACCATCGAGCTGTTCCCGCCCTGCGGCACCAGCGGCACCTGATGCCGTTCCGCCGCGCGCACGATCGCCTGCACCTCGGCCAGCGAGGCGGGTTCGAGCAGCGCCGCCGCCTTGCCCGTCCAGCGCCCGCGCCAGTCGGACGTCCAGCCCTCGACATCGACCGCATCGGTTACCACCGACCGCGGCCCCAACGCCGCGCGCAATTCCTCGATCATCGCCTCGCTCATGCCGACCGCCTTAGCCCTTCCCTCGCCCGTGCAAAAGCCGCATGAAAGCGCCCATGACGACGAACCCGCGCATCAACATGATCATCGCCCGCGCCGAAAATGGCGTCATCGGCATGGACGGCGGCATGCCGTGGCACCTGCCCGCCGATTTGAAGCGCTTCAAGAAGCTGACGATGGGCGGCGCCATGATCATGGGCCGCAAGACCTTCGAGAGCCTGCCCGGCCGCCTCCCCGGCCGCCGTCATATCGTGCTGACGCGCGGCAGCTACTGGAAGGCCGACGGCGCCGACGTGGTGCATGACGTGGAGAGCGCGCTCGCACTCGCGGGCGAGGATCCCGTCTGGGTCATCGGCGGAGCGGAGATCTTCAAGCTGTTCCTGCCACATGCGCATCGCATCGAGCTCACCGAGCTGGCGATCAGCCCCGACGGCGACACCTCCCTCCCCGACCCGCGCGAGGAGGCCGGCTGGTCGGTCACGGCGACCGCGGAGCATCCGTCCGAGGAAGGACGTCCCGCCTATCGTTTCGTGACGCTCGAGCGCGACTAGCGGCGCGGCATGGCGGCGGCGGCGGCGCGGAAGCGCATCGCCTGTTCGCCAAGCACGCTGTCGACCGCGGCGGACCAGGTCTCGGCATCGCTCTCGGCAAAGCCGGTGACCTTGTAGTCGATGGTCAGGATCGCGCCGGTGCCGCCGTCCTCGAGCTTCCAGATCATCGTGCCGCTGGCAGGCGCGTAGCGCAGCGGCCCCAGCCCGCCTTCCATCACGATCTCCTTGCCGCGGGTCAGGCCCACGACCTCGAGATGCTTGACGAAATTGCCGTCCCACTGCTCGCAGAAACAGCCGCCGGGCTTCAACTCGAGGCGCATGTTCGCCGCATCGCCCGAATAGCTGTGCGCCCCATTCCACCAGTCGCCCGGACGGGCGAGCAGGTCGAAGGCGCGCTCGGCGCTCACCACCAGCGGCACCTCGTGCCGGATGTGGAAGGCGTTGGTGGTCGTGTTGACGACGTCCGCCGGCGCCGGCCCCGACAAGGCAAGCGCGGCGGCAGCAGTGGCAAGGATCGGTGTCAGGCGCATCGGCAGGCTCCCCTCGAACAAGGTCCCCAGCCTATACGGCGACGGCCCTAGCTGTCGAGGATCGCGTCGATCGCGGCGGCAACCTCTTCGACGCTGCCCATGCCATCCACTTCGCGGACGAGGCCCTGGCGTTCGTAGAAGGGCAGGATCGGCGCGGTCTTGGCGCGATATTCGGCCATGCGGTTGCGCACCGTTTCCTCATTGTCGTCGGGACGGCGCTTGAACTCGTGGCTCCCGCAGACATCACAGGTGCCCTCGACCTTCGGAGGCTTGGCCGTGTCGTGGTAGAGCGCGCCGCAATTGGCGCAGCTGAAACGGCCACAGATCCGCTCGACCAGCGCATCCTCGTCGACCTTGAGCTCGATGACATGCGCCAGCTTGCGCCCGCGGTCGGCGAGCAGCATCTCGAGCGCTTCGGCCTGGTGCTGGGTGCGCGGATAACCGTCGAAGATGGCGCCGTTGCTCGCATCCTCGAGATGCTCGCCAATCAGCGCCGAGACGATGGCGTCCGAGACGAGCTCGCCGCGGTCCATGACGGCCTTGGCCTGCTTGCCGACCTCGGTGCCGGCAGCGATCGCGCTGCGCAGCATGTCGCCGGTCGACAGCTGTTTCATGCCGCGCCCGGCTTCGAGCCGATGCGCCTGCGTCCCCTTGCCTGCCCCCGGGGGGCCGAGAAGGATGATATCCATGTGAGGCGTCCCCTCGCTCGAATCGTTACCCGTTGGTGACAGGGCTAGCCGCTAGCGGCGGCGACCGCCACCCTTGAGCTTGGCCTTCTTGATGAGGTCGCCATATTGGTGGGCGATCAGGTGGCTCTGCACCTGGCTCACGAAATCGACCGTCACGTTGACGAGAATGAGCAGGCTGGTGCCGCCGAGCAGCGCCGAGCCGACATCCATGTTCGAGAACAACACCTCGGGAATGAGGCAGATGGTCACGAGATAGGCTGCGCCGATCACGGTGATACGGTTCAAGAGGTAATCGAAATACTGCTCGGTCGCCTTGCCCGGACGGATGCCCGGGACGAAGCCGCCGGCGCGCTTGAGGTTCTCCGCCGTGTCTTCCGAATTGAACTGCACTGAGGCGTAGAAGAAGCAGAAGAAGGCGATGCCGGCCCCGTAGAGGAACAGGTAGAGCGGCGCGCCGCGCTGGAGATAGGTCGAGATGGTGATGAGCACATCGTTCGACGCTGCATTGGGATCCGCACCGCCGCCCGCGAACTGGAGCACGGTGAGTGGCATCAGCAGGATCGACGAGGCGAAGATCGGCGGGATGACGCCCGCGATGTTGACCTTCATCGGCAGGTGGCTGCGCTCCTGCTGCATCATGCCGCGCGCGGTGGCGCGCTTGGGATATTGCACGAGGACGCGGCGCTGGGCGCGCTCCATGAAGCAGATGAACAGGACGATGAGGACGAGGAGCACGAGCACCGAGACGACGACCAGCGGGTCGACCGCGCCCGAACGGCCGCTCTCGAACAGCTGCGCCAGCAGGCCCGGCATGGAGGCGACGATGCCCGCCATGATGATGAGGCTGACGCCGTTACCCACGCCGCGGCTGGTGATCTGCTCGCCCAGCCACATGAGGAAGAGCGTGCCGCCGATCAGCGAGATGGTCGCAGCGATGCGGAAGGTCATGCCCGGCTCGACGACCGCGGCGATGCCCTGGTTCGCACCGAGGCCCTCGAGGCCGGTGGCGATGACGTAACCCTGCACCGCGGTGAGGAGCACCGTCAGGAAGCGGGTGTACTGGTTGAGCTTCTTGCGCCCGACTTCGCCTTCCTTCTTGAGCTGCTTCCACGGTTCGTGGAGCGCGGCGCCAAGCTGGACGACGATCGAGGCGGTGATGTAGGGCATGATGCCGAGCGCGATGATGCTCATGCGCTCGAGGCTACCGCCCGAGAAAGTGTTGAAGAAATCGAGGACGCCGCCGCGCTGCGTGTCGAACAGCTGCGCCATGGCGCGCGGGTCGATGCCGGGAATGGGAACGAAGCTCAGGAAGCGGAAGAGCACCAGCACGCCGAGCGTGAACCAGAGGCGCTTTTTGAGGTCGGTGGCCTTGCGGAAGCTGTCGAAGCTGATGCCGGCAGCCATGTTCTCGGCGGACGTCGCCATGTCTCGTTCCCTTAACTGTTCAAGCCGGGCGACACGTGGCCACCCCCCCGGAGGCTCGATATAGGAAGGGGTGGGACGATGCCCACCCCTTCACACCAACTTTTAGGCGTCGGCCTTTTCGTCGGCCTTCTTCGGCGCGGTCACTTCGACCTTGCCACCGGCCTTTTCGACCGCCTCGATGGCGCCCTTCGAGGCACCGGCGACCTTGAAGGTCAGCTTCGACTTGATCTCGCCCTTGGCGAGGAGGCGGACGCCGTCCTTGCCGCCACGGGTCAGGCCGATCGCGTCGAGCGCTTCCTGGTCGATGACCTTCTTGGCGTCGAGCTTCTTCTCGTCCACGGCCTTCTGGACCATGCCGATGTTGACGATCGCATAGTCCTTGCCGAACGGGTTGTTGAAGCCGCGCTTCGGCAGGCGCATGTGGAGCGGCATCTGGCCGCCTTCGAAACCGTTGATCGAGACGCCCGAACGGCTCTTCTGGCCCTTCTGGCCGCGACCGCCGGTCTTGCCCTTGCCCGAACCGATGCCACGGCCGATGCGCATGCGGCCCTTGCGGGCGCCGTCGTTGTCCTTGAGGTCGTTGATCTTGATGGTCATGTCTTGCACTCGCTTTCGCTTTTCATCGCGCTTGATTGGAAAAGGGAGGCCTTCCAGCGACTTGAGTTGAAGGCTCCCGGCGCGCTGCCTTTAGGGCAGGTCGCCTGAACGGGCAAGAGGGGCCGGCACTTCGGTGCTGACCCCTCTCCCCTTTGCCGCCCGCCCCTAAGGCCGGGCAGCCAATGCTTTTACGCCTCTTCGACGGTGACGAGGTGCTGGACCTTCTTCACCGCGCCGAGGACTTCCGGGGTCGCCTTCTTCTCGACGGTCCGGTGCATCTTGTTGAGACCAAGGCCCACCAGCGTCTCGCGCTGGCCCTTCTCGCGACGGATCGGCGAGCCGGTCTGGGTGATCTTGATCGTCTTGACGTCGTTCTTCTTGGCCATGTGACTTACTCCGTGACCGCGTCGGCGGTCGCTTCGGCCTCGGCCTTGTCCATGCCACCACGGCCAAGGAGGTCGGCGACCTTCTTGCCGCGACGCTGGGCGACGCTGCGCGGGCTGGTCTGATCCTTGAGCGCCTCGAAGGTGGCGCGGATCATGTTGAACGGGTTGGCGGTGCCGTTCGACTTGGTCACGACGTCAGCGACGCCGAGCGCTTCGAACACGGCACGCATCGGACCGCCGGCGATGATGCCGGTACCCGGAGGCGCGGTGCGAACCACGACCTTGCCGGCGCCGAAGTGGCCCTTGCCGTCGTGATGGAGGGTGCGACCTTCCTTCAGCGGCACGCGGACCATCGCCTTCTTGGCAGCGGCGGTCGCCTTGTTGATCGCTTCCGGCACTTCGCGGGCCTTGCCCGAGCCGAAGCCCGCGCGGCCCTTGCCGTCACCGACCACGACGAGCGCGGCGAAACCGAAGCGCTTACCGCCCTTCACGGTCTTCGAGACGCGGTTGATGTGGACGAGCTTTTCGATCAGCTCCTCGCCATCTTCCTCGTTGCGGCGGTTGTCACGACCACCGCGACCGCGGCCACGGCCACCATCGCGACCGCCACGGCCGCCGTCACGGCCACCGCCGCGACCACCGCGGCCACCGCGGGGCTTGTCTTCACCGGCGACGCCGGCAGCGGCCTGGGCAGCGGCAACCTCGGGGGTTTCCGCAACGCCGGGAGCCTGTTCGCCGTGGGCCGTTTCGGTCGCGGGCGTTTCGGTCGCCTGCACTTCTTCGGTCTTCTTGTCGTCAGCCATATTAGAACTCCAGCCCTTCTTCACGGGCGGCTTCGGCCAGCGCCTTGACGCGGCCATGGAAGAGGAACCCGCCACGGTCGAACACGACCGTGCTCACGCCGGCCTTCTTGGCCTTGGCGGCGACGGTCTTGCCGACGGTGGTCGCGGCATCGACATTCGCGCCCGACTTGACCTTGACGTCCTTGTCGAGGGTCGAGGCCGAAGCGATCGTCTTGCCGGCGGCATCGTCGATGACCTGGGCGTAGATGTGCTTGCCCGAACGGTGCACCGACAGGCGGGGCTTACCGGAGGAGCGCGCCTTGAGCGCCGAGCGGACCCGGCGACGGCGGCGGTCGAAGAGGGACAGTTTAGCCATCTTACTTCTTCTTGCCTTCCTTGCGGAAAATATATTCCCCGCGATATTTGATGCCCTTGCCCTTATAGGGTTCGGGCTTGCGCCACTTGCGGATTTCGGCCGCGAAGTGCCCGACGAGCTGCTTGTCGATGCCCGAGACTTCCACCGTGGTGTTGTCGGGGGTCTTCACCTCGATGCCTTCCGGCACGTCGAGGTCGACGTCGTGGCTGTAGCCAAGCTGGAGCTTGAGCTTCTTGCCCTGCGCCTGCGCACGGTAGCCGACGCCGTTGATCTCGAGGACCTTCTGGTAGCCCTCGGTGACGCCGTCGACGAGGTTCTGCACGAGGGTACGCTGCATGCCCCAGACCTGGCGGCTACGCTGCGACATGTTGTGCGGCGTGACCTTGATCTCGCCTTCCTCGATGTCGAACTTGATGAGGTCGTCCATCATCTCCATCGCAAGGGTGCCCTTGGGCCCCTTGACGGAGAGGGTCTTGCCTTCCGTGCTGGCGGTGACGCCAGCAGGCAGCGCGACCGGTTTCTTACCGATACGGCTCATTAGAACACCTCCGCCAGCACTTCGCCGCCGACATTGTTCTCGCGCGCTTCGGCGTCCGAGAGGACACCGCGCGGGGTCGACACGATGGTGATGCCAAGGCCGTTGCGCACGCGGGGCAGTTCCTGCGAACCCGAGTAGACGCGGCGGCCGGGCTTGGAGACGCGGGCCAGGTGCTTGATCGCCGGCTGGCCTTCGAAATATTTCAGTTCGATCCGCAGGCCGGCCTTGCCCGCAAGCTCTTCTTCCGAATAGCCGCGGATGAAGCCTTCACGCTGCAGCACGTCGAGAACGCGCGCACGCAGCTTGGACGCCGGCGACAGGATCGAGTCCTTGCGCGCCTGCTGGCCGTTGCGGATGCGGGTGAGCATATCACCCAGGGGGTCGGTCATCGCCATGCCAGATTCCTTACCAGCTCGACTTGGTGAAGCCCGGGATCAGGCCCTTGTTGCCCAATTCACGGATCATGATGCGCGAAAGACGGAACTTGCGGTAGTAACCGCGGCTCCGGCCGGTCAGCTCGCAGCGGTTGCGGATCCGGGTCGGATTCGCGTTGCGCGGCAGTTCGGCCATCTTCAGGCGGGCGATCAGGCGCTCGGTTTCATCGAGCGACTTGTCGTTCGCCTGTTCCTTCAACTTCGCGTACTTGGGCGCATACTGCTTGGCCAGCTTCTTGCGCTTCTCGTTCTTGTTCACGGAACTCAGTTTCGCCATGACTTAAGTTCTCTCTTTCCTGTCTGAGGGATCGAGAGACCGCGTGATTTACGCGGCCTCCTCTTCCTTCTTTTCCGCGGGGAACGGGAAGTTGAAGAGACGCAGCAGTTCGCGCGCTTCCTCGTCCGTCTTCGCGGTGGTGGTCACGATGATGTCCATGCCCCGGACCTTGTCGACATTGTCGTACGAGATTTCGGGGAAGACGATCTGTTCCTTCATGCCCATCGCATAGTTGCCGCGGCCGTCGAACGACTTGGGGTTGAGGCCCCGGAAGTCGCGCACGCGCGGCAGCGCGATGGTCACGAGACGGTCGATGAATTCGTACATGCGCTCGCGGCGGAGGGTGACCTTCGCGCCGATCGGCATGCCTTCACGCAGCTTGAACTGCGCGATCGACTTCTTCGCCTTGGTGATCACGGGCTTCTGGCCGGCGATCGCTTCCATCTCGGCAGCCGCCGTCTGGACCTTCTTCTTGTCCTGGGTGGCTTCGCCGACGCCCATGTTGATGACGACCTTCTCGAGCTTGGGAACCTCCATGTGGTTCTTGTAGCCGAACTTTTCGGTCATCGCCTTCACGATGCGCTCGTCATAGTCCTTCTTCAGGCGCGGAACGTAGTTCTCAGCCATCGATCTTCTCCCCGGAACGCGTCGCGACGCGAACCTTCTTGCCGTCGACCGTTTCGAACCGGACGCGGGTCGCCTTGCCGTCCTTGGGATCGGCGAGGGCCACCTTCGAGGCGAAAAGCGGGGCTTCGCGCTTCTCGAGACCGCCATTGGGGTCCATCTGGGTCGGCTTCTTGTGACGGGTGATGATGTTCACACCCTCGACGACGAGCTTGCCTTCCTTGGGGAGGACCTTGGTGACCGTACCGGTCTTGCCCTTGTCCTTACCCGACAGGATGACGACGCTGTCGCCCTTCTTGATCTTCGCGGCGGCCATTACAGCACCTCCGGAGCCAGGCTGATGATCTTCATGTGCTTCTTGGCGCGCAGTTCGCGCACCACCGGGCCGAAGATACGAGTGCCGATGGGCTCTTCATTCTTGTTGACGAGGACCGCGGCGTTGCCGTCGAAACGGATCACCGTCCCGTCGGGGCGGCGGATGTCCTTGGCGGTGCGGACGATGACGGCACGATGGACGTCACCCTTCTTCACCTTGCCACGGGGCGCGGCTTCCTTGACCGACACCACGATGGTGTCGCCGACGGTGGCAAACCGACGCTTGGACCCGCCCAGTACCTTAATGCACTGGACGCGCTTGGCGCCGCTGTTGTCTGCAACGTCGAGGTTCGATTGCATCTGGATCATGGTTGACCCTTCCTACCTTTCCCTAACGCTGCTCAGCCTTCGACCGGAGTGTCGAGGTCGGCCGGATTGGCCGCCGCGACGCGATCGAGAACTTTCCAGCTCTTGGTCTTCGAAATCGGCTTGCATTCCTCGATGCGCACCGTCTCGCCCATCGAGATCTCGTTGTTCTCGTCATGGGCGTGATACTTTTTCGACAGCTTGATGATCTTGCCGTACAACGGGTGCTTCACCCGACGCTCGACACGGACCACCACCGTCTTGTCTCCCTTGTCGGAGACGACCGTTCCCTGAAGGATACGTTTCGGCATTCTTCGTCTCCTACCTTACGCCTTGGCCGCTTCGGCCTGGCGCTGGTTCTGCAGCGTCATGATCTGCGCAATCGAGCGGCGCACTTCACGAACTCGGGCGGGCTTTTCCAACTGACCGGTCGCGGCCTGGAAGCGCAGGTTGAACTGCTCCTTCTTGAGCTGCGACAGCTCGTCGGCGAGCTGGTCGTCGGTCTTGGCTTTCAGATCGTCGATCTTGGCCATTACTTCTTCTCCTCGATCAGGCTCTCGCCGAGGCGGGCCACGACCTTGGTCTTGATCGGCAGCTTCTCCGCGGCACGCTCGAAAGCGGCCTTGGCGAGCGGACCCGAGACCCCGTCCAGTTCGAACAGGATGCGGCCGGGCTTGACGCGGGCGGCCCAGAATTCGGGGCTACCCTTACCTTTACCCATGCGGACTTCCGCCGGCTTCTTCGAGACCGGAAGGTCCGGGAAGATGCGGATCCACAGGCGACCCTGACGGCGCATGTGGCGGGTGATCGCACGGCGGGCGGCTTCGATCTGGCGCGCGGTGATGCGCTCCGGCTCGAGGGCCTTGAGGCCGTAAGCGCCGAAGTTCAGCTCGGTGCCACCCTTGGCGTTGCCGTGGATGCGGCCCTTGAAGGCCTTACGGAATTTGGTGCGCTTCGGTTGCAGCATCTTTTAATTCCTCTATCGACGGTCGCGCGCCGGGCGAACGCCCGAGGTCTGCGCATCCATCATCAGCTTTTCCTGCGCCAGCGGGTCGTGGCCGAGAATCTCGCCCTTGAAGACCCAGCACTTGATGCCGCACACGCCATAGGCGGTGTGGGCCTGCGCTTCGGCATAGTCGACGTTACCGCGCAGCGTATGCAGCGGGACGCGACCTTCGCGATACCATTCGGTACGGGCGATTTCGGCGCCGCCGAGACGACCCGAGCAGGTGATGCGGATGCCTTCGGCACCAAGACGCAGCGCCGACTGGACGGCACGCTTCATGGCACGACGGAACGCCACACGACGCTCGAGCTGGTCGGCCACACCCTGCGCCACGAGGCGCGCGTCGATTTCCGGCTTGCGGATCTCGACGATGTTGAGGCTGACCTCGCTGTCGGTCATCTTCTTCAGCTTCGTCTTGAGCTTCTCGATGTCCGCACCCTTCTTGCCGATGATGACACCGGGACGGGCAGCGTAGATCGAGATGCGGCACAGCTTGGCCGGACGCTCGATGACGACCTTCGAAATCGCCGCCTGCGGCAGCTCTTCCATGATGAAACGACGGATCTTGAGATCCTCGAGGAGCTGCTGGCCATAGTCCTGGCCTTCAGCGAACCAACGCGAGTCCCAGGTCCGGTTGATCTGGAGGCGCAGGCCGATGGGGGAGCTTTTGTGACCCATTAGGCTTCTTCCTGCTCGCGAACGACGACACGCAGACGGCTGAACGGCTTTTCGATACGGGTCGAACGGCCGCGCGCACGGGTCGCGAAACGCTTCATGGTGAGCGACTTGCCGACCGAGGCTTCCGCCACGATGAGGCTGTCGACGTCGAGGTTGTGGTTGTTTTCCGCATTGGCCACGGCGCTGGCGAGCACCTTGTAGGCGTCCTCGGCCATCCCCTTGTTCGAGAACTTGAGGATGTTGAGGGCTTCCTCGACCTTGCGGCCACGGATGAGGCCCGCGACGAGGTTGAGCTTGCGGCTCGACCCACGGATCATGGAGCCGACCGCGAGCGCCTCGTTATCGGCGACCTTGCGGGGGGATTTCGCTTTCGACATTAGCGCTTACCCTTCTTGTCGGCGGCGTGGCCCGGGAAGCTGCGCGTCGGCGCGAACTCGCCAAGCTTCATGCCGACCATCTCTTCCGAGACGGCGACCGGCACGAATTTCTTGCCGTTGTAGACGTTGAACGTGAGGCCCACGAACTGCGGCAGGATCGTCGAGCGGCGCGACCAGGTCTTGATCGGCTTGGCGTTCGACTGTTCCTGCGCCGCTTCCGCCTTCTTCAGAAGCGACAGTTCGACAAAGGGACCTTTCCAGATGGAACGAGCCATGTTCGTTTAGCCCTTCTTCTTGGCGTGACGCGAACGGATGATGAACTTATCCGTCTGCTTGTTCTTGCGGGTACGCGCGCCCTTGGTCGGCTTGCCCCACGGGGTGACCGGGTGACGGCCGCCCGAGGTGCGGCCTTCACCACCGCCGTGCGGGTGGTCGACCGGGTTCTTGGCGACACCGCGGGTGAGCGGACGCTTGCCCATCCAGCGGGTACGACCCGCCTTGGCCAGCGTCTGGTTCGAATTGTCCGGGTTCGAGACCGCGCCGACCGAAGCCATGCAGTCCGAGCGGATGTAACGCTGCTCGCCCGAGTTCATGCGAACGATGACCATGCCCTTGTCGCGGCCGACGACCTGGCAATAGGTGCCAGCGGCGCGCGCGATCTGACCGCCCTTGCCGGGCTTCAGCTCGATGTTGTGGACGATGGTACCGACCGGCATCTGGCCGATCTTCATCGCATTGCCCGGCTTCACGTCGACCTTCTCGCCAGCGACGACCTTGTCACCCGGCGCGAGGCGCTGCGGAGCCAGGATGTAGCTCTGCTTGCCATCGGCATAGGTGATGAGGGCGATGAACGCCGAGCGGTTGGGATCATATTCCAGACGCTCGACGGTCGCTTCGCCTTCGGTGCGACGCTTGAAGTCGATGATGCGGTACTTCTGCTTGTGACCGCCACCGATGCCGCGCGAGGTCACGTGACCCTTGTTGTTGCGACCACCGGTCTTGGTCTTGCCTTCGACCAGCGCCTTGACGGGCTTGCCCTTGTGGAGCGCCGAGCGGTCCACGAGGATGAGGCCACGGCGTGCCGGGCTCGTCGGTTTATATGCCTTGAGTGCCATTAGTCCTTACACCCCGCTCGTATAGTCGATCATCTGCCCGTCCTTGAGCGTGATGATCGCCTTCTTCTCGTCGGTGCGCTTGTAGGGCTTGCCCTTCCAGCGCTTGGTCTTGCCCTTGACGTTGATGGTGTTCACCTTGGTGACTTCCACCCCGTAAAGCGCTTCGACCGCTGCCTTGATCTGCGGCTTGGTCGCGTCGCCCGCGACCTTGAACACCACCGCATTGTGCTCGGCGGCCATGGTCGCCTTCTCGGTGATGTGCGGCGCGCGGATCACGTCATAGTGACGGTTCTCGACCGCTTTCTTTTCTGCCTTAGCCATTGAAACGGGCCTCCAGCTTTTCGATGCCGGCCTTGGTGAGGACCAGCGTGTCGTGACGCAGGATGTCGTAGACGTTGGCACCGACGGCCGGCAGCAGGTTGATGCCGGGGATGTTGGCGCTGGCGCGGGCGAAGCCCACGTTCACCGCATCGCCGTCGACAACGAGGTTGGTCTTGCCGAAGCCGAGCTTGTCGAGCTTGGCGACCAGAGCCTTGGTCTTGGCGTCACCGTTCATGTCGAGATTGTCGATCACGATCAGCTTGCCGTCCTTGGCCTTGGCCGAAAGAGCCATCTTCAGGCCGAGGGCGCGAACCTTCTTGTTGAGGCTCGAGCTGAACGTGCGGGCACGGGCACCGTGGGCCTTGCCGCCGCCGATGAAGATCGGCGCCTTGCGATCGCCGTGACGGGCGGTACCGCCGCCCTTCTGGCGACCGTACTTCTTGCCGGTGCGCGCGACATCCGAGCGCTCGCGGGTCGCACGCGCCGGGGCGCGGCGGTTGACGAGCTGCCAGGTGACGACGCGGTGCAGGATGTCTTCGCGCGGCTCGACACCGAAGATGGTGTCGTCGAGCTGCACGTCGCCGCCTGCTTTCGCATCGAGGGTCTGAACCTTGACCTTCATGGCTTAGCCTTCCTTGCTTTCGTCGGCCGCGACCGCCGCATCGGCAGTCTGGTCGGCGCCAGCTTCATTGTTCGACTTCGCGTCGCTCTTGAGCGCGGCCGGATAGGGCGCGTCCGAGTGGCGCGGAAGCTTGACCGCGTCCGAGACCATCAGCCAGCCACCCTTCGAGCCGGGCACCGAGCCCTTGACGAAGAGGAGACCGCGCTCGGCGTCGGTGCGGACGATTTCGAGATTCTGCTGCGTGCGGGTGCGGGCACCCATGTGACCGGCCATCTTCTTGTTCTTGAAGACGCGGCCCGGATCCTGGCGGTTACCCGTCGAACCGTGCGCACGGTGGCTGATCGACACACCGTGCGAGGCGCGCATACCACCGAAGCCCCAGCGCTTCATGGCGCCGGCGAAGCCCTTACCCTGGGTCACGCCCTGGATGTCGACCTTCTGGCCCGGAACGAAATGCTCGGCCGAGATCTCGGCGCCGATGTCGAGGAGCGCGTCCTCGTCGACGCGGAATTCCGCGACCTGCATCTTGGGTTCGACTTCGGCCTTGCCGAAAGCTTCGCGCTGCGGCTTGTTGACGTTCTTCGCCTTCGCCTTGCCGGCGCCGAGCGCCACAGCGGTGTAACCGTCTTTGTCTTTTTCGCGACGACCGACGACCTGGACGCCGTCGAGGTGAAGGACGGTAACCGGCACGTGCCGACCGTCCGCCTCGAACAGGCGGGTCATCCCCATCTTCTTCGCGATCACGCCAGTGCGCATGATCATATGCTCCCATCAGAGGCCCGCGCCGGTTCATTCCGACGAGGGCGTGCGACCCGTTGCTATGTGCGAAACCCCCGCTTGGGTCGTTCCTGCCGATGGGGCAGGAGGCGGGGGACGCATGACCACGGCATTGCCGTGCGGTATCCCTAGTGCCTCGAAGGCGCCGGCGGACCGGCACCTTGGAAACTCAGCAGCTTGGAGGGCTGCAAATCCTTGTTTTTGCTGGCTCCCGGCAACAACCGGGCGACTCACAAACCCTTCCCTCGGGAAGGCCTGCGCGCCCTTTAGGCCAGTTTGATCTCGACGTCCACCCCTGCGGCGAGGTCGAGCTTCATCAGCGCGTCGACCGTCTGCGGGGTCGGCTGCACGATGTCGAGGAGGCGCTTGTAGGTGCGGACCTCGAACTGCTCGCGCGACTTCTTGTCGATGTGCGGACCGCGGTTCACGGTGAACTTCTCGATGCGCGTCGGCAGCGGGATAGGACCGCGAATAAGAGCGCCCGTGCGGCGCGCCGTGTCGGCGATGTCACCAGTCGCCTGATCGAGGACCCTGTGGTCGAAGGCCTTCAGACGAATACGAATATTCTGCGTTTCCATATCCACTCACCGATGCGAAAGAGCCAGGCCCTGGTGGCAGCCGCCAGTCGGGCCAAACATTGTTCAAACCAAAAAATCGAAGACCCTGTTCTTCTAGTTGCGTTTTATAAAGCAACCAAACTGAACGGGGCCTGAAACTTGTACTCGAGCTCCGGAAAAGACCGGGGCTCAAAACAATCGCGGGGGTCGATGACGAATCACCGACCCCCGCGGCTGTGTGGGCCTATATTAGGCTTTGATCGAGCCGACAACCCCCGCGCCGACGGTACGACCGCCTTCACGGATGGCGAAGCGCAGGCCCTGGTCCATCGCGATCGGCGCGATGAGCTTGACGCCCAGCTTCACGTTGTCGCCCGGCATGACCATCTCGGTGCCTTCCGGCAGCGTGACTTCACCGGTGACGTCGGTGGTGCGGAAGTAGAACTGCGGACGGTAGTTCGCAAAGAACGGCGTGTGACGGCCGCCCTCGTCCTTCGACAGGACGTAGACTTCAGCGTCGAACTCGGTGTGCGGGGTGATCGAACCCGGCTTGGCGAGAACCTGGCCACGCTCGACTTCTTCACGACCGACACCACGGATCAGCGCGCCGATGTTGTCGCCGGCCTGGCCCTGGTCGAGCAGCTTGCGGAACATTTCGACACCGGTGACGGTGGTCTTGGTGGTGTCCTTGATGCCGACGATTTCGACTTCGTCACCAACGTTGACGATGCCGGTTTCGACACGGCCGGTCACGACGGTGCCGCGGCCCGAGATCGAGAACACGTCTTCGATCGGCATGAGGAAGTCCTTGTCGAGGGGACGTTCCGGCTCGGGGATCCACTCGTCGACGGCGGCCATGAGCTTCATGATCGCATCCTGGCCGATTTCACGGTTGCTGTCTTCGAGGGCAGCAAGCGCCGAACCGGCAATGATCGGAATGTTGTCGCCGTCGAAGTCGCGCTTCGAGAGTTCTTCGCGGATTTCGAGCTCGACGAGTTCGAGCAGCTCGGGATCGTCGACCTGGTCGACCTTGTTGAGCCACACGACCATGGTCGGAACGCCGACCTGCTTGGCGAGCAGGATGTGCTCCTTGGTCTGCGGCATGGGGCCGTCAGCGGCCGACACGACGAGGATCGCGCCGTCCATCTGGGCGGCACCGGTGATCATGTTCTTCACATAGTCGGCGTGACCCGGGCAGTCGACGTGCGCATAGTGACGGTTTTCGGTTTCATACTCGACGTGGGCGGTCGAGATGGTGATGCCGCGCTCGCGCTCTTCCGGAGCCTTGTCGATGTTCGCGAAATCGACGGCTTCCGAGGTACCCGCTTCCGCGAGCGTCTTGGTGATCGCCGCGGTGAGCGAGGTCTTGCCGTGGTCGACGTGACCGATGGTGCCGATGTTGACGTGCGGTTTGTTCCGCTCGAATTTTGCCTTCGCCATTATACGCCTCTTTTCAGTGTTCGTATGTCTTCAGATTCTGTGGGCGGGCGCCCTAAGACGCGCCGCCCATAACGACTTATTTAAGGTTACGCTAGCCCCGTTACGCGAGCTTCGCCTTGAGTTCGTCCGCGACGTTCTGCGGGACTTCGTCATAGTGCGAGAACTGCATGCTGTACTGGGCACGGCCCGAGGTGAAGCTGCGCAGCTCGTTGATGTAACCGAACATGTTGGCCAGCGGGACCATGGCTTCGACAACCTGTGCGTTGCCGCGGCTGTCGGTGCCCTGGATCTGGCCACGGCGGCTGTTCAAGTCGCCGATCACGTCGCCGAGATAGTCCTCGGGGGTGGTGACTTCAACCTTCATGACCGGTTCGAGCAGCTTGATTCCCGCCTTCTGCGCGATTTCGCGCATGGCGGCACGGCCGGCGATTTCGAACGCCAGCGCGCTCGAGTCGACGTCGTGGTACTTACCGTCGAGCAGTTCGATGTCGAAGTCGATGATCGGGAAGCCGATGAGCGAACCGGTTTCGGCGGTCTCGCGCATGCCCTTCTCGACCGAGGGGATATATTCCTTCGGAACGTTACCGCCCTTGACGTTGTCGGTGAAGGTGATGCCCGCGCCGCGCTCGCCCGGCGTGACCTGGATCTTGACCTCGGCGAACTGGCCCGAACCACCCGACTGCTTCTTATGGGTGTAGTTCAGTTCGGCCGCCTTCTTGAGCGATTCGCGATAGGCCACCTGCGGCGCACCGACGTTCGCTTCGACCTTGAACTCGCGCTTCATGCGATCGACGAGGATGTCGAGGTGAAGTTCGCCCATGCCCTTGATGATGGTCTGGCCCGATTCATGGTCGGTCGAGACGCGGAACGAGGGATCCTCGGCGGCCAGGCGGTTGAGCGCGATGCCCATCTTTTCCTGGTCGGCCTTGGTCTTGGGTTCGACCGACAGCTCGATGACGGGATCGGGGAATTCCATCCGCTCGAGGATGATCGGCGCGCGTTCGGCGCACAGCGTGTCCCCGGTGGTGGTGTCCTTGAGGCCCGCGATGGCGACGATGTCGCCGGCATAGGCCTCTTCGATGTCCTCGCGGTTGTTCGAGTGCATGAGCAGCATGCGCCCGATCTTTTCCTTCTTGTCCTTCACGGTGTTGAGCACCGAGCCCTTGGAGAGCTTGCCCGAGTAGATGCGGGCGAAGGTGAGCGAGCCGACGAACGGGTCGTTCATGATCTTGAAGGCGAGCGCGGCGAAGGGTTCTTCGTCGCTCGAGGGACGCTTGGCGGTCTCTTCGGTGTCGGGGATGACACCTTCGATGGCCGGAACGTCGATCGGGCTCGGCATATATTCGACGACGGCGTCGAGCAGGGGCTGGACGCCCTTGTTCTTGAACGCCGAGCCACACAGCACCGGCACGAAGGCGCGCGCCAGCGTGCCCTTGCGGATGAGCTGCTTGAGGGTGGCGGTATCGGGCTGTTCGCCTTCGAGATAGGCCATCATCGCATCGTCGTCCTGTTCGACGGCGAGCTCGACGAGCTTCTCGCGATACTCATTGGCCTTCTCGACCATGTCCTCGGGAATGTCGGTATATTCAAACTTGGCGCCGAGGCTTTCGTCGGCCCAGACGATACCGCGCATCTCGACGAGGTCGACGATGCCCTTGAGCTGGTCTTCCACGCCGATCGGCAGCGCGAGGACGAGCGGGGTCGCGCCGAGGCGCTCGACGATCGAGTTCACGCAATAGTAGAAGTCGGCACCGGTGCGGTCGAGCTTGTTGATGAAGCACATCCGCGGAACCTTGTACTTGTCCGCCTGGCGCCACACGGTTTCCGACTGCGGCTCGACGCCGGCAACGCCGTCGAACACGGCCACGGCACCGTCGAGCACGCGGAGCGAACGCTCGACTTCGATGGTGAAGTCGACGTGACCCGGGGTGTCGATGATGTTGATGCGGTGCTCTTCGCCGCCGTCGACCTTCCAGAAGGTGGTGGTAGCAGCCGACGTGATCGTGATCCCGCGCTCCTGCTCCTGCTCCATCCAGTCCATGGTGGCGGCGCCGTCATGGACTTCGCCGATCTTGTAGGACTTGCCGGTGTAGTAAAGGATACGCTCGGTCGTGGTCGTCTTACCGGCGTCGATGTGCGCCATGATACCGATGTTGCGGTAGCGCTCGATGGGATGGCTGCGGGCCATGGGATCAGTCTCCGAAGGTCATGGGGTGGCCGCTATCAAGCGACCCCCCGTTACAATTTAAATGCGGACTACCAGCGATAATGGCTGAAGGCGCGGTTCGCTTCCGCCATGCGGTGCGTATCCTCGCGCTTCTTGACCGCGTTACCGCGATTCTGGCTCGCGTCCATCAGCTCGCCCGACAGGCGGGCGGCCATGGTCTTCTCGGGACGCGAACGCGCGGCACCGATGAGCCAGCGGATGGCGAGCGCCTGGGCGCGGTCCGGACGGACCTCGACGGGCACCTGGTAGGTGGCACCACCGACGCGGCGCGAACGCACTTCGACGGCCGGCTTGATGTTGTTGAGGGCGTCGTGGAAGACGGCCAGCGGGTCGTTCTTCATGCGCGCTTCGACATTGTCGAGGGCACCGTAGACGATACGCTCGGCGACCGACTTCTTGCCGTCGAGCATGACCGAATTCATGAACTTCGACAGGACCAGATCACCGAACTTGGGATCGGGAAGGATGACGCGCTTCTCAGGGCGACGACGACGGGACATAGGAAATTCCTTTTCTGTTCCACCGGCCCGCGGCCCGACCCCTGTCGGACCATCGTTGCGAGCGGCGGACGATCAACCTGGTTCCGGACGGGCGATGCCGGCCGGACGCTGGAGCGCTTACTTGGGACGCTTGGCGCCGTACTTCGAACGGCTCTGACGGCGGTCCTTGACGCCCTGCGTGTCGAGCACGCCGCGCAGCACGTGGTAGCGCACGCCCGGAAGGTCGCGCACACGGCCGCCGCGGATCAGCACGACGCTGTGCTCCTGCAGGTTGTGGCCTTCACCCGGGATGTAGCTGATGACTTCGCGGCTGTTGGTCAGGCGGACCTTGGCCACTTTACGAAGCGCCGAGTTCGGCTTCTTCGGGGTCGTCGTGTAGACGCGGGTGCAGACGCCGCGCTTCTGCGGGTTCTGTTCCATCGCAGGGACCTTCGACTTGGCCTTCTGGATGGTGCGACCCTTGCGGATCAACTGGTTAATCGTGGGCATGAAGCCTTCACCTTTCAATTTGCCGGGCAGTCCCCGGCGGTTACTTTGCCCCAACAGGCATAAGCGGAGCGCCCACCCCGTCTGGCGGGGAGGCCTCCGCAACACTTGTCGAGAGCAATGTTCAGCTCTGTCCGATCGGGCCGACGACAAGAATCGCCATCCGCCCCGGACGAGCGCGCCTTTAGAGGAGCCTGTGCCCAGCGTCAATGCCGCGAGCGGTGGACCGTGTCCTCCCCGAGCGGGACCTCCGCGCCGCCTCCAAGCAGCGGGCCGGGTCCGTACGGGCGCACCGGTCCGGGTGCCAGCCCACGCCCCTTCGCGCCTCGCCCACGCCGTGCTTCGAGGTCGGCGACCAGCGCGCGCAGCCGGCGATGCACCATCTCGCCGCGACGGCCATAGCCCTCGCCCGCCGTGCGCATCAGGCCGCGGATGGCCTGCATCCGCTCGACATCCTTGGTAGAGAGCTGTCCCATCGCCTGCAGGTGGCGCATCAGGTCCAGCGCATGCTCGCACAGGGCGGCATCCGCCCTCGCGAAAACGGTCGCGATCAGCGTCTCGCGCTCGGGGTCGCCGAGAGGAGGTGACATGCCGGCAAGGTCATGGCGCGGGAACATGCCCCTTCGCTAGCATGGACGCCGGCACGCCCCGATCACTGTTCGACGAACGGGCCTATTGCTTCTGGCAGGTGGTTTCCTCGCCGCTGGTGCCGCGCCACATGGCTTCATCGCCATTGTCCCAGAAGATCTCGCCATCGGGACCGACATAGCGCGCGCCCGAGGCGGTCGCCTCGCGGGTCAACTGCTCGACTTCGGAAGTGCCGCGCCCGCGTTCCTCGACCGTCACCGAGGTGCTGCCGTCGAAATCGACGAACAGCGTCCGGCCGTTGTCGCAGATATAATAGACGCGCCCGTCGGGCGCATCGACACCGCTGTCATAGATGCCGTCGTCGCCATCGGAGGCGCAGGCGGTGATGAGGAGGGCAAGGGGAACTGCAGCCACGAACGAGATCTTCATGCATTCTCTCCCGTCAGAAATTGATGCATATCATTAGCGCCTGTTGCATCGGCGCGGCAATCGCCGCACCATCGTCAAATCGCGGTTTTCGGACGTTTCGACGCCTTTCAAGGCAGCGGCGCGGCGCGGGAACGGTGGCCAGCCGTCATGCGTCCTGCCCCGTGATGACGCTTTACCTCGTCCTCCTGCCCGACGGTGTCACGGTCGATTTCGCCGCTGATGCGCACCCGCTCGGCCCCGACATCTGGCTCGTGCGCACGGGCCGCGACCGCTCGCGCCTCTTCCACGACCTGCGCGACCAGTTCGCCCGCGGCCTCCCCCTGATGGTCGCCCCGCTAGAGGACAGCCGCGAGGGCTGGCCAAAGTTCAAGCATCTCGCCCCCGGCGCGCTGGCATGGCTGCGCGAGGAAAAGGGCTGAGCGCCCGCCTCAGTCCTTCGGCTCGAGCGCCCAGGGCACCATCCGGTCGACCGGCTCGCCGCCCTTGATGACACCCTCGACCGCCTCGAGGACGGTGACATCGACAAGCGGATCGCCCGCCACCGCAACCATGTCGGCATAGCGCCCGACGGCGATCGCGCCGACGTCATCCTCGCGCCCGAGCGCCTGTGCGGCATTCCATGTCGCCGCGCGGATCGCCTCCAGCGGGGTCATGCCATAGTCGACCATTACCGCGAACTGGCCGGGCACCCAGTTGGGCGGCATCACGCCGACATCGCTGCCGAACACCATCCCCACGCCCGCCTCGTGCGCGGCGCGGAAATTGTCGCGCTGCGCCTGCGCGATCTCGCGATCCTTGCGCAAATTCTCGGGTAGCGTGCCCGTGCTGGTGCCCATCGCCTGCGTGTAATCGGTATTGCGGATATCCATCGAGAACCAGACGGGGCGATCGCGCTCGACGGCCATGCGGATGCCCTCGGCATCGACGAGGCTGGCATGTTCGATCGTGTCGATGCCCGCCGCGATGGCGCGCTTGATGCCCTCGGCACCATGGGCGTGGGCGGCGGCCTGCAGGCCCCACTGGTGCGCCTCATCGGCGATCGCCTTGAGCTCCTCGACCGACAGCTGGGGCTGCCCCGGTTCGGTGTTGAGCGAGAAGACCCCGCCGGTGGCGCACACCTTGATGACCTCGGCGCCATATTTGCGCTGGTGCCGGACCTGGAATTTCAACTCGTCCGGCGTGTCGCCGATGCCCTCGGCCTTCTCGTCCCCGGCAAGGCTCGGCGGCAGGAAGGAGCTGTCGCAATGCCCTCCGGTGGCGCCGAGCGAATAGCCCGCGGGCACGATACGCGGGCCGATCACATAGCCATCCTCGATCGCCTGCTTGAGGCCCACCCCGATGCGGTCGCGGCTGCCGACCATGCGCACGGTGGTGAAGCCGAGCTCGAGCATCGCCTGCGCGGTCGGCACGCTGGTCACCGCCCAGAAGCTGTCGGTCTTCTGGTAGCGCCGGTAGCCGCGGATGTCGGCGGGCGCGGCGAAATGGACGTGCATGTCGATGAGGCCCGGCAGCAGCGTCTTGCCCGGATAGGTCCAGACCGTATCGCCCGCCCGCGCGGTGAGCGCCTCGCCTTCCTCGAGCCGGTCGATCGAGACGATGCGCCCGTCCTCGCCGACGCGGATCACCGGATTGTCGACATAGCGCCCCGCCTCGACATCGAGGTAGCGTTCGGCGGTGATGTAGGTGTCGGCATGAGCAGCCTGCGGCAGCACGAAGGCGGCGGCCGCGGCGAGGATGGCAAGGCGCATGGATGGTCCCCTTTCGCCACCGACCCTAGCGGCGCGCCGCGCGCCCGCAAGTCAATCCTTCAGCGGATCGTGCCCCCAGTTCATGAGGCTGTAGCGCCAGTCCGAATGCTTGACATCGCTGTCGGGCCCCTGCGCGCAGTGGCGATGCACATAGCCGATAACCTTTTCCATATGATCGTGATCGGCATCGGTGAGTTCATCGACATTCTTGCGCCTGATCTCGACAATCCGCCGCCCCGAGCGATGCCCCGTGCTCTCGCCGCTGCCATTGTCGCCGACCGATTTCGATTCCTCGGTGTCGAGCCATTCCTCGAGCTCGGACGGGCTCATGTTGACGACGTCGCGAAATTCCTTGCGGATCTCGACGCGATCCTTCTCGTCACTGTCACTCATGCACGCTCTCCTTCGCCCCTCGAACGGACGAAGGCAGGCCGGGGTTCAGGCGGACTTCCGGCCGAAGCGCATCGCCCGCTCGATCTCCGGCGCGCGCACTGCCGCGACCACCGCTGCGGGCGCCGCCACGACAGGCTCCGCCTCGCGAACGGCCTCCGCATCCTGCCGGGCCGCTGCGGCCTTTTGCCGCTCCTTCTTGTAGCGCTCGATTGCCTCGTCGGCCTCATAGTCGACGAAAGTCTTCTTCGCCTCGCCGTCGGCATCGTCGCTGAACAGCCTGGCGGTCTCGCTGCCGAGGTCGATCAGCGTCGGGAGTGCCAGCAGCAGCAGGGCGCCGCCCAACGCGGCAATGATCGCGCGCATGTTACCGACGACGCCCTCGTCGCTGCCGAGGAAGATGAGCCCGACCGCGCCAAGCATGGCGATGCCGGTCACGGTGCGAATGGGGGTAAGGCTGTTCCGGTCCATGACCCTGCGTTAAACCGCCGCCGCCCTACCGTTGGGTAACCGTGCAGCGTTAAGCGCATATTAGTCTTGTCGAGCAGCGCCCTCGTTGCCCGTGCCGGAGGCCTCCTGCGCCTCCGCCTCCGCCTTGGCCTTCGCCGCGATCGCCGCCGCCTCGGCCGCGGCCTGGCTGTTGACCGTGACGAGCTTGGGCCGCGCGCCCGTCTCGGGCACGACCAGCCACAAGGCGCCAAGGTCGAAGAAAGCGCCCTTGTCGGGGATCACCGTCATCTCCTCGAGCGCGAGGCTGCGCATCCGCTCGAGCGTGCGTTCGGTGAACACTTCCTCGAAAGCCTCCTCGAGCGCCTTTGCCTCGGTCAGTTCGCGCGTCGTGCCGTCCTCGGTGATGAACAGGAGCGGGATGCCGGCTTCGGCCAGCGTCGCCGCGCGGTCGCCGCTGGTCGCGGCATCGCGCAACGCCTTCAGCGTCTTCTCGAACTGCGAGGCGCTGGTGGCGGTGGCGCAGCTGATCGCCCCGCCCTCGGCCTCGTCATGGTCGCGATCGTAGGTGCGCTCGTCATCGCCGCCGAAATCGCCCGCCGCCTCGCGCGCTTCCCAGATGAAGAGGAGGCAGTCCTCGGCGGCCGAAGAGCCGGGGGCGACCTTCTCGCCGTCGACCTGCGCTTCATCGAGTGCCTGCATGGCGGGGCTCTCGGCCTCCTGGCAGGCGCCGAGTGACAGGAGCGCTGCGATGCACAGCCATTCAGCTCTCACGCGGATCACCATAATCGCCTTTCTCGAAAATGCGCCGCCGGCGCTCGGAGCGGTTGACCAGCCCGCCCGCCCGCTTGCCGTCGCGTGCCTTTGTATAATTCAGTTCGCGCGCCGCCGCCGCATAGTCGCGTCGCGCCAGCGCATCGTTGAGCCGCGGGCTCTTGGTCGGCGAGACATTGCCCGGCCCGACATTGTAGGTGAGGTCGACCAGCGCATCGAATTCATTCTGGCTGAGCGGGGTATCCTTCGCGATGCGCCGCACCCCCTCCTCGGCCTCCTCGAGGTCTTTCTTGAGGAAATCGCGCATCTGCGCCTCGGTGATGCGGTCACCCACCCGCAGCCCGTCCTCGGGCCGCACGAGATGCCCCGCGCCGACCGTCGGCAGGCCGGTGATGTCGCGATAGACGACCAGCACCTTGCCCTCTTCCGCCTGGATCGCGTCGATAAGCTCGTCGGACACCTCGAGTTCCTCGGCAAGGAAGCGCTCGACCTCGTCGATCACCTCCTCGATTTCCTCGTCGACATCCTCCTCCAGCTCCTGGAGATTCTCGACAGGCGTCTCGCTGGCCGCGAAGAAGGCGACGAAGGGAGCGAGCAATTGCGACCGGCCGAGAAAGGGCATGAGGTCCTGGCGTGCAGTGGGAGATGCGGGGACTACGCACCGGCGACCGCGCCCGTTCCGACCGCTACCTGGCCGTAGCGATCAGATGTGCAGCACACGCCCCTCGGCCGAGAGCACCGACTCATGCATCATCTCGCTCAGCGTCGGATGCGCGAAGACCGTATTGATGAAGTCGGTCTCCACGAGCTCAGCGGTCTTGCCGATGGTATAGCCCTGGATGAGCTCGGTCACCTCGGCGCCGATCATGTGCGCGCCGAGGAGCTCGCCCGTCTCGGCGTCGAACACGGTCTTGATGAAGCCCTGCGTCTCGCCGAGCGCGATCGCCTTGCCGTTGCCGATGAAGGGGAATTTGCCGACCTTTACCTTGTGGCCGGCTTCCTTGGCCTTGGCCTCGGTCATGCCGACGGAGGCGACCTGCGGGTGGCAATAGGTGCAGCCCGGGATGTTGCGCACGTCCATCGCATGGGGATGCACGTCCTTGTTGCCCATTTCCTTGGCGATGGCCTCGACCGCGATGATGCCCTCGTGGCTGGCCTTGTGCGCGAGCCACGGCGGCGCGGTAACGTCGCCGATCGCCCAGATGCCCTTCACGTTGGTGCGGCACATTTCGTCGGTGTCGATATGGCCCTTGGTGGTCTTCACCTTGAGCTTCTCGAGCCCGATATTCTCGGTGTTGGGGACGATGCCGATGGCGACGATGCAGTGCGAGAACTGCTTCTTCTCGGTCTTGCCCTTGTCGTCCTTGATCTCGGCGGTGACGCCATTCTTGTCGGCCTTGAGGCTGTTGACGCCCGCCTTGGGCATGATCGTCATGCCCTGCTTCTTGAGCTGCTTCAAAAGTTCGGCCGAGATATCCTCGTCCTCGACGGGCACGATGCGGTCCATCATCTCGACCACGGTCACATTGGCGCCCATGTCGTTATAGAAGCTCGCGAACTCGATGCCGATCGCGCCCGAACCGATGACCAGCAGGTCCTTGGGCATGGCGGGCGGGGTCATGGCGGTGCGATAGGTCCAGATCTTGTCGCCATCGGCGGGCGCGAAGGGCAGGTCGCGCGCGCGGGCACCGGTCGCCACGATGATATGCTTGGCGCTGAGCTGCGTCTTCTTGCCGTCCTTCTCGACGGTGAGCTTGCCGGGCGCATCGATCGAGCCATTGCCCATGTGCACGTCGATCTTGTTCTTCTTCATCAGGCCGGTGACGCCCTGGTTGAGCTGTTTGGCCACCGCGCGGCTGCGTGCCACCACCTTTTCGAGGTCCATCGAGACGCCATCGGCCTTCAGCCCGAAGCTCTCGGCATGCTTCATGTGATGGAAGATCTCTCCCGAACGCAGCAGCGCCTTCGTGGGAATGCAGCCCCAGTTCAAACAGATGCCGCCCAGATTCTCGCGCTCGACGATCGCGGTCTTGAGGCCCAGCTGCGATGCCCGGATCGCCGCGACATAGCCGCCGGGGCCGCTTCCAAGGACGATGAGGTCGTAATTGTTGGACACGGGGGCTGCTCCTTCGAAAAATGCTTGAGGTGCCGGTTAGCTGCCCAGCCGTGGAGCGACAAGTCCCCTACAGGCCAAGCACCGTCAGCCCGGCATAGAGAAGGCCGAAGAACAGGCCGGTCACGCCGAGAAAGCCGATGCTCCAGAAGAATTTGCTCCATTCGTCCATCTTCACCTTGAAGATCAGCGCCCAGATGGTCAGCAGCGCGCGCGGCACGATCAGCCAGATGGTCATGCCGACCATCCCGCCGATCGGATATTTGAGCCACGGGCTGTCGGGCAGGATGCCGGCAGCGAACCCCGTCTCGATCGGCACGAAGCCGAGCGCGAGGAAGAAGGCCATGAATGTGCCGATCATGAAGGCCCGCGCGCCATTGCCGCTGCGCCCCTGCGCCCCCAGCGCCGCGAAGGGGGTGGCCAGCAGGATCGGCTTGATGAACATGCCGATGTCGCCCGCGGGCGGGTCGGCCAGCGCGATGGCCCAGCAGGCCATGGCGGTGAGATAGCCCGACGCGCCCGTCATCATGAGCTTGGTGCAACCGTCCATCCCCCCTTCCGAATGGCGGAAGGCGAGGATCGACCAGGCGAGCCCGACCGCCGCCCCGATCGCCCAGCCCGCCAGCGGCAGCGGAATGGCCAGCAGCACCGGCAGGAAGAAGAGCGAAACGAAGGCGGCAAGCCCCGCGGGGATGCCGATAAGGATGATGGTGCCGACCAGCGCCTCGTGCACGCTGTTCATCGAGAAGGCTTTCTTCCCGACCAGCGCGCCGATCCCGTAGATGAGCATATAGGCGGCGATCACGGTTGCCAGCGCGCTGCCCGCGATCTGCGGGACGATCTCGCCCATCTCGAGGCCGCTCACGCGCGAACCAGCCCCGTCTTGCGCGCCAGCCATTCGGTACTGCGCCAGACCAGCCCCCAGATCGCGCCGAGCACGGCCCAGACGCTCATCGCCCCCCAGAACATCGAGCCATGTTGGGCAATGTTACGCGCCAGCGTCCCCAGGCTGTCGGTCCAGGCACCGATGACGAGGACGCTGATGATCGACAGGCTCGCGCCCAAAAGCGGCACGACGACATTCTTGAGCGCCGGCGCGCCCAGCCGGTCGAGCAGCATCTCGGCGGGAACGAACAGGACGAGCGCACCCACGATCGCGGGGATCGCGCCGATGAACGGAAAGATGAGGATCATCGCATCCTCGGGCGTGCTGCTGGCCGCGATATAGAGAAAGAAGGGTGCGCAGAAGATGCCGAAGCTCACCACGACCCGCGCCAGTGTCAGACCCAATACGCCACTCCCCCCATGCTCCGCCCCCCGGAGCCCCGCCATCATGGCGGGACCGGCGGGCAGGTCAAGCGCGGGGCATGCGCCTCAGCTATGCCAGGCGAACAGGCTCTTCAGCCCGAAGGCGGTGAGCGCCATCACCGGCGCGGAGAAGAGGAGGCCCGGCGAACTGGCAAGCGGCTGGATCGTGCCGATGCTCGCCACGCTTCTCATCCACACGCCCTGCGGCCCGCCGAAGAACATCGGCAGCGCGACCCCGAGGACCGCCCCGATTAAGATGCAAGTGGTTAATTTCATTACCGTCCCCTTTGTCTCCCTGCGCGGAAAAATGCGGTCGGAACGGTAAAGAAAGGATGAAGCGGGCCTCAGCCGCGCACCGGCCGCTTCCTGTTGTCGGCAGTGGTCGCGACGAAGGTGAAGGTGCCGCTGGCGACGTCGAATTCGCGCTCGCCGTCACGCTCGCGCCCCTTGGCAACGGCGCGGATGGTCATCGAGGTCGTGCCTTCCTCGAGGAGCTCGGCAAAGACCGACAGCTCGTCTCCGACCTCCATCGCCCCCGGAAAAGCGAGCTCGT
Organism: Sphingomicrobium aestuariivivum; assembly: GCF_024721585.1. NCBI lineage: Bacteria > Pseudomonadati > Pseudomonadota > Alphaproteobacteria > Sphingomonadales > Sphingomicrobiaceae > Sphingomicrobium > Sphingomicrobium aestuariivivum. The sequence continues at coordinate 904,571 of NZ_CP102629.1, forward strand.
TGGCGGCCACGACCACCGCCTTGCCCTTCGAATGCCGCGAGGCGAGCGAGCCCGCCGCCAGCGCCATCTGGCTCATCAGCCAGCCGCCGAAGATCCCGCCATAGGGATTGGTGTCGGCCGGCATGGCAGTGACGCGGATAAGGGGGACATCATCGGTCATTCTTCAACTTTCGATAAAAGGCATGGCGCCACATCTTCGTGCCCCAGCGCCCGGCAAGCAAGCCGAGCCAGATCGAAAAGGCGATCCGGCTCGCCGCATTCCAGTTGCCCGGGATAAGGTCGCGCGTCGGCTCCAGCCAGGGCAGCGGCATGCCGAAGGCCCAGCCTGCGGTGAGGGCGGCTGCCAGCATGCCCGACAGCCAGCCGTGCGTCCGCCTCGGCCAGCGTCGCCCCGTCCATTCGAGCAGGAGGAAGGGGATCTGGCTCAGGGGCACGATGACGAAGGCGATGCCGAACACCGCCCAGATATGGAAACCGCCGAAACCTGCCAGCGCCAAGCCCACGAAGGGCGCGATCAGCGCTTCGCGAAGATTATCGCTCAGGAGCACAAGCTCCACTATGTAGGTCGCCAGCCCCAGCACCACCCCGATGCCGAGCGACGGCAATCCGAAGGCAGTGATGAAGCGCGTGAGCCAGTTCAACGGCCCGCGCCCCTCGGCCAGCGTGTCGAGGACCCCCATCGATAAGGAGACCACACCCCGCCCTTGGGAAAGGACTTCACGATTTTATAGACCGGATCCTTGCCGACCTTGGGTACGGTGGGACGCGGCATCGGCTAACGCATCCCTGTCGGCCGATCCGCGCGGGCGGGCGCGAACTGCCGGCTCATTTCGTCACCTTGAATTCGGGCCCCTTGAGGCGCTTGCCCGTCGCTTCGCGGATATTCGCGCACAACGCATCGGCGTGCCGTCGCGTGGTCAGGTAGACGAAGTCGAAGATGCGCTCGAACGGCAACTCGACTTCGACGCGTGCGATCGTGTCGGACAGGTCCGACGGCTTTCGATAGACGAACGTGTCGAGATGGGGTTCGCCGACCACGCTGTCGCCGCGCAGGTGGAAAGAGTCGTTCCCCACGGCCGAATAGGTCCATTCAATCCAGTCGATGCCGTAGATTTCGGCACCGTCCTGCGGTGGTCCGCCTTGCTTGAACGAGCCCTTCGCCTCCTCGCCCTCCAGTCGACACTTCCCCTCGCCCGCGAGAATCGCGGCGGCAAGAAAGTCGTGCGGCAGGGCCACGCTGGTACTGCCGAAATGTACCATCTCGACGTTGCAGCCGATGCGAATATCTCGTGGGGCGGAGGCCTTGCCGTCCCTGATAGAAACTATCGTTCCAGGCACTCGATCATTGGCAATCTGGCTGAACCCGGTCGCGAGGAAGCGGAACGCTTCCCCCAGCAGCCTCGCATCGTCCCTCGCCCCCACGACATCCCCTTCATCACGCTACAAGCCGTCTCCCGCATCCTAGCCAGTCGCGGATGCGGCCGCCAGCCGCGATCAGATGCTGCCGAGGTGGGGCACGATGAAGATCACCGGGACGAGCAGGAGCAGCCCGACCGCCATTCGCCGCTTCGTCGGTCGAAACAGCAGCATGAGCCCGAGGACGACCGAGGCCACGCCGCCGCTTCCCAGCGCCCCCGTCAGCGCGAGGACGGACGGGTCCATCGCCGCGAGGTAGGACAGGAAACCGAAGGCCACGAAGCCCGCGAAATAGGCCATCGACCCGAGCAGCAGCAAAAGCCCCTGCAGCGCCCCGATCGCCCGCATGGGGCCTTACGCCACCAGCGCCATCGGATTCTCGACCAGCTTCTTGAACGCAGCCATGAACTTCGCCCCGTCCGCACCGTCGATGGCGCGGTGGTCGAAGCTGCCGGTGGCGCTCATGACGGTCGCGATCTGGACGCTGTCGTCGATGATATAGGGGCGCTTCTCGCCCGCGCCGACCGCGAGGATCATCGCCTGCGGCGGGTTGATCACCGCGTCGAACGACTTGATGCCGAACATGCCCATGTTGGAGATGGACGCCGTGCCGCCCTGATACTGGTGCGGCTGGAGCTTACCTTCCTTGGCGAGGCCCGCGAGCTCCTTCATGCCGGTCGAAATCGACGACAGCGAACGCTCGTTGGCATTCTCGATGATCGGGGTGATGAGCCCGCCGTCGATCGAAACGGCGACCGAGATGTCGGCGCGGCTGTACTTGATCAGGTTCGACCCAGCGAAGCTGACGTTGCACTCGGGCACTTCGAGCAATGCCAGCGCCTGCGCCTTGATCAGCATGTCGTTGACGCTGAGCTTGACGCCGCGATCCTCGAGGCTCTTGTTGAGCTGGCTACGCAGCTTCAGCAGCGCATCGAGCTGGATGTCGACGGTGAGGTAGATGTGCGGGATCTGCTGCTTCGCCTCGGTCAGGCGGCGCGCGATCGTCTTGCGCATGTTCGACAGCTTCTCGACCTCGTGCGGAATATCGAGCGGTTCGACCTCGGCCGGCGCGGCGGCGGGCGCGGGCGCGCTCGCGGCGGGCGCGGCGGCAGCGGCCTTGGCGCCGCCCTTGCCCGCGGCGGCATCCACGTCGGCGCGCACGATGCGGCCGTTGGGGCCCGAGCCGGTCAGCGTCGACAGATCGATGCCCTGCGCTTCGGCGAGACGACGCGCCAGCGGGCTCGCCTTGATGCGGCTGCCGTCCGACTTGGGCGCGGCAGGCGCCACGGCCTTGCTCTCGGGCGCGGGCGCGCTGTCGCGGCCATAGCCCTTGTCGGGCGTGGGCGCGGCTTCGGGGGCCGACTTGGCTTCGGGCGCAGCGCTGGAGACATCGCCCACTTCCTCGCCCTCTTCGCCGATCATCGCGATGACGGTGCCGACCGCGACCCCGTCCGTGCCTTCCTCGACGAGGATCTTGAGGAGCGTGCCTTCATCGACCGCCTCGAATTCCATCGTCGCCTTGTCGGTTTCGATCTCGGCGAGGATATCGCCCGAACTGATCGCATCACCCTCTTTCACGAGCCATTTGGCCAGCGTGCCTTCTTCCATCGTCGGCGACAGGGCGGGCATCTTCAGTTCGGTCGGCATTGGGGTCTCCTTGGGTGTTGAAGCGCTCAAAGCGAACCACCCGTTCCCCGTCAAGCCTTGCATGGCGGCTCCAATTGGGTCAGCACTCTTTTTCGGAGGGGAAAATGGACCAGCATTATCTCGTGATCGTCAACGAGAGCGACGAAGCCAAGGTCGCCCTGCGCTTTGCTGCCAAGCGTGCGCGCAACACCGATCGCGGTGTCGAGGTGCTCGCCATCGTCGAGCCGCAGGAGTTCGTCTCCTGGGGCGGCGTGCAGGCCGCGATCGAGGAAGAGGACATGCACCGCGTCGAGGCGGCCATCGCCGTCACCGTCGGCGAGATCGTCGAGGCGAGCGGCATCAAGCCCACCATCACCATCAGGCAAGGCGACCCCGTGAAGGTGATCAAGGAGATCATCGGCGAGCGCGATGACATCGCCGCGCTGGTGCTGGGTGCAGCGCCCGGCAAGAATCCCGGGCCCATCGTCAAGCATTTCACCGGCGAAGGCGCCGGCGACCTTCCCTGCCCCGTCCTCCTCGTGCCCGGCGGGATGGACGATGAACGGATCGAACTGCTCGCCTAGACGCGCCCCCCCATCCGTCATCCCAGCGAAGGCTGGGATCCATGCCAACCCGCTGCGAAAACCTGTCCTTACATGGGCCCCAGCCTTCGCTGGGGCGACGAGATGAATTGCGGTGAGGGTTAGGCGCGGATCGTGACGCTACGCCGGCTCGTTCTTCCGTCAAAGGAGAATAAGCATGACCAAGCGTACGATTCCGATGTCGCAGCTGCGCGAGCAGAAGGAACTCAACGACACCGGCGAAGGCATGCCGCTCAGCCTCGGCAGCGGCGGCTATGGCGGCACCGCCGAGACCGTCGAACCCGATGTGGAGGATGTGAACGAGGAAGAGGAGTAAGCGCCTAGAGCGCCGCTTCCAGCGCCCGCACCAGCTTCTCGCAGCCTGCCTCGTCCTCGGCGTCGAACCGCGCCGGGCTCGGGCTGTCGAGGTCGAGCACGCCGAACAGCTCGCCGTCCTTCATGATCGGCACCACCAGCTCCGAGCGGCTCGCCGCGTCGCAGGCGATATGGCCGGGAAAGGCGTGCACGTCCTCGACCCGCTGCGTCTCGCGGCTCTCGGCCGCCGCGCCGCACACGCCCTTGCCGAAGGGAATGCGGATGCAGGCCGCGCGCCCCTGGAAGGGCCCCAGCACCAGCGTGCCCTCGACGTTGCGATAGAAGCCTGCCCAATTGAGATCGCCGAGCTGCTCCATGATGAGCGCGGCGGCATTGGCCATGTTGGCGACCTGGTCGGGCTCGCCCGCGACGAGGCTTTCGAGCGCCTTGGCCAGTTCGTCATAGAAAGCGGCCTTGGTCCCCGCCTCGATCTTGAAGTCGTACATTTTCGTCCTCTTTCCCGTCATCCCGGCGGAGGCCGGGATCCATGTCCCCGAGAATCGTCTCCACGGCATGGGCCCCAGCCTGCGCTGGGGCGACGTCCTTAATAATCCACTTTCCCGCGCATCTTCTTCACCGCGCCGCGCTTGACCTTGCTGTCGGTGCGCCGCGCCTTGGCGGCGCGGCTCGGCTTGGTCTTCCTGCGCCGCTTGGGCTCGACATGGGCCTTGGCGATCATCTCGGCAAGACGGCTACGCGCCTCGCGCCGATTGTCCTCGCGGCTGCGCGAGCCCTTGGCGGTGATGACGAGGGCGGCGCGATCCTTGGTGACCTTCGATCCGGCGATGTGGCGGAGCCGGTTGAGCACCCGCCCGCTGAGGCCCAGCGCATAGAGGTCGACCCGCATCTGCACGCCCGTCTCGGTCGTATTGGCATGCTGCCCGCCGGGGCCGGAGGCGGCGAGATAGCTTTCCTCCAGCGCCTCTTCGGGGATCGATACGTCCTCGGGCTTCATCAGCTCGACACGCCCGCAAAGGCGGCCCATTCGCCGAAATGCTCGGGCAGCGGCGCTTCCAGCTTGATCGTCTTGCCCTTGGGGCGCGGCACTTCGAGGCGGTGCGCGTGGAGCAGCATCGGCCCGCCCGGGAAGCCATAGACACGGTCGCCGACGATCCCAGCGCCCAGCCCCTCGCGCGCATGCACGCGGATCTGGTGGGTGCGCCCTGTCGCGGGGACGAATTCGACCAGCGTGCGGCCGCCCTCCTCGTGCAGCTTCTTCCAGTTGGTCACCGCGGGCTTGCCCTTGGGATCGGCGACCATGCGCCAGCCCGCTTCCTCGCTCGACACTTTCGAAAGCGGCAGGTCGATGACGCCCGCATCGCCCTCGACCGGTCCGCCGAGCACGGCGACATAGCGCTTGCGCACTTCGTGGCGCTCGAAGGCGGCCTGCACCCATTTGCGCGCCGGCGGGTTGCGCGCGAGCAGCAGGCAGCCCGACGTGTCCTGGTCCAACCGGTGCATGATCGCGGGCAGGCGCTTGTAGCCCTGTTGCAGCTCGCGCAGCCGCCGCTCGACCGAATCACCCCCGCGGCGGGGGGTGTCGACGGGCAAACCGGCGGGTTTGTCGATGGCGACGACGGCAGCGTCGATAAAAATGATGCGCGATTCCAGGTCCATGGCGCCCCCGTATCGACCCGCGGCTCCCTAGGGAAGAGGCGGGCTTCCTCCATTATGAGTCTTTTTCGCCACAGGACGGATCGTAAATGGCTCGCGTTAACCTTTATGACTTTGTTAACTTTTCCGAGTCAGATACGGAATGGTTAATGGACGCTTAGACGACGTTAAGCGCCGGTTACTTTTAGGTTTGGTAAACGCCCTTAACGACGGACTAATCGGGGGAATTACTTATGCGAGTACTGCTGATCGAGGATGACGCCACCATCGCCAAGAGCATCGAGATGATGCTCTCGACGGAAGGCTTCAACACCTATGTCACCGATCTTGGCGAAGAAGGCCTCGATCTTGGCAAGCTCTATGATTACGATATCATCCTTCTCGACCTCAACCTGCCGGACATGCACGGCTATGACGTCCTGAAGAAGCTGCGCACCGCCAAGGTGCAGACCCCGGTCCTGATCCTGTCGGGCATCGGCGAGATGGACTCGAAGGTCCGTGCCCTCGGCTTCGGCGCCGACGATTATGTCACCAAGCCCTTCCACCGCGACGAGCTGGTGGCGCGCATCCACGCCATCGTCCGCCGCTCGAAGGGTCATTCGCAGTCGGTCATCCGCACCGGCAAGCTGGCGGTGAACCTCGATGCCAAGACGGTCGAAGTGGACGGCAACCGCGTCCACCTCACCGGCAAGGAATATGCGATGCTCGAGCTGCTTTCCCTCCGGAAAGGCACGACGCTCACCAAGGAAATGTTCCTCAACCACCTTTATGGCGGGATGGACGAGCCCGAGCTCAAGATCATCGACGTCTTCATCTGCAAGCTGCGCAAGAAGCTGTCGCTGGCCTGTGGCGGCGAGAATTACATCGAGACCGTCTGGGGCCGCGGCTACGTGCTGCGCGATGCCGAGGAAGACAAGGCGGCCGGCGAAGCCGCCGCGTAACAAGAGATACCATCCCGCTTTTCAGAGCGAGCGGGCAAGAGAGGGCGACGGTGCTTGGGAGGGCGCCGCCGCCCTTTTCTCGTTCCTAAAGCGTGCAGGTCATCGCGAAGCGGCGGAAGCTTTCATCGGCGATGGTCACTTCCTCCTCCGCCGTTACCGCGAACCCGCAGGCCGCAAACGCCGGCTGCGCCATCAGGCTGGCGTGCACGCTGATCTGCTCCATCCCCTGCGCGCGGCCTCTCTCGAGGATGCGCTCGAGCATCTGGCGGAACAGCCCCGTGCCCTGCGCCTTGGGGCGGATATAGGCGAAGTCGAGATAGGCGGTGTCGCGCTCGAGGCTCATGAAGCCCAGCACCTCGCCCGCCTCCTCGGCGATGACGATATCCTGCTTGGCGAGCCGTTCGCTCCATGCCGCCCCTTTGCGCGGCTCGGGCACCCAGGCGGCGCGCTGCTTTTCGGAATAGTGGCTGCGCCCGTTGCGCACCGCATCGTACATCACTTCGCCCAGCGTCTCGTCGTCTGCGGGCGTCGCCCGGCGAAAAGCGCGGCCCATGGCCCCCTCCCTCTATTGATTTCGAAAGGGCGCGCCTCTGTCCGAGCCGGTTCGACCCGTCAAGCAAGGATGCTGCGAAGCGCCTCGAAACAGTCGCCATCGACCGCCGTGCCGACCTCGCGCTCCATGATCGCCAGCGCCTCATCGGGCGCCAGCGCGGCCCGATAGGGCCGGTCGGCGGTCAACGCGTCATAGAAGTCGCAGGCCGTGATGATCCGCGTCTCCATGCCGATCTCGCTGGCACCGAGCCCGAGCGGATAGCCGCTGCCGTCGAGCCGTTCGTGATGCGCCGCGGCGATCTCCGCCATGTCGGCCATGCAGCCGACCCGCGACAGGATCGCATGGGTCTGCGCGGCATGGGCGCGCATCTCGGTCCATTCCTCCTCGCCCAGCCGGCCGGGCTTCTCCAGCACGCGGCTCGACACGCCGAGCTTGCCGACATCGTGCAAGAGCGCGGCGCGGTGCAGCCAGCGGCGCTGCGCCGGGGCCATGCCCATCGCTTCGGCCATCGTACCAGCAAAGCCCGCGACGCGCCCCGAATGGCCGCCCGTATAGGGGCTCTTGGCGTCGACCACCGCGCCGAAGGCCGCCGCGATATCGTCGAGATAATCCTCGTCGACCGCCACCGCCTCCTCGGGCGGTGCCAGTGCGGCGACCTGCACCGCGACCTGCGGGCTTTCATAATCGCGCCAGAAAGACAGTTCGCCCGCGATCATCTGGAAACAGGCGGCGAGCCGCGGGTCGAGCCAACTGCCCGCGCGCCTGGCGACTTCGGCCCGCGCTGCCTCGCGGCCGCCCCGGGCGTGGAAGACGTCGACGACCTGGCACAGGAGCGCGATCCGCGCCTCGAGCGGGATGTCGTCGCCGGAAAGCCCCTCGGGCCGCCCCGAGCCGTCCCAATGTTCATCGAGGCTGAAGATGCCCGCCGCCACGCCCTCGTCGAAGCGCAGCCGGCGCGCGATGTCGGCGCCGCGGGTGCAGCGCGTCTCGATCATCTCCTGCGCGATCGCATCGCCGTTCCTGAGGATGTTGGCGATCTTGGCGACCCGCGTGCGCAGTCCCGCTCCCGCGCCCGTCCGCGCAAAGACGAAGCGCAGCGTGGCGGGCAGCCCCTCCGGCACCGTCTTCCAGCGCGCCTTGAAGTCGCGATCGTCGGTCGCGTAGAGCTCGGCAATCCGAGCCGCATTGCTCGAACAGCCAAGATCCTTGAGCAGCACCGCATAATGGAGCCGGTGACGCTCGGCCGCCGACAGCCCCAGCGCGCGCGCTATCCACCCCGCCGCATAGGCGCAGCGCAGGCTGTGTCCCGCCGGCTGCCCCTCGGTCATGTCGAGCGCATGGCTGAACGCGCCGAGCAGCTCGGCAAGGCTGGTGGTGGCCGGCGTGCCGGCGGATAATGGGTCGTGGCGAATAGGACGCCTCCCTCGAGATCGTTACGCTGGTTAGATGATCGAGGTTAAGGTCGGCCTAACGGGCTATTTGACCGGCAGCACCTTGTCCGAGCGGTTGCGCTGCGGCAGCGGCTTGGAGCGGTCGGCATAGTCGACGGTGAGGCTTTCCTCCATCGGCCGCCAGCCATCGCGCCCCAGCCGTTCCATCGGCTTGAAGCGCGTCTTGTAGTTCATCCGGTCCGAGCCCTCGACCCAATAGCCGAGATAGACGTAGGGAAGCCCCGCCCGCTTGGCGCGGGTGATATGGTCGAGGATGATATAGGTGCCGAGCCCCTTGCGCGCCTCCGCCGAAGTATCGAAGAAGCTGTAGATCATGCTGAGGCCGTCCGACTGCTGGTCCGACAGGCAGGCACCGACAAGCTTGCCGGGGCGGCCATATTCATCGGCCGGCTCACGATATTCGATCACATAAGTGCGCACCGGCGTCTGCTCGACCATGTCGGCATAGTCCTGCTCGTCCATCTCGGCCATGCCGCCACCGGGGTGACGGTCGGCGAGATAGCGGCTGAGCAGCTCATATTGCTCGGCGGTGGTCCACGGCTTGCAGGCAGTGACGTCGAGGTCGGCATGGGCGCGCATCAGGCGGCGATGCGTCCGGCTCGGCTGGAAGTCCTCGGTGCGCACGCGCACCGACACGCAGGCCGAGCAGTCGGTGCAGCTCGGGCGATAGGCGACCGATTGCGAACGACGAAAGCCGATCCGGCCCAATGCCTCGTTCAACTCCGCGGCATTGCGGCCCGACAGTTCGGTGAACACCTTCCGCTCCACCTTGCCCGGCAGATAGGGGCAGGGCGCGGGATTGGTCACGAAAAACTTGGGAAAGCGAAATGGTGCGCTCACCCCGGGCCTCCTGTCTTTCTTCCTTACCCAAAAGCTGTGGAAGGAAGTTAACAGTTCTGCAACGAATTTGCACTCGGCTCGGTGCCCGATCCTGAGTCAATTTGTGCCGCTACGAAACGTTTCTTGGTTAACCGCCATTTTTGACGGTCCGCAACTTGGCCGCCCTAGACAATCGCCTCGCGCCGCACCTTGAACCCGCACTCGGTCAGCTTGTCGATCAGCCCGTCGATCGCGGCGGCATCGCGCGCCTCGCACTCGACCTCGATCAGCGTGTCCTTGGCGGGCAGCGCGGTGAAGACGCGGTGGTGGTTGGTCTCGATGATGTTGACCCCGCACTCGTGGAACGCCTTGGTGATCGCGGCGAGCGCGCCGGGGCGATCCTCCGCCTCGATCTTCAATCGCGCGATCCGGCCCGCGCGCACCAGCTCGCGCACCAGCACGTTGGACAGGAGATGCGGGTCGATATTGCCGCCGCACAGGACGGTGCCGACCTTCTTGCCCGCATATTTGCCGGGCTCGGCGAGGAGATGCGCGAGGCCCGCGGCGCCAGCGCCTTCCACGACCGTCTTCTCGATGCCGACGAGCAGCGCGACCGCATGTTCGATCGCCGCTTCCTCGACCAGCTCGATGCGGTCGACGAGATCGCCGATGATGGCGCGGGTAATCTTGCCCGGCTCCTTGACCGCGATGCCCTCGGCCAGCGTGTCGCCGCCCATCACGCTCTTCTTGCCCTCGATGATATTCTTCATCGCGGGGAACATGGCGGCTTCCACGCCGACGATCTCGATATCGGGATTGTGCGCCTTGGCGGCGATCGCGATGCCGCTCATCAGCCCGCCGCCGCCGATCGGCACGACCAGCACGTCGAGATCGGGCACCTTGGCGAGCATCTCGAGCCCGACCGTGCCCGCCCCCGCGATGATGTCGGCATCATCGAACGGGTGGACGAAGACATAGCCCTTCTCCTCGGCGAGCTTCTGCGCATGGGCATAGGCATCGTCGAAAACGCGCCCCTCGAGCACGACATTGGCGCCATGCCCCTCGGTATGCTCGACCTTGATGGTCGGCGTGGGTCTCGGCATCACGATGGTGACGGGAATGCCCAATCGCGCGCCATGATAGGCGACCGCCTGTGCATGGTTGCCCGCCGAGGCCGCGATCACGCCGCGCTTCTTCTCGGCGTCGTCCAGCTGGCACAGTTTGTTCAGCGCGCCGCGCTCCTTGTAGGCGGCGGTGAACTGGTAATTCTCGAACTTGAGCCAGACATCGGTCCCGATGATCTCGCTCAAGGTGCGCGACTTGGCCATCGGCGTTTTCACGACATGGCCCTCGATCCGCGCGGCAGCGGCGCGGACGTCCTCGACAGTAATTTCCCTCTCCATAGGATCGCCGCCTAGACCTTTCGCCTGCGCCAGACAATGCTATGCGGGAGGCCATGATCAACAAACGCCTTCTCGCGGCCTGCGCCGCCCTCGCCCTCGCCGCCCCCGCGGCGGCCGATACGCTCTACACCGGCATGAACGGCCTGCAGGCGAGCGAGGACGGCAGCCTCACCCGCTTCTCGGCCATGCTGGTGGGCGATGACGGCCGCATCCTGCGCATGGTCGGTGCCGACGAGATGGTCGATCTCGCGCCCGCCGCCGACAAGGTCGTCGACATGGAGGGCGCGCATGTCCTGCCCGGGCTCATCGACGGGCACGGCCATGTCATCGGCCTCGGCATGGCGGTGCTCCAGCTCGACGTCACCGGCACGGCCTCGATCGAGGAGCTGAAAGAGCGCCTCGCCACCTATGCCGCCGCCAACCCCGACCTGCCCTGGATCACCGGCCGCGGCTGGAACCAGGAGATGTTCGCCGACAAGCGCTTCCCGACCGCTGCCGATCTGGACGCGGTGGTCGCCGACCGCCCCGTCTGGCTCGGCCGCGTCGACGGCCATGCCTCGGTCGGCAACAGCGCCGCGCTCCGCATCGCCGGCATCACCGCCGCCACTGAGGCGCCCGAGGGCGGCGCGATCGAGCGCCTCGCCGACGGCAGCCCCGCAGGCGTCTTCGTCGACACGGCCGAACAGCTCGTGGCGCAGCACATCCCCGCCCCCGATGCCGCGATGCTCGACCGCGCGCTTTCCGCCGCGCAGGTCTTCATGCTGTCGAACGGCCTTACCGCGGTCGCCGACATGGGGACCAGCGGCCCCGACTGGCTCGCCATGCGCCGCGCCGGCGACAATGGCCGCCTCAACGTGCGGATCATGAGCTATTCGGGCGGCACCGAACCCGCCGCGACGATCGCGGGCACGGGTCCCACCCCGTGGCTCTACGACGACCGCCTGCGCATGGGCGGGGTGAAGCTTTATTCGGACGGCGCGCTCGGCTCGCGCGGCGCACTCCTCAAGGAGGATTATGCCGACAGCCACGGCCATCGCGGCCTGCCCGTCATGTCGGCCGCGGAGCTCCGCGAGGCCGCGCGCTGGTCCAATGACCATGGCTTCCAGCTCGCCATCCACGCCATCGGCGATGCCGCCAATGCGGAGGTCGTCTCGATCTTCGAGGAGCTCGGCAATGGCGCCGCCGCGCGCCACCGCATCGAACATGTCCAGATTCTCGATGTCGCCGACCTGCCGCGCCTTGCCGCGGGCGACATCATCGCCTCGATGCAGCCGGTGCACCAGAGCTCGGACTGGCAGATGGCCGAAAAGCGCCTCGGGCCCGGCCGCCTCGGCGGTGCCTATGCGTGGAAGAGCCTGCTCGACACCGGCACCCGCCTCGCCTTCGGCTCCGACTTTCCCGTCGAGCATCCCAACCCCTTCACGGGGCTCAAGGTCGCGGTGACGCGCGAGGACGCCAATAACGCCCCCGAGGGCGGCTGGCGCGAGGACGAAGCGCTCGAACTCGGCGAGGCGCTCGCGGGCTTCACCCGCTGGGCCGCTTATGCGGGCGAGGCCGAAGGCCGGTTCGGCGCGCTCGAGGTCGGGCAACATGCCGACTTCATCGTCGTCGACCGCGATCTCGAGCGCATCGACCCGCGCGACATCGCGGCCACGCGCATCCTCGCCACCTTCGTCGGCGGCGAGCAGGTCTGGGCGGCCGACTAGGCGGCAGGTCAGGCGACAGGCTGGGGCGCGGGATCGGGCGCGACGCCTGCCGCGCCCCCGTCCCTATTCTCCGCAAGGAAGGGCAGCGCCCGCGCGGCCTTCACCGCCAGCACGGCAAGCAGCCCGCCGACGATGCCGTCCACCGCATAATGCCAGCCCGAGGATACCGAGATCATGAAGATGATCAGCGCATAGGCCGCGGCGGCGGGCGAGCGGAACAGCATCAGCCCCCACACCACCGAGGCGATGTGCATCGAGGGCATGGCGCTGATGCCCGCGCCGAATTCCACGTCATTGGCGACATAGGCGTCCCACAGGTAATCGACGAACATCCCAGTGGTGGACGGGTCGATGCCGGCAAAGCGGTCGCCGAGCCCGAGCTTTTCATAGAAGACCGGCCCGCCCGCGGGCACGAGCCACTGCACCAGCGGCGCGAGCAGCCCCCACATGATGAACCAGCCGCCGATGAACGCGCCGTCATGGCGCGCCCGCACCAGCGCGGCGGCGATGAACAGCAGCCACGTCCAGTGGTAGATCACCGCGAGATGCGCGCCCGTCAGGAAGTCGAGATAGCGCCACGGATCGCCGAAGAAGAGGAGCGCGTCCAAGTCGGCCAGCATCTCGTCGGCACCGAAGCCGAAGCGGTTGAGCCACATCTTGACTGAGCTGTAGATCGCCATGCCGAGCCCCGCCGTCACCGCGAGGAGAAGCGTTGCGGGCACGTCCCCCAGCCCCTTGCCGCGCACCAGCTGCACCACCGCGAAGACCGCTACCGATACCCCTGCGACAATTCCCCACAGCGCCAGCGACTTGAGATGGAAATAGTCCCACCCCAGCAACAGCGAGGGCAGGAGGCAGGCCAACGCGAAGGGAAACCAGCGCGGCACCATGGCGAGGAGGCGATCCTTTTTCATCGGCTACATCGCTAGCCCAACAGGGTAAACAGCCCCTTAAGAACCTTGCGCTTCCGTCGCCGCATTCGCGCGCTGCACCAGCATCGAGGGGGTCAGGATCTGCGGCAGTTCCTCAGGGCTGCCCTCGCCCGCCGGATACCAGAGGTAGACCGGCACCGCCGCACGCCCGCGCTCCTCGAGGAAGCGGGTGATGACGTCATTGCCATCGGTCCAGTCGGCGACGAACACTGCCACGTCCGCCGCATCGAAGGCCGCGCGCACTTCCTCGCGGTCGATCGCGATCTTCTCGTTGGCCTTGCAGGTGAGGCACCAGTCGGCGGTGAAATAGACGAAGACGGGACGCCCGCCGCCCTGCGCCGCGGCGACCCGCGCGGGGCTCCAGGTCGATGCCCCCGCCACCGCTGCCTCGCGCTCGACCGGTTCGGAAGGCAGGACGGCCAGCCCCGCCACCGCCACGACCGCCGCCGTGCCGACCGCATAGCGCAACATGCCGATGCGCCGCCCGAGCAGGCCGAAGATGCCGACCAGCACGCCGACCGCGACCAACCCGCTGGTCAGCCCGATCGGCCCCGCGAGGCGCCACAGGAGCCACAGGCAGGCGACCACCGTGGCCGCCATCGGGATGGCGAGATAGCGCTTCAAGCTCTTCATCCACGGCCCCGGCCGCGGCAGCCGGTCGCGCAGCGCGGGCACGAAACCGATGGCAAGAAATGGCAGCGCCAACCCCAGCCCGAGCATCGCGAAGATGCCGAGCGCGGCGAGGCCGGGCAGGATCAGCGCGGTCCCGAGCGCGGTGCCGAGGAAGGGCCCCGCGCAGGGCGTGGCGACGAACGCGGCGAGCGCGCCCGTCGCGATCGACCCCTTGGCCTCGACCTGTCCGCCCACGACCGGCAGCTCGAACAGGCCGACGAGGTTGAGCGTGATCGCGGAGGCCAGCAGGAGGAGGAGGAAGATCGTTCGCGGGTCCTGCAGCTGGAAGGCCCAGCCGACCGCATCGCCGCCCGCGCGCAGGAGGAGGAGCGCCACCCCGAGGCTCGCCGTCCCCGCGACCGCGCCCAGCGTATACCCCAGCGCATCGCGCCGCGCCCGCGCCTCGCTCGACCCGCTATGGGCAAGGTGCAGCGCCTTCATCGTCAGCACGGGAAAGACGCAGGGCATCAGGTTGAGCAGTAGCCCGCCGACCAGCGCACCGAGCATCGCGCCGGCAATCGCCGCCATGCTGGTATCGCCGAGCGGCGTGCCCCCCGTCGGTACCGGCCCCTCGACCGCCTCGAATTCCAGCCCCTGCCCCGTGCCGAGCTTGACGATCCCGCCGATCGTGTCGGGCAGCTTCTCGGGATCGGCGCGCGGATGCAGCGCCAGTTCGGCAATCAGCTTGTCGCCCTCGCGCCGGAAGACGGGTTCGACGCTCGTGTCGATGACGCGGTTTTCGGCGATGAAGATGTCGGGCTTGCCGAGCGCGAGTCCGGCAGGCACCGGCACCGCTACCCCGAGCCGCTCGCGGCTGGCGGCATACTGCGCCTCCCCTGCCAGCGGTCGCGGCAGCGCGGCGCGCCAGCCTGCGAAATCCTCGCGCGGCGCGCCCGCCTCGTCGGCGCGGCGCACGACCGTCGCAAACTCGCCGCGCTCGGGCACGCATACCTTGTCGGTGCAGGCCAGCCAGGTCGCCGAGCCGCGAATGGTGAAGCTTTGCGGCGCGCTGTCATCGGCGCGCACCTCGGTCAGCATCGCATGCTGCCCGCGATAGACGTAACTCGTCAGCCCCGCCGCCTTGTAGCGCATCGGGGTGGGAAAGCGGATCGGCCCCATCTCGACACCGTCGGGAAGGTCCCACTCCACAGCGAGCGGCAGCCCCGCATCGCCGGGGTTTTTCCAATAGCCGTGCCAGCCGGGCTTGGCCTCGAAGACGATGGCGGCATCGATCGTGCCATCGACCACCGGCCCATCGACCTCGAGCCGCGGGGTGAGATTGGTCGTCTGCGCGCTCGCCGGAAGGGCGAGGAACAGCATGGCGAAGGCAAGGAGAAAGCGCTGGATCACGGTTCCCGCCCTAGCCTGCCGCCGCTTCCTCGTCGAGATTGGGCGACAACCGCTTTTTGGCCGTGTCCACGCCGATCCCGCAGCGGCCCGCATAATCCTCGAGCTGGTCGCGCCCCACCCGCGCCACCCCGAAATAGGCGGCATCGCGATGTCCGAAATAGAAGCCCGACACCGCGCTCGCCGGCCACATGGCATTGTTCTCCGTGAGCGTGATCCCCGCCGGATCGCCCCCGAGCAGGTCGAACAGGACCGGCTTCAACCCATGGTCGGGACAGGCGGGATAGCCGGGCGCGGGCCGGATGCCGCGATAGCGCTCGGCGATGAGGTCCTCGTTCGTGCATCGTTCGTCCGCCGCATAGCCCCATTGCCGCGTTCGCACCTGCTGGTGCAGCCGTTCGGCAAAGGCCTCGGCAAACCGGTCGGCGAGCGCCTTCAACAGGATGGCGCGATAGTCATCGCCCGCCGCCTCATAGGCCTTGGCGCGCTCCTCCGCGCCGTGGATCGCCACCGCGAAGCCGCCGACATGATCGCCGCTATCCGCGACGAAATCGGCGAGGCACATGTTGGGCCGCCCCTCGCGTTTCTTCACCTGCTGGCGCAGCATCGGCAGGCGGGTCCCGTCCGCGACGACATCATCGCCCTCGCGCCGCGCCGGCCAGACTTGCGCCACGCCCCGCGCGGTCAGCCACTTCTCCTCGACGATCTCGTCGAGCATGGCCTGCGCATCGGCGAACAGCGCGCGCGCCGCCTCGCCCACCACCTCGTCCTCGAGGATGGCGGGATAGGTGCCGTGCAATTCCCAGGCGCGGAAGAAGGGGGTCCAGTCGATCGCCTCGCGTAGGTCGGCCAAGTCCCAATCGTCCCACCGGTGCCGCTCGAGGCTGGCCGGCGGCGGCGCCACGCCATCGGGGTCGAGCACGAAGCCGTTGGCGCGTGCCTGCTCCAGTGTCGCGATGGCGCCCTTGCCCTTGCCCTCGCGCCCCGCGCGCACCTTGGCATATTCGGCAGCGACATCGGCCGCATAGCCCGCCCGCTCCTCGCCCATCAGCTTGGCCGCCACCCCGACCGCGCGGCTCGCGTCGGTGACATGGACGACCGGCCCCGAATAGGCCGGCGCGATCCTGAGCGCGCTATGCACGCGGCTCGTCGTCGCCCCGCCGATCAGCAGCGGCAGGTCCAGCCCCTCGCGCTCCATCTCGCTGGCATTGTGCACCATTTCATCGAGGCTCGGCGTGATCAGCCCCGACAGGCCGATGATGTCGACCTCGTGATGCCGTGCTGCCGCGAGGATGTCGGGCCAGCCGACCATCACGCCCAAGTCGACGATCTCGTAGCCGTTGCACTGGAGGACGACGCCGACGATATTCTTGCCGATGTCGTGGACATCGCCCTTCACCGTGGCGAGCAGGATCCGCCCCTTGGCCGCCCGCGCGCCCGCATTCTCGGCCTCGATATGGGGCAGCAGCACCGCCACCGCCTTCTTCATCACCCGTGCCGATTTCACCACCTGCGGCAGGAACATTTTGCCCGAGCCGAAGAGGTCGCCGACACGGTTCATGCCGTCCATCAGCGGGCCTTCGATGACGTCGAGGGCGCGGGGCGCCGATTGTCGCGCCTCCTCGACATCCGCCTCGATATGCGCATCGAGCCCCTTTACCAGCGCATGTTCGAGCCGCGCCTCGACGGGCAGGTCGCGCCAGCTGTCATCCTTTGCCGAGGCCTTGGCCCCCTGCCCCTGATAGCCCTGCGCGATTTCGATCAGCCGGTCGGTCGCGCCCTCGTCCCTGTCGAACAGCACGTCCTCGCACGCCTGCCGGAGTTCGGGATCGATCTCGTCATAGACATCGAGCTGCCCCGCATTGACGATCGCCATCGACAGCCCCGCGGGGATGGCGTGGTAGAGGAGGACGCTGTGCAGCGCGCGGCGCACCGGCTCGTTGCCGCGGAAGGAGAAGCTGAGGTTGGACAGTCCGCCCGACACCTGCACGCCGGGGCACCGTGCCCTGATCTCCTTGACCGCCTCGATGAAGTCGACACCATAGCGGCGATGCTCGTCGATCCCCGTCGCCACCGCGAAGATGTTGGGATCGAAGATGATGTCATGTGCAGGAAAGCCGTCGCCCACGAGCAGGTCATAGGCGCGCTTGCAGATCTCGACCTTGCGCGCCTTCGTGTCGGCCTGCCCCGTCTCGTCGAAGGCCATGACGACGACCGCCGCGCCATAGTCGCGCACCTTTCGCGCCAGTCGCAGGAATTCGTCCTCGCCTTCCTTCAAGCTGATCGAATTGACGATGGGCTTGCCGGGCACGCATTTGAGCCCCGCCTCGATCACTTCCCATTTGGAGCTGTCCACCATGACCGGCACGCGGGCGATGTCGGGCTCGGCGGCGATGCGCTTCAGGAAGGTCGCCATCGCTTCGGCCCCGTCGAGCAGCGCCTCGTCCATGTTGACGTCGACCACCATCGCGCCATTCTCGACCTGTTGGCGCGCGACCTCGACGGCGGCCTCATAGTCGCCGCCGAGGATGAGCTTCTTGAAGCGCGCCGAACCGGTGACGTTGGTGCGCTCGCCAATCATCACGAAGCGGCTGGCGATCTCGTTCATGCGCGCACCTCGAGCGTCTCGAGCCCCGCGAGGAGCATGGCATCGGGCGGCCCGGGAAGGACGCGCGGCCGCGCACCCTCCACCGCTGCCGCGATGCGGGCGATATGCGCGGGCGTCGTCCCGCAGCAGCCGCCGACGATGTTGACCAGCCCCTCGTCCAGCCAGTCGGCGACCTGCCGCGCGGTCTCGCCCGGCCCCTCGTCATATTGGCCGAGGTCGTTGGGAAGCCCCGCATTGGGATAGGCCATGACGAGGCAGTCGGCCTCGCGGCTCAGCTCCTTGAGATGCGGCCGAAGCGCCTCGGCCCCGAAGGAGCAGTTGAGGCCGATGCTCAAGGGCGCGGCATGGCGTACGCTGGCCCAGAAGGCCTCGACCGTATGCCCCGACAGGTTGCGCCCCGAAAGGTCGGTCAGCGTCATCGACAGCATGACCGGCAAGTCGCGATCCAGTTCGCGCTCGACGTTCTTCACCGCCATGATCCCCGCCTTGGCGTTCAGCGTATCGAACACCGTCTCAATCAGGATGAAATCCACCCCGCCCTCGGCGAGCGCACGCACCTGGCCTTCATAGACGGCGACCACCTCGTCGAAGCCGACTTCGCGAAAACCCGGGTCGGCGACATCGGGCGACAGCGACAGCGTCTTGTTGGTCGGCCCCACCGCGCCCGCCACGAAGCGCGGTGCCCCGGGCGTAGCGAAGCGGTCGGTCACCGCGCGCACGATCCGCGCGCCCTCGACATTGATGTCGTGGACGAGATGCGCGGCGGCATAGTCGGCCTGGCTGATCGCATTGGCGTTGAAGCTGTTGGTCGCCAGCACATGGGCGCCGGCCTCGGCATAGGCCGTGCAGATCGCCTCCACCGCCTGCGGCTGCGTGAGGTTGAGAAGGTCGTTATTGCCGCGCTGCTCGCGCTCCAGCGCGACCGCCCCGCGAAACTGCGCCTCGCCCAGCCCCAGCGCCTGGATCGCGGTGCCATAGGCGCCGTCCTTGACCAGCACTTGGCGCGCCGCGAGCGCCTTCAGCTCCCCGGCGCGGCTCATGCGATCGGCCCCGGCTGGATACCGAGCAGGCGGCAGATGGCGTAGGAGAGATTGGCGCGATTGAGCGTGTAGAAATGGAAATGCCGCACCCCGCCCGCATAGAGCTGGCCGCACAGCTCGGCGGCGATGGTCGCGGCGACCAGCTCGCGCGCCTTGGGATTGTCATCGAGCCCCTCGAAACGCGCTTCCATCCATGCGGGGATCTGCGCTCCGCACAGCCCCGCGAACTTCTTCGTCTGCGCGACATTCGACACCGGCAGGATGCCCGGCACCAGTTCCACCTCGCGCCCCCGCGCCGCCAGCGCATCGCGCAGGCGGAAGAAGGGCGCGGGGTCGAAGAAGAACTGGCTGATCGCGCGGCTCGCCCCCGCGTCGATCTTGCGGAGCAGGTGATCGAGATCGGCCTCGAAAGAGAGCGCCTCGGGATGGCATTCGGGATAGGCGGCGACCGAAATATCGAAGTCGGCCACTTGCTTCAGCCCCGCCACCAGCTCGGCGGCATTGGCATAGCCTTGCGGATGCGGCGCAAAGCGCTCGCCCTCGGGCGGGTCGCCGCGCAGCGCGACGATATGCCGCACGCCCGCCTCCCAATAGTCGCGCGCAATGTCCTGCACCTCGTCGCGGCTGGCCCCGACACAGGTGAGGTGCGCCGCCGGCGTCAGCCCCGTCTCCTCGACGATCCTCCTGACCGTCGCGTGGGTCCGCTCGCGGGTCGAACCGCCCGCGCCATAGGTCACCGACACGAAGCGCGGATGCAGCGGTTCGAGCTTCTCGATCGAGGCCCACAGCTTCTCGTTCATCCTTTCCGTCTTGGGCGGGAAGAATTCGAAGCTCACGTCGACATCGCCATCGGGCCGCGCGAACAGCGGCGGCGGGGCATCGGCGGTGGTATCGGTCACGCGGCCCTCCTCTTGCGCGGCGCCGGACGGTCGGCGCTCCACACGGTAACGGTGAGCTCGCCTCCCTCGACCCGCTGCGGCGGGCGCGGGGCCAGCCCCGCCAGTTTCAGCATCTGCTCCACCGCCCCGTCGGCAAAGCCGAGGCGCTGGTGCCCGTGAAGGCGGCGCAGTTCCTCGCGGCCGTGGGCCTCGAAATCGACCAGCACCAGCCGTCCGCCCGCCCCCAGCACCCGCGCCGCCTCGTCAATCGCGGCGCGCGGCTGGTGCGCGAAATGCAGCACCTGGTGGAGGATGACCGTATCGGCAAAAGCATCGGCAAGCGGCAGCGCGAACATGTCGCCCTGCCGCAGGCTCGCCTGCACCGCCTCGCCCGCCGCCTCGAGGCGTACGCGCGCGATGCGCAGCATGTCGGGCGAGCGGTCGATGCCGATCGCCGCATCCGACCCCGGCGCGAACAGTTCGAGCATCCGCCCCGTCCCGGTGCCGACATCGACCAGCGTGCCGAGCGGGCGGCCCGCCAGCGCGCTAGCGATCGCCGCCTCGATATCTTCCTCGGGCGCGTGGAGCTGGCGGAGCATGTCCCATTGCTGGCTACGCGCATTGAACCAGCGGCTCGCCGTCTCGGCGCGCTCGATGCGGATCGCCTCGAGCCGCTTGGCGTCGGCCGCCACCGCGCGCGCGGTCTCGCCCGACACCTTGCGCATCAGCGCGCGCACGGGACTGTCGTCGGGCAGGAGCAGCGTCACGAAGGTCCACGCCCCTTCCTTGCGCCGCGCGACGATTCCGGCCTCGTCGAGGATTCGCAAATGGCGCGACACGCGCGGCTGCGACTGCCCCAGCGCCTGCGCGATCTCGCCGACGGTGAGCTCCATTTCGCTTGCGAGGAAGCAGATGCGCAGGCGCGTCTCGTCAGACAGCGCGCCGAAAAGTGCCAGAATGTCCATGGCTTGTTTCATCGCTTAAAGACATAAAGAAACCCTTATGTCTCGCAAGTGAGAAATTCACCGGGCCCGCGGATCCCCAATTGTGAAAAGATCGTTGCACCGCTGACAACAACCATTTAAATCATCTCGCAGGCCCGCCCCTAGCGATAGGAGTGGGTCGTGCCTTGTGCGCGCGACGAGCGGGCACGCTAACAAGGAATGGAATACATTATGAAGAAGGTTGCTCTGACTGCTGCCGTCCT
Source organism: Sphingomicrobium aestuariivivum (assembly GCF_024721585.1). NCBI lineage: Bacteria > Pseudomonadati > Pseudomonadota > Alphaproteobacteria > Sphingomonadales > Sphingomicrobiaceae > Sphingomicrobium > Sphingomicrobium aestuariivivum. The sequence continues at coordinate 925,740 of NZ_CP102629.1, forward strand.
GGCCCTCGGCCTCGCGGCTTGCGAAGCCCAGACCGACGAAACCGTCGAAACCAACGTCGAAGAAACCGGCGAAGCCATGGAAGCGGACGCTGAAGCCGCTGGCGAAGCCACTGAAGCTGCCGTTGAAGAAATGGCTGCCGAAGCTGACGAAGCTGCGACCGAAGTCGAAGCCGAAGTCGAAGGCGAAACCGAAGCCGAAGCCGCTGCTGACTAAGCCAGCGCTTCACCTTCGGGTAAGATCAGGGTCGTCCGGTTCGCCGGGCGGCCCTTTTCTTTTGTCAGCAAGGCGGCCGGCGGCAGCGCCAGCTGCCTGCCGGACTCGCCGTCCCGCCGGCCGACGGACAGGCACAGCCTGATCCGATCGACGGGATCAGGCCGCCCTGATCCCGCTGGCTCTCAGGACTGACTTGCGGCATCATTCGGCCATGACCCGCGCCCTCCTCCCCCTCGCCCTGCTCGCCCTCGCCGCCTGCGCGAAGAAGGACGAGACCCCCGAGCGCCCCGACGAGCAGGCCAGCGCCCGCCTCGCCACCATCGAGGAGCGGCTCGACGCCGCCGAGGCCGCCGACCCCACGCTGCCTGCGGCCACGCAGGAAGGGCCGGAAGCACAGGCTCCCGACCCCTCTTCCGATGGTGGTGCCGACTAGGCGGCCTTGGCGTCGCGCAACTGGTGGACGTCGCTCGCCCCCAGCATCTTGCCGCCGATCGCCCAGTCACCCTGTTCGACCTCGACGATGCGGACCCAGGTCACGGGGCGCATGCCCTCGCCTTCGACCCGGACCATCGCCTCGGTGACTTCATGGATGAGTTGCGCCTTCTGTTCGGCGGTGAAAACGTCCTTGATGACATCGATGGTGGTAAGCGGCATTTCTCTTCTCCCTTTTATGTTCGGCCGGGCCATCCCGGCGACAGGGACAGTTTTGCCACCCTCCTTGCCCCGCGTTGAGAACGGCGATTGTAGGAGCGCGCTACAGAATCTGGAGAAAGCTGCTACAATGGCGCGATCTTCGGGAGAGCCGTCATGCAATATGGCCAATTCTGCCCCATCGCGAAGGCGACCGAGATCCTCGGCGAACGCTGGACCATCCTCGTCGTCCGCGAGTTGCTGATGGGCGCCCGCCGCTTCAACGAGTTGCAGCGCGGCCTCGGCGACATCTCGCCCACGCTCCTGACCAGCCGACTGCGCGACCTCGAAGCGCACGGCCTCGTTGCCAAGCGTCCGATCCCGGGCCAGCGCGGCAAGGAATATCACGCCACCCCCGCCTGCAAGGCGCTGCTCCCCGCCATCGTGGCGCTCGGGGAATGGGGCATGGTCTGGGCGCGCGACCAGGTGCTCGACGCCGACCTCGATATCGAGCTCCTCATGCTTTACCTCGAGCGCAGCGTTGATCCCGACCAGATGGTCGGTGACAGTCACATCCTGCGCTTCCACTTCGACGACCTGGTCGATCAACAGGACTATTGGCTGCTCATCCGCGAGGGCAAGGTCGACATGTGCCTCACCGATCCCGGTCAGGACGTCGACGTCTATTTCTACTCCACGCTGCGCGCGCTTCACGACGTGTGGATGGGCGACCGCAGCTGGCGCGAGGCGATCGCCGCCGAGGACCTGCGCCTCGAGGGAGACCCGCAGCTCACCCGCCGCATCTCCAAATGGCTCCGGCCCAGCGTCTTCGCCGAGGCTCCCCGCGCCGAGCGCACCGACCTGCCCGAGGTGCGTCCGACCCTTCAATAGCGCAAAGAAAAAGGGCCGGACACCGAAGTGCCCGACCCCAATTCAACCGACTGAACGGTGGGTGCGCAGGACTTAGAAGTCCATGCCGCCCATGCCGCCCATGCCGCCCATGCCGCCGGGCATGCCGCCGGCACCGGCCTTGTCGTCGCTCGGCAGCTCGGCCACCGTCGCTTCGGTGGTGATGAGCAGGCCGGCGACCGAGGCCGCGTCCTGGAGAGCCGTGCGCACGACCTTGGTCGGGTCGACGACACCGGCCGAGACGAGATTCTCGTAGGTGTCGTTGGCAGCGTTGAAGCCGAGCGTCTCGTCGTTGCCGTCGATCAGCTTGCCCGCGACGACGGCGCCGTCGAAGCCCGCATTGCTGGCGATCTGGCGAACCGGCGCCTGCAGCGCGCGGCGGACGATGTCGACACCGCGGGTCTGGTCGTCGTTGCCGCCTTCAAGGCCGTCGAGCGACTTGGTGGCGTAGAGCAGCGCGGTACCGCCGCCCGGGACGATGCCTTCCTCAACCGCGGCGCGGGTGGCGTGAAGCGCGTCGTCGACGCGGTCCTTGCGTTCCTTCACCTCGACTTCGGTGGCACCGCCGACCTTGATCACGGCAACACCGCCGGCGAGCTTGGCAAGGCGCTCCTGGAGCTTCTCGCGGTCATAGTCCGAGCTGGTGTTCTCGATCTGCTGGCGGATCGCACCGGTACGCGCTTCGATCGCGTCCTTGGTGCCGGCGCCGTCGACGATGGTCGTGTTGTCCTTGTCGATGGTGACGCGCTTGGCGGTGCCGAGCATGTTGAGGTTGACGTTCTCGAGCTTGATGCCGAGGTCTTCCGAGATCATCTCGCCGCCCGTCAGGATGGCGATATCCTCGAGCATCGCCTTGCGACGATCACCGAAGCCCGGCGCCTTGACGGCCGCGACCTTGAGGCCGCCGCGCAGCTTGTTGACCACGAGGGTCGCCAGCGCTTCGCCTTCGATGTCTTCCGCGATGATCAGCAGCGGACGGCCCGACTGGACGGCCGCTTCGAGGATCGGCAGCATCGCCTGGAGGTTCGACAGCTTCTTCTCGTGGATGAGGATGTAGGGGTCGTTCAGTTCGACCTGCATCTTCTCCGGATCGGTGATGAAGTAGGGCGACAGGTAGCCACGGTCGAACTGCATGCCTTCGACGACGTCGAGTTCGAACTCGAGGCCCTTGGCTTCCTCGACGGTGATCACGCCTTCCTTGCCGACCTTGTCCATGGCTTCGGCGATCTTCTCGCCGACTTCACGGTCACCGTTGGCCGAGATGATGCCGACCTGCGCGACTTCTTCCGAACCGGCGACGGGCTTCGAACGGCCCTTGAGATCCTCGACAACCTTGGTCACGGCGAGATCGATGCCACGCTTGAGGTCCATCGGGTTCATGCCCGCGGCGACCGACTTCATGCCCTCGCGAACGATGGCCTGCGCCAGCACGGTCGCGGTGGTGGTGCCGTCACCGGCCAGGTCGTTGGTCTTCGAGGCCACTTCGCGCAGCATCTGCGCGCCCATGTTCTCGAACTTGTCCTTGAGCTCGATTTCCTTGGCGACCGACACACCGTCCTTGGTGATGCGCGGCGCACCGAAGCTCTTTTCGATGACGACGTTGCGACCCTTCGGGCCGAGCGTCACCTTCACGGCGTCGGCGAGGATGTCGACACCCTTGAGAATACGTTCACGAGCATCACGCCCGAATTTCACGTCCTTGGCAGCCATGATGAATGCCTTTCTATTTCGTGGGAATTAGGAGGTTTGGGAAGCGATGGCTCAGGCGAGGATGCCGAGGATGTCGCTTTCCTTCATGATGATCAGGTCTTCGCCGTCGAGCTTGACCTCGGTGCCCGACCACTTGCCGAACAGGATCTTGTCGCCCGCCTTGACGTCGAGCGGGGTGACCTTGCCGTCTTCGGCCTTCAGGCCCGAACCGACGGCGACGACTTCGCCTTCCTGCGGCTTTTCCTTGGCGCTGTCGGGGATGATGATCCCGCCGGCGGTCTTTTCATCGGCCTCGACACGGCGGACGAGGACACGGTCGTGAAGCGGTTTGAAACCCATGGTTTCCTCTCACTTTCTTCGTTGTTGATCTTTCGCGACTGGCACTCGGACTTGGAGAGTGCCAGCGTCGAGAGCGCATTTGGGATGCGCATTCCTACTAGTCAACAGGTGAGGCCCGAGATTTTTTGCTCAGTCCGCCGCGCCGCGCGCAGGGTCCGTCAGGCCGAGCGCCTCGCGGCGCATCCAGCGCTGGAGCATCAGCACCGCCACGATCGCCAGCCCGATCGCCAGCCCCGTCCAGATGCCCTCGCCTTCCCAGCCCGCGCCAAAGGCGAGCCAGGCGCCGGCACCAAGCCCGATGACCCAATAGCCGATGAAGGTATAGACCATCGGCACGCGCGTATCGTGGAGGCCCCGAAGCACGCCCGCGCCAACCACCTGCGCGCCGTCGACGATCTGGAAGATGGCGGCGATGAGGAGGAAGCTCACGCCCAGCGCCAGCACCTCGGCATTCTCCGGTGTGTCGGCGAGGAAGACGCCGATCAGCTCGGCGGGGAAGAGGAAGAGGAATATCGCCATGAAGCTCATGAAGCCGACGCCGAGGATCCACGCGGTCCAGCCGGCGCGTGCGATGCCGTCCCTGTCGCCGCGCCCGAGCATGATGCCGACCCGCACCGTCGAGGCTTGCGCGATACCCCACGGCACCATGAAGGAGAGCGCGGCGATCTGCAGCGCGATGGCATGCGCCGCCAGCGCCTTTTCGCCGACGAGCCCCATGAGGTAGGCCGCCGCCGAGAAGATGCCGCCCTCGAAGCCCATCGCCAGCCCGATCGGCAGCCCCAGCTTCCACATCCGCGCATAGCGCGCCCAGTCGGGCCGCCAGAAACGCGAGAACAGGCTGAAGCGGCGGAACTGGCGGTCGAGCTGCACCACCGTGATCAGCGCCGCACACAGGAGCGCCCAGGTGATCGTGCTCGCCAGCCCCGCCCCGAACAGCCCCAGCTCGGGAAAACCGAACTCGCCGAAGATCAGCGCATAGTCGAGAAAGCTGTTGATCGGGATCGAGCAGGCCGAGATCATCAGCACCCAGCCCGGCCGCTCGAGCGCGGCGAGGAAATGCCTGAGCGTGTTGAACAGGAGGAACAGCAGCGTCGACCAGAGATAGCCCCAAAGGAAGACCTGCGCGTCCTGCGCCAGCCGCGGCTCCTGCCCGAGCCAGCCGATCACCGTGTCGGCGTTCATCAGCACCGCCCAGATGGGGATGGTGATGCTCACCGCCAGCCACACCGACTGGCGGAAGCTGCGGCGCACGTCCTTGACCCGTCCCTTCGCCTTGCCGAGCGCGGTCGCCATCATCGGGCTTGCCGCCGTGATGATGCCAAGCGCCACGAGGTTGAGCGCGAAAGTGAGGTTCAATGCCAGCGCCGCCGAGGCCAGTTCGCTCGTCCCGTAGCGCCCGAGGAAGAAGGTATCGATCGCCTGCACCGAGGCCATCGTCAGGTTCGACAGGATCAGCGGCCAGGCGAGCTTCAGCGTCGTCTGGAATTCGTGGCGCCAGGGATGCGCGGTCAGGCTCGCCGATCGGGACATGGCCTTGCGGCTAGCTTCCCCCCGCTTGTCCGTCCAGCGAATAAGGGTGGAGGCGCGCGCCGCCTCGTCCTAGGGTAGTTCACAAGCCCCGAAGGAGGACAATGACGTGAGTTTCGCCCGTTCGCTGTGGAAACTGCTGGTCGGCATCAAGGACCTGCTTGTCCTCATCTTCATGCTGCTCTTCTTCGGCCTCCTCTTCGCCGTGCTGCGCGGCACCCCCGACCCCGTGCTCGGCGACGGCGTCCTCGTCGTCGACTTGGACGGCGTGGTGGTCGAGGAAGCGCAGGCCCCCGATCCCTTCGCCGCGCTGGCGGGCCAGCCGGTGATGAAGGAATGGTCGCTCCCCGACCTGCTCGCCGCGCTCGATGCGGCCAAGGATGATGACCGCGTCTCGGCCGTCGCGCTCGACCTCGACGGCTTTCTCGGCGGCGGCCAGCCCGCGATGGAGGAAATCGGCGAGGCGCTCGATGCCATCCGCGCGACAGGCAAGACCGTCAGTGCCTATGCCACCGGCTATGTCGGCGACAGCTACCAGCTCGCCGCCCATGCCGACGAGATCCACCTCAACCCGCTCGGCGCGGTTGCGCTCGCCGGCCCCGGCGGTAGCCAGCTCTATTACGCCGACCTCCTCGACCGCCTCGGCGTGACCGCCAATGTCTACCGCGTCGGCACCTACAAGGCCGCGGTCGAGCCCTTCACCCGCTCCTCCATGTCCGACGAGGCGCGCGAGAATATGCGCGCGCTCGCCGAGACCATCGGCGAACAGTGGCGCGAGGACGTCACCAAGGCCCGCCCCGATGCACAGATCGCGCTCGCGCTCGACAATCCGGTCGAGGCCTTCGGCGGCTCGACCGACCTTGCCGCCCGTGCCCGCGAGCTCGGCCTCGTCGATGCCCTCACCAGCCGCCACGGCTGGCACGACCGTCTCGCCGAACTCGGCGGCGCGGATGACGACGCCACCGGCGGCTTCAAGCGTATCGAGCTGTCCGACTATATCGCGCTCGAGACCCCGCGCGAGCGCGGCGGCGAGATCGGCGTCATCACGGTGGCGGGCAATATCGTCGACGGCACTGCCGGCCCCGGAATTGCCGCGGGTGAAAGCCTCGTCGAGGCGATCGAGAAGGCTGGCAAGCGTGACCTGAAAGCGCTCGTCTTGCGCATCGACAGCCCCGGCGGCTCCGCCCTCGCCTCCGAGCGCATCCGCCTCGCGGTCGAGGAGCTGAAGGCCGAAAAGGACATTCCCGTCATCGCCAGCTTCGGCACCTATGCGGCATCGGGCGGTTACTGGGTCGCCACCGCTGCCGACGAGATCGTCGCCCCCACCTCCACCCTCACCGGCTCGATCGGCGTCTTCGCCGTGCTGCCGAGCTTCGAGGGCACGCTCGAGAAGGTCGGCGTCGGCGTCGATGGCGTGCGCACCACGCCGCTATCGGGCGAACCCGACCTGTTCGCCGGCCCCTCGGAGGCGGCCGATGCGCTCTTCCAGGCCGGCGTCGAGAGCACCTATGCCAAATTCCTCGCGCTGGTCGCAGAGGCGCGCGACATGCCGGTGGACCGTGTCGCCACCATCGCCGAAGGCCGCGTCTGGGACGGCGGCACCGCGCGCCAGCTCGGCCTCGTCGACCGCTATGGCGGCATGGAAGAGGCGGTCGCGCTCGCCGCCGAACGGGCGGGCATCGAGGGCGAGCCCACGCTACACTATATCCAGCGCGATCTCGGTTTCGCGGGCAAGTTCGCCGAACTGCTCGGCGGCGAAGCGCAGGAAGAGGCACCCGCCGATGCTTTCGCGCGCATCGCCGGGCGACCCGACGCGCTCCTCGCCCGCGCGCTCGACACCGCCGACCAGCTCATCGCCGGCCCATCGCTCCAGGCGCGTTGCCTCGAATGCGCGCCGGTGACGCCCGCGACCTCCAAGGCCGACGGACGCGCGCGCCTGCGATGGTTACAGGGGTGGTTCGGCTGACGCGGTCCGCTGCCTAGCCAGCGTCGGGAAAATATTTGGCGAACATCTGGTCGTAATAGCGGAGCATCGGGGCCCCGGGATCGACGACGCGGATCATCTCGAGACCGTCGTCGAACAGGTCCTGCCCGGTCATGAACAGCACCAGCCCGTCGCCTGTTTCCGGTTCGAACCAAACCTGCGCATGCTCGGCGACATCATTGCCGCTGTGCGTCACCATCGTCCGGCCATCGCCGCCGTACAGCGTCCAGCCCAGCCCGAAACCGAGCGGGTCGGGACAATAGTCCACTTCGCACGCGTAGCCGGTCCCCTCGGTGTCGTCGGTGGCGAGCAGGCGCGTGCGCTCGGCCTGCCAGCGCGCATCCAGCCCCTCTCCCGTGGCGATCGCGCGCAGCAGTCGCGCATAACCCGGCACGGTGGCGTAAAGGTTGTCCGCCGCGCTCGTCTCGCCGATCTCGATCACATCGCCGCCTTCGTAGCGCAGGAAGGCGGGCAGCCAGCCTCCGTCTGCATCGACCCCTTGGGCCATCGGCGCGACCCGCTCCTCGCGCGCCACTGCCACTTCCTCGATGCCCAGCGGCGCGAACAGGACGCGCTCGACGATCTCCGGATATCCGGCGCCAAGGCGCACCTCGAGATATCGTCGCAACATCTCGATCGCGGCGCCCGAATATTGGATGCCTCCGGTGCCCGGCGTGCCGGTGAAAGCGAGCTTCCCGTCCTCATAGGCGCTCGGCCAATTCTTCAGCGTCGTCTGGTGCGAGAGGATGATCCGCGGTGTCAGGAGCCGGTTGCGGGGGTCGGCGGCAAGGTCGGGATGCATATGATGATCGACAATCGCGTCATCGAGGCCGATTTCTCCCGCGGCGGCAAGGCGCAACACCGTTTCCGCCATGACCGTCTTTGCCACCGAGGCGGCGTTGAACCAGGTCGTGGAGTCGGCCGGGACGCCCGGCGCGCGCTCGCCGGCATATGCGGTCCAGGCGATCTCGCCATCCTCGAGCCGCGCCATGCCGATGGCCCCGATGTCCGGCCTCGCGACATGTTCGGCGAGCTGCGCCTCGACCGAAAGAGGCGGCGATAGCGGGGCAAGTGCGCGCGGCGCGCACGATGCCAAGAGAAGACCGGTTGCAAGGCCGATGGCGGACGGGACGATGATCGAACGCATGGGATACTCCACTGTATTAGCTGCATAGGGCACCTAGGGCATCCCCGCCGCGATGAAAAGCCCTAGCGCTTGCCCTTCTTCTTGCGGTTGGTCGCAAGCGGCAGCAGCACCAGCGCCATCAGCGTGGCCAGCACCGAGAAGGCCGCGAAGATGCGCAGCCAGTTGTTGTTGAAGTCCTCGCGCGTCTGGAGATCCATGATGTGGAGCCCCCACATGAAGTCGAAGGCGCGCCACCAGCCGGTTCGCGTCGCGGCGATGCGGCCCGTGTCGCGCTCGACATAGAAGCGCGTGCCATCGTCCATCGCCACCTGCCACGCCGGCACCTGACGCCGCCAGTCGCCCGGCGGATTGTCGGTATCGACCGCCTCGACCTTGTCGAGCGCCGCCCCGCCCTCGTAGCGCGCCATCACCTCGGCGGCGGCGTCATTGGCGCCATAGGGGTCGAGCCATTCGCCCGTCGCCGGATCGGCGATCCGCGTCGCCCCCTCGAGCGCCACGACCCAGACCGGCCCGCTCGCGCGCTGCTGGAGGCTGATCCCCTCGACCGGCGCCGCGTCGAGCCCCTCGGGCAGGATCGGCGCACTGGCGAGCGACAGCGGCGCGGCCTCTCGCAACAGATGCTCGCCGCGCACTTCCTCGATCGGCTTCAACACCATGAAGAAGCCCGAGGCCGTCCAGAACAGGATCGGCACCCCGACCAGCCAGCCGAGCCACAGGTGCCATTTGCGCAAGGTCTTGCGAACGTTCGCCATCATTCCCCCGGGAAAAGAAATCGCATCGCCTGAAACAGCAACGCCGCCCCTGCATGGCGCAGGGACGGCGTCATTGGCAACAATAGTGCAGCGTTTAGATGTGGATCGGCTTGCCCTGCACCGCCATCGCCGCTTCCTTGACCGCCTCGCTGTGCGTGGGGTGGGCGTGGCAGGTGTAGGCGATGTCCTCGGACGTGGCGCCGAATTCCATCGCCTGCGCGGCCTGCGCGATCATCGTACCCGCCACGCTGGCGATGCAATGCACGCCGATGACGCGGTCGGTCTTGGCATCGGCGATCACCTTCACGAAGCCGTCGGGCTCGTGATTGGTCTTGGCGCGGCTGTTGGCGAGCATCGGGAACTTGCCGACCTTGATGTCGCCATACTGTTCCTTGGCCTCTTCCTCGGTCAGGCCCACGCCCGCCATTTCAGGCATGGTGTAGACGACACCCGGGATGATCGCATGGTTCACGATGCCGGTCAGCCCTGCGATATTCTCGGCGCAGGCAATGCCCTCGTCCTCGGCCTTGTGCGCGAGCATCGGGCCCGGCACCACGTCGCCGATCGCCCAGACGCCGTCGACCTTGGTTGCGAAATCATGATCAGTCTCGATCTGCCCGCGCTTGTTCACCTCGAGCCCGATATTCTCGAGGCCGAGACCGTCGGTGTTGGGCTTGCGCCCGATCGACACGAGCACGCAATCCGCCTCGATCGTCTCCGCATCGCCGCCCTTGGCGGGCTCGACGGTGACGGTGGCCTTGCCGCCCTTGACCTCGACGCCGGTCACCTTGGTCGACAGCTTGAACTCGATGCCCTGCTTCTTGAAGATCTTGTTGGCTTCCTTGCGGACGTCCTTGTCCATGCCCGGCAGGATCTGGTCGAGATATTCGACGCAGGTCACCTTGGCACCGAGACGACGCCACACGCTGCCGAGCTCGAGCCCGATCACGCCGCCGCCGATGACGACCATATGCTCGGGCACCTTCTCCAGTTCGAGCGCGCCGGTCGAGGACACCACGACCTTCTCGTCGATCTCGACACCGGGCAGCGGGGTCACCGACGAACCGGTGGCGATGATGATGTTCTTGGCCGTCACGGTCTTGCCCGCGACGTCGACCGAATGCGCATCCTTGAAGGTGGCATGGCCCTTCAGCCAGTCGACCTTGTTCTTCTTGAACAGGAACTCGATGCCGCCGGTCAGCTGCTTGACCGCATCGCGGCGCTGGGCGTGCATCTTGTCGAGGTTGAGCTTCGGGCTGACTTCCACGCCCATCGCTTCCATCGCGCCATTGGCGGCGGCGTCATAATATTCGGACGCGTGCAGCATGGCCTTCGAGGGGATGCAGCCGACATTGAGGCAGGTGCCGCCGAGCGTTTCGCGGCTTTCCGCGCACGCGGTCTTGAGGCCCAGCTGGGCGGCACGGATCGCCGCCACATAACCGCCGGGACCGGCGCCAATCACCAGGACGTCATAATCATAATCAGCCATGAGAAACCTGCTTCGTGTCTAAAAAATCCGGATTGCCGCCCACATAAGGCTTTCGCCCGTGAACGCAACCGGAGGCGGCGGCCCCCGCAACGCTTTCACGCAATGTGAGCGATCTCTTAACCCTTTGAGACTATTCGGGATTTGCCGAGTCCGACCGTATAGAAGGAAAATCAAATGGATCAGCGTAACTGGTTGGTGATCGACACCAGCGCCGCAGAGGGCATTCGCTTCAGCGAGGTCGTGCCGTCGCAGCGTCCCGTGCTGGGGCCGGTCCATACGGTTTCCCCCGAGGGCAAGCCCACCTTCACCGACGTCCTCCAGACCTATGCGCGCGAGACCGGCAAGGACCTCACCAGCTTCGAGCCGCTGCTCGTCATCGCCGGCGCTGCCTCGGGCGAGATGATCAGCCTCACCCGATCCAACTGGACCATCACCCGCGCCGGCCTCACCAGCCTGTTCGGCACGAAGGTGCGCGTCATCAACGACGTCGTCGCCATGGCCTGGGCAGCGCAGGGCATGGGCGCGCGTGCGGCCACCGTGCGCGGGACGAAGCCCGCCCCCGACTTCAAGTCGCCCGGCCGCATGGCCATGCTGTTCGTCGGCGACGGCGTCGGCGCGGCAATCGTCGATGTCGACCGCGAGGGCTATCAGCGCGTCATGGAAACCGAGATCGGCCACATGGACTTCGCCCCCCAGTCGGAGCGCGAACTGGTCCTCGCCGAAGCGCGCCGCGGCGCCTTCTCGCAGACCAGCTGGGAGGCCATGCTCACCACCGGTCGCACCGACCCCTGCTGGGCCGCCTTCCCCGAGATGCGCGACATGGAACGCGACCGCATGAGCGGCGAATGGCTCGGCCGCTTCATCGCCAATCTCGTCCATGCGCAAGGCGCGTGGAACGGGGTGATGCTCGCCGGCCCGCGCGCCGGCCAGCTCACCACCGGTTCGGCCAAGATCGCCTTCGAGGGCGCCTTCACCAAGCGCCGCCAGTTCCAGCGCCTCCTCCTGCAGGTGCCGGTCTGGTCGCTCGCCCAGTCCGAACCCGTCCTCAACGGCGGCGCAGCGCTGATGGCGGTGCGCGCCAGCCAGCCCGGCGGCCGCCTCGCCGCCTGAGCCGGGGCGCGCGCCACTTGCTTTTCGACCAACGGACGACCGGCGCGGATTGACCGCGGCGGTGGTTCGCGCTCAATTGCATAAGCACTTATGCAAGGAGCTCGCCGTTGGATCACGCCCGCCCCTCCCCCGTCGACATCGGCCTCGGCACGGGGCTGCGCGCGCTCATCGCCACCCTCGATGGCGGGGTACAGTCGGTCTATGACGAGCTCGGCGTCGATTTCCGCCCGCGCTTCTACAGCGTGCTGCGCGACCTCCAGGCGCATGGCGAACTCAGCGTCACCGCGCTGACCCATTCGGCGGGCGTGACCCAGCCCGCCATGACCCAGACCCTCGCCATGATGCGCGAGCGCGATCTCGTCGAACAGACGGTCGATCCCGACGGGCGCAAGCGCGTCTTCGTCCTGACGCGCAAGGGCATCGCGCTTGCCGTGCGTACCGCGCCCGTCTTCGAGGCAACCCACCGCGCCGCGCGCGCCCTGCAGGCCGAGACCGGCCACGATCTCGAAGCCGCCATCACCGCCACCCTCGCCGCGCTCGGGACCCGCGACTTCGCCGCCCGCATCCACGCCGAGCTGGCCAAGGGCGACGCGCGATGATCGCCCTCGCCCTCCTCCTCGCCGCCGCCATGCCGGTCACCCCCGCCGACCGCGCCGAGGTCATCGCCAACAGCGCCTCGATCCTCGAGGAGCGCTATGTCGATGCACAAGAGGGCGCGCGGCTCGCCGCGGCCCTGCGCGCAGGGCCCGCCGACCTCGCCGCCCATGACGACGCCGAGGCCTTTGCCGCTGCCATGACCGCCTGGCTCCGCGCCGCCTCGGGCGACGGCCATCTCGGTCTCTCCTTCAGCCAAACCCCCATCCCCGAGACGCCCGCCGACGACACTTTCGCGGGCGAGATGGAGCAATGGTACGGCCCGCAGATCAACCACGGTTTCGAGCGCATTGTCCGCCACGAGGGCAATATCATCGAGCTGCGCCTCGACACCTTCGCCCCGCCCGACATGGCCGCCGACATGTTCATTGCCGCCGCCACCCTCACCGCCGAGGCCAGCGCGCTGATCCTCGACTTGCGGAGGAACGGCGGCGGGTCGAGCGAGGCGGCGGAGATGCTGCTCTACTACCTGACCGAACCCGGCAGCCCCCTGTCGGGCACCTATCACCGCCCCACCGACAGCCGACGCCATGCGCAGACGGCCAGCTATTTGCCCGGCCGCCGCTTCGGCAGCGACAAGCCGCTCTATGTCCTGATTTCCAAGCGCACCTTCTCGGCCGCCGAACAGGTCGCCTACGACCTACAGGCATTGGGCCGTGCGACGATCATCGGCGAGGTCAGCGGGGGCGGCGCGCATCCCTTCGAATTTCGCCGCGTCCACCCCCATTTCGCGCTCGACCTGCCCGAGGGCAAGTCGATCAACCCGATCACGGGCGGCAACTGGCAGGGGGTGGGCGTCACGCCCGATGTGGCCGTTCCGGCGAGCGAGGCGCTCGACACGGCGCTTGGTCTCGCCCGCGAGGCGACCGGCGCCGCCGACTGATCAGCCGCCGCGCCCGATCACCCGATCGACCATCTGGTCGGCGTTGAGGTCATTGTCGGCGATGCAGGCGCGCAGCATGTCCTGCACCAGCGCCTCGTCGACCGCGTCGAGGCTTTCCACCTCGAGCGCCACGTTGCGCGCGGTGCAATCGCACAGCGGCCCGACCCGCGAGGTCGGCCCGCCATCGCGCTGCGCAAGCGCCTCGCACCGCTGCGCCACTGCCGTTCGCAGCAACTCGTCGGGATTGTCATCGACAAGGTCGCACCCGCCGAGCATGAGCCCGGCAAGGCCGACCAGCAGCCATCCGTCCGTCGACACGGGGGTCCGGCCTTAAAGGTCGATCAGCAGGCGGGTCGGATCCTCGAGCGCTTCCTTGATACGCACGAGGAAGGTCACCGCTTCGCGGCCGTCGATCAGGCGGTGATCGTAGGACAGCGCGAGATACATCATCGGCTTGATGACGACCTCGCCATTCACCGCGATCGGGCGCTCCTCGATGCGGTGCATGCCGAGCACCGCCGACTGGGGCGGGTTGATGATCGGGGTCGACAGGAGCGAGCCGAAGACGCCGCCGTTCGAGATGGTGAAGGTGCCGCCCGCCATGTCTTCCATGCCGAGCGTGCCTTCCTTGGCGCGCTTGCCATAGTCGGCGATGGCCTGCTCGATCTGGGCAAAGCTCATCTTGTCGGCCGAGCGGATGACGGGGACGACGAGGCCCTTGGGCGCCGACACGGCGACCGAGACGTCGAGATAGTCGTGATAGACGATCTCGTCGCCCTCGATGCGCGCGTTGACCGCGGGCACGTCCTTGGCCGCCAGCGCGACCGCCTTCACGAAGAAGCTCATGAAGCCGAGGCGGATACCATGCTTCTTGGCGAAGTGGTCCTTGTACTTCGAGCGCGCTTCCATGACCGCCGACATGTCGACGTCGTTGAAGGTGGTGAGCAGCGCTGCCGTGTTCTGCGCATCCTTGAGGCGCTTGGCGATGGTCTGCCGCAGGCGGCTCATCTTCACGCGCTCTTCGCGGCGCTCGCCCGACACGCTCACGCTGGTCGGCGCCGAGGCCTGCCCACCGCTCGCGGCAGCCGCCTTGGTGGCGGGCTCGGCGCTCTTGTCCTTGGCGGCGGCGATCACGTCATCCTTGGTGATACGCCCGTCCTTGCCGGTGCCGGTGATCTTCGAGGGATCGACGCCATGCTCGAGCACCGCGCGGCGCACCGCGGGCGAGAGGGTGAGGTCGCTCGACAGCGCCTGCTCGCCCGCCTTGTCCTGCGCGATCACGTCATTGTTCTCGGTAACGCCGTCGGGGCCTTCGCTCGCCGCCTGCTCGGTGCGGGCGGGCTTGGGCGCATCGGCCACCGCGCCATTACCGTCGCCGACCTTGGCGATGACCTGCCCGACTTCGACCGTGTCACCGGCCGAGAAGAGATGCTCCTCGAGCACGCCGGCTACGGGGCTCGGCACGTCGACCGACACCTTGTCGGTCTCGAGGCTGACGATCGGCTCGTCCTGCTCGACCGGCTCGCCCGGCTGCTTGAGCCATTCGCCGACGGTGGCTTCGGTGATCGATTCGCCCAGCGTGGGGACGGTGACGTCGGTCGCCATGGAGTTCGTCTTTCTCTTCTCTAGCGTTGCCCGAGGCTCTTAGAGCCCCAGCGCATCCTCAATCAAGGCGGCCTGCTGCGCCGCATGGCGCTTGGCAAGGCCGGTCGCGGGCGAGGCCGAAGGCTCGCGGCCCGCATAACGGGTGGTAAGCCCCTTGCCCGCATCGGCGAGGCACTGGTCGATGATCTCGCGCACGAAGAACCAGTAGCCCTGGTTGCGCGGCTCTTCCTGGCACCAGGTGAGGCTCTCGAGGTTCGGCATCGCCAACAGCCGCTTCACGAGCGGCTCGGAGGGGAAGGGATAGAGCTGCTCGATGCGGATGATCTGCGTATCCTCGATCCCCGCCTCGTCGCGCTTGTCCATGAGGTCGAAGGCGACCTTGCCCGAACAGAGCACCACCTTCTTCACCGTCTCCGACGGGCAGCCGTCGGGATCGGAGAGAATGCGGTAGAAGTGCCCCGTCTCCTCGTTGGTGAAGGCGTCCTTCGTCGACTGCGCGCGCTTGTGGCGCAGCAGCGACTTGGGCGTCATGATGATCAGGGGTTTACGGAAATCGCGTTTCACCTGGCGGCGCAGCACGTGGAAATAATTGGCCGGCATGGTGATGTTGCAGACCTGCATATTGTCCTCGGCGCACAGCTGGAGGAAGCGCTCGGGACGCGCCGAGCTATGCTCGGGCCCCTGCCCCTCGTAGCCGTGCGGCAGCAGCATCACGAGCCCGCTCGCGCGCAGCCACTTGGCTTCACCGCTCGAGATGAACTGGTCGATCATGATCTGCGCGCCGTTCACGAAGTCGCCGAACTGCGCTTCCCACAGCGTCAGCGTCTTCGGATCGGCGAGCGAATAGCCATATTCGAAGCCGAGGACGCCATATTCGCTGAGCGGCGAATCGCGCACTTCGAAGCGCGGGCCGCCATCGGTGCGCATTTCCCTGAGCGGGATGAACTTCTCGCCCGTATCCTGGTCGACCCAGACCGCGTGGCGCTGGCTGAACGTGCCGCGCCCGCTGTCCTGCCCCGACAGGCGAACGCCATAACCCTCGAGGATGAGGCTGCCGAAGGCCAGCGCCTCGCCGGTCGCCCAGTCGATGCCCTCGCCCGTCTCGAGCGTCTTGCCCTTGGCCTTGAGGATGCGCCCCAGCGTCTTGTGGATATGCAGGTCGCCCGGGACATGGGTGAGGATGTCGGACAGCTTGTCGAACATCTCGCCGTCGATGTCGGTGTCGGTGTTGCGCCGCCCCAGCACGCCTTCCTCGGGAATGCGCAGGCCCTTCCAGCGTCCGCCGAACCAGTCGGCCTTCTTGGGCTCGTAGGCACTGCCCGCCTCGAACTCTTCCTCGAGGTGGCGGGTGAAGTCGGCGACCTTCTGGTCGATCCAGTCCTTCGAGATCACGCCTTCCTCGATCAGCCGGTCGGCATAGACCTTTGAGATCGGCGGATGCTGGCGGATTTCGGCATACATGAGCGGCTGGGTGAAGCTCGGCTCGTCGCCCTCGTTATGGCCGAAGCGGCGATAGCACCACATGTCGATGACCACGTCGCGCCCGAAAGTCTGGCGGAACTCGATCGCCACCTTGCAGGCCCAGGTCACTGCCTCGGGATCATCGCCATTCACGTGCAGGATCGGCGCCTGGATCGACTTGGCGATATCCGACGGATAGGGCGAGGAGCGCGCGAACTGCGGGCTCGTCGTGAAGCCGACCTGGTTATTGATGACGAAGTGGATGGTGCCGCCCGTGCCATAGCCGGGCAGGCCCGACATCATCAGGCATTCGGCGACCACGCCCTGCCCCGCGAAGGCGGCATCGCCGTGCAGCAGGATCGGCAGGACGGTCTTGCCATGCTTGTCGCCGCGGATAGTCATCACCGCGCGGGTCTTGCCCAGCACGACCGGATCGACCGCCTCGAGATGCGAGGGGTTGGGCATCAGCGATAGGTGCACGTCATTGCCGTCGAACGAACGGTCGCTCGAGGTGCCGAGGTGATATTTCACATCGCCCGAACCGCCGACATCCTCGGGGTTGGTCGCGCCGCCCGCGAATTCGTGGAAGATGGCGCGATAGGGCTTGCCCATGACGTTGGCGAGCACGTTCAAACGCCCGCGGTGCGCCATGCCGATGGTCATCTCGGTGACGCCCATATGGCCGCCATATTTGATGACCGCTTCCAGCGCGGGGATCATGCTCTCGCCGCCGTCGAGGCCGAAGCGCTTGGTGCCGACATATTTGCGGGCGAGGAATTTTTCCCACTGCTCGCCCTCGATCACCTTGTCGAGGATCGCGATCTTGCCCTCGGGGGTGAAATGGATCTCGGCATTCTTGCCTTCGACCCGGTCCTGGATGAAGCGGCGCTCCTCGAGGTCGTTGATGTGCATATATTCGACACCGACGGTGCCGCAATAATTGCTCTGGAGCACGCCGACGATCTGGCGGATCGTCGCCTTCTCGAAGCCCAGCGCACCGCACAGCCACACCTCTTCATCGAGGTTCCTGAAGCCGTGCCACTCGGGGGTGAGTTCCTTGGGGAAGTCGTGATGGCTGAGCCCCAGCGGGTCGAGGCGCGCGGCAAGGTGCCCGCGCACGCGATAGGTGCGGATCAGCATCATCGCGCGGTTGGACGAGTCGGCGACATCGCGCAGCGTCGCTTCGTCGGCCACGCCCGAGGCCTTGGCCGCCTCGACCGCTTTCTCGACGAAATTGGCTTCGACCGGATCGAGCCCGAGATTGGCATCGTCCAATTCGCTGATCGGCCAGTTGGGACGGGCCCAGCTCGGCCCTTCTTCGCGTTCCACGCTCATCGCGTCCATCACATCACCCTTCGCGCCCCGGCATGGGGCCCCTTACCCCCATTAACCGCTGCCCCCGCAATAAGGTTCGCGGGCGCACCATCCCGGCACGCCCGCGACATATGCCTTAGCCCTGCAGCACCTTCTTCAGCGTAGTGCCGAGTTCGCTGGGCGAGGGCGAGACGGTGATGCCCGCCGCTTCCATCGCCGCGATCTTGTCCTCGGCGCCGCCCTGGCCGCCCGAGACGATCGCGCCGGCATGGCCCATGCGACGACCCGGAGGCGCGGTGCGGCCCGCGATGAAGCCGACGGTCGGCTTCTTGCGGCCCTTCTTCGCCTCGTCGGCGAGGAACTGCGCGGCTTCTTCCTCGGCGCTGCCGCCGATCTCGCCGATCATGATGATGCTCTCGGTGGCATCGTCGGCAAGGAAGAGTTCGAGGCAGTCGATGAAGTTGGTGCCGTTGACGGGGTCGCCGCCGATGCCGACCGCGGTGGTCTGGCCGAGGCCCTCGTTGGTGGTCTGGAACACCGCTTCATAGGTGAGCGTGCCCGAGCGGCTGACGACGCCGACCGAACCCTTGGAGAAGATCTTGCCGGGCATGATGCCGATCTTGCACTCGCCGGGCGTGAGGACGCCGGGGCAGTTCGGCCCGATGAGGCGCGACTTCGAACCATCGAGCGCGCGCTTGACCTTGACCATGTCGAGCACCGGGATGCCTTCGGTGATGGCGACAATGAGCGGGATTTCCGCGTCGATCGCCTCGAGGATCGAATCCGCCGCGAAGGGGGGCGGCACGTAGATGACGCTGGCATCGGCGCCGGTCTTTTCGGCTGCCTCGCGCACGGTGTCGAACACCGGCAGGCCGAGGTGGGTCATGCCGCCCTTACCGGGGGTCACGCCGGCGACCATGTTGGTGCCGTAATCCATCGCCTGCTGGGTGTGGAAGGTGCCGGTGTCACCGGTCATCCCCTGCGTGATGACCTTGGTGTTCTTGTCGACGAGAATGCTCATGCGCGTTCGGTCCTGCGTAGTGAAAGAAGGACGGCAGCAAGTGCCGCGAGCGTGGCCCCGGCCATCACGGGCAGGGTCACGAGATAGGAGAAAAAGCCGTAGGGGTCCTCGATCACGAGGCCAGTGGTGATGATGGGGGCGACACCCCAGAGTAGGGCAAAGGGCGCTGCCTTCCAGCCATAACGGCGGAGCATCAGCAGCACCGGCACGAAGCCGATCAGCGCTGCAACCGCCATGATGGTGTAGGCGTGCACCTCGCTCCCGCCCCCTCTTACTCGGCCGCCGGCTCGGGCGCGGACGGCACGCCGTCATCGCCCGTGGCGGTCAGGGTGAAGCGAGCGAAGGGCGAGTCCTGCTCGCCCTCGGGCTGGACGGTCAGGCGGTGATCGTCGAGCTGCCAGACATAGCCATAGCCGTCCTGGCCCACCGGCATGCCGATGATGCCCGACAGTTCCTGCGCCAGCGCGCCATAGGCCGCGGTATCGGGCAGGCTCGCGGAGACGACGCAATTCTTCTCGTCGAGCTCCTCGCGCATGATGATGATCGTCGTCGGGTTGCCACGCTTCTGGTAGAGGCCGCGGATGCGCTGGGCGGAACGGCGCCCGCCCGCACGCTTCTTGGCCTGTTCGTAGCCGAGCGAGTCGAGACGATCGAGGTGAAGCCAGTCGGCATCGGTGATCAGCTGGCAGGCCGCGATCGATTCCGCGACATTCTGCGCTGTGGGATGCTCGTCCTGCGCCAGCGCCGGAGCGGCAGCGAGGGCGGCGATCCCGCCGATCAAAGCAAACGCAACCTTGTTCATCTCATGCTCTCCCGAAAAACGCCTCAGGCGAGGCTTTCGTCCATCGACTTGCACGCGCCGACCAGTTCCTCGACGGCGTCGACCGACACCTTGAGGTTCGAGGCTTCCTCGTCCGACAGTTCGATCTCGATCACATCCTCGATGCCGTCGGCACCGATCATGGCGGGCACGCCGACATAGAGGCCGTCGAGCCCGTACTTGCCCTCGACATAGGCCGCCACCGGCAGGATGCGCTTCTGGTCACCCAGATACGCCTCGGCCATCGCGATCGCGCTGGTCGCCGGGGCGTAATAAGCCGAGCCGGTCTTGAGGAGGCCGACGATCTCGCCGCCACCGCCGCGGGTGCGCTTGACGATCTCGTCGAGGCGGCCAGCGTCGACGCCCTTGATCTTGGCCATGTCGGCAACGGGGATGCCGTTGATGGTCGAATAGCTCAGCACCGGCACCATCGTGTCGCCATGGCCGCCGAGCACGAAGGCGTTGACGTCCTTCACGCTGACATCGAATTCCCAGGCGAGGAAGGTGGCGAAACGCGCGCTGTCGAGCACGCCGGCCATGCCGACGACCTTGTTGTGCGGGAGCCCCGAGAATTCGCGCAGCGCCCAGACCATCGCGTCGAGCGGGTTGGTGATGCAGATGACGAAGGCGTCGGGGGCGTAGGTCTTGATGCCCTCGCCGACCGCTTTCATGACCTTGAGGTTGATGCCGAGCAGGTCATCGCGGCTCATGCCGGGCTTGCGCGGCACGCCGGCGGTGACGATCACCACGTCGGCGCCGGCGATGTCGGCATAGTCGTTGGTGCCCGTGATCTTGGCATCGAAGCCCTCGACGGGGCCGCACTGCGACAGGTCGAGCGCCTTGCCCTGCGGCAGGCCCTCGGCGATGTCGAACAGGACGACGTCGCCCATTTCCTTCTTGGCGGCGAGATGGGCGAGCGTGCCGCCGATCATGCCGGAACCGATAAGGGCGATCTTCTTGCGAGCCATGAGGGTCCTTTCGAATATGTGCACTGGTCCCGGCAAGGCGCGCCCGACGGGACTCAAAGGGTCTTGCCCGCGCACCTAGCCCGACCGCGAGCCGCTATCAACCGTGTCAGGACCTATTTTGCAGCCGCCTGCGCCCGCCTGAGGGTGAAGGGCACATCGCGGGTCTCGCCATCGCTGCCGCGCATGGTCACCGTGGCCCGCATGACGCCGCCGTCATCGACGATCCGGAGCCCCCGGAAGGAGAGCCGCCCGGGCCCTGTTTCGTCCGCCTCGAAGGTGACCCATTCGCCCTTTTCCTCCCACGCCGTGAAGTCGGCGTTGAAATGCTTGACCAGCATCTCGAGCCCGCCATCGGCGTCGGGGCGCACGAGGAGAAGCTCGTAGAAAACGGGTGCGCCATCCTTGGAATAGGTGAAATGGCCGACCATCTGCCCGCCCAGCGGCGGCGACCAGAGTTCCTCCACCTCGCCCCCCATGCCGGTCCCGACCCAGCGCCCCTGCAACCATGCCGCATCCTCGATCGGCTCGGCCTCGGCGGCGGGATGGGCCAGCGCCATCAGCGCGGCGATGAACGGGGTGGCGATCATGGCAGTGGCTCCCTCTTGTTGCCCCCACCCTAAGCCGCCGCGAGGGCCCGCGCTAGTCGTCCCCCGCCGCGCGCACGCTGTCCGCGAGCCGCCGCGCCGCCTGCCGCTCCGAAAGGCCGTCGCGGCTGCCATAGAGCCGCGCGAGAAAGGCGAGGTCCTCCGCCGTCGCCCCCGCTTCGGCCTCCGCCGGCGGCGTCTCGAACAGCGACAGGATCGAGGCAAAGGGCATCGCCCCGCCCTTCGCCGTATCGATCGGCGCCAGCGTCGTCATCGCGGCATAATCGCCGATCTGCCCGAGCGAGCGCCCGACCAGCGCGCCCGCATCCACCACCAGCCACGCCTGGTCGGCGTCCCGCCGCACCGCCTCGGAGAGGCGCGACAGCCGCGCATTGTCGACCTTGTAGGCGCCGCGCCCCGCCCGTTTCGCCTGCGGGGTCATGCCCGGCATCTCCCATACCGCCACCGGCTGCACCCGCCCGCCGTCGGCGCGCCGGGGCACCGAGGTTCGAAAGCCCCATACCGGCCCGCCATCCGCCACCAGCCGGTCGACATCGGCATTGCTCAACAGCGAAAAATAGCCGCGCGGGTCGCGCCGCAGCCGATCGAGCGCGGCGCGCGGCTCGGCCGTCACCACGATGAAGATATCGGCCTCGCAGGGGCGCGGCGCGACCTTGCCCCCCGCCTCGAGGGCCCGAGCGCGCACCCGCTCGACCACCGCCTCGCCATAGGCCTCGGGCAGCCCCGCCACGACGGGACAGACGGGATTGCGAAAGCGCGGCAGACGGCCGTCCACATCCTGCGTCACCGCGCGGATTTGCGCCGACAGTTCGCGACGCGGCTTCTCGCCCGTCACCACGATGTCCGGCGCTGCCGCCTGCGCGGCCAGTAGCAATGCCCACAACAGCATACCGCCTCCTCGCCCCCACCATCCGCGCCCTTTCGCGCGCAATCCAGCCACTTTCGACCAATGTTTACGACGAGGCGCTTTGATCGCGCGGCGAACCGATCGAAACCCCCGAAAACCGCGCTTTTCGTCAGGATCAATTCAGCCGCCATCGCCTATGTTCACGACCATGAAGAAGATCGCACTCGCCCTTGCGGGCTCCGCCTTCCTTGCCACCCCGGCCGCGGCCCTTGCCGCGCCGCCCGCCCATGCCGGCGGCGCCAAGCACCAGATGCACGGCGCGTCCTATGCGCAGCCCGCCTGCCCGCCGGGGCTCGCCAAGAAGCGAAATGGCTGCATGCCCCCGGGGCAGGCCAAGAAGTACGAGCGCGGCCACCGCTTCGACCGCTCGTTCAGCGGCTACACCGCTTATGACCGCATCCCGTACGACCTGCGCCGTCATTACGACCTCGATCCGCGCAGCCGCTACATCTACGACAATGATTACATCTATCGCGTCGACCCGACCACGCTCGTGGTCCGCGAGGTCCTGCGCGCGATCCTTTAACCGCAAGACGGTTAACAATGACAGGCAAGGGCGCCCCTCTCGGGCGCCCTTCGTTTGACTCGGGCGCACGGATTTGGAATTCGTTCACGCCTTCGGCTTAGACTTAAGCCACTGAAATTCCGGGGAATGGGGAAAAGATAACATGGATAAGGTCATTGCCGTTGCCGGCATCATCCTTGGTGCCGCGCTGATGGGCAGCGTCGCCGCCTGGCTCATGGGCCATCCGGCGGGCCAGGAAATCGGCGCCACGGGCCGCCGCAACGCGCGCCGCTACGGGCTTGCCACCTACGTCATGGTCGGCATCGTCGCCGCCGGTTCGGTGCCGCTGTTCCTGAGCCTCGTGCGCTCGGACCTCGTCGCCAACGTCTTCAACGCCAGCTGGGGCGAGATTTACGAAAATCTCGTCATCCTCTTCGGTCTTGGCCTTGTCGCGAGCTATTCGAGCCGACTGTTCGTCGAAAGCTCCTCGCGCCGCATCATGGACGATGTCGACGGCATGCGCAGCCAGCTCAAGGAGGCGCAGGCAACCAACCGCGCGCTCGCCGAATATGTCGACGACCGCGCCGCCGAGCCGCGCGCGCAGGCCAGCGGTGCCGCCGCCAAGAAGCAGGCCGAGGCGCACAAGAAGGCCGCCAACGACCTGTCGGAAGCCCAGCAGCTGTTCGTCCAGTCGCTCGGCGCCGATGACCAGGCGATCCTGAAAGCGCTTACCGTGCGCGACTATCGCACCGCCGCGGGCATTGCCGCCGACCTCGAGATGCCGCGTTTCAAGGTCACCGAGAAGCTCGACGACATGGTCGATGCGGGCCTTGCCAAGGCGGTCGAGAGCCCCGTCACCCACGGCCTGCGCTACAAGATCCAGCCGATCGGCTGGGGTGCGCTGGCCAGCGCCCACAAGGCCGAACCGGTCGCCAGCCTCGTCTGAGGTTAGCGCCCACCGAACAAGGAAAGGGAGCCCTGCGCAAGCACGGCTCCCCTTTTTCATGAGCTACGCCTCGCGCCCCTCGGGCCGGTGCCCTTCCTCGAGATAGGCCGCCGAGCGCATCTCCTCGAGGCGGCTCACCGTGCGCTCGAACTCGAAGCTGCCATCGCCTGACGGATAGAGGTCCGCCGGCTCGGCCTCCGCCGCCACCAGCAGTCGCACGCCATGTTCGTAGAGCGCGTCGACCAGCGCCACGAAGCGCGCCGCCTCGTTGCGCATCTCGGGCCCCATCACCGGCACGCCGACGAGGATGACCGTGTGGAAGGCCTTGGCGAGCGCCAGATAGTCGGCCGCGCCCCGCGCCTCGCCGCACAATCGCTTGAAGCTGAACACCGCGACCCCGCCCAGCGCCTTGGGCACGTGCAATTCGCGCCCGCCGCCCACGTCGAGGTCCATCGACGGCACATTCTCGGCCTCGGTCTCGGCATGGCCGGTGAGGTCGAAGAAGGCGTGGCTGAGCGCGCGCGTCGCCTCGGGGCCGAGCGGGCTGTGCCACAGTCGCATGCCCTTCACCCGCCCGATGCGATAGTCGGTCGGACCGTTCAGCGGCACCACCCGCATCTGCGCCTCGATCAGCTTGATGAAGGGCAGGAAGAGTTCGCGGTTGAGCCCGTCCTTGTAAAGATCGACCGGCGGCCGGTTGGAGGTCGTCACCACCCCCACCCCGCGCTCGATCAGCGCGGTGAACAGGCGGCTCATGATCATCGCATCGGCGCTGTTCGTGACCATCATCTCGTCGAAGGCGAGGAAGCGCGCTTCATCGGCGATATCGTCGGCGACGCGCATCAGCGCATCCTCGACGCCCTCGTCGCGTTTTCGCCGCAGCCGCTGGTGCACGTCCAGCATGAAGGGCGCGAAATGCGAGCGCTTCTTGCGCTTGATCGCGATGGTCTCGAAAGCGAGGTCCATCAGCATCGACTTGCCGCGGCCCACCCCGCCCCACATGTAGACACCGCAAGGCGCGGGCGTCTCGCGCCCGAACATGCGCGACAGGAAGCCGCGCCGCGTCCTGCCGAGATCGGCGGCGAATTTGTCGAGCGCGTCGACTGCGCGTTGCTGGTCGGCATCGGGCCGGATCTCGCCCGCCTCGATCAGCGCCGCATAGGCCTTGCCGACAGGCCCCGCCTCAGCGCTCGTCATCGGCCTTCTTTCGCGGATCGCGCACCCGCTTGGCGGTCCCGTTATAGCTGTAGCAGGGGCGGCCTTCCTGGGTGACGATGCCCGACATGAAGACGATCCCGCCCGGCGTCGCCCGCTCGATCCGCACGAGGCAATCGAGCGGCTTGCCCGCCCGCGCGCGGTCCATGAAGCGCGTGTGGCAGTCGAGCGTGACATAATGCGCCCGTTCCATGCCCGCGGCGAACCCGCCCGCGAACATCGCCATGTCGATGAAGGTCATGACGCAGCCGCCATGGACCGACCCGCCGGGGTTGAGATGCCGTTCCTCGGGGAACATGCGCACCACCCCCGTGCCGGGCTCCTCGCCCTTGCGGAAGAGCATCAGCCCGACCTGCGCGGCAAAGCTGTCGGGCTGCTTCCAACCGCCCCACCAGTACCAGCCGGGATGATCGGGATGTTCGCGCACCCCGTTCTCGTCCTGCGTTTCCTTCGTCGTCATGCCGCCGCGCTAGGCCGCGCGGGACCGCAACGTCAAGCCGCGCGCTCGGCGATCAGCTTCTTCGTCTCCGCGATCGCCTTGGCGGGGTTGAGACCCTTGGGGCAGGCGTTGGCGCAGTTCATGATCGTGTGGCAGCGGTAGAGGCGATAGGGATCCTCGAGCTGGTCGAGGCGCTCGCCGGTCGCTTCGTCGCGGCTGTCGGCGATCCAGCGATAGGCCTGCAGGAGGATCGCCGGGCCGAGGAAGCGGTCCGAGTTCCACCAGTAGCTCGGGCACGAGGTCGAGCAGCAGGCGCACAGGATGCATTCGTAGAGACCATCGAGCTTGGCGCGGTCCTCGGGCGCCTGTTCGCGCTCGCGGCCCGACGGCTCGGGGGTTTCCGACTTCAGCCAGGGCTGGATCGAGCTGTACTGCGCATAGAAATGGGTGAAGTCGCCGACGAGATCCTTGACCACTTCCATGTGCGGCAGCGGGTGGATCGTCAGCGTGCCGTTGTAATCCTCGATCGCCGAGGTGCAGGCCAGCCCGTTCTTGCCGTCCATGTTCATGGCGCACGACCCGCAGATGCCTTCGCGGCACGAGCGGCGGAAGGTCAGCGTCGGGTCGATCTCGTTCTTGATCTTGATGATCGCGTCGAGGACCATCGGCCCGCACTTGTCGAGGTCGATCTCATAAGTGTCGTAGCGCGGGTTCTCGCCCGTTTCCGGGTCGTAGCGGTAGATCTTGACCGTCTTGGTATTGGCCCCTTCCTGCGCCGGGTGGGTGACACCCTTCTTCACACGGCTGTTCTTGGGAAGACGAAATTCCGCCACGAGACTTGTCCTTCAACTATCGGTTGGCGCGCATATG
This sequence comes from Sphingomicrobium aestuariivivum, assembly GCF_024721585.1. Lineage (NCBI taxonomy): Bacteria > Pseudomonadati > Pseudomonadota > Alphaproteobacteria > Sphingomonadales > Sphingomicrobiaceae > Sphingomicrobium > Sphingomicrobium aestuariivivum. Next base: position 951,764 of record NZ_CP102629.1, read on the forward strand.
GCAAAAGCGCGGGAGCCTAGCAAGACGGCCCTTCGCTCAGGCTTGCTCCTAGGCTTCCTGCGCCGCCGCCAGCACCTTGTCGACATGGCCCGCGACGCGGACGTTCTTCCACGCCTCGATGATCGTGCCATCCTCGCCGATGAGGAAGGTCGAGCGGATCATGCCCATGTAGGTGCGCCCGTAATTCTTTTTCTCGCCCCAAGTCCCGAAGGCGTCGGACACGGCGCCATCCTCGTCAGCGACGAGCGGCACGGTAAGGCCGTGCTTTTGCGTGAACCGGTCATGGCTCGCCATCGGGTCCCGCGACACGCCGATCACCTTGGTGCCCGCCTTCGCGAATTCCTCGAGCGCTTCGGAAAAGCCGATCGCTTCCTTGGTGCAGCCCGGCGTATTGTCCTTGGGATAGAAGAAGACGACCAGCTTGCCCTTCGGCTGCGCCAGCTCGATCATCTCCCCCGTCCCCGTCTTGACCGTCAGTTCGGGGGCCTTGTCACCCTTGTCCAGCATCACGCACCTCTTTCCAGTAATCCGCTATCCTTTGCCGCGCCGCGTCATGCGCCGCAACCGCCGCGTCCCAATCGGCAAAGCCCAGCCGCTCCGCCACCAGCGCGCGCGTGCGCCGCGAGGGCGATGAACTGTCGGGGCTGACCAGCCGGAACAGGAGCAGCATCCGCGTCAGCAGCGCATGATCGTCGGGCAGGGTCGCCGGCGCCAGCCCTGCCTCGACCAGCAGTTGCACCGCCCGGCCAAGCCGCGGGCTCAGCCCCTCGCGGCTGACGAGCTGGGTGACGTGCACGGCGAATTCCATATCGACCAGCCCGCCCGGCCCGAGCTTGATGTCGAGCGGGCCCTTGGGCGGCTTATGCTTTTCGATGTCGGTGCGCATGATCGCCGCATCCTTGCGAACGCCCTGCGCGTCGCGGTCCATGCCGAAGATGTCGCCGAGCAATTCGGCCACGCGGTCGCGTGCCGCCTCGCGACCGTAGACCGGCCGCGCCCGTGTCAGCGCCATATGCTCCCACGTCCAGGCATCGCCCCGCTGATAGGCCTCGAAGGCGTGGAAACTCACCGCCAGCGCGCCCTCGAGTCCTTGCGGGCGCAGGCGTGTATCGACTTCGTAGAGCGGCCCCGAGGCGGTCGGCACCGATAGCGCCGAGACGATCCGGCTCGCGAGGCGGTTGTAATAGTCGGCAGGCGTGAGCGGGCGCGCCCCGTCCGACTGCGCGGCCTTCGGCGCGTCATAAAGGAAGATGAGGTCGAGATCGCTCGCATGGGTCAGCGCCTCGCCGCCGAGCCGCCCGAGCCCGAGGATCGCCAGCCCCATGCCGTCGAAGCGGCCATGCACCAGCTCGAACTCGGCCCGCGTGCGGTCGGCGAGCGCATGGATCGCGCCTTCGGCCACTTCGGCATAGCCGCGCGCCACGCCTAGCGGATCGACCTCGCCGTCGATGAGCTGCACGCCCAAGGCAAAACGCTTCTCGTTGATGATTGCCCGCGCGCGGTCGAGCGCCTGATCATAGTCGAGCGACCGCGTCGCCTCGGCGATGCGCTTGCCGAAGGCCTCCGCCGAACGTGGCGGATCGAAGGCCGACTTGTCCAAGAGCCCGTCGAGCAGCCCCGGCCGCCGCGCCAGTTGCGCCGCCAGCGCGGGCGAATAGGCCAAGAGCCGTCCGAGCAGCCGCGCCAGCTTGGGATTGGCCTCGAGCAGGCGGTAGAAATTGATCGCGCTCGGCACCCGTTCGATGATGTCGGCAAAGCGGTTGAAGGCATGCGCGGGGTCGGGCCCCGCACCGATGGCCTCGAGCATCGTCGGCAGCATCGCCTCGAAGGCCGCGCGTGCCTTGGCCGAGCGCAGCGATCTTGCCTTGCCCGCGCGCCAGCCGCCGATCAGCCGCGCCGCCGAGGCCGGATCGGCCAGCCCCATCTCGCCCAGCCGCGCCGCCAGCGCCTCGGGCTCTGATGGCAACCGCCCTCCCTCCTCGGCGACCAGCTCGTCGAAGCGGGGGCCGACCGCCTGCACATGCGGCGCCAGCGCGGCGAGCCACGCCTCCCCCGTCCCCGTCCCGTCGAGCGCCGCGACATTGTCGATCGCCGCTGCGTCCTGCGGGACCGAATGGGTCTGCTTGTCCTCGACCATCTGCAACCGGTGCTCGGCGGTGCGCAGCGCGCGATAGGCCGCGCCCAGTTCGTTGGCATCGTCGCGGCTGAAATGCCCCGCCTTCACCAGCGCCTCGAGCGCATCGAGGGTCGCGCCCTCGCGCAAGGCCGGCTCGCGCCCGCCAAAGATCATCTGGTGCGACTGGACGAAAAATTCGATCTCGCGGATGCCACCGCGCCCGCGCTTCAGGTCGTAGCCCGGCCCGAAGGCCTGCCCGCTGGCATAATGGTCGCGCACCTGTCCCGCGATGCCGCGCACCTCGTCGATCACCCCGAAATCGACCGCGCGCCGCCACACGAAGGGCTGGATCGCCTCGAGGAAGCGCTGGCCTAGCAGCCGGTCGCCCCCTGCCACCCGTGCCCTGATGAACGCCGCCCGCTCCCACGGCAGCGCGGCGCTCTCGTAATGCGAGATGGCCGCGCCAACGGGCAGCGCGATCGGCGTCGCCTCGCTAGCGGGGCGGAGGCGCAGGTCGACCCGCTGGACATAGCCCTCCGGCGTGCGCTCCTGCATCAGCGACACGAAATTGCGCGCCATCCGCACCGCCGTCTCGCCCGCCTCGCGGCGCGGCGGCAACGGCAGCCTGTCGGGGTCGTAGAGCAGGATGAGGTCGACGTCCGAACTGTAATTCAATTCGCGGCTGCCGAGCTTGCCCAGCGCGATGGCGCAGATACCCTCGAGCGGGGCGCCCGGCACGCGCTTGTCGATCGCGGCGGCCAGCGCGCGCTCGATCGCCATGTCGGCGAAATCGGACAGGCTGCGCGTCACCGCCTCCAGCCCCCATTCGCCCGACAGGTCGGCGAGCGCGACCGCCAGCGCGAGGCCCTGCCGCCGCTGCCTGAGTTCGGCCGCGATATCTCTGCCCTCGAGCATCAGCGCGGCAGCGACCGCCGCCTCGCTACCCGTCTCGAGGAATTGTTCGACCACCGCCTCGTGCCGCGCCCCCGCGGCGCGCAGGAAGGGGGCGTGCGCGCGGGCGCGTTCCCACGCATCGTGACGGTCTTGGGCGGCTCGGCTCATCGCATTCCCATGCACCATGTGGCCGCCGCATGAAACACCGTCGCGACTCGGGCGTTTACCTTGATAAGCATGTTTTACCAGAAGGCATCGAGGACTGACGTGACGGACGAGGCGGTCGAGGACCGCCGTTCCATTCGCGTTACGATTCCGACACCCGTCGACCCGGTAACGGCACATTTGCGCCGCGCGTTCGATGCGATCCGCAGCGAGCCGCTGCCCGAGGACATGCGCGCGCTTCTTGCCCGCCTCAACTAGTCGCAGCCCTTCCCCCGCCAGTAGCCCACAGGCGCGACTGTGAACGAAAAAGGCCCCCGCAGTCGCTGCGGAGGCCTTTTTTTCGGGGCCGGAAACGGACCGTCTCGGGAAACGCCCTAATTCTCGTTCGACAGCTCGTCGACCTGGCTCATGATATTCTGCAGCGCCGACAGTTCGGGATCGGTCTCGTGCTGCTGGCGCGGCGGCAGGTCCTCGGAGTTGAGGAGATTCTCGAGCGCCACGCGCCCGCGCGCCACGCGGCTCTTGATCGTGCCGACCGCGCAGCCGCAGATCTGCGCCGCTTCCTCATAGGCAAAGCCGCCTGCCCCGACGAGAATCAGTGCCTCGCGCTGCGGCTGTGGCAGCTGCATCAGCGCGCGCTGCATGTCGCCCAGCTCGACGTGGCGGTCCTGCGCTGCGGGCGCAGCAAGGATCTTGGCCGCGGTGACATCGTCCCACTCGCCCTTGAAGCGCGCGCGGCGCATCTGGCTGAGGAACAGGTTGCGCAGGATGATGAAGGTCCAGGCACGCATGTTGGTGCCGGCCTGGAAGCGCTTGCGCGCCGCCCATGCCTTCAGGAGTGTTTCCTGGACGAGATCGTCGGCGGTGTCGCGATTGCCCGAGAGCGAGCGACCGAAAGCGCGCAGGTGCGGGATGACCTGTGCGAGCTGGTCCTTGAACTCGTCGTCCGGCAGCGGCACCGGATCGGGCTTCTTCTCGCCCTCTTCTGCCTTCTGCTTACTGGTCAACGAACGTCCCCCTCGTGACGCATCGGCCCGGACCGTGCGCCCGGTGCCTTGAATATATAAGGTAGGGGCGATGCGCCCCCGAAACAACCGTCCGCGAACGCTTTGACGGTCGCGGACGGTCGATATTGGCTAAAAATGCGTCGGATCAGGCCGGCACGGTCGCCGCATCGAAGAACAGCGCCTGGCTGATCGCCGCCTTCACCGTCGAACGCTGGAAGGGTTTGGTGATCAGGAAGGTCGGTTCGGGACGCTCGCCCGTGAGCAGCCGCTCGGGGAAGGCGGTGATGAAGATCACCGGCACGCGGAAATCGGCAAGGATGTCCTTGACCGCATCGATGCCCGACGAATCGTCGGCCAGCTGGATGTCGGCGAGCACGAGGCTGGGGCGGTCGGCCTTGGCCTGCGCCACTGCCTCGTCACGGGTCACGGCAACGCCCGTCACATTGTGCCCGAGGTCGCGCACGATCGTCTCGATATCCATCGCGATGATCGGCTCGTCCTCGATGATCAGCACCTCGGCGCGGGTCTGCTTCTCGATCTCGGCGGTCGCTTCCTTGACCAGCTTGTCGACATCCTCGGGGCTGGTGTCGATCAGATAGGCCGTATCCTCGTTGGAAAAGCCCTCGAGGCTGGTCAGCAAGAGCGCCTGGCGCGACAGCGGGGTGATCTGCGACAGGCGGGCCTGCGCGATGCTTTCGGCCTCGCTGCCCTCGCGCGCGCTCGGATCGCTGTCATCCTCGAGATGCGCGGTCGACCAGATGGCGTGGAAGGTGCGGTAGAGCCCGAGGCGCGGATCGCGGTCGCGCGGAAATTCGTCGGGATTCTCGACGATCGTCTCGAGCGTGGTGCGGACGAAATTGTCGCCATGCACCTGGCTGCCTGTCAGGGCGCGTGCATAGCGCCGCAGGAAGGGCAGATGGGGGGCGAGTTCCTGGCCGAGTGACATGGGCGTGTTCAACTCCTCTATGACGCTGGGTTCCAACGTGGAACCGTTACGCATCCGTTTCAAGCCCCCGACCCGAACCGCGCCCGGGGACAGGGCGCTGGTCGGGGGAAAGTGTCTTGTTTGTTACGGTCCCCGCTTTTTCCGTTCTTGGAGGGGGAACAAAGCAGACGCCCTTTGGTTTCACCCCTCGCAACATGACCCGGACGGGGGGTCGTCTTGACGAGCACTGGAGCTTGGCTCTACCCCCCTTGCCCGAGGTCTTATCCGCCGCGGCGTCTTACCGGTCATCCGGCATGCGCCAGGCCCCGCAAAGGGAGCCGGCGGCGAAGAGGAGTTAAGATCATGGCGCGTGACAATCCGCGCGAAGGGGATGCGAGTTTGAGCGGCACCGAAAAAAGCGTGAAGACCGACAAGGAAAAGTCGTCGGACGCGGCCAAGGCCAAGTCGCGCAAGGGTCGCGACGACAGTCTCGGGCGCGCGCTCAAATCCGTCTATGACGAGACGCTGCGCGAGGATATCCCCGACGACCTGCGCGACCTGCTCGGCAAGCTCGACTAGGGCCAGCCCGCCCCGATGCGCCCGCTCGATCGCCTTTTCCGGTCGCTCTCCACCCCTACCAAGCTCGTCATCGCCATCATGCTGGCGTTGCTGCCGATCGGCGCGCTGACGGTCTACACGACCTCCGCCGAACTCAATGACACGCGACATGCCCTGCGCGGCGATGCGCAGGGCGAGATGATCGCTGCGGCGCGTGCCGTCGAGACGCTCATCGCGCGCAATACGCTGGCCTTGCGCGTGTCGGCTTATGGCGCCCTTTCCGTGCAGGACCGCGCGCCCTGCGACGTCGCGCGCGAGGCGCTGTCGGTCGCTCCCGCCGTGGGGCGCCGCTTCTCGATCACCTCGACCGACGGCACGGTCGATTGCGGCGATCTCGACATCGAGGGGCTGTCCGCGCTCGATCCTGTCGGCAACGGACGGGTCGATCTTTGGGTCGACGAGGATCGCGGAGGGCTGTTCCTGCGCGTCGGCATCCCGGGCGCCAGCGCCACCGGCATGATCACCACCGACGAGCTGTCCGAGGCGGTCACCGCGGCGAGCAGCGAGGTCGACGGCTTCACCCTGACCGATGGCGAGGAAAGTCTCGTCCTCGTCTCCAAGGACGGCCCGACCCGTGCCGACATGCGCCACGAGGAGCTCTCGATCGGCCTTGTCGACCGCAAGCTCACCGCGCTCGCGGCCGCCGATTATGTCGACATCGACCTGCGCGACCGGCTCAACATCTTCCTGCCCGTGCTGATGTGGGCGCTTGCCGCCATCCTCTCATGGGCGCTCGTCCACCTGCTCTTCATGAACCCGCTCCGCCGCCTCAACCGCGCGGTGCGCGACTATGACGTCGAGACGCATGATTTCTCGCCGCCCGAAAAGCTCGGCCCTGCGCGCGAGATCCGCGAACTGGGCGAGAGTTTCGCCGGCACCGTGCGCCGCATCGAGGAAAGCGAGAAGGATCTTATCCAGGCGATCGAGGGCCAGCGCCGTCTCGTCCGCGAGGTCCACCACCGCGTCAAGAACAACCTCCAGGTCGTCGCCAGCCTGCTCAACATCCATTCGCGCGGCGCCAGCGGCGAGGAAGCGCGCGAGGCCTATGCCGGCATCGGCCGCCGCGTCGAGGCGCTCTCGGTCGTCCACCGCAACCATTTCGCCGAGATCGAGGAAAGCCGCGGCATCCAGTTGAGGCCCCTCGTCACCGAACTGGCAGCATCGCTTCGCGCCTCGGCGCCCGGTGCCCAGCTCGCCGTCGACCTCGATCTCGATGCCGCCGCGACCACGCAGGACGCCGCCGTCTCGGCCGCCTTCTTCATTACCGAGGTGGTCGAACATGCGATCCATCGCGGCGCCGAAGAGGTCGAGATCGCACTCCGCCGGACGAGCGAACTGACCGCCCGCCTGTCGGTTGCCAGCGAGGGCCTCGTCGGCGCGGCCGCCGACGACATGCGCCATGTCCAGTTCGAACGGATCGTCGAGGGCCTGTCGCGCCAGCTGCGCTCGCCGCTCGACAAGAAACTCGGCGGATATGCCGTCGAACTGCCCGTTTTTCCCGACGAAAACGGGTCGCGCGCAGCCAGCTAAAAAAATTTATTGATTTTCGGTTTCGGGCAGGAACCCGCCCCCACAAGGGGCGTTGTGCTACATGGATAGTGACCTTTTGCCCCCCCGCTCTCGCTATCCACTCAAGTGGGCCCGGAACCGCCAACCCTCCCCCCCCCCGGTGGCGTTTCCGGGCCCTCATTTTCTTCCGAACCAGCAGCAGCCTTCGCCCGGCGCCCCACAGCGCGAGCCTGCTCGCGCGTCTTCTTCCAATGCGTCAGGCGAATGGCGACGAGCGCGAATTCGTAGAGGAGGATGAGGGGGACAGCGAGGATCACCTGGCTGACCGCATCGGGCGGGGTGAGCACCGCGGCGATGAAGAAGGCCCCGACGATCATGTAGCGCCGGCCCTTGGCCAGTTGCTCGCGCGTGACCAGTCCCGCGCGTTCGAGGATCATCAAGAGGATCGGCAGCAGGAAAGCGACGCCGAAGCCGAACAGGAACTTGGTCGAGAAGGACAAATAATTGCCGATGCCCGGCAGCGCGTCGGTCTCGACTCCGCCGATCTCGCCTTCATAGCCAAGCAGGAAATCGAGCGCGATCGGCATCGCCACGAGATAGGCGAAACTGGCGCCCAGTCCGAAAAAGACCGGCGTCATCAGGAGGAAGGGCAGGAAGGCCTTCTTCTCCCTGGCATAGAGCCCCGGCGCGACGAAGCGCCACAGCTGCACCGCCAGCATGGGGAAGGTGATCATCAGCGCGGCGAACAGCGCCACCTTCACCTCGACGAAAAAGGCCTCGAAGATATCGGTGAAGATGAGCCGCCCCTGCCCCGCATCGAGCAGCGGCTGGACGAGCACGCCGAAGATCGGCTTGGCGACATAGAAGCAGGCGATGAACGCCACGCCAAGCGTTGCCACCACCCACAGGAGCCGCTTGCGCAACTCCACGAGATGCTCGAGCAGCGGCATCTTGGTGTCGTCGAGGTCCTTCACGACCGCTCGTCCCCGCCGGATTTCGTGCCGGGCTTCCGGGCCGCATCGCCCTCGCGAGCGACCTCGTCCTCGGGCGCCATCGGCGGCTGCTCGTCGTACAGGTCGGCGGGGAAGCGCTTCATGATTTCCTCATTCTGGCGCTTCCACTGCTTTTCCATTTCCTCGAGCTCGGCCTCGCGGACGATATTGTCGATGCCTTGCGTGAAGTGGCGCGCATAGGCGCGCATCTTGCCGACGAAGCGCCCGATGATGCGCATCAGCCCCGGCAGCTCCTTGGGGCCGACCACCAACAGGGCGATCACCCCGACCACGAGGATTTCAAGACCGCCGATGCCGAACATGCGCGCTTAGGCCCCGGGCTTGTCCTGCTCGCGGTCGCGCTTCACCTCGGCCTCGATGGTCTGGTCCTCGCGCGGCAGCTGGCGCGGCTCGGCGGGACGCTTGGGTTCGTCCTCCTCGGCCATGCCCTTCTTGAAGCTCTTCAGCCCCTGCGCGACATCGCCCATCAGGCTGGAAAAACGCCCGCGCCCGAACAGGAGCAGGATGAGGAAGGCGAGGATGAGGATACCGGGAAGGCCGATATTGCCCATGGGAAGACTCCGGATAAAATTTGTTTCAGGGGCGGTTTTAGACGTCTTCGTCGTCCAGTTCCACCTCGTCATCATCTTCGGCGTCCCCGTCGCCGCCCCCAAGCGCGAGTTCGAGCGCTTCCTCGTCGAGCGGATCGAGCAGCCCGGCCGCCTTCAGGTCCTCCAGCCCCGGCAGGTCGCGGCGGCTTTCCAGCCCGAAATGGGTGAGGAAGTCCTTGGTCGTGGCATATTGCAGCGGCCGCCCCGGCACCTCGCGCCGCCCCGCCGTGCGGATCCAGCCGGCTTCCATCAACACATCGAGCGTGCCCTTCGAAATCTGCACGCCACGAATGGCCTCGATTTCCGCGCGCGTCACCGGCTCGTGATAGGCGATGATGGCGAGGCACTCGGTCCCTGCGCGGCTGAGCTTGCGCGGCTCCTCGCGCGTGCGCCGGAGGAGATGCGCCAGATCGCCCGCGGTCTGGAAATGCCAGCGCTTGCCCCGCTCCACCAGCTCGATGCCGCGCCCCTCATAATGGTCCGCCAGCGCGGCCAGCGCCGCCTTCACATCGCCCTCGCCCGCGTGGGCCGCGATGTCGTCGACGCCCAACGGCTCGTCGGACGCGAACAGCACGGCTTCCACCTTGCGCGAAAAATCCTCACTCGCGTTGTTGGTCATCGCCCGCGCTTCACCTTCACCGTCCCGAACGCCTCTTCCTGCTCCAGCTCGATCATGCCCGTGCGCGCCAGTTCGAGGCTGGCGAGGAAGGAGGAGGCAAGGCAGCTCTTCAAAAATGCCTTGTCCCCGCTCTTGGGCAGGAATTTCCGGAGATCGGTCCACTCGACCGCAAAGCCGAGCATCGACTGCAGCCGCTCCATCGCCGTCTCCAGCGTCATCACCTTGCGGTCATGCACCACATGCATCGCGGGCTGGGTGCGCGCGCGCACCTGCCCGTAGGCCGCGAAAAGATCATAGGCGCTGACCTGCCAGCGCGACTTGCGCTCGGTCCTCAGCCCCTCGGGCGCCGCCCGCAGGAAGACGTCTCGCCCGACGCGGTCGCGTCCCAGGAGCCGCGCGCCGGCCTCGCGCATCGCATCGAGGCGCATCAGCCGCTGCTGCAGCCGCCACGCCAGTTCCTCGGGACTGGGATCGACCTCGGGATCCTTGGGCAGGAGGAGGCAGCTCTTGAGATAGGCCAGCCACGCCGCCATCACGAGATAGTCCGCCGCCACCTCGAGCTGCAGCGCCTTGGCGCGCTCGATATAGGCGATGAACTGCTCGGTCAGCTCGAGGATCGAGATCTCGATGAGGTCGACCTTCTGCCCGCGGGCGAGGTCGAGCAGGAGATCGAGCGGGCCTTCCCAATGCTCGAGGTGGAGCGTCAGCCCCTCGTCCTCGACCACCGGATGCAAGACCACGTCCCCCATGGGACGAGCCTAGCGCAATTCGCCCATCACACAAGCAACCGTCGCCCCAGCGAAGGCTGGGGCCCATATCGGCGGGTTCGTGCAGGCGGGTCGACATGGATCCCAGCCTTCGCTGGGATGACGAAAGAGAATCACGCCAGCTTGAGGAGCTCGTCGCGCTTGGCGATCGCCTCGGCCATGTCGAGCGGCTCGTCATCGGCCTCGAGCGCCATCGCCTCGTCCATCCGCCGCTTGCCCGCCTCGGTCAGGTCGGGGATGACCTCGGCGACCGAGACCATCTCTTCCATCTTGCCCGAGCAATGCAGCGCCACGTCGCAGCCCGCGTAGATGACGCCGATGGCGCGCTCGGCGACCGAGCCTTCCATCGCCGCCATGTTGAGGTCATCGCTCATCAGCCAGCCGTCGAAGCCGATGCGGCCGCGCACGATATCCTGGATGACGAGGCTCGACTGGCTCGCGATATGGTCGGGGTCCCAAGCCTCGTAGACGATATGCGCGATCATCCCCATCGGCGCCCAGGCGAGCGTCTCGAAGGGGGCGAGGTCGAGATCGAGCTCGGGGCCCGTCGCGGTCACGGTCGGCCGGTCCTTGTGGCTGTCGACCAGCGCGCGGCCATGCCCCGGGATATGCTTGATGATCGAGACGATGCCCGCCGAATGCAGCCCGTCGATCACCGCACGGCCGAGCGCTGCGACCTTCATCGGCTCATCGCCGAGCGAGCGGTCGCCGACGATCTCGTCGGCGCCCTTCTGGCGCACGTCGAGCACGGGCAGCGCATCGACGCTAACACCGCACTCCTTGAGCAGGAGCCCGATCGCGCGCGCATTGACCCGCGCCGCCTCGATCGCCGAGGAGGGAGCCGTATCGTATAGCTTGGCGAACATCCCCATCGCCGGAAAGTCCGGGAAGTTCGGCGGCCGCATGCGCGCCACCCGCCCGCCTTCCTGGTCGATCAGGATCGGCAGCCGGTCGCGCCCGTGCAAGGAGCGCAGCTCGTCGGTGAGCGCGCGCACCTGTTCCACCGTCTCCACGTTGCGCCCGAACAGGATATATCCCGCCGGGTTGGCGTCCGTGAAAAAGGCCTTTTCTTCTCTCGTCAGAGTCGGGCCCGACAGCCCGTAAATCACCGCTTGCATCAGTTGAGGATCACGCAGGCCTCGCCTGCCGCGTCAAGCGCGTTACAGGCCGCCCGTGCCTGGCCTGCGTCGGCCGCCCGCGCGCGCAGGCGATAGACGGTGGCGCCATTGACGGTGGCCTGCTGGATCACCTTTTCTAGCGCCGCGACCTGGGAGAAGCGCGAGGACAATAGCGCCCAGCCCTTCTCGGCCTGCGCGCGGCTCGAATAGGCCGCCAGCTGGATGAGCGGACCGGTGCCACCGCTCGCCGCCGGCGCGGGCGTCGGCGCAGGCGACGGCTCCGCGGTGGCCGTGCGCGTCGGCGCGGGCTTGGGCGCCGGTGCCGGCTCGGGCTCCTCGACCACGATGCGCGGCACGTCCTCGTCCATTTTCGAGGTATCGAGCTTGGCATCGGGATCCTCGCCCACGCTGGTGGCATGCGCCGTCCCGCTATCTTCCGACAGGTCGAGCCCGCCGGGATTTTCGGGCCGCGTCTTGTAGGGCTCCTCGGGCGCCTCGATCAGGGTCGGCGCGCCGCCGCCGCTCTCGCGGCCCAGCATGAAGGTGGTCAGCGCGACCGCGATGAGGCCGACGAGCACAAGCCCCGCGCCCGCTGCGATCTTGGTCGCCGAGATCTGGCGCGTGTCCTGCTGGTCATCGACCGCTTCGAGCCACGGCAGGCGTTCTTCGTCCTCGACGCTCATCAGCGCATCTCCTCGGCGGCCTCGACCCCCATGATCGCAAGCCCGTTCTTCAGGACCTGCCCGATCGCGCGCGCCAGTTCCAGCCTTGCGCGCGACAGCTCGGGCTGGTCCTCGATGAGGAAGCGCTTGCCCGGATCGTCATTGCCGCGGTTCCAGCTGGCGTGGAAGGCCGCCGCGAGGTCGTAGAGATAGAAAGCGATGCGATGCGGCTCATAGGCATCGGCCGCCAGCCGCACCACGCGCGGGAATTGCGCCGCCTGTTTCACCAGCCCGCGTTCGACATCGTCGAGCAGGTCGAGGTTCGCCTCGCCCGCATCGAGCCCCGCCGCGGCGGCCTTGCGCTGGAGGCTGGAGATGCGCGCATGCGCATACTGTACGTAGAAGACGGGGTTTTCCTTCGATGCCTCGGTCACCTTGGCAAAGTCGAAGTCCAAAGGCGCATCGGCCTTGCGGGTGAGCATCATGAAGCGCACCACGTCCTTGCCGACTTCCTCGACCATCTCCGCCAGCGTGACGAAATTGCCCGAGCGCTTGGACATCTTCACCGGTTCGCCGTCGCGGAACAGGCGCACCATCTGCACCAGCTTGACGTCGAGGCCCTTCTCGCCGCCCGTGAGCGCGGTCACGGCCGACTGGACGCGCTTGACCGTGCCCGCATGGTCGGCGCCCCAGATGTTGACGAGATGGTCGGCCTTTTCGGCCTTCTGGTAATGATAGGCCGCATCGGCGCCGAAATAGGTCCAGCTGCCGTCCGACTTCTTCATCGGGCGATCCTGGTCGTCGCCGAACTCGGTCGAGCGGAACAGGGTGAGCTCCACCGGCTCCCAGTCGTCGGGCGTCTCGCCCTTGGGCGGTTCGAGCACGCCCTGGTAGACGAGCCCCTTGGACTTCAGCGTCTCCATTGCCTCGTCGACCTTGCCCGAGGCCTGCAGTTCGGCCTCCGAACTGAACAGGTCGTGATGGATGCCGAGGAGCGCCAGGTCCTTGCGGATCATGTCCATCATCTTTTCGACCACGAAGGGCTTGAAGACGGGGAGCCAATCAGCTTCGGGCGCGCCCGCAAAGGCGTCGCCATATTCCGTGGCGAGCGCCTCGCCGACCGGCACGAGGTAGTCGCCCGGGTAAAGCCCCTCGGGGATCTCGCCAATGTCCTCGCCGAGCGCCTCGCGATAGCGAAGGTGCGCCGAGCGGGCGAGCGTGTCGACCTGCGCGCCGGCATCGTTGACATAATATTCGCGCGTCACCTTGCGCCCCGCCCATTCGAGCAGGCTCGCCAGCGCATCGCCGACCACAGCGCCGCGGCTGTGCCCCATGTGCATCGGGCCCGTCGGGTTGGCGCTCACATATTCGACATTGATGGTACGCGCATTCTCGCCGGCGGGCGTGCGGCCATAGTCGCCGCCCTCCGCGATGATCGCTTCCAGTTCCTCGTTCCAGATGTCCGGATCGAGCCGCATGTTGATAAAGCCGGGCCCCGCGATCTGGGCTGCCGTCACGCCCTCGAGCTTTTCGAGCCGCGGCGCGATCTCGCCCGCCAGCGCGCGCGGATTGGTGCCCGCCGGCTTGGCCAGCACCATCGCGGCATTGGTGGCAAGGTCGCCGTGGCTCGCATCGCGCGGCGGTTCGACCGCGACGGCGCGCGTCGAAATGCCGTCGGGCAGCACGCCCTCGGTCACGAGTTCGGCGAGGATGGCCTCGAGCTTGTCCTGGAAACGGGCGTAGAGCGACATGAAGACTTCAATCCGACAGATAAGGGAAAGTTGCGCCCGCCTCTAGCGCGTCCACCCTCCGGAAAAAAGCCCGTCAGTTGCGCTTGGGCGCGAACACCAGCCGCCAGCGGGTCGGCTCGTCCTCCGACCCGACGATGGTCGCGATCGGGCGGGCCGGCCGCGCCGCCCCGTCGGCAAAGGCGAAATGCGAATGATCACCCTCGTCGAGGCTCTCGATCAGCCGGTAACCGGCGGCGCGATAGGCGGCCGCGATCTGGTGGTGGCGCACGCCCGGCGCGCGGGCGATGTCGATGGCGCGGTTGCGCAAGTGATAGCTGTTGGGGACCCCGCCGACACGGCGGTTGTGCGCGGGGCTGCGATAGGTCGAGGTGACCGTGCCCCAGCGCGCGCCCAGCGCGGCGGCCGCGCTCATGTCGAAGGCGATGGCCGCGGCCACGACCGGCTGCGGCGCGGCGGTCAGCGAGGGCGCGGCGAGCGCCGAAGCGCGCGCCCTGAGCCCCGGCGCGGTCACCACGCGAAGGCGCGGCGCGGCGGCGCTCTCCACTTCCGACGATGCCGGCGCGGCAGAGGCCGGTGCCATCATCAGCGCGGCGATGAGCAAGGTCGACATGGTGGCGAATCCCCCTGGTCCGTGAAGACCATGGTATAACAGAAGTTAACTTTTGGCGCCACGCCACCGGCCCCAAAAATGTCCCGCTTCGGGTCACGCGCCTAGGGTAATTTGGCGAATTCCTCGGCGCTCGGGATTTCCTCCCCCTCCCCCTCGGCGGCGCGCCGCGCGGCATCGCGGATGCGCCAGTCGCGCTCAAACAGCCAGAAGCAGAAACCGACCGCGGCGCCATAGACCGGCCCCGGATCGACCGCCCAGTCGCCCGCCACGCCGAAGCTGCCCCCCGCGATCACCGCCATCAGCGCGATGCGAGTCATCCAGCCCGCCAGCGCGCCCATCAGCACGGCGGCCACCCACACCCATTTCTCGCGCCACGCCTCGCCGACCGCATTTGCGGCAGGATAGCCGAAGATCACGATGGCGAAGGCCGACACCGGCACCAGCGCGGCGGTCAGGAGGAAGAGCTGCGCGATCATGCCCGCCTCGAGCCCCGATCCCAGCGCCAGTCCGATGCCCACCATCAGCAAGGTGCCGAGAAAGCTGCCGCTGATCGCGCCCATCACCACCGGCGCCTTGGGAATGAAGGGCCGCATCATGATCCCGTCTCCGTCTCCGCCGCCAGCGCCCGGATGTCGGGATTGTGATGGATCGTCACCCCTTCGCCTTCGCGCCCCGCCAGCGCGGCGATGGCGCCCGCCACCGTCGCCGCCTCGATCGAGCGCAATTTCTTCGGCACGACCATGTCGAGCAGCGGCGACAGCATGATGCCGAGCCCTTCCTTCAACCGACGTTCCTGCCGTTCGCCCTTGAGCAGCCCCGGGCGCAGGATATCGACCCGGTCAAACCCGATGCTCGCCACATCGGCCTCCATCTGCCCCTTGATCTTGAGATAGCGGTTCTTCGCACCCGCATCGGCCATCGAGGAGGACACCACGACCAGTTGCCGCGCCCCTGCAAGATGCGCCGCGCGTGCGAACTCGACCACGCCGTGGCGGTCGATGCGGTCGAAATCCTCCCAGTTGCCGACCTTCCTCCAGGTCGTCCCGATCGCCGCCACCGCGACGTCCACCTGCTCGCCTTCGAGCAGCGCAGGCCAGCGTTCCATCGGCCCTACCTTCTCGCGCCAGCCCTCGCGCCCGGGCAGCGATGCACGCCGCGCAAGGCTGAGCAACGGCCGCCCCTCGAGGTGGCGCAAGAGGTTCGAGCCGATCAGGCCGGTCGCGCCGATAAGGGCGATGCGTTGCGTGTGATTCCCCGCCATTCCCCGAATATAGGGACGCGGCGGCCCGCTACCAGTAGCGTCAGAAGCGGTCGTCGATCTCGACCGGCCCGACCCACTTGCGATGCTTCGAGATGGCGAAGGGGTCGGTCATCCCCGCGATATAGTCGGCGATGCCGCGCAGCCGGTCCTGTTCGCTGTCCCCGCGCACCCAGCCTTCGGGCAGCAGTTCGGGCCGCTCGACCAGCGCCTGCGCCAGCCCCGCCACCACCTGTTTGGCCCCGCGCCGGATCGGCTGGAGCGGCGGGCTGTCATAGAGGTTGGCGTAGAGATGTTTCTTCAGCGCGCGCTCCTCCGCCGCCATCTGCGGCGAGAAGCCCACCAGCGGCTTGCCCGCCGCGCGCACCTCATCGACCGTCTCGACGCCCGCCGCCGCGATCCGCGCGCGCGTCTCGCCCAGCACGTCACCGACCATCGTGCCGATCATGTCGCGCGTCAGCGCGGCGCGTTTGCGGTCGGGATCGAGCCCCGGGTGCCGCGCCTCGATCGCCTGCCAGTGGCGTTTGACCAGCGGCACCTCGAGCAGCGCGTCGAGGTCGAGGATCCCTGCGCGAAGGCCATCGTCGACGTCATGATTGTCATAGGCGATGTCATCGGCGATCGCCGCCAGCTGCGCCTCGAGGCTGGCGTGGCTGCCGAGTTCGAGCCCGTGCGCCGCATCCACTTCCTCGAGTGCCCAGCCCGGCGCCGTCACCGGCCCGTTATGCTTGGCCAGCCCCTCGAGCGTCTCCCACGTCAGGTTCAGTCCGTCATGCCCGGGATAGGGACATTCGAGCAGGGTGAGGATGCGAAGGCTGTGGCCATTGTGGTCGAAGCCCCCGGCGCTTGCGACCGCTTCCTCGAGGGCATCCTCGCCGGCATGACCGAAGGGCGGATGGCCGAGGTCGTGCGCGAGGCACAGCGCCTCGGTGAGATCCTCGTTCAACCCCAGCGTGCGCGCCATCGCGCGCCCGATCTGCGCCACCTCGAGGCTGTGCGTCAGGCGGACGCGATAATGGTCGCCATCGGGCGCCACGAACACCTGCGTCTTGTGCCGGAGCCGCCGGAAGGCGACCGAATGGATGATCCGGTCGCGGTCGCGCTGGAAGGCATCGCGGGGCCCTCGGGGCCCTCGATCATCCTCGTCATGCAATCGACCGCGGGACTGGTGGGGATCGCTCCTCAGGCGCGGGTCGAGCAAGACGATATTCTCCTAGAGCGGGTCGATGCGCAGCGCGGCGGGACTGCGTTGCCAGGCATAGCTGTCGACACCCTCGGCCTTGAGCCTGTTGACCAGCGCCTGCGCCTCGCTCCTGCCGTCAAACGGCCCGACAAGCAAGCGGTGGAAGTCCACGCCCTGCGTCAACAGCGGATCATGCTTCGACAGGGTCGATAGCGCCTTGCGCTTGATGCGGCGCCATTCGTAGCTCATCGCCCCGCGATTGTCCGAACCGGCGAGCTGGACGAACCAGCGGCCCTCGACGCCGATATCGGGCTTGGCCGGTGCGGGCGCGGGGGCGGCCTGCGCGGCAGGACGCGCGCGCTCGATCACCGGGCGCGGCGCGGGCGGCGGCTCGTACTTGGGGCTCGGCGCGGGCGGCGGGGTCGCCGCGGTCGTCGAGCGCGGCGCACTGCGCAGCGCGGTCGCGATCGAGGCGAGCCGTTCCTCGCTCGGCGGCTCGGCTCGCGTCTCGGGCTGCGTTGCAGGCTGGGCGACAGGTTGGCTCACGCGCAGCACCGGACGCGGTGCGGGCGGCGGCGGCGTAGGCGCGGGCTGGGGCGCGGCCTCGACGACCTCGACGCTGCCCGTATTGCCATAGCGAGCATCACGCCGCGTCATATTGTCGCGCACGCGATTATAAGTCACCGGGCCATTGGTCTCATAGCTCCCGGCCGACGCGCGGCGATCGTCCGATCGCTCCTGGGTCTCGACCACCGACCCGCGCGGGTCGACCGGGGGATTAGGGTTTGCGGTAACCGGCGCTTGCGTGCGCTGCGGCTGCGCCTGCGCGACGCGGGTCGGCGCGGGCGCGGGCTGCGCGGCACGGGCCGACTGGCCAGCGCCCGTCGGGAACAACCCGAGGTGCACCGCGGCGGCCTTCTCGCTCGCGCTGAGCTGCGGGAGGCGGCGCAGGAACGGGTCGATCGCATCGCCCGAGCCCGGCATCGCCGCCTCGATGGCGCGGCGCGCATTGTCGGTATCGCCGGTCAACGCCAGCACGAAGGCACGCGCGCGAAGCGCGGCGGGATCGCCCTGACGCACCAGCGGATTGAGGATCGCCATCGCGGCGGTGCGGTCGCCGCCCATCGCGAGGTTGAGCGCGAGGCGTCGGCGGGCGGTGTCGGCCCAGGGGCCCTGCATCGCGGCGCGATAATCGGATTCGGCTTCGCGCGTCCGGCCGAGGAGATCATGGGCAAGCCCGCGGCCCGCGCCCATCTGGACGACGCTGCCGCCACGGCCCGCGGCGGCGGCGAAGTATTGCATCGCGCGCTCGGGCTCGTTCATCTGCACCGCGACCGAGCCCTGCCCGATCAGCGCCTTGGGATCCTCGGGACGCACCTCGGCGGCACGGCCGAAGAAGGCCGCCGCGCTCGGCAGGTCGCCGATGGCAAGCGCGGCATCGCCCGCGCCGACCAGCGCGTCGAAATTGCGCGGATCGCTGTCGAGGGTGGTGAGATGCTGAGTCAGCGCGTCGACGGGGCTGGCCTGCGCCAACGCCGCGTTCGGCACCGCTGTCCCGGCGAGGAGCACCGCAAGGGTGCCGACGAGCGCGCGCCTGGCGCGCCCCGTGGGGGTGGGTTCCTGTCGCATGGCGCTAGACTTGCCCCAACAAAGATTAAAGGTCGCTGTCACAAGGACTTAAGTGCGATGGACCGTGCCGCCCCAGCGACGAGCGAAGCGGGCACGGTCCATTAATCTTACTGGTTATTCTGGCGGTTAAGGAAACCGGGAATGTCGAAGCTGCCCGAACCGAATCCCGGCTCGTCCTCGGCCTCGTCCTCGCCCGTCGCCTGCGCGCCGCGCGCGATGTTGCTCATGCGCTCGAACAGCGTGCCGCCGCCACCGGGAGGGGGCGTCGGGACGGCAGTCTTCTTGGCCGCACCCTTGGTCGCCAGCAGCGAGGGCATGCCGTCCTCCTCCTCGTCCATGTCCTCGGCGGGCGGCGCCACGGGGGGCGCGCTCACGGGACCCGCGAGGATGTCGTCGCTCTCGAGCATCAGCGGATCGTCCTGGCTGTCCGCCTCGTCGTCGAGGTCGAGCGCGTCGGTGAGGTCGAGCGCGTCGGCCTCGTCCTCGACCTTGGGCTCGGGCTTGGACGCCGCGGCGGTCGCATTGCCGATCGAGAAGCTCGCCTTGGGCGCGGCGGCGGGGATCGCCGGCGCGGCACCGCCGCGCGCGCCCGGGAAAGTGAAGACGCTCGACTGGCTGGTCGAGGTGCTCGTGGGAATGCCCTTCACATCCTCTTCGCCGTCGATGCCGGTGGCCACGACCGAAACGCGGATCTTGCCTTCGAGGTCGTCGTTGAACGCCGAGCCCCAGATGATGTTGGCGTCCTCGTCGACCAGCTCCTTGATGTGGCTGGCGGCCTCGTCGACCTCCATCAGCTTCATGTCCATGCCGCCGGTGATCGAGATGATGACGCCCTTGGCGCCCTTCATGCTGACCCCGTCGAGCAGCGGATTGCTGATGGCCTTCTCGGCGGCCTCGATGGCGCGGTTCTCGCCCTCGGCCTCGCCCGTGCCCATCATCGCCTTGCCCATCTCGCTCATCACCGAGCGCACGTCGGCGAAATCGAGGTTGATGAGGCCCGGCATGACCATGAGGTCGGTGATGCCGCGCACACCCTGCTGCAGCACCTCGTCGGCCATCTCGAAGGCCTCCTTGAAGGTGGTGTCGGGCGTGGCGAGGCGGAACAGGTTCTGGTTGGGAATGACGATCAGCGTGTCGACATGCTGCTGCAGCTCCTCGATCCCGCTGTCGGCGGCACGCCCGCGGCGCGCACCTTCGAAGGCGAAGGGCTTGGTCACGACACCGACGGTCAGGATCCCTTTCGCGCGGGCCGCCTTGGCGATGACGGGGGCCGCACCGGTGCCGGTACCGCCGCCCATGCCGGCGGCGACGAAGACCATGTGGCTACCCTCGAGGCTCTTCTCGATATCCTCGATCGTCTCTTCGGCGGCGGCACGACCGATCTCGGGACGCGAGCCGGCACCGAGGCCCTGCGTGATCTTGAGACCGAGCTGGAGGCGCGTGTCGGCGGCGCTGGCGTTCAGCGCCTGCGCGTCGGTGTTGGCGACGAGGAACTCGACCCCCTGCACGTCGGCGGCCATCATGTTGGCGATGGCATTGCCACCGGCACCACCCACGCCCACCACGCTGATGCGCGGACGCAATTCGTCTACTTCTGGGCGTTGGAAATCGATGCTCATGGTGGGTGCCTCCCTAGTCTCGCCAACCTACTGATCCGTAGTGCGGAATCTTTACACATCCCGAGTCGCAGACAAAGCGGAAAAGGGGCCCGGGACCCCAATTAGTGAAGAAATGATTCAGTATGGGACGATTAATCGACCCGCTGATTCATAAAGGGACAGGTCAGGCGCCTTTCAGCGCCGCCATCAGCCGGTCCATCAGCCCGCCGCGCCGCCGCCGCTTGGTCGGCACCGCGATATCGTCCGACCCCTCGCCGCCCTCGGCCGCGAGCAGCAGCAGCCCGACCAGCGTCGAGAAGGCCGGCCCGCGCTGCGCCTCTGGCAGTCCGCGCACCTTCTTCGGCCGCCCGATCCGCACGCGGTGGCCGAGCACGCCCTGCAGGTAGTCGTCCACATTCTTGAGTTCGGCCCCGCCGCCGGTCAGCACGACCTGCCGCTTGACCGGCCCCGCGAAGCCCAGCGCCTTCAGCGCCACGTCGATCTCGCCCGCCAGCTCTTCCAGCCGCTGGCGGATCACCGTGATGAGCTGCGCCTGGCTGATCCGCACCGGCTCGCCATCCTCGCCGATCTGCGCATCGATCATCTCGTGATTGTCCGACGGGCTGAGGTTGGCCGAGCCATAGCGGCACTTCATCCGCTCGGCATCGCGCCGCGACACGCCGAACGCCATGGCGATGTCTTCCGAGATATCGCGCGCCCCCACCGGCAGCGTCCGCATCGCCACCAGCATGCCTCCGACATGGAGGCTCACGCTCGTCATGTCGGCGCCCAGTTCGACGAGCGCCACCCCGAGGTCGCGCTCGTCCTTCGTGAGGCACGCCCGCGCGCTCGCCCGCGGCGCGGCGATGATCGCGCCGACCCCGAGATGCGCCGAGCGGATGACATAATCGAGATTCTTGAAGGGGGCGATGTCGGCGGCGATGACATGGATGTCGACGCCCAGCTTCTCGGCATGGAGCCCGCGCGGGTTTTTCACCCCCTCGACCCCGTCGAGCGTATAGAGCGCGGGCTGCGCGTGGAGCACCACCTGTCCCTCGCGCTGGAGCTTGTCGCGGCCGGCATCGAGCAGCGCGGCGACGTCGCCATCCTCGACCTGCTGGCCGCCCAGCTCGACCTCGACCTTGGCGATCTCGCTGGTCAGCCCGCCCGCGGCAAAGCCCGCCCACACCTCGTCGATCGCCAGCGCATTCTTGCGCTCGGCCTGGTCCATCGTCTCGCGCACCACCGTCTCGGCGCCGTCCATGTCGACGATCGCGCCGCGCTTGATGCCGCGGCTCTGGTGCTGGCCCGAGCCGACCACTTCCAGTTCGCCATCCTCGCCCACCCGCGCGATCAGCGTCGCCACCTTGGACGAGCCGATGTCGAGCGCGGCGATGAGGTTGTCGCTATGCTGCGCCATCAGTCGATCGCCTCCGCGTTACGCGCCGCCTTCGCGGCCTCCTCGCGCGCGCCGACGAACTCGGGACTGCGCGCCACCGCCTTGCCGGGCAGGCGCAAGTCATAGCGGTCGACCCCGATGCCGAGCAGCGCGGCCTTGGCATCCAATGCCATGAACTTTTCCAGCGCCTCGGCCGCCTGCCGTTCGCCTTCGGGCAGGACGAGGATTTCGCCCGTCGCCACATTGAGGTCCCAGCGCCGCCCGCCGACCCAGCGCGCCGAGGCAAGCTGCGGCTTCAAGGCCGGCACGCGCTCGAGCAACCGCTCGAGCTGCGCCAGTTCGCGGTTCGCGCCCGCGCCGATGAGCAGCGGCAGGTCGGGCATCTCGGCCACCGGTACGCGCTCGAGGATCACGCCCTCGGCATCGACGAGGAACAGGCGGTCCTCGCCCTGCCACAAGGCGGCGGGCTGGCGTTCGACCATGTCGATGACCAGCGTGTCGGGATAGCGCCGCGACACGCGCGCATCCTTCACATAGGAAAATTCCATGAGCTCTTCGCGCAAGCCGGCCACGTCGACGAGCGGCAACGCGCGGTCATGCTCCTCGAGCGCGATCTGGTAGACCGCGTCCGAATCCATCTGCTCGATGCCCTTGATGTCGATGCGCCCGACCTCGAGCCCCATCTTGCCCATGCCGGCGCCGATCGCCGTGCCGATCATGCCGGGAACCCCGAAAGCGAACAGGAGGGCGACCGCGCCGACCACGGCCGCCGCGATCCCGCTCATGCGCAGGAGCTTTTCGGCTCCCGGCGTGTCCTGCACCTTGGGCGCCCGCTTCTTGGGCGCGCCCTTCCGCTTCTTCGTGGTCCCCCCGCGCGCCATCAGCCAAGCGCCTCCGCGATCAGCCGTTCGCACAGCTCGCCATAATCGATCCCGCGGGCCTTCGCCTGCTCGGGCACGAGGCTCAGCGGCGTCATGCCCGGCTGCGTATTGGTCTCGAGCAAGAACAGCCCGTCCATCCCGCGTTCTTCATCCCAACGGAAATCGGAGCGCGAACAGCCCTTGCAGCCGAGCACGCGATGCGCTGCGAGCGCCAGTTCCTTCATCCGGTCGGCAATGTCTGCGGGCACTTCGGCGGGACAGACATGGACCGTCTGCCCTTCCTCATATTTGTGCGCATAATCGTACCAGCCGCTGGCGATCTTGAGCTCGGTCACCTCGAGCGCCTCGTCGCCGAGCACCGCCACGGTCAGCTCGTGGCCCGCGATGAATTCCTCGGCGAGCAGGCGGTCGAATTCCTGCCACGGCCCCGTCGTCTCCGGCGTGATCGGCCCCGTCTCCTCGGTGACGATCGCCACCCCGACCGACGAGCCCTCGTCGACGGGCTTGAGGACATAGGGACGCGGCAGCGGATCACCCTCATAGACGCTCGCGCTGGTCACGATCCGCCCCGGCGGCATCGGAATGCCATGCGGCTCGAGCACCGCCTTGGTCAGCTGCTTGTCGATGGCCACCGCCGAGGTGGTCACGCCCGAATGCGTATAGGGCACCTGCATGAGATCGAGCATGCCCTGCACCGTCCCGTCCTCGCCGGGCGAGCCGTGCAGCGCGTTGAACACCACGTCGGGGCGATGCCCCGCGATCACGGCAGCGACATTGCGGTCCATGTCGACCGGCGTGACGTTCGACCAGCCACGCTCGCGCAGCGCCTTCACGACGCCCTCGCCGCTCGACAGCGACACTTCGCGCTCGGCCGACCAGCCGCCCATCAGGACGACGACATGCAGACCCTTGTTCAACTCGCTCATCGGCGTCCTACCCGCTTGATCTCCCATTCGAGCTCGGTGCCCGAATGCTTCTTCACCCGCTCGCGCACCTCGTCGCCAAGGTCCTCGATATCGGCGGAGGTCGCATCCCCCGTGTTGATGAGGAAGTTGGTGTGCTTTTCCGAGACCTGCGCGCCGCCCTTCTTCAGCCCGCGGCATCCCGCGGCATCGACGAACTGCCACGCCGACCCGCCCTCGGGGTTCTTGAAGGTCGATCCGCCCGTCTTGGTCCGCACCGGCTGCGATGCCTCGCGCGATTCCTGGATGCGGTCCATCTCGGCCTGGATCACCTCCGGCTTTTCGGGATGCCCCTCCAGCGTCGCCGACACGACGATCGCGCCCTCGGGCAAATCGCTGTGCCGATAGGAGTAGCCGAGGTCGGCATTGCCCCACGTCTCGACGGTCCCGTCGCGCCGCACGATCACCGCCTCGGTCAGGATCTCGCAGGTCTCGCGCCCATAGGCGCCGCCGTTCATCCGCACGAAGCCGCCCAATGTCCCCGGGATCGAGCGCAGGAATTCCATCCCGCCGATCCCCGCATCGCGCGCGGTCGAGCTGATGAGCACGCCATGCGCACCCCCACCCGCCTTCAGCGTCACGTCATCGACCTGCTCGACCTTGGCAAAGGCCTTGGGCAGCTTCACGACCACCCCCTCGACCCCGCCATCGCGGATGATGAGGTTGGATCCCAACCCCAGCCCCATCACGGGCACATCTTCATCGAGCTGCGACAGGAACTGGGACAGGTCGTCGACGTCCGCCGGCTCGAACAGCCAGTCGGCATTGCCGCCCGCCTTGAACCAGACGAGCTTGGCCAGCGGCGCATCCGCCGTCAGCTTGCCGCGGACTTCAATGTCGCCCGGCGCGCTCACTTGTTCTTCCTCGCATCGGCGATGCCGTCGGCAAGCCGCGCCGCCCAGCCGGTGATATCGCCCGCGCCCATGCACAGGATGACATCGCCCTTGGCCGCCACGTCGCGCAGCGCGAGCGCGAGATCCGCCTCGTCCTCGACGGTCTTCACCATGCGCACGCCGCGCTGGCGCAGCCCCTCGGCCAGCACCTCGGACGACACGCCCTCGATCGGCTCCTCGCCCGCCGCATAGACGGGCGTCACATAGACGATGTCGGCCTCGTTGAAGGCGGTCTGGAATTCCTCCATCAGGTCGCCGAGGCGCGAATAGCGGTGCGGCTGCACCACCGCGATGACACGGCTGTCGGGGCAGGCATCTCGCGCCGCCTCGAGCACCGCGCGGATCTCCACCGGATGGTGCGCATAGTCATCGATGATCGTCGCCCCGCCGATCTCGCCGACCTTGGAGAAGCGCCGCTTGACGCCGTCGAAGCTGGCGAAGCCCTCGCGGATCTGCTCCTCGGTCACGCCCAGCTCCATCGCCGCCCCGATCGCACCCAGGGCGTTCAGCACATTGTGCTTGCCGGGGATCGGCACGTGGATGTCCTTCATGGTCGTCACATCGCCATCGCGGTCGGTGTGGACGACATCGAAACAGGTGCCGCCAAGCTCGGGCCGCACATTGTCGGCGCGAAGGTCGGCGTTGGTCGAGAAGCCATAGGTGCGGATGCGCCGGTCGGCGACCTGCCCGATGACATTCTGCACCTCGGGATGGTCGATGCACATCACGGCAAGGCCATAGAAAGGCACATTCTCGACGAACTGGGCGAAGGCGGCCTTCACTTCATCGAAGCCGCCATAATGGTCGAGATGCTCGGGATCGATATTGGTGACGATCGCGATCGTGCCGTCGAGCCGCAGGAAGCTGCCGTCAGATTCGTCCGCCTCGACCACCATCCAGTCGGACGACCCCAGCCGCGCGTTCGAGCCATAGCGGTTGATGATCCCGCCGTTGATGACGGTCGGGTCGATCCCGCCCGCATCGAGCAACGCCGCGACCATCGAGGTCGTCGTCGTCTTGCCGTGCGTGCCGGCGACCGCGACGGTCTGCTGCATCCGCATCAGCTCGGCGAGCATCTCCGAGCGCTTGACCAGCGGCAGCCGCTTCTCGGATGCCGCCTGCACTTCGGGATTGGTGCGCCGGATCGCGGTCGAGCAGACCACGACTTCGGCATCGCCCAGGTTTTCGGGCGCATGGCCGATATGCACGGGGATGCCCGCGTCGCGCAGCTTCTGCGTGACCGGCCCGTCCTTCATGTCCGAGCCCTGCACCTTGTAGCCGAGCTGGTGCATCACCTCGGCGATGCCCGACATGCCGATGCCGCCGATGCCGACGAAATGGATCGTGCCGAGGTCGCGTCCCAGAGCCTTCATTTAAACATTCGCCTTCATGCAGGTACGCCCATGCCCGACGCGCGCGGCGTCGGATTACTCGCGCCGACCAGCCCGACCGGCACCGGCGTATCTCCCGCCGCGATACGTTCGACGAGGTCGGCCAGTTCCTCCGCCGCGCGCGGACGCCCGACCGACAGGCTGCGCTGCGCCGCGGTGGCCAGCGCCTCGCCGTCGCCCGCGATCTCCTCGATCTGCCGCGCCAGCTTCTCGGGGGTAAAGTCGGGTTGCTTGATCATCGCCGCGCCGCCCGCCTTGGCCATCTCCATGGCATTGTAGGTCTGGTGGTCATCGGTCGCGATCGGCAGCGGCACGAGGATCGCCGGCCGCCCCGCCGCCGTCAGTTCCGCAATCGTCGAGGCACCCGCCCGCGCGATCACCAGATGCGCATTGCCGATCCGCCGCGGCATGTCCTCGATATAGGTCAGCGTCTCGGCCGGGATTTCCAGCTCGGCATAGCGCGCGCGTACCCGGTCGATATCCTCGGGGCGGCACTGCTGCACCACGTTGAGGCGATGCCGCAGCCCTTCCTCGAGCTGGCCGAGCGCCTCGGGCACGACCTCGCCGAGCACGCTCGCCCCCTGGCTCCCGCCGGTCACGAGGATGTGGAAGGGGCTCGTCTCATCGAGCGGCGGGAAAGGCATCTCGCCGAGCCGCGCGACTTCGACGCGCACCGGATTGCCGACCAGCACTTCCTTCGACTTGTCCTTCGAGCGCTGCACGGTCCTGTAGGCGGTCGCGACCGCCTTGGCCCGCCGCGCCAGCAGGCGGTTCACCCGCCCCAGCACCGCATTCTGTTCATGCAGCACCGTGGGCACGCCCTCGGCCTGCGCCGCCATCAGCGCGGGCAAGGCGGGATAGCCGCCGAAGCCGACCACGCAATCGGGGGTGAAATCGCGATACAGCATCCGCGCGGCCTTTCGCCCCTGCATCACGCCGAAGAAGGCCTTGATCATGCCGATGGGCCCGCCGCCGAGACGACCGGCAGGCAGCACCTCGACCGGCACGTCCTCGAAGATCGCGGGGATCTTCGCGCCGCGCGCATCGGTTACCAGCATGACGCCGTGGCCGCGGGCCTTCAACTCGTTGGCCAGCGCATGCGCGGGCACCATATGGCCACCGGTCCCACCGGCTGCCAGCGTGATATTCATGTTCCGCTCCATCGGACCACATAGGGTGATCGGTTGAGATAGGGGTTCCGGCGGCTGAAAGCGAGGAGCAATCCCATGCCGATCGACAAGGCCAGCATCGACGACCCGCCATAGGAAATGAAGGGCAGCGTCATGCCCTTCGACGGCGCGATCTGCACGTTGACCGCCATGTTGATGAAAGCCTGCAGCCCGAACTGCAGTACCAGCCCCGCGCTCGCGAGGATCGCCAGCGCATCATCCTCGTCGAGGAGCTTCACCAGCACCCGCGCCACGATCATGAAATAGAGGATGGCGATGGCAAGGCAGGCAATCAGCCCGAACTCCTCGCCGATCACGCTGAAGATATAGTCGGTATGCGGCTCGGGCAGCCCGAACTTCAACTCGCCCGCCCCCGGCCCCTTGCCGAGCAGCCCGCCCGCGGTCAGCGTCGCCATCGCGCGGTCGGTCTGGAAGCTGTCGCCCTCGCCGAACAGGAAGGCGTCGATGCGCGTGGTCGCCACGTCATAGAAGAAATAGGCCAGCACGATCCCGACCAGCCCCGCCACGCCCAGCCCTGCGACCAGCTTCATGCGCGCGCCCGCCAGCGCGAACATCGCCGCCCAGGTCGCCAGGAAGATCACGGTCGAGCCGAAGTCGGGCTGGCGCATCAGGAGGAAGGCGGTGACGAGCGCAAGCCCGCCCGAGGCGGCCGCGCGCGTCACGAAGCTCCACCGCCGCGTGAAGAGGAAGGCCAGCGTGACGACATAGACCGGCTTCAGGAATTCCGAAGGCTGCACCCGCGACACGCCGAAATCGAGCCAGCGCTTGGCCCCGTTGATCTCGCTCCCGAGCCACGGCACCAGCGCCAGCGCGACAATCCCCACCGCGGTCGCAAGCAGGCACAGCCGCGTCAGCAACAGTCGCGGCATGGCCGAGACGAGGAACATCACCGGCACCGACACGAACAGCCAGCCCAGCTGGCGCCAGAAGAAATAGAGTTCGGGCAGCGTCGCGGTGGCCGAGGAATAGCGGTCCGCCGCGGCAGGGCTCGCCGCTGCCACCGCGATCAGCCCGATGCCGATGAGCACGAACAAGAGCGCGATCAGCGTGCGGTCGACTTCCCAGAACCATTGGCTGGTGGCCGAGCGGTCCGAGCGTCCATAGCTGGCGGGCCGGATCTTGAGCATCGGCTAGAGCGCCTCCACCGCGGCGCGGAAGGCCTCCCCGCGTGCCTCGAAGTCTTTGAACTGGTCGAAGCTCGCGCAGGCCGGCGACAGGAGCACGGTATCGCCCGGCCGCGCTGCCGCTGCCGCCTCTTTCACCGCCTGCTCGATGGTCCCCGTCTTCACGAAATCCACCTTGCCGTCCAATGCCTTGGCGAACAAGTCCTGTGCATCGCCAACGAGATAGGCGCGCACGATATTTCCCATATGTGGCCCAAGCGCTGACAGGTCGCCCGACTTGGCCTGCCCGCCCGCGATCCAGTGGATGCGTTCGAAAGCGGCCAACGCGGGCGCCACGCTGTCGACATTGGTCGCCTTCGAGTCATTGACGAAGGCGACCCCGTCCTTCTCGGCGACCCGCTCCATCCGGTGCGCGAGCCCCTTGAAGCTCGCCAGCCCCTTCTCGATCTCGTCGCGGGTGAGCCCGAGTGCCGAACAGGCAATGATCGCGGCCGCCGCATTTTGCGCATTGTGCGGCCCCGCCAGCGACGGCGACCAGTCCTCGCTCCCCGCCGGCACGTCGATCTCGCGCATGTCGACGGCGACGCTATCGCCCCCCTGCATCGCGAACAATCGCTCCTTGGAGGCGACATATTTGTCGAACTCGCCATCATAGCGGTCGAGATGGTCGGGCGTGATGTTGAGCAGCACCGCCACCTCGCAATCGAGCCCCTGCGTCAAGTCGATCTGATAGCTGGACAGTTCGAGCACATAGGCCCCGCCCTCCGGCAGCGGATCGAGGCTCAGGATCGGCTCGCCGATATTGCCCGCCGCCACGCTCGGCACCTTCGCCTCGCGCAGGATATGGTCGATGAGCGCGGTGGTCGTCGACTTGCCGTTGGTGCCGGTAATCCCGACGACGACATGCCGCGGCAGGTCGCCCCGCGCCCGCGCGAATAGCTCGACATCGCCGATGATCTCGCAGCCCGCCTCGCGCGCTTTCTCGGCAATCACATGCGTGTTGATCGGCACGCCGGGCGACACGACGAGGCTGTCATATCCCGCCAGCCCCTCCGCGACGAAGTCGACGCGCTTGGCGAACGGATTGGCCCGCCCGCGTGCTTCCTCATTGTCGTCCCAGCAGGCCACCTCGCAGCCCGAGCGCACCAGCGCCGACACGGTCGCCAGCCCCGAACGCGCGAGGCCGTAGACAGCATATTTCCGACCCTGCCAGGCCTCCGATAGGATCACCGCAGTTTCAGCGTCGACAGGCCGGCCAGCGCCAGCACGAAGCTGATGATCCAGAAGCGGATCACCACCGTCGGCTCGGACCAGCCCATCTGCTCGAAATGATGGTGGATGGGGGCCATCTTGAAGATGCGCTTGCCGGTCCGCTTGAAGAAGAAGACCTGCAGGATCACCGACACCGCCTCGAGCACGAACAGCCCGCCGACGATCGCCAGCACGAATTCGTGATGGGTGGCGACGGCGACCGCGCCCAGCGCCCCGCCGAGCGCAAGACTGCCGGTATCGCCCATGAAGACGGCAGCGGGCGGTGCGTTGAACCAGAGGAACGCCAGCCCCGCGCCGACCACCGCGAGCAGCACGACGGTGAGTTCGCCCACGCCGAGCACGTGCGGGATACCGAGATAGTCGGCGAACACCGCGTTACCCACGAGATAGGCGATGAGCGTGAAGGCCACGCTGGCGATGATGACCGGCATGGTCGCGAGGCCATCCAGGCCGTCGGTAAGGTTCACCGCATTGCCGAAGGCGACGATCACAAACGCCCCGAAGGCGATGTAGAACCAGCCGATGTCCATCACCGGCCCCTGTATGAAGGGCAAATAGAGATAGGTGCCTGACAGGTCGATCATCAGCGCCGTCGCCAGCCCCGCGATGATGAACTCGAGCAGGAGCCGCACCTTGCCGGGGATCCCCGCATGATGCGCTTTCCTGACCTTGTCATAGTCGTCCATGAAGCCGATCAGCCCGAAGCCCGCCGTCACCAGCAGCACCGCCCAGACATAACGGTTCGAAAGGTCCATCCACAGGAAGACCGACAGGAACACGCTGATGAGGATGAGCAGCCCGCCCATCGTCGGCGTGCCGCGCTTGGCGAGGTGCGATTGCGGCCCGTCGGCGCGGATCGGCTGGCCCTTGCCCTGCTTCTTCCTGAGCCAGGCGATGAAGGCCGGCCCGAGAATGAGCCCGATCAGCAGCGCGGTGCCGGTGGCGGCGCCCGCGCGGAAGGTGATGTAGCGGATGAGGTTCAGCGGCCCGGGGAAACCCAGCCATTCGGCGATGATATAGAGCATTATGCCGCGTCCCCTGCCACTTTCGCGACGAGCTTGCCAAGTCCCATCGAGTTGGACGCCTTTACCAGAACCGCATCGCCGGGTCGCATCATCGATAACAGATTTGTCGTTGCACCCGCCGCATCGTTAACGTGGACGACCTCGATCGGGGTGAGGCTGAGGGCATCGGCAAGCGGCGCCATCTCCTCGCCGACGAGGATGGCGAGCGACACGCCCGCCGCCTCGACGGGCGCTGCCAGCGCGGCATGCGCCGCCGGCCCCGTGTCGCCCAGTTCCTTCATGGTGCCGAGCACCACGACCTTGCGCGCCGCCTTCTCGGCACCGAGCGACTTCAGCGTCGCCTCCATGCTCACCGGATTGGCGTTGTAGCTCTCGTCGATGAGCAGGATCTCGCCGCCCTCGATCTCGACGCGGTGGCGCGCGCCGCGCCCCTCGAGCCCGCCCATCTCGGTCAGCGCCAGCGCCGCGCGGGCGACATCGCCGCCGATCTGGCTCACCACCGTCAGCACGGTCAGCGCATTCTGCACCCAATGATCGCCGGGCTGCGAGATGGTGAAGGTCAGCGTCCGTCCCGGCAGCCGCGCGGTGACAAGGCTCCCGCCCGACCTCGCCGGTGCCGAATGCTTGACCGCCGCATCGCCTTCCGTCCCCCCGACCGTCAGGATGCGCTCGGCAAAGCCGCGCGCCGCCTTCACCAGCCGTTCGCGCTGGTCGGTCTCCTCGGGCACGATCGCCACCCCGCCGGGCTCGAGCCCCTCGAAGATCTCGCCCTTGGCATCGGCGATCGCCTCGATCGACCCGAGATTCTCGATATGCGCGGGGCCGATGGCGGTGATCACGGCGACATGGGGGCGCGTCATCCGCGTCAGTCCCGCGATCTCGCCGCTATGGTTCATCCCCATTTCCTGCACCGCGAAGAGCGCCTCGCGCGGCATGCGCGCAAGGCTCAAGGGCACGCCCGTATGGTTGTTGTAGCTCTTGACCGAGCGATGCACGCGCCCCGGCGCCAGCCGTTCGAGTGCCGCCGCGATCGCTTCCTTGGTCGAGGTCTTGCCGACGCTGCCGGTGACCCCGATCACCACCGCATCGTCGGAAAGCCGCGCCCGCGCCGCCCGCGCCATCGCCTCGAGCGCTGCCGGTACATCGTCGACCAGCACATGCGGCCCCTCGACGGGCTGCGACACCAGCGCGGCGGCCGCACCCTTTTCAAAGGCGCCCGCGACGAAGTCATGGCCGTCGTGCACCGTGCCGGGCATGGCGACGAACAGGAAGCCGTCCTCCACCTCTCGGCTGTCGAAGGCGACCCCCGAAATCTCGAAGTCACCCGTGGCCTTGCCACCGGTCGCGGCAGTGATCTCGTCGGCGGTCCAGAGCGGCTGCTTGCTCATCATCCCGCGCACTCCCGTGCCACCTCGACATCGTCGAAGGGCAGCACATGGTCGCCGACGATCTGTCCCTGCTCGTGCCCCTTGCCCGCGAGCAGGACGATATCGCCCGCGCCCGCAAGGCTGATCGCATGGGCGATGCCCGCGCGCCGGTCGGCGACCTCGATCGCGCCAAGCGCGCCTTCGAGCACCTCGGCGCGGATCCGCGCGGGGTCCTCGCTTCTCGGATTGTCGTCGGTCACGATGACCACGTCCGAATGCTCCACCGCGACCTGCCCCATCGGCGCGCGCTTGCCCTTGTCGCGGTCACCGCCCGCCCCGAACAGGGTGATGAGCTTGCCCTCGACGTGCGGGCGCAGCGCCGCGATCGCCGCCTCCAATGCGTCGGGCGTATGCGCATAATCGACATAGACGGGCGCGCCGCGGCTGCTGATCACCGCGCGCTCGAGCCGCCCGCGCACGGGCGACAGCCGTCCCATCGCCTCGAACAATTTGCCCCAGCTCGCCCCCGTCGCCAGCGCGAGCCCCGCCGAGACCATCACGTTCGCCGCCTGGTAGGCGCCGATCAGCGGCAGCTTCAACAGCCGCGTCTCGCCGTCATGGGTGACGCTGATCGCCTGCCCCAGCGGGGTGGCGCGGCGCTCGCCCATGCGGATCGTCTCGCCGCGGCTGCCGACCGTCATCAGCTTGAGGCCGCGCGACTTGGCCAGCGCGATCACCGCGTCGGAGGCCGGATCGTCGGTCCACACCACCGCCGTGCCGCCGGGGATGAGCCGTTCCTCGAACAGCTTCATCTTGGCGGAGAAATATTCCTCCATCGTGCCGTGATAATCGAGATGGTCGCGGCTGAAATTGGTGAAGGCGGCGGCTTCGACCGGGACGCCCGAGACGCGATGCTGGTCCAACCCGTGGCTCGACGCCTCGAACGCAACATGGCTGATCCCCATGCGCTTGAGGCCCGCCATATTGTGAAGGAAGGTGACGATGTCGGGACTGGTCAGCCCCGTCTTCACCTGCTCTTCCGCCGTCGTCACGCCCAAGGTGCCGATCGAGGCCGAGCGATGCCCCATCATTCGCCACAGCTGGCGCGTCATCTCGACGGTCGAGGTCTTGCCGTTGGTCCCCGTCACCGCCACGACACGGTCGGGATAGGGCGCATAGAAACGCCCCGCCACCTCGGCGAACAAGGCGCGCGGATCATCGCTGGCGATATGCTCGGCGCCCTCGACCTTGGCTTCAGGGCGCGCGATCACGCCGATCGCACCTTTCTCGATGGCGGCCGGAATGAAGTCCTCGCCGTTGACGGCCGCGCCCTGGAACGCACCGAAGATATTGCCCTTCACCACCTTGCGATGGTCGATGGCAAAGCCGGTTACCTTGGTATCGCTCGCTCTTCCGGCGAGGTCGCACAGGCGCAAATCGTCACTCCTCGTCTTCTTTCACAAAGGGCAGCACCTGCCCCATGTCGGGCTCGCGCCCCGTATCGGGCCGCACCCCCAGCATCGGCGCCACCCGCGCGATGGTCTTCGACACGGTGGGGGCGACGTTCCAGCCGGCGGTGCGGAAACCAAACGTTTCCTCTGTGCCCTTGGGTTCATCGAGCATCACCACGATCACGTAGCGCGGCTCGTCGATCGGGAACACGCCGGCGAAGCTGTTGACCACCAACCGCTTGGAATAGCGCCCGTTGACGATCTTCTCCGCGGTGCCGGTCTTGCCGCCGACGCGATAGCCCGGCGCATCGGCCTTCTTGCCCGTGCCATGAGTGACGACCAGCCGCAAGAGCGCGCGCATCTGTTCGGACACCCGCTCGGAATAGACCCGCTCGCCCCGCTCCACCGGATGGTCGGGGCCGACCTTGAGGACGGTGGGCTTGCGATAGAGGCCGCCGTTGAAGAGCGTGGCATAGCCCGAGGCAAGGTGTACCGGCGTCACCGCGATACCATGGCCATAGCCGACGGTGACGGTGGCGATCTCGCTCCATTCCTTGGGCGTCAGCGGGCGACCGCGCTCGGGCAGCTCGTAATCGAGCCTCCGGGTGAAGCCCATCTTTTCGAGATACTGCTTCTGCCTGGTGCCGCCGAGCCGCTGCGCGATCTGCGCGGTGCCGACGTTCGAGCTTTCCATCATGATCTCGGCGACCGAGCAGGGACGGTCGAAGGGGTGCGTGTCACTGATCCGGCGGCGCCCCACTTCCCAGCTGCCGGGACATTCGTACATCTGCCCCATCGAGCGGATCTGCCCTTCCTCAAGCCCCATCGCCACGGTGAAGGGCTTGAAGGTCGAACCCAGTTCGTAAACCCCGAGCGCGGCGCGGTTGAAGCGCGCCTCGGCCCCGCCCTGTCCCGCCACGTTGGGATTGAGCTGGGGCAGGCTGGCAAGCGCGATGATCTCGCTCGTATGGACGTCCATGATGACGCCCGC
Organism: Sphingomicrobium aestuariivivum; assembly: GCF_024721585.1. Classification (NCBI taxonomy): domain Bacteria; kingdom Pseudomonadati; phylum Pseudomonadota; class Alphaproteobacteria; order Sphingomonadales; family Sphingomicrobiaceae; genus Sphingomicrobium; species Sphingomicrobium aestuariivivum. The sequence goes on from NZ_CP102629.1 coordinate 985,742, forward strand.
CGCGCCGATCGCGTCGAACTCGCTCATCGCCGCCGCGAGCTCGGCGCGCAGCGCGCCCTGCACCGGTGCCGAAATCGACAGCTGCACCGGCTCGCGGTTGGCGCTCGCATCGGCGAGGCGCTCGTCGAAGGCCGCCTCGGCGCCCGCCACGCCCTTGCCGTCGACATCGGTATAGCCGATCACATGCGCGGCCAGCGCGGTCTGCGGGTAGAGCCGGTCGGGCTCGCGGGTCAGCTGGATGCCGGGCTCGCCCAGCGCATTGACCGCCTCGACAAGCCGCGGCCCCGCGCGCCGCTGCAAGTAAGCGAACTTCCGCGTTCCCGTGAGCAGCTCGTAATAATCCGCCTCGTCCTTCTCGGGCATGAGCGCTGCCAGGTCGCGCGCGAGGTCGAGCTTGTTGCCGATGACCTTGTGCGGCTGCACCGCCACCGTCCACGCCTCGATGGTGCGCGCGAGCGGCTGGCCGTCGCGGTCGACGATATCGCCGCGCGCGGCGGCAAAGGTCGCCCCGCCGCCGCCACTGCTGGCCTCGGCACCGAAGACGGCGAGATAGCCGATCCGCCCCGACACGGTCAGGATGCCGAAGGCGAACAAGAGCATCGCGAACATCAGCCGCTGGTGCATCATCGACAGGAGCTGTCGCTTCTGGCCCTGCAATTTCAGTCGTTCGGGCGCGCTCACCAGCGCGGGGCCGACCGGGCGGTTCATGGCGCCGCCCGTTCGTCACCCGCCGGCAGCGGTGCGAGCGGATCGCGCTTGTCGTCATCGCCCGCGATGCTGATGCGAGCGCTCGCACGCGGCTTGCCTGCCGCCTTGTTAGTCGGCGACGCCGGAATGTTCATCTCTTCCGGCGCCGCCGTGGGCCCCTCGCCCTCACCCTTGGAAATCGTGTCGGTGGAAAAACTCGCCTGGTGCACCAGGCCGCCCGCGCTGGTCGCGGTGCGCGGCGTGGCCGCCTGCCCGGCAGGCGCCGAGGCAAGGATAACCGGCCCTTCATAGCCGCGCCCGCGTTCGGGTGCCGCCATCGCCGCGACCATATAGGCCGAGGCGGCGAACTGGTCGGCTTGCGGCGCCGACAGCTTGAGGAAATTGACGTTCCAGCGCTCGAGCTGCGCGAGGCGACCGCGCGTGCCGATCTCGGTCTCGAGCGTGCGGATCTCGCGGGTCGTCAGCGCGATCTGCCGCTCGACCTTCTCGAGATCGGCGCGGCTCGAGGCCACCTGCAGGCTGACGAGGTAGCAGACCAGCACGGCGGCCGCGATGCCGCTCGTCCACAGGATCGATCCGAAGCCCCTCATGCCGCCGCTCCCCATGCCGGCGCATCGGTCCGCGTCGCCGCCCGCAGCTTGGAGCTGCGCGCGCGCGGGTTCTCGAGCATCTCGGTCTCCGACGGCGCGATCGCCTTCGACACCTCTTCGAAGGTCGCGGGCGGCCCCGCCTCGACCTGCGGCAGGTGGCGCGAGCCCTGCGGGCGATTGCCCGACCGCTCGCGCAGGAATTTCTTGACGATCCGGTCCTCGAGGCTGTGGAAGCTCACCACCGCGAGCCGCCCGCCGGGCTTGAGGATTTTTTCCGCCGCGACGAGCCCCTTCTCCAGCTCCTCGAGCTCGGCGTTCAAATGGATGCGAATGCCCTGGAAGGTCCGCGTCGCCGGATCGGTCTTCATGCCCTTGTGATAGCCAAGCGTCTTGCGCACCACGTCGGCCAGTTCGCCGGTGCGCGACAGCGGGCGCGCCTTCACGATCGCGGCGGCGACACGGCGCGCGCGCGGTTCCTCGCCGTAAAGCTTGATGACCCGCGCCAGCTCGGCCTCGGGGGCCGTGTTCACGAACTCTGCCGCGCTCATCCCTTCCTGGCTCATGCGCATGTCGAGCGGCCCGTCCTGCTTGAAGGCAAAACCACGCTCGGCCTGGTCGAGCTGCATCGAGGAGACGCCAAGGTCGAGCACGACCCCGTCGACCTGCCCCTCGACCTGCTCGCCCATCTGGCTGAACGTCGCCGCAACGAGCGTCAGCCGCTCGTCGGGCACCCGCTCGCGGGCTGCGGCAATGGCATCGGGGTCGCGGTCGAAGCCGATCACTTCACCCGCGCCTGCCTCGAGGATCGCCTTGGTATAGCCGCCGGCGCCGAAAGTGCCGTCGACGATGCGGTCGCCTTCCTCGATCTTCAGTTCGCGCACGACTTCGGCGAGCAGGACGGGAAGGTGCGGGCGCCCGGGCGCGCTCACAGTTCCACCCCCCGCTCTTCCAGCCGGAAGCGCGCGATATCCTTCATGTCCTCGTGGATGCGCTCATCCTCGAGGAAGAGCTTCGGGTTCCAGATCTGGAAGGTTTCGCCCACCCCGATGAACAGCGCGAGGTCCTCGATCTTGCCCTTCCGCCGCATCATCGGCGGCAGGACGATGCGGCCCGTCTTGTCATAGGGCACTTCCTCGGTCGCGCCGAAAGCCATCATGTTGGCCATCATCGCGTCGAGCTCGGAGCCTTCCTGCGTCTCGACCTTCTCGGCCTTGCGCTCGAGCTTCTCGTGGCGACGCGCGGCAAAGGCCGGGTCATAGGCGTCGAGCGAGGGAAACAGCTTGTGCTTGGCAAGGACGATGGTCCGGGCATCACCGCGCTTCTCGATCACGCTCCGCAGGAATGCCGGCACGGAGACGCGACCCTTGGCGTCTACCGCGTTGACCGCGCTTCCCTGGAAAAGATGATCGAGTGCCATGGCCCCTTTTCGTCCCTTGGTGCGCCGCGCTCCCGCCGGCGGTCGGGGACGAAGGCCGGACCAGGGCCAAACGACCGGCGGCGGGAGCGGGCGACTTTGAGACCTTGTGTGTAACGTAGGATAGGATGGGATACAATGGGATTTGATGGATTCTGATGGTCAGCAATGGAATCTGTAGGTTTTCTGCGGGCTTTGACGACACGGGTAATTTGCCGCGAACGCCCCGCCGGCGCTCCGGACCCTGTGGATAAGTCTGTGGGAACGGCCTTCCGGCCCCGAATCACTCGCCCGCGAGTCGCCCGATCAGGCCGGTGAGCGCGGCGCGATTGTCGTCGCCCGCCTCATCCCCGCGCACCGCGAAGTCGGCGTCGGCGAGGATGATCGCATGGCCCTCGCCAATCCGGCAGTCGGCGCGAAAGCCGTCGTCGCGGATCATGCAGGCCTCGCCGCTCGCCGCCAGCCGCCCGGGCGCGGTCACGAGCAGCGCGCCCGTCTCGCCCCCCACCGCCGCCTCGCCCGGCGTCAGCGGCCCCTCGAGCGTGACGCCCCAATGCCCCAAGAGCCCCGTGTCGGCGAAATAGGGCGGCGGCCCCATGCCGGTCGGCAACTCGCCAGCGCCGGCAAAGGCGGGATCGGCGAGCAGCAGCACGCGCCCGCCCCCGCGCACCCATTCATCGAGCGCCACGAGATTCTCCGCCGTCTGCGCGCGCGGGTGCGCCATCAGCAGGAGGTCGCCCTGCGCCAGCGCCTCGGGGCTCGCGGCCTCGATCGGCACCAATGCATATTCCTGCGACAATGCCTCATGCAGCGGCGACGGTGCTGCCTCGAGCGAGAAACCGTCGGTAAAGCGCATCGGCAGGCTCGAGAGCACCATCAGCCCGGCCTTGCCCCGCGCCGGCGCGGCGTCCTCCTCGCTAATCATGACGGGCGGCCCCTCGGCCACCGGCTCGTTAACGCTGTCCCAGAGGAAGGCGACGAGCGCGAGCGTGAACAACAGTCCGCCCACGATCCGCAACGCATGGGCCGCGCGCGCGGCACCGCTCATGGCCTCGGCCTTCATTCGGCCTCCGGCGGGACGGCGATCTCGTTGACGATCAGTTCCTCGGTCGCCGGATCGATCGGGATCGGCAGCGGCTCGATCTTCTGTTCCTCGGCCTCGGGCGCCTGTCCCGGCGCCGCGCCGATCTCGGACAGGGGCTCGGCGGGGGCCGCGGGCTCTTCGGTGGGATCGGTCATGACGACGCGCTCCTCTCCCGCGTTCACACCGAGGATCGCCGTGCCGACGAGCACGAGCAGGAAGACGATCGCGAGACCGGTGATGCCGATACGGATGCGCTGCTGGTGGTGAACGGCCATGGGCGGATAGGTAGGACGCCGCCCGCGCCGATGCAATTCCCCTCGGCACGCGACGATAGACCCTTGACGATCCAACGCCAAAGAGAGAGAAGCCCGCGCGTCATGAAACAGCGCCTTATCCTCATCGCCGCAGCCGCCTGCGGCCTCGCCGCTTGTAACAGCGAACCCGAAACCTACACCTACGAGATCGACGATCCGATGGCCGAGGAACTGGCCGCCGCGGAAGCCGTCGACCCGGCCACCGTGCCGATGGGCGTGGGTTCGGACGACTATCGCTGCAAGGGCTCGAACCAGCTCCTCAAGATCGACTGGATCAAGACCGGCGAGCAGATGACCGCCCGCGTCACCCCGCAGGGCGAGCGCGGCATGCAGCTCACTCAGCAGGGCGAGGGTGGCCCCTACACCAACGAGGATGGCACCGTGACCATGACCGGTTCGCCGACCTCGAACACGGTCGTCCTCAACGGCTCCACCTGCACCGCCTGAGGCCGCGACACGACCAACCCGAAAGAGCCCCTCGCCGCACCCGCGCCGAGGGGCTTTTTTTATCCCCCACTTCCGCCTAGACGAGCCCCCATGACCGAGACCGCCATCACCCCGCAAGTCGTCGCCGAACACGGCCTCTCCGAGGACGAATACCAGATCATCCTCGACAGCCTCGGGCGCGAGCCCAATCTCGTCGAGCTCGGCATCTTCTCGGTGATGTGGTCAGAGCATTGCTCCTACAAATCCTCCAAGCTCCACCTGAAGAAGCTGCCGACCGAGGCCGAATGGGTCATCCAGGGTCCGGGCGAGAATGCCGGCGTCATCGACATCGGCGACGGCGATGCGGCGATCTTCAAGATGGAGAGCCACAACCACCCGTCCTACATCGAGCCCTACCAGGGCGCGGCGACGGGCGTCGGCGGCATCCTGCGCGACGTCTTCACCATGGGCGCGCGTCCCGTCGCCAACATGAACGCGCTGCGCTTCGGCGATCCGGTGCATCCCAAGATGCGCCACCTCATCGCGGGTGTGGTCGCGGGGATCGGCGGCTATGGCAATTGCGTCGGCGTGCCGACCGTCGGCGGCGAGACCAATTTCGACAAGGCCTATAACGGCAACATCCTCGTCAACGCGATGACCGTGGGCGTCGCCAAGACCGACAAGATCTTCTATTCGGCCGCCACCGGCATCGGCAATCCGATCGTCTATGTCGGCTCCAAGACCGGCCGCGACGGCATCCACGGCGCCACCATGGCCTCGGCCGACTTCGACGAGGGCATCGAGGAAAAGCGCCCGACCGTGCAGGTCGGCGATCCCTTCACCGAGAAGCTGCTCATCGAGGCCTGCCTCGAACTCATGGCCACCGACGCCATCGTCGCCATCCAGGACATGGGCGCCGCCGGCCTCACCAGCTCCAGCGTCGAAATGGCGACCAACGGCAATTCGGGCCTCAGGCTCGACATGGACAAGGTGCCCCAGCGCGAAGAGGGCATGACGCCTTATGAAATGATGCTGTCGGAGAGCCAGGAGCGCATGCTCATGGTGCTGAAGCCCGGCAAGGAAGCCATGGCCGAGGCCATCTTCCGCAAGTGGGAACTCGACTTCGCGGTCATCGGCGAGGTTACCGACACGGGCCGCATGGTGCTCGAATGGCAAGGCGATGTGGTCTGCGACATCCCGCTCGCCCCGCTCGCCGACAAGGCCCCCGAATATGACCGCCCGCATCTCAGCCAGGACGACTATCGCGACTGGGCCAAGATCGAGCCCTTGGGCGAGGTGCCCGAGGCAACCGACCTTGCCGGCGACCTGATCAAGCTGATGGCCTCCGAGCACCTGTCCAGCCGCCGCTGGATCTGGGAGCAGTACGACTCACAGGTCGGCGGCGACACCGTGCAGAAATCGGGCGGCGACGCCGCGCTGGTGCGCGTCCATGGCAGCGACAAGGCGCTCGCCATCACGACCGACTGCTCGCCGCGCTACTGCTACGCCGACCCTGTCACGGGCGGCAAACAAGCGATCGCCGAGGCTTATCGCAACATCTCGGCGGTCGGGGCGACCCCGCTCGCGGTCACCAACTGCCTCAACTTCGGCAACCCCGAACGCCCCGAGATCATGGCCCAGTTCGTCGGCTGTCTCGAGGGCATGGGCGAGGCCTGCCGCGCCCTCGACTTCCCGATCGTCTCGGGCAACGTCTCGCTCTACAACGAGAGCAAGGCCACTGGCGGCGGTTCGGCCATCCTGCCCACCCCCGCCATCGGCGGCGTCGGCATCATCAAGGACTGGCACAAGAGCGCGACCATCGCGCTGAAGCCCGGCCAGCAGCTCATCGCCATCGGCGACACCACCCACCCCGCCCAGCTCGGACAGTCGCGCTGGCTGGAGGTCGTGCACGAGCGCAAGGAAGGCCTGCCCCCGCGCGTCGATCTCGACGCGGAAAAAGCCGCCGCCGACCTCGTCCGCAGCCTCATCCACGACGGCCTTGTCAGCGCGGTCCATGATGTCTCCGACGGCGGCATCCTCGTCGCCATGGCCGAGATGGCATTGGCGGGCGACACCGGCTTCACGCTCGGCTGGGACACCACCGATCCCGAATTCTGGTTCGGCGAGCACCAGGGCGTCTATGTCGTCGCCGCCGACGACTTCGCCGCGGTCGCCGAAGCGGGCCGCAAGCACGGGCTCGAAATGACCCCGCTCGGCACCTCGGGCGGCGACAGCCTCCAGCTGTTCGGCGATGCGATCCTGCTGTCCGAACTGCGCGAGGCGAACGAGCATTTCCTGCCCACGCTGATGGCGAGCGAACTCTAGGCGGCGACCCCGCCCCGGCCTTTACTATTGCAAATCATTCGCATTAGCGGCATGACAATCGGCATGGTCGTTTGTCACTGCAACCTGATTCGCGAAAAGGACATCCGCGCAGCCGCTGCCAAGGGCTGCCCCGATGCCGAGACCGCCTATCGTTCGCTGGGCTGCCAGTTCCAGTGCGGCGGTTGCGAGGACCATGCCGACGCGCTCGTCGCCTGCGAACGCGCCAAGCTCCTCCCCCCGAGCGACGTCGCCGCGGCCTGATCCCGCGCCACTGCTAATCAGTCGCATTAGCTGAAAAACGGCGGAAAACCGCGCTTGCCGCCCGCCGCCGCGACGCCTATGCTCGCCCCACATTCGCGGGAGAAGCGCCATGGCCAAGATTCACGACAAGCAAGTCCTCGACTATCTCAACAAGGCGCTCACCAACGAGCTTACCGCGACCAACCAATATTGGCTCCACTATCGCCTCCTCGACCATTGGGGGATCGAGCGCCTCGCCGCCTTCGAGCGCAAGGAATCGATCGAGGAGATGCAGCATGCCGACAGGCTCACCGAGCGCATCCTCTTCCTCGACGGCCATCCCAATTTCCAGCGCATCGGTTCGGTCCGCACCGGCGAGACGGTCGAAGAGGTCATCCAGGCCGATCTCGACCTGGAGGCCGAGGCCATCCCGCTCCTGCGTGACGCCATCGAACATTGCGAGAAGGTGCGCGACTATGTCTCGCGCGACCTGTTCGCCGAGATCCTCGAGAATGAGGAAGAGCATCTCGACACGCTCGAGACCTATCAGGAAATGATCGGGCGGATGGGCATCCAGAACTTCATCCAGCTCCAGTCCAAGCCCGCCGACGAGGGCTGAGCGCGACGCCCGTGAGCGAGACCCCGCTCGGCCCCAAGCTCGGTTACGGAAAAGGCATGCGCATCTATGCGCCCGCCATGCCGGCCGGGGTGCAGCGACAGATCGAAGCCGACATCGCCGCCGTGCCCGACTGGCTCGACACGCCCGAGGTCGGCATCGACGCCGCGCACCTCTTCGTCACCTCGAAATCCGCGCTCGAAGCCCAGCTCGCCCCCCTCGTGCCGCTGCTCGCGCGCGACGGCATGATCTGGGTGAGCTGGCCCAAGAAGGCCTCGGGGCTCGCCACCGAACTCGACCGCGAGGCAGTACGCGATCACGGCCTCTCCTATCCCGACCTCGTCGACGTGAAGGTCTGCGCGGTCGATGCCACTTGGTCGGCGCTCAAATTCGTCATCCGCAAAGAGGCGCGCTAGCGCTTCCAAGCCGCCGCGCGCGCCGCTACGCTGGCCGGCGATGAAAGACGTCCCCTCCCAGCCCTACACCGTCCTGCCCGACCTCACGCCCGCCGAGCGGGTGGAGCGCGCGCGCGCATTCTACGACAGCGTGAAGGACCGCCGCAGCTGCCGCTTCTTCTCCGACGCGCCCGTGCCGCGCGCCGTCATCGAGGAAGCAATCCGCGCCGCCGGGACCGCCCCCAATGGTGCCAACCACCAGCCATGGCATTTCGCGGTGGTCGAGAACCCGCATGTGAAGGCCCGCATCCGCGAGGCCGCCGAGGCCGAGGAACGCGCCTTCTACGAGGGCAAGGCGGGCGAGGAGTGGCTCGGCGCGCTGGCCCCCATCGGCACCGACTGGGAAAAGCCCTTCCTCGAGACCGCGCCCTATCTCATCGTCGTGTTCGGCCAGCGCAAGGGCGGCCCCGAGGAGGGCGACGAAAAGCAGAATTACTATGTCACCGAGAGTGTCGGCATCGCCTGCGGCCTGCTCATCACCGCGCTCCACCAGGCGGGGCTGGCGACGCTGACGCACACCCCCTCGCCGATGGGCTTCCTGCGCGACATCTGCCAGCGGCCCGCGTCCGAGAAACCGGTGATGATCATCGTCGCGGGCCTACCCACGCCCGATGCCACCACCCCCCTCCATGCCGCCAGGAAGAAACCGCTCGACCGGATCATGAGCTGGCTCTAGCGCCTCCGCCATGGCCACCACCTCCCCGTCCCGCATCACCAGCATGGATGTCGTGCGCGGCCTTGCCGTGATCGGCATCTTCTTCGCCAACGTCATCGCCATGGCGTTGCCCGAAAAGGCGGCCAGCTACCCCACCATCACGGGCTTCGATGCTCCCGGCGACCGCCTCGCCTGGCTGTTCAACTGGCTGTTCATCGACAACCGGATGCGCGCGCTCTTCACCATCCTGTTCGGTGCCTCGCTCTGGCTCATCGCGGCGCGGGCGCGGGACAAAGGCCACAGCCCGCTCAGGCTCCACCTGCCGCGTCTCGCCATCCTCTTCCTCATCGGCCTCGCCCACTTCTATTTCCTCTGGTGGGGCGACATCCTCACCCTCTACGCGATGGTCGGCCTCCTCGCGCTCGTCGCGCTCGACTGGGACAGGCAGTCGCTCCTGCGCGCCGCCATCATCCTCCTCCTCACCAATGCGCTTGCCATGACCGCGCTGATGGGCCTCGCCGTCCCCGGCCCGGGCGAGGCCTCCATCATCCCCACCGCCATCGCGCCCACCGACCTGGCGCGCGAGATCGCCGCCCACAGCGGCCCCCTCGCCCATGCCGCTTTCATCTGGGCAGAGGAGCGCTGGACCCCGCTGGTCAACGCCGCCATCTTCCTCCTCGAGACGCTGGGCCTCATGCTCCTGGGCATGGCGCTGATGGCCTCGGGTTTCCTCGCCGGCAGCGCCGCGCCCGCGACCTACCGCCGCTGGCTCCTCGCCATCCCGCTCTGCCTCCTCGCCTATCTCGCCGCCGCCGCCGCCATCGTCACCTCGGGCTTCGATGCCGACCGCCTCCTCTTCCTGCGCGTCGCCCTCGGCGTCAGCCTCGAGGCGCCGATGGCGCTCGGCTATGCCGCGCTGATGATCCTCGCCACCCAGCGCGGCGGCTGGCTGGTCGACCGCCTCGCCGCCACCGGACGCGCCGCCTTCACCAACTATCTCGGCGCCACCATCCTCATGACCCCCGTCATCTTCGGCCCCTCATGGGGCGAATTGTCGCGCGGGCAGGCATGGCTTTTCGCCCCGCTGGGCGGCCTCCTCATGCTCCTGTGGTCGAAGCCGTGGCTCGAGCGCTACCGCTACGGCCCCTTCGAATGGTTGTGGAGAAGTCTCGCGCGCGGCGAGCTGCAGGAAATGCGCCGCTAGCGCTGGGCGCGGCCGAAGCCCGTATTGTGCACGCCCTTCACGCCGAAGCCACCGGTCGGCTTGCGCAAGCGCGGGTTGGTCGCCTCGTCGAACATCTCGATAGTCGCCTCGAACAGCTGGCGCAGCTTCACGACGTCGGGCACCAGTTCGTTCGGGAAACGCCCTTCCTCGACGCAGGAGCGCGCGCGGTTCTCGATCACTTCGGCGACATCGGCGAGCGGCTCGGCGCCGAACTGGCGCGATTCGCCCTTCATCGTATGCGCGGGGATGATCAGCGCGACCGTGTCATGGCTGCGCATCGCCGCCTCGATCTTCTCGAGCGACTTGAAGCCGTCCTCGCGGAAATAGCCGAGAATCTTGATGAACCCCGGACCCAGCTGGGCCCGCGTTTCCTCGAAATACTTCCAGTCGACGATGTCGGCGGCTGCGCTCAACGCTAAGTACCCTCATGCCGGCACCCCCACGGCACCGACCTCTACCCTCCGGCCTAGCCAAAGAGGGTAAAGGTTCGGTTTATTTCCGGCTGTAGGGGTTCTTGGGCGCGCGGGTGATCAGGCGGATGGGGATCGGCCCGAGATCGAGGTCGCGGCGCAGCGAGTTGATGAGATAGCGCTCGTAGCTCTTGGGCAACTTGTCGACGCGCGTGCCGAAGATGACAAAGGCGGGCGGGCGCGACTTGGCCTGCGTGATGTAGCGAAGCTTGATCCGCATCCCCGACGGTGCGGGCGGGGCATGGTCGGCGATCGCATCGTCGAACCAGCGGTTGAGCATGCCCGTCGGCACGCGGCTCGCCCATTTGTCGCGAATGTCGAAGGCCGCCTGCATCAGCTGGTCGACGCCCTTGCCGGTCTTGGCCGACACGGCGACGAGCGGCACGCCCTTCACCTGCGCCAGCCCCTCGTCGAGCGCCGCACGGATCCCGTTGTACAGCCCGCTCGGATTGTCGGCGACGTCCCACTTGTTCAATCCGATGACCAGCGCGCGGCCTTCCTGCAGCACCTGGTCGGCGATGCGCAAATCCTGGCTCTCCAGCCCGCGTTCGGCATCCAGGAGCAGGCACACCACCTCGGCGCGGTCGATCGCGCGCTTGGTGTCGAAGGCCGACAATTTTTCCAGCTTGTCATCGACCTTGGCGCGCTTGCGCAGCCCCGCCGTGTCGACCAGCTGCACTTCGCGCCCCTGCCATTCCCAGTCGAGATGGATGGCATCGCGCGTGATCCCTGCCTCGGGACCGGTGATCATCCGTTCCTCGCCGAGCATCTGGTTGACGAGCGTCGACTTGCCCGCATTGGGTCGCCCGACGATCGCCAGCTTCAAGGGCCCCAGATCCTCGACGATCAGCTCCTCGCCGTCCTCGGGGACGTGGAATTCGGCCTCGGCCTCTTCCTCTTCCTCGACTTCCATGCCGGGCTTCTCGAGATGCTCGCGCAGGCCGTCGAACAGGTCGACGATACCCTCGCCATGCTCGGCCGACAGCGCGAAGGGCTCGCCCAGCCCCAGCTCATAGGCCTCGAGCCGGCCCGCCTCGCCTGCCGAGCCTTCCGACTTGTTGGCAGCGATCAGGATCGGCGTGTCGAGCCCGCGCAGCCAGTTGGCGATCTCGCGGTCCAAGGGCGTCAGCCCCGCGCGCCCGTCGATCAGGAACAGCGCCACGTCGGCATCGCTCACCGCGGCGCGGGTCTGCGCGCGCATGCGGCCCGGCAGCGTCGCATCGGCCTCGGTCTCGAAGCCCGCCGTGTCAATCACGGTGAAGTCCATGCCGAGCAGGCTCGCCTCGCCCTCGCGGCGGTCACGCGTCACCCCCGGCTGGTCGTCGACCAGCGCGATGCGCTGGCCCACGAGCCGGTTGAACAGCGTCGATTTGCCGACGTTGGGACGTCCGACGATGACGACGACGGGAAGTTTCTTGCGCTTGGCCATCGCGCGCCCTTGGACCGCGATGGCGCCAGCGTCAACTAGCGATAGGCGCTCAAGCTGCCGTCATCGGCGAGCAGGTAGAGCGTGCCGCCGGCCACCACGGGGGCCAGCGAATAGCCCTTGCCCGCCTCGCGCTGCGCCAGATAGCGCCCGCTGTCGGGGTCGATCTCGATCAGCCCGCCGGCCGAGCTCGTCACCCACAGCTTGCCGCCCGCCAGCACGGGGCCGGCGTAATAATAGGCACCCGAGCGCTTCTCTTCATTCTTGAAGCGCGGCAGCTGGTTGATCCAGCGCACTCGACCGCTTTCGCGCGCCACGGCGATAAGCTGGGCGCGGTCGGTCACCACGAACACCCATTCGCCCGCCACCGTCGGGGTCGAGGTGCCAGCGATCGACAGTTCCCACAGGCGCTGGCCCGACAGGATGTCCAAGGCGACCATGCGCCCACCCTGCCCGACGGCGATCACCTGCCCGCTGTCGATCACGGGATCGGCGTCGATGTCGGAGAGCGACGACACGCTGGTCGACACCGAGGTGCGCGACAGCGCGTCCTGCCACAGGAGGCGACCATTCTCGTAGCGATAGCCGTTGAGCTCACCCGAGGAGAAGCCCGCGACCACCGTGCCGCGACCCGCCGCGGGGGCGGCATTGCCGAACACGCCCGCGACTTCCAATGCCGCGCTGGCATTCCATTCCGATGCGCCATCGGCAGGCTTCAGCGCGAACAGCTGGTTGTCCTGTGTGGTGACGTAGAGGTGCGTGCCGTCGTAGGTCGGCGCGCCGCGCAGCGGGCCCGCGGGGCGGACCTGCCAGAAGATGCCGCCATTGGCCGGATCGAGCGCCACGACATCACCGAGGCCGTTGGTCGCGAACAGGCGCCCGTCGCCATAGGCCACGCCGCCGCCATAGAGCGAGCCGCGGTCGCCCTCGGCGCTCGCGAACTGCGTCGCCCACTGCAGCGAACCCGTCTGCGCATCGAAGGCGCGCACGACGCCCTCGACGTCGATCGAATAGACACGGCCCTCGGCCACCACGGGGGTGGCGATCAGCCGCGCCGCGCTGTTCGAGCCCTCGCCGATCGAGGTGCGCCACGCCAGCTGCGGGCTGGCCGAGAGGGCGAGATGGCCCATCGCCTTGGGCGCGTTGCCGCCCGACTGCGCCCAATCGTCATTGGCGCGCGGGGCGGGCAACGCGAAGGGCAGCGCGGCGGTCGTCGCGTCGATCCCGACCTCGACCTCGGCGCCCAGCACCGCGACGCGCTCGCCCAGCACGGGGGTCTTGTTCTCGGCTTCCTTGAACACGCCGCAGCCCGACAGGAGGGCCGCCATCGCCACCGGCAGGAGGAGTTTATGTGCACGCATGGTCATGGGGCTTACTGTCCTTCTTGTTCGATTTGCGCGAGCGCGGCACTGGCATCGACGCCATAGCTGCCCGCGACCTGCACCGCCCGCGTGCGCAAGCTGCGCGGCAGGCTGGCATCATCGGCGATCGCCTTGAAGAGTTGCGCGGCCTCGTCTCCCTGTCCCTGCGCGAGCAGTGCCAGCGCGGTCAGTTCCTTGGCCGCGCCGTGGAAGGGCTGGCCGTCCTGCGCGAGCCCCTGGAGGCGCGCCACGACGACATCGGGTTCGACCTGGTCGAAGTCGAGATAGGTCCAGCGGATGCGCGCGGCGGCGCGATAGGCCTCGGGCGCATCGCCATCCTCGGCCAGCGCCTCGTAGGCCGCGATCGCGCCCGCACGGTCGCCATCCTCGAGCAGCACCGCGGCGCGCAGCATGGCCGCCGAAGCGCCCGCTGCCGCACCCTCGCCCGCCTCGACCGCCTCGAGGCGCGAGGCGATGCCGTCTTCCTCGGCCGGATCGCCGAGATCGGCGACCACCTTGGCCAGTTCCTCGACCTCGGCCTCGCCCATGCGCACCTGTTCGGCCTGCCACCAGATCGCGCCCGCGACCGCGGCGAGGAAGAGGATCACCGCGGCGGCGATCCACTTGCCGTATTTCTTGCCGAACTCGGCGGCCTGCGCGCGGCGATATTCCTCGTCGACCTCGCGTTCGAAGCTGGCTGCGTCTTGCGGGGGAAGGGCCACTGGTAATCCTCGAATGATGGGGGGCGGTCACCGCGCCTCTTGGCCGCAGCATCCCCACCCCGAAATGAACGGAGGCTGGCTTAGCGCCCTATAAGCCCAAAGGCAAAGCCCTTAAGACTTGGGCCGGTAGGTCTGGTCCTCGGTGGGGAAGGCGCCCGAGCGCACTTCCTCCGCATAGGTCTCGACGGCCTTGGAGATCTGGCTTCCAAGGTCGTGATAGACCTTCACGAAGCGCGCCGTGCGCTCGAACAGGCCGAGCATGTCCTCGGTCACCAGCACCTGCCCGTCGCAATCCTTCGAGGCGCCGATGCCGATGACCGGCACGGGGCTCGCCTTGGCGACCGCCGAGGCGATCTCTTCCATCACGCCCTCGACCACCACGGCAAAGGCACCAGCCTCCGCCACCGCGCGCGCATCGGCGAGGATCTTGGCCTCCTCGCTGTCATTCTTGCCGCGTGCGCGATAGCCGCCGAGCATGTTGACCGCCTGCGGGGTCAGCCCGACATGCCCCATCACGGGAATGCCGCGGCTGGTCAGGAAGGCAATCGTCTCCGCCATCGCCTCGCCGCCCTCGAGCTTGACCGCCGCGCAGCCCGTTTCCTTCATGATCCGGCTGGCGCTCTCGAACGCCTGCTGCGGGCTCGCCTCATAGCTGCCGAACGGCATGTCGACGATGATCATCGCGTGCCACGAGCCGCGCACCACCGCAGCGCCATGCGCGCACATCATGTCGAGGCTGACGGGGATGGTGCTGTCGAGCCCGTAGATCACCTGCCCTAGGCTGTCGCCGACGAGGATCATGTCGCAATGCTCGTCGAGCAATTGCGCCATGCGCATCGTATAGGCGGTAAGCATGACGAGCGGCTCGCCCGAGCCGTCGGCGCCCCTCTTGCGCGTCATGATCTTGGGCGCGGTCATGCGCTTGCCCGGCGCCGGTTTGGGCGTCGCGCGGCTGGTATCGGTATCGATGGTGATCTTGGACATGGCCAAAGCTTCTAGCGCGCGCCCGCCCGCGCGGCTAGGCTCGCTGCATGAGCGAAACGAACGAGCCCGACACCAGCGCTCCCAAGGACAAGGCCCCGAAGGATACCGCCGGCGTCATCGCCCCGCCGCCACTGATCTACGGCGTGCCGCTCGCGCTCCTCGTTTTCTTCCACCACCATCTCGACGAAGCCTGCGACATCAGCCTCGATGATTTCAGCTGGCCCGCCCGCGCCTTCTCGGGCGCGCTCGTGGTGGTCTTGGGCGCGATCCTCATCGTCACCGCCATCTGGGAATTCCGCCGCGCGGATACCCCGCCCGAGCCGTGGGAAGAAACGAAGGCGCTGACCTTCGCCGGCCCCTATCGCCTGACCCGCAACCCGATGTATCTCGGCATGGCCTTCGCCTATGCCGGCATCGCCATCATCGCGGGCTGTTTCCTTATCCTCGCGGGGCTGGTGCCGATCCTGTTCGTGATCGACCGCTATGTCATCGCCCGCGAGGAAGCCTACCTCGCCCGCCGCTTCGGCCAGCCCTACAGCGATTACCTCGCCCGCTCGAAGCGCTGGCTCTAGCCGACCTCGACGCCCTTCCAGAAAGCGATATGGTCCTTGATCTCGGACGCCGCTTCCTTGGGCTCCTTATAGGTCCAGGCGGCATCGGCGTTGGTCACGCCGTCGGCCTTGATAGAATAATAGCTCGCCTCGCCCTTCCACGGACAATGGCTCTTGGTGTCGGACGGCACCAGCCGGTCCATCTTCACGTCGGCCTGCGGGAAATAATGGTTTCCCTCGACTTCGACGGTGTTGTCGGATTCGGCGATGACATCGCCGTTCCACGTGGCCTTGACCATGTTCACTTCTCCTGTCTGGAAAAGCGAACGTGGCCCGGCCCGCGTACGTTCCGCCCTTAGTCGTCGATGCCGGTCATCTTCTCGTAGCCGGTCGAATCATAGCCGACGAGCACGGTGTCGCCGTCGGTGACCACCGGGCGCTTGATCATGGTCGGATGCGCGCTCATCAGCAGCATCGCCTTGTCGGCGTCGATATCCTCTTTCAGCGGCGCGGGCAGCTCGCGGAAGGTGGTGCCACGCTTGTTGAGCAGCGGCTCCCAGCCCATGTCGAGCACCCACATTTCGAGCGTTTCCTTGTCGATCCCCGTCTTCTTGAGGTCGACGAAACTATAGGCGATCTGGCGCTTCTCGAACCAGTTCTTGGCCTTCTTGACGGTATCGCAATTGGGAATGCCGTACATCGTGATCATGGGAGTTTCCGATTTTTCGTGAATGCGCGTTTGCCAGCCATATGCAAAAGCCCCGCCCGCGCTTCAAGGGGCCTCTTCGACCTTGTCGTCCCCCGCCGGGAATTGCGCCACCAGCCAGCCCTGCAGCGCGCCCGCCCGATCGCCACCTGCATTGGTCAGCGCGATGACCGCGCGGTCGGCGCCGGGCGCGATCGCGGCATAAGCGGTGAAGGTGCCCGTCCCGCCGATGTGAAAGCTCAGCAGCTGGCCGCCCAGCTCGACCCGCCCCCAGCCGAGCGAGGCCTCTTCGGCCACCGGGCGGTGCATCTGCGCCGCCGCACCGGGCGCGAGCAGCGCATTGCCGCGTCCCTCGAGCGCGCAAAGTTGCGCCTCGACGAAGCGCGCATAATCGGCGGGCGACAGCGATACGTTCCCCGCCGCCTCGAGAAACGGCGGCAGCGCGGGCGCGGCATCGAGATAGGGCACCAGCCCCTCGCCCTCCTCGACATGGCCATGGGGCCCGAGCGGTTCATGATCGCGCGGCGCTCCCATCACCGCATCGAGCCGGAGCGGCGCGAAGACCTCGCGCGCCAGCACGTCGCCGAGCGGCATGCCCGCCGCCCGTTCCAGCAGCGCGCCGGCTACCACATAGCCGGCATTGGAATAAAGCAGTGCCTCGCCCGGTGCGCCCGCCATCGGCTGCGCGAGGAACCAGCGCGCGGTCGCCACCGTCGCGCTCTCGCCCGCATGATCGCCCCCGCCCCCCAGCGCGGGCACCCTGTCGAGCTCGCGCCCGCTCGAAAAGGGCGGCAGCCCGCTGCGATGCGCGAGAAGCTGGCGCAGCGTGATCGCCGCCGCCGCGCCGTTACCGGCCGCATCGGGCCACAAGGTCCCGAGCGGGGCATCCATCGCGATCTCGCCGCGCCCCGCCATCCGCATCGCCGCCGTCGCGAGCATCGCCTTGGCATTCGACCCGATCGCGAAACGCGATGAGGCAGGCCAAGGCGCGTCGGGCCGGTCGAGCCTCGGCACGCCGCTCATGGCGGTCTCCACACGCCCGCAGCTGATGCGCGCCAGCGCCACAGCGGGCAGCCCCGCTTGCGCCCGCAGCGCTTCAGCCTCCGCCTCGAGCGCCGGCGACGCCAGGGCCAGCATCGCCCCTGCGAGCAGGAGCGCGCTCATCGTGCCGTCTCCGGCGCGATCGCCGCATCGACGAGCGCGGCCAGTGCGTCCGCCGCCCCTTCGGCCGGCGCCAGTCCCGCTTCCTCTTGGATGATGAAGGCCGTGACCGGCCCGATGATCGCGGCGATCAGGAAGGCCGGATCATGATCGGCACGGATCGAACCATCGGCACGCCCCGCCGCAATCCAGCCCGCCAGCCGGACCGTGATCGCCCGGTCGCCCCAGGCCTCGCGCACCCGCGGACCGAAGAGCGCAAGCTGGCGCTCGACGATCCGCATCGGCGCGCCCTCGTCGCCGAGCAATCCGACTGCCGCACGCACATAGGCCGCGACCTTCTCGCGCGGCGTCATGTCGGGCAGCACCGCCGCCTCGACCGCCTCGACGAGCCGCGCATAGGCGCGCTCGTAGACGGCAAGGCCGAGCGCTTCCTTGCCCTTGAAATGGGCATAGAGCGCGGGGTTGGTGAGTCCCGCCTCTTCGCCGATGTCGCGGATCGATACCCGCTCGTAAGGCCGCGCGGCGAACAGCCGCGCCGCCGCCCCGACAATCTGATCGCGCCCCATGAGGCCCTCCTTAGCAGTTGCTAACTTAGCAATTGCTAAGGAGTTGCCCCGATGTCAAGCGGTGTCTAGCGACCTTCGGCGCGGAAGAGCTCGCGGCCGCGCTGCGAGACGAGCAGCTTCTCGAACGTCTGCGGATCGAAATAGGCCTCGATGCGGCGGCCCTGCTCATCGGTCGCATAGACCTCGTAACAGCCGCCATCGACCTTCGACTTGCGCACCTGCCAGCCCTCGGCGGTGAGCTTCTGCTCGAGCAATTCGATCGGCTGGCGATCGGCTTCGGCAACCTTGCACTCCATCTTGCCGGTCGCCTGCGCGGGCGCCGCGCCGAGGGTGAGGAGGAGGCCGGCAGTGGCGGCGGTGAGGATCATCTTGGTCATGTGGCTATCGCTTTCCTGGTGAAATGAAGGTGGAGCCGCGCGAGCTGGAGGAGCGCGAGCGGCAGGAAATGGAGGAGCGCCTCGCCAGTGCCGTCATGCACGAGGAGCCAGTGGAGAAGCGTCGCCGTGGCCGCCGGATAGGCCAGCCGCTGCACCCGCTTCCACCCCTTGCCGAGCAGCCGCATCGCCGCATCATTGGAGGCAAGGAAGGGAAAGAGCATCGCCAGCATCGCGATCCAGCCGGCGAGGATCGCGGGGATCAGCGCCTCGCCCAGCACCGCGCCCCAGTCGGTGCCCATGTCGACGACATAGAGCGCGACATGGGCGACGGTATAGAGGAACGCCGCCACCCCGATCGCGCGGCGATGGCGCAGGAGGAAACGGATCGCGGGGCGCCGCCCCATGAGCTTCTGCAGCGGCGTGAGCATCAGCGCGAAGATGAGCAGCCGCGCCGACCATTCGCCCGAGCCGGCGATCCAGTCGGCCAGCCACGGATCCTCCGCCCGCGCCAGCGTCAGCGCCAGCCACGCGCCGGGCAGCGCCAGCACGCCCCAGACGAGCGCTCTTGCACCCCGCTCAGTCATGCTGCTTCCAGCCATAATGCCGCCAGAACCAGCGCCATTCGGCTGCCGCACAGGCGCCGCGCTGCGCCGCCTCGCGATGCTCGTCGGCCCGCACCGCGTCGTGGCGCGGGGTCAGCGACGTCGAATCATGGGAAGGAAGGCGCGGCAGGTCCATGTCCATGCCAGACCATGTTTGCGAATGGTTCGCAATAGCAAAAGGCTCAATCCGCCTGCGGGCGCTTCCAAACTACCCACCACAGCATCGCCGCCGCGACGAGCCCCCCGAACAGGTTGGCGGCCAGCTCGGCGGCATAGATGCCATTGGCACCCCATTTGCCGCCCAGCCACCACGCCACCGGCACCATCACGAGCAGCACCCGCGCCACGCTCTGCACCAGCGCATTGCCCGCGAAATCGAGCGCGTTCAGCGCGCCATTGGCCATGATCAGCACGCCGTAACCGGCATAGCCCCAGGCCGCGATCATCAGATAATCGCCCATCGCCGCGATGACTTCCGGATCGTCGGTGAACAGCCCCGCGAGCGTCTCGCGAAACCCGACCAGCACCGCCCCGATGACGAGCCCGTAGGCGATGCAGAAGCCGCCCGCCCAGACGAGCGCTTGGCGCACGCGGCCCAATTCGCCCGCGCCCCAATTCTGCCCGACGATCGCCCCGATCGAGGCCGACAGGCTGAGAAGCGGCACCACCGCGAAGCTTTGCAACCGCCCGCCCGTCCCGAACCCCGCCACCGCTGCCTCGCCTGCCGTTGCCGCAAGGAAACCGGTCAGCACGCTGAGCCCGATGGGGTTGATCGAATTGGAAAAGGCCGCCGGCCCCGCGACCCGCGCGATCGCCCGGCTCCCGCCCTTCCAGTCGCATTGCGGCAGCGTCCTTGGCGAGAAGGGCAAGGCACTCTTCTGGAGGAACAGGAAACCGACCAGCACGGCCACCGCCCAGCCGCCGACAGTCGCCCAGGCCGCCCCCGCGATCCCCATGCCGGGCACCCCGAAGGCGCCCGTGATGAGCAGCGGGTCGAGCACCCAATTGGCCACCGCCAGCGCCAGCAGCACGCTCGAGGAGCGCTTCGCCAGCCCTTGCCCTCGCAGGCACCCGTTGACGCCCATCGACACGAGCAGCAGCGGGAAGAAGAGCGCGAACGGCCCCATATACGCATCGATCAGCGGCAGGATCGCCTCGTCTGCCTGCATCAGCCGGAACAGCGCATGCCTTCCTGCATAGAGGCCGAGCCCGATCGCCACTCCGAATAAAGCCGCGAGCACGATCCCCATATTGCCGCGCCGCCGCGCAAGGTCCTCGTCGCCCTGCCCGAGCGCGCGGCTGACCACCGAACTGATCCCCGCGATCACGCCCACGCCCAGCGAGGACAGTGCCACGGTCACGGGAAAGATGAAGCTGATCGCCGCCAGCGCATCGGCGCCCAGCTGGCCGACGAAATAGGCATCGATGATGCCCACGCTCATCAGCGCCGCGCCGCCGACCATCATCGGCAGCGTCTGGGTCAGGAGGTGACCGGGGATCGAACCCGTCGCCAGCTTGGCGGCGGCGCTCTTTCGCGGGGGACTGTCTGCAGGCATCTCGGCCTCAAGCGCTAGCGGGTGCCCGCGGGTTCCGCCAGACCGTCCTTCTCGCGCGGCGCGCGCATCGCCAACGCCACCCCGCCGAGGATCACCACCGCCGCCAGCGCCAGCCGCGCGCCCGGCGTCTCGCCCAAGAGCGGCCAGGCGACCAGCCCCGCCGCCACCGGCGTCGCCAGCTGCACCGCCGCCACCCCCGTCAGGCTGAAGTGCGGCGCCGCCATGCGCCATGCGACATAGCCGAGCCCGCTCGTCAGCCCGCCAGACAGCAGCGCGAGCAGCGCGCCCCGCCCCGTCACCTCCTCGCCGAGAAGCAACAGCGGCAAGGCCAGCACCGCCGCCACCGCAAAGGCCCCCGCCGTCGCCGCCGCGGCCTCGCCCGCACCCTTGTGGCAGACGAGCGAATAGAGCCCCCAGCCGACCCCCGCGAGCATCATCAGCGCGGCGCCTTGCGCATCCACCGCCCCCGCGCCCGGCGCCAGCAGCCACGCCACCCCGCCCAGCGCGACGAGGATCCCGGCGACCCCGCCGAGGCTCGCCCTGCCGCCGCGTGCCAGCCCGACCACGACCATCACCGCCTGCACGGTGGCGAACAGGATCAGCGCCCCGCTCGCCGTCCCGAGGTCGACATAGGCAAAGGAGAAAGCGACCGCGTAGAGCGCGAGGAACACCCCCGCCCAACCATCGCGCGCCAGCGACGCCCCGCGAATGAATGGCAAGAGCACCAGCGCGCCCGCGCCGAGCCTGATCGCCGCATAGGCGCCCGGCCCGCTCACCCCCTCGGCGAGCGCGGCGCGCGCGAACAGCGAATTGGCGGCAAAGGCGAGGATCGCTGCCAAGCCCACGCCAAGGAGACGCGCCCTAGTCGTCGTACCGGATCCACAGCTTGGAGGCCGCATCGCCCGCGATCTCGCGCGCGCGGTCGGTGCCCTCGCCCGGCGCACTCGCCAGCGCCACCCCCATGCGCCGCCCCGGCCGCGTCACCGGCTTGCCGAAGATGCGCACGTCGACATGGGCACCGGGCGGCGCGAACATCGCCTGTTCGAGTCCCTCGATCGCGAAGCGGCTCGCCGCCTGTTCGGCCAGCAGCACCGCGCTCGCGCTCGGCCGCGCGTGGATCGGCGGGATCGGCAGCCCGAGGATGGCGCGCGCATGCAGGTCGAACTCGGACAAGTTCTGGCTCACCAGCGTGACCATCCCCGTGTCATGCGGACGCGGGCTGAGTTCGGAGAAGATGACCTCGTCGCCCTTCACGAAGAACTCGACCCCGAACAGGCCATAGCCGCCCAGCGCATCGACCACCTTGGCCGCCATATGCTCGGCCTTGTGGATCGCGACATCGCTCATCGCCATCGGCTGCCAGCTCTCGCGATAATCGCCGCCTTCCTGCCGGTGCCCGATCGGCGGACAGAAGCTCACCCCGCCCGCATGGCGGACGGTCAGCAGCGTGATCTCGTAATCGAAGTCGATAAAGCCCTCGGCGATGACCCGCTGGCGATCCCCGCGCATGCCCTCGCAGGCATATTTCCACGCCGCCTCGAGCTCCACGCCCGAACGCACCGTCGACTGCCCTTTGCCGCTCGAACTCATCACCGGCTTCACCACCAGCGGGAAGCCGACTTCCTCCGCCGCTTCCAGCAGCTCGGCATAGTTTTCCGCATAGCGATAGGCACTCGTCCTCAAGCCCAGCTCGCCCGCCGCAAGATCGCGGATCGCATCGCGGTTCATCGTCAGCCGCGTTGCCTTGGCGGTCGGCACGACATGCCAGTCCTCCGCCTCCAGCTCGACCAGCATCTCGGTGCGGATCGCCTCGATCTCGGGCACGATATGGTCGGGCCGGTGCTTCTCGACCGCCGCGCGGAGCTTGGCGCCGTCGAGCATGTCGAACACCTCGGCCTCATCGGCGACCTGCATCGCCGGCGCGCCTTCATAGCTGTCGCAGGCGATCACGCGGCACCCCAGCCGCTGGCAGGAAATCACGAACTCCTTGCCCAGTTCGCCTGCCCCCAGCAGCAGGATCGTCGCGGTCGGTGTCATTACATGGCCCTCCTCGGCTTTCCTCTTGCCAAGACCGCCCCGCTTCGTCACCCCTTCAAGCAGATGCGTAAGGGGGAAATGACGACATGACGATGGATCTCGGCGAACTGGTGCGCCGCACGCTGGTGGTGCTCCTGCTGGTGGGCCTCGCGCTCGCGCTGCCGATGCTCACCCCGACGCTGCTCCTCATCTTCGGCGCGATCCTCATCGCCGTGCTGATCCGCTCGGCGGCCTGGCCGTTCGAACAGATGGGGCTCGGCAACACCGCCTCGGTGCTGCTCGGGCTGGCCACCATCCTCCTCCTCCTCTTCGGTTTCGGCTGGCTGTTCGGCGCGCAGTTGTCGGGCCAGTTCGCGAGCCTCCAGGCGCAACTCGCCGAAGCCGCCCCGCAGGTCCGCGCCCAGCTCGAGCGCCTGCCCTTCATCGGCGACCTCGCCGAGGCCACCCCCGACGTGCAGGACATGGCCGGCCAGGCGGTGAACTTCGCCTTCGGCTTCCTCGGCCTCGTGACCAACCTCGTGCTGGTCATCGTCGGCGCCGCCTATTTCGCGCTCGATCCCGATGTCTACAAGCGAGGCCTGTCGAAGATCTTCCCGCGCGACCGTTCGGCCAAGGTGATCGAGGCGATGGACGCCTCGGGCCATGCCCTCAAGCGCTACCTCCTCGGCCAGCTCGCCACCATGACCATCGTCGGCGTGATGGTGTGGATCGGCCTCGCCATCGTCGGCATCCCCTCGGCGGCCGCATTGGGCCTCACCATCGGCGTCTTCAACTTCATCCCGCTCATCGGTCCCTTCATCGGCGCCGTGCCGGGCCTCATCATCGCCTTCTCGGCCGCCCCCGACCTCTTCTGGTATGCGGTGCTTGTCTATCTCGTCGCCCAGCAGATCGAGGGCAATGTCCTCACGCCGATGGTGCAGAACTGGGCGGTCTCCATCCCGCCGGCGCTGCTCATCTTCGCGCTGGCCGCGGCGGGCGGGCTGTTCGGCCTCATCGGCGTCATTCTCGCCGCACCGCTCACCGTGGTGATCTACACCCTCGTCACCATGCTGTGGAGCCGCGATGCGCTCGGCCATGACGTGAAGGTCCCCGGCCGCGACACGCCAGAGCCCGAGCCCGCAAAAGGCTAGGCCGCCGCATGGCGCGTTTCGACCATAAGGGCCGCCCCGTCCCCGCGCCGGACAGCAGCTACGCGTCGAACTGGCCGGCCCGCACCAACCGCGCCACGCGCCCCCGCTCCAGGGCGCGGATCGAGGCGCGCGCCCACCGCGGCAATGGCACGGATGATGTCGCGGCCGCCATCGCCGGCTGGATCGCCGCGCGCCTGCCCGCCAATATCGAGGGCAAGAATGCCGCCTCGCTCCTGCCCGGCCTGTTCTTCATCTTCTTCATCATCGCCAGCGTCTTCGACGACGACGAGCCCGCCACGAAGCCCGCCGTCTCCGGGCGCCCCGCCGTCGAGCGCCCCGTAACCACGCCGCCCGTTTCCGCCACCAGCGGCACCACGATCATCTCGGCGCTACAGCTCGACCGCCTGCAATCCACCGCCCCGCAGGCGCTAAATCCCGTCTTCGCCTCGCGCCGCATCATCGTCGAGGGCCGCGTCGCCGGCACGGACGCGGGCGAGGCGGGCAACGACATCCTCTATTTCGAGGCCAGCCCGCCGATCGCCCTCGATGTCGGCGAGGTGGAGCGCATCGGCCGCTTTTCCGACGCCGCGACCATCAAGGTCGTCTGCAGCGGCGGCGACGTCTTCGAAGGCCGGATCCTCCTGTTCGACTGCCACCGCTTCTACGGCTGAGCGGCGGGCTCGAACTTCACCCCCCGATTGCGCCCGTTGTCGACCAGCAGCCGCTCGACCGCGCCATCCGCCCCTCGCTCGAAGCGCAGCCTGTAGCCGGCCCAGCGAAGGTCATCCTTCGCCACCATCACCGCATCGCGCGTGCGCCCGTTCTTGACCATGCGATAGGCCGCCCCCCCGGCATGCTCGATGACGATCTCGGTGTCGGTCTCGCCATTCACGTAGCGCCCCTCGATGCTTTCCAGCGTCGCGGCATCGGTCGGCACCGGCGCCAGCCGGTCGAAGGTCGCCACCGGCTGCGAGGGCAGGAACAGCCGGAACCGCTCCCCCTCGAAAGCGATCTTGAGGTCGGCAAGCGTCGCATAGGCAAAGACATTGCCCGCCTCGTGGCGCAGCTCGACCGGCTCGCGCCCCTCGAGCTCGCGATAGAGCGCCCCGTCCCGCTCGACGATGGCGATGATGCTCCCGCCCTCCTGCTCATAGGCCCCGACCACCGCCGCATTGGCAGGCCGCGCCAGCACTTCGCCCGGTCCGGCCGCATAGGTCGGCGCCGCCTCTTCACGCGCGCCGATCAAGGCCTCGGCAATTGCATTGCCCAGCGCCACCACCCCGATCTGCGCATTGTTGCCCAGCACCACGACCGACAGCGCTTCCTCGGGATAGCGCAGGCCGTAGGCGTTGAAGCCTCCCGTCGACCCGACATGCCACGCTCGCTCCAGCCCCCGCCATGCGTCATGCTCGAGCCCGTAGCCATAGCCGCCGTCGGGCCCCGGCGCCTGCGCCGCCGCCACCAGCGCATCCTCGCCCCCCTGCACCCGCGCCTCATAGGCAAGCTGGTCGTCCAGCGTGGAATAGAGGAAACCGTCGCCCATCAAATTGGCGATCGAGGGATTCTCGAGCCAGCCGTCCCACTTGTTATAGGCCCGCGCGCCATCGACCACGACATCGCCGTAGCGCGCCCGCCAGCCCGTCTCGTCCATCCCGAGCCCCTCGAAGACGCTCGCCGCGTGGCTTTCGAACGGCACCCCCGTCACCGCCGCCACCAGCTCGGCGAGCAGCACGCAATTGCTGTTCGAATAGCCATGCTCGCTGCCCGGCGCGAAATTGAGGCCCCGCTGCCGCTTCAGCAGCGCCATCGCGTCATCATTATCGAGCGCCCGCTCATACCAGGTCACGCCGGTCAGCGCCCAGAGGTCATAAACGTCGCGCACCCCGCTGCGATGATGAAGGAGCTGCCGGACGGTGATCGTCTCGCCCACCTCGGGCAGTGCGCTTGGCAAATAGGTGCGGAAATCCGCATCGAGACCGACCCGCCCCTCGGCCGCCAGTCCGAGCACCATCAGCGCCACATATTGCTTGGCGTTGGAAGCGATGTTGAAGCGCGTTTCGGGCCCGATCGCGGTGCCCGCCGACAGGTCGGCCAGCCCGCGATAGTCCTCGAACACCCGCTCGCCGCCGCGCACGATGCCGACCGCCACGCCGGGCGCGCCGTCCGTCTCCAGCGCCTCGAGCAGCTCCTCGATCGCGGTCCGCTCCCCGCCCGTCAGCGGCTGCGCGGTCGCAGGCGACGCCACACCGGCAAGCATCAGCGAAACAGCGACTATCCGCATGAAAAAGGCCCCCGCGACGTGGTTCGTCACGGGAGCCTAGGTCACGCCTTGGTTATTGCAACCTCGGCCTAGCTGGTCGCGTCCACTTCGTCGCGCTCGGCGGACACCGCGACTTCGGCCTCGACCTTTGCCGCGCGCTCTTCCTCGGTCACCACCATCGCCTCGACGGGCAGGTCGTTGACCAGCGTCACCGGATCGGCCTCGGCCTCGCCGCAGGCGGCCAGCGCCAGCATCGGCAGCGCAAGGGCTAAACTTTTGTTTTTCATGAAAGACTCGCTTGATACAGGTTCACCGCATCAATGCCGCAGCGCAGCATCGGTTCCATCCTGCAACCCGCCTGTCCCCGATCGGAACGTCAGTCGGCGAAGCGCGCGACGAAGTCGCCGACCCCCGCCATGTCGTCGAAGCCGAAGATATAGGCCACCTCGACCGTGTCCGAGAAATCGAGCCCGCCTGCCGCCACCGCGGGGTTCACATAGGCCGCGCGCGGATTGTGCAGGTCGGACAGGCGCTTGGCCTCGGTCCACAGCGGCCCGACCTCCGGATGCGACAATAGCGCCGCCCAGTGCGAACCGTCCTTCGTGTTGAAGGCCGGCGAGCCATTGTCCGCGAAATTCCCGTCCTGCACGCGGTGGTAGCTCGTATTGTAGACCACCGTCTGGATCGCCTCGGCGCCCGTCTGGCTCTCGTTCCAGTAGCTGTGCTGGACGACATGGACGCGGCGCCACAGCTCCTCGGGGATCCGCCTGACCGCCGCCGCCGTCACGTCCGACTGGCCCGCTTCCGCTACCCAGACGCGCCCGCCCGTCGAGGTCGTCTCCAACATTCGCCGCGCCAGCGTCCCGATCGTCTCTTCGCGCGCGCCATGCGCATCGAGCCAGCGATCCCCGAAGGCGAGATCGAACAGCTCCGGCGCGGCCAGATACTCCCCGCCCTGGCTGCCATAGGCGCCCGCCGTGGCGACATAATCGACACAGGCAAAGGCAGGGTCCTTCAGGACCGAGCCGAGCCCCGCCACTGCCTGCAAATCGTCGACATCGGGCTTGCCGTCATAATTGGCCACGAGCAGATCGCGCGCGGGATCGAACAACCCGATCTTCGGCGCGCCCGCACAGGACTGGCTGGCGGCGACCTGCTTATCGGTCGTGGCACAGCCCGCGAGCGTGAGGGCGAGAGCGGGAACGGCGAATTTCAACATGGTCATCTCCTGTCCCCGCACCGCTCTTATTCCCATTCAATGGTGCCGGGCGGCTTCGAGGTATAGTCGTAGACCACCCGGTTGATGCCCTGCACCTCGTTGATGATCCGCGTCGCGACATTCTGGAGGAACTGGCTCTCGAAGGGATAGACGTCCGCCGTCATGCCGTCGACGCTGGTCACCGCGCGGAGACCACAGACGCTGTCATAGGTCCGCGCATCGCCCATGACGCCGACCGTGCGCACCGGCAGCAGCACCGCAAAGGCCTGCCAGATCGCGTCATAGAGCCCCGCATTGCGGATTTCCTCGAGATAGATGGCGTCGGCCTTGCGCAAGATGTCGCACTTCTCCTTGGTCACCTCGCCCGGAATGCGGATCGCAAGGCCCGGCCCCGGGAAAGGGTGACGGCCGACAAAGGCGTCGGGAAGGCCCAGTTCGCGCCCGAGGTCGCGCACTTCGTCCTTGAACAGCTCGCGCAGCGGCTCGACCAGTTCCATGTTCATGCGCTCGGGCAGCCCGCCCACATTGTGGTGGCTCTTGATCGTCACCGACGGCCCGCCGGTGAAGGAGACGCTCTCGATCACGTCGGGATAGAGCGTGCCCTGCGCGAGGAATTCGGCCCCGCCGATCTTCTCGGCCTCTTCCTCGAACACGTCGATGAAGGTCTTGCCGATGAACTTGCGCTTCTTCTCGGGGTCGGTCTCGCCCTCGAGCCCCGACAGGAAGCGCTCCTCGGCGTCCACATGGACGAGCGGGATATTGTAATGATTGCGGAACAGGCCGACGACCTGTTCGGCCTCGCTCATGCGCATCAGCCCATGGTCGACGAACACGCAGGTGAGCTGGTCGCCGATCGCCTCGTGGATCAGCACCGCCGCCACCGCGCTGTCGACCCCGCCCGACAGGCCGCAGATCACCTTCTTGTCGCCCACCTGCTCGCGGATCTCGGCAATCTTGGCGTCGCGATAGGCGGCCATCGTCCAGTCGCCTTTCAGCCCGCACACGTGGCGCACGAAATTGGCGATGAGCTTGCCCCCGTCGGGCGTGTGCACGACCTCGGGGTGGAATTGCGTGCCATAATAATGGCGGCTTTCATCGGCGATCACCGCGAAGGGCGCGCCGTCCGACTTGGCGACGATCTCGAACCCTTCCGCGAACTGCGTGACCTTGTCGCCATGGCTCATCCACACCTGGTGGCGCTCGCCTTCCTTCCAGAGGCCATCGAACAGCTTGCAGTCCTTGGTGACGGTCAGATACGCCCGCCCGAATTCGCCGCCCTCGCCGGTCTCGTGCCCCGGCTTCACCTCGCCGCCCAGCTGGTGCGTCATCACCTGCTGGCCATAGCAGATGCCGAGGATGGGAAGCCCGCTGTCGAACAGCATCTGCGGCGCCCGCGGGCTGCCTTCGGCGGGCACGCTGGCGGGCGAGCCCGACAGGATGATCCCCGACGGCTGCAGCCTTCCGAACGCCTCTTCGGCCATGGTGAAGGGCGCGATCTCGCAATAGACCCCCGCCTCGCGCACGCGGCGCGCGATCAACTGGGTCACCTGGCTCCCGAAATCGACGATCAGGATCGTCCCGCCCAGTTCGCTCGCTTCCATGCCGGCTTCCGTCCCTTGCTGCTGCTGCTCTCGTAGGCGCCGCGATAAAGCGCCGACATGGTGCTGTCTATCCCGCGTTCGCTGCCAGATCGGACCTTCTTGCCCGCGCCAGGCCTGCCCCGCGCTGCTATCCCCCCGAATGGTCCACTGATTGACGCTCCACCCCCCGCCGCCGGCTCCCCGTTACATGGGGCCGGCGGCACCCCACCCGCTCTCATCGGTGGCAGACAGGAGGCAGCGCATGGCCCGCATCATTCTCGCCGACGACGACAAGCTCGTCACCTATCTCGTCCGCTCGCTCCTCGAGGAGCAGGGCCATCTCGTCGGCAGCCTGCCCGACGGGCGCGATGTCGCCGCCGTCCTCGCCGCCAAGGATCCAGACCTTCTCATCCTCGACTGCGCCATGCCCGAGAAAACGGGGACCGAGGTGCTGCGCGAGTTGCGCGCGGCGGGCCTCGTGCCCCGCATCCCCGTCCTCATGCTCACCAGCCGCGCCAGCGCGATGGACCGCAACATCGCCTATGAAGCGGGCGCCAGCGACTATCTTGCCAAGCCCTTCGACCCCGACGAACTGGTCGTCCGCGTCGAGGCGCTCCTCACCCCCCGCCCCCGCCGCGCCATCGCCTGAGCGCCGGCCCAATCCGCGCACGAAAAAGGCCGCCGGCGGTATCCCGCCAGCGGCCTTCTTTCATCACCCTGTCAGCGCCTAGTAGCGATAGCCACCACGCTGGTAGGGATTGTAGCGCTGGTAATCGCGCGCGATCTCGCGGCTCGAGCGGCGATCGACATCGGTATCGCGCACGCGGCCATAACGGTCGATCTCGCATTTCCACTTGAGGTCCGACACGGCCTGCTGGCCATAGCCCGAATTGGCATAACCGCGGCTGGCAAGGCCATAGACCTTGAGGTTGCCGCGACGGTCGCGGCGCACGTTGGTGATGCCGGTCACGCGGGCCCCGTGATTATAGGCCTGGTAGCCATTGCCATAGCCGTAGGGATCATAGCGGTTGTAGCGGTCATAGCGGCGGTTGCGATCGTAGCTGCGGTCGAGACGGCTCTCGACGGCGCGGGCACAGCGATCCACCGCCGCGCGCTCGCCCCCGTAATTCTGGTAGCCGTAATTGCCGCCCGGATACTGCCCGTAGCCATAGGTGCGCCCGCCATTGAGCACGCCGTTCAAGATGGTGCCGAGCACGCGGACCGTATTGTCGCCGCCGTTCGGATAATATTGCGCCTGCGCGGGGGTCGCGGCGAAGGCGGCACTGGCGGCCATCGCGCCGGCCATCCCGATCATCTTCAGCCTGTTGGCCATGGGTGTTCTCCTTACTCGTCGATACAGATGGATCGACGCGCAAAAAGGCTTTCTCCGCCGATCTTGCCCCCTGTTTACCATCTTGCCGATGGGCCCAGCCTGAACGGCGCCGTATTGCGAGGTTCAGCTTCGCAATTCCGCCATTTCCCGTGCCCTGCGAGCGTGCAGCGCCCCCCCCCTCCGCCTTTACCCGTCAAAGCTAATGCGCAATATTGCCACCAGTTAATGGAAACGACTCGCGCACCGCCCTGCCGCAGGGGCGCGACGTCCGGACCACTCGATGAGGGAGTACCGACCGCCACGCCAATCTTGGGGACGACCAATGCCGAAGACCATCAGCAATATCATCGCCGCGACCGCGGGCGCCGCGCTCCTTGCCGCACCGCTCGCCGCCTATCCCGCGCGCGATCTCTCCGACCTCGTCGGCGCCCGCGGCGGACAGGCCGAAGGCGAACTCGAACGCCGCGGCTTCACCTACATTACCGGCCACAAGGACAATTACGCGTCCCACACCTATTGGTGGCACGACCGCGACGACAATTGCGTCCACATCGTCACCCGTGACGGCCGCTATGCGCAGATCACCGATGCCAGCCGCTCCGACTGCAATCGCAAGGACGGCAACAGCGATGCCGCCGCCGCCATCGGGGTCGCCGCAGGCGTTGCCATCCTCGGCGCGCTGATCGCCGGCAGCGGTCACAAGAAGCACCATCACGACGACGGCAACCACTATAATGACGTCAATGACGAGGCGCATTACGAGCGCGGCTTTGCCGACGGTACGCACCACCGCCCCTATCACAATTACGACAGCAGCCGCGCCTATACGAGCGGCTACCAGGCCGGCATCCGCCAGCGCGATCGCCACACCAGCCACCACAAGAACCGCGGCGGCTACGAGCGCACCGCCGTCTACAACGACCTGCAAGGGCGCCGCGCCCGCGACCTCGACAATCTCGAGCGCCGCGGCTTCCGCCAGGTCGACAATTTCACCAGCGGCAACACCCGCTATGCCATCTGGTGGCGCGAGGGCTCGAACCAGTGCGTGCAGGCGACCATCGCCGACGGGCGCATCTATGACATCCGTGACATCGGTCGCCATCCGCGCTGCCGCTAGGAGCAACCGTTCATGAAAAACGTCCTGCTCACCACGCCGCTCGCCCTCGCCCTCCTCGCCTGCGCTGCCAGCGAGGAGGCCGACATGGCCGACACCGACAGCCAGCCCGAAACGAGCGCCGAGGAGTATAGCGCCATCGGCGATGACCTCGCGCCCTTCGGCAACGGCTACCCCAATGCGGGCGACCCCTGCCTCCGCCTCGGCGAGAGTGCGGCTACGTCCGACTATCTCGACGACAGCGCCATTCTCGTCGGCTGCCCGACGCAGGCCACCGCCGACGCGCTCGGCGGCGAGGTCGTCGGCAATGTCGATGGCGTCCGCCTCGTCTCCATCCCGACCGGCGATGCCAATGCCGGATTGGGCGAAGGCGGCCCGGTGCCCACCGTCGAGGAAATGCCCGACCCCGCCGATCCCGAGACCGGCTACAACGCCACCGCGCAGGTCGCCTGCGGCTTCGAAAGCGCCCCGCCCACCGGCAACTGCCCGGCAGGCATCAAGCGCCGCTGGGGCGATGACGGCACCCACCTCCTCGAAGTGGAGAAACCCGACGGTCGCAAGCGCGCCATCTTCTTTCGCGACACCACCCCTTATGGCGCCGACAGCGCGCAAGCCGACGGCTCGGCGGGCTGGGACTTCGATGTCACCCGCAACGATGCGCGCGCTGAGAACACCATCCGCTACGGCCCCGAGACCTATATCGTCCCCGATGCGCTGATCGTCGGCGGATGAGCGCGGCGCCTGCCCCGCCCGACCGCGCCAACCGCGGCCTCAAGCGCCTCCTGCGCGTCATCACCATCGCCTATGTCGTTCTCGGCGCCCTCGCGCTCTTCGCCATCCCCGCCAGCGTCGAGGGCTGGGCCGGCGTCGAGCCCGACCCCCTGTCGGGCATCTTCGCCCTGCTCCTCGCCCTGCCGTGGAGCCTCCTCCTGATGCTGGTCGGCGATGCCGGCCCGTGGCCGAGCTTCCTCGTCTGCGCCGCGGGCATCGCGCTGAACACCTTCATCCTGTGGCGCATCTCGCGCACCTCGCGACAAGGACCGACTGCATGAAAATGATCACCTGCGGCTTTGCCGCCGCCTGCCTGCTCGCCGCGCCCGCCCACGCCCTGCAGGGGGCCAAGGTCACCAGCCCCGTCGAACTGGCCGCCGCCGCCGCGCAGCTCGAACCCGGCGAATGGGTCTGGGCGCCCGACATCGCCCCCGAGGGTCCCGTCGTCGTCTATGTCGACCTGTCGCGCCAGCTCGCCGACATCTACCGCAACGGTATCCGCATCGGCGTCTCCACCATCAGCTCGGGCAAGCCCGGCTACGAGACCCCCACCGGCGTCTTCAAGATCCTCCAGAAGGACAAGTGGCACCACTCCTCGACCTACAATAACGCCCCGATGTTCTTCCAGCAGCGGCTCACCTGGGGCGGCGTCGCGCTCCATGCCGGCGGCCTGCCCGGCTATCCCGAGAGCCACGGCTGCGTGCACCTGCCCTATGCCTTTGCCGAGGAACTGTTCGGCACCACCACCATGGGCGGCACCATCGTGGTGCAGGGCAAGGCGGGCGCTCCCG
This sequence comes from Sphingomicrobium aestuariivivum, assembly GCF_024721585.1. NCBI lineage: Bacteria > Pseudomonadati > Pseudomonadota > Alphaproteobacteria > Sphingomonadales > Sphingomicrobiaceae > Sphingomicrobium > Sphingomicrobium aestuariivivum. Next base: position 1,018,511 of record NZ_CP102629.1, read on the forward strand.
TCACCATTCCCGCCGCCGGCGTCCTCACCCCGGTCAGCGTCGAGGGCGTCGCAGCCCTCCACCGCCCGCTCGAGGACCGCCAGTTCCAGTGGAACCCGACCCGCTCGCCCGAGGGCCCCGTCTCCATCGTCCTGTCGACCGGCGACAAGCAGATGGTCGTCATCAGGAACGGGGTGGAGATCGGGCGTTCGACGGTCGACTGGGATGGCGCGTCGAGCGGCACCTTCCTCGCCACCCTCACCACCGACGAGGCGGGCAAGTTTCACTATTCGCTCCTGCCGCTGCCCGGCCATGACGCGGGCGAACATGCGGTCGATGCCGCGATCCTCTCGCGGCTGCGCATGCCGGGCCAGTTCCTCGATGCGCTGCGCGGCGCGCTCCATCACGGCAGCCACATCCTCGTCACGCCCGAACCGATCGAACCGCATACGACCGGCGCCGAACTCGTCGTCGCCGCGGCCCACGACTAGGGCGCCATCAGCAAGAAAGGATCGAACATGTTGCGTTTTCTCTGGGGCGACTGGTCCGATGGCCGAGTGAAGCGCAAGCCCTATGTGATGGGCTTCGCGTTCACCATCCTCGCCATTTTCGCGGTCGTCCTGTTGATGGGATTCGCCGCGGGCGGGCTGCAGTCGATCTATGGCGACTGGCCCGACGACTTCTCCGACATCGAGCGCAAGGGCATCGGTCTCGCTGCCTTCCTCGGCTTCCTCGGCTCGATGCTGCTGATCGGGCTCGCGCAACTGAACCTCGTCGTCAAACGCGCCCGCGACACCGGGACAAGCGGCCTCATCGTCGGCTTCCTCTTCATCCTCTTCCTGGCAACGGGCGTCGGCTTCCTCATCGCGCTCGTCCTGGCCTTCATTCCTACCGGCCAATTCGCTTCAACCGCGACAGGAGGCCCCACCCATGAACCTTGATCCCAATGCGATCGGCCATGCCGCCGTTGCCGCGCTGCTCATCTTCCTCACGGTCATCATCGCCCAGAAATCGGGCTGGGTGGAAAAGGGCAAGTGGAGCTGGCAGCTCTTCTTCGCCGTCTTTTTCGTGATGCTCGGCCTCAACCTTTTCTGGATGGCCTAGAGCCGGATCTCCGCCAGCTTCAGCGCCTTCACCGTCGCCCCGACACGGTCGCTCACATCCAATTTGCCGAAGATGCGCTGGATATGCGTCTTCACCGTCTCGGGGCTCACCCCGATGATCGTGGCGATATCATTGTTCGACTTGCCCCGCCCGACCCAGGTCAGCACCTCGCGCTCGCGCGGGGACAGCGCCAGCCGCCCCTCGGCATCCTGCCTCGTCAGCGCACAGATGCGCGTATGCGCCTTCTGGCCGATCGCCGCGAGGATGGCGAGCCGCCCGTCATCGGCATCGGTCAGCGGCTGGTCGAACCCGAAAGCGAGATAGGCATGGCGGTTGTCGGGACCGTAGAGCGGCACCCCCACCCCGCACACCAGCCCATGGCTCGTCAGCGCCTTGGCGAAATCGATCGCATCGGGGGTGAGGTGCTGCGCCTCGAGGCTATGCTCCCACGTCACGATATGCCCCTCGTGCATCACATAGTCGGGGATGGGGTCACACTGCCGGAAATGCTCGTTCTCGTAGAGCGAGATCCATTCGGGCCCGAAGCCTTCGGCGGCCACGATGGTCTTGGCCGAGGTCTGCCGTTCGAAGGCCGGCGTGAAATGATAGCTGTGCCGTGCCGCACCGAATTTCCTGGCCGCCTGTCCGAGCAGGTCGAGCACTTCGCTCACCGTCTGCGTCCGCTGCATCGCGGCAAGGATCCGCTCCATCGCGCACCTCCTCCGGTCCGGCCCGGGGCCCTTGTGTCGGCTACCGGACCCTCTTGTCCCCCACCTTAGCGACTGTCGGGCAAAGCGGCAAAACGGCACAATGATCCACATCAGCACATCACTGTGTCGCGCCGCCGGGTTTCTCCCCCTTTTCCCGGCGGCGCCTTACTGCCCGAAGGAGCCCCCCATGGTGACCAAGGAGGGTGCGGTTGCCGCCTGCCTGTTCCGGCGCGCGGCCATCCGCCTGTTCTGCATCTCCGAGGCGAAGGGCGAGGCCGAGGCCCGCCCCGCCGACCTTGCCCGCATCTACTGGCTCGCCCGCGCCCGCAGCTATTTCCATGCGCGTATCCGGCGCGACGTCGGCACGCCTGCCGGCCTCAAGCCCGCCGAATGGGACGCGCTCCTCCTCCTCTACGCGGCCTCGCTGCGCGACTTCTCCTGTTCGCCCGCCGCCATCGTCGACACGCTCGGCCGCCGCGCCGCCGAGGTCGAGCTCTCGCTGGAATCGCTCCAGGACCGCGGCCTTGCCGGGGTCGAGCATTTGCCCGGCCGCGAACTCAATTGCCTGCGCTGGGAGCTGACGACCCGCGGTCGCGCCCTCGTCGCGGGCCACATCGCCATCCCCGCCAACATTCTCTGACGAGACGCGACGCGAGGAGATCCCCTCCGGCAAACCGGGGGGACGGTCCCGGATACCCCACGTATCGGGACCATGTTGGAGGGGAGCGGTGCCGGGCCGGATGCGAGCGGCCCGGCACCGCATGACCGCTCGGCGGATCACCCACGAAAAAGGGGCGGGCGCCACCGGCACCCGCCCCTCTTCTTCATCGCCGATGGCTGGCCTTACTGGCCGCCCATCATGTCGAGGCTGGCATCGCGCGGGGTCTTGAGGCCCGTGTGCCACGCGAGGAACGCCGCGACGTCGCTCGCTTCCTCGATGATCTTGTCGGTCGGCTTGCCCGCGCCGTGACCGGCACGCGTCTCGATGCGGATGATCAGCGGGTCATCGCCCTCGCCCGCCTTCTCCTGCAGCGCGGCGGCCAGCTTGAAGCTGTGCCCCGGCACCACGCGATCGTCGGTATCCGCCGTGGTGATGATCACCGCCGGATAATCGGTCTCGGCCTCGACATTGTGATAGGGCGAGAAGGTCAGGTTGTAGCGCGCATCGCGCTCTTCTTGCGGATGGTTGTAGTCATCGACCCAGTAGCGCCCCGCGGTGAAGCGGTCGAAGCGCAGCATGTCCATCACGCCGACCGCGGCATGGCCCGCATCGAACAGGTCGGGCCGCTGGTTGATCGACGCACCGACGAGCAGCCCGCCGTTCGAGCGCCCCTCGATTGCCAGCCCGTCCGCGGTGGTCACGCCATTGGCCTTGAGCCATTCGCCCGCCGCCGCGAAATCGTCGAAGACGTTCTGCTTTTTGAAGCGGCGGCCGGCATCGTGCCACGCCTTGCCATATTCGCCGCCGCCGCGGATGTTCGCCACCGCATAGGCGCCGCCCGCATCGAGCCAGGCGAGGCGCACGGGGTTGAAGCCCGGCGTCACGGAGATGTTGAACCCGCCATAGCCGTAGAGCAGCGTCGGCACGGGGCCCTCGACACCCTTCTTCTTCGTGACGAACATCGGCACGCGGGTGCCGTCCTTCGAGGTGTAGAAGACCTGCTCGGTGACATAGTCGGCAGGGTCGAACTCGACCTGCGGCGCCGCCCAGACCGTGCTCTCGCCGGTGCCTACGTCATAGCGATAGACCGTCCCCGGCATGCCGAAGCTGGAGAAGCTGTAGAAGGTCTCGGCGTTGTCGAAATCGCCGCCAAAACCACCCGCCGAGCCGATGCCCGGCAGGTCGACCTTGCGCACCAGCGTGCCGTCCACGTCATAGACGCGCGCTTCCGACTTCACGTCGACCAGATAGTCGGCGACGAGATGCCCGCCGACGAGGCTCACGCCGTCAAGCTTGCCCATCGCATCCTCGGGCAGCACCCATTCGCGCGCCTGCGGATTATCCATCGAGATGCGGAATACCCCGCCGCGCGGCGCATCGCGGTTGGTACGGAAATACATCCGCCCTTCCTCGTCCGAGCCGAAATAATAGGTCTCGTAATCGGTGCCGGGCTCGATCACCGTGACCCCCGCCTCGCGGTTCTCGAGGTCGATCACGCTGGTCTGCCAGCCGTCGGTTCCGGTCGAGGAGGAGAGGAACAGGTAGCGCCCGTCATCCGACAGCTGCGCGGTATTGTTGTAGTCGGGATTGTCAGGCGTGGCGAAAATGAGCTCGTCCTCGCTCTGCGGCGTGCCGACCTCATGGAAATAGACCGCCTGGTCGGTGTTGAGGCCGGTGAACTTGCCGCCCTCCTCGCTCGCGGGGAAGCGGCTGTAATAGAAGCCCGAGCCGTCCTTCGCCCAGTCGAGGCCGGAGAATTTCACCCATTCGATGGTGTCGGCCATCACCTCGCCGGTGGCGACATCGAGCACCTTGATGGTCATCCAGTCCGAGCCGCCGTCCTGCACCATATAGGCCAGCTTCGAGCCGTCTTCGCTGGCAACGTAACTGGCGAGCGCGGTGGCGCCGTCTTCCGACCACTGGTTGGGATCGATCAGCACCCGCTCGGTGCCGCCAAGGCCGTCGCGCACATAGAGCACCGACTGCGGCTGGAGCCCGTCATTCTTCGAATAGAAATAGGTCCCTTCTTTCCGCGTCGGCACGCCGATGCGCTCGTAATCGTAAAGCTCGGTCATGCGCTGGGCGAACCATTTGCGCCCCGGCAGCGTGTCGAGATAGGCGTTGGTCACCTCGTTCTGCGCCTCGACCCAGGCCGCGACCTCTTCATCCTCGCGCACGTCATTCTCGAGCCAGCGATAGGGGTCGGCGACCACCAGCGAGCCGATGGTGTCGACCGCATCGACCGTCTTGGTCTCGGGATAGACGGGCGCGCGGTCGGCGGCGGCGATGGTCATGGGCGTGTCCTCGGGCGCGGTCGTCGCGCAGGCGGTGGTGGCGAGAAGGGCAAGAGTGAGTGCGGCAAAACGCATCGCGTCGGTCTCCGTAACGAAAAAGGGCGCTGACGGGATGGCCCGTCAGCGCCCCCTTGTCTAGGGCTGGGCCTCCCCTGCGAGCACTGCGGGAGGCCGCGGGGAGACCCTAGCCGTTCATGAGCCCGCCGCCGTCGAGGATCATCATGTCCATCTCGGTGCCGGCATCGAGCGCCATGATCGGATCGGCATCGAAGGTCGCCGCCCCCGGCCGGCCGCCGCCATTGCCGCCACCGGGCGCCTCGGGCGGCCCCGCATCGGGCGGCGCATTGGGCGGCAATTGCACCTCGAAGCCGAAATAGTTGCCCCCCACATCGGCGGCATCGACACCCGCGATGGTGAGGCTGTCGCCGGTGCCCCAGCTGATCACCGCGCCGAGCGCGCCATCCTCGATGAGGATGTCGCCCATGTTGACCACCCCGAGGCTGGCATCGAAGGCGATCTCGTCCGTGCCCGCCTCGAAATCGAGGATGATATCGTCGCCGCTGTCGGGGCCGATGAAGAAAGTATCGGCGCCCTCGCCCCCGGTCAGTTCATCATCGCCCGTGCCACCGTCGAGGAAATCCGCGCCGCCATCGCCGAACAGCTGGTCATCGCCGCCCTCGCCGAACAGCTGGTCGGCCTCGCTGCCGCCGTGGAGCATGTCGTTGCCCGCACCGCCGTGCAGCTCGTCCATGTCGCCGTCGCCGAACAGCTGGTCCTCGCCCGCGCCGCCGAAGATCAAGTCGTCGCCGGTCCCGCCATGCAGCTCGTCGTTACCGGCAAGGCTCTCGCCCGGCGCGCCCGGGAATTCATTGTTGCTCGGGATGTCGGCGGCGTCCTCGTAAAGCGTGATCTCGCTGAAGCGCACGTTGAAGCTGCGTTCGACATAGATGGCGCCGTCGCCGTGGATCACGTCCGCGCCCGCGCCGCCATGGATCACGTCGTCGCCGCCATCGCCCGCCAGCACATTGGCGAACATGTCGCCCGTCAGCACGTCATTGCCGATCGAGCCCGACAGGTTCTCGACCTCGCTCGCGGCGACCGATCCGGTGCCGACGAGCTGCGCGCCCAGAACCGCGAGGCTGAAGCTCACGCCGTTGAACTGGCGGAAGGAAAGCGTGTCATTGTCGGCCCCGCCGATGACGGTGAGATGGCCGTTGTCGAGCGTGCCGTCATTGCCGAAGTCGCGCCGTTCGGTGCCGACCTCGATGAGGTCGTCGCCACCGCGCCCGTCGATCACGTCGTCGCCGCCAAAGCCGATGAACCAGTTCGACCCGCCGTCACCCGAAATCTGGTCATTGCCGTTCGAGCCCCACACATCCTCGAAATTGGCGATGAGGTCGGTCTCGCCGCGGCTGCTGGTGGCGGTGCCGGCCTCCAGATCGATGACCATGTCGGCCCAGTCGAAATGATAGGCGAGCGTGTCGAAGCCGCCCGTCCCGTCGGCCTCGCTGCCGCCGTCGAGCACATCGCTGCCCTGGTCGCCGCGCACGAGGTCGTTGCCCGCGCCGCCATAGACCTCGTCGTCGCCCGCCTGGCCGGCGAGATAGTCCTTGCCGCCGCCACCGTTCAGCACGTCATTGTCATTCTGCCCGAAGAACAGGTCGTCGCCGTCAGTGCCGTGGAAGGTGTCGTTGCCGTCGCCGCCATAGGCGCGCACCGCGAGCTGGCCGGCGTTGCCGTAGAAGGTATCGTCGCCGTCCTCGCCGAACAGCCGGTCCTCTCCGGTCCCCGCGTAGAAGGTGTCGTCGCCCTCCCCGCCATAGGCGTAATCCTTGCCGTCGCCTGTATGAATCTCGTCATTGCCGCGCTCGCCATAGATGGTGTCATCGCCATCGCCGCCATAGAGCACGTCGTTATAGCTCGCCCCGTCCACGGCATCCCACAGGGTCAAGACGAAGCCGTTCTCGTCCATCCACACCGTATTGTCGCCGTAAATGGTGTCGTGGCCGCCACCACCATATATGGTGTCGTCGCCCATGTTGCCGAGGATGACATTGGCCTCGCCGTCGCCGGTCAGCAGGTCATTGCCGATCCCCCCAGCCAGGTTCTCGAACCCGGTCGCGAGCACCGTGCCGCGCCCGGTATCCTGTACCGTGCCCTGCTCGGCGAGGCTGAACTCGAAGCCGAGCCCGTCATTCGTGTTCTGCGACTGGTCGCGCAGCTCGAGGAAGTCGACGCCCGTGCCGCCATGCGCCTCGTGATCGCCTTCGCCCAGCCAGACCATGTCATCGCCGCCGCCGGCATCGATATAGTCACTGTTGCGTCCCATTGCCTGGCCCGAATGGTTGGCCTCGCCGCCGATCAGCAGCTCGTTGCCCCCAGTGCCGAGGAGGCGATCCTCGAACTCGGTCGCCCAGACCCCCTCGATCCCGCTCAGCACGTCGGTGCCATGGGCGCCATTGGCGACCTGTTCGGTCAGCGACAGGTCGATCTCGACGCCCTCGCCCGACCAGGTCAGCCAGCGATATTCGACGAGGTCGAAGCCGTCGCCGCCGTGGAACTGGTCATCACCCTCGCTGGCGCCGATCCAGTCGTTGCCGGCCTCGCCGTGGATGATGTCATTGCCACCCCAGCCACCATAGAGACTGTCATTGCCATCGCCGCCCCAGATCTCGTTATCCTCGAGATTGCCCCAGATTTGGTCGTCGAAGGCGGTGCCGATGATATTCTCGATGCCGACATGCCAGTCGCCCGCCGCAGCACCGTCGAACTGGCCCCACAGTTCGCGGATGATGACCGCCGACGCCTCGCCCGAATAGTCGACCGTATCCACGCCGTCGCCGCCGTCGAGATAATCGCCGCCCGCCCCGCCGATGAGCGTGTCATTGCCATGCTCGCCATAAAGCTCGTCATCGCCGGCGCCGCCGATCAGCACGTCGTCATAGCTCAGGCTCGGATCGGCTGCGTCGAGTTCGAACACCCACACGCCATCCTCGCCCATGCGCGAGACGCGGTCGCCATAGAGGATGTCATTCTCCTCCCCGCCGTCGATCACGTCATTGCCGCGGAAACCGGCGATGATGTTCTGCCCGTCGTCGCCGGTGAGCCTGTCATCCTCGCCGCTGCCCGAGAGATGCTCGAAGCCTACCGCCTCGATGAGCCCGCGCCCGCTGTCCTGGACCTCGCCCTGCCGGGCCAGGCTGAAGGTGAAACCCTTGCCCTCGACATGGCTGTTCTGGCTTGAATCGAACAGTTCGAGCACGTCTTCGCCGATCCCGCCGTCGGCATAATGATTGCCCTCGCCGAGCCAGACGATGTCATTGCCATCCCCCGCCTCGATATGGTCGTTGTTGCGGCTCGAGCCATTGGCATAATAGCCGAACAGGTAATTGGCCCCGTCCGAGCCGATGATGACATCTTCGAACGGCGTGCCGAACACCCCTTCGATGCTCTCGAGACGGTCGGTGCCGAACTGCACATGCGCATCCTGCACCGCCTTGCCCAGATCGACATTGGCCCCGTCACCCTCGGGGTTGTAAAAATAATAGTCGGCGTAGACGATGAAGTCGAAATCGTCCCCGCCATGATAGAGGTCGTCCCCGCCCCAGGCGTAGATGAAGTCCATCCCGCCCTCGCCGTAGACGCTGTCATCACCGCCGAGCGAGGAGATGTAGTCGGTCGAACCGCCGGCATGGATGACATTGGCTTCCCAGTCTCCGCGCAACAGGTCGACATGGTCCGAGCCGACGAGATTCTCGATGCTCGACAGGGTATCGCCCGCCGCGCCGCGCGAGGTGGTGCCATCGTAGAGGAAGACGTTGACGCCCTCGCTGGCATCGGCCCAGCTGGCCGTGTCATTGCCCTCGCCGCCATCGAGATGGTCGGCGCCTTCGCCACCTTCGAGGAAATCGTCGCCGCCTTCGCCATGGAGCGTGTCATCGCCCGCGCCGCCATAGAGAAAGTCGCCAAACTCGCCCGACGGGTCACGGCGCTGCGCCACCAGCGCATCGTCGCTGTCGACCACCACCAGGCCATAATCGCTGTCGCCCCACAGCGTGTCATTGTCGCCGCCGCCATGCAGCTCGTCCACGCCCGCGCCGCCGTAGAGGATGTTGGCCCCGTCATCGCCGGTGAGCACATCGTCGAAATCACTGCCCGCGACATTCTCGAAGCCGGCCTGGACCAGCGTGCCATGCCCCCAGTCCTGCGCCACGCCCTTGACCGACAGGTCGATCGTCACCCCGCCGGCCAGATCCCAGTCGTCGGCGCGCAGCGTGTCATTGTCGGCGCCGCCGTCCACCTCGGCATTGCCGATGCCGAAACTGATGAAGTCATCGCCGCCATGGCCGCGGATCACGTCATGGTTGAGCCCTTCGCCCCAGCTGGTGCCACCCCACAGGAAGTTGTCACCGTCATCGCCGTCGATCACGTCGGCATAGCGGCTGCCCTGCACGCCCTCGACATCGATGAGCTGGTCGGTGCCGCGCCACGCATCCGGGTCCTGCCACTGCTTGCGAAGATCGATGACGATCCCTGCCTGCCCGTCATTGCTGTCCCAGACATAGGAGACGAGGTCGTTGCCCGCGCCCCCGTCATAAAGATCGTCGCCCCAGCCCAGCGCGACGAAGTCATAGCCCTCCTCGCCATAGAAGCTGTCATTGCCGCCGAAGCCGTTCATGCTGTCATTGCCGGCACCGCCCTTGAAGACATTGTCCTCCACCGGCCAGAAGGGCGCCCACAGGATATCGTCATGGTCGGTGGCGATGATATTCTCGATGCTGACCAGCGTATCGCCCGCTGCCGCGCCCGCCATGGTGTTGCCGTCATAGCCGCGGATCTGCACGCCCTCGCTGGCGCCCGAATAGTCGACCGTGTCGGTGCCATCGCCGCCGTCCATATAGTCGGCGCCTTCGCCATGCTCGCCCCAGGCGATGAAGGTGTCGTCGCCCGCACCGCCGTACAGGGCGTCATTCTCGGTGCCGCCGAACAGGTGATCATCGCCGTCGCCGCCGAAGAGCGTGTCCTCGCCCCCCTCGCCGTAGAGCCAGTCATTGCCCGCGACCTGCCCCGCGATCACGTCGCCATTCTCGTTCCAGTAGAGGCCGCGCGCGCCCGACAGGCCGGTGTCGCTGATCATCGCGATCCGCGCATCGCCATAGAGCGTGTCGCCGCCCTCGCCGCCGAACAGATGGTCGTTGCCAAGATCGCCCGCCAGTTCGTTGGCACCGCCATCGCCGGTCAGCATGTCATCGCCGATCGAGCCCGACAGGTGCTCGAAGCCCGTCGCCACCACCGACCCGTTGGCATAGGCGACCTCGATCCCCTGGTCGGTCGCCAGCGAATAGACCACCGGCGCGACGACCCAACCGCCGCCCGGGTTCATGGCATAGAAGAAGGACAGCGTGTCGCCCTCGACATGCACCCCGCCCTCGGCGGTCACCGCGCCGCTGCCGAGCATGATGAGGTCATCGCCGCCGCGCCCGTCGACGACATCGTCGCCACCCGAGGTCAGGATCACATTGTCGGCATTATCGCCGTAGAGCATGTCGGCATGGGGCGTGCCCGACAGGTTCTCGAAGCCCGACAGCGTGTCGAGCCCCATGCCGGTGTCCTGCGCCACCCCAACGATGGCGAGATCGACCGTGACCCCCACCGGATTGTTGTAGAAGCCGACGCGGTCGACGCCGTCGCCGCCCTCCATCACATCATCGCCCGTGCCGCCGCGGACATAGTCGTCGCCCGCGCCCGCATCCACGACATCGTCGCCCCCGAGGCTGCGGATGAAATCGGCCCCGCCGAGGCCCTCGACGAGGTCTCCCTCCTCGGTCCCGACCAGCCCGAAGTCATTGCCCTCGGTCCCGGTGATGGGATTGAGCGTATTCAGGGTCAGCACCTGCGCGTGGACCTCGCTGTCGCTCGCATAGATGGTGACGAGATCGCCTCCGCCCGTCAGGGCGATATCGACCTCGCTGTCATTGACCTGGTCCGAGCCCACCAGCGTGATCTCGCCGAGTGCGAACGCGCCATTTTCCATCCCCACCTCGCGCACCGCGATGTCGCGGCTCGCGGTTTCGTAGGCGATGACGAAATTTCCATTGTCGAGCGCCACCAGCTGGGCATCGCTGTTGAACCCCGAAGGCGCCTCGGGGCCGTCGAGGCGCACCGGGGTGCTGAGCGCGTTCCAGTCGCTGTCATAGTGACGGGCGACGATCATCTTGCCGCCCGAGGGGGCATCCATCGTCCAGTAGACGACGTGCGTTCCGTCGGCCAGTTCGACCAGGCCCGGGCGCCCGATGCGCGCACTGAAGGTCGGCGTGGAATAGACCTCGGTCTCGCCGGTCTTGGTGCCATTGGCATCGAAGTGGAAGATGGTCAGCACATAGCCGAGGCTGCTGCCGTCGACCTGCGTCACGATCACCGCGTCGAAGCCGCCATTCTCCGCCGCCTGCAGGTCCTCGACATAGAGCCTGTCGGTCGCCCCCTCGAGGAACAGTTGCTCGCCCCCGACCGGCGCGCCATTGGCGTCGAACATGCGCAGGCCCGCCGCAGTCTGGTCGCCCTGGCTGGAAAAGTACATCACGGCGAAGCCGCCGCCATCGAGGGCGACGATGTGCGAATAGTCCTGCTGGCCGTCGACATATTGGTTGGCGCGCACGACCGCGCTCGTCGCGGTCCCGTCGCTGGCGAACTGCTGGACATAGATGTCATAGGCGCCGTCCGCGCCCGCCCCGCCCCAGCTCAGGACGAAGCTGCCGTCGTCGCGCACGTCGACGTCGATCGAGCCATGGCCGCCGCTGCCGCTGGTCAGGACCAGCGGGTCGCCGAGCGGGTCATGCGCGCTGTCGAACCATTGGGCGAGGACCTGCTCGGAACCCCAGCCGCCCTGGATCCAGAACAGGATATAGCCGCCATCGGGAAGCGCCACGACCTTGGGCGATTGGGCATGGACGCTGCCCGAATTGACATCCACTTCCTCGTCCCAGCGCTTCCATTCGGCCATGTCCGGTCTCCCCCGATCGCAATTCTCACATCGACTCGATTCACTAATGCTTAACTGCTAGATGTTTAACCTATGAGAAGTTGCAGGTCGGGCTCGGCGGCCTGTTTCGGGACTCTCCTGCCAAAAAGCGGGCTCTCCGGGCATGGACGTAGCGGGTTAACGCGCTTGACAGGGCAAGGCGGCTTTTCCAGCCTCCACCCTCGGGGGAGCGTTCACGACGGGGGACATGCACAGTGGCTTACGCATCGCGCCACCTCTTGGACTATTTCGACCGCCTGGCGCGGCTCGACGAAGAGCGGCTCGATCCCGCGCAGCGCTTCGAGCGGGCGAGCACCATCTTCTACGACTTTCTCCATGCGCTCGGCATCGAGCATTGCAATTTCGGCATCTTCGAGACCATCGGCGGCCATGTCGAACCGGTCAATTTCGCCGGCACCCGCCTGTCCGACGGCTTCATGGAGGAGTTCGCGGGCGAGCATATGGAGCGCGACGATTATGTCATGATGCGCGCCGGCGGCCTGTCGGCAGCACGCCCCACCGACAATTTCCGGATCGGGCGCGAGGCCGCGCTGCACTGGGGCGACCATATCGCCGACACCCGCCGCGTACACCTGCGCTGCTGCGACGCGGGCATCGAGGAAGGCCGCGCCTATATCGGCCAGCGCCAGCATTTACGCGGCGCCGACGGCGCGGCGCGCTATTACGGCTTCGTTTTCGCCGGCTCGGACCACGCCGGCGGCCAGCAGGCCCACCGCCACTTCGAACAGGCCCGCGTGGCCGCCCATGCCCTCATGGACAAGGTCGGCCATGTCATGGACGCGCGGCAGGACAATTTCACCTACGACCTCACCCCGCGCGAGACCGAGATGGTCAAGCTCCTCGCCGCCGGCCTCCAGCGCGGCCAGATCGCCGAACGCTGCAAGCTCTCGCTCTCGACCGTCGATATGCACCTTGCCAATTTGCGTCACAAACTGGACGCCGCCACGCTGGCCGAAGCCGTCGCCAAGGCCTTCCGCTACGGCATCGTCCGCTAGACCCCAACACCAACCCGTCGCCCCAGCGAAGGCTGGGGCCCATGGCATCCCGAAATTCGATGACGCCCGTTTCAAGGGAGACGGCCCGCAACAAAAAACGGGCCGCTCCCCGAAGGGAACGGCCCGTCTCTTGTTCGACCAGGAAGCGTCGCGAAGCTTAGGCTTCGGCGTCTTCTTCCATTTCGACCGGCCCGCTGTCCTGGCCCTTGGCCGAGGTGTCGCGGTCGACGAATTCGATCACCGCCATCTGCGCGGCGTCCGACTTGCGGATGCCGGCCTTGATGACGCGGGTGTAACCGCCGTTACGGTCGGCATAGCGCTCGGCGAGGACGTCGAACAGCTTCTGCAGCTGCGCATCGTCCATCAGCTTCGAGTGCGCGAGGCGACGGTTCGACAGGCCACCCTTCTTGGCAAGCGTGACGAGCTTCTCGACATAGGGACGCAGTTCCTTCGCCTTGGGAAGGGTGGTCTTGATCTGCTCGTGCTTGATCAGCGCCGCCGCCATGTTGCGCAGGAGCGCGATGCGGTGCGAGGTGGTGCGGTTGAGTTTACGATGGCCAACGCGATGGCGCATGGTGCTTTCTCCGTTCGTATGCGGTCCGTATGAGGTAACCGCAGCCTGGCCGATGCTTGATGGTGGGGACCGGCCGTTCCCATTGAAAAAGCCGACGAAATCACCTTCGCCGGTCTTGCCCGCGCCCAAGACAACAATTCGCCGCCAGAGTCAAGCAAGTCGCTACTCTGGTGGCGACCTCGTCCACCCCGGCGGCACCAGCTGCCCGTCCACCTCGGACCAGCCCGCCGCCAGCTTCTCCTCGCGCAATTCCGCCTGCAATCGCTCGAGCCGCTCGAGCACCGCCGAGCGCGCCGCCGCCACCCGCGCCGCATCGGGCGCGGCGGCGCCAGCCTCCGCCTTCGCCCGCGCCCGCCCCTCGAACATCTTGGCAATCTCCAGCGCCTCGCGCGTCGACACCTTGGGAAAGCCCTCGCGCAATGCCACCGCTTCGGGATCGAACTGCGCCTGCGCCGCCTCCATCAAGAGGTGCGGCAGCCGCTCCATCGCCAACCCCAGCGCCCCGTCCCAGTCGCGCGCAAACGGGGCATCGAGATGCCGCCGCCGATAGAGCGCATTGGTTGACAGTCCGCACGCCGCCGCCGCCAGTCCCACATTGCCCGTCGCCGCCAGCTCCTCGAGAAACCGTGCCCGCCGCGCCTGCGACCAGCGCCCGCTCGCCGCCCGCCGCGCCCCCGTCGGCGTCACCACCACTTCGCCTACCGGCACCGGCACCTCGCCGCCACGCGCCGCGCCGCCGCTCTCGCTGCGAAACCGCGCCAAGGCTCCTGTCCAAGCCGCATCGAACGCCGGCTTCCGGCGTCGCGCCTTGTAGGCCGTCTGAACGCAGATCCCCGCGACCTTCGCCGAGGCCCGCACATTGCCGCACCGCGCCAGCGCCGTCAGGAACGGCGGCGACCACTGGTCGAAAGCCCCTAGCGCCACGGCCAGCCTGCCCCGCCAGCGCTGCCGCGCAAGTCCTCGCCAGGGGCACGCCCCTGACAACTCCATTTTCCCATAGGTCACTCTCCTTTCGGAAAGTGGTAACCTATCTGGATAGCTGTAGGACAGGGCGCCTAGCGCTTGCCGCGATGCGGCTTGGGTTTGGATTGGGGCTTGCCCTTGAACTTGGGCTTGAACGGCTTGGGTCCACGCGGGCCATCGCCCGCCCCGCCCCGCGCCGGCTTCACCGCGAACTTCGGCCCGCCCTGCTTCTTGTTCTGCCGCGCCATCTCGCGCGGACCTTCGGGCGAAAAGTGGATCGGGATCGCGTCCTGCTCGTCATCGCCGCCCGCGGTGCGCGCCAGCGCATCCTCGACCTTGGGTGCCACCGCTCGCGGCACCTGGAAGAAGGTCTCGTGCTGGCCGATGCGGATCGCGCCGATCTCGTTGCGCGTGATATGCCCGCGGCGGCAGATGAGCGGCAGGATCCAGCGCGGCCCCGCATTCTGGCGGCGCCCCACCCCCATGCGGAACCACACCGTGTCCTCGAACCCCGGGCGATGCGCATCGGCCTTCACCCGCTCGCGCGCCTCGGGCGTGTTGGGAATGAGCTCCTCGGGCTGCGGCATCTTGGAACGATGCGCCTGGATGAGCGCGGTCGCCAGCTCGACCGGCGTCATCCTGTCGATGAGCTCGGCCGCCAGCCCCAGCTCCTCTTCTTCCGGATCCACCGGCGCGCTGATCTTCTCGAGCAGGCGATCACGATCCATCGCGCGGATCTGTTCGGGGCTCGGCGCGTCCATCCACTCGGCCTCGATCTTGGCCCCGCGCAGCATGCCCTCGACCCGCCGCCTGCGGTTATAGGGCACGATGATCGCCGCCGTCCCCTTCTTGCCCGCGCGGCCCGTCCGGCCCGAGCGGTGCTGCAGCGTCTCGGCATCGCGCGGCACCTCGACATGGACGACGAGGGTCAGGTTCGGAAGGTCGATGCCGCGCGCCGCGACATCGGTCGCCACGCACACCCGCGCGCGCCCGTCACGCAACGCCTGCAGCGCCTGGTTGCGCTCCGACTGCGAATGTTCGCCCGACAGCGCCACCACGTCGAAGCCGCGGTTCTGGAGCGTGGCATGGAGCCGCCGCACATTGTCGCGCGTCGCGCAGAAACAGATCGCCGTCTCCGCCTCGTGATAGCGCAAGAGGTTCACCACCGCATTCTCGATGTCCGACGGCGCCACGCTGATCGCCTCATAGGCGATGTCGCCATGCCCGCGCGTATCCCCGGCGAGCGTCAGCCGCAGCGCGTCCTGCTGGTAGCGCTCGGCCAGCCGCACGATCGGCCGCGGCATGGTCGCCGAGAAAAGCAGCGTCCGCCGCCCCTCGGGCGTCGCGTCGAGGATCTCTTCCAGATCCTCGCGAAAGCCCATGTCGAGCATCTCGTCGGCCTCGTCGAGCACCACGCCCACCAGCCCCGACAGGTCGAGCGCCCCGCGCTCCAGATGATCGCGCAGCCGTCCCGGCGTGCCGACGACCACCGCCGGCCCCGTCCGCAAATTGCGCCGTTCTTTCGAGGCATCCATCCCGCCGACACAGGTCGCGATCCGCATCCCCGCCTTGGCATAGAGCCACTCGAGCTCGCGGCTCACCTGCAGCGCCAGCTCACGCGTCGGCGCGATGATCAGCGCCAGCGGCTTGTCGACCAGCGGCACATCCCCGATCGCGCCCAAGAGTTCGTCCGCCAGCGCGATGCCGAACGCCACCGTCTTGCCCGACCCCGTCTGCGCCGAGACGATGAGATCGCGCCCGCGCGCCTCCTCGTCGCTGACGGCGGCCTGCACGGGGGTGAGCGTCTCATACCCCTTCTCGGCAAAGGCGGACTGGAGAACGGGGGGCAAGTGATCGAAGGACATGAAATCTCGCTAAATAGCCGGGCCATGGCGCGAGGCGCGCAGAGGACGGCAACGTCAGTAAGTGCCACGGCCAACCGCCGGCACGGCCCGCGTCAGTCGCAGGGTCGCGCGCGCCATAGAGCAAAAATGCCCGTTTGGCTTGTGCTAAGTTGTTGAATCCAGCGCGCCCGCGTCCTCACCAGCAAAGATCGCACGATATTGCTCCGCAAGCGCTGCCGCGCGAGCCAGCTTGGGGGCCCCGCCCCCAAACCCCCGTCGACAGAGCGTAGTCGAGGAAAAGCGCTTTGCTGCCTTCAGCGCTCGTCGCAGCGTGACCCTCAATGTCGGGTCGGGCCTATGAAGGCAGCTAATCGCTCCCCCAGTTTGGCTTGCTGGATTTCGCATTCCCAGATGGTCAGGACGTCCCAACCCAAATCTTTCAGTGCAGCCTCATGTCGCTCATCTCGCGCCCGGTTTGTTGCGAATTTCTGATCCCAGAATTCCGTGTTTGACGACGGCTTGCGCGAGATTGGGCATTTGGGGTCAAGGTGTTGGTGCCAGAAGCACCCGTGCACAAATACGGCCTTCTTGCGCCCCACAAACGCAATGTCGGGTTTTCCGGGCAAGTCTTTTCGGTGAAGGCGAAACCTATATCCCATACCGTGAAGGAGGCGACGTACCGCCAATTCGGGACGCGTATCTTTTGCCTTCGAACCCCGCATGATGTTCGCCCGCTTCTCGCGAGAAACAAAATCAGCCATGGGCTTCGAACGTGCTAGTATCCCGCCTTGTTCAAGATAGTGTCGAAATGCTTCGCGACAGCCTCGGCTAACTTCACCGGCACCGCATTTCCGATCTGCGTATATTTAGGCACCTCCCGTTCAAAGATGCCCTCCTTGGGATTGCCAGCACGCCGAAGCCCACCCGTAGTTCGTTTCCCCTTAAACACATAGGTGTCCGGGAAGGTCTGCAATCTTGCCCACTCTCGAACCGTCAGTGATCGGGGCTGTTCAAAGTGCACGTAATCATCGGGCAACGAACACGCCGTAATCGTCGGCCCTTGGTTTCCCCAACGTCGGCGAAGGCGACGTTGCGCGAACTTCTTGGTCTTATACTCTTCAGGCACCGACCCGTCGCCATCCAGCATGGCCTGGAATTTCGCCACCACCTTCTCAGAATGCTTGCTGTACTCATGCTCAGTGACAGGGTGCAACTCGCGAGCCAGCGCTCCTGGGCGGAAATATCTCTGCCACGCGGTCTTGGCTTGTCTCGGATACGCGCCTGTAGCGAACCCGCCCACAAAGTCTCGATTTGCAAGCCGAGCTGGCACGGTTTCGTCGATCAGGTCGCCAAAAATGTCTTCAAGGTCGGGAGCGCTTTGCGTCGGCCCCGGGAGCAATCCACAGAGCACCGCGTCTTCTTCATGCTTTGACAGGTCGATCAGGTCCCCGACCCTATCGAGGATATCGTTCCGTATACCGGCAATCAGGACTCGCGGGCGGTTTTGGGGAACACCGTAGTCTTTCGCGTACACGAGCTTCCACCGAACGGCATAACCATGGGCCTCTCCAAGTTTCTTGAAGCGACCATAGACATCATCCCAAATTTCGCCCTTGCGCCCATCTTTCGTCCATCGCGACGAGAGAAGCCCCTTCACATTCTCAAACAGGAACAGGCGAGGACGGACATGCTCGATGACTCCGGCCATTTTCTCGTAAAGCCGGTTCGAAGGGATTTCTGCCTTATCCACCGCGTAGGAACGGCGGTGGCCAATCCCGCTATAGCCTTGGCACGGCGGGCCACCGGCCAACACGTCAACGTTTCCGTCGTCACCGAATTTAATTGCCTCACCAGCGGCATTTAGGAAATCCTCGACCTGATTCAGTCGAGCCGTGTCCAACTCAGCGACGTCTGCCGAGTGCAGCTGTTTCAACTGGTGAAATTTCTCACCACCAATCCGGTGCTCACGGTTCGCGAGATATGTATCGCGCGCGTCATTATTCAGTTCGTTGACGAGGATCGGCGTGAAACCTGCCTGCTCAAATCCCAATGAGAGGCCGCCACATCCGGCGAATAGGTCAATCATTGGGCGTTGCACGGGAGCCCATTCCTTCTCAAAAGTTTGCCCATCGTCTGCGATCAGAATGTCGGATTCGTCGTGCAACATCTAAGCCCCCTTTTGCGCCTCGATTCAACCAAGCACAAAAGGCGAACAAAAACCAGGTGATCTCTGTCCGCTATAGATCATTTAATGGGATCTAGACTGATAGCTCTACGTTCGATCAAGTGCCGGATGTGTTCACGGACGTCACCGATGACAGCGCTGCCAAACACCAGCTTGAACATCTCTCCCACGCTCCACGCTACGCACTCTTGGGATGGCATGCCCCAAAAATTCTTACCCGATAGCGCCGCAACACGTCGAACCGGCATACCGTCCGCCTTGAAGGGCTTATTTTGGCTCGGTAGAGCGACGAAACTATAAGTGAACCTCTTCAAATCGTCGATATCGCGGGCATCATTCCCAATGGAGATTCCTTGAGCGTGAAACCCTTTTGCGCGATAGACTAGATCCCACAACATAGGGTTTTGGGCGCTATCATTCCAAGATGTCTTGCATTGGATAATGTGCACAGAAGTCTTGCCCATATTTCTTCCAACGAAATCTGAAATCGCGCGATGGTCGAATCCTTGGACAGCTGAATCCATATCGGACGGGAAGGTCAGGCCAATAAGGTCAGACTCACTGTTAGTTGGCCTATTGTTATAATTGATCGATATTGCGTCCAACACTGGCTTCGGAATAAGAGACTTGCTGTGCTTACCTACAACTGCCGACGTGTGAGTTAGGACTAGATTTAGGTACCAGCATACCAGACCTTCCCAAGCTGCGCCTCCACTCGCCAAAACATTTTGATCCCGACCTTTATTTTTATCTTCCTTCTTTTTAGCAGTCTTCCGGAAGATATCGCGAAGGTTGCCCCCAAGCTTATAGATCGCCTCCTCATCTTGAAGATCGTTCGTCAATCTGGCGATCTCAGCTCGCCAAATCGGCCAGCCTTTCTCGAAAACCGGCATCGAGAACACCCGACGCAAAGACTCTTCACGATACGCCTCTACAGATTGTTGCATTAAGCCCCCCATAAATCGGAGCTATTGATTGCGCGCTATGAGGCGAATTGAAAGCCTTTTGGGCTTGCGCCTATCCAAGTGATCTCCCTGCTCTGTCTTCCATGTTGTTCTCGGGCACCATTTGCCAATCCTCAACGGCAAGGGTCAGGGCAGCCTGACCCCGTCGATTTAGTCCGCTTTCGCGGCAGGCCGGCCGCTTTCCGTCTTCTCTACGACATACGAAAAAGGGCCGCCCCTCGCGGGACGGCCCTCAATCTCTTCACATCGGAAGATGGCGTTAGCCGAGCAGTTCCTGCTCGAGCTTCTTGGCCATTTCCTCGATGTTCTCGGGCGGCCAGCCCGGGATTTCCATGCCGAGACGCAGGCCCATGCTCGCGAGCACTTCCTTGATCTCGTTGAGCGACTTGCGGCCGAAGTTCGGCGTGCGCAGCATCTCCGCTTCGGTCTTCTGCACGAGATCGCCGATGTAGATGATGTTGTCGTTCTTGAGGCAGTTGGCCGAACGCACCGACAGCTCGAGCTCGTCGACCTTCTTGAGAAGGTAACGGTTGAGCTGGTTGGTGTCCTGGCCACCTTCGGCAGCGCCGCCAGCGGCCTGGCCCTGCGCCGGAGCGGGGGCGACCATGCTGTCGTCGAAGTGGACGAACAGCTGGAGCTGGTCCTGGAGGATGCGCGCGGCATAGGCGACGGCATCTTCCGGGGTGACCGTGCCATCGGTCTCGATGGTGAGGCTCAGCTTGTCATAGTCCAGTTCCTGGCCGACGCGGGTGTTTTCCACCTTGTAGGCGACCTGGCGGATCGGGCTGTACAGGCTGTCGACCGGGATGAGGCCGATCGGCGCGTCGGCCGGGCGGTTCATCGCGGCGGGCACATAGCCCTTACCGATGTCGGCGGTCAGCTCCATGTTGAGCGTGGCGCCTTCGTCGAGGTGACAGATGACGAGATCGGGGTTGGTGATCTCGATGTCGCCGGGGCAGCTGATCTGGCCGGCGGTGACTTCACCGGGGCCGGTCGCCGACAGCTGCAGGCGCTTGGGGCCTTCGCCTTCCATCTTCACCGCGACCTGCTTGACGTTGATCACGATGTCGGTGATGTCCTCGCGGACACCGGCCAGCGACGAGAATTCGTGCAGCACGCCCTCGATCTTCATCGAGGTGATGGCGGCGCCCTGGAGGCTGGAGAGGAGGACGCGGCGCAGCGAGTTGCCGAGCGTCATCCCGAAGCCGCGCTCGAGCGGCTCGGCCACGAAGGTCGCCTTGCGCTTGGCGTCGGCACCGGGCTTGCGGTCGAGGCCCTGCGGCTTTTTCAGTTCCTGCCAGTTCTTCGCGTTGATCGACATAATGTCCCCAGATGTTCGGCGGGGCGTCCCCCGCCAGTGTTAACAATGTGTCGGGCCGAGACGGTCTCGGCCCGAGGCGATCAGCGCGCTGTTAGACGCGGCGGCGCTTGGACGGGCGGACCCCGTTGTGCGGGATCGGGGTGACGTCGCGGATCGAGGTGATGGTGAAGCCCACCGCCTGCAGCGCACGGAGCGCCGATTCGCGACCCGAACCCGGGCCCTTGACTTCGACTTCGAGGGTACGAACGCCATGATCCTGCGCCTTCTTGCCGGCGTCTTCGGCGGCAACCTGCGCGGCATAAGGGGTCGACTTGCGCGAGCCCTTGAAGCCCATCATGCCGGCCGAGGACCAGCTGATCGCATTGCCCTGCGCGTCGGTGATGGTGATCATGGTGTTGTTGAAGCTGGCGTTTACATGGGCGACGCCGGCGGTGATGTTCTTGCGCTCACGGCGACGAACGCGCTGCGGTTCACGTGCCATATTGAAATCTCTCTTCTAAAAAGCTGTGCGAGAAGCGAGCCGGAAAGGCTTACTTCTTCTTGCCGGCGATCGGCTTGGCCTTGCCCTTGCGGGTGCGCGCATTGGTGTGCGTGCGCTGGCCGCGGACCGGCAGGCCGGCACGGTGACGCAGGCCACGATAGGACTTGAGGTCCATCAGGCGCTTGATGTCCATCGCGCGTTCGCGGCGAAGGTCGCCTTCGACGGTATAGTCGGCGTCGATCGTTTCGCGGATCTGCAGGACTTCCTGGTCCGACAGGTCGGCAACGCGACGTTCCGGCGCGATCTTCAGCTTTTCGGTGATTTCCTTGGCGGTGGTGTGACCGATGCCATGGATGTAGGTGAGCGCGATCTCGACGCGCTTGTTGGTCGGGATGTTGACCCCGGCGATACGTGCCATAACGTAATATTCTCCTTACGGCTCCACGGGTTGGCGGGCACTTGCCAACCCATCTCAAAGCGTTCCCCCGTACCAACGATGAAAACGGCGGACGCAACGAGGGCGCCGCCGGTCACCGCGGTTCGGGATGGGCGCGAAATAGGAAGGCGCCGCCGGAGAGTCAAGGGCCGTGCAAGAAGGTTATGGAGCAAAAGCCCCCCTCCTGCCATTAGTGCTCCATGGGGACCCCTAACTTCACCTTCGAGGACCATGAGGTCAAGCCCGGCACGCGCCTTGCCGTCGACGTGCCGATCAGCCGCGATACCGCCGGATCGATGGTGCACCTGCCGGTGCGCGTCATCCACGGCGCTCACCCCGGCCCCGTCCTCCTCATCTCCGCCGCCATCCATGGCGACGAGATCAGCGGGATCGAGGTGGTGCGCCGCCTGATGGCCAAGATGCAGCCCAAGAAGCTGCGCGGCACGCTGCTCGCCGTGCCCATCGTCAACCCCTTCGGCTTCGTCGCATGGTCGCGCTATTTGCCCGACCGCCGCGACCTCAACCGCAGCTTCCCCGGCCGCGAGGACGGCAGCCTTGCCAGCCGCATCGCCTATCTCTTCCGCACCCTCCTCATGGAGCGCGCGGACTTCGCCATCGACCTCCATTCGGCCGCCATCCACCGCTACAACCTGCCGCAAATCCGTGTCAGCCCCGATTGCGGCAAGGCGAGCGAACTCGCCCGCGCCTTCTCGCCCCCGATCATCATGCACAGCCCCTTGCGCGACGGCTCGATGCGCGGGGTGGCGATGGAGAACGGGCTCGAGATGCTGCTTTACGAAGCGGGCGAAGCGCTGCGCTTCGACGATTTCTCCACCCGCGTCGGCGTCAACGGCATCCTGCGCGTGATGGCGGCGATGGACATGCTCGACCTCAAGAAGTCCAAGCGCGAGATCGCCGCGCCGCTGGAAAGCACCCGCTCTATCTGGCTGCGCTCCCCGCGCGGCGGCATCGCCTCGATCCGCACGCCCTCGGGCCGCAAGGTCGCGCTGGGGCAGGTCGTCGCCACCGTGCGCAACCCCACCCATCCCGAGGAGGAAAGCGTCATCAAGTCGCCGATCGAGGGCCTCGTCATCGGCCACAGCCGGATGGGCGCGGTCAACCGCGGCGATGCCCTCCTCCATATCGCGCAATTGGGCGAAAGCGGCATCTACCTCGACCCCCTCACCGAGGAACGCCTCTCTGGCGCCCTCCTCGACGAGCATGAGATCGACTAGGCGCGAGGCCCTTCCCTCGCTAAGCAACCCCCATGCAGCGGTTCCGTCACACCGATCCCGTCCCCGAGGCCTTGCGCGGCGCGATTGTCGCGCTGGGCAATTTCGACGGCTTCCACTTCGGTCACCAGGCCGTCGTCGGACGCGCCATCGCCAAGGCGGCGCATGAGGGGCGGCCTGCGGTGGTAGCCACATTCGATCCGCATCCGGTGCGGCACTTCCGCCCCGACGCCAAGCCCTTCCGCCTCACCACCCTCGACCAGCGCGAGGAGCTGTTCGCCCATGCTGGTGCCGACGGCATGCTGGTGTTCGCCTTCGACGACACGCTGGCCTCGCTCACCGCCGCCGAGTTCGTCGAGCTGCTTGCCGACAAGCTCGGCGTCGCTGGCGTTGTCACCGGCGAGGACTTCACCTTCGGCAAGGGCCGCGAGGGCGATGTGCGCAAGATCGCCGAACTGGGCGCGGCGAAAGGCATGAGCGCCGAGGCCGTCGGCGCGGTCGGGATGGAAGACGCAATCGTCTCCTCCAGCCGCATCCGCGAGGCGCTGCAGGCAGGCGATCCGGCCACCGCCACCCGCCTCCTCACCCGCCCCTTCGGGGTGCGTGGCCCGGTCGTCCACGGCGACAAGCGCGGGCGCGAGCTCGGCTGGCCGACCGCCAACATGGAGATGGGCCAGTATCTCCGCCCCGCCTACGGCGTCTACGCCACCCGCGTGCGCCTCCCCGACGGCAGCGAACATGACGCCGTCTCCAACCTCGGCGTGCGCCCGATGTTCGACCCGCCCAAGGAGTTGCTCGAGACCTTCATCTTCGATTTCTCGGGCGATCTCTACGGACAGGAGGTGGAGGTCCAGCTCCACCATTACCTCCGCCCCGAAGCCGCCTTCCACGATCTCGAGGCCTTGAAGCGCCAGATGGACGCCGACGGCGCCGAGGCGCGCAGGCTCCTCGGCGAGGGCCGCGCCTCCTAAATCGTCATCCCAGCGAAGGCTGGGATCCATGCCGAGTGGGTGCTACGCAAGTCATCGCCGGATCGTAGACATGGACCCCAGCCTTCGCTGGGGCGGCGGTGTATGGGCGGGCACGTTTACATCATGACGAACAAATCGTTCGGGACGCTGTACGTCGGCGTGACGAGCGATCTGGCGCGCCGGGTCTGGCAGCATCGCGAAGGTAGCGGCTCGGCTTTTTGCAGAAAGCACGGCCTCGACAAACTGGTTTATGCCGAGCCTCATGATCACATCGAGGACGCCATCGCGCGCGAAAAGGCGATGAAGGCGTGGAAGCGCAATTGGAAGCTTCGGCTGATCATGGACACCAACCCCGACTGGCGCGACCTGTACGACGACCTGCTTGCGTGACTTGGTGGCATGGGCCCCAGCCTTCGCTGGGGCGACGATTCCGGTTGTCTCTGCGAGCGCGCCCCCTTAAGCGCTTGATCCCATGTCCGATAAGCCGAACTACAAAGACACGGTCTTCCTTCCCAAGACCGACTTCCCGATGAAAGCCGGTCTCCCGCAGAAGGAGCCGAAGATCCTCGCCCGTTGGCAGGCGGAGGACATTTACGGGCAGGTGCGCGAAGCCCGCGCGGGCGCGGAGAAATTCATCCTCCATGACGGCCCGCCCTATGCCAATGGCGACATCCATATCGGCCATGCGCTGAACAAGACCATCAAGGACGTGGTCGTGCGCTCGCAGACCTTGCTCGGCAAGGACGCGCCCTATGTGCCCGGCTGGGACTGCCACGGTCTCCCGATCGAGTGGAAGATCGAGGAGAAGTATCGCAAGAAGAAGAAGGACAAGAAGGACGTCGCCCCGGCCGAATTCCGCGCCGAATGCCGTGCCTATGCCGCCGAATGGGTCGAGGTGCAGGCGGGCCAGTTCCAGCGGCTCGGCAATATCGGCGAGTGGGACAAGCCCTACCTCACCATGCGCCCCGAGGCCGAGGCGGGCATCGTCGCCGAGCTCTTCAAATTCGCGGAAACCGGCCAGCTTTATCGCGGGTCGAAGCCGGTGATGTGGTCGCCGGTAGAGGAAACCGCGCTGGCCGAGGCCGAGGTCGAATATCAGGATTTGACGGATAGCCCGCAGATCGACGTGGCCTTCGAGATTGTCGAGAGCAAGGTGCCCGAACTGGTCGGCGCTTATGCGGTCATCTGGACGACGACGCCGTGGACGATCCCGGTCAACCAGGCGCTGAGCTTCGGGCCCGAGATAGACTATGCGCTCGTCGAGGCCGATGGCCGCCGTTTCATCGTCGGTGTCGAGCTTCTCGAAGCGGTCGCCAAGCGCACGGGCATGAGCTTTGCGGACGTGAAGCGGTTCAAAGGCAAAGACCTCGAAGGCACCATCGCCCGCCACCCGATGCACGAGCTCGGCGGTTTCTACGCCAAGCCGCGCCCGCTGCTCGCCGGCGACTTCGTCACCACCGACAGCGGCACCGGCATCGTCCACATGGCGCCCGACCATGGCGAGGACGATTTCAAGCTGTGCAAAAGCCATGGCATCGAGCCCGTCTTCGCGGTCGAGCGCGATGGCACCTATCGCGACGACTGGCTGTGGCTCGGCGGGGACGACGAGCGCCGCCGCAGCGTCATCAACAAGCCCTTCAACTCGCCCGAAGGCCCGATCTGCTCGGACCTGCGCGAGGCGGGCGCGCTTCTCTCGGCCAGCGCCGATTACCAGCACAGCTATCCGCATAGCTGGCGCTCGAAGGCCAAGGTCATCTACCGCTGCACCCCGCAGTGGTTCATCGCGATGGACAAGCCGCTCGGCCACCTCAACCCCAAGACCCCTGCGGAAAAGCGCTGGGAGGACGAGGGTGGCCCCGCGGGCGACACCGGCCCGATCAGCGATTATCCGACGCTGCGCGAAGCCGCCATGGAAGCGATCGACAAGACCCGCTTCTATCCCGAGCGCGGGCGCAACCGCATCGGCACGATGGTCGCCGACCGTCCAGACTGGCTGATCAGCCGCCAGCGCGCCTGGGGCGTGCCCATCGCACTGTTCGTCGAGCGCAAGTCGGGCGAACTGCTCGTGGATGCCGACGTCAACGCCCGCATCGTCGAGGCCATGCGCGCCGAGGGCGTCGATGCCTGGCGCGAGGACCGTGCCCAGCACTTCCTCGGGGACGGCCGCGACCCCGCCGATTACGAGATGGTCACCGACATCCTCGATGTGTGGTTCGATTCAGGCTCGACCCATGCCTTCGTGCTCGAGAGCGGCGAATGGCCCGACCTGTCCTCGCCCGCCGACCTCTATCTCGAAGGCAGTGACCAGCATCGCGGCTGGTTCCAGTCCTCGCTTCTCGAAAGCTGCGGCACCCGCGGCCGCGCGCCCTACAAGGCGCTGCTCACCCACGGCTTCACCATGGACGCCAAGGGCATGAAGATGTCGAAGAGCCTCGGCAACACCATCAGCCCGCTGAAGGTGATGGAGCAATATGGCGCCGACATCATCCGCCTGTGGGCGATGAGCGTCGACTATACCGAGGACCATCGCATCGGCGACGAGATCCTGCGCGGCGTCGGCGACCAGTATCGCAAGCTGCGCAATTCGCTGCGCTACCTCTTGGGCGCGCTGGTTGACTACGATCCCGCCAACGCCGTGCCCGCCGCCGACATGCCCGAGCTCGAGCGCTACATGCTCCACCGCATCGCCGAGGTGTCGGACGTGCTGCGCGCCGCGGCGGAGAGCTACGACTTCAACCGCTATGTCCGCACGCTGGTCGATTTCGCGCAGGACGATCTCTCGAGCTTCTTCTTCGATATCCGCAAGGACCGGCTCTACTGCGACGTCAACGCCGAGACTGGCGAGCAAACGCATGTGCGCGCCGCCTATCGCACCGTGCTCGACGTGCTGTTCCACGGCCTCGTGCGCTGGCTCTCGCCGATCCTCGTCTTCACGGCAGAAGAGGCATGGACGACGCGCTACCCCGAGGGCGGCAGCGTCCACACGCTCTCCTGGCCCGAGATCGAGGACGGCTGGAAGGACGACAAGCTCGCCGCGCGTTGGACTGACCTCCGCGACCTGCGCGCTCGCGTCACCGAGGCGATCGAACCCTATCGCAAGGACAAGGTGATCCGCTCCAGTCTGCAGGCCGAAGTCACGGTCGACAGTGCCGAGGATCCCGACTTCCTCGCCGAACTCTTCATCTCGGGGCCGGTCCACAAGGGCGATGGCCTGAAGATCGAGACCACCAACCACGCCAAGTGCGGGCGCTGCTGGCGCCACCTCCCCGAGGTGGACGAGGACGGCGACCTGTGCGGGCGCTGCGAAGAGGTGCTCAAGTGACCGTCCGCCGCGGGATGGCCGTCGCCATTGCCCTCTTCATCCTCGACCAGCTCGTCAAATGGTGGATCGTCGGGCCCTTCGCGCTCGAGGCCAAGGGCAGCGTCCATATCGTCGATATCTTCAACCTGACCTGGGTCGAGAACCGCGGTATCTCGCTCGGCATGCTCCAGGCCGACAGCGACATGGCGCGCTGGGGGCTCGTCGTCGGCACCGCGATCATCGCGATGGTGGTGGGCTGGCTGATGACCCGTCCGGGCGAGGAAGGCGACCGCTTGGGCTTCGCCATGATCCTCGGCGGGGCGCTGGGCAATATCGTCGATCGGGTGCGCTTCGGCTATGTCGTCGATTATGCGGACTTGCACTTTGGTGAATTTCGGCCTTTCTATGTGTTCAACATTGCCGACGCGGCCATCTCCCTGGGCGTCGCTTACCTACTCATCCGCGCCTTCTGGCCTCGGCGCGAAAAGGAGACTTCCAATGCGTAAGGCGCTTGCCTTCACTTTCATCGCCGCGACCGCCCTTTCGGCTTGCGCCAGCAACCAGGGCTCGCTCGACGAATATGCGGTGACGCGCAACGCGCCGCTCGTCATCCCGCCGGACTATACGCTGCAGCCGCCGCGCGCGGGCACCGTGTCGACGAGCGCCGGCGAAGCGCAGACCCGCGCCCTCGAAGCGCTGTTCGGTGGCCCCGCGCCCCGTTCGGCTGCCGAGCGCATGGTCGTCAGCCAGGCCGCCGACGGCGGCACCATCCCGCTCGGCGCGCGCTCGACCGCGGGCGATCCCGACACCCGCGTCGTCGACAAGGGCGCGACCACGCAGGACATCCTGAACGCGCCGGAAGGCGACGGCCAGGACGCCGCCGCCGACACGCCGCAATAAGCTTTCCAGGGGGACGGAAAACATGAGCGAGGCCGGAAACAAATTGCAGAACGGGCTGGTCGATATCGAAAGCCAGCTCGAACGCGCACGTCGCAAGCTCGAGGACGGGCTGAACCTCGTCGACGAGGCATCGAAGGCGCTGTCGGACATCCAGCAGGCGGTGCTCGGCGCCCCCGCGCCCGGCGCGGCGCAGGACGCCGACGAGACCGCATCGAAACTGCTCGCAAGCCTCAAGGCGCAGGGGCAGGAAATGCCCGAGAGCCTGTGCGGCGGCCGCATGAACGTGGACGCGGTGCAGCGCCTCATCCGCATCGACGGGCATCCGATCGGCATCACCGAAATGGAATATCGCGTGCTCGAACTGCTGGCCTATGCCCGCAACAATGTCGTCACGCGCAACATGCTCCTGAAGCATCTCTATCGCCGTGCCGACGACCAGCCGCAGCCCAAGATCATCGACGTCTTCATCTCCAAGCTGCGCAAGAAATTGCGCTCGGCGAGCGGCGGGGCGGAGTTCATCGAGACGATCCCGCAGCGCGGCTGGATCCTGCGCGACATCGAACCGAGCTGAGGCCGACACGGGCAAATCGGGCGATGCGTTTCTCATCGCTACGATAACCCGGCCTTAACCGTTGGAATTTAGAAGGGAGGCAAGCGGTTAATCCGTTTGCCTCCTTTTCTTTCTCTCAGCGGGCGCCCCCGTGCGCCGATGGAACATTCATGTCGAAAATTCTTATCACCGTCCCCTTCATGATGGCCGCCTCGATGCTCGGCTGCGATACCGCCGACCAGGCCGTCGAGCCGACCGATACCAAGACCGCGCAGCTCGATACGACCGCTGCCGAAGCTGCCGCGCCCGCCGCGAGCAGCGCCACCATCGCCTATGTGCTCGAATATGTCGGCAAGGACGGCGAAGCGCTGACCGCCGCGAAGATCGACGGCCTGCCGCTGACCAGCGCGACCGGCGACTGCCCCGAAGGCTTCGAACGCGTCGGCGAATTCACCCCCGACATGACGACCGTCACCTGCCGCGAGGAAGACGACGAGGTCGCCGAGGTCCTGCCCGAGACCGCCAACAAGCCGGTGAGCCAGCCGCGCCCCGCGCCGAAGCCCGCTGCCCAGCCGGCGGCCCAGCCCGCCAGCGCCCCGGCCACCACGCCCGCCAGCGCCCCTGCGCCGGCCAGCGCGCCCGCGCCGGCGCCCGCGGCCGCCAACCCCGTTCCCCCGGCACCGCCGGCAGCCGCGCCCGCGCCTGCCGCCACCGCGCCGGTGACGTCGACCGCGACGGCCGCCGCCGCGCCCGCCGCACAGGTCACCCCCGCCGCTGCCGCGGCCTCGGGTGGCGGCGCGGGCAACATCCTGCCGATCGCCGGTGGCGGTGCGCTCATCGCCATCGCGGCGGTGGTCGCATCGAGTGGCGGTTCGAAGGACGAGGATCGCCCCGTTTCCGATTAATCCACGCTTCATCGCGGCCAGCGCAAGAGAGCAGGCATGATCGCACCGCTGCCCCACCGTTCGACCATCGCCCCCGCCGCGACCGCCGCACCTGTCGCTCTAGCGCTTGGAAATTTTTGGAGGGCCGGTGCCTAGCGCGCCGGCCCTTCTTCCTTGGGGGTGTCGGGATCGCCGCCCCATTCGGACCAGCTGCCATCATAGAGCCGCCCCTCGCCCGAGCCGAGCAGCTGCGCGGCGAACAGGCTCGAGCAGGCCGTCACCCCCGACCCGCAGCTGGCGGTGAACGGTTCGTGCGGATCGACCCCCGCCGCCGCAAAGGCGGCACGCAGGCCGTCGGCATCCTTGAAAGTGCCATCCTCGCGATAGAATTGCCCCATCGGCAGGCTGGCCGCGCCCGGCACATGGCCCTTGCCCATGCCGGGGCGCGGCTCCTCGCCCTCGCCGCAGAAGCGCGCGGCGCTGCGCGCATCGACGACGCGGGGCGCCTTGCCGCCTAGCAGATCGGCCTTGGTAACGATGCGCTGCGTGGTGCCCGCATCGGGCCATAGGCCCGTGCGCACCCGCGCGGGGCCGCGCTCGATCGCCCTGCCCTCGCCGCGCCACTTGCCGAGACCGCCATCGAGGATGGCGACCTGTGGTGCCCCATAATGACGGAAGGTGAACCAGCCGCGCGCCGCGCTGCGCAGCGGGCTGTCGTCATAGGCGATGATCGGCTTGTCGCGCCTGATGCCCAGCGCCTCGAGCATCTCGCAGCCAAGCGCGGGCGGGGGCAGCATATGCGGCGCCGCATGGTCGGGATCGGCAAAGGCGCGGATGTCGAGCCGCAGGGCACCCGGGATATGCCCCGCCTCATACTCGGCATTGGCGTCGCGGCCATGGTCGGCGAGGAACATGGTGCAATCGACGGGCTGGACCTCATCGAGATGCGCCGCCAGCCATTCGGTGGTCACCAGGTCGTCCATGCTTCCTCTCCTCTTTTATGAAAAAGGGCGCCTCGCGGGCGCCCTTTCCTAACCGATCGTCATGCGGACCTTAAGTGTCCTGCGCTTCCAGTTCGGAGCCGAGCTTGAGCACCTTGTCCCCGTCCTCCTGCTTGATCAGGTAGGCGGGATTGTCCTCGCTGCCATCGCGGGTGACTTCATTGCCGTCGATGGTGCGCGTCACCTCGCGCTCGAAGCGCTCCTCGACCTGCCCGCAGCCGGTGCCGTTGCCCCAGTCCCATTTGACGTACTGGTCGGTCTGGAAACTGTTGTCGTTACTCATGGCGACTTCTCCTTCGAACCATCAAGGGAGCGCTCCGCGAGCGGGTTCCAAGAGTGTCGACGAAGCTACTGCGCGGCGAGATAAGCGGCGGCCTTTTCGATCGCCAGCGTCGCTTCGACATGGCTTTCGAAAGGCGCTTCCAGTGCCACCGTATCCTCCCCGACCAGCTTGGCGGCTTCTGCAGCACGCGGGCAGCTGCCGTCGTTGAAGAACAGTTTCACGACGCGGCGTGGGCCGTTTTCGAACAGCATGATGCAATCCCCCGGGCCGACACAATCGGCGTAGCGGTCGGCATCGGGCAGTTGCTTCCCGGCGCGCCGCTCGGCCTCCGCCCGGCTCATCGTCTGCGACGGCATCGCCGGCGATAACGCGATATCGAGGATGCGCTTGTCGGAAATGTCGAGGGGCGCGTCGCGGAAAACCAGCACGAGCGTCTCGTAGAGATCCGGGGCGGTCGGCCCGCGAGGCCTGCAGCGCGCGGGCTCGTCGCGCTCGCGGAAGAAATAGGCGACACCCCGGCCGCATTTGACCAGCTGCCAGCCATCCTCCTTCGCGGCAGCGATGGCCGCGGGCGAATGGGGGCAGCGGAATTCGGGCTCGAGACCGCGAAAGACGTCCAATTGTCCCCGATCACTGACGCGAAACCTCGCAGGGTTCTCGACCAGCTCATCGCGGATCGCCGAGCGATAGACGGGCGCGGTGGCAAGTTCGGCTTCATAGGCACGCTCGCGCGCCTGCCAGCGCTCGAACCGATCGTCTTCGGCCTGCATGATCACCGGCGGCGATGCCGCCTCCTTCGCCTCGGGCGTGCAGCCCGCCAGCACCGCGACCATGGTCCCGATCATCAAGTTACGCACGCACCCCCCTCTCCCGGCAGTGCTTTTTGTAGAGCAATGCGTCCGACGCTGCTACAGGGCCTTGCCATGACCCCCAAGCATCTCGGCCAGACCAGCGCGCTTCCCTCCTCGCCGGAGGAAGCCGAACTCGATTATGTCCCCAACCCCCGTGCGGGCGAGCTCTATCTCGTGCGTTTCGCGGCGCCCGAATTCACCTCGCTCTGCCCCGTGACGGGCCAGCCCGACTTCGCGCATCTCGTGCTCGACTATGCGCCGGACGAGACGATCGTGGAGAGCAAGAGCCTCAAGCTCTTCCTCGGCAGCTTCCGCAACCATGCCGCCTTCCACGAGGATTGCACCGTGGGCATCGGCAAGCGGCTGTTCGATGAAATGAAGCCCAAGTGGCTGCGTATCGGCGGCTACTGGTATCCGCGCGGCGGCATCCCGATCGACGTCTTCTGGCAGTCGGGCGAGCCGCCCAAGGGGCTGTGGCTCCCCGACCAGGGCGTCGCCGGCTATCGCGGGCGCGGCTGAGGGGCGGGTAGCCCCTACAGGCTAGTCCCTAGCGCTCGTAACGGCGCGCCGCGGCGTCGCGGTGGTCGTTGACGTCCTGCTCGGCCCAGGCCGCCGCTTCCGTCTGCGACTGGCCGGTCGACAGGTCATAGGCGATGAGCGCGGTCTTCAATGCCGCCGCTTCGGCCGCGCAGGCGGTGCGGATGGCGGTACGGAAGTCGGCGGACGACTGGCCTTCCGCCTTGGCCGCCGAGATGCGCGCCTCGAGACAATTGTCGAAGGCGGCGCGCGGGCCCTGCAGCGTGCCGGCGTCCTGCACCAGCGTGGCGGCGATCATCATCGTGGCAAACATCGTCACATCCTTCGAATTTCGCGTCACTTTTCCCCAATATGGGGCGCTTATGCCTGGTCGCAAGGCAGCGGCGACGAGTGGCGGCGAATCACCTGCCAACCGTCACTGCCCTCCACCCATATGTCGGACAACAATACGCGTTCCTGAATGACCTGCCCCAGGTAACGCACGCTCCAGCGCGCATCGACGGTGGCGACGATCGTGCCCTCGACGCGCGTGCAGTGGGTGATATCGACGACGAGATCGACCACGTCCATGTTGGCGAGCGCCGCGATCCAGCCGTCGAGATCGAGCGCCTGCGGCTCCGATCCGCGCACGCCGACCAGCTGGAAATCGGGATGGATCAGCTGGCGCAGCGCGATCTCGTCCTTGGCGAACAGCGCGGTGCGCCATGCCGCCTCGAGCTTCTGGACGAGGCTGAGATCGGCGCTCATCAGAGCTTCTCCCACGCCGGTTTCCTCAAGGAACGGCGTTTCCTGCTCCGCGTCGAGCTTGTCGCCCGCCGTGCGCTGCCGCCCGCCATCGAGCCGAGGATGCCGCGCAGGATCGCATTGCCGATCTGGCGGCCGATCTTGTTGACGATGGTGCGCTCGACCGCCTTGCCGATCTTGTCGACGGTCGAGGAGGAACGACGGCCCGAGGTCCGGCGCGCGGCGCGTTCGGCCTTCTCGCGCGCTTCTTCCTCGGCGAGGCGGGCTTCTTCTTCGGCGGCGGCCTTCGCCTTCTCCGCCGCGCGCGCCTCGAGCACCTCCTCGGCGCTCTCGCGGTCGACGGCGGTGTCGTAGCGGGTGCCGATACCGTCGGCGGCCATGATCATCGCCCGCTCGCCGGTCGAGATGGTGCCGGCCCGTGCGCGCGGCGGCTTGACCAGCGTGCGTTCGACGGGGGTGGGCGCGCCTTCCGCGTCGAGGGTGGAGACCAGCGCCTCGCCCACCTTCAGCTCGGTGATCGCGGTGGCGACGTCCAGCCCGGGGTTGCGGCGGAAGGTCTCGGCGGCGCTGCGCACGGCTTTCTCGTCGCGCGGGGTGAAGGCGCGGAGCGCATGCTGGACACGGTTGCCGAGCTGGCCCGCCACTTCGTCGGGAATGTCGATCGGGTTCTGGGTGACGAAATAGACGCCCACGCCCTTCGAGCGGATGAGGCGCACCACCTGCTCGACCTTCTCGACCAGCGCGTCCGGCGCGTCGTCGAAGAGCAGGTGCGCCTCGTCAAAGAAGAAGACGAGCTTGGGCTTGTCGGGATCGCCGACCTCGGGAAGCTCCTCGAACAGCTCGCTGAGCAGCCAGAGGAGGAAGGTCGAATAAAGGCGCGGGCTGCGCATCAGGTCGGAGGCGGCGAGGATGTTGACCACCCCGCGCCCCTTGTCGTCCAGCGCGATGAAATCCTCGAGGTCGAGCGCGGGCTCGCCGAAGAAGAGGTCGCCGCCCTGCGTGCGCAGTTGGAGGAGCTTGCGCTGGATCGCGCCGATGCTCGCGGTCGAGACATTGCCATAGTCGAGCGTGAGCTCTTTCCTACGCTCGCCGACATTGACCAGCATCGCCTGCAAATCGTCGAGGTCGAGGAGCAGCAGCCCCTCGGCATCGGCGAGGTGGAAGGCGATGGTGAGCACGCCTTCCTGCGTGTCGTTCAAGTCCATCAGGCGCGCGAGCAGGAGCGGCCCCATCTCGCTCACCGTGGTGCGGACGGGGTGCCCCTGTTTGCCGAACAGGTCCCAGAAACGGACGGGAAAGTCCTCATAGGCATAGTCGTCGTAGCCGATCTTCGCCGCGCGCTTGGTGAAAGGTTCGTGCAGTTTGTGCGTCGCCGATCCGGGCAGCGCCATGCCCGCAAGGTCGCCTTTCACGTCGGCGAGGAAGACGGGAACGCCGGCGCGCGAAAAACCCTCGGCGAGGCCTTGCAGCGTGATCGTCTTGCCGGTGCCGGTCGCGCCCGCGATCAGTCCGTGACGGTTGGCACGGTCGAGGCGGAGCGACTGGCGGGGCCCGTCCTCGCCTGCCGTGCCGATGAAGATAGTCTCACTGTCCAACGCTAACTCCTCCCCGAGTGGAGGGAGAGGTTAGCGGGACAATGAGGCCATGCAAGCCTAGCTTTCGAGTTCGATCCCGACATAGCGGGCCGGCTGGCGGCCGCGCTGGACGAGGATGAGCACGCTGTCGCGGCCCGCCTCGCGGGCGGCGGCGACGGCGGCATCGACATCGCTCACGCTGCGCACGTCCTGCCGGTTGACGCGCAAGATCACCTCGCCGCGCTGCAGCCCGCGACGCGCCGCATCGCTGTTGGGGTCGACGCGGCTGATGATGACGCCCTCGAGGTCGTCCTCGAGGCGCAGCGCCTGGCGGATCTGGTCACTGAGGGGCTGGAGCGTCATGCCCAGCGCATCGCCGCCGTCGGCGGGGGTCTCGTCCTCGCCGGCCATGCCGCCCTCGTCGTCATTGCCGACACCAAGCTGCGCGGCCAGCTCCTCGCGGCTCGGGCGCTGGTTGACCGTGACCTGCACGGTGCGGCGGTCGCCGTTGCGAATGATGGTGAGCGGCACGGTCTCGCCGACCGGCGTGTTGGCGATGAGATAGCTCACGGTGTTGTCGGGGGTCACCGGCGTGCCATCGATCGCGAGGATGACGTCGCCCTGCTGGAGGCCGGCCGTGTCGGCGGCCTGGCCGTCGACCACCGAGCGGACGAGTTCGCCGCGCTCCTTGGGAAGGCCGAGCGCATCGGCGATGTCTTCCGACAGGGGCTGGAGCGAGACACCGAGATAGCCGCGCTCGGGCGCTTCGCCGCGGCGCAGGCTGTTGATCACCGGGATGGCGGCTTCGGCGGGGATGGCGAGGCCGATGCCCACGCTGGCGCCGGTCGGGCTGATCAACGCCGAATTGATGCCGATGACATTGCCCGCCATGTCGAACATCGGGCCACCCGAGTTACCCATGTTGATGCTGGCGTCGGTCTGGATGTAGCGGTCGTAAGCCCCGAAACCGGTGATGCCGCGATGCAGCGCCGAGACGATGCCCGCGGTCACGGTGCCGCCGAGGCCATAGGGGTTGCCGATGGCGATGATCCAGTCGCCGACGCGCACGCCGTCGCTGTCGCCCCAGTTGACGTACGGCAGGTTCGCCCCCTCGATCTTGAGGACGGCGAGGTCGCTGTCGGGGTCGCGGCCGACGATGCGGGCCTCATATTCGGTGCGGTCGGGGAAGGTCACATAGACCTCGTCGACGGTGCCGCCCTGCCCGTCGCGGCTCTCGATGAGATGATTGTTGGTGACGATATAGCCGTCGGGCGAGATGACGAAGCCCGAGCCGAGCGAGCCCGTCTCGCGCGTCACCGGTTCCTCGCCCTGGTTCTGGCCCTGCTCCTGCCCACGCGGGTTGGGGACACCGAAACGGCGGAAGAACTGGTCGAACGGATCCTGGTTCTGGCGGCGCTGCACCTCGACCTGCTGGCGGGTCGAGATGTTGACGACCGCGGGCTGGAGCCGCGCGGCGAGATCGGCGAAGCTTTCGGGCGCGCCCTGCACGGGCACGGGGCGGGCGGCATTCTGCGCCTGCATGCCGGCGAGCTCGCCGCCGGTCATCGAATAGGCACTCCCCCCGAGCAAAAGCGCGGCGGCAATCCCGTAAACGTAGCGCACGGCGGTCATCTCCTTGGCCATTCAGTCGTCCTCTTCATCGCATGCATGCTGGTCGAAAGCGAGGCTAGGTTGGCGAGTTGAACGCCATTTGAATGGCGCTCTTCGCAACGACCAACGGGCGGCCCGCTTCTACCAAATGCACGTTTCGCGCCTCCGTTGCCTCAGCGGCCGGTGAACTCGCGGAAATATTCATTGTCCGGCGAGAGCACGACAGAGGCCTCGCCCTTGGGATCGTCGGCGCGGCCGTTCTTCACGAAGGTCGTGCGATAGCTCTGCATCGCGCGATAGAAATCGTAGAAGTCCGGATCCTGCCCGAAGCTCTCCGCATAGGTGCGCGCGGCATCGGCGTCGGCCTCGGCGCGGATGATCTGCGCCTGCTTGTTGCCCTGCGCGCGGATGGCGCGGGCTTCCTGCTCGCGCGCGGTGCGCATGCGCTGGAAGGCACTGTCGAGCGGGGAGCCGTCGGGAAGGTCGGCGCGCTTGATGCGCACGTCGATGATCTCGGCGCCATATTGGCGTGCGACCTCGTCGAGCCCCTGCCGGATATTCTCCATCACGCCCTCGCGCTCGGGGCTGAGCAGCGAGGCGAAGGGAATGCGGCCGAGCTCGTTCCTGAGCTGCGAGCCGAGGATGGGCCGGAGCGCTTCCTCGACGCGTTCGACGCGCTGGGCGGCGACATACATCTGCAGCGGATCGGTGATGCGATAGCGTGCGAAGGCGTCGACCTCGAGCCGCAGCTGGTCGGTCGACAGCACGAGCTGCGTGTCCATGTCGATGTCGCGCACGCGCTTGTCGATCCACACCACATCCTCGGCAAAGGGGATGCGCCAGGTGAGGCCCGCGCCCTCGCCGCCGATGCCCTGCCCCTCGACATAAGGGTTGATGATGCGTTCGGGCTTGCCGAAGCGCACGACCACGCCCTGGTCGGTCTCGCGCGCCACGGGGAAGGCGGCGACGAGCAGCACGATGAGGAAGAGGACGCCGAAGAAGGTGGCGAGCGGATGGTTCTTCAAGAGACGGAACATTACTGGCCTCCTCCGCTGGTCGCCGTCGTCGTCGCTGGCGTCGAGCGGCGCAGTTCGTTGAGGGGCAGATAGGGCTGGACCCCGTCGGCGCTGATGATGGTCTTGTCGACGTCACGCAGCACGCGCTCCATCGTCTCGTAATACATGCGCCGCTGGGTCACGCGGGGCGCGAGGCGATATTCCTGGAAGACCTTGTCGAAGGCCTCGGCCTCGCCCTGCGCCTGCGCGGTGATCTGGAGGGCATAGGCGCGCGCCTCGTTGATGAAGCTCTGCGCGTCCTGCTGCGCGGCGGTGACCTGCTTGAAGGCCTCGTTGACCGTCTCGGGCGGGTCGGCGCGCTTGATTTCCACACCACGCATCTCGATGCCCGAGCGATAGGCGTCGAGCGTCTGCTGCATCTCGGCCTGCACCTGCGCCTGGATTTCCGAACGGCCCTCGCCGATCGCGTCCTGGAGGCTGGCGTTGGCGATCACCTGCCGCATGGCGCTCTCGGCGACCTGCCGGACCGTGTCTTCCTGGTTGGCCAGTTCGAACAGGTAATTCTCGGGATCGCGGATCTTCCAGCGCACCTGGTAGGCGATGTCGATGATATTCTCGTCGCCCGTCAGCATGAGGTTCTCGGTCTCGTCCGAGCCGACATCGATGTTGCGGATGTCCTCGACATCGACCTTCTCGACGCGATCGATCGGGGCGGGCAGCGTGAGGCCGATACCCGGGCCCAGCGTCTCGACATAGCGGCCGAAGCGCGTGACCACGCCGCGCTCTTCGGGCGCCACGCGGTGGACGGTCGAGAAGAGGAGGAGCAGCAGCACGAGGCCGACGATCGCCCAGACGATGATGTTTCCATTGGGCATCTGCGGGAAGGCCGGACCGCGCCCGCCGGGACCGCGTCCGCCGCCGAAGCGCGCGCGATTGCCCTTGAGCCAGTCATCGAGGCTGGTGATATTGCCGGGGCCCTTGCGCCCCTTGCCACCGCCATTGCCGCCGCCACCGGGCGGGGTCGGTCCCGGCTGCCACGGTCCCTTGGGCGGCTCGCCGCCGCCTCCCGAACCGCCGCCCGATCCCTTGCCGCCGCCACTGCTGCCGCCGGCCGGACCCCAGGGTCCCTTGCTGTCACTGAAAAGCGCGTGGCCGCGCCACCCCGAAAAAATGCTCATGGCCCGATAATAGGGGCGCGGGCGGCAAAAAAAAGGGACAGTCGACAAAAGGCCTATTATGGAGGCCGCCCATGACCAGTGACCCGCTCAGCCCGCTCGACACCCATCTCCACGCCGACCGCCTCAAAAGCCGCCGCCTCGAAGGCAGCGTGGCGCGCCTCCTTATCGATGCCAGCGGCCTCGACGCGCTCGAGCGCAAGGCGATGGAAGAGGAGTTCCGCAGCGCCGCGCTGGCGTTGCCGGGCGTCGAGGAAGTGCGCATCGGTATGACCGCCGCCAAGGTGGAGCGCGCCTTCGTCGCGGTCGCCAGCGGCAAGGGCGGGGTCGGCAAGTCCACCCTGTCGGCCAATCTCGCGGTCGCGCTGGCGCAGCTCGGGCAGAAGGTCGGGCTGGTCGATGCCGACATCTACGGCCCCTCGCAGCCCAAGTTGTTCGGCACGAGCGAAAAGCCGAAGGCCGAGGGCAAGACGCTCATCCCCGTCACGGCGCATGGCGTGAAGATGCTGTCGGTCGGCCAGCTGGTCGAGCCCGGCACCGCGCTCGCCTGGCGCGGGCCGATGGCGGCGGGCGCCCTCAACCAGCTGCTCGATGCCGACTGGGGCGATGCGGAAATCGTCCTCATCGACCTGCCGCCGGGCACCGGCGACGTGCAGCTCTCGCTCATTTCCAAGGCGCGGCCCGCGGGCGCGGTCATCGTCTCGACCCCGCAGGACCTCGCGCTGATCGACGCCACCCGCGCCATCGACCTGTTTGGCAAGACCGACGTGCCGGTGCTCGGCGTGGTCGAGAACATGGCCGGCTTCGCCTGCCCGCATTGCGGCGAGACCAGCGATCCCTTCGGCAAGGGCGGGGCCGAGGCGAGCGCAAAGGAACTCGGCCTGCCCTTCCTCGGGCGCCTGCCGCTGTCGGCGAGCATCCGCCTCGCCTCCGACCAGGGCGCGCCGCCCGCCGCCGACGAGGGCCCCGCGCAGGACGCCTTCATCGACCTTGCCAAAAAGCTCCTCGACGCGCTGGGGAGCCGGAAGGCCGGCTGATCCGTTGGGAGCGGCAAAAGGAGAGTATCCATGCCGCTTACCCGTGACGACGACATCGCCCGACTGCTCCGCGAGACGCGCACCATCGCGATGGTCGGCGCCTCCGACAAACCGCACCGCGACAGCAACCGCGTGATGGCCTGGCTGATCGAGAAGGGCTATCGCGTCCTGCCGGTCAATCCGCGCATCACCGGCGAACATGTCCACGGCGAATATGTCTGGCGCGAACTGTCGCAGATCGACGTGCCGATCGACATGGTCGACTGCTTCGTCAATTCGGATCATGTCGGCGCCATCGTCGACCAGGCCATCCTCGCGGGTGCCAAGTCGGTGTGGATGCAGCTTGGCGTCATCGACGAGGCCGCCGCCGCGCGTGCCGAGGCCGCGGGGCTCGAGGTTGTCATGGACCGCTGCCCCAAGATCGAGATCCCGCGCCTCGGGGTGGAACCGGTCGCCGCGCAGGGCTGACCGGTCCCTGCACGGGACATCGCGCCAACCTTAACCTTGATCAATCATCCGTACTAATGGATAGTCCCTGTCATCGTGGGTGACAGGGAGAGACGGACATGAAGACGCTTTTGCTCGCCGGCTGCGGCGCGGCGGTGCTCGCCGCGGGGACGGCGGTCGCCGGCACCGGCCACCAGTGGGGCGATTATCTGTGGGGCTCGCCCGGCAACAAGCCGACGCTGACGCTTCGCCACAAGTTCGCCGACGCCACCGCATCGAAGTGGATGCCTTATTACCTCACCGGCGCCAATGACGCGCTGACCAAGTGGAACGACGATGCGCGCTCGCCGCTCACGCTCAACGAGCTGGGCGAGGCGACGCATACGACCAGTTCGGCGTGCAACCCGCGCTCGGGCGAAATCACCGTCTGTTCGGACGAATATGGCACCAACCAGGGCTGGGTCGGCATCGCCAACATCTGGGCGAGCGGCACCTCGATCACGCAGGCCACCGCCCGCATGAACGACAGCTATTACGAATATTCGACCTTCTACGACACCGACGGCCAGCGCCAGTTCGTCGTCTGCCACGAGATCGGCCACACCTTCGGGCTCGGCCATCTCGACACCAATTTCAACAACGCCAACCTCGAAAGCTGCATGGACTATACGTCCAACCCCGAGGGGCCGCCCGACAACCGCGATCCGGGGCCCGTCGACTGGGAGGTGCTGACCAGCGCCACCATGTACGGTCCGGTCGGTGACGGCGGCGGCGATCCCCCGCCCGAGGAAGAACCGCCCACCACCAAACCCGGCAAGGGTGGCGGCAAAGGCGGTGGCGGCGGCGGCGGCGGCGGCGGCGGCAAGGGCAAGAACAAGCTCGTCGCGCCCCCGACCACGGCGGAAGCCGCGCTGGAGCGTGGCCGCTTCGGCGGTATCCTCGGCTATGACGGCGCGGGCCGTCCCAACGTCTATGTGCAGGACATGCGCGGGGGGCAGCGCAAGTTCACCTTCGTCATGTGGGCCGAGGGCTATCGCCCCGCCGGCTCGCAGCGTCCCGCCGGACGCTAGTCACGCTTTGGCAGAGTGCCGGTGGTCGTGGGCTCAGCCCACGGCCACCGTCATTTCGGGCACCAGCAACGTGGGCGCATCGACGCCCTTTTTCAGCACGAGATCGCTGCCCGGCTCGAGGGTCGCGAACATGTCCTTGAGGTTGGACGCGATGGTCGCCCCGCTCGCCGGCGCGACGATCTCGCCATACTCGACATAGAAGCCCGCGGCGCCGCGCGAATAGTCGCCGGTGACCCCGTTGACCCCCTGCCCGATCAGCTCGGTCACGAGGAAGCAGCGGGGATGGGCCGCGAGCAGTTCCTCGCGGCTCCGCGTCCCCGCCTCGATCCAGAAATTGCTCGGCCCCGCACCGGGCGCCCCGCCGGGACCGCGGATGGCATGGCCGGTCGGCGCGATGCCGAGCTGGCGCGCAGGCGCGGAGGCGGCGAACCAGCTTTTCAGCACGCCGTCCTCGATGATGTTCATCTGCCTGACCGGCAGCCCCTCGCCGTCGAAGCCGTGGCTGCGAAGCCCGCGCGTGCGCAGCGGATCGTCGGTGATGGTGACACCCTTGGCGAAGACCTGCTCGCCCATCCGGTCCTGGAGGAAGGAGGAGCGCCGCGCGACCGAACTGCCCGACAGCGCGCCGGCAAGATGCGACAAGAGCGTCGTTGCCACGCGCGGGTCGAACAGCACCGCCATCCGCCCGCCCTCGAACTTCTGCGGCGCGAGCCGAGCGGCGGCACGTTCACCTGCGCGGGTGCCGATGGCGCGCGCATCCTCGAGGTCGGCGAGATAGCGCGCCGAATGATAGTCGTAATCGCGCTCCTGTCCGCCCTCGCCCTCGGCGATGACCGCGACCGAGCAGCCGTGGCCCGAGGAGCGGAAGGCGGCATCGACGCCGTGGCTGGTCGCCAGCGCGAACAGGCTCGAGGAGGCAGAGGCCGAGGCGCCCGATGAATTGGCGACCTTGTCGACGGCCAGCGCCGCCGCCTCGCATTCGAGCGCGCGTTCCTTCAGTGCCTCGGGATCAGGCTCGCCTTCCTCGTAAAGGTCGAGGTCGGGTGCCTCGCCGCGCATGAGGAGATCCTCCGGCGCGAGCCCCGCATATTCGTCCTCGCTCGCCGCCTTGGCCATCGCATGCGCGCGGGTCGCAAGCCCCGCGAGCCCGTCTTCGGACAGGTCGGAGGAGGAGACGCTGGCGACCTTCTGGCCGAGGAAGAGGCGGAGCCCCAGCTTCTCGCCCTCCGAGCGCTGCACGTCCTCGAGCGCCCCCATCCGCACCTCGACCGAGGAGGAAGAGGAGGAGACGAGCGCGGCGTCGGCGGCGGTCGCGCCCGCCTTCATCGCGAGTTCGACGGCGCGGCGGGTGGCGGTTCGGGCGGTCTCGAGGTTACGCATGACTGCGGCGCTTAAGCCCTCAGCCCCCGCGCGACAAGCCGACCGTCAGGCAGGCGAGCGCGAGGAGGAGGCCGGCGAACCGGTTCGACCGGAACAGCGCCAGCGCGCCCGCCCCGTCTTCGGCATCGACCTTCATCGCCTGCCAGCCGAGATGGAGCGCGACCGGCAGCAGCGCGAGCAGCGCCAGCGGGGTCGGCTTGAGCTGCCATAGCGCCGCGCCCCAAAGGCCGAGCGCGAGCGCATAGCAAAGCGCTACCCCGCCCTTCACCCGTCCGCCCAGCGCGCGCGCCGAGGAGCGCACGCCGACCAGCGCATCGTCCTCCACGTCCTGGATCGCATAGACGGTGTCATAGCCCACGACCCAGAAGATCGAGCCGCCCCACAGGAGGAGGCCGGGCAGGGCGAGGCTGCCCCACGCCGCGGTCCAGCCAACCAGCGCGCCCCAGCTGAAGACGAGGCCGAGCCATGCCTGCGGCCACCAGGTGATGCGCTTCATGAAGGGATAAGCGGCAACGAGCGCGAGGCTCGCCAGCGCGACCAGCGCGGCGGTCAGCGGCAGTTGCACGAGCACGACAAGGCCGACGAAGCAAAGCCCGATGGTCAGCCCCCATGCCGCTTTCAGCGAAATCCGCCCGCTCGCCAGCGGCCGGAGCCTCGTGCGCTCGACCCGGGCGTCGAGATCGCGGTCGACGATATCATTATAGGCACAGCCCGCCGAGCGCATCGCGAAGGCACCGAGGAGGAACCAGCCGACAAGGTCCCAGCGGCCATCGACCCCCGCCAGCCCGAGCCCCGCGAGGCAGGGCCAGTAGAGCAGCCAGGTGCCGATCGGCCGGTCGAGCCGCATCAGCGCGGCATAGGGCCGCCAGCTTGGCGGCAGCGCACCGATGAGGCCGGTGCGTTCGCTGTCGGGAACAGTTTCCATGGCCCGACCGCATGGCGCGCGCGGCCCCGTGTGGTCAAGCATTGGACGGGGGCTTCGAACAGGCGTATCCTGCTCGGCCTCGTGGAAGAGGAGACGGTGATGGTTCTTTACATCATGACGGCGCTGGCGCTGCCGGCCGCGGAGATGCCGGTGCTGGCGATGGCCCAACCGGAGATCATCCGCGCCGACAAGATCCTCCGCCGACCCAAGCCGGACGAGGTCGAGGGCGAAGGCGAGGAATGCGTGCTGAAAGGCGCCTCCGAACTGTGCGAGGAAACCGACGCGCAGATCGATCCGCCCTCGCTTCAGCTAGACAGCGCACCGCCGGACGAGGTGGAAGAGAACACCAGTGACGGGAGCGATGACGAGGTCGCGCGCAAGGGCCGCGCCCGCATCATCTTGCCCGCCTCCAAGCCGCTCTAGCTGCGCGAGAAACGCTGGCGCAATTGCGTGCGGGTCTGGCGCCAGCGCTGGCGCAGGCTCTTGCGCGCGAAGGGCTCGAACATGTCCTCGGTAGCCTCGGGATCGCCCAGCTCGTGATCGGCGATGAAATTCTCGGCGCCCGACAGGTCCTCGAGCTCGAGCCGCGTCAGCGTCTTGTCCTCGCCGCGCAAGGCCTCGATCACCCCGATCAGCCCGCGCTCCTCTTCCTCCGCTTTCGCCAAGGTATCGACGTCGACGCCGAGATGTTCGGCCATGAGATCGCGGCGCAGCGCGGTGATCGTCGCCTCATGACCCTTGCCCGCATTCTGGGGCAGTCCGCAGTCGACGATGACGTCGCACTCGCTGTCGAGGCCCATCGAGCGGTTGTTGAGATTGGCCGACCCCACCCGCAGGAAGCGGTCATCGATGATCGCCACCTTGGCGTGGACATAGATGTCGGTGCCCGCCGCATTGACCGGCACATAGATGCGGAAATTCTCGCCGCCGGGTGAATTCATGATGGTCTGCATCAGCTTCTGG
Organism: Sphingomicrobium aestuariivivum; assembly: GCF_024721585.1. Classification (NCBI taxonomy): domain Bacteria; kingdom Pseudomonadati; phylum Pseudomonadota; class Alphaproteobacteria; order Sphingomonadales; family Sphingomicrobiaceae; genus Sphingomicrobium; species Sphingomicrobium aestuariivivum. The sequence goes on from NZ_CP102629.1 coordinate 1,062,514, forward strand.
CGGGTGCCGTCCATCGCGATCTGCTCGAGCCAGCCGTCGGCGGTGCGCGGCATGACGAGGACGATCTCGGGCGGATCATCCTCGCTCAACCGCGTGCAGATGGCGGCGGCGACCTTCGGCGAGGTGAAATACTGGTTCTCGATATAGGCGAAGCGCTCGCACTTCTCGATCATGTCGATGACCAGCGCCTCGTTCTCGCGCACTTCCCCGACGTCCCCATATTCGGCGCGGGTGCGCGCGATGGCGACGTCGACATCGCGGAAATGCGGCTCGAGCCCGTCGGGCCAGTCGTCCTCGGCCTGGCGGACCGGCTCGAGATCGCGTGTCGTCGCCACCTTCCAGCGCTCGCGCCCGAGTTCGCCCAGTGCCCCCGCCACGGGCCCGCGCATCAGCATGGTCACGTCGTGCCACGGATCATAGGGCTTGCCGTTGGGGGTGGTGCGGCACGGATCCTCGGGCCTGTGCTCGCGCGTGTCCCAGCGCCTGAGCCCGATATCGATGCCCCCGCAGGCGGCGAGGCTCTCGTCGATGACGACGATCTTCTGGTGATGGCTGCACCCCTTGGGATGCGAACTGTCGAACTTGAGGCGGATCGGTTTTGCCAGCCACCAGCGAAACAGCCAATAGGTCGCACGCACCGACAGGAACTGCTTCAGCGCCCCGAAATTCCATTTGAGCACGTCGATCTGGCGCGTCGGCTTCTCGCGTGCCAGGTCGAGGAAGAAGTGACCGAGGCTGGCGTGATAGCTCCCCTCGCGATCGGGGGCGAGGCTGATGCGCGTGTCGAAGTCCCAGCCGACGATGAAGATGCGCTCGCTCGCGCGCTGCATCGCCTCGGCGATGATGCGGTAATAGTCGGCGGCATCGACGATCATCCGGGCCTCGGTGGCCCGTTCGATCCGCCAGCAATTGCGCCCCACCGCGACGATCGGTTGGATGTCGTTACTCACGCGTACCCAAATCCACGGGCTTGCCGCTGCGTTCCATTGCCGCCTAGAAACCGTCTCATGCCTGCCACTCCCGCCTGGCCGCCCGAGAGCCTGCCCCGCCTTTACGTCACCGCCCCCCTCGCCGAGGGCGCCGAGTTCGAGCTCGACAAGTCGCAGGCCCATTATGTCGGTACGGTGATGCGGCGGAAGCCGGGCGATGCGCTCCTCCTGTTCGACGGCGCGAACGGCGAATGGCGCGGCGAAGTGGTCGAGGCGGGCAAGAAGCGCGTGCGCCTGCGGGTGACGGGAAAGACCCGCCCGCAGGAAGCGCCCACCGGCCTCACCCTCGCCTTCGCGCCGATCAAGAAGCAGCGCATCGACTTCCTCGTCGAAAAAGCGGTCGAGCTGGGCGTCGAGACGCTCCAGCCGATCCTCACCCAACGCACCATCGCGGGCCGCGTCGGCGAGGATCGCATCCGCGCGCATATCGTCGAGGCCGCAGAGCAGTGCGGGCGCACCGCCATCGCCGAGCTGAGGGAACCGGTCCGGCTGAAAAAGTGGCTGATCGAACGGCCCCGCACGCCCCTCTATTTCGCCGACGAGACGGGCGGCGCGCCTGCCCTCGAGAGCTTCAGGCCCGCCCCCGCGACCATCCTCATCGGCCCCGAGGGCGGTTTCACCGACGAGGAGCGCGCGATGATCCGCGCCGGGGAAGGCGCCGTCGCGATCAGCCTCGGCCCGCGCATCCTGCGCGCCGAGACGGCGGCCCTCGCGGCGGTCGCCGCCTATATGGCGTCGGCGGGAGACTGGCGCCAATAGTGGCTTTTCGCGTTCCGTCGGCTGCGCTAGGGCGGGCGCCATGACGACGCGCACCGACCTGTCCGCCAGCCCGACCATCGAGAGCCGCGAAGACCTGCTCTCCCTGTTTTCCGGCGGCGAGAAGCCCGCGAGCGACTGGCGCATCGGCACCGAGCACGAGAAATTCGTCTATCATGTCGGGGATCACCGCGCGCCGAGCTGGGAAGAGGAAGGCGGCATCCGCGATCTCCTCACCGCCCTGACCGAATATGGCTGGCAGCCCGTGATCGAGGGCGGCAAGCTCATCGCGCTGACCGGCGATGACGGCACCGTCAGCCTCGAACCCTCGGGCCAGCTCGAACTGTCGGGCGCCGCATTGGAGCATCTCCACCAGACCTGCGCCGAGGCGGGCCGCCACCTCAAGCAGGTCAAGGCCGTTGGCGAGAAATTGGGCCTCGGCTTCCTCGGCCTTGGCATGTGGCCCGACAAGGCACGCGATGATCTCTCGTGGATGCCCAAGGCGCGCTACGGCATCATGCGCCGCTACATGCCGACCAAGGGCGACCTCGGGCTCGACATGATGCAGCGCACCTGCACCATCCAGGTCAATCTCGACTATTCGTCCGAAGCCGACATGGTGAAGAAATTCCGCGTCGGCCTCGCGCTCCAGCCCGTGGCCACCGCGCTGTTCGCCAATTCGCCCTTCACGGAAGGGCGTCCCAACGGCTTCCTCAGCTTCCGGTCGCACATCTGGACCGACACCGACGCCGACCGCACCGGCATGCTGCCCTTCGTCTTCGAGGAGGGCTTCGGCTACGAGCGCTGGTGCGACTATGCGCTGGGCGTGCCGATGTATTTCGTTTTCCGCGACGGCCATTATCACGACGTGGCGGGCAAGAGCTTCCGCGACTTCCTCGACGGGCGCCTCGAAGGCCTCGAGGGCGAAAAGCCCACCCGCGCCGACTGGACCGACCACCTGTCGACCATCTTCCCGGAGGTGCGCCTCAAGAGCTTCCTCGAGATGCGCGGTGCCGACGGCGGCCCGTGGAACCGCATCTGCGCGCTGCCCGCCCTGTGGGTCGGCCTCCTTTATGACGGCCCCACGCTCGATGCGGCGTGGGACCTGTGCAAGGACTGGAGCCTCGAGGAGCGCGAACGCTTGCGCGCCGACGTTCCCAAGATGGGACTGCGCACCCCCGTCCCCGGTTTCGGCACGATGCAGCAGTTGGCCGAGCGGGTCGTCGAGCTGGCGAACGAGGGCCTGCGCGCCCGCGCCCGCACCAATGCGGCGGGCGACGACGAGACCGGATTCCTCGATCCCCTGCGAGAAATCATCGCCCGGGGGCAGAGCCCCGCCGACCGCCTGCTGGCCTGCTACCATGGCGAGTGGAACGGCTCGGTCGAGCCCGTCTACGGCGACCAAAGCTTCTGATATCGCATCGAAAAAGCGATGCATGTCGGCAACGCGACATGAATATTTCACCGTGATGTCAGCTGCTTGTTGACTCTCGACTAGTCTCGTCTAGAGCGCCCGAAGCATCGGGACCGGCGCGGGGGCCGGACCCTTCAAACCTCTGAGATGGGGAAGAATTCGATGCGCCGCTTTTCGAAAATGATTTCGCTTACCGCCATGGCCACCGCCACGGCGTTCGCCGCCACGCCCGTGCACGCACAGGTGACCGGTGATGATGACACGATGATCGAGGATGCCGAGGAAGGCATCGGCGTCATCGTCATCACCGCACAGCGCCGCGAGGAAAACCTGCAGGACGTGCCGATCTCGGTCGCGACCGTGGGCGACGACACGCTGGCCGCGATCAACGCGGGCGGTGCCGACATCCGCGGCCTCGCCGGCCGCGTGCCCAGCCTCAACATCGAAAGCTCCTTCGGGCGCACCTTCCCGCGTTTCTACATCCGCGGCCTCGGCAACACCGACTTCGACCTCAATGCCTCGCAGCCGGTCAGCCTCGTCTATGACGAAGTCGTCCTCGAGAACCCGATCCTCAAGGGCTTCCCGGTGTTCGACGTCGATCGCGTCGAAGTCCTTCGCGGGCCGCAGGGCACGCTGTTCGGCCGCAACACGCCGGCCGGCATCGTCAAGTTCGACACGGTGAAGCCCGGCTTCACCGCCGAGAATTTCGCCAAGGCCAGCTGGGCCAGCTACAACACGCTGACCGCCGAAGCCGGCGTCGGCGCGACCCTCTCGGACGACGTCTCGATCCGCGTCTCGGGTCTCTACCAGCACCGTGACGACTGGATCGACAATGTCGATACGCCGCGTCGCAATGACCTCGAAGGCTATGACGATTATGCCGCGCGCGTGCAGCTCCTCATCGAGCCGAGCGACGTCGCCTCGCTGCGCCTGACCGCGCAGGCCCGCCGCCAGGACGGTTCGGCCCGCGTCTTCCGCGCCAATCTGTTCAACACCGGTTCGAACGAGCTGGTCGGCGTCGACGGCGGCGAGTTCGTCCGCTCGGAAGTGCGTGCCGACGGCATCAACTACCAGGCGCTGAACAATTTCAACGTCGCCGCCCACTTCGACTATGACTTCGGGCCGGTCACCCTTTACTCGATCTCGAGCTACTGGGGCGGCAACCTCGAGAGCCGCGGCGACATCGACGGCGGCTTCGGCAATGCCTTCACCGCCGACATGGGCCCGGGCTTCATCCCCTTCTCGGCGCAGAGCCAGGACAACATCCCCTCGCTCGACCAGTTCACGCAGGAAATCCGCATCGCCTCGAACAATGACGGCGGTCTCGGCTACCAGGCGGGTGTCTTCTACTTCAACGAGAAGCTGGACATCGAGAGCATCGACTTCGGCGGCCCGCAGGAAACCGCTCCGGCGGCGATCGTCAACCAGCGCCAGGACGCCGACGCGCTCGGCATCTTCGGCAGCGTGAACTACGCCTTCGACAACGGTTTCACCGTCCAGGGCGGCGCGCGCTACAATTTCGACGATAAGACCCTCATGGCCGAGCGCGAATTCGACCTGCGCCCCGGCTTCATCGGTGGTGGCCCGGTCCCCGCCGAAACGCTGTCGGCCGATGACGAAGTCCTGACCTGGGACGTCAGCGGCGTCTACGAGGTCAATGACGACGTCAACGTCTTCGCCCGCGTCGCCAAGGGCTATCGCGCTCCCTCGCTCCAGGGCCGCATCCTGTTCGACCGCGACCTGTCGATGGCGAGCAGCGAGACGACCATGAGCTACGAAGCCGGCGTCAAGACCAGCTTCGATGCGGTCATGTTCAACCTCACCGGCTACCTGTTCAAGACCGACGACCTCCAGCTGTCGGCGGTCGGTGGCGGCACCAACGCCAACCTGCTCCTCAATGCGGACCAGGTCGACGGTGCGGGCTTCGAGGCCGAACTGATGGCGCGTCCCGCTCGTGGCCTGACGCTCACCGCGGGTGTCTCGTACAACTCGGCCAAGATCGACGATCCCGATCTGGTCGTCGAAACCTGCGGTGCGGCCTGCACCGTGACCGACGACATCTTCGCCCCCGCGGCGCCCTTCCAGCCGGCCATCGTCTACATCGACGGCAACCAGCTGCCGCAGGCACCCGAGTGGACCGCCAACTGGACCGCGGGCTACGAATTCCCGATCACGGCCGACGGCGACCTCTACGTCTTCACCGACTGGTACTATCGCTCGAAGATCAACTTCTTCCTCTACGAAGCCGTTGAATTCTCGGACGACAACCTGCTCGAAGGCGGCCTTCGCATCGGCTACAAGACCGCCGACTTCGACGTCGCGGTCTTCGCCCGCAACATCCTCGACGACCAGTCGGCGGTGGGCGCGATCGACTTCAACAACCTCACCGGTTTCGTCAACGAACCGCGCATCATCGGCGCGGAACTCGGCGTGAACTTCTAAGCGGCGCAAAACTCCGCTAGGCAATCGGGGCGGGCTCTTCGGAGCCCGCCCTTTTTGTATTGGAGACCCGCATGACCGAACGCCGCACCCTCTATCCGATCGTGGAGCCTTACGAGAGCGGCCACATGGACGTCGGCGACGGTCATTCCATCTATTACGAGCGCGTCGGCACGCCCGGCGCCAAGCCCGCCGTCTTCCTCCATGGTGGCCCGGGTGGCGGCATCGGCCCCTCGCACCGCGGCCAGTGGAACCCCGAGAAATATGACGTCCTCCTGTTCGAACAGCGCGGCTGCGGGCGCTCCACCCCCTTCGCCAGCCTCGAGAACAACACCACGCAGGACCTCATCGCCGACATCGAGAAGCTCCGGACACACTGCGGCCATGACAAATGGCAGGTGTTTGGCGGCAGCTGGGGCTCGACCTTGAGCCTTGCCTATGCCGAGGCGCATCCCGACCGCGCCACCGAGATCATCCTGCGCGGCATCTTCTTCGGCGAGGACTATGAATATGGCTGGCTGTTCAAATATGGCGCCAGCGAGATCTATCCCGACGAGTTCGACCGCTTCCTCTCGGTCCTGCCGCCCGAGGGCCGCGACGATCCCATCACCGCCTTCCACCATATCCTGACGGGCGATGACGAAGCGAAGAAGCTCGAGGCCGCGCGCGCCTGGTCGCGCTGGGAAGCGGTGACCGTTACCCTGCTTCCCAACGAGGACGTGATGGCGCACATGCAGGACGCCGATCAGGCGATCGCGATGGCGCGGATCGAGAACCACTATATGCGCCACCACTGCTTCCTCGAGGAAGGCCAGATCCTGCGCGACGTCCACAAGATCCGGCACATCCCCGGCGTGATCGTGCAGGGCCGCCACGACAGCTGCACCCCGCCGCGCTCGGCGTGGGAGCTGAAGAAGGCCTGGCCCGAGGTCGACCTCCAGATCATCCCCGACGGCAGCCACAATTATGCCGAGCCCGGCATCCTCGACGGCCTCATCCGCGCCACCGACCGGTTCGCCGACCGATGAACGTCGGTGCCACCGTGGCCACGTCGGCCGCCACCACCGCCGCCATCGCGGCCGCGGCGCAGCAGAAAAAGGTGCTCGACACGCTGAAAGGCGCGGGTGCCCTGCGCCCCGCCGATGCGATCGCGCTCCGCACCGAGAAGAAGGGCGAGGCGCATACGGTCAAGGCGCTGCACAAGGCGGGCTTCATCGGCCGCACCGCCGGCGGGCATTATTATCTGACGCCAAAGGGTATCGAGCGACAGGAGGCCAAGCCCCCGCCGGCGGGCAAGGTGCTGCTCGTCATCGGCGTGGTGCTGATGGTCGCGCTCGGCATCATCGGCGCGGCGCTCGCCTTTTCCTAGAGGTCGGGCAGCGACTGGCGCGCCTCGCCCCAGCCGCCCAGCCGCTCGGCATGGACCAGCAGCTTCCCGAGGTCGGTGACATGCCAGTCGCCGCCGCTCGTCGCTGACGCAAGCTCGTCCCACGTCACCGGCACCGCCACCGGCGCGCCTTCCCGCGCCCGTGCCGAATAGGGCATCACCGCCGTCGCGCCGCGCTGGTTCCTGAGCCAGTCGATGAAGATCTTCCCGCCGCGCTTGGCCTTGCGAATGTTGGCCGTGAACTGGTCGGGTCGGTCCTGCGCCAGCGCCCGCGCGAAGCGTTCGGCGAAGCTTTTGACTGCTGGCCACTCGGCGCTGGCATCGAGCGGGGCGACGACATGCACGCCCTTGCCGCCGGTCAGCATCGGCCAGCTCTCCAGCCCCATCTCCTTCAGGATGTCGCGGACCGTGACGGCCGCTGCCTTCACCGCCTCGAAATCGAGCCCCTCGTCGGGGTCGAAATCGAACACCAGCCGGTCTGGCGCCTCCAGCGCGTGGTTGCGGCTGCCCCAGCCGTGGAATTCGATCGTCCCCATCTGCGCGCATTGGACGAGGCCCTTGGCGTCCTCGACCCACAGATAGTCCTCGATGTCGCCGTCCTTCTCGCGGATCGGCACCCCATGCACCGCATCGCCGAGAGCATCGGGACCGTGTTTCTGGAAGAAGCAGCTCTTCGCCCGCCCCTGCGGACAGCGCACCAGCGTCAGCGGGCGCCTTGCCGCATGGTCGAGCAGCAGCGGCGCGATGGCGGCATAATAATCGGCGAGCTGGCCTTTGGTGACGCCTGCTTGCGGAAAGATCATCCGGTCCGCGCTCGTGACCTTCACGCCCGTCGTCTCCGCGGTCGGCAGCGCCACCTCGCGCTTCACCTCCTTGGCGGGCTTGTCCGAACGCAGCCCGAGAAAGCTTGGATGTCGCAGCGTCCCCGCGCTCGTGAATTCGGCAAAGGCGATCTCGGCGACCAGCCTGGGCGTGACCCAATGCGCCTCCTGCGCCTCGCCCTTCGGCACCTCGAGCGGCGGCGTCTTGCGCGCGAGCCGCTCGAGTTTCTTTTTCAAGCCCACCATCGTCTCATGGTCGAAGCCCGTGCCGACCTTGCCCGCATAGCGCAGTCCCCCGCCCTCGTTCACCGCGAGCAGGAGCGAGCGAAAGGGCCGCGCCTTCTTGTCGCTATTGGCCCAGCCGACGATGACGAACTCCTGCCGGTTGATGCATTTCACCTTGAGCCAGTCGCGCGTGCGGCGGTGGCGATAGGGCGCATCGGCGCGCTTGGCGATGATCCCCTCCCCGCCTTCGCGGCACACCGCCTCGAGCATCGCCTCGCCCCCGCCCGCAACATGCTCGGCGTAGAAAAGCGGGCTCTCGGCCCCTTTCATCAACGCTTCCAGCCGCGCCTTGCGCTCAAGGTTGGTGAGGGCAGCGAGGTCCTCCCCCGCCTCCTCGATCAGGTCGAAGGCGAAAAAGACGATGTCCTTGCCGCCATGCTTCAGCGCCCGCTGCAAGGCGCCGAAATCGGGCTGGCCGTTCCTGCCCAGCACGACCGCCTCGCCGTCGACGAGGCAATTCTCGGGAAACTGCTTGCCCGCCGCCGCGACCAGCCCCGCGAACCGGTCGGACCAGTCCTTGCCATTCTTGGTCCACGCCACCCCCTCGCCGGTGTCGAGCAGGATCCGATAGCCGTCATATTTATATTCGAAGATCCAGTCCCCGCTCGTGGGCACATGGTCGCTGAGCGTCGCCTTTTGCGGCGGGCGGTAGCTCAAGAGGCCTTCTTCTTCGGCGCCGCCTTCTTCTGCGTCGTCTTTTTCGGCGCCGCCTTCTTCTTGCCCTTGCCCTCGTCGAGGCTCGCCTTCAGCGCCGCCATCAGGTCGACGACATTGCTGCCCGACGGTCGTTCCTCCTCGAGCGTGGCATCGCCGATCACCCGCTTGCCCTTGGCCTTCACCTTCTTGTCGATGAGGTCGCGGAGCGCCTCGACATAGCGGTCCTCGAACTTGCCCGCGTCGAAAGGCGCGGTCTTCTTGTCGATCAGGCTGGTGGCCAGCTCCAACAATTCCTTGTCGGGCTTGTCGTCACCGATTTCGCGAAAATAGCTCTCGGCCTTCCGCAATTCCTCCTCGTAGCGCAGCGTCTCGAGGATGAGCCCGCGCCCGCACGGCTTCACGCTCACCACATATTCGCGCCCGCGCATGGCGAGCTGGCCGATGCCGACCTTGCCCGCCTGCCGCAGCGCATCGCGCAGCACGATGAAGGCGTCCTCGGCCAGCTCGTCCTGCGGCACCACGAAATAGGGTTTCTCGAAATAGATGGCGTCGATCTCGCCCTGCTCCACGAACTGGATGAGCTCCAGCGTCCGCTTGCTCTCGAGCTTGACCGCTTCCACCTCCTCTGGCTCCAAGAGCACATATTCGCCCTTGTCCACCTCATAGCCCTTGACGATCTCGTCGCGATCGACCGGCCCGATGCCTGGCACCACTTTTTCATAGCGCACGCGCTGGCCCGAGGGCTCGTGGACCTGGTGGAAGCTCACCGTGCTGCCCGACTTGGTCGCCGGATAGATTTCCACGGGGATCGCCACGAGGGCGAGACGGATCTGGCCTTTCCAGCTCGCGCGTGCAGGCATGGGCAATTCCTTTCGAGAAGCTCAAAGCGCCGGACCGCGCGCCCGTTCCCGATTGACCCCGCCCGCCCGCCTTGGCTAAGAGCCTCGCTCGCGCTGGTTTGCGGGTATAGTTCAACGGTAGAACACTAGCCTTCCAAGCTAGATATACGGGTTCGATTCCCGTTACCCGCTCCATCGCGCCATTGGCGGTTGACAGGCGGCGCGCCACGCGCCAAATGCGCCGCCACTGCCTTACTCATCTGTGTGGACAGGTGGCCGAGTGGTTAAAGGCAGCAGACTGTAAATCTGCCCGCGCAAGCGTACGCTGGTTCGAATCCAGCCCTGTCCACCACCCCCCTCAAATCGCATCGTCGGACCGGCCATCGCGCCAACGCGCCCCGGCACGCTCGCGCCCCGCGCCAATCGTCCGGATCGCGCCCGAAATCGAGCGACAGATGGTGGGGATCGCCCCGACCTCATGAAGAGCCACGAGTCCCCTGCCACGCTGTCGTCAAAATGTGGCGAAGGGCGCGAGCTAGGCCCCGCCCGGGCATCGCCCGGCAAGGTCGCGTCGTTGTTTCGTAATCGAAACAATCGGCCTCCACTGGTACTTTCGAATCGCCGATTCGCATTATAGTTAAATTGGATTGGTGGTATGTTCCGTCAAATTCCGTTACGCTTGGTGGCTTATCGGACATTTGAAGAACCGTTCGGCCAGGAAAATGATGAGCGAGCAACTGAGGAGCGAGGACGAGGGCGTGGACGCGCGGCTCGACCGGCTGACCGATGGTCAGCGCGAATGCCTGCGCCTCGTCGCCGCGCATCACAGCTCCAAGGAAATCGCGGCAAAGCTGGATATTTCGCCGCATACGGTCGACCAACGCATCCGCATCGCGCTGCACACGCTGGGCGTCGCACGGCGCCAGCAGGCGGCGCGAATGCTGGCCGATCACGAGGCCGCGCCCGGCGAGAACCCGTATCAACGCTTGATACGTCAAAGCCCGCACATTCCCGCCGAGGTCGAACCCGCCCATTCCGGTCCGGCGATCGACAAACAGATTCGGCACGTCGATCGTGCAGGGGGTAGCGGGCCAGTATCGTCCAATACCGAGCAGGACGCTGCCAGTTTCCGCTACTCCCTGCCATTGCCGTTCGCCACGCGGCACCGTCCCCGCAACGACATGGGGATCGGCATGCGCCTCATGTGGATCGTGCTCATTGCCATTGGCGCGACCTTTGCGGCGGGGATGTTCATGGCCGGGCTCGAAAGTCTCGCCCGCCTGTTGTCCGGCTGATCTTTCACGGCGTTGCGACCGGGTCGCGCCTTGAGGAGATCAGATGATGCGCAAAGCCGCCATCCAGTCCGCCGCCTATGACGTCGCCACCCAGGTTCGCGCGGTCGAAGACCAGATCGAGAGCGCCATCGCTGCCATCGCCGAGCTGCAGGGTCGCATGATCCATGCCCGCAGCGTTGCCGGCATCGCCACCGCCACCGGCCACGAGGCCTTCGAAGAGGTCGCCGCATCGATCGGCGCGCTTGTCACCGCCCGCGGCGGCATGGCCAAGGCGCATATGGTGCTGAAAGACACCCAGGCCTTCGTGCCCGGACTTCGCGCCACCGGTTTCGGCGACCTTGGCGAATGCCCCGAGGAAAGCGCACCCGCCGGCTCCGCCGACCTGCGCGTCGTCGCGTGACCCGAGGAGGATTTGACCGGGTCGCATTGCCGTGCGACCCGGTTGCAAGACCATGCTGCCACCCATCCTCTCCGCGCTGATCCTGATCGCCATCTGCGGCTACGCCTTCGTGGCCGGCGGACGCGAGCACAAGATCGTGGCCGCCGTCTCGGCGACCGCCTCGATCGTCAGTGTCGTGGTGATGGGTCCGGTCGACCAGCGCTATGGCGGGGTCGAGCTCGGGGTGCTCATTGTCGACCTCGCGGTGCTCGCGGCCTTCGTCGCCATCGCGCTGCGCTCCGACCGCTTCTGGCCGCTCTGGATCGCGGGGCTCCAGCTCACCACCAGTTTCTCCCACGCCGCCAAGGCGGTGAACCTCACGCTCCTGCCGCAGGCCTATGCCGCGGCGGCGCGCTTCTGGGTCTATCCCATCCTGCTCATCCTGCTCATCGCCACCGTGCGCCACACCATGCGGCTGCGCGAGAGCGATGGGTGGCGAATGCAGCCGCCCGCCGGCTAGCGGACCATGCACGGGCGCGTTAAGAGCCTTGCCATGTTCAATCCGCTGGTTGCCGCCCTCATCGATGCGCTCGCCGACCCCGTGATCCTCGTCGAGGGGCAGCGGCTGATGGCGATCAACCGCGCCGCGCGCGACCAGTTCGGCTTCCGTCTCGCCAACTCGGACATCCGCCTCGCCATCCGGCACCCGCGCGTGCTCGCCGCCATTACCGCGGCGCGCCGCACCAGCCTCGAGGTCGAGGGCCTCGGCCGCGCCGACCAGCCCTGGCTCGTCGACGTCACGCCGATCGACGAGGATGTCGTCATGGTCCGCATGACCGACCGCACCGCCCATCGCGCGGCCGAGAAAATGCGCGTCGATTTCGTCGCCAATGCCAGCCACGAATTGCGCACCCCGCTCGCGGGCATCCTCGGCTATGCCGAGACGCTCGCCGAGGAAGGCGAGATGGACGAGGAGACGCGCCGCCACTTCGCCTGCACCATCGAATCCGAAGCCAAGCGCATGCTGCGCATCGTCACCGACCTCATGGCGCTGTCGCGGATCGAGGCCGACCGCTTCCTCGTGCCGCGCAAGGAAATCGACCTCGGCGAGCTGATCGAGAAAGCGGTCGAGGAAAACCACGCCCTCGCCGAGCGCCGCGACTGCGAGATCCGCGTTGAAGTCGAGGACGGGCTGCCGCCGGTGCGCGGCGACGAAGCGCAGCTCCTCCAGCTGGCCGACAATCTCATCGGCAATGCGATCCGCTACGGCTGCACCGAGGGCTGCGAGGCGGTGACCGTCGCGGTGCGCCGCTCGGGCCGCGACCGGCTGCGACTCAGCGTTGCCGACAAGGGGCCGGGCATCGCGCCAGAGCACCTGCCCCGCCTGACCGAGCGCTTCTATCGCGTCGATGCCGCGCGCAGCCGCAATTCGGGCGGCACGGGGCTCGGGCTCGCCATCGTCAAGCATATCGCCGAGCGCCATCGCGGCACGCTCAACATCGCCTCGGCGGTGGGCAAGGGCACGACCATCACTGTCGACCTTCCGGTCGCGCGCTAGGGCGCACGCCGCCCGACTGTCTTCAAAAAGCAGCCAACCGAGTCATCATATTGTCACGCGGCGGTCACACAGGCTGCCACAGAACCCCCTATTCGCCCGTCTCATACGCCGGGCCACGGGGGCCCGTCATGGGGAGAATCATACATGAAGAAAATGCTCCTGGGCGCCTCGCTTGCCGCCCTGCTCACCGCTTGCGGCTCGAACGGCGACAGCTCGTCGGCGACCGATATCAAGATCGTCGGTTCCTCGACCGTCTATCCCTTCACCACCGCGGTGGCCGAATCGTTCCAGCGCGCCAATCCGGGCACCAGCGTCTTCGTCGAATCGACCGGCACCGGCGGCGGCATGAAGCTGTTCTGCGCCGGCCTCGGTTCGGAGCATCCCGACATGGTCAACGCCTCGCGTCGCATGAAGACCAGCGAGTATGAGAACTGCCAGGCCGCGGGCGTCACCGACGTGGTCGAAATGGCGATCGGCATCGACGGCCTGACCCTCATCCACGCCGCGGGCGATGAAGAACTGACGCTGTCGAGCGAGCAGGTCTATCGCGCGCTGGCCGCCAACCCCTATGGCGGCGAACAGGCCGCTGAAAAGTGGTCGGACATCGATCCCTCGCTGCCCGACGCCAAGATCCTCGTCTTCGGCCCGCCGCCGACCAGCGGCACCCGCGACAGCTTCGTCGAGCTCGTCATGGAAGCCGGCTGCGACAACGAGACCGCCTGGGAAGGTTCGGATCTCGACGAGGACGCGCGTGACGTCGCCTGCACCAAGATGCGCGAAGACGGCGCCTTCGTCGAAGCCGGCGAGAACGACAACTTGCTCGTCCAGAAGGTCTCGGGCGAACCGGGTGCCCTCGGCATCCTTGGCTACAGCTTCCTCGAAGCCAATGCCGACAAGGTCCAGGCCGTGGCGCTCAATGGCGTGATGCCGACCCCCGAGACGATCTCGAGCCTCGAATATCCGGCCGCGCGCCTGCTCTACGTCTACGCCAAGGGCCAGCACGTTGCCGCCAAGCCCGCGCTCGGCGACTTCCTCAAGGCCTATAAGGCCGCGTGGCAGCCGGGTGGCCTGCTCTCGAGCCGTGGCCTCGTCGCCCTCGGCGACGACCAGCGTGTCGCCTCCGACACCGCCGCCGACGAACTGACCGTCCTCGACGGCAGCTCGCTCTAAGCGGCACAAAACAGAAGAGAAGACGGTTAGACGAAGATGAGCTTGTCCCTCGCAGCGTTGATGATCCTGGTGTTGGCGGCGGTTGCCGCCTTCACCGCCCGTTCGCGCGTCACGGCCCTGCGCCGTGGCGGCGAGCGGCTGCACAGCCTGCCGGGCTATCACGGCATCTACGTCTTCCTGTGGAGCGCGGTCCCCGCGCTCCTCCTTCTCGCCATCTGGAGCGTGGTGCAGGGCGGCCTCGTCGAACAGGCCGTCCTCGCCTCGCCCGCCGGACAGGCGCTGCCCGATTTCGACCTCCAGCGCGACGCCATCCTCGGCGAGGCGCGCAACATCGCGGGCGGCTACCAGACCACGGGCTTCTATCCGCAGTCCGAAGCGCTCGCCCCGATCTATGCCGAAGCCTCGAGCCGTTACGGCTGGATGGGCGCCGGCCTCGCCTTCACCGCCTTCATCCTCGGTGCCTTCTTCTCGATGCGCCGCATCGGCGTCAGCTTCCGCGCCCGCACCGGCGTCGAACGCTGGATGATGTGGGTGCTCGTCGGCGCCTCGATGATCGCCATCTTCACCACGCTCGGCATCGTCCTCAGCCTCGTCTTCGAGACCTTCCTCTTCTTCGAGAAGGTCAATCCGCTCGAATTCCTGTTCGGGACGCAATGGTCGCCGCAGACCGCGATCCGCGCCGACCAGGCCGGCTCCTCGGGCGCCTTCGGCTCGGTCCCGCTCTTCTGGGGCACCATCTTCATCGGCGCCATCATCGCCATGATCGTCGCCATCCCGCTCGGCCTGATGAGCGCGATCTTCCTCACCCAATATGCCCATGCCCGCGTGCGCGCCTGGCTCAAGCCGATCCTCGAGATCCTCGCCGGCGTGCCGACCGTGGTCTACGGCTATTTCGCCGCGCTGACGGTGGCCCCCGCGATCCGCGACTTCGCCGTGTCGGTCGGCATCCCTGCCAGCTCCGAAAGCGCGCTCGCCGCGGGTCTTGTCATGGGCATCATGATCATCCCCTTCGTCTCCTCGATGGCCGACGACTCGATCGCTGCCGTCCCGCAGGCGATGAACGACGGATCGCTCGCGCTTGGCGCCACGCGCTCGGAGACGATCAAGAAGGTCATCTTCCCCGCCGCCCTGCCGGGCATCGTCGGGGGCATCCTCCTCGCGGTCAGCCGCGCCATCGGCGAGACGATGATCGTCGTCATGGCCGCCGGCCTTGCCGCCAACCTCACTGCCAACCCCTTCAGCTCGGTGACCACCGTGACGGTCCAGATCGTCCAGCTGCTCACCGGCGACCAGGAGTTCGACAGCGCCAAGACGCTCGCCGCCTTCGCGCTCGGCCTCGTCCTCTTCCTCATCACGCTGGTGCTCAACCTCTATGCGCTCCGCGTGGTCCGCAAATATCGTGAAGCATATGAATAGTCCGCAAGAACAGACCCAGCCGGCAAAGCGCTGGTCGAGCGAGGCGATGCAAAAGCGCGTCGCCGCCCGCTATGCCGCCGAGCGCCGCTTCAAGCTCTTCGGGCTTGGCGCGGTCGCCATCTCGGTCGCCTTCCTCGCCTTCCTCCTGATCAACATGGGGCTGAACGGTGCCTCGGGCTTTACCCGCACCGAAGCGCCGCTGACGGTCGACCTGTCGTTCACCGAGGCCCCGCGCGAGGAAACGGGCAACCGCCAGCAGCGCGTGGGCCAGCTCCTCGCCGACGGCGCCATCGCCGGCCTCGTGCGCGATGCCGCGACCGAGCAATATGGCGAGGAGGCCAGCCGCCTCTTCTCCGACGGCGCGGTCATCGAGCTCGCCGAGACGCTGGTCGACGAGCCCGAGCTCGCCGGCACCAGCCCGACGCTGTCGCTCCCCGTCGCCTCCGAGGTCGACCTTGCCCACAAGGGCGAGGGCACGGCCGAAGGCGAAGCGCTTGCCGCGATTGCCGAGGAAAAGGGCGAGCTCAGCCGAGCCTTCAACTGGACCTTCCTCACCGCCTCGGATTCGACCGACCCCAGTGCGGTCGGCGTCTATGGCGCGCTCAAGGGCTCGCTGCTGACGATCCTCGTGACGATGGCGCTGGCCTTCCCCATCGGGGTGCTGTCGGCGGTCTATCTCGAGGAATTCGCGCCGCGCAATCGCTGGACCGACATGGTCGAGGTGTCGATCAACAACCTCGCCGCCGTGCCCTCGATCATCTTCGGCCTCCTGGGCCTGGCGGTGTTCCTCAACGTCATGCACCTGCCGCGCTCGGCCCCGCTGGTGGGCGGCCTCACGCTGGCGCTCATGACCATGCCGGTCATCGTCATCGCCGGCCGCAACGCCATCAAGGCGGTGCCGCCCTCGATCCGCGATGCCGCGCTGGGCGTCGGCGCTTCCAAGATGCAGGTCGTGTTCCACCACGTCCTGCCGCTCGCGCTGCCCGGCATCCTCACCGGCACCATCATCGGCATGGCCCGCGCGCTGGGCGAGACCGCCCCGCTGCTGCTCATCGGCATGCGCGCCTTCATCGCCTCGCCGCCGTCGGGCATCACCGACAAGGCGACCGTGCTGCCGATGCAGATCTTCCTCTGGTCCGATGAAGTCGATCGCGGCTTCGTCGAGAAGACCTCCGCCGCCATCATCGTGCTCCTGCTCTTCATGCTCGCGATGAACGCCCTCGCCATTTACCTGCGCAACCGCTTCGAGCGCCGCTGGTAGGGATAAAGATATGAACGACACCACCACCCAGACCGCCGCCACGACCAACGCGACGACCCCCGCCATCCCCAAGATGCGCGCCGAGGATGTCAGCGTCTTCTACGGCGAGAAGCAGGCGATCAAGGACGTCTCGATCGAGATCTTCGAGGACAAGGTCACCGCCTTCATCGGCCCGTCGGGCTGCGGCAAGTCGACCTTCCTGCGCACCTTGAACCGTATGAACGACACCATCCCCGCGGCCCGCGTGACCGGCCTCATCGAATTGGACGGCGAGGACATCCACGCCCCCTCGATGGACGTCGTCCAGCTGCGCGCCCGCGTCGGCATGGTGTTCCAGAAGCCCAACCCCTTCCCCAAGTCGATCTACGAGAATATCGCCTACGGCCCGCGCATCCACGGCCTGACGACCAACAAGTCGGAGATGGACGGGATCGTGGAAAGCTCGCTGCGTCGTGCCGGCCTGTGGGACGAGGTCAAGGACCGCCTCGATGAAAGCGGCACCGCTTTGTCGGGCGGCCAGCAGCAGCGCCTGTGCATCGCCCGCGCCATCGCGGTCGATCCCGAGGTGATCCTGATGGACGAGCCCTGCTCGGCGCTCGACCCCATCGCCACCGCCAAGATCGAGGAGCTGATCCACGAACTGCGCGGCCGCTATGCGATCGCCATCGTGACGCACAACATGCAGCAGGCCGCGCGCGTCTCGCAGCGCACCGCCTTCTTCCACCTCGGCAACCTCGTCGAATATGGCGACACCGGCCAGATCTTCACCAACCCGACGCAGCAGCGCACGCAGGACTATATCACGGGCCGTTATGGTTGAGCCGGGCGACAACGAACCCTTTGTGTCGGCGCACACGATCAAGGCCTTCGACGAAGACCTCGACCAGCTGCGCGCGCTGATCAGCGAAATGGGCGGCCTCGCGGAGCACCAGATCCGCGAGAGCATGCGATGCCTCACGCAGCGTGACGTCGCCGGCGCGCGGCAGGTCGTCGCCGACGATGCGCGCATCGACGAACTCGACCGCCAGACCGAGCAGCGCGCGATCCAGACCATCGCCCTGCGCGCGCCCATGGCGGGCGACCTGCGCGATGTCGTCGCCGCGCTGAAGATCGCCACCGTGGTCGAACGCATCGGCGATTATGCCAAGAATATCGCCCGCCGCGTCGAGCAGCTCGAGGGGGCCCCCTCGATGGAGCCCCTCTCGCTCATGCCCGAGATGGCGCGCATCGCCACCGAGATGGTGCACGACGTCCTCAATGCCTTCGTCGAACGCGACGCCGAGACCGCGCTGCGCGTGGCGCGCCGCGACCAGGCGGTCGACGATTTCTACAATTCCATCTTCCGCACCCTGCTCACGCACATGATGGAAGACAGCCACAACATCGGCCACGCCACCCAGCTCCTGTTCGTCGCCAAGCATCTCGAACGGATCGGGGACCACGCCACCAACATCGCCGAGATGGTCTATTATGCGGCTACCGGCGGGATGATGAGCGACAAGCTCGACCGAGACGATACCGTCTGAACCTGAACGACAAGGGGAGATCGTTCGAATGTCGGATAAGAAATTGCTTCTGGTGGAGGACGATCGGGCACTGGCCGACCTCGTCACCTATCATTTCGAACGCGCCGGCTATGTGGTGACCCGCACCGGCGACGGCGAGGAAGCGCTCATCCTCGCCGAGGAGATCACCCCCGACCTCGTCATCCTCGACTGGATGATCGAGGGCATCAGCGGCATCGAGGTGTGCCGCCGCCTGCGCCGCCGCAACCAGACCGCCAACCTGCCGATCATCATGCTCACCGCCCGCGGCGAGGAAGATGATCGCATCCGCGGCCTCGAGACGGGCGCCGACGACTATATCACCAAGCCCTTCTCGCCCAAGGAGCTGGTCGCCCGCGCCGGTGCCGTGCTGCGCCGCGTCCGCCCCGCGCTCGCCGCCGAGCAACTCGAATATGCCGGTCTCGAGATGGACCTTGCCGCGCACCGCGTGAAGCGCGACGACAAGCCGGTGCAGGTCGGCCCGACCGAATATCGCCTCCTCAAGCATTTCATGGAGAACCCGGGCCGCGTCTTCTCGCGCCAGCAGCTTCTCGAGACCGTCTGGCCGCATAGCGAGGACATCGAGCTGCGCACCGTCGACGTCCACATCCGTCGCCTCCGCATCGCCCTCAACGAACATGGCGGCCCCGACCTCATCCGCACCGTCCGCGCCGCGGGCTATGCGCTTGACGCTGCCAGCTAGGCACGTGTCCGCCGTGTCGGGACCGGCCTGATGGCGTGGGTCGTGCTTTTCCTCGCCGGTCTCTTCGAGATCGTCTGGGCGACCGCGATGAAGCAGTCGGACGGCTTCACCAAGCTCGGCCCGAGCATCGTCACCATCGCCGCCATGCTCGCAAGTTTCGGTTTGCTTGCCTGGTCGATGAAGGTTTTGCCGCTCGGCACTGCCTACACGATCTGGACCGGCATCGGCGCGGTCGGCGCCTTCATCGTCGGTGTCGCCTGGTTCGGTGAGCCGCTGGGCGCGATGCGCGTCACCGCCGCGGTGATGATCGTCGGCGGGCTGGTCCTGATGAAGCTCGCGACCCCCGCCTAGCGCGGCTCCTGCCCCGCCCGCTCGACCATTTCCTCGATGATCGACGTCGAGACCCAGTGGATGTCCTTGTTGCTGGTGAACATGAAGGCGCTGCCATCGAGGCTGACCATCGGGCAAAGCTCGTGCCCCGCCGTGTTCACCCGCTCGTCGAATGCGATGGGCGCCTGCCAGCCCCCCGCACCGTCCGACAGGCTGAAATAGAGATCGCCGCGCCCCTTGCCGCCTTCGCGATCGGAAGCGAAGATGAGGTAGCGGCCGTCGGGATCGACGAAGGGATCGCCCTCATAGGCGTCGGAATTGACCGTCTCTAGCCGCTTCGCCTCCCCGCCCTCGCGGCCGACATAGAGGTCGTAATAGCCGTCGGGCTCGCGGTCGGAGGAAAAGTAATAGTCGCCGCCGCGCGTCTTGGAGACAAAATAGTCCTGCGCTTCGCTGTTGATCGGCTCGCCCAGCAGCACCGGTTCGCCCCAGCCGCCGTCGCCATCGGCGGGATAGTAGCCGATATCGGCGCTGCCCTCGGCGCGCGTGATGAAATAGAGCCGCTGCTCGTCGTGCGACAGATAGGGGTCCTGCACGGTATAGTCGGGCGTGCCGAAGCGCTGCACCGGCCCCGCCCAGGCCTCGCCCGACCAGCGATATTCAAGCGTCGACTGCCAGTCGCCATGCTCGATGCCGACATAGAGGATGCGCCGATCGCGCGAGAGGGTGGAGCAGAATTCATAGCGCCCATCCTGCGACACCGTCCCCGGTCCCAGCACCGCTGGCGACGCGGGCGGCACCGGTGCCTCGCGCGAGGCGGCGGACAGCAGCAATGCGAGCGTGATCATGGCAATTCCCCCGGGACGAACTGCAGTGACGCTACCAGCCGCCTGCCCGCAGGAGAAGCCGTGGCTCGATCAGTCGCCCCGACCCTGCGGCTGGGGCAGTTCGGGATCGTGGCGGTGGTTCCAGATCTCGACGATCTTGCCCTCCTCATTGAAGCGGAAGACGTTGATGATCGCGACCTTCTCGAACGGCTCCATCCCCATGGCGCGCCCCTGTTCGCTGATGTCCGACAGGTTGATCCACCATCGCGTGGCAACCTTGTCGCCCTCGGCGATCTGATAGTCGATCTCGCCTGTCATGCTGCCCATGCCGTGGAAGAAATCGGCGATCTGCTTCTGCTGCATCGCCTGCTCGGTCACACCTTTGCGGGCGCCCAGGTCATGCACGACATAGCTGTCGGCGACATAATCGGCATAGGCATCGGTCTGATTGGAGAACCACAGCTTCTCGTAGAATTCACGCGCGAGCCGCTTGTTGCGCTCGATCCGCGTCTCGGCGGCGGCCTCGGCATGATGATCGGCGGCGGCGGCAGCCATGTCGGCGGGCGCGGCGGCGATAAGCAGCACGGACAGCGAAAGCAGCATGGAAACCCCCTGGTCGGTTTAACACATGTTAGTTTCTAGGGCATCCGGCGAGCGAAAGACAGCCCCCCGCTTGCAACGCTCCGCCTTCCGGCGCATTGGGCCACCATGGCACGCAAACGAAAAGGCAAACGCGGCGACAATCCCAACCGTCCGCGCTTCTGGGGCAAGCACGCGGTCGCAGCCGCGCTCGACAATCCCGATCGCAAGGTCATCAAGGCCTGGACCACACAGGAGATGGCGAACTTCATGCAGTTCCCGCCCGAGGTGCAGGTGGTGCGCGCCGAGGTCACCGACCTTGCCCGCCTCGTCCCCCATGATGCGCCGCACCAGGGCGTGGTGATCGAGTGCGAACCGCTCGAGGACGTCTGGCTCGGCGACGTCATCGCCGAGGCGGGCGAGAAGTCGACCATCCTCATCCTCGACCAGGTCACCGACCCGCACAATGTCGGCGCGATCCTGCGTTCGGCCGCCGCCTTCGACGTCGATGCCATCGTCACGCAGGACCGCCACGCGCCGCCTGAGGGCGGGGCGCTGGCCAAGGCGGCCTCGGGCGCACTCGAGACCATTCCGTGGGTCCGCGTCGTCAACCTGTCGCGCGCGCTCGATGAACTGGCCGAGGCCGGCTACTGGCGCATCGGGCTGGCGGGCGAGGCCGAGAGCACGCTCGCCGAGGCACTCGGGCCGAAGCGCGTGGCGCTGGTGCTGGGCGCCGAGGGCCCCGGCATGCGCGCCAATGTGCGCGACCATTGCGACGCGCTCGCCAAGCTGCCGATCAGCGAGCAGATGGAAAGCCTGAACGTCTCCAACGCCGCCGCGATCAGCCTCTACGCCGCCGCCACCGCCGACACGGGAGCCGACAGGGGCTGATGGTCCAGACGCAGGCGAGCCTCGATCACCATCTCGATGCGCTCGCCGCCATCGAGCCCGCGTTCGGCGAGGTCATGGCGCGCCACGGGCGACCCGAACCGCGCGTGCGCCCCTGCACCCATGTCACCATGCTGCGCACCATCGTCGGCCAGCAGGTCAGCGTCGCCGCCGCCGACAGCATGTGGAAGAAGCTCACCACCCGCTTCGGCGAGGATCCCGACCTCGAGGCGATGTGCGCAGCCGACGATGACGAGATGCGCGCCGCCGGCCTGTCGCGGCAGAAAGCGGGCTATGCGCGCAGCCTCGCTGCACTGGTCCGCGACGGCGAGGTCTGTTTCCAGAGCCTGCCCGAGGATGACGAAGAGGCCATCGCCGAGCTTACCAAAATCAAGGGTATCGGCCGCTGGTCGGCGGAAATCTATTTGCTCTTCTCCGAAGGCCGTTCCGACGTCTTTCCGGCCGGCGACCTTGCGGTACAGGTCGAACTGGCCCGCATCCTCGGCCGGCAGGAGCGCCCGCCCGAGAAACTGGTGCGCCAATGGGCCGAGCCCTGGTCGCCCCATCGCGGCGCCGCCGCCATCCTTGCATGGCACAGCTATATGGCGCCGCCGATGTAATCGGACTGCCTGTCCGGGGGACAGGTAGTAGGCACCCCGCCCATGTAAGCTGCCCCCTACAGGGGCTTCAGCGCGACATCACGGATGAGCTTGGGCCGCACGTCGGCGCGGATCGGGGCGAGCCTGCCCTCGCTCGCGCCCGTGCGGCCGACCATATAGGCATGCGCTTTCTCGGGCTTCACCGGCGCACCATTCTGCCCCGCCGTGCGCCGCAGCGCGAGGGCGAGGATGGGGGCGAGCAGCGGGCGCTCCTCGACCATATAGGCCTTGGCCTGCGACAAGGGCAGCGCGGCGCGGCCGCCGAGCGACTGGGTCTGCCCGGGATGCAGCACCGGCAGGGGCGCGTTGGCGGGCGGCGGCGGAAAAGCGAGGAATTCCTCGAGATGCTGCTTCTGGTCGGGGCCCGCGTTGAGCATCGCCACGTCGAAGCGGACATTATGCGCCGCCGCGCTGCCGCGGTTGGCGATGTCGACGCGATAGTCGATCCACAATTCCTCTTCATCGAGCGCGCAGCGCACGGGCGTGACCGCGACGTGGAGGTCGGGCTTGAGCGTGGTGGTAATGCCGCTGCTGATGGTGGCGGGCGCAGGTGCGGGCTCGGGCGCGGGCGCGGGTTCGCGCGGCATCGCCGGGGCCGGGGCCGGCGCAGCGGCGGCAGGCGCGGGGCGCGACTTGCGACGACGGGCGATCAGCACGAAGGCCCCGATGGTCACCAGCACGGGCACGAGCGCGAGGAGCCAGCCGGGCAGGCTGCTCCCTTCCGCATAGTCTTCCGGCGCCATCCCGCGCGGCGCGATGGCGACGTCTTCCGTTTCCACTGACAGGTCGACGGACGGGGGCGCCGCCTCGGCAGGTGCCTCCTCCACCGCCGGCGACGTCGGTTCGATCGGGATCGGCACGGGCTGCGGCTGCGGCTGCTGTTGCTGCGGCTGGACCTGTTGCGGCTGCGGACGCGGCGCGGGCGGGGTCGCCACGGGCGCGGCAGGCGTCTCGACCGGCTCGGCGGGAGGGGTTTCCTGCGCCGGCGCTTCCTCGCCGCCGAGCGAGAAGTCGCGCAGCGATTCGGGCCCCACGGTCGTGCTCGGCTCTTCCACCGGCGTTGCCGGCGGGACCGTGTTCGCCGGCGCGGCCTGCTGGGCGGCGGCGGGAGCGGCAAGGAGGAACAGGCTCGCGGCGAGCATCGCGCGGGCGGCGTGGGTGGGTTTCGTCATCTCGGGGGGCGACAAAACATCATCGCCCCCCCTTTGCAAGCACTTAGGCGGCGTCGACCAGCACGAGTTCGACGTCCTGTTCGCCAGCTTGGATGACCAGTTTCTCTTCGTCATGGGCCGCGACACCATCGCGGCCCCTGGCTGAATGGCCGTTGACCGTCACCGCGCCCGAGGGGACGAGATAAAGGTAGCGCCCCTTGCCGGCCTCATATTCGAGCGTCTTGCCCGCGGGCAATGTGGCGCCCAGCACCTTGGCATCGGCGTTGAAGCTCAAGGCACCATCGTCGGGATCGCCCGAGGCGAGCAGTTGGAAGGCGCCGTCCCGCTCTTCCTTCGGGAAAGGCATCTGCCCCCACGCAGGATCGGCATTGGGCTTGGCCGTCTCGATCCAGATCTGGAACAGCGTCGTCTGCTCGTCCTCGAGGTTGTACTCGGCGTGCATCACCCCGCGCCCCGCGCTCATCACCTGCACGTCGCCCGCGCCGGTGCGGCCCTTGTTACCCATCGAATCCTGATGCGTGATCGCGCCGGTGCGGACATAGGTGATGATCTCCATGTCGCGGTGCGGATGCGGCGGGAAACCGGACTTGGCGGCGATCTCGTCGTCGTTCCAGACACGGATCGGCCCCCAGCCCATGCGGCTGGGATCGTGATAATTGGCAAAGCTGAAATGGTGGCGGGCATTGAGCCAGCCATGGTTCGCATGGCCCAATGTGTCGAAGGGTCGGATATCGATCATGGAGACAAAATGGTCGGGGGTGCCCCCCCGTTTCAAGCGGCACCGACGTCCGTAGGGCACAGCGATGTGCCCCGCCTGCTCAAAGCGCCTCCAGCTCCGCCGCATAATGCGCGGCCTTCTCGGCATAGAGCGCCGCCGACGCGCGCAAGAGCCGCACCGCATCGTCATCGAGCGTGCGGATCGCCTTGGCCGGCGCGCCGACGATCAGCGAGCGTGCGGGAAACACCTTGCCCTCGGTCACCAACGCGCCCGCGCCGACGATCGATTGCTTGCCGATCACCGCATGGTTGAGGATGCGCGCGCCCATGCCGACGAGCGCCTCGTCCTCGATGGTGCAGCCATGGAGGATCGCCTGATGCCCCACCGTCACCCGCGCGCCGATGGTGAGCGGCGCGTCGGGATCCGAATGGCCGATGGCGCCATCCTGGAAGTTGGTTTCCTCCCCAAGGAGGATCGGCGTATTGTCGGCGCGGATGACGGCGCCGAACCACACGCTCGCGCGCGCAGCCAACCGGACATCGCCGATGAGGTCCGCCGAGGGCGCCGCCCACGCGCCTTCCGCGAGCTGCGGCGACTGGCCGCCAAGAGCATAAAGCGTCATGGCCCGACCCTAGGCGCGGGGCGGGCGCGGCGACAAGCCTTTCAGCCGCTCGCCCTCAGCTCCCGACTGCCACCCGCGCCCCGGGCGAGGGCGTCGGCGAGAGATGCTGGGCGATCATCGCCTGCAGTTGCTCGAGCTTCACCGGCTTGGTGAGATGCGCCTGCATCCCGGCGGCAAGGCACTCCTCGACATCCTCGGCAAAGGCGTTGGCGGTGAGCGCGATGATCGGCAGCGATTCGGCGCCATGGCCGAGCCGCCGCAGCCGCTTTGTCGCATCGATCCCGCCGAGATGCGGCATCTGGAGGTCCATCAGGACGAGCCCGTAGGGGCGCCCCTCGCGCGCCGCCTGCTCGATCGCGTCGACCGCCTCGAGCCCGTCGGCGGCGAGGTCGCAGGCCACCCCCAGCTGCTCGCACATGGCGGTGGCGAGCATCTGGTTCACTTCATTGTCCTCGACCACCAGCAGGCGGGCATCGCCGAACTGCTCGTCACGCGCGGCCCGCATTGGCGTTACCCCGTGCGGGGAGGCTCTCTCGACGAGCGGCAGGTCGATGGTGAAGGTCGAGCCCTCGCCTTGCGCGCTCTCGACCTTGAGGCGCCCGCCCATCGCGTCGGCAAGCCGCCGGCTGATCGCCAGTCCCAGCCCCGAGCCGCCGAAGTCGCGCGCGGTGGTGCTGGCGCCCTGGTCGAAGGTGTCGAAGATCTGCTTCTGCTTGCCCTCGGGGATGCCGATGCCGCTATCGATCACGGCGATCTCGACCCGCGGGCCGTCATCGCCCCCGCACCGCCGCGCCGCGACGCGGATGCTGCCCTTCTCGGTGAATTTCACCGCATTGCCGAGGAGGTTGAGGAGGATTTGCCGCACGCGCAGCCGGTCGCCTTCCATGAAGTCGGGAATGGCGGGGTCGCAGTCGACCTCCAGCTCCAGCCCCTTGGCCTCGGCGGCGGCGCGCATGATGTCGACGCAGGCATGGATCTTGGCGCGCAGGTCGACCGGTTCGTGCAAGAGCTCGAGCCGTCCCGCCTCGATCTTGGAGATGTCGAGGATGTCGTTCAGGAGCTGCAGCATCGAAGTGCCGCTGTCATGGATGAGCTGGACGTGGCGGTGCTGTTTCTCGGTCAACGGTTCGGCGAGGAGCAGCTCCGTGAAGCCGAGCACGCCGTTCATCGGCGTGCGGATCTCGTGGCTCATATTGGCGAGAAAATGGCTCTTGGCGGCGGCGGCATGCTTGGCGGCATGGAGCGCCTTCTTGAGCTCCTTTTGCTGTTCGAGCTCGTCGGTGCGGTCGCGGAAGACGCCGAACAGCTGCGTGGGCTTGCCGGTCTCGTCCTTGTCGACCTTGGCGATCGATTCCACCGTTCGCACCTCGCCGTCGGCGCGCACCATGCGGGCGGTGAAGCGATAGTCGCGGCCGCCCGCAAGCGCGTCCTCGACCAGTTCGGCAACCGCCTCGCGGTCGTCGGGGTGGTAGACGTCGAGCGCCTCGTCCAGCGTCGGCACATGTCCCGGCTCCACCCCGTGGATCCGGCAGGTCTCGTCCGACCAGTAGAGCTCCTTCTCCTCGAGATCGATCAGCCAGTGGCCGACATGGGCGGTCGCCTCGGTCATGAGGAGGAGGTGGTTGGCCTCGTTGAGTTCGTCGATCGCCCGCGCGCGATGCTCGGCAAGTTGCGTCAGCCGGTCGGTTTGTGCCGAGGCCGACCGGGCGGCCTGCGCCTGCCTCAGCGCGAAGAAGAGGAGGAGGGTCACGAAACAGGCGGTCGCCACCAGCCCGAGCCCCATCAGCCGCGCGACCAGATAGGCGAGACCGATCGCCAGTACCGCGGCCATGTTCTTCCATCCGTGCATAGCTTCCCTTCCTGTCACGAATTCGGCGGTCATGAGGCTAGGCGCGGTGGCTCACCGGGACATGAATCTTTCCTCCGTTTCCAAGCAAATGGGCGAAGCGTGCGCGCAGTTGCGCCGACAACCGCACCGATGCGGTGCTTTTTCCGCTGGCTCGCCGACCGCATCTGGCGACTTGATCGCTCGAGGGTTGAGCGGGCAGAAGGGACGGCATGGAAAGCCCAACCCCCGCCATGCGGATCGGCGACCGGCGCATCGCGCCCGACGCGCGCCCCTATGTCATCGCCGAAATGTCGGCCAACCATGGCGGCGACCTGTCGCGCGCGCTCGACATCATCGCCGCCGCCGCCGAGGCCGGCGCGAGCGCGATCAAGCTCCAGACCTATACCGCCGACACGCTGACCATCGAATGCGACAAGCCCGACTTCCGCATCGACAACCCCGAGAGCCTGTGGAACGGGCGCACGCTCTACGACCTCTACGAGGAAGCGCATACGCCGTGGGACTGGCACGAGCCGCTGTTCGAGGCGGCGCGCGAGGCGGGCATCCACATCTTCTCGAGCCCCTTCGACGAGAGTGCGGTCGACCTGCTCGAGCGGCTTGAAACCCCCGCCTACAAGATCGCCTCCTTCGAGCGCAATTTCATCCCGCTCCTCGAAAAGGTGGCGGCGACCGACAAGCCGGTGATCGTCTCCTGCGGCCTCGCGACGATGGAGGATATCGAGGAATCGGTCGCGGCACTGCGCGCCGCCAATTCGGGACCGCGCTGCCTCCTTACCTGCACCTCGAGCTATCCCGCCGCGATTGGCGACAGCAACCTACGCCGCATCCCCGCGATGCAGGCCGCCTTCCCCGACTGCCAGGTCGGCCTGTCGGACCATACGCTCGGCAACACCGCCGCGATCGCCGCGGTCGCGCTCGGGGCCTGCGTGTTCGAAAAGCATTTCAAGCTCGGCGACGATGACAGCTCGGTCGACGCGGCCTTCTCGGTCACGCCCGGGGGCCTGCGCGACTATGTCCGCTCGATCGAGGATGCATGGAGCGCGCTCGGCGAGGCGAAATTCGGCGCGGCGAGCGAGAATGAAGCCCAGTCGGCAATCTTCCGCCGCTCCATCTATGTCGTCGAGGACATCGCCGAGGGCGAGGAACTGAGCCGCGAGAATATCCGCTGCATCCGCCCCGGCTACGGCCTCCACCCGCGCCACTTCAAGGCGCTGTTGGGCAGGAAGGCGAGCCGCCCGCTCGAGCGCGGGACCCCCTTCAGCCTCGACATGGCCGCCGACTAGAGAAAGCGCGCGAGCAGCGTGCCGGCATCGCGTTCGAGCGCGGCGGCATCGGCTTCGTAGGACGCATCGTAGCGGCGCATGACCGCCTTCCAGCCGGGCGCGGTGTAAAAGGCCCGCGCCTCGGCATAGAGCCCCGCATGCCAGCCGTCCGCCTCGTGGACGAGGCCGCTGGCGATGAAGCCGTTATAATCGTGGCGCAGGCCGTCGAGCGTATCGACATGCACGACCGGGCGGCCGCCGCGCAGCACGTTCATCGCCACCCCGCTATTGCCGCAGAAGACCATGTCGCAGGCCGCGATCTCATCGGCCAGCGGATTGCCGAACGTCACCTCGACGTTGGGGTAGCGCGCCGCGAGCGCGGAAAAGTCGTTTTCGAGGAGCGAGACGGGATGGTTGCGGATGATGATGCGGACTTCGGGGTCGTGCGCGGTAATGTCGGCGACCAGCGCCTCGACCGCCTCCGCGCGGGTGAGCGCGGTGAGGAAGATGCCGACGCTGCGGGGCCGCTCGCGCCAGGCGAAGGGCACGGTGTCGCCCTCGAGCCCGACGAGCCCGATCTCGGCGCGGCAGCGCGAATGGCGGCGATAGGTCTCGCTCACCTCCTCGCCATAGAAGAGCGCGCAATCGGCAAGGACCGGCGGCACGTATCCCGAATGCGGCGGGACCGGCGCATGGTTGGTGTAAATGACGTTGCGACGCTGCCGGTGCGCCGCTGCCGCAAGGCCGATGGCCTCGGGACCGTAATTGCTTGCCGTGACGACCGCGGCGATGGCCGGACGCCGTTCGAGCAGCCGCGAGAAATGCAGGTAGATGGCGAGCGCGCCGGCGATCCGCGCGGCGGGCATGAAGCTGTCGCGCGCGGCAAGGCGCGCGAGGAGCGGCCACAGCCGCGGGGCAAGTGCCAGGAAGCGCAGCAGCGTGACGAGATGGAGCGGGTGCAGGAGATAGCGCCGCGCCATCACGAGGCGGTGCAGGCCGCCACCCGCGGCGGCGGCATCGAGAATCTGCTCGACGCGGTCGATCGCATGGGCCTCGTTCTGAAAGTTCTGGACGGCGAGCACACGCGCCCCGCGATCGAGGCGTGGCGGCAGCGAGACCACCGTCTTGACCATATAGGCGAACAGGGCCAGCGGCTGGAGAAAGGCGAGCAGCACATAGAGACGGGTGACCGCGGCATAGAGCCGGTTCTTGGCGAGGATCTCGCCGAACACCGCACCGCGCACGGGCAATGTTTCCCAGCGCCTGACGATCATCAGGGCAAGCGCCAGCGTATAGCCGCGCCGGGCGTTCGCCTCTGTCCCGATCCCCTCGAATGTCTCCCGTCGCATGCTGCTGACGATCCCCGCATCTTTTTGGCCGCCACCGCGGCGACCGGCCCTCCATCGCAGGCAATTATTAACATTCCCGCCCTACATGGTTACCACATAGGTAAGTATTTTGGGATTCACCTGCCGGGGGGCATGGTGCGTCGCGGGGACATCGGGGACTTCACACCTTGAACGCGAAGAGATTTCTGGCGCTCCAGTCGCTGTTTTACGCCTTCGCCAACGGCATCGAGGCGCTCGTCCCCTTCCTCCTCGCGCCGATCCTCACGCGCGCGCTCGATCCGGCCGAATATGGCATCTGGGTGCTGTTCATAACCTATGCCACCTTCCTGCGCCCGATCGTCGGGCTGACGACGCAGGATGCGATCCGCATGCGCTTCTACGATTTCGACCAGAAGCAGCTCGACCAGTTCACCCACACCATCCTGTTCGTCATGACGGTGCTCGCGCTGGCCGTCGCGGGGCTGACGTGGATCCTTCGCGAACCGCTCGAGGCGGCGACCAAATTCCCCGCCGAGTGGCTCGCCACGGTGGTCCTCGGCGCCTTCCTCTTCGAGGTCTTCTACACCGCGCTCGCGCTCCAGCAGTTCCACAACAACCGCAAGGCCTTCCTCCTCACGCAGGTCGCGCAGGCGGTCCTCAGCCTCGTCTTCATCTCGGGCTTCCTCTATGCCGGCTGGGACTGGCGCGGGGTCATCCTCGGGCGCATGGGCGGGCTGTCCATCGCCGCGCTCCTGTCGCTGTGGACGCTCGGCTACCGCCCGCGCGCCTTCCTGCGCATCCCCGAGCGCTCCTTCTATCGCCAGATCGCGCGCTTCGGCGTGATCTACTGGCCCTCGGGCATGGTGATCATGGCGGTGGCGATGACCGACAAGGTGGTGGCGGCGCATTATCTCGGCGTGTCGGCGAGCGCGATCTACGGGGTCGCCGCGCTGTTCGCCTCGGCGTATTGGGTCCTCAACCACAGCTTCGTCCTCGCCTGGACGCCGTGGCTGTTCCGCAAGCTGCGCGCCGCGCCCGACGACGGCATCGCCGACGTGCTGACCATCTCGGCCATCTATTTCGTCCTCGCCACGCTGGCGGCAGGCGGCATCTACGTGGCCTCGCTGATCGTGGCGCCCTATCTCCTCGGCGAGGACTTCCACAGCGCCATCCCGCTGATGAAATATATCATGGGCGCGATCCTCCTGCAGGGCTTCTTCATGCACAACATGAAGTTCCTCCATTACGACAAGAGCATCGGCGTCATGTCGGCCTGCAGCGCGATCGTCATCGTCCTCAACCTCATTCTCAGCATGCAATGGGCATCGAGCCTCGGCCTGCGCGGCATCATGCTCGCGACCGCCTTGTCCTTTGCCGTGGTTTTTGCCGCCAGCGCCGTCATGGTGGGCTACCGCCTCTATCGGGTGGCCAAGGTCAAAAAGGGAGTTGAACCCGTTGTTTCAGGATAAGAGCATTCTCATCACCGGGGGCACCGGCTCCTTCGGCCGCCGCTTCATCAAGACGATCCTCGAGCGCTACAAGGCGCGCCGCGTCATCGTCTTCTCGCGCGACGAATATAAACAGTCGGTCATGCAGGAGGTCTATAACGCCCCCGCCATGCGCTACTTCCTCGGCGACATCCGCGACCGGCAGCGCCTGATGCAGGCGATGGAGGGTGTCGACGTCGTTGTCCATGCCGCGGCCCTCAAGCAGGTGCCCGCGCTCGAGTACAACCCCATCGAGGCGGTGAAGACCAACATCCTCGGCACCGAGAATGTCATCGAGGCCGCGCTCCATCACAATGTCGAACGCGTCATCGCCCTGTCGACCGACAAGGCCGCCGCGCCGGTCAACCTCTATGGCGCGACCAAGCTCGCCGCCGAGAAGATCGCCATCTCGGCCAACAATGTCATCGGCACGCGCGACACCCGCCTGTCGGTCGTGCGCTACGGCAATGTCATCGGCTCGCGCGGTTCGGTCATCCCGCTGTTCCAGAAGCTGAAAGCCGAAGGCGCGAGCGAATTCCCGATCACCGATCCCAAGATGACGCGCTTCCTTCTCACCCTCCAGCAGAGCGTCGACTTCGTCATCGACTGTGCCGCGCGCATGCATGGCGGCGAGACCTTCATCCCGCGCATCCCCTCGGCCACCATCGAGACCATTGCCGAGGCGATCGATCCCGACATGCCGCACAAACATGTCGGCATCCGCCCGGGCGAGAAGCTGCACGAGGTGCTGATCCAGCCCGATGCCTCGTGGCAGACGGTCGAATATGACCGCCATTACGTCATCAAGCCGAGCTTCAACTTCAACCGCATCGACACCGATTACCTGACCGCCGCCAATGGCGAGAAGGGCCGTCTCGTCGGCGACGAGTTCGACTACAACTCGCGCGACAACGACCATTATGTGGACGCGGCCGAGCTGCGCGAGATGATCGCGGGCGCCATGCCCTTCGACGCCTGAGCAAGCGAGGACCAGCCGATGCCCGACCCGATCCGCTACAGCTGCCAGACGATCGACGAGGAAGATGTGGCGGCAGTCGCCGAGGTACTGCGCTCGGACTTCCTGACGCAGGGCCCTGCCACCCGCCGCTTCGAGCAGGCGGTCGCCGATTATGTCGGTACCGGCCATGGCGTGGCGGTTTCCAACGGCACTGCCGCGCTCCATCTCCTCGCGCAGGCGCTGGGGCTCGGGCCCGGCAAGCTGTTGTGGACCAGCCCCAACAGCTTCGTCGCCTCGGCCAATGCGGGGCGCTACCTCGGCGCCGATGTGGATTTCGTCGACATCGATCCCGCGACCGGCTCGATCGACCCCGATGCGCTCGAGGCCAGGCTCGCCGCCGGGGGCCGCAAGCCCGATCTCCTGATCGCCGTCCATTTCGCGGGCCACAGTCTCGGCTTCGAGCGGATCGCCGAGCTGTGCGAAGCGCATGGCATCCCCCTCGTCGAGGACGCCGCCCATGCGCTCGGCGCCAGCTACGCGGACCGCCCCGACATGAAGATCGGCGCGCACCCCAAGAGCCGCGCCGCCACCTTCAGCTTCCACCCCCTGAAATCGATCACCACCGCCGAGGGCGGCATGATCGTCACCGGGGACGCGGCGCTGGCCGCCGAGCTCGCCATGCTGCGCAGTCATGGCGTGACCAAGGATCCAGCGCTGCTCGAACGCGCCGACGAGGGCGCCTTCTATTACGAACAGCAGGCGCTCGGCTTCAATTATCGCATCAGCGACCTGCAGGCCGCGCTCGGCACCAGCCAGATGGCCCGTATCGATGACTTCATGGAGGCGCGCCGTGCCCGCGCGCGGCGCTACCGCGATCTCCTCGCCGACCTGCCGCTCGACCTGCCGCCCGCAACCGACGCCTCGAGCTGGCACCTCTATGTCGTCCGCCTCGATCCCGCGCGCACCGACGTGACGCGCCGCGCGGTCTTCGATGCGCTACGCGCCGACCGGATCGAGGCGCACGTCCATTACATCCCGATCCACACCCAGCCCTATTACCGCGACCTCGGCTTCGCGGCGGGCGATTTCCCGCAGGCGGAGCTTTATTACGAGCGCTGCCTCAGCCTGCCCATCTACCCGCGCATGACCGATGCCGAGCAGGACCGCGTCGTCGCCGCGCTGGCCGCCGCGCTGGGCCGATAGGCGATGCGCAAGGTCGCGATCATCCAGGCGCGCATGGGCTCCTCCCGGCTGCCCGGAAAGGTGCTCAAGCCGCTCGGCCACCGCCTCGTCCTCGACCATGTCGTGACCCGCGTAATGGCGGCGCGGCGGCTCGACGCGGTGGTCGTCGCGACCTCCGACCTTGCCGGCGACGACGCCGTCGAGGTGCATTGCGCCAGCCACGGCTGGACCTGCGTGCGCGGCGATGAGCAGGATGTGCTCGGCCGTTACGCCAAGGCGGCGCGCGCGGCACGGGCGGACATCGTCGTCCGCGTCACTGCCGATTGCCCGCTCTTCTCGCCGCTGATCCTCGACGCGATGCTCGAGCGCTTCGATCCGGACGCCATGGATTACATGTCGACCAACTGGCCGACCCGCAGCTTCCCCGTCGGGCTCGACTGCGAGGTGATGCGCGTTGACCGTCTCCTCGCCATCGCGGAAACGACCGGCGACCCATACGACCGCGAGCATGTGACCCCGCATTTCTACCGCAACCCGGACCGTTTCCGGCTGGCCAGCCATGCTTGCGGGCGCGACCTGTCGGCGATCTCGATCACCCTCGATACGGCGGAGGATTATGCGCGGCTGGAAGCGCTGGTCGAAAGGCGCCCCGAGCTGCTCGATCCCGCCGCCGACGTGGTCGCCATCGCGGCGGAGGAGCTGGGCTAGTCCTGCCCCCGCGCCAACGCGACCAGCGTCGCCGCCAGCCGTTCCGCGCCCTTGCCGTCCACCATCGCCGCCGCCTGCCGCGCCATGTCGCGCCGCGCCGCCGCATCCCCGACGAGCGCCCCGATGGCGCGATGCATGGCATCCGCCTCGACCTCTTCATGGGTGCCGAGGAAGCGGATCGCCCCTGCCCTTTCGGCGAGCATGACCTGCGCATGCTGGTTGTCGGCGACCTCGACCACCAGCGAGGGCAGCCCGAGGCAGGCGCGCTCCCACAGCATCACGCCCCCCGCGCCGAGCGCGAGGTCGGCCCGTGCGAGCAAGCCCGCCAGCCGCGCCTTGTCGGGCGCGTGGTGGAGGCGGACATGGTCCGCCCGCCGCGCCGCCTCGAGATCCCGGTCCTCGAGCCGCGTTCCCGGCCCGATGACGAGGTCGACCGCCACCCCGTCCATGTCGCGCAGCGCCGCGACGGCCTTGGCGGTCTCGCCCGTCGGGTCGGTGCCGCCGAAGCAGACGTTGACGCGGACCGGCGTGCCGGCCGTCTCCCGATCGACGGGAGCAAGCGCCCTGATCGTCGGCGACAGGGGCGCGAAGGCCGGACCGCGCAGCCAGCGCCCCTCGCCCGGCCCCGCTTCGTGAAGCCGCACCACGCGGTCCGCCTGCCGCGCCTGGTCGAGATCGTCGATCACCATCAGCGGCATGCCGGCCGTGCGCGCCGCGACCTCCCATCCGCCGACATCGTCATAGTGGTCGAGGCAGAGAGCGCTGACGTGCCCTGCCTCGTGCAGCAGCAGCTCAAGGGCTTGGTCGGGCGCCGCGTCATCGACAAGGACAACCGGCAGGTCGTCGCCGAAAAAGGCGCCGAGAAAGGGTTCGCTGTCGCGCGCGGTGAGCAGCGTCACCTCGACCCCGGGATCGCGGCGCAGCGCCTCGACGAGCGCGGCGGCGCGCGCGAAATGGCCGGTGCCGAGCGCGCGCCCGGCATCGGCGCGGATGGCGATGCTAGTCGCGCCGGACATAATAGCTGAAGCTCACTTCCTCGCCCTCATGGTCGATAACGAGGTCATAGTCGGCAAGGATCGCGGCAAAGCGCGGATCGCGGCTGAACGCCGTTGCCCAGTCGACCTCGACATGGCGAAGCGGCCAGGTGGCGCCCTTGCTGAAAAGCAGCGCATCGGGCGGGCGGTCGATCCACAGCCGGATCATCCGGTCATGCAGCGCGACCCGCCCCGGATGCTCGAGCGGCATCACGGGGGCCACGCCGTCATTGGCGGGCACATCCGCAGGTGCCAGCTCGGCGGCCACATAGGCGGTGTTGACCATCGGGTTCCAGCGCAGCGCCCCTGCCCCCGCCAGATACTGGTTGTAGGGCGAGGGATGCATGTTGAGGACGCCGATCCGCTTGCCCTCGACGCGCTCGCCCGCCGCCTCGATGACCCGCTCCAGCTCGCGGTCGGCGGCCCGATATTGATGCGTCTCGGCAAAGGCCCGCACGACATGCGGCAGGATGCACAGGAGAAAGACGAGCTCGCCCCACCAACGCAGCCGGTTTCCTGCGAGCCAGCGCAGGAAGACAATTCCCATGACGATCGGGAAGACGTGGTGCGTATACCAGCGCTCCTGCACTGCGGCGACGAGGATCACGCCCGCCATGACCGCGCCGCCGAGCGCGATGTGCCGCACCGGCACCTTCGAGACGCGCAGCAAGAGGAGGGCGAGCAGCGCGGGCAGAAGGATGACCAGCGCCCGCTCCAACTTGTCCGACCCCGACCGGAGGTTGGCGTCGATCGCGCTCATCATCATCGAGATGGCCTCGCGCTGCGCGGGGTCGATGAACCAGAGGAGGAGGTAGCAGGCGACGACCCCGCCGGCGATGAGGTTCTCGATCCTGAACAGCGTTCTGATACGTCGCTGCACGGCCGCATCGGCCAGCTCGACCAGCAGCACGACCGCCGCGTAGAGATATTTGAACAAGAGCGTGACGCCCAGCCACAGGCCGAGGATCGCACGCAGCTTCGGCCCGATGCGATCGCCAGCGGGGTCCGACACGCGCAGCACGAGATAAGGCCACAGCCCCGCCAGCACGAGTGGTTCGCGCAGCCCGAAGATATTCTTGTAGAGGATCGGCACCACCAGCAGGATCGCCAGCGGCACGAGGAAGAAGGCAGGCCCTGCCCCCACCGCCCTGCGACGGATCGCATAGGCCAGCCATGCCCCGATGAGGCTCACCAGCGTCGACATGAGGATCACCGCCAGCGCCCCGCCGAGGCCGGTCGCCTGGCCGAGATGCCATGCGGTGGTGAACCAGGCTTTTTCCATCGGCGGGAAATAGGGGACATAGTCGCCGTAGGCCGCGCCCAGCTCGACCGCCAGCGCGCCCGACAGCACCCCGCCGCCAAGGTCGTGGTGGAGCGGATAGACATGGGCGTAGAAGAGGTAGAGCGCGCCCATCGCGAGACCGCCCGCGAGGAGCGGCAGGGCGGTCCCGCCAATGCCCGTCGGGATCGCTGCACGAGGATGGGCCGGACCGGACGCGACGCCGCGCATCATCGTCATCGAACCTGAAAGCGAAAGCGGGAAGGGCCTGTCATGGGAAACAGGTGCCAGCGCCGCCGACGGACGTCAAACAGCAGGTGCCATACCGCGCCATGATTTCGTCTCAGGCGGCGCCTTTTGTCCCCGGCGCCGCCCATTTCTCGAACTCGCCGGAGGCGATCCTCGCCATTCCGGCGCGGGCGCAGATTCTCTTCGCCGCGACATTTTCGGGCCTGATATAGCCGACCATCGCCGGCTCCATCTCCAGCATCAGCGCCGCGACCTTCGCCGCGAGGCCCGTGCCGCGCCGGGCGGGCGCGACGTTCCACGAGAATTCGACCTCCTCGCCATAGTCGAAGCGGATGGTTGCCACCGGTTCGCCCTCTTGCTCGACGATATGGATCCGCAGATCGCGCCGCCGGAGCGCCCGGTCGAGCCACGCGACATGGCTCTCCCAGGCGATCTCGGCGGTATCGCGCGACATGGCCCGCGTGACCGGATCGTTGCGCCAGTCGAAGAGCAGGCGGGCATCTTCGAGCGTGGCAGGCCTGACGACCAGATCGCGATCCATGGCAGTTCCTACAGTGACGGGCGCCTGCCAGCCTAGATGAACCTGCGCGGCGGACAAGCCCGCTGCCGGCCTTGCCCGCGATCGCCGTGCGACAAGGCGCGCCTTCCGCCCCCTTTACCGGGACACCGATTTCCTGTCTCTAGGACCAAATGGTGGAGGGGTGGTTGGCCGCAAATCTCGAGACATTGTTCGAACGCCTGTTCCCGATCTGCCGTTCGATCACCGGCCCCGGCATCCGCCGCAGCATGGAAATCCTCGCCGAGCATATGCCGCTCGAGGTGCATGGCGTGCCGAGCGGCGAGAAGGTGCTCGACTGGACCGTGCCGCCCGAATGGGAATTGCGCCGCGCGCGCCTGTGGGGCCCCGACGGGTCGCTCGTTCTCGACAGCGACGGGAACAACCTCCACGTCCTCAACTTCTCGACCCCCTTCTCGGGGGAGATGGACCTCGAGGAGCTCGACCGGCACCTCTTCTCCGAACCGGCGCTGCCCGACGCCATCCCCTATGTCACCAGCTACTACAACCGCCGCTGGGGGCTGTGCCTGTCGCACCATCAGCGCGAGGCGCTGGTGCCGGGTACCTACCGCGTCGAGATCGACACAGAGATCCGCGATGGCCTTCTCAACTATGCCACCGCCGAATTGCCGGGCGAGAGCGACGAGGTGGTGCTGCTCTCCACCTATCTGTGCCACCCGAGCCTCGCCAATAACGAGCTGTCGGGCCCGCTCGCGATGGTGCGCCTGTACGAGGCGCTGGAGGCGATGGAGCAGCGCCGTTACACCTACCGCTTCCTCGTCATTCCCGAGACCATCGGCTCGATCACCTATCTCGCGCGCGAGGGCGCCGAGCTCCTGCCGCGCATGGCCGCGGGCATGGTCCTCACCTGCCTCGGCGGCCCTTCGGAGACGGTCTCGTTCAAGCTCAGCCGCCGCGACTGGACCGGTCGCCCGAGCACCATCGACCGTCTCGCGCGCCATTTCGCGGGCACCCTGCCCGGCTATGCGGTGCGCGATTTCAGCCCGATGGGGGGGTCGGACGAGCGGCAATATTGCTCGCCCGGTTTCGACATGCCCGTCGTCCAGGCCGCGCGCACCGTCTACGGGCAGTATCCGGGCTATCACAACAGCCACGACGATCTCGATTTCATGACGATCGCGGCGGTCGAGGACAGCGCCGCCAGGCTCGCGACCTTCATCGCCGCCTTCGAGGAGGCGGGGCGCGAATATGTCAATCGCTCGCCCCATGGCGAACCCCAGCTCGGGCGGCGCGACCTCTACCCCTCGCTCAACAGCCCGATGTCGCGTATCCTGTCGAGCGACGACCAGTTCGACGGGCGGCGGATGCTCAACCAGCTCCTCGGCCTCCTGTCGCTCGCCGACGGAGAGCATGACCTGCTCGCCATCGCCGAGCGGATCGACTTTCCCGTGACCGAACTGGCCCCGCTCGCCCGCCACTTGCGCGAGCATGACCTCCTGGAGCTCAAATCCTCATGAAGATCGCGCTCATCACCGGCGACCACCAGCGCCACGCCTATCTCGCCAGCCGCCTCGCGGCCACGGGCACGCTCGCCGGCTGGGTCGTCGAGGAGCGCGAGGCCTTCCTTCCCGCGCCGCCGCCCGGCCTTCCCGCCGAAACGGAAGCGCTGTTCAAGCGTCATTTCCGCCTCCGCGAGGAAGCCGAGACGGCGGTCTTCGGCACTCCGCAGGTGGATGTTTCCCGCTTCGGCGTCTCCCGCGAGGATCTCAATGCGCCCGCCACCATCGACTATTTGCGTTCGCTGGAACCAGACCTTGTCATCTCTTACGGCTGCCACAAGCTCGAGGCTCCGCTGCGCGAGGCGGTCGGCGCGACCTTCTGGAACACGCATGGCGGCCTGTCGCCGCAATATCGCGGGGTCATCACCCATTTTTGGCCGAGCTACATGCTCGAGCCGCAGATGACCGGCATGACGCTCCACGAGACCACCGACGAACTCGATGGCGGTGCGATCATCCACCAGTCGGGTGCGGTGCTCCGGCGCGGCGACGGCGTCCATCTCCTCGCCGCGCGCACCGTCAAGGCCTATGCCGACACGATCGGTCCGCTGCTGGCGCGCCTCGATCCCGCGGCGCTGCCCGCCGGTATCCGCCAGAAATCCACCGGCAAGCTGTGGACCAGCCGCGACTGGCGCCCCGAGCATCTCCATCTCGTCTACGACCATCATGGCGACCGGATCGTCGACGCGGTCCTTGATGGCCGCCTCGAGGGCCGCGAGCCCAAGCTCCTGTCGGTGCTCGAGCCGCAAGGGGCGTAAGGCCGCGGCATGGCCGCGCCACGGCGCGGGCCTTGCGCTGCCTGTCATCGCTGTCGGTAAAATGGTGCCCAGGAGAGGACTCGAACCTCCACGGGGTTACCCCCGCCGCCACCTGAAGACGGTGCGTCTACCAATTCCGCCACCTGGGCACAGATGCGAGAAGTCGCGGTAGGACGCGGCCTCTATTCGCCGAGCCGCCTTCTTGTCAACGGCAAAGATGCGCCCCCTCCTCGCCGCGATGCGAATTAACAGAAAATTAGCGTGTCGCGCGCTATTCTCTGCCCCGTTTACAGCGTCTCATTGCCCTTGCCCCCGAGGAAAGACCGCGAACGATGAATGCACCGACCAAGGCCGTCCCGACTGGCGAGACCCGCCGCGCCGAGCGTATCGCGCTCGAGGGTGAAGTGCGCTCGCGCCATGCCGGCGGCAAGCCCTATCCGACCGCGATCAAGAACCTCTCGCCGGGCGGGTGCTGCATCGAGCTTCCCTACAAGGCCGACCTCGGCGAACGTCTCTGGGTGACCCTGCCCGGCCTCCAGCCGATCGAGGCCAAGGTGTGCTGGTCCGAGACCTATGTCGCGGGCTGCGCCTTCGAGACCCCGCTCTACCCCGCCGTCTTCGACCATCTGCGCAAGCAGATGCTGGGCTAGTCTGCCCTCAAGGCCATTTCTCCGGCAATCCGAAATACTCCCGCATCGCGCGCTGGCGGGGCCAACCATCCTTGCCGTCGATCGCCGCCACCAGTTCGGGATAAACGGCCTGTGCCGGCGTCTCCTCGAAGCCGACATGGTGCATCACTCCCTCGCGCCAGCTGTAGGCGCCGTCGCGCAACAGGTTCGGGTGGCGCGCGAGCGGCGACAGGTCGGCGATGGCCGTGCCCGAGACGCCGAGGCTGCCCAGCGCCGGGAAGGCGAGGATGAAGTCGAGCCTATCGATGGGCGTCCCGGAGAGCGTCAGATATTGAAGCATGGGCAAGGGCGCGGCCTGCGCGGGGTCGGTGACCTTCGTCTGCTTGAGGTTGAGCGCTCGCAGGTTCGGCCAGCCTCGAAGCGACGAAATGTCGCGGATCGGATTGCCCGCCAACTCGAGACTCTCGACCGCTTCACTCGGACCCCAGTCGGAAATGTCCTCGATCCCGCACTGTTCGAGGTCGAGCCGCTTGAGCCTGGGGTGATCGAGCAGGCCGGCAATCCCTGAAACCGTGCAGCGGGTGGCAGCGACGTCGCGCAGCACGGGACACTCGCGAAGCGGGGACAGGTCGCCAATCGCCGTATCGGTGAAGCGCACCCGTTCGAGCTTCGGGAGACCCGCCAACAGCCCCGCATCCGCGATACCGCAATTCGTGAAGGAGGCAGTCTCGAGCGCGGCGAAGTGCGGGAGCGCCGCAAAATCTTCGGGCCTG
The DNA here is from genome assembly GCF_024721585.1 of Sphingomicrobium aestuariivivum. NCBI lineage: Bacteria > Pseudomonadati > Pseudomonadota > Alphaproteobacteria > Sphingomonadales > Sphingomicrobiaceae > Sphingomicrobium > Sphingomicrobium aestuariivivum. Next base: position 1,102,794 of record NZ_CP102629.1, read on the forward strand.
CTCTCGGTGACCTGCAACAGTTCGAGCTGCGGGAGCGCGGGGAGCGGCGCGGACAATCCGGGCCCCTCGTAGGCCGACAGCACCTTGAGGTTCGGCCAGCTGGCAAAGACGCGCGGATCGAGGGTTCCCGTCGGCTTGCGCGGCGTGGAGAAATGACGCGGCACCCCCGCCTCCCACAGCGGCTGGCCGGCATAGTCCCACAAGGCAATATTCTCGAGCATGGACAAGTGCGCCAGCGGTGACAGATCGGCGACCCGGGCAACGTTGATGGCGACATCCGCGAGGCGGGGGCAATCGGTGACCGGTTCGAGGTTGCGGATCGTCGACGTCCACGCTTCCAGTCGCCCGAGCCCCGGCAGACGATCCAGGACCGACAGGTCGACCTCGCGCTCGCCGAGCTGGAGGGTCACCACCTCGGGCAGGTCGGGCAGGTCCGACAGGTCGCCGATGGCGGTGTCGCGGATGTTGAGCACCCGGCCCCGAAAATCGGCCATGTTGCGCGGCAGGCGGTCAAGCGCGGCGAGCCAGATGCGATAGTGATGCGCCGGATCGCAGGTGGCGATGATCCGCTCGGCTTCGGCCAGCGCCACCTCGGCGTCCTCGCTCGCGCGCGGGTCGATCTCGGGCGCGGGCGGGCGCGGCGGCGGCGGCGGCGGCGGCGGGGACTGTCGAGGCGCCGGAGCGGGCCGAGGAGGCATCGCGCGCCCATCGCGCTTTGCACCGAACAACTTTCGCCACACCATCACGCAACTCCCCCACTAATCCGCCGAACAAACAAAGCATGCGAGGGAACTTGTAAAGGGGGCTGGCCGTCGCCTAGAGAGCGCCAGAACAGCCATCAGAGCGAGACCCGACCCGTGACGTCCGATCCGACCGCACCCAAGATCATCACCCTCATCGGCGGGGGCGGCTTCATCGGCCGCTATGCCGCCGAGCAGCTGCTCAAGCACAACGTCCGGCTGCGCATCGTCGAGCGCAATCCCAAGAGCGCGCACACGCTCCAGCCGCTGAGCCGTGTCGGCCAGATTGCGCTGATGCCCGCCAACCTCGAGAAACCCGCGACCATCGAGGCCGCGGTCGCCGGCGCCGATGCGGTCATCAACCTCGTCGGCACTTTCGACACCGCCAAGCAGGACGCGCTCCATGTCGAGGGCGCCCGCACGGCGGCCGAACTAGCCGCCAAGGCGGGGGTGAAGGCCTTCGTGCAGGTGTCAGCGCTCGGCGCCGACAAGGATGGCGAGAGTCATTATGCGCAGACCAAGGCGCAGGGCGAGGAAGCGGTCCGCAAGGCCTTTCCGAACGCCACCATCCTTCGCCCCTCGACCGTCTTCGGCGCCGAGGACGAGTTCACCAACCGCTTTGCGGGCATGATGGATCTGCCGGTCACCCCGATCCTCGCCCCCGAGACCCGCTTCCAGCCGGTCTTCGTGCGCGACCTCGGGCTGGCCATCGCCAAGGCCGCGCTCGATCCGAAGACGCATGGCGGCAAGACCTACGAGATCGCCGGTCCCGAACCGGTCAGCATGCGCGACCTCAATCACCGCATCGCCGGCATGGCGGGCATGGAGCCCAATTTCGTCGAGCTGCCGAGCGTCATGGGCAACCTCATCTCGAGCTTCGGCTTCCTGCCGGGCGCGCCGATGACCAAGGACCAGTGGCTCCTCCTCCAGAAGGACAATGTCGCCACCGGCAAGAACCCCGGGCTGGCCGACATGGGCATCACCCCCACTCCGATGGCCTCGGTCGCCCCCAACTGGCTCGAGCGTTTCACCCCCGGCGGCCGCTTCGGTCGCGCCGCCCGCGAAGGCTAAGCGTCCATGTCCGTTACGCTGCTCGTCGTCATCCTCGGCATCGTCGAGGGTCTGACCGAATATCTGCCCGTCTCCTCGACCGGCCACCTCATCCTCGCGACCGAGCTGCTCGGTTTCGACGCGGCCGAATGGGCGGTGTTCAACATCGCCATCCAGCCGGGCGCGATCCTCGCGGTGGTGGTGCTCTACTGGAAGACGTTCTGGGGCGTGCTCAAGGGGCTGTTCGAAGGGTCCAAAGGCGCGTGGGATTTCACCCGCAACCTCCTCGTCGCCTTCTTCCCCGCGGTCGCGCTCGGCCTCGCCTTCGGTGACCAGATCGACAACCTCCTCGAAAATGCCGTCGTCGTCGCCTGGGCGCTGATCATCGGGGGCTTCGGCATCCTGCTCGTCGAAAAGCTCGCCAACCCGCCCGCGCGTCCCGACATTCCCGAGGACCAGGTCGGCGGCGCGGTCGCCACCATGAGTTTCAGGAAGTCGCTCACCGTCGGCCTCGTCCAGTGTCTCGCGATGATCCCGGGCGTGTCCCGCTCGGGCGCGACCATCATGGGCGCGATGGCCTTGGGCATCGACCGCCGCACCGCCGCCGAATTCAGCTTCTTCCTTGCCGTCCCGACGCTCACCGGCGCCACCGTCTACTCGCTCTACAAGGCGCGCGACGAGCTGGTCGCCGACGACCTCGGCATGATCGGGCTGGGTGCGCTGGTCAGCTTCATCGTCGCTTATATTGTTGTTAAGGCATTCATCGCCATCGTGACGAAAATCGGTTTTGCACCGTTTGCCTGGTATCGTATCATCGTCGGCGTCGCGGCCCTGTTCTGGCTCGGCGCTATCTAGTATTTTGCTTAAGCCCGTGGGGGGACCAATCATGAAGAAGCTTATCGCCCTGAGCGCCAGCGCGCTCGCCCTGACCGTTGCCAGCCCGGCGCTCGCCGCCGAGGCGCAGGCCGTCCAGACCGTCGAACTGGCCCCTTCGGGCGCCAAGCTCGACCTCGCCCGCGGCGCGGTCGACATCCTCTGGCCCGAAGGCAATGCCGAATATGTCGTCGACTATCTGGTCGGTCCCTATGCCGACAAGATGCTCTACACGCCGATCCCGCAGCTGGCCGAGGAATATGGCGTGGTCGAGAGCGCCAAGGCGATCTTCCTGTCGATGAAGGCGCTCGATGGAGAGATGGGTCTCGGACTCGACGGCATCGACGACATGACGCCCGAGCAGATCGAAGCCACCGCCGGCATGTTCATCGCCATGCTCGGCGACAAGTCGGTCGCCAGCATGATCGGCGAGAAGGACGAGCATTTCGACGAGCGCATCTCGATCCTGCGCGACGTGCTCGACAAGGAACTGCCCCCCGTCGCCGCCGCCTTCGACGCGCCTTTCCGCGAGGGCATGGCCCGTGTCTTCGCGCGCCAGTATAGCGAGAGCGAGCTCGTGGAACTGGCTGCCTTCGCCGCCACCCCGACCGGCAAGAAGTTCGCGCACAACTACATGCTCATGGGTTTCCAGCCGGAATATTATCTCGGCATGTTCGAGGGCCTGCCCGCCGCGCTGCCGGCGATGATGCCGCTCGCCGAGACGCTGGAAGCGCGCATGGCGCACCTGCCGCCGATGTTCCCCGAGCCCACTCCCTATTGCGAGGACCTCTCGGAAGAGGAACTGGCGGGCGAGGACGTCGAGTGCATCGCCGATGAGGCTGCCGAAGAACACGACCACGACTAAGCGTCCCTTTTCGTAACGATCGGCCGCTCGCCCCGCTGGACGGGGCGGGCGGCCTTTCTTATCAGCAAGCCTGATCCATGTTGCAGCTCTTCCAATTCCCGCTCTGCGCGCACAGCCGCAAGGTTCGCCTCGTCCTCGGCGAGAAGGGCGTCGCGCATGAACTGGTGCGCGAATATCCGTGGGAGCGCCGCGACGAATTCCTCGACATGAGCCCCGCGGGCGAGACCCCCGTGCTGGTCGATCCGGCGCGCGGCACCGTGCTGATCGGCGCGCAGGTCATCTGCGAATATGTCGAGGAGACCACCGAGAAGGTCGGCATGCTCCAGGGCAGCCCCGAACAGCGCGCCGAGATCCGCCGCCTGTCCGACTGGTTCGACCGCAAGTTCTTCGCCGACGTCACCGCGCCGCTGCTCGAGGAGCGCATGCTCAAGCGCCTCGTCTATCGCTCATCGCCTGACACGGTCCGCCTGCGCGATGCGATGCGCGCCGCCAATGGCCACCTCGATTACATGGACTATCTCCTCGACCACCGCCGCTGGCTGGCCGGCCCGAGCCTCAGCCTCGCCGACTTCTCGGCGGCCGCGCAGCTCTCTGTCGTCGACTATCTCGGCGCGCTCGACTGGCGCGGCCACCAGCAGTCGAAGGACTGGTATGCGGTGATGAAGTCGCGCCCCTGTTTCAGGCCCCTATTGGGCGAGCGCATGGAAGGGCTGGCCCCGCCCGCGCACTACGACAAGGTCGATTTCTAGCAGGAGCGCCCGCGTCGAACGTAAGCGGAGCGTAGCGAGCGTCGTTCGACAAGAGAGCGCGAATGCCGGCCAGCCTGCGATCGAAGATCGACAGGACTGACGGGGTCGGGCCGCCCCGATCCGGCTAGCGCCTACGCGCGCTGATCAGATAATTGAGTTTCAGATCCTCCGAGAGGTGCAGCCCCTTCGACGGCGAGAAGGCGATGCCTTTCGTCTCGATCACTTCCATACCCAGTTCCTCGAGCATCGCGGTCAGCGTCTCGGGCGGGATGAACATGTCATAGTCGTGGGTGCCCTTCGGGATGCGCCCCGTGCCTTCGGCCAGCGTGATCGTCAGCAGCTTCGACAATGGCGTCTTGTTGGGCGTCGACAGGATCAGCAAACCGCCGTCCGCCAGCTTCGAGACCAAGGTGGCGAGGAAGTCGCGCGGATCGGCGACATGTTCGATCACCTCCATCGCGGTGACGAGGTCGAACGTCTTGTCGACGGTCGCCACTTCGCCCGCGACATAGGTGATGGCCAGCCCCTGCCCCGCTGCATGCACCCGCGCCGCCTCGATCAACGGCTCGGCGGCATCCACGCCGGTCACCTCGGCGCCCAGCCGCGCCAGCGGTTCGGCAAGCAGCCCCGCCCCGCAGCCGACGTCCATCGCGCTCTTGCCGTCGAGCGGCGAATAGTCGCACTCGTCCAGCCCGAAGTGCCGGTCGAGCTGTTCGCGCACGAACCCCAGCCGCACCGGGTTCAACTTGTGGAGCATGGCAGACGCGCCCTTGGGGTCCCACCAGTCGCCAGCCATCGACCCGAAATGCGCGGCCTCGGAGGCCAGGATGCTTGTCTTCGCCATGTCCGCACCCTACCAGCACCGGAACGTTTTGCCACGCGGAGAAAATATGCGGGTCGTCATGAAGTTCGGGGGCACGTCGATGGCGGGGATCGAACGCATCCGCCATGTCGCGCGCCTCGTCGAACGTCAGGCCGCCGAGGATGGGGGCACCCAGACCTGCGTCGTCGTCTCGGCCATGGCGGGCGAGACCGACCGCCTCGTGCAATTCTGCAAGGAAGCCGCCGCGCATCACGACCCGCGCGAATATGACGTGGTCGTCGCCAGCGGCGAACAGGTCACTGCGGGTCTCCTCGCCATGACGCTCCAGAACAAGGGCCATGACGCGCGAAGCTTCATGGGCTGGCAGCTCTTGGAGGCCTCGGGCGTCCACGGCAACGCCCGCGTCGAGAAGATCGAGAGCGGCGCCCTGGACGGCGCGCTGCTGGCCGGCACCATCGCGGTCATCCCGGGCTTCCAGGGCCGGACCGAGGACGGGCGCATCGCCACCCTCGGGCGCGGCGGCTCGGACACCAGCGCGGTCGCCATCGCGGCGGGGCTCGATGGCGACCGCTGCGACATCTACACCGACGTCACCGGCGTCTACACCACCGACCCGCGCATCGAACCGACCGCGCGCAAGCTCGAAGCGATCGGCGCCGAGGAAATGCTCGAACTGGCGGGCGCGGGCGCGAAGGTGCTGCAGGTCCGCTCGGTCGGGTTGGCAATCCGCGAGGACATGCCGCTCGTCGTCCGCTCGGCCTTCGAGGACGAACCCGGCACCACCATCATCACCAATTGGGAAGAGACGACCATGGAACGCATCGCCATCTCCGGCATCGCCGCCGACCGCGGCGAAGCGCTGGTGAAGCTCGAAGCCAAGGACAAGCCCGGCCGCCTCGCCGCCGCGCTGCGCGCGCTGGCCGCCGAAGGCCTCAGCGTCGACATGGTCGCGCAAGGCTCGGACAGCCTCCACTTCACCGTGCCCAAGACCAATCTTTCGCGCGCCCTCAAGGCCCTTGAAGGCGCGAAGGACGCCATCGGCTTCACCGCCGTCACCAGCGACGATAATGTCGCCAAGGTCAGCGTCGTCGGGGTCGGCATCCGCTCCAATCCCGAGCTGGCCGCGCAGGTTTTCGACGTGCTCGCCGACCGTCAGGTGCCGCTGCTCGCCGCAACGCTTTCCGAACTCAAGGCCAGTGCGCTAGTGCCCGACGACCAGGTCGACGTGGCGGTCCGCGCGCTCCACGCCGCATTCGAACTGGGGGAATAGAACCATGAGCCACGACAAGCTCGACCGACTGATGCACCGCGGGACCGAGTTCCTCGGCACCCGCTACGCCATTCTCGGCGGCGCGATGAGCTGGATCTCGGAGCGCAACCTCGTCTCCGCCATCTCCAACGCGGGCGGCTTCGGCGTCATCGCCTGCGGCGCCATGCCGCCCGAGCTCCTCGACAAGGAAATCGCCGCCACCAAGGCGATGACCGACAAGCCGTTCGGCGTGAACCTCATCACCATGCACCCGCAGATCGACGACCTCATCGACATCTGCGCCAGGCATGAAGTGGGCCATGTCGTCCTCGCGGGCGGGCTCCCTTCGGGCAAGTCGATCGACCGCATCAAGCAGTCGGGCGCCAAGCTCATCGCCTTCGCCCCTGCGCTCGCGCTGGCCAAGAAGCTCAAGCGCTCGGGCGTCGACGCGCTCGTCGTCGAGGGCATGGAAGCGGGCGGCCATATCGGCCCCGTCTCCACCTCGGTGCTGGCGCAGGAAATCCTGCCCCATGTCGCTGCCGACATGCCGGTGTTCGTCGCCGGTGGCATCGGCCGCGGCGAAGCGATCGCCGCCTATCTCGAAATGGGCGCGGTCGGGGTCCAGCTCGGCACCCGCTTCGTCTGCGCGACCGAATGCATCGCGCACGAGAATTTCAAGAAGATGTTCCTGCGCGCCTCGGCCCGCGACGCCATCCCCTCGGTCCAGATCGACCCGCGCCTGCCGGTCATTCCCGTGCGCGCGCTGAAGAACCGCGAGACCGAGAATTTCACCGCCAAGCAGCGCGAAGTCGCCGCCAAGCTGGATTCGGGCGAAGTCGAAATGGCCGAAGCCCAGCTCCAGATCGAACATTATTGGGCGGGCGCCCTCAAGCGCGCGGTGATCGACGGCGACGTCGAGAGCGGCAGCGTGATGGCGGGCCAGTCGGTCGGCATGGTCAAGCGCGAGGAACCCGTCGCCGACATCATCACCGAACTGGTCGACGAGGCCGCCGCCGCCCTGTCGAACCGCGGCTAGTTCACGGCGGGCGCGGCCATGACCGGCGGCGCGATGTCGCCGAGCTTCTGGCGATAGAGCGCTTCCAGCGTCCCGCGCCGCCGCGCCGCATAATTGAGATTGTCGTAGCGCGAGACGATGAGCCGCGCGACCTTGTCGGCATCGGCCTCGCTGAGCGGGGTCGGGAGCCGCAGTTCCATCGCCTTGAGCTGCAGGCGGATCGTCTCGTACTTGCCGAAAGCCGCCTCGTAGCGGGCCATGGCGTTGCGTGCCTTGCGGATGTCGGCATCATCGCTTCCGGCGTCGAGCGCCTCAAGTGCCCGTCGCGCCTCGGCCTCCGCCGTCGCCAGCGCCATCCCGAGGCGATTGCCCTCCTCCCCTATGGCATCATGCATCGCCTCGACCTCGGCATCGTCCCACGGAATGACCGGCGGTGGCGGCGGCGGGATCAGCGCAAGATGGGCGGCACAAAGGACAATCGAGAGCATGGCGACACTCCTGCAACAACCGGTGCAACAACCGGACCGACCCTAGCGGCATCGAGGTCCTTGTCGAGCCCGCGCGCCCGGGGGGTCTACGGCCGGCCCGCTTCGACCGCGCGCAACTGCGCGGCGAGGCGCGGCACCAGCGCGCGGTCCCGTTCGACCCGCTCGGCAAGATGCCCGACGAGCACGCGGATATCGTGGCGGAAGGAGGCAAGGTCGCTGACCGCGCTGCCCGCATCGCCATAGCGGCCCGCAAACCGCTCGAGCGTGTCGGCGACCGCCTGCGCTTCCTCCGCCCGCGTGCGCGCCAACCGCGCCAGCACCGCATTTTCCCGCCCGGCCACGTCCGCGCCGAGCAGCCGGTCGGCGCGGCCGAGGTGGAGCCGTAGCAGCGTGAGCACCCGCGACAGGCGCAGGCCGAGGAGATGCGCGTCCTGGTCGGCCTGGAAGCGGTCGAGCGCGCCGAGCAATTCTCCCGACAGGCGCTCGATCATCGCCACGTCCCGCGTCGGACAGTCGGCCGGCGGTCCAGCGGCGGCTCGCCCGAAATCGGGCGGCGCCGGTGTCGGCGCGGCGGGCGCGATCGGTCGATGGAAACCCATGCTCTTGTCCCCTTTGCAACTGCCGCCATCCTGCCCGCGCAAAGGCGGCCACGGCCAGTGAGAATCTCACCGTTCCGGACCCGATTGCCGCGCTTTCCTAGCCGGTCCCGACCTGCTAGCGCTTTGGCCATGGTCGAAAGCGCTGCCCTTGCCGCCCGCGAGATTCTCACCGGTCTCCATGCCGTCATGGCGAGCCGCGGTTCGCCGCAGGACAAGCTCGACCGCGTCGTCGACATCATCGCCGATGCGATGGAGAGCGAGGTCTGCTCGATCTATGTCCTCAAGGAGGGCCATCTCGAGCTGTTCGCCACCCATGGCCTCAACCGCGACGCCGTCCACAAGACCCGCCTCGAGATGGGCGAGGGCCTCGTCGGCACGATCGCCGAGCAAATGCTCATCCTCAATCTCGAGGAAGCCAGCCGCCACCCGCAATTCGCCTTCCGCCCCGAGACGGGCGAGGAGCATTTCCACAGCTTTGCGGGCGTCCCCATCGTGCGCCGCGAGACGCCGATCGGCGTCCTCACCGTCCAGCATGAGGACAGCCGCAAATATCTCGATGTCGAGATCGAGGCGCTGCAGACCGTCGCCATGGTGCTGTCCGAACTGCTCGCGTCCGCCGGTTTCGCCGACGGCACCAAGGGCCGCGCCCGCGATACCGGCCCGCAGCAGCTCGCAGGGCTGAAGCTCGTCACCGGCATGGCCCGCGGCCGCGCCGTCTTCCACCAGCCCAAGGTCACCGTCGAACATACCGTCGCCGAGGACATCGAGGCCGAGCGCGCGCGCGTCTATTCCGCCTTCCGCAAGATGCGCGAGCAGATCGACAACAATATCCGCGATGCAGAATTCGGCGTCGGCGGCGAGCATCACGAGATCCTCGAGACCTACAAGATGTTCGCCTATGACGAGGGCTGGAGCCGCCGCATCAACGAGGCGATCGACAGCGGCCTGACCGCCGAAGCCGCGATCGAGCGCGTCCAGCAACGGACGCGCGCAAGAATGCAGGAGATCGACGATCCGCTCCTGAAAGAGCGCATGCACGACCTCGAGGATTTGTCGAACCGCCTCCTGCGCATCGTCTCGGGCCGCGTCGGCACGGCGGCCAGCCAGGGCCTCCAGGAAGATGCCATCCTCATCGCCCGCAACCTCGGCCCCGCCGAACTGCTCGACTACGACAAGCGCCGCCTGAAGGGCATCATCCTCCAGGAAGGCTCGCTTACCGCCCATGTCACCATCGTCGCGCGCGCGATGGGCGTGCCGATGGTCGGCAAGATCGAGGACATCCGCCACATCACCGCCGAGGGCGACGAGATCCTTCTCGACGGCGATCATGCCACCGTCACCGTGCGCCCCGAGGCCCGCACCCGCGACGACTTCGACCAGCGGATGGAGACGACGCAGGCACGCCGCGCCGAATTCGCCGCCAACGTCAAGAAGCCCGCCGAAACCACCGACGGCCAGAAGGTCGAGCTGATGGTCAACGCCGGCCTTGCCGAGGATGCCGACCATTTGGATGCCGTCGGCGCCGAGGGCATCGGCCTGTTCCGCACCGAATTCCAGTTCCTCGTCGCCGCAACGCTGCCGGGGCGCGAGAGCCAGTACAAGCTCTACAAGACCGTGCTCGGCGCGGCGGGCGACAAGCCCGTCGTCTTTCGCACCATCGACATCGGCGGCGACAAGGCGCTGCCCTATCTCGACGAGAAGGACGAGGCCGAGAACCCCGCGATGGGCTGGCGCGCGCTGCGCCTGTCGCTCGATCGCAAGGCACTGATGAAGGCGCAGGCCCGCGCGCTCATCGAGGCCGCCGCGGGCAAGCACCTCAAGGTCATGTTCCCGATGGTCTCCGAGCCGTGGGAATATGAGGAAGCACGCGCCCTGTTCGAGGACCAGATCGACTGGCTGCGCGGGCAAAAGCGCTTCCTGCCGACCGTCATCGAATATGGCGCCATGCTCGAGGTGCCCGCACTGGCCGAGATGCTCGACCAGCTCTTGCCGCGCCTCGACTTCCTGTCGATCGGCACCAACGATTTGACCCAGTTCCTGTTCGCCGCCGACCGCGGCGATCCGCGCCTTGCCGACCGCTACGACTGGCTCAGCCCCGCCATCCTGCGCTTCCTCAAGCGCATCATCGACCAGTGCAACGCGGCGGGCACGCCCGTGCGCATCTGCGGCGAGATGGGCGGGCGCACGCTGGAGGCGATGGCGCTCATCGGCATGGGGCTGCGCCGTTTCTCGATCACGCCCGCCGCCATGGGGCCGATCAAGGCGATGATCCGCTCGCTCGATGCCGGACAGGCTGCCGCGCAGATGGACGAACTGCTCGCCAATCCGCCGCGCGACATGCGCCGCACGCTGGCGGGCTGGGCAAAGCAGAACGGGGTCATCCTCGACTGACTGTCGCCCGCGCGCCCGCGCCGTCGATGGTTGACAAGATTGGCCTGCTCGCCTTCTCTCGCGGGGAAGCGGGAATCTGGGGAAGTTGACGATGGACGAGACCGAAAACGGCATGAACGAGGAATTGCCGGGCCTGACACCCGTCGGCGAGCAACTCCGCCTCGCGCGCGAGGAAAAGGGGCTTTCGGTCGAGGAACTCGCCCGCCAGAGCCGCATCCCCCAGCGCCACCTCGAAAGCCTTGAAGCCGGCAACTGGTCCAAGTTGCCCGCAACGACCTATACGGTGGGCTTTGCCAAGACCTATGCCGACGCCGTCGGCCTCGATCGCACCACGATCGCCGACCAGGTCCGCGAGGAAATGGGCGGCTGGGAATCGCCGACCGCCCATGTCGGCCAATATGAGGTGGTCGATGCCTCCTCCGGCATGCCGCGCTGGGTCATCGCCGCCGCCGCCATCGCGGTGATCGGCGCGGTCCTGCTCTTCTCCTGGCTCAACGAGCGCGCGCTCGTCGCAGAGGAAGAAGCCGCCGAAGCGATCACCGCCGCCGGGGAAAGCGCCCCGCCTCCGGTCGAGGAGGAGGAAGTGCCCGCCATCACCGCCGACACGCCGGTCACGCTCGTTGCCGCGCGCGCGGTCTGGCTGCGGGTCACCGATGGCAGCCGCACCTTGTTCTCGGGCGAAATGGCCGCGGGCGACGAATATGACGTTCCGGCCGATGCCGCCGCCCCGCTGCTCGAAACCGCCCGCCCCGCCTCGCTGACCGCGCGGATCGACGGGCGCGATTTCGGCTTCGAGGGCGAGGACGGTCGCCGCGTTCGCGACGTCAGCCTCCTCGCCCCAGACATTGCCGGGACGAGCGAGGGAACGCCCGCTGCCGAGACGACGACTGCGAGCACCGCCGCGACGACGACCGCACCCGCCGCGCGTCCGGCCCCCGCGCCCGCGCCGCGGCGCGCACTGGTTCGCGCCGTGCGCCCCGCGCCCCAGCCCGAAACGACCACCCCGCCGCCTCCCCCGCCGCCGCCGACCCAGCAGCAGGTGCCGCCTCCGCCGCAGCCGCAGCCGCGCGCCCAGCCGGCACAGCCGACGGCCGGCGAGCCCGAGGCCGAACCCCCGCCCCCGCCGCCCATCGAAGGCGATGACGGCGAGGCCTAGTTCATCCTTTTGAAAGGCTCGCCCTGCGAGCCTTGCGACATAGCGATCCCACCCAAGTCGACAGAGAGTTTCATGCACCGTTTGCTTCTCAGCCTTTGTGCCCTCCTCCTCGTCTCGCAGCCTGCCTATGCACAGGACAGCGACCGTGCCCGCGAGCGCGAGAACCGCGACCGGATCGAGCGCCTCGAGCGCCAGGTCCGCCAGATGCAGCGCCGCGTCTATCCCGACGGCCAGCCCGCCAACACCGCCGGCTTCTATGACGAGCCCGTCGCCACCCGCCAGTCGGTCGACATCATGACCGGCCGCGTCGAGGCGCTCGAGCGCCAGATGACCACGCTGGTGCGCCAGTCGGAAGAATCGCAATACCGCCTCGGCCAGATGGAAGCCGAAGTGGCCCGCATGCGCGCCGCGATCGAGGACCTGCGCTCGGCCCCGCCGCCCGCCCCCGTCGTGCAGCAGCCGGTGGTCGAGACCCCCGTCGAACCCGACGATGCGCTCTCGGGTGATGACGCGGACGACGACAGCACGGCCGCTGCCACCCCTGCGCAGCGCCCCGTCGCGGTCATCCCGATCACCGACCCTGCCCGTCTCGCCGACGGCGAAGAGGCTTATAACGAGGGCTACCGCCTGTGGAACGCGGGCGACAATGCCGGCGCTATCCGCCAGCTCACCGCCATGGTCGAACAATATCCCGGCCACCCCAAGGCGAGCTGGGCGCGCAACCTCAAGGGCCGCGCGCAGCTCGACGCCAACCGTCCGCGCGATGCCGCCGAAACGCTGCTCGACAATTATCGGACCGACCCCTCGGGCGAACGTGCCGCCGACAGCCTCTACTTCCTCGGCCAGGCGCTGATGCGCCTCGACCAGCCGGGCCAGGCCTGTCGCGCCTATGACGAACTCGCCGAAGTCTATGGCGGCTCGATGCGCGGCTATATCGCCGAGCGCCTGCCCGCCGCCATGGCCGCGGCGCGCTGCGACGGCTGATCGACAGATGACGGTGAGCGAGGAGGCGCGAGCCCGCTTCGCTGCCGGCCTCGATGAACTGGTAACGCCCGGCGACATGCTGGGCGTTGCTGTTTCGGGCGGGGCCGACAGCCTCGCGCTCCTGCTCCTCGCGCATGAGGCGCGGCCGGGCCGGGTGCGCGCCGCCACCGTCGACCATCGCCTGCGCGACGAAAGCGTCGAGGAAGCCACCACGGTCGCCCGTTACTGCGCCGACCTCGGCATTCCCCACGACCTGCTCGTGGTCGACTGGAAGGGTGCCCCGCCAATCGCCAATGTCGAGGCTGCCGCCCGCGACCAGCGCTACCGCCTCCTCACGGACTGGGCAGCCGACCACGGCCTCACCGCCATCGCCACCGCGCACCATGCCGACGACCAGGCCGAGACGCTGCTCATGCGCCTCGCCCGCGGTGCCGGCCTGTCGGGCCTTGCCGGCGTGCGCGCCGCCCGACCGCTCGGCGAGCGCGTCACGCTCGTCCGCCCGCTGCTCGAATGGTCGCGCGCCGAGCTACGCGCCATCGCCGAAGGCTCGGGCCTGCCGGTTGTCGAGGATCCGATGAACCGCGATCCCGCCTTCGACCGCCCACGGCTGCGCACCGCGCTGGCTGAAGCAGGGTTCGGCGATGCCCCCGCCTTCGCCGCGAGCGCCCGTCACCTCGCCGGGGCCGAGGAAGCGCTCGCCGTCACCGCCCGCCGCCTGTTCGACGAACGCGCCCGCCGCGAGCGCGGGGCCCTTGTCCTCGCCGCGCCCGCCGACCTGCCCCGCGACCTGCAACGCCGCCTCCTCCTGCTCGCCTTCGACGCGCTCGGCCGCCCCACCCCGCGCGGCCCCGACCTCGCGCGTGCGATGGAAGCGCTGGAGGCGGGCCGCCAGTGCACGCTCGGCGGCCTCCTCCTGCGGCTTGTGGGCGCGGACTGGCACCTGTCGCCCGCCCCGCCGCGCCGCGCGGGGGACGGCGCCTGACCGCCCCCCGCAGAAGGCCCCATTGTCGCCGCCCCTCGCCGTCCCTATCTTGGCGCTAGAAAAGCAAAGTTTCATCAAGGCTTATTCATGGACCCGAACACGCCCCAACCGCCTGAAAATCCCCGCAACCCGTGGATGAAGAGCCTCGTCATCTGGCTCGCCATCATCTTCGGGCTGATCCTGTTCGTGCAGGCCCTGTCGGGTGACACGGCCGCGCAGGGCGGCGAGAAAATCCCCTATTCCGAGTTCATCGACCGCGTCGAGGAAGGCGAGATCCGCTCGGTCACCATCAGCCCGCGCACCGACGGCTCGAGCCTCGTCTCGGGCGAGTTGGACGGCGCCCGCTTCACGACCGATTCGCCCCCCGACGCGCGCCTCTCCGACCGCCTCCTCGACAATGGCGTCGCGGTGCAGGTCCAGCCCGCCGAACAGGCGAGCCTGTGGCAGCTCATCCTCGTCAATTCGCTGCCCTTCCTCCTCATCCTCGGCATCAGCTTCTTCATCCTGCGCCAGATGCAGAAGAACTCGTCGGGCGGCGCGATGGGCTTCGGCAAGTCGAAGGCCAAGATGCTCAACGAGGCCAAGGGCCGCGTTACCTTCGAGGATGTCGCGGGCATCGACGAAGCGCGCGAGGAACTGCAGGAAATCGTCGAATTCCTGAAGGACCCCGGCAAGTTCGCCCGCCTCGGCGGCAAGATCCCCAAGGGCGCGCTGCTCGTCGGTTCGCCCGGTACGGGCAAGACCCTCCTCGCCCGCGCCATCGCGGGCGAAGCGGGCGTGCCCTTCTTCACCATCTCGGGCTCGGACTTCGTCGAGATGTTCGTCGGCGTCGGCGCCAGCCGTGTCCGCGACATGTTCGAACAGGCCAAGAAGAACGCCCCCTGCATCATCTTCATCGACGAGATCGACGCGGTCGGCCGCCATCGCGGTGCCGGCCTCGGCAACGGCAATGACGAGCGCGAGCAGACGCTGAACCAGCTGCTCGTCGAGATGGACGGCTTCGATGCCAACGAGGGCATCATCATCATCGCCGCGACCAACCGTCCCGACGTGCTCGATCCCGCGCTGCTGCGCCCGGGCCGCTTCGACCGCCAGGTCGTGGTGCCGCGTCCCGACATCGAGGGCCGCGAGAAAATCCTCCTCGTCCACATGAAGAAGACCCCGCTCGCCCCCGACGTCGACGCGCGCGTCATCGCCCGCGGCACGCCGGGTTTCTCGGGCGCCGATCTCGCCAACCTCGTCAACGAGGCGGCGCTGCTGGCCGCGCGCAAGGGCAAGCGCCTCGTCGCCATGGCCGAATTCGAGGAAGCCAAGGACAAGGTCATGATGGGCGCCGAGCGCCGCTCGATGGTCATGACCGAGGACGAGAAGAAGATGACCGCCTATCACGAGGCGGGCCACGCCATCGTCGCGCTGCACGAGCCGGCGTCGGATCCCATCCACAAGGCGACCATCATCCCGCGCGGCCGCGCCTTGGGCATGGTCATGCGCCTGCCCGAGCGCGACAGCTACAGCTACCACCGCGACAAGATGCACGCGAACATGGCGGTCGCCATGGGCGGGCGCGTCGCCGAGGAAGTCATCTTCGGCTACGAAAAGGTCTCGTCGGGCGCCTCGGGCGACATCCAGTACGCCACCAAGCTCGCGCGCGACATGGTCACCCAGTGGGGCATGTCCGACGAGATGGGCCCCGTGCAATATGAGGAACAGCAGGGCGAGACCTTCCTCGGCTACTCGCAGAGCCAGGGCATGAACGTCTCGGCCGAGACGGCGCAGAAGATCGACAAGGAGATCCGCCGCCTCATCGACCAGGGCTATGATCGCGCCAAGCAGGTGCTGACCGACCATGGCGATGAGCTCGAGATGCTCGCGCAGGCGCTGCTCGAATATGAGACGCTGACGGGCGAGGAGATCAAGACGCTGCTGGGTGGCGGCTCGATCGATCGCGGCGGCCCCAAGGGGCCCGTCATCCCGCTCGCGGGTTCCTCGATCCCCAAGGCAGGGCGCAAGCCGCTGGGCGGTCCGGCGACCGCCTGATCGGCTTCACGGTGAAATGGAAAGGGCGGCCCTCGGGTCGCCCTTTTCGTTTCTAGCCCCAGGCGCCCAGTGCGAACATCAGCCCGATGAAGATGCCGAGCACCATCCAGGCGAAGATCGACAGCAGCGTGGTGCGCAGCAGCGCCGACAGCCGCCCGAGCTCATAGGCGCCCTTCAATTGCCGGTAGAGGTGGAAGGGCGCGTAGAAGACCGCGAAGACGATCCCCACGAACTCGGCCCCGAGCCATGTCCACAGCCCGATGTTGAGCACGAGCAGCATCATGAAGCTGATCGAATAGGTCACGAACACGGCATGCTTGTAGAGGCTGTGGCGCCGCGAGAAGGGGAAGAGCAGCCACATGAAGGGCAATGACAGCGGGATGAGCAGCCAGCTCAGCTTGTAGGCCTTGGTCTGCACCTTGTAGAAGAAGAGCGCGGGGTTCTCTTGCGCCTCCTCGATGCCCTGTCGCAACGGTTCGAGGAACTCGCTGTCATCCGACAGGTTCGACGTCACCTTGACGTCGCCGTCCTCGTCGCTGGCGATGACGGTGTTGCCCGTTTCCATCTCCTCGAGCTGGCGACGCGCCACGGCCAGGCTCGTGGCCACGCCGGCCCGCGCGCCAGAGGCGCCGGGATAATCGTCACCCTCCATCTCGGCCAGCGTCTGCTCGAGATCCTCGACGCGTTCGCGCTGTTCCTCGACGCTCGCTGCCGGTTCGACCGCCGCCCCGAGATTGACATCGTCGCCGACATTCACCTGGTCGGCCGACACGACCAGCGCGAACATCGCCACCACGGTGAACAGGTAGAAGGCGATCGGGCTGATGTAGCGCGCGCGCTTGCCCGCGACATATTCGCGGGTCAGCTGCCCCGGCTTCCACGCCAGCATCGGCAGCGTGCGCCAGAACTTGCCGTCGAGGTGGAGCACGCCATGGACGATGTCATGGACCAGCCCGCCGATGGTGAAATGCACCTCGCCGCGCTGGCCGCAGCAATGGCAATAGTCGCCCTGCAATTCGCAGCCGCAATTGAGGCAGTGGGTCGGCGTCCCGTGGCCGTCCTCACCATGCCCCGGCTCGACCGCGCGCGCCGCGCCCGCGCCGCCCGCCAGTTCGCCCACTGCCGAAATCTCTTCGCCGCCCATAAATTCCCCGCCTTCTGGCCCCCTAGGTGTTACGCCCTTGCCATACACCGAGGTGCTGGCCCGCGCCAACACCCCATGCTAGCGCAGCTGGCATGGCACGGATCGGCCTTCTCGGCGGCAGCTTCAACCCCGCGCATCGCGGACACCGCCACATCAGCCTCGAGGCGCGCCGTGCCCTCGGCCTCGACGAGGTCTGGTGGCTGGTCAGCCCCGGCAATCCGCTCAAGCCCAAAAAGGGCATGGCGCCCTATGACGCCCGCCTCGCCTCGGCGCGGAAGATGGCGCGGCGCGCCCCGATCAGGGCGATGGATTTCGAGGCCCGCGCCGGCACCCGCTACACGATCGATACGCTGCACGCGCTCTTCCGCCGCTATCCCCAGCACGACTTCATCTGGCTCGTCGGCGAGGACATCATCGCCGAGTTCGACCGGTGGAAGGACTGGCGCGCCATCGCGCGCATGCTGCCGATTGCCGTGATGACCCGTCCGAGCTATAGTGGGGGTGCCCGGGCGGCTCGCGCCATGGGCTGGTTGCGGCACTTCGTCCGGTCCGACAACCATGCCAAGCACTGGACGGACTGGAAGGCACCGGCAATCACGTTCCTGACGCTTGCCCCCGACCCGACTTCCGCAACCGCCTTGCGCGCGCGCCAGCCCGACTGGCACCAGCATATCGACGGACCCGATGAAGCGACCGCGAGGCAGCGGTCGTAACCCCATGAGGAGTGACCTTGCCCGAGCTAGAGACCATGAGCACCGCTTCCGCCCCCACCCCGCCCGTGAAATCTGACGACCCCGACGCGCTCCACGCGCTGGTCATGCAGCTGCTCGACGACGAGCAGGCGCAGGACATCATCACGATTCCGCTCGCGGGCAAGAGCTCGATCGCCGACCATATGGTGATCGCGAGCGGACGGTCGAGCCGGCAGGTCGCCGCCATCGCGCAGAAGCTCGCCGAGAAGGTGAAGGGCCTCGAGGGCGTGACCCCGCGCATCGAGGGCCTCCCGACCGCCGACTGGGTGCTGATCGATGCGGGCGACGTGGTCGTCCACCTGTTCCGCCCCGAAGTGCGCAGCTTCTACAATCTCGAGCGGATGTGGCAGTTCGGCGACGAAGCCGGCGAAGCCTAGGCCTCATAGTCCCGGAGCGCGTGGATGCAGCTGCACATCATTGCGCGCGGCAAAATCGCCCGCTCCCCCGAGGACGAGCTGGTGAAGCGCTACCTCAAGCGAATCACCTGGCCGGTCAAGCATAGCGAATTGCCCGACACGGGCGGCACCGTCCCGCCCGTGCGCCAGACCCCCGTGCGCACCGTCGTGCTCGACGAGACCGGCAAGGCGCTCTCCTCGACCGACTTTGCGAAAATCCTCGGGCGCTGGCGCGACGAGGGGGTGCGCGAGACCCGCTTCCTCATCGGCGCCGCCGACGGTCACGAGGCAGGGGTCAAGCGCGAGGCCGACCTCCTCTATTCCTTCGGCCCCGCCACCTGGCCGCACCTGATGTGCCGGGCCATGCTCGCCGAACAGCTGTTCCGCGCCACCGCGATCATCGCGGGCCACCCCTATCACCGCGAGGGCGCACGGTGAGGCGCCTCGCCTGCGCCCTCCTCCTCGCCGCGGTCGCGGGCCACGGCCTAGCCGCCACCCCGCCGAGCGCGCAGGCGCAGCTCGACCGTATCCGCGGCGAAGCGCGCGAGGCCGAGGCCCGCGCTGCCGCCCTTTCCGAACAGGCCGACGCGGCCGTGACCCGCGCCGAGGGCATCGCCCGCGAACGCCGCGCCATCGCCGCGAAGGTCGAGGCGGGCGAAGCACGCCTTGCCGCCGCGCGGCTCGAACGCGAACGGCTCACCGCCTCGCTCGCCGCCCTGCAGGCGCGCATCGCCGCCGAGCAGGCCCCGTCCGCCGCGCTCGTCGCGGGGCTCGCCAGCCTGTCACGCCGCCCGCCCGTCCTCACCCTCGCCGACGCGCGCTCGATCGACCAGCTGGTGCGCACGCAGGCGCTGGTCGAGGCAACCGCGCCCATCATCGCCGCGCGTACCGAGCGCCTGCGCGGGCGCCGTGCCGAACTCGCCAACATCGCCGTCGCGCTCGAGCAGCGCGAGGAGCGCATCGCGACCGAACAGGCCGGCCTCGATGCCGCCGAACAGCGCCTCGCCGCGCTCGAGGACGAGCGCCTTGCCGCCGCGCAGGCACTTGGAGTCGCTGCCAGCCGCGCCGATGCCCGCGCCATCGCCGCGCGCGAGCAGACCGCCGAGCTGGCCGATGCCGCCACCCGCGAGGCCTTTGCCGCCGAGATCGCCGCCGCGCTCGCCACCTACGATCCCGCCCCGCCGCCGCCCGCCGGCCTCGCGCGGGGCAAGGTAAACCGCCCTGCCCCGCCCTTCCGCTATGCCCTGCCCGCGACCGCGAAGGTGACCGCGGGCCTCGGCTCGCTCACCGCCGATGGCGTGCGTGCGCGCGGCCTCACGCTGCAGACCACGCGCGGCACCGACATCCGCATGCCCGCCGACGGGCGCATCGCCTTCGCCGGTCCTTTCCGGGAACGCGACGGTATCGTCATCATCGATCATGGCGACGACTGGTTCAGCCTCATCGCCAATGTCTCGACCACCTACGAGGAAGGCGACCGGGTTCGCCGCGGCCTGCGCCTCGGCCGCGCGCTGGGGCCCATCGAGGTCGAGCTGTGGCACCGTCAAAAAGCCGTCAGTCCGGCCCTCATCGCAGGTTCATCCTGATTATGGTTCAACTGGCGACACAATAGCGATAGGATCGCTTTGGCCGCTCGCCCGTTCGGCAGCGGCAGAAGAACAAGGAACTTGCCATCGTGAAGCGACTGCGCCCGATCGCCACCGCCCTCCTCCCCGCCGCCGCCATCATCACTTTCGCGACGATGATGCCGGGCATGGAACGGCCCGCCGGCGCGCAGAACGAGGACACCTATCGCGAGCTGGAGAATTTCCTCTCGGTGTTCGAGCGCGTGCGCGCCAATTATGTCGAGGAAGTGAGCGACGCCGACCTCATCCGCGGCGCCATCGAGGGCATGCTCTCGAGCCTCGATCCGCACAGCTCCTATCTGACCGAAGCCGACTTCGCGACCATGCGCCTGTCGACCGACGGCAATTACGGCGGGCTGGGCCTGACCGTCACCAACCGCGACGGCGCGGTGTTCGTCATTTCGCCGACCGAGGACACGCCGGCCGATCGTGCGGGCCTCAAGGCGGGCGATTACATCACCCATATCGACGACGAGCTTTTGTTCGGCCTGAGCCTCGATGAGAGCGTCTCCAAGATGCGCGGCGAGCCCGGCACCGACATCAAGCTCACCATTATCCGTCCCGGCCGCGACGAGCCCTTCGACGTCACGCTCAAGCGCGAGATCATCGACCTGAAGCCGGTGAAGTGGGAAGTCGACGGCGATGTCGGCATCATCAACATCAACCAGTTTTCCGCCCCCACCGCCGAGGGCGTCGAGGCGGCGATCCGCGGCATCGACCTCGCGATGGGTGGCGACGGGCCGGTCGGCTATGTCATCGACCTGCGCGCCAATCCGGGCGGCCTCCTCAACCAGGCGGTCGAGGTTTCCGACATCTTCCTCGAACGCGGCGAGATCGTCTCCGAGCGCGGCCGCGACAGCGAGGATATCGAGCGCTTCTACGCGACCAGCGGCGACCTCACCCGCGGCAAGCCGGTAATCGTGCTGATCGACGCGGGCTCGGCCTCGGCCTCCGAAATCGTCGCCGGCGCGCTGCAGGACCATCGCCGCGCCGTCGTCATGGGCGAGACCAGCTTCGGCAAGGGCAGCGTCCAGACCATCATCCAGACGGGCGAAAGCTCGGCGCTCCGCCTCACCACCGCGCGCTATTACACCCCCTCGGGTCGCAGCGTGCAGGCTGGCGGCATCGAGCCCGACATCATCGTGCCCCAGCTCTCTGATCCCGACCGTCTCGACCGCCCGCGCCTGCGCGAGGCCGACCTTCGCCGCCACCTCGTGGCGCAGGCCGGTGTCGAGGATGCGGTGCTCGAGGACGACAGCAGCCCCGATCCGCGCTTCTCGGCCACCGCCGAGGAGCTCGAGGCCGAGGGCGTCGAGGACTTCCAGCTCCATTATGCGGTCGAGACGCTGACCCGCGTCGGCAAGCAGCCGCAGCGCATC
This sequence comes from Sphingomicrobium aestuariivivum, assembly GCF_024721585.1. NCBI lineage: Bacteria > Pseudomonadati > Pseudomonadota > Alphaproteobacteria > Sphingomonadales > Sphingomicrobiaceae > Sphingomicrobium > Sphingomicrobium aestuariivivum. The sequence goes on from NZ_CP102629.1 coordinate 1,124,090, forward strand.
GCGAAGGCCAGCTGATGCTCGCCCCCGCGCGGCCCCGCCACCCGCTGCTGAACCGCGAGGCCGCCCATGCCGCGGCGATCCTCGTGCCGCTGGGACTGCTCGGCGGCGCCATCGGCTCGCAGCTGATCGGCGGCCTCGTGCCCTGCGACATGTGCATCTGGCAGCGCTGGCCGCACGCCATCGCGCTCGCGCTCGCGCTCCTTGCCGTGCCGATGAACGCCATGCGCCGCCCGCTCCTCACGCTCGCCGCGCTCGCCATCGCCGTCTCGGGCGCGATCGGCGTCTATCATGCCGGCGTCGAGATCGGCGTCTTCCCCGGACTTACCACCTGTTCGACCAATGCGGGCGGCAGCCTCGAGGACCTGCTCGCCGCACCGGTGGTGCGCTGCGACGCGGTGCAGTGGGAGTTTCTCTCCATCTCGATGGCGGGCTGGAACGCGATCATCTCGCTCGGTGCCGCACTCTTCATTGTCCTCGGGCTTCGAAAGGGCCGCGCATGAGCCAGAACTGGCGCCCCGGGGACAAGCGTCCCGATGTCGAGCGCATGATCCGCGTCGACCAGGCCGGCGAATATGGCGCGACCCGCATCTATGCGGGCCAACTCGCGGTACTTGGCGAGGACAGCCGCGCCGCCCATGCCGTCGCGCATATGGCCGCGCAGGAAGAGGTCCACCTCGCTCGCTTCAACGAACTGATGGCCCAGCGCCGCGTGCGCCCGACCATCCTCCAGCCCTTCTGGAACGTCGCCGGCTTCGGCCTCGGCGCGGTCACCGCCTTGATGGGCGAGAAGGCCGCCATGGCTTGCACCGACGCGGTCGAGACCGAGATCGACAAGCATTACGAGGAACAGCTCGCCCAGCTCGGCGACAGCGATCCCGAACTGTCGGACGACATCCGCCGCTTCCAGGCGGAGGAGCTCGAGCATCGTGATACCGCGCGCGCCCACGGCGCCGAGGAGGCCCCCGCCTATCCCGTCATGACCGCCGCGATCCGCGCCGGCTGCCGCCTTGCGATCGAACTGTCCAAACGCTTCTAGAGACCGACACCCGCCCTCATGCGTTGAGGGGTTGAAAGGAAGATCCGATGACCAAGCTCGCCCTCCCGCTTCTCGCCACCGCAGCCGCGGCATCGGTGCTCGCCCCCCAGCCCGTCGAGGCGCAGGCGCGCGACCAGCAGGTCACCCGCATCATCGTCTTCGGCGACGATCCCTGCCCCCGCTCGACCGACGACAATGTCGTCGTCTGCGCGCGCAAGGGCGAGAGCGAACGCTATCGCATCCCCGAGGAATATCGCGAGACCGGCGACCGCCAGGAAAGCTCGAGCTGGGCCGCCAACGCCCGCTATCTCGAGACGGTCAACGAGACCGGCATCCAGCAATGCTCGCCCGTCGGCCCCGCCGGCCAGATCGGCTGCCTCGACCGGCTGATCAAGTCGAACAAGGGCGTGCGCGGCGAGATCGACGCCGAAACCGTCGTCCCCGAATAAGGCAGGCACGCCCCCCGCGGGGGGGCGTCCGCGCTAGCGAGCCTGCGCTTCCAGTTCGGCCGCGATCCACGCCTTCACATTGGTCTCGAGCACGTCGAGCGGCACCGCGCCCGAGCCCAGCACCACGTCATGGAAGCGGCGAAGGTCGAAGCCGTCGCCCAGCGTCTCTTCGCTGAGCGTCCGCAATTCGCGGATCTTCAATTCGCCGATCTTGTAGGCCAGCGCCTGTCCCGGCCATGAGATGTAGCGATTGACCTCCGCCTCGACATTGGCCTCGGTCAGCGCCGTATTGTCGAGCATGTAGGCGATCGCCTGCTCCTTGCTCCATCCCTTCGAATGGAGCCCCGTGTCGACGACCAGCCGCGTCGCGCGCCACATCTCGTAGGACAGCCGCCCCATTTCCTTGGCGGGCGTGTCATAGAGCCCCATCTCGATGCCGAGCCGCTCCGAATAGAGCCCCCAACCCTCGACAAAGGCGGTGAAGAACAGGTTGCGGCGCCATTCGGGCTGGTCGATCTCCTGCGCCAGCGCGATCTGGTGGTGATGCCCCGGCACGCCCTCGTGCACCGTCAGCGCGGGCACTTCCCACAAGGGCCGCTGGTCGAGCTTCGAGGTGTTGACGTAATAGAGCCCCGCGATGCCGTTCGCCGGGCTGCCCGGATTGTAATAGGCCGTCGTCGTGCCCTCCGCGATCTCGGCGGGGATCTCGGCGATGCCATAGGGGAGGCGCGGCAGCAGCGTGAAGAGCGTCGGCATGAGCGCGTCGATCTTCTTCGTCTCGCGCGCCACATATTGCATCAGCTCTTCGGGCGTTTTCGCATAATAGACGGGGTTGGTACGAAGGTCCGCGATGAAGGCCTCGCGCGTGTCGAAGCCTGCGTCCTTGGCCACTTCCACCATCTCGGCGCGGATGCGCGCCACCTCGCTGAGGCCGATATCGTGGATCTCGTCGGGCGTCAGGTCGGTCGTGGTCATCAGCCGCGCGCGATAGGCATAATAATCCGCACCCCCGGGCTGCGCCGACACGCCGACCGCCTGCGCGCAATTGGGCAGATAGTCGTTCTCGAACCAGGCGAGCTGGCGGTCATAGGCGGCGCGCACCTCGCCATCGATCAGCGCCGCCGCGCGGCCTTTCAGCGCCTCCCAGCCGGCGGGATCGATAGTGTCGGGCCGCTCGCCCGCGAAGGGCGCGTAGAGACGGCTCGTCGTCACGTCCTCGCCGATCACCCCCGAGATCGAGCCCGCATAGCCATCGAGCACGGTGCAAGGCAGCACATAGCCCCCTGCTACCGCCTCGTCGGCGACCGCGATCGCCTGTTCGTTCTGCGCCGGATAGGCGGCGAGCCGCGCGAGGTAATTGTCATAATCCGCCGCCGTGCGGAACGACAGGTTGTTCGCCAGCCCCGCAAGGCTCTGGTGCCAGCCCGAGCGGTTGGTGAAGTTCATCAGCCGCTGGCCATATCCGGCCCCCTCGATGCCCGTCTCGAGGTTGCGCTCGAGGATCATCTTGTTGACCCGCGCCTTCGCCGTCAGCCCCTCGTCGGGAATGGCCTTCAGCCGCGCGAGGAAGAATTCGCTCTCGCGCACCCGCGCATCCATGGCCTCGAGGCTCATGTCGGAGAGCCTGTCGTCATAATCCTTCACCCCGACCGAGGAGGCGAGCGTGGGATATTGTTCGAGCTGCCACTGCCAGTAGCGTGTCGTCAGCGCCTCATAATCCTCCTGCGGTCCGGCAAGCGCCGGGGTGGCGGCGGTGGTGGCGAGCAAGGCGGCGGCAAGCATGAGGCGCATCGAAATTCTCCCGTGTTTCGGCACCGAAACTAGGCCGAAGCGAGGTCTCGTGTCGATGAAAAACCGGCCTTGTGTCGGCTAGGAGTCTTTCGCATCGCCGCTCGGGAACGTATAGAGAACAGATGGCACGGCTCGACACCCAATCAAAGCTCGGCATCCTCGCCGATGCGGCCAAATATGACGCCAGCTGCGCGAGCAGCGGGGCGAAGGGTCGCGACAGCCGCTCGGGCACCGGCATGGGCTCGACCACCGGCACCGGTATCTGCCACGCCTACGCCCCCGACGGCCGCTGCATCAGCCTGCTCAAGATCCTCCTGACCAACAGCTGCATCTTCGACTGCCATTATTGCATCAACCGCAAATCGTCGAACGTCCGCCGCGCGCGCTTCACCCCGCAGGAGGTCGTCGACCTCACATTGAACTTCTACAAGCGCAACTATATCGAGGGGCTGTTCCTCTCCTCGGGCATCATCAAATCGTCCAACTATACGATGGAGCAGCTGGTCGAGGTCGCCCGCTGCTTGCGCGAGGATCACGACTTTCGCGGCTATATCCACCTCAAGACCATCCCCGATGCCGACCCCGAGCTGATCGAGGCTGCGGGCCGACACGCCGACCGCGTCTCGATCAACGTCGAACTTCCCACGCGGGCGGGCCTCGAGCAGCTCGCGCCCGAAAAGGACGAGGACCGCATCCACGGCGCGATGGGCGAGATGAAGACCCATATCCTCGATGCCAAGGACGCGCGCCGCCGCTACCGCCACGCCCCGCGTTACGCTGCGGGCGGCCAGTCGACGCAGATGATCGTCGGGGCCGACGGCGCAAGTGACGGCGCGATCGTCACCCGCGCGCGCGGCCTCTATGACAATTTCGGGCTGCGCCGCGTCTATTACAGCGCCTTCTCGCCCATCCCCGACCCGAGCGCGGTGCTGCCGCTCAAGCGCCCCCCGCTGATGCGCGAGCACCGCCTCTACCAGTCCGACTGGCTGATGCGCTTCTACGGCTTTTCGCCGCAGGAAGTGATCTCGGCGACCGATGAACAGGGTATGCTGCCGCTCGACATCGACCCCAAGCTCGCCTGGGCGCTGAAATTCCGCGAGAGCTTCCCCGTCGACGTCAACCGCGCCTCGAAGGAGCAGCTGCTGCGCGTTCCCGGCCTCGGCACCAAGGCGGTGGGCCGCATCCTCGCCTCGCGCCGCCACCGCCGCCTGCGCCTCGAAGATATCGCCCGCCTGACCGTATCGGTGAAGAAGGTTCGGCCATTCATCACCTGTGAAGGCTGGTCGCCCACCCTCCTCACCGACCGCGCCGACCTCAAGGCACTGCTCCTCCCGCCAGCGGCGCAGCTCGACCTGTTCGGTACCCCTGTCCCAAAGGCTGCCTGAACCGCAATCGGTTGCGGCGCGTTGGTAGGGCGAACAGAAACAGGAGTTTAGTCCATGAGCCAGCAGACCATTTTCAAGCGCCTCAAGAAGGACCACGAGACGCATCGCGAGCTTTTGAACCGCATCGAGACGATGACCGGCGACAGCGAGGAGCGCCGCCAGCTCTTCCGCAACTTCCGCATGGAAGTGACCGCCCATGCCGCAGCCGAGGAGGAAACCCTCTATTCGACCATGCTCGAGGACCCTGACCTGCGCCACGATGGCCAGCATAGTGTCGCCGAGCATCACGAGCTCGACGAGCTGATGGCCGAGCTTGCCGACAAGGACATGTCGGAAGGCGCCTGGACCGAGAAGTTCAAGAAGCTGAAGCACGACTATCTTCATCACATCGATGAAGAGGAAGCCGACATGTTCCCCGCCGCCAAGGAAGAGCTGACCACCTCGGAAGCCAAGCAGCTCGGCGAGAAATTCGAAGAGCGCAAGCCCGAGGAATATGATCGCGCGCTTGCCGGCAAGGACATGGAAGACACGCGCGAGTAGAGCGTGTCCGGGCCCGTGAGCGTATGACGAACATCCTGCCCGACGGGCCCCAGATCGACATCCACCGCGTGCTCCTCGCCCGCCCCGACGATTATGACGGGTGGCGCGAGGCGGCACGCGGTCTCGTATCGGCGGGCATCCCCCCGCAGGCGGTAAGCTTCGAGGTGGCGGGGGAGGAGGTCGGGCTGTTCGGCGACGATGCCCCCCTCCCCGAGGGCAGCCGCGACATTCGCGTCCCCAAGGCGTTCCCCGGCCTCGCGAAGCGCGTCGCGCTCCATTCGGACCCCGAACGCTATGCGCTGCTCTACGCCATGTTGTGGAAGCTGCAGTCGAACCGCGACGCGCTGTCCGACCGCGCCGACCCGCTTGTCGTGCGCCTCGACCGGCTCGCCAAGGAAGTCGGCCGCGATGCGCACAAGATGCACGCCTTCGTCCGCTTCCGCGAGCTGGAGGAGGAAGGCGGCACGACACGCATGGTCGCCTGGTTCGAACCCGACCATCATATCACCCGCGCAGAGGCCGGTTTCTTCATCCGGCGCTTTCCCAACATGCGCTGGTCGATCCTCACCCCCGAGACCTGCATCCACTGGGACGGCGAGCAACTCGCCGAGACCCCCGGCGCCACCCGCGCCGACGCCCCCGACGGCGATCCGGTCGAGGCGACGTGGAAGACCTATTACAAGTCGATCTTCAATCCCGCGCGGGTGAAGGTGAAGGCGATGACCGCCGAGATGCCCAGGAAATATTGGAAGAACATGCCCGAGACGGCGCTCATCCCCGAGCTGCTCGCGGGCGCGCAGAAGCGCGAATCCGAGATGATCGAGACGAGCCTGTCGCGGCGGGAAACCGTCCCCGCCGTGCCGAAAACTCGCCCCACCAACGTCGAGGCCGCCTGGGCGCAGCTGCGCGAAGAAGCCGGCGCCTGCACGGCTTGCGATCTCCACTGCAACGCCACGCAGACCGTGTTCGGCGAAGGCCCCCTCGACCCCATGCTCATGCTGGTCGGCGAGCAACCGGGCGATGCCGAGGACCTCGCGGGCAAGCCCTTCGTCGGCCCCGCCGGCCAGCTTCTCGATGAAGCGCTGGCAGAGGCCGGCGTCGACCGCTCACGCGCCTATGTCACCAACGCGGTCAAGCATTTCAAATATCAGCTACGGGGCAAGCGCCGCATCCACCAATCGCCCAATGCCGGCGAAATCACCGCCTGCAACTGGTGGCTGAAACAGGAGCGCGAGCTGGTCGTGCCCCCCGTCACCGTCGCGCTGGGCGCCACCGCAGGCCGCGCGCTGTTCGGCAAGCCGGTGACCATCGGCAAGCTGCGCGATAGCCCGCGACAGCTCCCCGACGGCAGCACGGCCTTCCTCACCGTCCACCCGAGCTACCTGCTGCGCCTGCCCGACCGCGTCCGGGCAGAAGAAGAACGGGCGCGCTTCGTGGAAGACCTGAAGCGCGCCCGTCGATTTGCCGAAACCTCATAGTCGCCCCAGCGAAGGCTGGGGGCCATGCCATGGAGGGTTATCGCCGTGACATGGATCCCAGCCTACGCTGGGATGACCCTTCAGGTCAGAAGCCGAAGCGCAGTGTCGCGCGCGCCGTGCGGCCCTCGACCGGATAGAGGTTGTTGTCGTTGTGCGCGAAGACGATGCCGTCGGTGTCGAACAGGTTTTCGACATTGACCTGCAGCGCGATGTCGTCGGTGAGGTCATAGAAAACCCCCGCATCGACCAGCGTCAGCGCCTCGACCTTCACCTCGTTCGAGAAGCTGGCGAACATCGAGCTGCGGTGGCTGACGCCCAGCCCAACGCCGAGGCGATCGGTGACGTCGTAGCGACCCCAGAGCGAGGCGTCGAAATCGGGCAGGTCGGCGACCTGGCGACCTTCGGGCGCGGCGCCCGTGTCGCTGGTCACTTCGGCATTCTGGAAGGCCATGCCGCCAGCCAGGCTGAGGCGCCCGACCTTGCCGTGCACCTCGAGCTCGACGCCCTCGGCGCGGATCTCGCCGGTCAACACCGTGTCACCCGAGGTCGGGTCTTCGGCGCGTACATTGGTGCGATCGAGGCGGTAGGCAGCAAGCGTCACGTCGAAGTCGGGGATGACGCGCCACTTGGCGCCGACTTCGTAATTGGTGAAGCGCTCGGGCTCCAATGCCGCGGTGGTCGGCGACAGCGAGGCGAACTGGTCGCCAGACTGCGGCAGGTAGCTGCGGCTCCAGCTGGCGTAGAAGCTCAAGTCCTCATTCGGCTTGACCACCGCACCGAGGCGCGGGCTCCACAGGCTGTCGGAGCGCGACAGGTCGGTATCGCCGATGAAGTCGGCAACACGGATGTCGACCCAATCGTGACGCAGGCCCGCGATCAGTTCGAGATGCTCACCGATCTCGACCTGGTCCTGGACGTAGATGCCGAAGGCCTCGACCTCGGTTTCGCTCGAGCGTTCGCCCGACCCGCCGCGGAAGGTGATTTCGGGGATGACGATATCCTGCGCCAGCGGCACGAAGGTCTCGCGTCCGTTGGGGCTCTTGTCCTCCGCGGGAAGTCCGTCGAAGAAGCCGCGCAGGCGACCCGCGTCGCTCCACTGCAGGCTCATGTCCGCACCGACGAGGAGGCGATGGGTGACCCCGCCGGTCGCCAGCGTCGCGATCACGTCATTCTGCCACAGGAAGCTCTCGCGCTGGATGAAGTCCTCATAAGCCGTGATCTTGACGCTATCGACGCCGTCGATCTCGGTCACCGCGCTCGAGGGCAGCGCGTTGCGGTAGAATTTGTCGTAACTGCCGAACAGGCCCTTGGAGACGAACGTGAGGTTCGAACCCAACTGCGCCTCGAGACGCGCATCGGCGACATGCTTGTGGAAATCGGTGCGGTTGCCGTCGCGCAGCCCGAAGAAGGTCTCGTCGAACCCGTCGATCGCCGTCGCCGGATTGTCGATCGTGCCCTCGAACGCCGGCGGCAGGCCGCGGTCGACGTCGCGATTGTCCTCGGCATATTCATAGCCAAGGTCGAGGCGCGTGGTCGGCGAGAGATGCACCGAGAGAGTCGGGTTCACCGCGAAGCGATCGCCTTCGATGTCGCGGAAATTGTCGAACCGTTCGTAGACCGCGTTGAGGCGACCTTCGGTGTTGGCGGCCAGCGGACTGTTGAGGTCGAGTTCGACGAAGCCGGCACCTTCACTGTCGATCGAGATGCCGCCCGCGAAATACTGGTCATGGAAGGGGCGCTTGATGACGCGGTTGACGATGCCGCCACCGCCACCGCGGCCGAAAACCAGCGCATTGGGCCCTTTCAGCACTTCGACGCGCTCGACATTGTAGAGGCCGCGATAATGCTGGACATCGTCGCGCAGCCCGTCGGTGAAGAAGTCGGCGGTCGAGGAAAGGCCGCGGATGACGATGGCGTCGCGATGGCCCTCGCCCGATTCGATCGAGATGCCGGGCACGTAGCTGACGACATCGCCGATGCTGCGCAGCGCCTGGTCCGAAATCTGTTCGGCGGTGACGATGCTGACCGCCTGCGGCACGTCGTTGAGGTCGCTGTCGGTCTTGGTCGCGCTCGCGCTGCGGTCGGCGCCATAGCCGTCGCGCTTGCCGGTCACGACGATCGGATCGCCCGGGCCTTCGCCGCCCATCTCGACGGCGACCATGCCCTCGGCGCTCGGCACGGTGCCGGCGACAGCGGCGGCCGGCGCGGCGATAGCGGCGGTGGCGAGCAGGGCGAATCGGAACGACGAACGGGACATGGAAACGGCTTCTCCTCTTGAGTGTTGGAAGCCGCTCTATCGTTACTGATAATCATTCGCAATAGCGAAAAAGGGGCGGGCTATTCCGCCGCGATCAGTTCCTCCGCCGCCTCGAGGTCGACCGACACCAGCCGGCTCACCCCCCGCTCGACCATCGTCACCCCGTAGAGCCGGTCCATCCGGCTCATCGTCACCGCATTGTGCGTGACGATGAGATAGCGCGTCTCGGTCTCGGCATTCATCCGCTCGAGGAGGTCGCAGAAGCGCTCGACATTGGCATCGTCGAGAGGCGCGTCCACCTCGTCGAGCACGCAGATCGGCGCGGGGTTGGTCAGGAACAGCGCGAAGATCAGCGCCACCGCCGTCAGCGCCTGCTCGCCCCCCGACAGGAGCGTCAGCGCGGCCAGCTTCTTGCCCGGCGGCTGCGCCATGATCTCGAGCCCCGCTTCGAGCGGATCGTCCGATTCGACCAGTTCGAGATGCGCCTTGCCGCCCCCGAACAGCGTGGTGAACAGGCTCTGGAAATGCGCATCCACCGCCTCGAAGGCGGCGAGCAGGCGCACCCGCCCCTCGCGATTGAGATGGCCGATCGAGCCGCGCAACCGCGAGATCGCCTCGCCCAGTTCCTCGCGCTCGGCGGCGCTCCCCTGCTGCTCGTCCTCGAGCTGTTTCAATTCTTCTTCGGCGACGAGGTTCACCGGCCCGATTCGCTCGCGCTGCGCGGTGAGCCCCGCCACTTCCTCCTTGAGCGCCGAGGCCTTGGGCAGCGCCGCATCGTCGAACCCGAATTTCTCCGCGAGCAGGATGGGCGGGCAGCCATAGGCCTCCCCGCTCGCCCGCGCGCGGTCGCGCCGCCGCTCGGCCGCGGCCTCGGCGCGCGCCTGCGCCGCCGCCCTGATCTCGCGCGCGTTCGAATGCGATTCGGCCGCCGCCGCCAGCGTGCCCTCGGCCTGCCGGAGCGCGGCCTGCGCCTCGCGCTCGGCCTCGAGCACGTCGGCATTGGCCGCCGCGCGCCCGCGCTGCTCCTCCTCGAGCCGCGCGATCTTCTCGGCAACCTCCTGCGGCTTGCCCGCCAGTTCCTCGCGCTCCAGCCCTTGCGCCTTCGCGCGCTCGGCATTGCCTTGCAGCCGCTCCTCGGCATCGCGCGCCCGCGCCCGCCAGCTTGCCGCCTCGCGCGCCGCCTGCCCCTGCCGCTCGCGCGCCGCCTCGATGCCCTGCTGGCGGGTCGCCACTGCCGCGCGCTGGTCGGCGACCGCGCGCCCCGCCTCGCTCGCTTTTTCCCGCGCAGCCGCGACCTCGCCCGACAGCCCGACATGATCGGGCAGCGCGGCAAGCGCGCGCTGCGCCTCGTGCAACCGCTCTTCAGCGCTCTTCGCGAGCGGCTTCAACTCCTCGCGCCGTTCGGCCAGCGCCGCCTTGCGTTCGTCCTGCCGTTCGATCGCGCCCTTCGCGCGGTCGATGTCGCGCGCCGCCTCGCGCCGCGCTTCCTCGGCGCGCGCCAGTCGCGACCGTGCCTCGCGTTCGGCCTCGCGCGCCTGCCCGATCGCCTTTTCCACCGCATCGCGCGCCGCCTGTGCCTCTTCGGCTGCAGCCCTCAGCCCCGGCAATTTTGCCGCCAGCGCCTCGGCGCGATTGACGCGCTCCAGCCGCTCGGCCTCCGCCGCCCCCTCGCCCGACACGGTGAAACCGTCCCAGCGCCGCATGATCCCGTCGCGCGTCACCAGCCGCTGCCCCGCCGCCAATGCCTGCCCGCGATCCTCCTCCACCACCCCGATCATCGACAGGCGACGGTGCAGCGCGGGCGGCGCCTCCACATGGTCCGACAGCGGCTCCGCGCCCTCCGGCAGCTCGGGATCGCCGCTTTCGTCGGCGCTGCCCTCGGCCCAGCGCCGTGCACCCTCGCCGCCGATCTCGGCGTGCAAATCCTCGCCCAGCGCCGCCGCCAGCGCGCGCTCGTATCCCGGCGCCGCGCGGATCCCCGCGATCAGCCCCGTCTCGCCCTTCTCGAGCGCGCTCGCCAGCACGCGATGCTCGGCCTCGACCGTCGCCAGCGCCGCCTGCGCCTCGGCCCGCGCCGCCTCGGCGGCATCGCGCTTGTCGCCCGCCGCCGCGCCTTTGGCCTCGGCCTCCGCGATCGCCTTCTCGGCATCGGCGACCCGCTTTTTCGCCACGCCTGCCGCTTTCTCGGCGGCTTCCAATGCGGCACGATAATCATCGCCCGCATCCAAGGCCGCTTCCTGTTCGGCCAGCCGCCGCATCTCGTTCTCGGTCCGCGCGCATTGCGCCTGCGCCGCCTCGAGCGCCGCCTCGGCCACCGTGCGCTCGGCCTTGGCCGCCGCCTCGCGCGCCACCAAGGATGCCAGCGCCGCTTCCGCCTCGCTCGCGGCCCGCTCGACATCGCCCAGCCGCCCGCGCAGCTTGGCCGCCTCTTCCTCGTCCGAGGACAGCGTGGCCTCGAGTCTTTTCTGCTCCTCCTCCAGCGCCTTTATCGCGCTGTCCGCATCCTGCCGCAGCGCCGCCTCGCGCGCCTGTTCGGCCGCCAGCGCGCCCGCCGCGGCATCGAGATCGGCGATCCGCCGCGCCAGCGTCTGCTGCTCGGCACGAAGGCTCGCCAGCCGGTGCCCGATCTCCTGCCCCTGCTCGCGCGCCCGCGCTGCGGCCTCGCGCGCCTCGGTCAGCGCCTGGGCGGCCTCACCGCGTGCCTTCTCGGCCGCGTCGCGCTCTCCAGCGAGCGATTTCGCCCGCGCCTCGGCATTCTTCGCATCCGTTTCGGCCGCCTGCGCGGCCTTGTCGGCTTCCTGCCACTGCGCCAGCACCAGCTGCGCCTCGGCGAGCCGGATCCTGTCGGAAAGGATGCGATAGCGTTCGGCCGCCTTGGCCTGCCGCTTGAGGCTTGCCGCTCGCGCTGCCTGCTCGCCGAGCAAATGATCGAGCCGCTCGAGATTGGCTTCGGCCGCGCGCAGCTTCGCTTCGGCATCCTTGCGCCGCTGGTGCAGCCCCGAGATGCCCGCCGCTTCCTCGAGCAATTGCCGCCGCTGTTGCGGCTTGGCGGCGATGACCGCGCCGATCCGTCCCTGGCTGACGAGCGCGGGGCTATGCGCCCCCGTCGCCGCATCGGCGAACAGCAGCGCCACGTCCTTGGCGCGCACGTCGCGCCCGTTGAGGCGATAGGCACTGCCCGCGCCGCGCTCGATCCTGCGCGTGACCTCGGTCTCGCCTGCCTGGTTCTCGCCCGCCTCTTGCTGGCTGCGCTCGACGAGCAGCGAGACTTCGGCGAAATCGCGCTGCGGTCGCGTCTCGGTGCCGGCGAAGATGACATCTTCCATCCCCGAGCCGCGCAAGGACTTGGGGCTGCCTTCCCCCATTGCCCAGCGGATCGCCTCTAGGAGGTTGGACTTGCCGCATCCGTTGGGGCCGACCACGCCGGTCAGCCCCTTCTCGATGCGCATTTCGGTGGGCTCGACGAAGCTCTTGAACCCCGACAGTTTGAGGCGCTTGAACTTCACGTCTGTCGAGCCCCCCGCACCCGTTTACTCGGCGGCGTCGCCCGCCGGCTCGCCGACGGCGGCGGCGAGGATCGGCTGCAGGCCGGGCCACTGGTTGGCGCCCTCGACCACCTTGTTGTTGATGAGGAAGGTCGGCGTGCCCGAGATATTGTAATCGGTGTCGGCGACATTCTTGATCGCGACCAGCTTGGAGGCCGCCGCTTCGTCGGCAAGACAGGCATCGGCCTTGGCGGCGGGCAGCCCGCGCTGTGCGGCGAAGGTCTTGAGCCCCGTCGTTTCGGCGACGAGCTTGAACTGCTCGGCGGGCGCGGCCGCATTAAGCTGGCCCTGGATCGCCTGGAGCTGCGGGATGCTCTCGCCGAACCACTGCTGCTGCGCGCCGAACATGGCGTGGGTCAACGGGAAGAAGGTGCCTTCCGCACCGCAGCGCGCCAGCAGCGAGGCGGTGATGTCGACGACATCGCGGGTGTAATTGCGATATTCGAAGCTCACGCGGCCCGAATTGACATAGTCGTTGACGAGCGGCTCGGTGCCCTCGGCATCGAAGCGCGCGCAGGCGCCGCAGGTCATCGAGCCATATTCGACGAGCTTGATCGGCGCATCGGGGTTACCCATCAGATAGCCGCCCGCATCGGTCATGGTGACGACCTCGCTCCACTCCTGCCCCTCGGGCGCCTCGACATTCTCGATCGGCGCGTCGGCGACCGGCAGGTCGGCATTGCCGCCCGCGGCATCACCGTCGCCATTGCAGGCGGCCAGCGCGAGCGCGGTCGAGGCGAGGATAAGCTTCTTCATGGGTGTGTCTCTCCGAAATTCTACTTCAGTTTCTTCTCGCCGATGCGGCCGACGAGCGGAATGTTGGGAACAGTCTTGGCGCCTTCGAGCCCCGAGGCAAGCGATTCGAGCACCGAGCGAAGTTCGGGATCGGCGATCTCGCGCAGCCCCTCGCCAAGCTCCTCGGGCACGGGGGCGGGGCGCGGGCGCTGCGGCGCGGGCTTGCGCACCGGCAGGCGGCCCTGACGGAACACCACCTTGGTCACTGCGCCCGCACCGAAGAAGTCGTTGACCTTCTCCATGATCATGGGCGCGAGATGCTGGAACAGCGGCGCCTGTGCGCCCTCGACCAGCAGGGTCAATGTGCCGCCGCGCTTCTTGCCCGACGGGAAGCGGATCGATTCGGGAAGGCTGTGGCGCGCGTAATTCTCGCCGACGATTTCGGGCCAGCGTTCGACCACCGCGCCCTGGATGAATCCGAAGCGCTTGAACGCCACCCCCGCGATGGGTGCGACAAGGTCGCCCGCGCGCCGCACGCCATTCACTCGCGGGGCATCCTCGCCCTTTTTCCCACCCCTCTTCGTCATCGGCTCCACCCATGCCATAGGCGGGCCATGCGAAAAAGCCCGCGCCTTCTGTTGCTTGAACATTATCGCACGCACGCAAGGTCGCTGCCTTGGCGGGCGCCGCCGGGCACCAATGCCCTGCCCGACCCCTATCACGTCTGGCTCAGCGAGGTCATGCTCCAGCAGACCACCGTGGCCACCGTCACCCCCCGCTTCGCCGCCTTCCTCGAGCGCTGGCCCACCGTCGAGGCCATGGCCGCCGTGCCGCTCGAGGACGTACTCTCGCAATGGGCCGGGCTCGGCTATTACGCCCGCGCCCGAAACCTGCACGCCTGCGCGGTCGAGGTCGCCGCGCGCGGCGGCTTTCCCGACAGCGAGGCCGAACTGCGCGCCCTGCCTGGCATCGGCGACTATACCGCCGCCGCCGTCGCCGCCATCGCCTTTGGCCGGGACGCCGTCGTCGTCGACACCAATGTCGAGCGCGTCGTCGCCCGCTATTTCGCGATTCGCCGCCCCGTCAAGGACGCCCGCCCCGAGATCCGGAGGCGCGCCGCCTACTTCTACGAGGACGTGGATTCGGGCGAGATGGCGCAGGCGCTGATGGACCTCGGCGCGACCATCTGCCGCCCCGCGACCCCCGACTGCGCCGCCTGCCCGCTGTCGGCAAGCTGCGCCGCCCTCGCCTCGGGCGAGCCCGCGAGCATTCCGCCAAAGCCACCGAAGAAGGCGCGCCCCGAACGCCACGGCACCGCCTTCGTGATCGAAAAGGACAGCGCCATCTTCCTTACCCGCCGCCCGACAAAGGGCGTGCTCGGTGGGATGGCGGCGCTTCCCGGAACCGACTGGCAGGACGGCCCAGCGCCCGCCGGCGGCGCGCCCGCCATCCGCCATGTCTTCACCCATTTCGCGCTGACGCTTGCGGTCGAATCGCGCGATGTGCCGCCCGCCGGCACGGAGGGCTGGTGGCAGCCGAAGGACCGTCTCGACGAGGCCGGGCTTCCCACGCTTTACAAGAAGGCGCTCGCCGCCTTCGCGGAGCGGGAACATACGCCCACCCTCCTGCCTTGAAAGCTGCGAGCCATCGCCCTAAAGGGCACCCAAGCAAATTTTCTGGGGATATCATGCAGGACCGCAACAACACGATCGCCGGCTGGGTTCTTTTCGCCGGTATCATCGCGCTTGGCTCCACCCTCGTCGTCAGCGAAGTCTTCCACGGCGAAGAGGTCGACAGCTGCGCCGAAGACGCCACCGACGGCTATTGCCCGTCCTACGTCGCCGACGCCACGGCGGCAGCGGGTGGCGCCGAGGAAGTCGAACAGCCGATCGCCTTCTTCCTTGCCTCGGCCGACGCCACGCGCGGCGAGAATGTCTTCAAGAAGTGCGCGGCCTGCCACACCGTCACCGCTGGCGGTGCCAACAAGGTCGGCCCCAACCTCTACGACCTCATGGGCAACCCGATCGCCTCCAAGGCGGGCTTTGCCTATTCGGACGCGCTGACGGGCATCGGCGGCAACTGGGACTGGGACAACATGTCGGCCTGGCTCGCCAGCCCGCGTGGTTTCGCCCCCGGCAACAAGATGACCTTCGCCGGCCTCGGTGATCCGCAGGATCGCGCCGACCTCATCATGTACCTCAACGCGCAGGGTTCGGGCATCGCCGTCCCGCCCCCGCCCGCCGAAATCAGCCCCGAGGAAGCCGCGGCCGAAGATGCCGCCGCCGAGGGCGAACTCCAGCCCGCCGCCGACAGCGACACCGCCGACCAGCTGACCGAGGAATCGGTCGAAGGCACCGGTTCGGAAGGCTCGCAGGCGGACGGCGCCAGCGAATAATGGCACGGGCCGGCGACCGGAACGCTCCGGACGTCGCTGCCTATGTCGACACGGTCGATGAAGCGCGTCGCGAAGAATTTCGCGGCGCGCTTTCGCGTTTGAGGGACATCGTTCCCGACGGCTATGACGAGGCCATGACCTGGGGTTTCCCCACCTTCGAGGTGCCGCTCGAGGTGTCGGGGCCCACCTACAACAAGAAGCCGCTGATGTTCGCCGCGCTGGCGGCGCAGAAGAACCACCTCGGCCTCTACATCATGTGCGCCTACATGACGGAGGAACGAAAAGAGCGGCTCGCGGCAGCCTTCGAGGCTGCCGGCAAGCCGCTCGACATGGGCAAGGCCTGCATCCGTTTCCAGCGCGCGGACGATGTCCCGTGGGACGCGGTGGCGCGCGAGATCGACATGGATCCCGCCGCCTTCGCGGAAGAAGCCAGGGTCACGCGCGCCGCCGCCCTCAAGAGCGGCAAGCGCGCCTGACCGGGACCGCCGCCCCTAGGGGTGGTGGCAGGCCTCGTAGCATTTGCACACTTCGGCCCAGGCCTCCTCGGCCGTCTCGACCCAGGTGATGAGGTCGAGGTCGCCGGGGCTGATCGTGCCCTCGAGCGCCAATGCCTCGAGGTCGATGACCTTGTCCCAGAATTCCTCCTTGCCGAAGACGAGGATGGGGAGCGGGTGGACCTTGCCGGTCTGTACCAGCGTCAAGAGCTCGAACAATTCGTCGAAGGTGCCATAGCCGCCCGGGAACACCGCCACCGCGCGCGCACGGATGAGGAAGTGCATCTTGCGCAGCGCGAAATAGTGGAACTGGAAGCTCAAATCGGGGGTGATATATTCGTTGGGCAGCTGCTCGTGCGGCAACGTGATGTTGAGCCCGATCGATTCCTTGCCCTCGTCATGCGCGCCGCGGTTGGCCGCTTCCATGTAGCTCGGACCACCACCGCTCGTCACCACGAAGTGGCGCGCGCCGTCATCGTCGACCGGATAGGTCGAGGCGATGCGCGCCAGCTTGCGCGCCTCCTCATAATAGCGGCTCTTGGCGACGAGGCGCTCGGCGACCTTCTTCTCGTAATCGGTCTTGGCCTCGGCCAGCTTCTCCTGCGCCTTCTCCGGCTCGGGCACGCGGGCCGAGCCATACATGACGAAGGTCGAGGCGATGTTCGCCTCCTGCATCAGGAGCTCCGGCTTCAGGAGCTCGAGCTGGAGCCGCACGGGGCGCAGCTCGTCGCGCAGCATCAGCGCATTGTCCTGGAAGGCCAGCTTGTAGGCCTCGCTCTCGGTCTGCGGCGAGGAGGGGACCGTCGCGGCCGCGGCGGCGTCGGTCTTGGATGACGGGAAAATCGGGTCCCGCGGATTCTGCTTATCACTCATGGGGAGCGGCCTTACCCGCTCCCCATGACAGTTTCTAGCCTTCCTGCGCGTGCGCCCAATCGAGGTGGCGGGTCGCATACATCACGCCCGCGAGCGCCGCGAACAGCATCAGCGAGCCGATCAGCAGGCTCAAATTCTCGAGCCCCAGCAGGATGTAGAGCGCGGCATAGAGCGCCGCCAGCATCGCGCCGATGGTCAGCGCGGGCCGCCATCCGCGCATCACCGCCTTCACATAGAGCGTCACCAGCCCCGCGATCGCGATGCTGGCGACGACATAGGCAGCGGTGAAGCCGGTCACTTCGGCAAAGGCGAGGAGCAGCACGAAGAACAGCACCAGCGCCGCCCCGACCAGCAAATAGGCCACCGCCGACACGCGCCTGCCCCCGATCACGTCGAACAGCAGGAGCGCGAGGAAGGTGAAGCCGATGTGGAGGAAGCCATATTTGGTCGCGCGGTCGACGCGCGAATAGAGGTCCACCGGGCGGAACAGGCTGACGCCCGCCAGCCCGTTGTTCGCCAGTCGCATCTGCGCCAGTTCGGCCGCCCGCGCATTGGCCCCGCCCGTCTCGACGAGGCTCTTGCCGAGCGCAAGGTTGCCGATGCGATAGCTGGCGGTGAAGCCCTCGTCCGTGATTTCGCGCGCCGCCGGCAGGAAATCGCCGGTGAAGCTCGGATGCGGCCAGGGCGAGGTCAGCGTCAGGCTGGTCGTCCCCGCATCGGGGCGCAGGGCAATCGATTCGTTGCCGCGAATCTCATAGGCGAAGGCGACCTCCATCGTCTCGCCCGCCGCGAGCATGCCCGCGTCGAGGAAACCGAAAAAGCCCTCGCCCCCGCGGCTGCCATAGCCCGGGTTGAGCCGCAGCCTGTCGCCCCCGACACTCACGTCGGGATTGTCGCCAAGCCCCTTGGGATCGGCGATCATGAAACGCAGTTCGGCACGGTCCCAGTCGAGCGCCTCCAGCGGCACGCCATAGCGCGCGATGTCCGACGGCAGGGCGAAGCGCAGGCTCCCCTCGACCGCCGCGCCATAGACCACCGCCTCGTAGATGGAGCGCTTCTTCACCTCGGGCGACAGGGTGATGGAGACGTCCTGCACCTCGGGCGACAGGGTCAGCGTTTTCGCGACCCGTCGCGAGGCGGTGCGCGCCACGCCATTCTCGACCACCTGCTCCTCGAGCACCTCGGAATAGGGCACCGCGATGACCGGCGTGCCGATCACCTGCGGGTCGCCCCACCCCTCGACGATCGAGCGCGTCGCGGTGCGCGATTCCGACTGCCGGTCGTAGACCAGCGCCCAGGTCGCGAAGAGCGGGATCGCGAGTAGCAGCCCGATGAGGATGGTGATGGCGAGTTTCTGCCCCGGGGTCCGGGATCCGTCGGCGGTACGCAAGAGGGGCATCACTCACTCCATTCGTCGCTAGAAATACACGGCTCAACGACTCGTCTACGCTTTTGCACGGCTCGTCGTCAACCCGGCTGCGACCAAGCGCACGAAAAAGGGCGCCCCGGTTATCCCGGAGCGCCCCTTTCATCCCGTTGAAGCGGTCGCTTAATAGACGCGCTTCTTCGGCTCGATATAGCCGACCTCGTCGGTCAGCGTATATTCGTGGACCGGACGGTAATCGATGGTGGTCTTGCCACCCTTGCCGCCCCAGCCGTCGACCCAGATGAGGCTGTGCTTCATCCAGTTGGCATCGTCGCGATCGGGATAGTCCTCGTGCATGTGCGCGCCGCGGCTTTCCTTGCGGTTCGAGGCCAGCCCGATGGTCGCCTTCGACTGGACGAGGAGGTTGTCGAGCTCGAGCGTCTCGACGAGGTCCGAGTTCCAGATCAGGCCGCGATCGGCCACCGACACGTCGGTCATGCCCTGGTAGATGGCATCGATCTTCTTCACGCCGCCCGCGAGAAGCTCCTCGGTGCGGAACACCGCGCAGTCCGACTGCATGGTCTTCTGCATCTTGAGGCGAAGGTCCGCCGTGCGGGTGCCGCCATCGGCGTGACGGAAATGGTCGAGACGCGCCAGCGCGAGATCGGCCGCATCGTCCTTCAATTTGGGCTGCGCGCCATTGGGCTTCACCACCTCGGCGAGGCGATGGCCCGCCGCGCGGCCGAAGACCACGAGGTCGATGAGGCTGTTCGAGCCAAGGCGGTTGGCGCCGTGGACGCTGACGCAGGCCGCTTCGCCCACCGCGAACAGGCCCGGGACGACATGGTCGGGGTTGCCGTCCTTCAGCGTGACGACCTCGCCATGATAGTTGGTCGGGATACCGCCCATATTATAGTGGACCGTCGGCACCACGGGGATCGGCTGGCGCGTCAAATCGACGCCCGCGAAGATCTTCGCCGTCTCGGTGATCCCGGGCAGGCGCTGCGCGAGGATGTTCGCATCGATATGGTCGAGGTGAAGGAAGATGTGGTCCTTCTCGTCGCCCACGCCGCGGCCCTCGCGGATTTCCATCGCCATCGAGCGCGACACGACGTCGCGGCTGGCAAGGTCCTTCGCGCTGGGCGCATAGCGCTCCATGAAGCGCTCGCCTTCCGAGTTGGTGAGATAGCCGCCCTCGCCGCGCGCGCCCTCGGTGATGAGCACGCCCGCGCCATAGATGCCGGTCGGGTGGAACTGGACGAACTCCATGTCCTGCAGCGGCAGGCCGGCGCGCAGCACCATCGCATTGCCATCGCCCGTGCAGGTGTGCGCCGAGGTGGCCGAATAATAGCAGCGACCGTAACCACCCGTCGCCAGCACCACCGCCTGCGCACGGAAGCGATGGATCGAGCCATCGTCGAGGCACAGGGCGATGAGCCCGCGGCACTCGCCGTCTTCCATGATCAGGTCGAGCGCGAAATATTCGATGAAGAAGTCGGCGTCATACTTCAGGCTCTGCTGGTAGAGCGTGTGCAGCATGGCATGGCCGGTACGGTCGGCCGCCGCGCAGGTGCGCTGCGCTGCCGGGCCCTGCCCCATGTTCTGCGTCATCCCGCCGAAGGCGCGCTGGTAGATCTTGCCTTCCTCGGTGCGGCTGAACGGCATGCCCGCATGTTCGAGCTCGTAGACCGCCGCCGGTGCTTCGCGGCAAAGGTATTCGATCGCGTCCTGGTCGCCGAGCCAGTCGGAGCCCTTGACCGTATCGTACATGTGCCACGTCCAGTGGTCGGGCCCCATGTTGCCGAGCGACGCGGCGATGCCGCCCTGCGCCGCGACGGTGTGGCTACGGGTCGGGAAGACCTTGGTCACGCAGGCCGTCTTGAGGCCCTTTTCGGCAGACCCCATCGTGGCGCGAAGGCCCGAGCCGCCAGCGCCGACGACGACGACGTCATAGATATGGTCGATGATCTTGTAAGCGGACATTTGCGTCAGGCTCCGAAGACGATGCTGGCCAGCCCGAACAGCGCGAAGCTCGCGCCGCCGATGGCGAGGATATTGAGGACGAAGTGCCAGCCGATGCGGCTGCCTTCTTCATGGACATAGTCGTCGACCACCACCTTGAGGCCGTCGAGGCCGTGCGCGAAGCTGGTGATCACGAACAGCGCCATCGGTACCGCGCCCAGCGGGCTCGAGAGCCATTCGACGATGGTCGGCTGCGTCAGGTCGGGCAGCATCAGCAGCGAGCCGATGAACCAGACCGAGAGCAGCACCAGCGCCACGCTAGTGAAGCGCTCGGTGAGCCAGTGCTCGCCGCCCTCGCCGGCCGAACCCAGCCCGCGCACCTTGGCGAGCGGCGAAGCGCTTTTCCCGCGGCTCATCAGAAAACCCCCTTGAAGATGGCCCAGACGAGCGCGGTGGCGAAGACGCTCGCGGCGATCGTCATGATCGCCCAGAAGCGGTTGACCTTGAGCTCGTAGCCCGCGCCCATGTCGAGGACGAGGTGGCGCAGCCCCGAGAAGAGATGCTGGAAGAAGGCCCAGGTCAGCCCGACCAGCACCAGCTGGCCGAGGAGCGAGCCCATCACGCCCTCGAAGGTCGCATAGGCCCCCGCGCCCGAGGCCAGCGCGACCAGCCACCAGGCCAGCACGCCGAGCCCGACGGTGGTCAGCCCGGCACCGGTCATGCGGTGCAGGATCGAGACCAGCATGTGCGGTTGCCAGCGGTAAATCGACAAATGCGGCGACAGGGGCCGCGAGGAGGGCGCGTTCATCCAATTCCTCACATCAGGGACGTCCGAGCGCCACCCGATAGGCAGTTCCGAAAAACAAGGCAAGGCGGGCACCCACTAACTAGGCTTTAACCACTTTCGCCCTAAGCCGTCACCATATCCAAAAAACCTAAGCGGGTAAGGACGGTTAGACGAGTATGAACAAGGTGATCCAGCAGCAGGTGAACGCGGAATATGACCTCGGTCGTGGCCTGGCCATGTACGACCTCACCGGCGACCTGCCGCATCGTACGCGAATGCTCTATGAAGCCATCGAGGGCGTCGAGATGGAAATGGCCCGTGAATTCTGGCGCCGCTACTCCATGTCGCCCGAGGTAACCGGCGATTTCCCGCCCGAGAAGATCGAGAAGCTGGCCGAGGGCATCGCCCCCTATATCCGTCGCAAGTTCCAGGACCTCGAGAATGAGGACTGGATCGACCAGAGCCGCCAATATGTCGAGAAGTCGCTGGCCAACGGGATCAGCCTGTCGACCCTGCTCGCCGGTGTCGCCGCCGAGACCGAGGCCGCCTATATCGCCGTGCGCCAGGCCGCCATCAGCGAGGAACAGACGGTCGCCTTCGCGCGCACCCTGTCGGACCTGCAGGCGCTCGAGATCGACTGCTTCATCCATCACGCCATCTCGATCACCCGCGCCGAGGCCGAACTCGTGCAGTCGCGCCAGGCGGGCGAATTCAACGACCAGGTGCTCGGCGTCGTCGACCTGTGCTCGATGGAAAGCCAGTCCTTGCGCGAACGCGCCTCCAACTCGGCCTCCTCGGCCCGCGGCATGCTCGGCAAGACCAGCGAAGTCGCCGCCGCGGCCGAACAGTCGGCCGTTGCCATGCGCGAGGCGGCGCAGACCGCCGCCGGCCTCATCCGCGCCATCGAGGATGCGCGTAACGAGGTGGAGACCGCCGCCGACGTCGCCAACCGCGCCGGGTCGCAGGCCGCCGAGGCGGTCGAGGTGTCCGAAGCGCTGTCGGGCCATGTCGAGGCGATCGAATCGATCCTCGGCCTCATCCGCGACATCGCCGGCCAGACCAACCTGCTTGCCCTCAATGCCACCATCGAGGCGGCGCGTGCGGGCGATGCGGGCCGCGGCTTCGCCGTCGTCGCGCAGGAAGTGAAATCGCTCGCCAACCAGACCGCGCGGGCGACCGACGACATTGCCGCCAAGATCGCCGGCATCACCGAATCGACCCGCAAGACCGTCGACACCAACGCCTCGATCCGTTCGACGGTCGAGGACGTGCAGAAGTCGGCCGACCGCATCCGCGAGGCGATGGAGCAGCAGGCGCAGACGGTGACCACCATCACCGCCGCCGTCGACGAGACCGCGCTGGCCGCCGATTCGATGAGCTCGACCATCGCCACCATCCGCGCCGACACCGAGAGCGTGGCCAAGGACTTCGACGGCGTCGAGGAGGGCTTCGCCCGCTTCAACGACCAGATCAGCAATTTCCGCGAAACCACGCAGAATTTCGTATCGCGTTTTGCCGTCTGACACGCACCGAGGGAGAGCGAAGGCCATGACCGAAACTGCAAAGGCGCGGATGAACGCGCTCCAGCCGATCAGCGACGCACAGGTCGCTGCCCGGGTCGAGGCCTACCTCTCCAACGAGGCGTTCGTCGCCGCCCATCCGGGCGTCTGGCCCGCCCTCGAGGATGAATTGCTTGCCGCCGCGCGCACCCAGTTCGGGTCGCGCGGCGAAAGCTTTGTCCGCCGCCTGTTCGGACAGGAACTCGGCGAGCAGTGGATCCGCGACGTCGCCCAGATCGGCATCGTCCTGTTCGGCGAGGAAGTCTCGATCCCGCAGTGGAACGTGGCCCGCAGCCGCATGACGATGGACATCATGGCCGCCGCGCGCCGCAAATATTCCTCCGAGCCGGCCCGCATCGGCGAGCTGTGCGACACCGTCCTCACCACCATGCTCTATTCGGCCGACATCATCCTCGCGCAGGTCGCCGTGTGCGAGGCGCGCGAGGCTGCCGAGGAACGCACCGTCCACGGCCGCCTGTTCCAGCGCAAGGTCAAGCAGATCAGCGCCACCGCCGCCGACAAGGCCAAGGACATGCTCGGCCGCGCCGACCAGAGCGCCACCAGCGCCAAGGGCATGCTCGGCAAGACGAGCGAGGTCGCCGCCGCCGCCGAACAGTCCGCCGTCGCCATGCGCGAGGCCGCCCAGACCGCCGCCGGCCTCATCCGCGCCATCGAGGATGCGCGGCTCGAGGTCGAGACCAGCGCCGATGTCGCGGCGCGGGCGGGTGATGAGGCCCAGAAGGCCGTCGCCACCTCCGAGGCCTTGAAGCTCCACGTCTCCTCGATCGAGGAAATCCTCGGCCTCATCCGCGAGATCGCGGGCCAGACCAACCTCCTTGCCCTCAATGCCACCATCGAGGCGGCGCGCGCGGGCGATGCGGGCCGCGGCTTCGCGGTCGTCGCGCAGGAAGTGAAATCGCTCGCCAACCAGACCGCGCGCGCGACCGACGACATCGCCGCCAAGATCGCCTCGATCACCGAGGCGACCGGCCAGACCGTCGCGTCCAACGCCGCCATCCGCCAGACCGTGAGCGAGGTGCAGTCCTCCGCCGACCGCATCCGCATGGCGATGGAACAGCAGGCCCAGACGGTGACCACCATCACCGCCGCGGTCGACGAGACCGCGCTCGCCGCCGACAGCATGAGCTCGACCATCGCCTCCATCCGCGGCGAGACCGAGGATGTCGCCAGCTCGATCGGCTCGGTGAAGGCCGACTTCGACGATTTCACCCGCCAGATCGAGGAATTCTCCAACGCCTCGGCCGAATTCGCGAGCAACGTCTCGGCCGCCTGAGGCCGGGCTTTGCAGGGGCCGCGAGGGTTCGCTAGGGCAGCTTGATGAACATCCTTCTCACCGGCGCCAGCCGCGGTATCGGCAAGGCCGCGCTCGAGGCGCTTCGCGCCGACGGCCACAAGGTCGCGGGCCATTCCACCGCTGGCGAGGGCGACCTCCTCGCCGCCGACTTCACCGACCCCAATGCCCCCCGCCGCCTGTGGGAAGAGGCCTTCGAGGTGCTCGATCAGCGCATCGACGTGCTCGTCAACAATGCCGGCGTCTTCGAACCCGTCGCCGACAATGCCTCGGACGAGGACTGGCACGCCGCCTGGGGCCGCACCATGCAGATCAACCTGCAGGCCTCGGCCGACCTGTGCCGTCTCGCCATCGCCCATTTCCGCAGCCGCCCCGAGGACACCCCCGGCCGTATCATCAATGTCGCCAGCCGTGCCGCCTATCGCGGCGACAGCCCGAGCCATTGGCATTATGCCGCCTCCAAGGGTGCGATGGTCGCCATGACCAAGTCGATCGCCCGCGGCTATGCGCATGAGGACATCCTCGCCTTCGCCGTCTGCCCCGGCTTCACCATGACCGGCATGGCGGAGGACTATCTGGACAGCCGCGGCGGCGACAAGCTTCTCGCCGACATCCCGCTCGGCCGCGTCGCCGACCCTTCGGAAATCGCCGAAACCATCCGCTGGCTCGCCGTTCAGGCGCCAGCAAGCGCCACCGGTGCCATCATCGACGTCAATGGAGCATCCTTTGTCCGCTAAGCGTATCGCCCTTCTTGCCAGCCTGCCGATCCTGCTCGCCGGCTGCACCATCACCACCGTGTCCTCGGGCACTCCTGCCGAAGAGGCCCCGCGCTTCTTCGAGGCCGCCGCTTATGGCGAGGCCTGCGGCAAGTGGGACGACTGGGACAAGCCCGCCCCGCCAGTGCGCGTCTATGGCGGCACCTATCTCGTCGGCACCTGCGGCATCACCTCGGTGCTCGTCACCAGCCATGAAGGCCATATGCTGATCGACAGCGGCACCGAGCGGGGCGCCGAGCTCGTCCTCGCCAATCTCGAGACCGTCGGCGTCAGCCCCAAGCACATCTACTGGATGAGCCACAGCCACGAGCATCACGACCATGTCGGCGGCATGGCCAAGTTGAAGGCACAGACGCAGGCGCGTGTCATCTCGGGCACCGCCGCCGAATTCCTCGAACTCGGCACCCTGTCGCCCGACGATCCCCAGTTCGGCATGCACGGCCGCTATGACGCGGTCGATGTCGACGACCTGCTGGTCGACGGCGAACAGGTCGCCGTCGGCGACACCGTCCTCACCATGTACGAGACCCCGGGCCACAGCCCCGGCGCGCTGACCTGGACGTGGGAAGAATGCGAGGCCTCGGGCTGCCTCACCATCGTCTATGCCGACAGCCTTTCGGCGGTCAGCCGCGACGGCTTCGCCTTCACCGACAACCCGCAGCTGCTCGCCGCCTATCGCGATTCGATCGACCTTATCGAACAGCTCGACTGCGACATCCTCCTCACCCCGCATCCCAGCGCCAGCGGGATGGTGAGCCGCATGCGTACCGGCAATCTCGTCGATGCGACCGCCTGCGCCACCTATGCCGGCGAGCTGCGCGACAAGCTCGAGGTCCGCATCGCCGAGGAGACGGGCGAGATGCTCGAGGAGCGGATGATGGAGACGAGCGTTCCCACCCTATGAGCTGGCGCGTCACCCTGCCCTGCACCAAGGCCGAAGCCGAGCGCATCGCCGATAGCGGCGACGAACTCTTCGCCCTCCACGACACGCCGCCGGTGCTGAGTGCCGACGAGCCCGACGAGGACAAGCCCGAGGAATGGCGCCTGCGCGCCTATTTCGAGGAGCAGCCGACGACGCAGGACCTCATCCTGCTCAGGAAGCTCGCCCCCGGCGAACCGGTCGTCGAGCATCTCGACGAGGAAGATTGGGTGACGATGAGCCAGGCGGGGATCGAGCCGATCCGCGCCGGCCGCTTCTTCGTCCACACCCCCCATTATCTCGCCGACGAGGATGACGGGGTGATCGACTTCACCGTCGAGGCGGGGCTCGCCTTCGGCACCGGACAGCATGCCACTACCAAGGGCTGCCTCGAGGCGATCGACAAGCTGGGCGCCGAAGGCCTCCACTTCTCCAACGTCGCCGACATCGGCACCGGCACGGGCCTCCTCGCCTTCGCCGCCCACCGCCTCTGGCCCGAGGCGAAGATCGTCGCCTCCGACATCGACCCCGTCGCGGTCGAGGTCGCCGAGCAGAATGCCAGCCTCAACGCCATCCCCACGGGCGAGGGTTCGGGCCATGTCCTCCTCCTCACCGCCGCCGGCCTCGGCCATTCGCTGATCGCGAATCTCAAGCCCTTCGACCTCCTCATCGCCAACATCCTCGCGGGGCCGCTGATCGACCTCGCGCCGGGTTTTGCCGCCGCGCTGGCGCCGGGCGGGACAATGATCCTCTCGGGGCTTCTCGACGAGCAGGCAGAGCGCGTGGCCGCCGCCTATGAGGCCGAAGGGCTCGAGGTCGTCGACCTCGGAACGGGCGAATGGCGCGTGCTGCGGCTGGCCCGTTCCGCCTGATTCACTCGCTTCGTCGCAGCCGAAAAACGATTCGGGCCATTAAATCGCGTTAAAGGGTGGATTCTTCGAAAAGCGGCGATACGCCCTCCTCCCATGAGCGGACTAGGGCGGATCTTCCACCGGGGCACCACTGCACCCCTCGCAATCCTGGGCATGCTGGCGATCGCCGGCAGCGCAGCGACCCTGCCTGCGCAGCAAGTCGGTGCCGCGCTCAATCCCGATCGCGTCTCGGTCATTCGCGCGGCCGAGGCCGACGTGCCCGCGATCGCGGTCGACCTCGACGCGCTCGAGGACGAGCCTGCCCTTGCCCTCGAGGATGTCGTCGAAGAGACCATCATCGAGCCCGAGCCGCTGCCCATCGTCGGCGCCAGCTATTACGGTCGCCGTTTCGCCGGTCGCCCCACGGCCTCGGGCGAGATCTTCGACCCCGGCCAGCTGACCGCCGCGCACCGCACCCTGCCCTTCGGCACGGTCGTGAAGGTCACCAACACGCATAACGGCAAGTCGGTGACGGTCCGGATCAACGACCGCGGCCCCTTCCACAAGTCGCGCGACATCGACTTGAGCCGCGCCGCCGCCGAAGAAATCGGTCTCATCCAGCGCGGCCACGGCAAGGTGACCATCGAACCCGTCGGCTAGGCGATTTACGCCTTCGCCACCTCGGCGAGCCATTCCTCCTCGGTCATCGTCCGCACCCCGAGGTCCTGCGCCTTCTTCAGCTTCGAGCCCGCACCGGGGCCGGCGACCAGCAGGTCCGTCTTTGCCGACACGCTGCCCGCCGCCTTGGCGCCCATGCGCTCGGCCTGCGCCTTGGCTTCGTCGCGGCTGACGCTTTCCAGCTTGCCCGTGAAGACGACGGTCTTGCCCGCCCATTCGGTCTCGGCGACCTCGACCACATAAGGCGCGGGGCGCGCGCGCTCGATCAGGCGCGTGACTTCCTCGACATTGTGCGGCTCGTGGAAGAAGTCGATGACCGCCTGCGCCACCACCTCGCCGACCCCGTCGACATTGGTCAGCTCGGCCAGCGCGCCGTCCGAACGCGCCACCTCCATCAGCCGCTCGACCGTCTCGAACGCCTTCATCAGGTCGCGCGCGGTGACCGCGCCGACATGGCGGATGCCGAGCCCGAACAGGAAGCGCGCCGCATCGAAGCCGCGCCGCGCGTCCACCGCGGCGAGCATATTGTCGACGCTCGTCTCCTTCCACCCGTCGCGCGCGACGAGCGCGTCGCGATGCTCGTGGAGCATGAAGATGTCCGAGGGCTTCTTTACCCAGCCCAGCTCGAGGAATTCGGCGATGCTCTTCTCGCCAAGGCCGTCGACGTCCATCGCCCCGCGGCTCACGAAATGCTTCAGTCGCTCGAAGCGCTGCGCGGGACAGATCAGCCCGCCCTCGCAGCGGATGTCGACCTCGCCTTCCTCGCTCCGCGCCTCGCTGTCGCAGACGGGGCAATGGTCGGGGCGCGGATAGGGCCCGCGGTCGTCATGCGGCGTCAAATTCTCGACGATCTGCGGGATGACATCGCCCGCGCGCTGCACCCGGACCTTGTCGCCCGGGCGCACGCCGAGCCGGTCGATCTCGTCGAAATTGTGTAGCGTGACGTTGGAGACGATGACGCCCCCCACCCCGATCGGCTTCAACCGCCCGACCGGCGTCAGCTTGCCCGTGCGCCCGACCTGGATGTCGATCGCCTCGAGCACCGTTTCGGCCTGCTCGGCGGGAAATTTGTGCGCCAGCGCCCAGCGCGGCGCGCGCGCCACCTGCCCGAGCCGCTCCTGCAAATCGAGCCGGTCAACCTTGTAGACCACCCCGTCGATCTCGTAGCCGAGCCCCGGCCGCGCCGCCTGGATGGCGTCATATTGCCTGAGCGCCTCGTCCGCCCCCTCGCAGGTGGTGAACAAGGGATCGACCGGAAAACCTTTTTCACGCAGCCACGCGACCATCCCGCTCTGCGTGTCGCACGGCACGTCCGAAATCTCGCCCCAGCCATGCGCGAAGAACTTCAAGGGCCGCGCCTTGGTGACGCTCGCATCCTTCTGGCGAAAGCTCCCCGCCGCCGCATTGCGCGGATTGGCGAAAATCTTCTCCCCCGCCTTTTCCTGCCGCTCGTTGAGTGCCGCGAAATCCGCGGTCGACATATAGACCTCGCCGCGCACCTCTAGCACGTCCGGCGCGCCCACGACCGACTGCGGAATATCCGGAATCGTCCGCGCATTGGCGGTCACATCCTCGCCCACGCTGCCATCGCCGCGCGTGGCCGCCAGCACCAGCCTGCCGCCCTCGTAGCGCAGCGAGCAGCTCAGCCCGTCGATCTTGGGCTCGGCGGTCAGCGTCACCGGCGCATCCGCCTCGAGCTTGAGGAACCGCCGCACCCGCCCGACGAAGTCGCGCACGTCATTGTCCTCGAACGCATTGTCGAGGCTGAGCATGGGCTTGGCATGCGTCACCTTCGACAGCGGCGAGGAAGGCGTGTGCCCGACCCGCCGCGACGGGCTGTCCTCGCGTACCAGCTGCGGGAAGGCCGCCTCGATGGCGCGGTTCTCGGCCACCAGCGCATCATATTCAGCGTCCGAAATCACCGGCGCATCGCGGTCGTGATAGGCCGCGTCATGTTTCTTGATCTCGCGCGCCAGCCGCATCAGCCGGTTGGCGGCCTCGGCCTTGGTCAGGTCCTTGGGATCAGCCATGATGGGCCATCATCCAGCCGACAAAGGCGATGGCGGGGATCGCCGACACGGCGGCCAGCAGCGTCGCCGCGCGGAACAGTCCCGGCGACTGTTTCTCGCGGATGAGCCGGACGGCGACGAGGAACACCCCCACCGCCATGACGAGATAGAAATAGAAGAGCGGTTCGACGAACATCATCGCGCGCGTCATCATGATGAGCGCGAAGGCACCCCACGGCAGGACGAGCGTCAGGAACAGGAGCGGCAAATAGGCGCTGCGCACCTGCCACACCGGCAGCGGCTTGTCGGTCATTTGCGGAAGGTCGCCTCGAGAAGGTCGCAGAAGCTGTCCCAGCTGCGGCTCGCGGCATTGTCGTCATAGGCGACGCCGTCGATCTCGAGCTTGCCGGCCTGCGGGTTGGTAAAGGCATGGCCGACCCCGCCATAAGCGTGGATCTGCCAGTCGCAGGCGCCCTGTTCGGTCAGTTCCTGCCCCAGCGCGACGACATCGGCCGGCGGCGCCATCGGGTCGTCCCAGCCATGGAAGACGGCGACCTTGGGCGTCACCTTCTCGGTCGGGAAATTGGGGATCTTGAGGAGGCCGTGGAAGCTGCCCGCGACCTGGAAGTCGGCGCCCGATCGCGCAAGGTCCAAGGTGCACAGCCCGCCGAAGCAAAAACCCATCACGGCCATGCAGTCGCCATCCACGACATCGAGGCCACGCGCGAAATCGAGGATCGCCTGCTGCTGCTTCACATAGGCGCCGCGGTCCTCGAGCTTCTCGTTCATGGTGTCGAAGGCGCGCTGCTTGTCTTGCGGGTTGCCGACGTCGAGCCCGAGCATGTCCTTGCCGAAGATGTCGGCGGCCAGCACCGAATAGCCGAGGTCGACGAGGCGACCCGCATGCTCAACCTCGACCGCACCGCGATTGGCGAAGCTGGGGAGGATGACGACGCCCGGCCGCGCCATTCCGCTGCCGTCGTCATAGACTTCGTGCATGAGCTCGGTGCCCTCGTGGGTCTGGCTCATCTCGCGCTTGTTCATGCCGTCTCTCCCTGTTGTATCACGCCGCTTCCATCAGTTTCGCCGCCGCCGCGCGCGCCTCGTCGGTCACCGCCGCGCCCGACAGCATGCGCGCGATTTCCTCGCGCCGCTCGTCCGGCCTGAGCAGTTCGACCGAGGTGCGCGTCACCGTGCCGTCGCTCGCCTTGGCGATGCGGAAATGATGCTGCCCCCGCGCCGCCACCTGCGGGCTGTGCGTGACCACGAGCACCTGGTGTTTCTCCGCCAGCCGCGCCAGCCGTTCGCCGATCGCGCTCGCCACCGCGCCGCCCACGCCGCGGTCGATCTCGTCGAAGATGATCGTGCCCGCCCCGCCGACCTCGGCCAGCGCCACGCGAATGGCGAGGAGGAAGCGCGACAGTTCGCCTCCGCTCGCGATCTTGCCCAATGGCCCGAAAGGAGAGCCCGGGTTCGTGCTGATCGTGAATTCGACGCGGTCGATGCCGTGCGGCCCCGGCTCGGCGGGCTGCACCTCGGTCACGAAGCGCGCATCGCCGAGCTTCAGCGGCGCCAGTTCCTCGGCGACCCGCGCATCGAGGCGCGTTGCCGCGTCCTCTCGCGCGCCCGACACCGCATCGGCAGCCTCGTCATAAGCCGCTTCGGCAGCGATGATCTCGCCCGCCAGCGCCTCGAGCCGCTCGCTCCCCGTCTCGATCGCCGCGCGCCTGGCATGGAGCTCGTCGCGCAGCTGGCTGAGCCCCTCGACATCGACCCGATGCTTGCGCGCCGCGCCGCGCAGCGCGAACAATCGTTCCTCCGCCTCGTCGAGCGCGCGCGGGTCATGGACCAGCTCGGCGCGCGCCTCGGCGAACAGCCGCTCGGCCTCGTCGGCCTCGATGATCGCGCGGTCGATCGCCGCCAGCGCGCCCGCCAGTCCCTCATGCACCTCGTGGACCCGCTGTAAGGCGCGCGCCGCCTGCCGCATCTGCGCCAGCGCGCCCTCGCCGCCGTTCAATAGCGGGTCGATGTCCGACAGGTCGTCCTCGATGCGCGCCGCATCCTTCATTTGCTGGCGCATCCCCGCGAGTTCTTCTTCCTCGCCCGGCATCGGACCCAGCGCATCCAGTTCCTCGATCGCATGGTCGAGCCATTCGCGGTCCGCCGCCGCCGCCTCGGCCTGCGCGGCCAGGTCGCCCTGCTCCTTGCGCAGCGACGAGAGCCGGCGCCAGGCCGCCTCGACCTCGCTCGTCGACACCTGCCCGAAGGCATCGAGCAGTCCGCGATGCGCCTTGGCATCGAGGAGTCCGCGATCGGCATGCTGGCCGTGGATCTCGACCATCGTCTCGCCCAGCGCGCGCACGATTTTCGCGGGCACGCTCGTGCCGGCCACCCGCGCGGTGGAGCCGCCATCGGCCTTCAGGCGGCGCTGGAGGATGAGCGGTTCGCCCGGCTCGACCTCGATCTCCTCGTCCTCGAGAAGCGCCAGTGCGGCATGCCCCGCAGGCAGCTCGATCTCGGCGACCGCCTCTGCCTTGTCGGCACCGTCGCGCACGAGCGCGCTGTCGGCGCGCGCGCCGAGCGCGAGCCCGAGCGCATCGAGGAGGATCGACTTGCCCGCACCGGTCTCGCCGGTGAGCACGGTCAGCCCGCCGGCAAAGTCCAGCTCGAGCCGCTCGACAAGAACGATGTCGCGGATGCCGAGCCGGCTGAGCATCAGGGCTTATCCTTGCGGGGAATGTTCCTGCATGAGCGCATAGCTGCGTTCATACCATTTGCTGTCGGGGAAGTTGGTGCTGAGCGCCGCGGCGGCCTTCTGCGCCTCGAGCGGGATGCCGAGCGCGAGATAGCTCTCGACCAGCCGGTGCAGCGCTTCGGGGGTGTGGCTGGTGGTCTCATATTCGTCGACCACCTTGCGGAAGCGGATCGAGGCGGCGAGCCAGCGACGGTTGTCCTGGTAGAAGCGCCCGACTTCCATTTCCTTGCCCGCCAGCTGGTCGTTCACGAGGTCGACCTTCAACCGCGCATCGGCCGCATAGCGGCTGTTCGGATAGCGGCGGATGAGCTCGCCGAACGCATCGCGCGCCTGGCTGGTGATCTTCTGGTCGCGGCTGATGTCCTCGATCTGGCGATAATAGCTCATCGCGATGAGGTAATGCGCATAGGGCGCATCCTTGTTGCCGGGATGGATCGACAGGAAACGCTGCGCTGCCGACACGGCCTCGGGATAGTCGCGATCCATATAGTGCGAGAAGGCACTCATCAGCTGCGCGCGGCGGGCCCAGATCGAATAGGGATGCTGGCGCTCGACTTCCGAGAAGATGACCGCGGCGCGGCCCCAGTCGCCGGCATCGGCGCGATCCTTGCCCAGCGCGTAGAGCGTGTTGACGTCGCGCGCGACATAAGCGGTGTCGATCGCCTTGTCGTCGCCCCCGCCTGCACAGGCGGCCAGCGGGAGGGCGAGGAGGGCAGCGGCGAACGCCGCGCGGGTCTTACCAATGAACATGACTGTTTCTCTAACCTTCCCGTATCGGCTCGCCAAGGGCTTAAGCGCGCGCGTCCTCAGACGACCGCGCCGTCGTCCCTGCGTTGCTTGTCCTCGCTGTCCTCATCATGAATGAAGCTGTCCGAGGTCACGCCGAGGAAGACGAGCAGCGGGGCCGAGATGTAGACCGACGAATAGGTGCCGATGAACAGGCCGAGGAAGATGGCGATGGTCAGGCCGAAGATCACCTTGGGACCGAAGACCAGCAGCGCGCCGATCGCCAGGAGCAGCGTCAACGAGGTCGAGATGGTCCGCGCCAGAGTCTCGTTCAGCGACAGGTTGATCTGCTCGACGATCCCCATCTTGCGATATTTCCTGAGGTTCTCGCGGATCCGGTCATAGATGACGACCGTGTCGTTCACCGTATAGCCGATCACCGTCAGGAAGGCCGCGACGATGTTGAGGTCGACTTGCAACTGCGTGATCGAGAAGAAGGCGAGCAAGAGGCCGACATCGTGGAACAGCGTGGCCAGCGCGCCCACCCCGAACTGCCATTCGAAGCGCAGCCAGATATAGAGCGCGATGCCCAAGGAACCGAGCAGGAGGCTCAGCGTGCCGTCCATCGCCAGCTCCTCGGAGACGTTGCCCGACACCGATTCGCCCGAGCCCACGTCGGCGCCCGGATATTCGGCCTCGAGCATGGTCCGCACTTCGGAGACCACCGCATTGGCCGCCGCCTCGTCGCCCTCGGGCTTGGGCAGGCGGACGCGATAGCTGGTGTCCGAGCCGAACTGCTGGATCGAGGCCTCGCCGACATCGAGCGCGTTCACCTTGGCGCGAAGGTCCTCGATCTCGACGGCCTCAGCGAATTCGACCTGGACCGACTGGCCGCCGACGAAGTCGATGCCGAGGTTGAGGCCGCGCGTGAAGGTCAGCGCGAAGCCCAGCACGGCCAGCGCCATCGTCACCCAGATGGCGATGTTGCGAAAGCGCATGAAGTCGATGTTGGTGTTGTCGGGGACAAGCTTCAGAAGTTTCATGATATTTCCCGCCCCGTCAGATGTTGAGCGTCTTGGGACGCGACTTGCGCGCCCAGCGCGCCACCAGCATCCGGGTGAAGACGACCGCGGTCCAGACCGAGGTGACGGTGCCGATCAGGAGCACGACGGCGAAGCCGCGGATGGGCCCCGAACCGAAGTAGAACATGATCGCCGCCGCGATGGTGTTGGTGATGTTGGCATCGAAGATCGCGGTCGAGGCTTCCTTGTAGCCATGTTCGATCGCATCGAGTGCCTTGCGCCCGCGCCGCAATTCCTCGCGGATGCGCTCGTTGATAAGCACGTTGGCGTCGACCGCCGCGCCCATCGTCAGCACGAAGCCGGCGATGCCGGGCAGCGTCAGCGTGGCGTTGAACAGCGCCATCGCCGCGAGGATGAGGAAGGCGTTCACGATGAGCGCCGCATTGGCATAGACGCCGAAGCGCCCGTAGGTCGCCAGCATGTAGAGGACGACCGCCAGCGTGCCGATGAGGGCCGCGAGCGCGCCCTTCTCGATCGAATCCTTGCCGAGGTCGGCCGACACGGTGCGCTCCTCGACCACGTCGAGTTTCACCGGCAGCTTGCCCGACGACAGGGCGATGGCGAGGTCGTTGGCGCTGTCGACGGTGAAATTGCCGCTGATCTGCGCCTGCCCGCCGAGGATCGGCTCGTTGATATTGGGTGCCGAGAGCACCTGCCCGTCGAGCAGCATGGCGAAGGGCTTGCCGACATTTTCCTGCGTCACGCGGCCGAAGCGGCGCGCTCCCTGCGAATTGAAGGTCAGGCTGACGACGGGATTGCCGTCCTGGTCGAAGCTCTGCTGCGCATTGGCAAGCTGGTCGCCCGACACGATGACGCGGCGCTTCAGCGCGATCTTGGGCACGCCGTCGGCGCTGCGATAGCCCGTCGCGGGCATGCCCGGAGGCGCATCGGGATAGGGCGCCAGTTCGCTGCCCACGGGGGCACGGCCGGCGTCCACCTCGGCAGGGTTGGCCTCGAGGTCGACGAGCTTGAACTCGAGACGCGCGGTGCGGCCGATGAGGGCTTTGAGCGCCTCGGGATCCTCGACGCCCGGCACCTGCACGAGGACGCGGTTGTCGCCCTGCGTGCGGACCGTGACCTCGCGGGTACCCGACGGGTCGATACGGCGGCGCACGACGTCGCGCGCCACGGTCACCGCATCCTGCAGCGCGCTGGTGGCGCCTTCGGGGGTCGGGGTCAGGACGACGCGCGTGCCGTCCTCGACCGAGACGTCCCAGTCGCGCTGGCCGGTGAGGCCGACGGGCTGGGTCATCGCGCGCAGCCGCTCGACCGCCTCGTCGAGCTGGCCGGGGTCGCGCACCATGAAGGACAGGCGCCCGTCGGCGGTCGACACGTCACCGATCCGCACGCGCGGGTCGTTGCGAAGCTCGGTCTGGACATTGTCCTCCTGCGCCTGGAGCCGCTGCTTGGCGAGGTCTTCCTCGTCAGCCTCGAGGAGCAGGTAGGAGCCGCCCGCCAGATCGAGCCCGAGGCTGATCCGGCTTTGCGGCAGGAAGTCGGGGTAGTTTTCGAGCTTCTCCTCGGGGAGGAGGCTCGGAATGGCCATCAGGAGACCGGCGAGGATGATCCCCCAGATCGCCCAGACCTTCCAGCGCGCAAATTCGAGCATGGCTCTGTCCTAGTCGTTGGCCGGCTTGGCGGTCTTGTCGATGACGTTGGCCAGCATGCTCTTCACGCTGCGGACCTTCTGGCCGCCGCCGAGATCGATCTCGACCTCGTCGTCGGTGACCTTGGTCACCTTGCCGATGAGCCCGCCGCCGGTGACGACGCGGTCGCCCTTCTTGACGGC
This sequence comes from Sphingomicrobium aestuariivivum, assembly GCF_024721585.1. Taxonomy (NCBI): domain Bacteria; kingdom Pseudomonadati; phylum Pseudomonadota; class Alphaproteobacteria; order Sphingomonadales; family Sphingomicrobiaceae; genus Sphingomicrobium; species Sphingomicrobium aestuariivivum. The sequence goes on from NZ_CP102629.1 coordinate 1,159,639, forward strand.
GGCGATGGTGTCCTGGTGCTCGCGCATCTTCTTTTGCTGCGGACGGATCAGCAGCACGTAGAAGATGATGAAGATGAGCAGCAGCGGGAAAAGCTGGAAGAAGAAAGCGGCCGCGCCCGACGGTTCGGCGGCGGCGGCGGCAAGGAGATTGATGGTCATGTGATCACTCTTGTTCGGCTGCGGGGCAGCGGCTCCGACCGATGGTCGGATCACTCCCCCCGTTTTTCAAGTCGGGCAAGCGCCTATCACTTGTGAAAATGTTTTGCCAGAGGCGCTTGCATGGGGCGGATGATCGGGCTAGAGGCCCCTTCGCGCTCGCGGCACCCATAAGCCGCGGGACGGTCGGGGAGTAGCGCAGCCTGGTAGCGCATCACACTGGGGGTGTGGGGGTCGCAGGTTCGAATCCTGTCTCCCCGACCATTTTCTTTCGGGAAGCGACTAAGGCGTGCCGCACGGCGCGCCTTTTTTGTTTGCCCCGCCCACGCGCTCTGTCGCGACGGGGGGTGACGAGACAGGCCCGCCCCTTCCTGCTACCGCCAGATGAGCAAGAGGGAACGGGCGTGGCAAGGCTCAAGCGAAGCACATCACGGAAAAAGACGAAGAAGGCGCGGCCCGGCTGGCTGCGCCTCCTCGCCGCCATGCTGTTCGTCCCGCTGTTCGTCTATCTCGGCCTCGCCGCGCTGGGCAGCCTCGTCCCCGTCAACCGCGGCTGGGTCGAGGCAGACGAGGGCGTCACCGTCTATCTCGTCGACAATGGCGTCCATCTCGACATCGCCTTTCCCGTCGCGGCGGCGGGCGTGAGCTGGGCGCCCTATTTTCCCGCCGGCGACCTGGCCGATCCCGACTGGGCCAATGCGGCCCATGTCATGATCGGCTCGGGCGATCGCGGCATCTATACCGAGGCCAAGGACTGGGCCGACCTCAAACCCGGCACGGCGCTTCGCGCGCTGGCCGGCGGCGACCGCGTCATGCATGTCCAATATGTCACGGGCCCCGAGCGCTTCGCCGACGCCGAGATCCGCCTCACCCTCGCCGAATATCGCCGCCTGTGGCAGTCGGTGCGCGAGAGCTTCGCGATGGACGAGGACGGCTGGCCGCAGCGGCTCGACACCCCCGGCTACTGGCCGTCCGATGCCTTTTACGAGGGCAAGGGCGGGTTCAACGCGATCATGACCTGCAACCAGTGGGTCGCGCGCCAACTGCGCATCGCGGGGGTGGAATCGAGCCTGTGGAGCCCCCTGTCGAAGGGGCTCCCCTGGCGTTACCGCGAGGTGGGTGAAGACTAGAGGACGTAGCGCGACAGGTCGGTGTCGCCGGCAATGTCCTTCAACTGGCTTTCGACGAAGGCGGCATCCACGACCACCGTCTCGCCCTTGCGCTCCTCGGCCTCGAAGCTCACGTCCTCGAGCAGCTTTTCCATCACCGTCTGCAGGCGCCGCGCGCCGATATTCTCGACGCTCTCGTTGACGTCGGCAGCGATGCGCGCGAGCGCTTCGATCCCCTCGTCGGTGAATTCCACGCTGACGTCCTCGGTGCCGAGCAGGGCGCGATACTGGTCGGTCAGGCTGGCGCGCGTATCCTTGAGGATGGCGACGAAATCCTCCTTCGTCAGCGCGCGCAATTCGACGCGGATCGGCAGGCGCCCCTGCAATTCGGGCAGCATGTCCGACGGCTTGGCGACGTGGAAGGCACCGCTCGCGATGAACAGGATATGGTCGGTCTTGAGCGGCCCGTACTTGGTCGCGACCGTCGTCCCCTCGATCAGCGGCAACAGGTCGCGCTGCACGCCCTCGCGGCTCACCGAGCCGCCGCGCACGTCCGAGACCGCGATCTTGTCGATCTCGTCGAGGAAGACGATGCCATTGGCCTCCGCATCCTCGAGCGCGGCGCGGTTCACATCGTCATCGTCGAGCCGCTTGTCGGCCTCTTCCTCGACCAGCCGGTCATAGGCCGCGGGCACCTTTAGCTTGCGCTTCTTCCTGGGCATCTGCCCGCCCATCCGCTTCATCATGTCGCTGAGGTTGATCATGCCGATACCGCCCTGCCCCGGCACGTCGAAGGGAGAAGAGGGCGCCTCGACCACCTCGATCTCGACCTCGGCCGTATCGAGGCTGCCGTCCTTGAAGCGCTCGCGGAAACTCGCGCGCGTCGCCTCGCTCGAGGTCTCGCCCGTCAGCGCGTTGAGCAGCCGGTCCATCGCCGCTTCCTCGGCGGCGCGCTTGACCTTGCGGCGGCGGCGATCGCGTTCCAGCCGCACCGCTTCCTCGACGAGGTCGCGGGCGATCTGCTCGACGTCGCGGCCGACATAGCCGACCTCGGTGAACTTGGTCGCCTCGACCTTGATGAAGGGCGCATCGGCAAGCTTGGCCAGCCGGCGGCTGATCTCGGTCTTGCCGCAGCCGGTCGGCCCGATCATCAGGATGTTCTTGGGTGTCACCTCGGCGCGCAGTTCGGGGCCGAGCTGCTGGCGCCGCCAGCGATTGCGCAGCGCCACCGCGACGGCCTTTTTCGCCTCGCGCTGGCCGATGATATGTTCATCCAGTGCCGCCACGATCGCCTTGGGGGTGAGCGGCTGCGCCTTCGTAATCGGGATATGTTCGTTCATGCCGCCAAGGTGGGAAGCGGCCTCCCCGCCTTCAAGAGAAGCAGCGCGACGCCTGGATCTCGCGGTGGCCTGCCATGATGCGCTCGATCGTCGCGGGCTCGGGGGTGCGCGACCATTGCCCCCGCTCCCACGTGCCCCCGAGCAGCACCGCATCGTCGCGCGGGAAGCAATAGCCCTCGGGCAGCACATAGGCGAAATCCACCGCCTGCCGCTCGACCCACGCCAGCTGCCCGCGCGCCGGCACCAGCCCCGTGTCGCCGACAAGCTGGCGCGCGTGGACGCCCGTGCAGTTGAACACGACCGGCTCGTCGAGCCCCGCCACCTCTTCGAGCGAGGCGAAGCGCCGCACCACCATCCGCCCCCCGTCCGCGAGGAATTGCGCCAGCAGTTCGGACAGGAAGCGCGGCGTCTCGACATACATGGTGCGATAGCGCTGCAACCCGTTCGCCCGCCCGTGGACGGGCATGTAGCGCTCCTCTATGTCGCTCCGCTCCCCGCCCTCGCGCTCATAGGTATCGACCCAGCGCACCCCGTAGCGCGGTCCCGCCATCGCCGAAAAACGCTCCCACGAAATCGCCATCGCCGCATCGAGCTGGCGCTGCTTGCCCTGCGAATAGCGTCGCCCGATCCCCACCGGCCGGACCTGCCCGCCCGCGACCCAGCTCGTCGTCTCTTGCGGAAGCTCGGCGCTGTAGATGGTGACCTCGCCCCCGCGCTCCTGCAGCAGCCGCGCGGTGGTCAGCCCCATCACCCCCGCACCGATGACCGCATAAGGGCCGGTGCGCGGTCCCGCCTCGACCGCCAGCGCGGACGAGCCCCAGCTGAGCGTGATGCCGCCCCCGCCATGGCCGTAATTATGGACGAGCGCCTTGGGCCCCAGCGCATCGCGCCGCACCACGAACCCGTCATCGCGATAGGGCCTGAGCCCCGCGCTCGCGCGCAGCAGCCGCTCCGCGCCAATATCGGCAAAGGCGCGGCATGGCGCCGGTGCCAGCACCCGCGGCCCCGCGCAGCCCGCCAGCAGCAGGCCCGATCCGGAGGCGGCAAGGAAGGCGCGGCGGTCCATGCCGCCACCCTACGCCCTCGCGCGGTTACGGCCTAGACCGTCTCGACCGTCAGATTGTCGTTGGTGAAGACGCACACCTCGGCGGCGATCTGCATGGCCTTGCGCGCCAGCTTCTCGGCGTCCTGCTCATAGTCCGACAGCGCCTTGGCCGCCGCGAGCGCATAGTTGCCGCCCGAGCCGATCGCCGCGATCCCGCCCTCGGGCTCGAGCACGTCGCCATTGCCCGTGACGATCAGCATCGTCTCGGCATCGGCGACGATCATCATCGCCTCGAGGTTGCGGAGATATTTGTCGGTGCGCCAGTCCTTGGCGAGCTCGACCGCCGCGCGCATCAGCTTGCCCGAATGCGCCTCCAGCTTCTTCTCGAGCCGCTCGAACAGGGTGAAGGCATCGGCGGTGGCACCGGCAAAGCCGCCCACCACCTTGCCCTCGCGGCCGAGGCGGCGGACCTTGATGGCATTGGGCTTCATCACCGTATTGCCGAGGGACACCTGCCCGTCGCCCGCCACGACGGTCGTGCCGCCGCGCTTGATGCCGATGATGGTGGTGCCGTGAAACTTGGGTGTATCGCTCATGACCCGCATGTGGGGAGCGATGCTCAGTCCTGCAAGCCGAGCGCCGCATCGAGGAAATCGGCAAGGTCGCCCGCGATGTCGGCCTTGTCGACGATGGGCGAAAATGCCTTGATCGGATCGGAGTGGGTCAGCCCGCGATAGAGCTTCATCTCCGAGCGCCCGCCCGCCGCCAGCACCTTGCGATGCAGCTGCTGCGCATTGCGTGCCCGCACGATGATGTCGGCGGTGCCATGCTGGAGGAACAAGGGCGGCGCATCGCCATGGGCGAGGTGATAGGGCTGCGTTTCGTGCGCGGGCTCGTGCGCGCCCAATGCCGCGATCGCGCGCGGGTCGACGAAGGGCATGAAATTGGTCGGCGCCGAGATCAGCCCCGCCGCCTTGATCGCATCGCCCCGCACGCCCGCCGCCTCGACGTAACGCCCGTCCAGTGCGAGGATCCCCGCCAAGTGCCCGCCCGCGCTATGCCCCGCGACCGCCAGCCGGTCGGCATCGCCGCCCAGCTCGGCACCATGTTCGAGCGCCCATTTCACACTGAGCGCCCCGTCCTCGATAAAGGCGGGGAAGCGATGCTCGGGGGCCAACCGGTAATCGGGCAGGATGACGAGATAGCCGCGCGCCGCCATGCTACGCGCCACCCAACCGAACTCACGCCGCTCGCCGCGCACCCAGCCGCCGCCATAGAAGAAGACGAGCATCGGCAGCGGCCCGTTGCCGCGCTTCACCGGCGCATAGACGTCGAGCTTCTGGCGCGGATGGTCGCCATAGGCGATCCCCTCGGCGACCTGCCGCGCGACATCCTTGGGCTCGCGCATCTTGCTCAGCCGGTCGAACAGCGCGATCGGCGACACGCCGACCTTCTCCAGCGCATAGAGCGAGGTCTCCCCCGCCACCGCGAGCCGCCGCGCCCAGCGCCGCGCGCGCCGCCGCGCCTGCGGCGAGACGGGCGTCGGCATCTTGTCACGATCAAGCATCGGGAAGGGAGGCAATTCCAGTTTCATATCGCTATCGAGAATAGCATTAGCGACCAAAATCAACAAGAATTTGACGAACAGCCAATGTCCCGTTCGAGGTCACAGACCGAGACGCCCCAGCAGGCCGCGCCGCCGCGCGCCCTCGCTCGCCCTGGCATGGCGCGCCTCGCACGTCTCGATGATCGCCAGCGCGTCGCGCGTGCGCGCATTGGCGCGGTCGAGCCGCCCCGTCTGCGCATCGGCAAAGGCGATCCAGTCGCCAACGCTTGCCGCCTCGGGCGGCAGCGGCGCGCCTGCCACCCCGTCGCGCCAGTCAGCGGGCACCAGCCCCGCGCACCCGGCAGCGGGCATGGTCACGATAGGCGGCGCGGCGGCACAGCCCGTCAAGGCCGGCCCCGCCAACGCCAGCATCCACAGTCGCATCGGCCCCTGTCGCATCGCTGATCTCCCTTGCATTGTCGCGCGTGATGGCTTCCTCCGCCGCAGTCGCCGCGCCATTGGCCGCGACGGTCCCGACCGCCGCGCGGCCCGCCGCCGCGCCCGCCATCGCCGCCTCCCGCGCCGCGCGTGCCTCGGCGCCCGCCTGAAGCGCCCGCTGGCGACAGGTGCCGAGCAGCAGGAGCGCCAGGAGAAGGCCGCCGACCAGCACCGCCCGCAGCGCGAGCGACAGCCCGCGCCAGGCCTCAGGCATCGGGCGCCTCGTCGGGATGCCGCGCCCCGCCATCGGCCTCGAACTCCGCGCCAAAGGCCCTCGCCTTCACGCTGCGCCGGTTGATCGCCAGCCCGAGGCTCAGGAGGACCGTCCCGATGATCGCGATGAGGCCATAGTTCGACCGCGCCAGCGCCTGCAGCGCGGGCAGCGCCAGCGCGTCATCCTTCGCCCCCGCCTCGGCGATGGTCGCAATGATCCGACCCGACAGGAAGGTCAGCACCCCCGCCCCCGCCACGCTCGCCGCCAGCGCCACCATCCCGCGCCAGTCGCGCGCGCTCCAGCGCGGCAACTTCACGCCCGGTCCCCGAGCCGGTTGGCGAGCCAGCCGTAAAGGAAGGTCTCGTTCGCCGGCCTTTTCTCGGCGAGCCGCAGGTAGCGCTCGCCCTGCAGGGCCTCCAGCGCGCGGAGCAGCACCGTCTCGCCCTCCTCGCCGCGTAAGCTCAGGAATGCCTCCAGCGCCGCCAGCGTCTTGCGCCCGATCCGCCCGTCGGGGACGAGATCGGCATAGTCGCGCCCCTGCCGGTTCAATGCGGTCAGCGCGCGCTGGAGAAAGGTCGAGGCCACCCCCGGCCCCATGTTGGCGCCGGTGTCGAACAGCTCGGCCGCCACCCCCGGCGCCACCGCCGCCACCGCATCGAAGCGCGGACGCAGCCAGTAGAGCCGCCGGTAGATCGCCCGCGCCTCCGCCCGCGGCAGCAGCGCCATCGGCCCGTCATAGCCATGCGCGCGCGCCACCCGCTCGGTGATGCCGAAGCGCGTCGCCCCGCCGGCATCCGCAGGGTCGTCGACATAGCCGCCCTCGCGATCGATCAGCCCGTCCACCAGCCGGTCGAGATAGTCCACCCGTCGTTCGGGCGTCGAATAGTCCATCGGTTTCATCGCTCACGTCCCTCCTTGGTCGAGTCGCACCGATTTAACCTTTTTGGTTATCTGTAGGACAGCAACTTGTTCCAGCTGCTGTCGTCGCCCGCCGTGTCCAAAGAGCAACAGCCCTGCGACTTTCCGACGAAGGGCGGGGCCGCGCGCTTGTCTTGGGCGCAGGCCTTTTGCAACGCTCCGGCCATGTCAATCTTGGGGCGCGTGTCCGGCCCCGTCAGGAGAGAAAAACATGTCCAAGACCCGTCTGCTGACCGCCACGATGCTGGCGGCGGCCGCTGCTACCGCCCTGCCGCAGGCCGCCTCGGCCCAGCGCATCGACCGCGTCGTCTCCTTCGGCGACAGCTACACCGATGACGGCAATGCCTTCGAACTGGGCGGCGTGGATCCGCGTACCACCGTGGTCTACACCTCGGGCCGCTTCTCCAACGGTGCGGCCTATACCGAAGTCCTCGCCGAGCTGCTCGGCGTGAGCGCCGACATCTTCGGCGTCGGCGGTGCCAAGGCCAATGGCGGCAACACCAACGACCTGCTCCCGGGCCTCGACTACCAGGTCGGCAGCTTCCTCGCCGGCGGCTATCTCGAGCAGCTCGAAGTCGCCCCCGGCGTCGTCATCCCCAACCCCTATAACGACGTTTTCCCGACCGTTTCGGGCAACTTCTCGGAAAGCGACCTCGTCACCTTCAACATCGGCGGCAACGACGCGCGCGACTTCCAGCTCGACGTCGCGCTGGGTGATGCCGACATCGCCGACCTCGGCGCCGAAGCCGCCGCCAGCGTCGCCGGTGCCACCGCCGCGATCGACGCGGTCGTCGCCGCGGGCGCGCAGAACATCAGCTGGATCGCGGGCAACACCGCCAACCTGCCCGAAACCGCGCTCTATCCGCCGGCCGCCAACGCCGGCGCGATCCGCCAGGCCTATAAGGACATCTACGACGCGGGCACCCGCTCGGTGCTCGCCGACTATGCCTCGCAGGGCATCATGGTCCACTATCTCGACCTCGACACGCTGTCGGGCGTCCTCGCGCAGAACCTGTCGGAATTCGGCTTCACCGACCTTGCCTGCCCGATCTTCGACACGGCGGCCGCGGCCGGCGGCGACCTCAGCTCGCTCGTCTGCGCGCTCGATGACAGCGTCGCCAGCCAGTATGTCTTCTACGGCGACGGCGTGCACCTCACCGCCGCCGGCTCGGAAGTCGTCGCCCGCTACATCGCGACCCAGACGCAGGCCCCGCTGACCCTCGACGGCCCGAGCGACGTGTCGTTCGAGAACGCCCATCACTTCACCCGCGTCATCGGCAACCGCCTCGCCGGCACCGCGCCGCGCGACGGCGACTATGCCGAGGGCGTCAGCGTCTTCATCGAAGGTGACGGCTTCACCCGCACCAAGGCGATGAACTTCTCGACCGACGAATTCGCCATGAACGGCGCGGGCGTCACCGCCGGCGTCGAATTCGGCATGGGCAATGCGGTTGTCGGCCTGGCCGGTCGCTACGGCGTTCCCGAAGGCGAATATTTCCGCGGCACCTCGGCGGTCGACGGCGAGAGCCTGTCGGGCGCGGCCTATGGCGCCTATGCCCTCGGCCCGATCTTCGCGCAGGCCTATGTGGGCCTTGGCACCGACAGCTTCGACCTCACCCGCACGGGCGTGCTCGAAAGCCTGCCGATGACCGCCGAGTTCGACGGCGACCATTTCGTCGCGGGCGGCAAGATCGGCTATCTCGCCAACATCCTCGGCATGCGCCTTGGCCCGGTGGTCGGCCTCGACCATGTCAGCCTCGACGTCGACGGCTATAGCGAGAGCGGCGACCCCGTCCTGGCGCTCAGCGTCGACGGTGTCGGCATGGACAGCCTGCGCGGTCACGCCGGCCTCGAGATGCGCACCGACTTCGAAGGCTATGGCGTCCAGATCCGTCCCTACTTCTCGATGGTGGCGGAACAGGAACTCGACAGCGACCAGCGCACCTACGCCTTCGCGCAGGCCACCGCGCCCGAGATCGTCAACAGCTACACCACCGTCGAAGTCGACGACAGCGTCTACGGTCGCTTCAACGGCGGCTTCACCGCGCTCATCGGCTCGAACGTCAACCTCAACGCCAACATGTCCTACTCGCTGTGGAAGGACAGCGGCAACGACGCCAGCGTGATGGTGGGCCTCGGTCTCGGCTTCTAACAGCCGGCACCAGCCAGACGAAAAAGGGCGGCGGGTCACTCGACCCGCCGCCCTTCTTCTTTGTGCGCACGGGAGCGCCGCGCTATTCGGCCGCCGCTGCTTCCTCGTCCATGACCAGCGGCGCATCGCCGATCTCGCGTTCGGCATCGACCCCGCCGACCGCGCAGCGGTCGAGCAGCCCGCGCAGCTCGTCGCTGCCGGCCACCACGATCGGCTCGACGCTGGTTGCCGTGATGTTGACCGGCGCCTCGCCCGCAAAGGCCTCGGCGATGCTGTTGGCCAGTTCGCCGCGCGCCAGCGTGGCGGTCCAGTCGAAGCGGTCCTCGCCCTCGGCCTCGGCGGCCACCACCGGCACGCGCGCGCTCGACCCGTTACCGACGATGGTCAGCGTGCCCGCGCTGCCCGAGCCCTCGACCCCGTAGCGGGTCAGGATGAGACCGTTGTCGTCATCGCCGCAGGCGATCGACAAAGCGGGGTCCGCGCCCTCGGGTCCGAGCAGCGCCGCATTGCCCGTCACCTGCCAGGCCATGTCGCTGACCGGCAGCGCCGCGGTCTCGCCATCTTCGACAAGGGTCGGCGTCTCGACGGGCTCGACGACGGACAATTCCTCCTCCGACACCGGTTCGGTGCGCGCGCAGGCAGCAAGGAGGACGAGCGGGGCGAATGCGGGGATGAGCTTTTTCATATCCCCAACCTAGGCAGCCCGCGGCCTTCCGCCAAGTCCTCCACGCCCCGATCCCCTTGTGAAACAACTTGGCACGTGCCGCCCCTTGGGCCACTCATGCGCCCATGACCGATACGAGCGCGCCGCGTCCCACCGTCGAGATCAACGACAATCTCAAGATCCTCGCCCTGCTGCGTCGCCAGTGGCGCCGCCATTTCGTCCGCGAGGTCGACCATGAGGCCGCCATCACCCGCCTGCGCGAGGAAAGCGGCGCCGACCCGCGCTACATCTTCATGATCGCCATGTCGGCGGGCATAGCGGTGCTCGGCCTCATCATGTCCTCGCCTGCGGTGGTCATCGGTGCGATGCTCCTGTCGCCGCTGATGGGCCCGATCATCGGCGCGGGCTTCGCGCTCGCCACCTGGGACGTGCGCTGGATGCGCACCTGCGCCCGCGCCCTGTTCCTCGGCGTGCTGGCCGCCGTGCTCTTCTCCGCCTTCCTGTCGTGGCTCAGCCCGATCCAGCAGATCACCAGCGAGATCGCAGCGCGAACCCGACCCACGCTCCTCGACCTGTTCGTGGCGCTCTTCTCCGCGCTCGCGGGCTCCTACGCGATGATCAAGGGCCGCGCCGGCACCATCGTCGGGGTCGCCATCGCGGTCGCCTTGATGCCCCCGCTCGCCACCGTCGGCTTCGGCCTCGCCACCCTCGACTGGGACGTGTTCGGCGGCGCGCTCATGCTGTTCACGACCAACCTCGTCACCATTGCCGCCGCTGCCGCCGCGATGGCGCGCTTCTACGGCTTCCGCACCTCGCTCTCGAAGAAGCGCGGCATCGTCCAGTCGCTCGTCATCATCGGCGCGCTCATCCTTCTCGCCGTGCCGCTCACCCTCAGCTTGCGCGACATCGCCTTCGAGGCGCAGGCGACGCGCTCGATCAACCAGGCGGTCGCCCGCGAATTCGACAAGCGCGCGGTCATCGATGCCCTGTCGATCGACTGGGACGCCGAGCCGCTCGCCGTCTCCGCCATCGTCCTCACCCCCGACCTTCGCAGCGAGGCCGAGACCCGCGCCGAACGCGTCCTCGCCGACACGCTCGAGCGCCCCGTCGCCGTCCAGATCGAGCAGTTCCAGGTCGATGTCGGGGGCGAGGCGGCACAGCAGGCCGCCCTCGCCGCCGCGCGCGGGCGCGAGGCCGCCGAGGCCGTCCAGCGGCAGGTCGACAGCCTTACCCAGATCGTCTCGATCGTCGCCGGCGTGGATCCGCAGGACGTGCTCGTCGACCGCGACAAGCGACGCGTCCAGGCACGCGCGCGCGCCATCCGCGGCGCCGACTATGCCGCCTATCGCGGCTTCGAGGAGCGCATCGCCGACCGCGTGCCGGGCTGGAGCGTCGAGCTCGTGCCCCCGCTCCTGCCGCTCCGCCCGATCGCCATCGGCGAGGAAGGCGGGCTCGATCCCGAGACGCTCGGCACCGCGATCTGGGCCGCGCGCCGTCTCGACATGGGGCTGGCAGCCACCGGCCCCGCGCCCGCGCTCGAGACGCTCGCCGAGCTGACCGGCGACCTGCCGCTCGAGCGCGAGGTGGACGAGGATGCCGCCACGCTCACGCTTCGCTGGCAGGCACCGTCGGCGGGCAATTGACGGGGCGGTGGCCTTGCGTCACCTTCGCTTATGTCGGGCACCGGACGCGGTGCCGCACGTCAGGGGGAATATCATGACCGAACGCATCGTCACCTCGAACGCCACCGCCGCCGCGCCCGCCGCGCCGTGGCACCTGTGGGCCGTGGGCATCGTCAGCCTCTTGTGGAATGCCTTCGGCGCCTACGACTATCTGATGACGCAGACGCGCAACGACGCCTACATGGGCCAGTTCACCGAGACCCAGCTCGACTATTTCTACAGCTTCCCTACCTGGATGGAGGCCTTCTGGGCGCTGGGTGTCTGGGGTGCGGTCGCGGGCTCGGTGCTGTTGCTCCTGCGCAAGCGCTGGGCGCTCCACGCCTTCATCGTCTCGGCCATCGGCCTCGCGGGCTCGACCTTCTACAGCTACGGCGTCGGCAACCTGCCCGAGGAGCTGTCGGGCGCGGGCTACACCGCCTTCACCGCCGTCATCATCGCCATCACCCTGTTCCTCATCTGGTACAGCTGGTCGATGACCAAGAAGGGCGTGCTCCGCTAGCACCCGCTTCGACCACCAAGAAAAAGGGGCCGGCGCCACCAAGGCACCGGCCCCTTTCCTCATTCGCTCCGGATGCGCTTACTGCGCGCCCATCGACCGGCCGGCCTCGCCCTTGGCATAGAGGCCCTGTTCCTCGAGCCCGTGGCGGACGTCTTCACCAACCGCGGCATTATGCTCGGCAACGGTGCCGATGATCTCGCCCTTCTTGTTGAGCAGCACCGGCGTGTCGCTCGACCCGACCGGCACCATGCGCACGTAGACGGGATCGGGATACAGGTGGTTGGAGGCCCCGTTCGAGCCGTCGATCACGCCGCCAATGATGCCGCCGGCGATGATGTTGCCGAAGGTCGCACCGCCGGTGCGGCTCTGGATGAAGATGGTCACCGGCTCATAGCCGTCCAGCGTGAAGGTCACCGCCGAATCCTTGCCGCGCTTCATCTGATATTCGCACGGCGCCTCGCAGGTCAGTCCCGAGACCAGCTCGACATGCGCGCCTTCCGGATCGGACTGGAAGGCCACCGGCTGGCTGGTGCCGTTCACGACCGTGGCACAACCACCAAGACCGGTCGCGGCCACCGCGAGCGCGGCCGCCGTCACAAATTTCTTCATCTTCGATAGTCCCCTTTGAACTCACTAAGGCGCCCGTGTCCCCCGAACCATCGAGGTCCCCCCGTGGACACCGGCCGCGCCACCCTCGTCAAAGAAGGATTAAATTGGAAACGAAAAATACGGTTAACATGAGCTGTTCACTCGCGACATGCCTCGATCGCCATCAAGTCGAGCTCGAACGGCCCGTCGCGCCCGTCGGCGAGGATCACGCCGATGCTGTGCGCGGAGGACAGGTCATAGCCCGGCCCGCGCAACGCCTGCCCGAACAGCGAGGGTGACAGCGCCTCGATTGCCACCGACGCCATCGCGCCCTCGGGCTCGAGATCGCCGCGATAGGCGACCCGCCGCCCGCTCACATTCTGGTCCGAGCGCAGGCTCAGCTGATATTGGCGCCCGTCGCCGCGCATCGTCACGCGCACATGGCTCGCGCCGTCAATGGCGGCAGGTGCGAGGTCCCGGCGGATCGATGAAAAGCCACCCCCGTCGGTCACGATCTGGCCCGAAAAGCGCAGCGCCTCGCCAGCGGGCGACAGTCCCCCGCGCGACAGGCCGCCCATCACCCCGTCATTGACGACCTGCCAGCGCGCGCGCTCGGCGGGATCGGAAAAGTCGGCGATTGTGCGGCATTCGCCGGGGGCGAGGGCAAGGCTAATGGCCATGAGAAACTCCATCGGGACACTCCTACGTCCCCCCAGCCCCTCGTTCCTAGACCTGGTCGAGCGCGCGCCGCCAGCCGTCCTTAAGGCCGCCCGCCCATCCGCTTGGCCTTGGTCTTGCCGAAGCGCGTCTTGCGCGTGCCCGGGCGGCCGGCGTTGGAATAGCCGACCTTGGGCGCGGCGCGTTCGGCTTCGGGGATGCCGAGCTCGTCTTCCTCGAGCTTCCTGATCTCGTCGCGCAGCCGCGCCGCTTCCTCGAATTCGAGATCGGCGGCGGCTTTCCGCATCTTCTCCTCGAGTTCGCCGATATAGGCGCGCAAATTGTGCCCCGCGAGCGGGGGCGCCTCGGCCTGCGGATGCGCCGCGCCGCCCGCGACCGCGTCCTTGACGTCCTTGAGCAGGTCCTCGACCGCGCGCTTGGTCGACTGCGGTGTGATGCCATGCTCCTTGTTATAGGCGACCTGCTTCTCGCGGCGGCGCTGCGTTTCGTTCAGCGCACGCTCCATCGAGCCCGTCACCCGGTCGGCATAGAGGATGACGCGCCCGTCGACATTGCGCGCCGCGCGCCCGATCGTCTGGATGAGCGACGTCTCGGAACGCAGGAAACCTTCCTTGTCGGCATCGAGGATGGCGACCAGCCCGCATTCGGGAATGTCGAGCCCCTCGCGCAGGAGGTTGATCCCGACCAGCACGTCATAGACCCCGACCCGCAGGTCGCGAATGAGCTCAATGCGCTCCAGCGTCTCGACGTCCGAGTGCATGTAGCGCACCTTGAGGCCCTGCTCGTGCATATATTCGGTGAGGTCCTCGGCCATCCGCTTGGTCAGCGTCGTGACCAGCGTGCGATAGCCCGCCGCCGCCACCTTCCGTGCCTCGTTGACGAGATCGTCGACCTGGTCCTCCACGGGGCGGATATCGACTGGCGGGTCGATGAGGCCGGTCGGGCGGATGACCTGTTCGGAGAACACCCCGCCCGTCTCCTCCATCTCCCACGGACCCGGCGTTGCCGACACGAACATCGACTGGGGGCGCATCGCGTCCCACTCGTTGAAGCGGAGCGGGCGGTTGTCGATACAGCTCGGCAGCCGGAAACCATGCTCGGCCAGCGTGATCTTGCGCCGATGATCGCCCCGCGCCATCGCGCCGATCTGCGGCACCGTCTGGTGGCTTTCGTCGACGAACAGCAGCGCATTATCGGGGAGATATTCGAACAGCGTTGGCGGCGGCTCGCCCGGCAGGCGTCCCGTGAGAAAGCGCGAATAATTCTCGATCCCCGCGCAAGAGCCGGTGGCGGCGATCATCTCGAGATCGAAATTGGTCCGCTGTTCGAGCCGCTGCGCCTCGAGCAATTTGCCCTCCGCCGTCAGCTCCTTCAGCCGCTCCTCCAGCTCATGCTTGATCGCATGGCGCGCCTGTTCGAGCGTGGGCCCCGGCGTCACATAGTGCGAATTGGCATAGATCTTCACGCGGTCGAGCTTGGCCCCCGGCTTGCCGGTCAGCGGATCGAACTCGAGGATTTCCTCCACGTCGTCGCCGAAGAAGGACACGCGCCACGCCATGTCCTCATAGTGCGAGGGGAAGATCTCGAGATTGTCGCCGCGCACGCGGAAACTGCCGCGCGTGAAATTGGCATCGTTGCGCTTGTACTGGAGCGCCACCAGCTTCCTGATGATCTCGCGCTGGTCGACGCTGTCGTCCTTCTTGAGGCTGAAGGTCATCGCCGAATAGGTCTCGACCGACCCGATGCCGTAGAGGCAGCTCACCGAGGCGACGATGATGACGTCGTCGCGTTCGAGCAGCGACCGCGTCGCCGAGTGGCGCATCCGGTCGATCGCCTCGTTGATGGACGATTCCTTCTCGATATAGGTGTCGGTCCGCGGGACGTAGGCCTCGGGCTGGTAATAGTCGTAGTAGCTGACGAAATATTCGACCGCATTGTCGGGAAAGAAGCTCTTGAACTCGCCATAGAGCTGCGCGGCGAGGATCTTGTTGGGCGCGAGGATGAGCGCGGGCCGCTGCAGCGTCTCGATCACCTTGGCCATCGTGAACGTCTTGCCCGAGCCCGTGACGCCGAGCAGCACCTGGCTGTTCTCGCCATGGTCGCGCACGCCCTCGGTCAGCTCGCGGATCGCGGTCGGCTGGTCGCCCGCGGGCTCGTAGTCCGACTTCAGCACGAACTTCCTGCCCCCCTCTGCCTTCTCGGGGCGCGCGGGACGATGCGGCTTGAACTCTTCCCCCGTCTCGGGTTCGGCGAGGCTGGTGCGGATCTGGATGGCCATAGAAGCGTCAATGTGGGGGCCGGACGAAGGTTGCGCAACCAAGGCGCCTATGGCTTGCTCAGCGCCCGTTCACCCGCCCGATGGGACAAGGCTAGCCCATGCGTATCCTGCCCTTCCTCGCTGTCTCCCTGCTCGCCGCGCCGCTTGCCGCCGCCGCGCCGCCGCCGCCGCTCGCCCCGGGCCTCTGGTCGGTCGAAGCGCGCGTCGTCTCGGTCGACAGCAAGCAAGTGCCCCTCCTCGTCCGCAAGATGGTCGAGGGGCGCGTCGAGACCTACGAACGTTGCGTCAGCCCCGAGGAAGCCGCCGGCAAGTTCGAGCATGTCCTCGTCCAGAAGGAAGCCAGCTGCCGCTTCGCCGAAACCGACTTCGCCGACGGCAGGATGCGCGTGCGCGGCCGCTGCACCTCGGACAAGGGCAATATGACCATCGACCTCTCCGGCCGCCATTCGGGCGCGCGCTTCACCGCGACCAGCCGCACCCACCTCCAAAGCCCGCTTGGCGCGGTCAATGTGACCACCGCCCATGTCGGCACCCGGCGCGGTGCCTGCCCCGCCTGAGCCCGATGCCGCGCCGCGTCCCCCAAGGCCCGCCGCCCCCCGCTCCGTCCCCCGAGAGATGCTGGCTGTGCGAGCGCCCGCTCGGCGCCCGTGTCGAACGCCACCATCCGGTGCCCAGGTCGCGTGGCGGCCGCCTGACCCGCGCCGTCCACCCGATCTGCCACCGCGCGCTCCACGCCAGCCTCGACAACAAGGCGCTCGCCGCGATCGGCGATGACGCGCCCGCCTTGCGCGCCCGCCCCGACCTTGCCCCCTTCCTCGACTGGATCGCGGGCAAGGACCCCGACTTCCACGCCCCCACGCGCCGCGCCCGGCGCTGAGGCCCCCCTTGCCAAGCGCCCCCGCCCCCTCCAAGCTGCCGGGCAATCAAGGGGAGACAAGTCATGCGTCACGTCGTCACAGCCACCCTCGCGCTGGCGCTCGCCGCCTGCGGCAACAATGACGGCGAGGTCCGCGACACCGACGGCGACGGCGTCATCTCGGCCGAGGAGGTCGAGGCCCAGCTCGGCGACGCGATGGCCTCGGGCAGCTTCATGCAGGCGGGCGAATGGGAAAGCCGCATCACCATCGAGGATGTCTCCATGCCCGGCATGACCGACGACATGGCCGCGATGATGCAGGACATGATGGGCAACCGCACCTATTCCACCTGCCTCACGCCCGAACAGGTCGAACAGCCCGACGAACGCTTTTTCGCGGGCACCGACAATGACTGCGCCTACAACCGCTTCGCATTGAAGGACGGGCGTATCGACGCGCAGATGACCTGCAGCGTCGAGGGGCAGACGCAGGTCATGGAAATGTCGGGCCAATATGGCGAGGAAAGCTACGATCTCACCATGCGCGCCACGTCCGAGAGCGAGGGCGGCATGAACATGACGATGAGGGTCAGCGCCGAACGGGTCGGCGACTGCAAGCAAAGCGCGGCCTGACGGCACGGCGCTCAAACGTTCCAACAGGAGGGGACAATCATGAAAGCACGCATTCTCGCCACGGCCACGCTGGCCCTGACGCTGGCGGCCTGCGGCGGCGGCGACACCGCTGCCGACGAGGAGGTCGCCGAGCCGGTAGACACCATGCTGCCCGGCAATTTCCAGCTCACCAGCGAAGTGACCGACCTGTCCTCGACCGACGGCACCGATCCGGTGACCTCGGCCGAAGTCGGCTCCTCGGTCACCGCCAATGTCTGTGTCGGCGAGGACGGCCTGCTGCCCGCCGCCGCCTTCGGCGAGGAAGGCGATGATTGCGTGATCGAGAATCCCTACGTCCGTCGCGGCAAGATCCGCCAGGCGCTGGTCTGCCAGCGCGAGGGCCAGGACGGCCAGATCCGCCTCCAGGTCGACGCCGACTTCACCGAGGACGGCATCGAGGGCACGGTCAGCACCATGACCTATTTCTCGGGTGACGGCGATTATTCGATGAAGCGCACGCTCACCGGCACGCGCACCGGCGACTGCACCGAGGCCGAGGCCGAGGAAGATCTCGAGGCCGAGGTCGCCGAATAGGCCCCCGCACCTCGCGACGAAAGGAAGGGGCGGCACCTCCGGCAAGGTGCCGCCCCTTCTCTTTTGTTCGCCGGACGCAAACCCTAGCGGATGGGCTCCGTCACCAGCCGGTTGCCGGTCGGCTGGATCGAGCGCGCGCTCGGGCCGAGGGCGGCCTCCATCGCCGCGATCTGTGACGCGCTGGCGGTCAGCGGGCGGTCGGCGACATGCCAGTTGACCCCTTCCGAACAGGGCGGCGTCGTCAGCGAGCCCATGTAGCGATAGACATGGAGGTCGTCGGGCACGAGCGGGTCGAGGTCGAGTGCGACCGCGGCCCCGCTGCCGGCCGCGGCACCATCGACGATCTTCTGCAGTTCGGGGTTGGCCGCCCCTTCGGCGAACATCACGCCGAGCACGCCGAGGCGCCCGTCATCGGTCGCATGGACGAAATGCGCCACCAGCGGATAGCGCTTGCCGTCGATCGCATGTTCGGACGGGGTATGGAAATGCACCTGCAGGAGGTTGAAGGCGGTCTGCCCCGACATCATGCCGAGCATCTCGCGGTTGCTCTCCCTCGGGAAATCGACCTGAACCTTTTCCTCCGAGACCGCCATCACGCCATTGGCGGTGCCGAAGGCGGTGTCGAATTCGACATGGGCGCGGGCATTGGCGCTGCCGAGGTCGATCGGCGACTGGGCAAGGCCGGCATCGCACATGGCATAGTCGCCGTTGACGAGGCTCCAGCGTTCGGGCGTCACCCCGTCACCGAAATTCCAGTCCTTGCCCTTGTCCTGCGCGTAAAGCGGGGCGGCGATCAGCGCGCCGCCAACGGCGAGCGCGGCAATCGCGGGTCCGAGTTTTTTCATCTTCTAGGTCCTCTCAATCCGTGGGGCCTCGTCGCCCCGTCCTGGGTCGTTCGGTCCTTCGTTCGCCGGGAGGTTGCCGATGCTCTAGGCAGGCCGGGGTCCCATCGCTCGAAATCCGATACGGTCCGACATCACGTGCGCTGCAATCGCGCCCGCCAGAGGGGCCCGGTCCGTAGGTGCTCAATCGACGGGCGCGGCAGGAAGTTTCACGATAAAGCGCCGACCCCGACCAAAAGAGGTGAAGCGCGGCGCCGCGCTAGAAAGGCAGGCGCTGGTCGGTCAGGCGCTGCATCGTATCACGGGCGCGCGCCTTCATCGCGGTGAGCCGCCCGACCTCCGCCAGGTCGGGAATCTCCCGTCCGCGCGCGCGGCGCAGCTGGCGGTCGATGTCGTGGTGCAGCTTGGCGATACGGTCGAAGGCGCTGGCCATGTTCATGTCCTCGTCGGGCGAGGGGCAGCGATGGCGGGCGACCGGGAGGGAGAGGCCCGGCAGTCCCGCGCATCGGCACCCCGGGCTTAGGGGGACGATGGCGCCGGAGAGGGAGGGGGCGACCCTGCCGGCATCCATCGATCCCGTACCAAACCAACCCTCGCGCGCGCGATCGGTTGCAGGAAATCGACCGACCAAGACCAAAGCCCGTAGACGCAATTCCATGCCCGAACGAGCGGTTCGTCGCACCCGCCGCACGCGGCCTCTTGCGTGACCTGCGGGCAACGCTAGGAAGGCCGCCCCGAGGGGCGCCTCTCGCGACTCATTTCGGGACAAATTCATCCACAGATTTTTTGACCGTCAAAAAAGCGCGGATCGGCAGGGCTTTGCCGTTCAAAAAACCTTAAATCGGCGCACCGGCGAAAAAATGACTCTTGCGTTCACCGTCTGCCTTAGACACTATCCCTTGTGTTGACCGACGGTTCGCCCCGCAACATCTAGCGATTGGGGCCGGGAATCCCTATTTCCGGCATGGGGCGAGTTGTGGGTAGCGGGGATGATGGGGATAAGTCGCTGGTTTGACTCTCCTTTTCCCCGTTTCGGCTTCCAACAGGGGGTTGGAACCGGTATGAACGAAACAAGAACATCGGACGGCCGCGAGTCGATCCGGATGCGATAACGGGGCCTAGGGAGAAGAACATGGATCTGGCATCGAGCAGCGATGTGACCGCCGACGACGTCACCGTCTCGGATTCGAAGAAGGTTCACGAGCGTCGCTTCAAGATCGAGACCGATCCCTCGCGCGATGCCAAGCTCACCGAGTTCGGCAAGGAAACGCTGAAGGATCGCTACCTCCTGCCGGGCGAGAGCTACCAGGACCTGTTCGCGCGCGTCGCCTCGGCCTATGCCGACGACCAGAAGCACGCCCAGCGCCTCTATGACGCCATCTCGAACCTCTGGTTCATGCCCGCCACCCCCGTTCTCTCGAACGGCGGCACCGGTCGCGGCCTGCCCATTTCCTGCTATTTGAACTCGGTCGACGACAGCCTCGACGGCATCGTCGGCACGTGGAACGAGAATGTCTGGCTCGCCTCCAAGGGCGGCGGCATCGGCACCTATTGGGGCTCGGTCCGCGGCATCGGCGAACCCGTCGGTTTGAACGGCAAGACCTCGGGCATCATCCCCTTCGTCCGCGTGATGGATTCGCTCACCCTCGCCATTTCGCAGGGCTCGCTGCGCCGCGGCTCGGCCGCCTGCTACATCGACATCCACCACCCCGAGATCGAGGAATTCCTCGAGATCCGCAAACCTAGCGGCGACTTCAACCGCAAGGCGCTCAACCTGCACCACGGCGTGCTGCTCACCGACGAGTTCATGGAAGCGGTCCGCGACGGCACCGACTTCGACCTGAAATCGCCCCGCGACGGCACCGTTCGCGGTTCGGTCAACGCCCGCAACCTGTTCCAGAAGCTGGTCGAGACCCGCCTCGCCACCGGCGAGCCCTATATCGTGTTCGCCGACACGGTGAACAACAACATGCCCAAGCATCATCGCGATCTCGGCCTCAAGGTCTCGACCTCGAACCTGTGCTCGGAAATCACCCTGCCGACGGGCCGCGACCATCTCGGTGCCGACCGCACCGCGGTCTGCTGCCTGTCGTCGCTCAACCTCGAGACGTGGGACGAGTGGAACGGCAACCACCTCTTCATCGAGGACGTGATGCGCTTCCTCGACAATGTCCTGTCGGACTATATCGCCCGCGCCCCCGACGAGATGGCGCGCGCCAAATATAGCGCCGAGCGCGAGCGTTCGGTCGGCCTCGGCGTGATGGGCTTCCACAGCTTCCTCCAGGCCCGCGGCCTGCCCTTCGAGGGCGCCATGGCCAAGAGCTGGAACAACAAGATCTTCAAGCACATCCGCGCGCAGGCCGACGAGGCCTCGATGATGCTCGCCAAGGAACGCGGCCCCTGCCCCGATGCGGCCGACATGGGCGCGATGGAGCGCTTCAGCTGCAAGATGGCGATCGCGCCGACCGCGTCGATCTCGATCATCTGCGGCGGCACCTCGGCCTGCATCGAGCCCATTCCGGCCAACATCTACACCCACAAGACGCTCTCGGGCAGCTGGTCGGTGAAGAACCCGCATCTCGAAAAGCTCCTCACCGCCAAGTCCAAGAACTCGGACCAGGTGTGGAACTCGATCCTCGAGAAGGGCGGCTCGGTCCAGCACCTCGACTTCCTCTCGGAAGACGAGAAAGCGACCTTCAAGACCAGCTTCGAGATCGACCAGCGCTGGCTCTTGGAGCTCGCCGGCGACCGCGCCCCGATGATCGACCAGGCGCAGAGCCTCAACCTCTTCATCCCCGCCGACGTCGACAAGTGGGACCTGCTGATGCTCCACTTCCGCGCCTGGGAGCTCGGCATCAAGTCGCTCTACTACCTCCGCTCGAAATCGGTGCAGCGCGCCGGCTTCGCGGGCGGTGTCGAGGCCGACAACACCCCCGAGGCGGCCAAGTACGAGCTGCCCACCACCGACTATGACGAGTGCCTCGCCTGCCAGTAGGCGCGTTCATCGCAGCCCGCAGCCGACCGACCAACAAGGACCACGACCATGAGCCTCCTCAAAGCCCGCAAGACCTACAAGCCCTTCGAATATCCCTGGGCCTATGACTTCTGGAAACGCCAGCAGCAGGTCCACTGGATGCCCGAAGAGGTCCCGCTGGGCGAGGATTGCCGCGACTGGGCGCAGAAGCTGACCGATCACGAGCGCAACCTGCTCACCCAGATCTTCCGCTTCTTCACGCAGGCCGACGTCGAGGTGCAGGACTGCTACCACGAGAAATACGGTCGCGTGTTCAAGCCGACCGAAGTGAAGATGATGCTGGCCGCCTTCTCCAACATGGAGACGATCCACATCGCGGCCTATTCGCACCTGCTCGACACCATCGGCATGCCCGAGAGCGAATATTCGGCCTTCCTCCAGTATAAGGAGATGGCCGACAAGCACGATTACATGAACCAGTTCGGGGTGGAGTCCGACGAGGACATCGCCAAGACGCTGGCCATGTTCGGCGCCTTCACCGAGGGCCTCCAGCTGTTCGCCAGCTTCGCCATGCTGATGAACTTCCCGCGCTTCAACAAGATGAAGGGCATGGGCCAGATCGTCAGCTGGTCGGTGCGCGACGAGAGCCTCCACTGCGAAGGCATCATCCGCATGTTCCACGAATTCGTGAAGGAACGCGACTGCCTCACCCAGTCGGTGAAGGACGACATCGTCGACTGCTGCCAGAAGGTCGTGCGCCTCGAGGACGCCTTCATCGACCTCGCCTTCGAAATGGGCCCGGTCGAAGGCATGACCGCCAAGGACATCAAGAAGTATATCCGCTACATCGCCGACTGGCGCTTGGGTCAGCTCGGCTTCAAGCCGATCTACATGGTCGAGGAACACCCGCTCCCCTGGCTCGCCCCGCTCCTCAACGGCGTCGAGCACGCCAACTTCTTCGAGACCCGCGCCACCGAATATTCGAAGGGCGCCACGCGCGGCGACTGGAAGGACGTCTGGGACAATTTCGACACCCGCCAGAAGGCCAAGATCGGCAAGGCCGAAGACGCCGCCGACGAAGGCGAGGACATGTTCGCGGGGGCGAAGTAAGGGGTTGTAATATTTTCTAGCGCCTCCAATTTGCGAACCGCTCGGTAGCAAGGGGAGGTATGTCCGACTTAATTATTTCTTTCCAAGGGCTCGATGCTAGCGAAGGCCACATTGAGGCCTTTGCGGGCTTGGAGTCTGTA
The DNA here is from genome assembly GCF_024721585.1 of Sphingomicrobium aestuariivivum. Taxonomy (NCBI): domain Bacteria; kingdom Pseudomonadati; phylum Pseudomonadota; class Alphaproteobacteria; order Sphingomonadales; family Sphingomicrobiaceae; genus Sphingomicrobium; species Sphingomicrobium aestuariivivum. The sequence continues at coordinate 1,182,134 of NZ_CP102629.1, forward strand.
GCGGGCGTGGCCCGTGCACTTACGCTTGTGGCGCACTATGCTGCTACTGGCGAAGTAAGGCATCGCTATCCGTTCTCAGATGATGTCCAATTTTTCCTTGAAGATACCGAAGAAGGTAGTTTCAACTTCAGACTTCGGTTAGCGATCGCGACTGCTGTCTCTGCACCGATTGTGGTCTCCATGACCCATAATGCTGTTTATGATCTGACAAAAACAGTCTTCCAGCGCTGCATTGGGATCGAGCCGCAGGGCGTCGCGCCGCAGATTTCCGACCTGGATCGAACGAGGGGCGGCGATATCAACGCGCTTATCGAGGCAGTCGAACCAGCGCTCAAGAAGTCGCATTATGGTGTTGGCGACACGACTGCTAAAATCACGCTTCGAGAAGAACACACGCAAGAAATTATCGTCCGATTTGATAACGAGTCGAAACTTTACCTCACGCAGGACATCGCAGCTGATGATGATGTGCAGCAAGTGTCGATCAGTGCGCTAAATGCGAATGATCGAACTGGGCGCGCTTATTTCTTAGACTTAAAACGCACCGTGCCGTTTCGTATATCGAAACACGCAGCGCCTGATACGTTGTCGATCCTCTCTCGGAGTTTAGACGACTACGTGAACGAAGACCCGTCTCCGGTTCAAATCTCTTTTGAGCGCATAGAGGCCGCTGATGGGCGATTGAAAAGAGTTGTAATCTACAAAGCAGAGGACGTTGCGGGATCAAACTGAAGCGTTTTGAAGCGGGGTCAGGGCGGCCTGACCCCGTCGGTCCTGTCGCGTCGATCGCGCGCAGGCCGTCCGCGGCGCGCCGCTTCGGCGTCGCCGTGCCCCCGGCACGGCTTTGGCCTCACTCGACGTAGCGTCGCTCGCTACGCTCCGCTCCCGCTACGCTCGGCGGCGCGATGGGCTTCCCATTCCTGCAGCCTCGTCGGCCCGTCATGGCGGCCGCCGACGAACCCCCACCACAGCCCGGCGAGCATCGCCAGCGCGATCACGCCGCCGATCCCCCAGGCGAGCTTCGCCCCGCGCTCGCGCGGGCAGGGTGGAGGGCGCCAGCCTTCACGTTCCAGCTGGCGCATGGCCTCGTCGCGCGCATGCGCGCCGATCCAGTCCCACAGCGCCTCCCCCGGCGCGATATGATCCTGACGTGCCATGCCCCCAATGGTTGCTCCTCAGGGTTCACAAATGCCTGCTGATATAGGTTAAGAAAGCGGAACCCCTGCCCGCTCGCCCCGCGTTACACCCCGCCCCCGCAACGATCATGGTTAAGCCCACCGTCAAAACCGTTTACCCGCTGTTAAAAGCCTTGCCCTACGTAACGATCAACAGGCAGCAAACGGGGGCGTTTGGGGATGTCGATTACAACGTACATGCTGATCGTGCTGATCATCGGCCCGATGCTGCTCGGCCTCGCCGACCTCGCGAAAATCCTGCCGCACCGCCGCGACCCCGCCGCTCCGTCGGACGATTGAGGCGTCAATCCTTTGGCAACACTGATCGCTTATCCTTCGAGTTCATCCGCAAGGGGCCAGCAGCCATGATCCGCGCCGTTATCGGCATTTTCGCCCTCGCCCTCGTCGGTTCGCTTTTCTGGGGCGTGATCGAGCATCTGGCCGCTGCCGCCTTCGTCGGCGGGCTGCTCCTTCTCGGCATCCTGCCCGTCAGCGCGCTCTTCTTCGCCCGGGTGATCTACGGCAAGGCCGAACAGCGCGAGGGCGATGCCGACGCGCAATACGCAAAGCTCCAATACAAGCTGCACCTCGCCGAACAGGCGCGCGCCGCGCGCGAACGCGGCGAAAGCTGGACCCCGCCCAAGGGCTGGGACCGCTAACCCCGGCTAATCGGGTCGCCCTTGCGCCGCTCGGCGCGCTTGGCGGCAAAGGCATCGACGAAGGCCTTCGATTCCTTGAGGCCCGCGCCCGTCGCGGTGCGCACGATGCGGACGGCGTCAATCTTGTCGCCGCGCCGCAGCGCATCCTCCATCCGACCCTTGGCCTCGGCGGGCAATTCTCCCACCGGCATCGGCGCGCGCATCTCTCCGTCCATCTTGAGCACCGAATTGCGCCCCAGCACATAGCCCACCGCCAGCGCCACCATCACCCAGAAGAAATTGTCCATCACCCGTCCCCCTCATGATGCGCAACGGGCTGGAGCAACCCGAAGTCCTCGCCCAGCGGTTCATGCCCCAGCGCGGGCCAGTCGAGCACTTCCTCCGCCACCTGCATATCGGGCAGCCGGTCCAGCAAATCGCGGATCAGCGTCAGCCGCCCCTGCTTCTGGTCATTATAATCCACCACCGTCCACGGCGCGTGGGCCGTATGCGTCTTGGCGAACATCGCCTCGCGCGCGGCGGTATAGTCGGCATAGCGCGTGCGCGCCGCCGCATCGATCGGCGACAGCTTCCAGCGCTTCAGCGGATCGGCCAGCCGCTCGGCAAAGCGCTCTTCCTGTTTCTCCTGGCTCGTCGACAGCCAATATTTGAACAGCCTGATCCCGTCATCGACCAGCATCTTCTCGAACACCGGCACTGCGTCGAGGAAGTCCGCCACCTGTTCCTCGGTCGCAAAGCCCATCACCCGCTCGACGCCCGCGCGATTGTACCAGCTGCGGTCGAACAGCACGATCTCGCCCGCCGACGGCAGGTGCGCGACATAGCGCTGGAAATACCATTGCGTGCGCTCGTCCTCGCTCGGCTTGCCCAGCGCCACCGTCCGGCACTGCCGTGGATTGAGATGCTCGCTGATCGCGCCGATCGTGCCGCCCTTGCCCGCCGTGTCGCGCCCCTCGAGCAGCACGACGATCCGCTCGCCCTTCGCCTTGGCCCAATGCGCCATCTGCACCAGCTCGTGGCTCAATGGCTCGAGCGCGTCGCGATAATCCTTGCCCTTCATGCCCCCGAGCCTGCGCCGAGCCTGCACGGCGCGCAAGCCCCCCCTGTCCTACGCCGCGCCCCTCTGCCATGCTCGCGCACACCGGCCCGACAAGGGCGCAAAGTTCCATAAGTGGACAAAGTGGACACTGTTCGCTTTTCGTCCGACGACCAAGATCGAAAGGCCCGGCGAATGACCCATATCCACCCGACAAGGGAACAGCTCGCCGCCTTCCGCGCCCTGCCCACGGACGGGCCGATCGAGATGCTCAACCTGCTGCGCTTTCGCGAGCAGGCCCGCTATCCCGACGACCACCCCGCCGGGCCTTGTTCGGGCGCCGATGCCTATCACCGCTATCTCGATGCCGCGGGCACGGTGACCGCGCGTCTCGGCCTCGACGTCATCTGGTCGGCAACCCCCGCCCTCACCCTCATCGGCCCCGCCGACGAGGATTGGGACATGGCCTTCATCGCCCGCTACCCCGACGCTTCCGCCTTCCTCACCATGATCGCCGATCCCGACTACCAGGCCGCGACCGTCCACCGCACCGCCGCGCTCGCCGACAGCCGCCTCCTCCGCCTCGCCCCCATTGCAATGCAGCGCGACTAGTGTATCGCATTAGCAATACACCTAGGAGATGATGATGTTGCTTTCCCTCGCCGCCACCCTCGCCGCCGCCGCACCCATGCCCGAGGGCGATGCGCTGACCGCGCAGATCGAGGCGCTCGATGCAAAGATGTTCTGGGCCGCCTTCGAAGGCTGCGACCCGACCGGTGTCGATGCCATTGTCGATGACGGCTACCGCATGGTCCACGATCTCGTCGGCATCGCGGTGGAGAGCAAGGAGGACTTTGTCGCCTCGATGGAAAAGCAGTGCGCCGCCCGCGCCCCCGGCGGCGAGAATGAAGGCTATGCCAACCGCCGCCTCCTCACGCCCGGCTCACGGACCATCAAGAAGCTCGGTGACTGGGGCGCGCTCGAGGAAGCACACCACCAGTTCTACGAGCGCCGCGCCGATGGCAGCTGGGAGCTGACCGGTGGCGGGCGCTACCTCCACCTCTGGCGCTGGACCGGCGAGGCCTTCGTCCTCAATGAAACGCTGAGCCTCGACCACGGCCCCGCCCCGCAATATCCGCCGCAATAGACAGAGAGACGATGATGATCCTCACGCTCGCGCTGATCGCCGCCCAGCCGGCCGACTGGCCCACCGGTCCCGTCATCACCGGTCACGGCCCCCACGCGCCGGTCGAGCTGACGTCGCCGATGCCAACGGATGTGACGCTCGCCCACGCCTTCGACAGCGCCGGGCTCACCGAGGATCATCACAATCGAACGCTGCAAAGCGCGGCGCGCTTCATCAACATGCATGCCGCCGCGGGCGTGGACCCCGGCAACATCCGCCCCGCCGTCGTCATCCACGGCGCCGCGGTCTTCTCGGTCGTCTCGGATGCCCGCTTCGAGGCCAAACACGCCCACGCCGCCAACCCCAACCGCGAGCTCGTGGAGGCACTGCTGGCGGCGGGCACCCGCATCATCGTCTGCGGCCAGTCGGCGGCGGCGCAGGATGTCGCGACCGCCGATCTCCTGCCGGGCGTCGAGATGGCGCTGTCGGCGATGACCGCCCACGCCCTGCTCCAGCGCGAGGGCTATAGCATCAACCCTTTCTGAACCATCTTCGTTCGGCGGGGATTCAGGCAATCGGTGCTAACAGGCGAGTCAGTAAGAGAGAGAAGGGAGTAGCAACCGTGAAGACCACCGCCGCCGCCAGCATCCTCGCCGGTAGCCTCGCCTTCGTCGTGACCCGCGCCGTGCGCGAGCGCCGTGCCAATGACGATGACGCGCCGGTGCGCTTCGCCGATGCCGAGGAAAGCCCCTTCGTCCGCGCCGCCCGCGCCGTCGCCTAGCACCAGCCCTGTCGCTGCCCGCCGCGATAGGGCCGCGCCAGCCCGCGCCGGATCAAATGGTCGGCGACATCCTCGCCATCGCGCTCCAGCCGCCCCAGCCGCCGTCCGTATCGGTCCCGTTCCTCGACATAGTGGATCTCGAACGGCCCGCGATTGACCCAGCGCTGCAATTCGGCCCTCGCGGAAATCGCCAGCGCCCGCTCTGCCTCGCATTGCGGCCGCCCGATCTCCGCCGTGTCGAAGCCGACGACCCGGAGCGGCGCGCCGCCCGCCAGCCGGATGCTGTCGCCATCCGAGATGCAGGCGGTGTCCGCCCCCGAGACCTCGCACAGCGGGAACCGGCCCGACATGGTCAGCACCTTTTCCTCCTCGCGAATGACCCGGGCCGGGTCGCGGAAAAAGGCGACCAGCATCAGGATCGCGAGCAGCACCAGCGGCCGCTTCAGTCCCGCCAGCCAGCGAAAACGACGACCCGCCCTTTTCCGATGATGAAATTTCAATCGTTTCGCCTCGAAATACAGGAATCGTTAACCATATTAGGGTAGAACAAGAAGTTGAAAGCGACGGCTTTCTTCATGATGTTCCCTATGATCTCGGGGCTGGGTCGCCAAGCGATCCGGCCCCATTTTTTTGCCCTCTCCCCCGGGCCCGATTGACGCCGACCGCGCGCCTCGCCATGCCAGCGGCATGCGCTTCTTCTCGGACAATGCCGCCCCCGCCTGCCAGCCCGTGATGGAGGCCCTCGTCGCCGCCAACCGGCTCGACACCGCCTATGACGGCGATGAGTGGTCGCAGAAGATGGACGCAGCCTTCTCCGACCTGTTCGAGACCGAGGTCGCGGCCATCTGGGTGTCGACCGGCACGGCTGCCAACTGCCTCGCGCTCGCCGCCCTCTGCCCGCCGTGGGGATCGGTGCTGTGCCACCGCATGGCGCATATCGAGCAGGACGAGGCGGGCGCGCCTGGCTTCTTCACCCATGGCGCCAAGCTGCACCTTCTCGACGGCCCCGGCGCCAAGGTCGACCCCGAGGCTGTCGATGCCGCGCTGGCCGCGATCCGCAAGGACGTCCACCAGGTCCAGCCCGCCTGCCTGTCGGTCACCAATGCCACCGAATATGGCCTCGCCTACGGCCGCGCCGAGATGGAGGCACTGGGTGCCAAGGCCAAGGAGCATGGCCTCCGTTTCCATGTCGACGGCGCGCGCTTTGCCAATGCGGTCGTCTCGACCGGCCGCTCGCCCGCCGAGTTGACGTGGAAGGCGGGTGTCGATGCGCTCTCCTTCGGCTTCATCAAGAATGGCGGCATGAACGCGGAGGCGCTGATCCTGTTCGACCGCGACCTCGCCAATGACATCAAGGTGATGAAGAAGCGCTCGGGCCACCTGCACTCGAAGGGCCGCTTCGCCGCCGCGCAGATCCTCGCCATGCTCGAGGGCGAGACATGGGTCGCCAATGCGAGCAATGCCAACAAGGCGGCGAGCATCCTCGCCGAGGCCTGCGGCGATCGCCTCGTCTATCCGGTCGAGGCCAATGAGTTGTTCGTGAAGATGACGCCGAAGGAAGCCGCCAGCCTGCGGGACGAGGGTTTCGACTTCTACGACTGGGCGGCAGGCGAAGTGCGCTTCGTCACCAGCTGGGACCAGGACATGGACGCGGTCCGGTCCTTCGCCGAGGCGATCGCCGCCCTATGAGCCTGCCCACCGACGGCCTCCGGCAGGTCGCGCTGCCCTTCGTCATCTTCACGCTGATCTGGGGCTCGACCTGGATCGTCATCAAGGACCAGCTCGGCGTCGTGCCCGCGCCATGGTCGGTGACCTACCGCTTCATCATCGCGGCGGCCGGCATGGCGCTGGTCGCGCGCTGGAAGGGCGAGAGCCTGAAGCCCACCCCGGGGTTCCTCGGCGCCGCAGCCATCGTCGGGCTGAGCCAGTTCTGCTTCAACTTCAACGGCGTCTATGCCGCCGAGCATCACATCACCTCGGGGCTGGTCGCGACCGTCTTCGCGCTGCTGATGCTGCCCAATGCGCTGCTCGGCTGGTGGTGGCTCGGCCAGCGTCCCAACGCCCGCTTCATCCTCGCCACGCTGGTGGCGACCGCGGGCATTGGTCTCCTTTTCCTCCACGAGCTGCGCGAGCGGCCCGACCTCACGCTCACCGCCCTGATGATCGGGGTCGGCTGGACGATCTTCGCCCTGCTCGCGGCAGCGGTCAGCAACGTCTACCAGGCGCGCGACAGCGTGAAGCGCTTCCCGCTCTTCTCGCTCCTCGCCTGGGCGATGGCGATCGGCGCGGTGGCCGATGGGATCATCGCCTATGCCCTGCACGGCGCGCCCACGGTGGAGTGGCGATGGGGCTATTGGGCGGGGCTGTTGTGGCTCGCCATTGCCGCTTCGGTCGTCTGCTTCTCGCTTTATTATCCGGTGGTGCGCCGCATCGGACCGGGCAAGGCGGCCTATTCCTCCGCCATGGTGCCGATCGTCGCCATGGCACTCTCGACCCTGTTCGAGGGTTTTCGCTGGACAAGCCTGAGCCTTGCCGGGGCGGGGGTGGCCTTTCTCGGCCTCGTCCTCGCGCTCTGGTCGCGCCAGCGCCCGATGAAAGTGACCAACCCCGACGCGGGGTGAGATTTAGAAATGGAGTTTTCGACATGGCCGATGCACGCATGAACCCCGAGGCGCCGCCTGCGCCCGACCATGCCGCCATCTATGCGAAGGACTATCAGCCGCCCGCATGGTGGGTCCGCCATGTCGATCTCGACATGGACCTGTCGCCCGAAACGGCACGGGTGCGCGCCACTCTCGATGTCGAGAAGAACAGCGGCGGGCCGCTCCGGCTCGCGGGCGACGGGTTGAAGCCGCTTACCGTGCAGGTCGACGGGCAGGATGCACGCTGGACATTGGATGGCGATGATCTCGTCATCGAGCTGTCGGGCGAGCGCCACGAGATCGTCACTACCGTCGAATTCGATCCCAGCGCCAATACCCAGCTGATGGGGCTCTACGCCTCGGGCGGCCTGCTCTGCACCCAGTGCGAGAGCGAGGGCTTCCGCCGCATCACCTTCCACCCCGATCGCCCCGACGTGCTGTCGACCTATTCGGTCACCATGCATGCCGACGAGGCGGCCTTCCCCATCCTCTTGGCCAACGGCAACAAGGTCGCGGAAGGGCAAGGCGAGGACGGGCGCCACTGGGCGCGCTGGGAAGACCCCTTCCCCAAGCCCAGCTATCTCTTCGCGATGGTCGCTGGCGACCTGTCGGCGAACTCGGACAGCTTCACCACGATGAGCGGGCGCAAGGTCGACCTCAACATCTGGGTGCGCGAGAAGGACCTGCCGCTCACCGCCCATGCCATGCAGGCCCTGAAGGACAGCATGAAGTGGGACGAGGAGACCTACGGGCGCGAATATGACCTCGACCTGTTCAACATCGTCGCCGTCGACGATTTCAACTTCGGCGCGATGGAGAACAAGGGGCTCAACATCTTCAACTCGCGCTACATCCTCGCCGATGCCGAGACCGCGACCGATTTCGATTTCGACAATATCGCGGGCGTCGTGGCGCACGAATATTTCCACAACTGGTCGGGCAATCGCGTCACCTGCCGCGACTGGTTCCAGCTCTCGCTGAAGGAGGGTTTCACCGTCTTCCGCGACCAGTGTTTTTCGCAGGACATGAACTCCGAAGCGGTCAAGCGCATCGAGGACGTGCGGCTGCTGCGCGCCATCCAGTTCCCCGAGGACAATGGCCCGCTCGCCCATCCGGTGCGGCCCGAAAGCTATATCGAGATCTCGAACTTCTACACCGCCACCGTCTACAATAAGGGCGCCGAGCTCATCCGCATGATGCGCACCATCCTCGGCCCCGACAAATTCCGCGCGGGCTCGGACCTCTATTTCGAGCGCCATGACGGCGAGGCGGCGACCTGCGAGGATTTCGTCCGCGCGATGGAGGATGCCAGCGGGGTCGACCTCGCCCAGTTCCGCCTGTGGTACAGCCAGGCGGGCACGCCGCGGGTGAGCGCACATCTCGACCATGACGAGGCCGCGGGGCGCTGCACCCTCAAGCTCGCGCAGGAAGTGCCTGACACGCCGGGCCAGACGGACAAGGCGCCGATGGCCATTCCCCTGAAGCTCGCGCTGCTCGACCCGCAGAACGGCGCCGAGGTGGCGGGCGGCGAACAGCTCGTCATGCTCACCGGGCCCGAGCAGAGCATCAGCTATGAGGCGGTGGGCGATGCCTGCCCGATCCTGTCGATCAACCGCGATTTCTCCGCGCCGATCGTCCTAAAGTCGGACCGCACCGACGAGGAACTGGCCGCGCTCGCCCGCGTCGACGGCAATGCCTTCGCGCGCTACGAGGCGCTGCAGGAGCTGGCCTTGCGCGCGATGATCCCCGCGATCGAGCAGGATGCGCCGGTCGACCCTTCCCCCGTCATCGCGGCGATCGAGGCGACGCTCGGGGACCCCGCGCTCGACACCGCTTTCAAGGCCGAAGCGGTCCTGCTGCCGTCGGAGAGCATGATCGGCGAGCGGCTCGACCTCATCGACCCCGACAAGGTGCACGAGGTCCGGCGCGGCCTGTCGAACGCCATCGGCAAGGCGCTGGCGCCGCAGTTCGAGAAGATCCTCGAGGGCGAGCGACCCGCGGGCGATGACCTGTCGGTCGAGGCCAAGGGGCGCCGCGCGCTCAGGAACATCGCGCTCGGCTATCTCGCCTCGGGCGATGCGACAGCGGGGGCGAAGGCCGCCAAGGCACAATATGACAGCGCCACCGGCATGACCGAGCGGCAGGGCGCGATGGCGGTGCTCGCCAATCTCGACCAGCCGCAGCGGGTCGAAGCGCTGGGCGATTTCTACGCCCGCTACAAGGACAACAATCTCGTCCTCGACAAATGGTTCGGGCTTCAGGCGCGGGCCGAGCGCGAGGGCACGCTCGAGGAAGTGGCGCGGCTGTCGGAGCATCCCGACTTCACGCTGAAGAACCCCAACCGGCTGCGCTCGCTGATGGGCAATTTCACCGCCAACCAGTGGGTCTTCCATCATGCCTCGGGGCGCGGTTACGAAATGCTCGCGGACATGATCATCGCCGCCGACAAGCTCAACCCGCAGGTCGCGGCGCGCCTCGTGCCGCCGCTCGGCCGGTGGAAGCGGTTCGAAGCGAAGCGCGCCGAGCAGATGCGCGCGGCGTTGAAGAAGGTCGTGGAGACGGAAGGGCTGTCGAAGGACGTCTTCGAACAGGTGTCGAAGAGCCTCGGCTAGCGGCTAGTAAGCGCCTTTAATTTCCGGTGGTGATCCAGGTGGCGACGTCGCTCGCCACCCGGTTCGCTGCGCGGTTCAAGGCCGGCGCAACGTCGGTCGAATAGCCGAGCGCGGGTTCGCGTGCCTCGAAACGGCGGCTGGCGACGCGGTCACCGTCGGCCCACAGCGCTTCATAGCCCACCACCACTTCGTTCGTGTCGGCATCGAAGCCGAAACGATAGAGCGTGCCGGTGACCTTGAGCGCCGGCACCTGGTCTTGCTGGCGCGGGTCGACGACGAGCAGGTCGGTCGAGCGGTAGACGGTCTCGGACACGAGCTGCTGGAACAGGTTATCGGGACTGTCGACCAGCAGCAGGTCCTGGATATAGGCGACCGCCGTACCGCCGCGGAAGGCGGCGACGCGGGTGGTGGCGAGCGCCTCGGGCGTCAGCGGCACCGCGAAGGTGACGGCGCGGTCGCGGCGCACGGTCGTGGCCGGTTCGGGCGCGCTCGAGGCGAGCGTGGTGAGCGAGGCGGGCGGATCCTCGCCGCCCAGCTTGGGCAGCCCGCACGAGGCGAGCGCGAGCGTCATCGCGGCAATCGTGAAAGCGCGGATCATCGGCCGTCTCCGGGTTCGTAATCGGGCAGTTTCTTCGGCCCCAGCGCGCCGCCGATGCCGTCGCTGTCGAGACGGGTCGAGAAGCGCTCGAGGCTCTGCGTCAGGGTGCGCAGGTCGCGCACGAGGCGGTCGGCCTCGGGCATGGTGGAATTGGAGAATTGCTGGAGGCCCGGGCGGGCATCGTCGACCGCCGCGTCGAGCGTGACAGTCGCGTCCTTCATCGCCGAGATGGCTTCCTGCAGCTCGGCCATGGCGGGGCCGGCATTTTCCTTGAGGATGACATCGGTGGTCTCGGCCACCGCGCCCCATTTCTCGGCGGCGACACCGGCGCGTTCGGCGGCCACGCTCGCCTGCGCGATGGCATCGGCGAGGTCGGGCGCGCGCGCGGCCAGCGTGTCGGTGGTCTTCTCGATATTCTCGAGGATGTCCGAAATGGAATTCTGGTTCTCGTCCGACAGGAGCTCCGCCATGCGCTCGGTCAGGCGCTGGATGCGGTCGATGAGTTCGGGCGCGCTGTTCAGCACGCTGTCGAGGACGCTGGCCGAGGAGCGGATGACGGGGCAGCCCTGCGGGCCGACGTCGGTGACCGGCGGGGCGCCGGTCTGCGCGCCCGACAGCTGGATTTCGGAGACGCCGGTGAAGCCGACGCCCGAGATGGTCGCCTCGGTGCCCTGGAGGACGGGGGTGTCGGCATCCACGCTGATCCGGACCCAGACGAATTCGGGGCGTTGCGGCAACAGGCTGATGCCCTGCACCTCGCCCACCGGCACGCCCGAGAAGGAGACGTTGGAGCCGCGGTTGAGCCCGCCCACGCCGCCCGGGAAGTAGATGTCGTAACACTTCTTCGCCGAGCCCGAGAGGCCCGCGATCCACACGGTGAAGACGAGCAGGCCCGCGAGGAGCGCGAGCACTACCGCGCCGACGAGGATATGGTTCGATCTTGTTTCCATTTCCCCCTCTTACCCCTCGACAACATGCGCGGCAGCACGCCCGCGTGGCCCCTGGAAATACTCCTGGATCCAGGGATGGTCCAGCGCGGTGAGTTCCGGGATGGTACCCACCGCGATCACCTTCTTCTCCGCGATCACCGCGACGCGGTCGCAGATATGGTAGAGCGTGTCGAGGTCATGCGTGATCAGGAACACGGTCAAATCGAGCTTTTTCTTCAAGGACAGGATGAGTTCGTCGAACTTGGCCGCGCCGATGGGGTCGAGCCCCGCGGTGGGCTCGTCGAGGAAGAGAAGCTCGGGATCAAGCGCCAGCGCACGGGCCAGCGCGGCGCGCTTCCTCATGCCGCCCGACAGCTCGCTCGGATATTTGGGCCCGGCTTCCGGCCCCAGCCCCGCCAGCGCGATCTTGTAGCCTGCGATCTCGTCGATCAGCGGGCGGCGGATGAAGGGGAAATATTCGCGGATCGGCACCTGGACGTTCTCGGCCACGGTGAGGGTCGAGAAGAGCGCGCCGTTCTGGAACAGGATGCCCCAGCGACGGCGGATGTTCTTGGCCTCGTCCTCGTCGCGGTCGAGCATTTCCTCGCCGAGCACGCGGACCGAACCGGCGGCGGGCTGCTGGAGGCCGATGATCGAGCGCATCAGCACCGACTTGCCCGAGCCCGAGCCGCCGACCACCCCGAGGATCTCGCCGCGGCAGACGGTTAGGTCGAGTTCCGAATGGACGACCTGGTCGCCAAACTGGTTCCTGAGGCCCCTGACCTCGATGATCGGATCGCACTGCGGCGGCACCTTGATCATCAGATCCACCCGATCTTGGAAAAGAAGACGGCGAAGACGGCATCGAGCACGATGACGAGGAAGATCGACTGGACGACCGCCGCGGTGGTGCGAAGGCCGACCTCTTCCGAATTCCCCTTCACCTGCATGCCCTGGTAGCAGCCCGCGAGCGCGATGAGGAACCCGAAGACGGGCGCCTTGATGAGGCCGACCCACAGGTCGGTGATGGGCACCACTTCCTGCAGCCGCTGGATGAAGGTCAATGGCGGGATCTCGAGGACGAGCCAGCAGAACAGCCCGCCGCCGATCAGGCTCATGATCATCGAGAAGAAGGACAGGAGCGGCATCATGATGACCGCCGCCAGCATGCGCGGGATGACCAGCGCCTCGACCGGCGAGACGCCGATGGTGCGCATGGCGTCGATTTCCTCGGTGATCTTCATGGTGCCGAGCTGGGCGGCGAAAGCCGAGCCCGAGCGGCCCGCGACCATGATCGCGGTCATCAGCGTGCCCAGTTCGCGCACGGTGATGCGGCCGATGAGGTTGATGGTGAACACCTCGGCACCGAACTGGGCGAGCTGGACCGCGCCCTGCTGGCCGACGACGATGCCGATGAGGAAGCTCATCAGGCCGATGATGCCCAATGCACGCACGCCGACGAGGTCGAAGCGCTGCACCACCGCGTTGAGACGGAAGCGCCTGGGACGGCGGATGACGCTGGCGAAACCGATCAGCGTGGCGCCGAAGAAGCCGAGCATGCCGAGGAAGGTCTTCCAGAAGTCGTGCGCCCACAGCCCCAGTTCCTCGAGGAAGGCGAGCGGACCGGGCGGCGTATCGGGCCGCACCTGCATCTCGTGATCGGCCTCGGCGACCTGCTTCAGCAGTTCGCGCTGCTCGGGGCTGGCACCCACCAGCTCGGCCTTGCGATGCTTGGCCGTGCGGTAGAGGAGCCAGGCGCCGACCGTGTCCATGCTCTCGACGCCGGACAGGTCGATGACCAGCGGGTCGGGCGCGGCGGCGATGTCGCGTTCGAGCCCGCCGACACGCGCGATCGTCAACGCGCCCGTCGGCTCGAGCCGTGCCGCCTCACCATGGGCGCTACTGGTTGCGGGGTCCCCCATCGGCTCCACAGATGGGGCAAAGCGCCGCGCCCCGCAAGCGGCGAGAAGCGCCTTTCCCGCGGCAAAAGGCTTGGCGCGGGGCGACAAGGCCGTCTAGCAGGGAGCCATGAGCGGGATTTTTCCTGAGGCCAGCGAACGGCCGATGCTGTTCGTGCCGCTGGGCGACGGGGCCATCAGCCCCTTCGGGCTGGCCCCGCGGATGCGTGCCTATCGCGTCGCAGCGATGATGGGGCTGGAGGCCGCCGGCGAGGATGCGCTGCGCGAGGATGGCGCCCGCCCCGTCATGATCCAGGACGCGGGCCATGCCGTCAGCCCCGGCTGGCTCGACTATCTCATCGCCCGCCCCGGCACGGTCCTGTGCTACGAGGGCGTCGCCGTGCTCGCACATGCCAGCCGCCCGGGCGAGCGCATCGAGGCGCAGCGGCTCATCGGCAAGGGCGATGCCACGCCGACCGTCCTCACCCTCGTCCATGCCGAGGATGTCGACCTCGAGGCGATCGACCAGCGCCACCGCCCCTTCATCGCCCGCCTCGACGAGGAGGCCGACGTGAATGCGATCGAGCGCGCGCTCTATGGCGCAGCGACCCCGCGTGTCTCCGACGCCGTCAGCCTGACGCTGTTGAAGCCGATCGGCTTTGCCGCGACGCGGGCCGCCGCCCGCGCGGGGCTCACCGCCAATCGCGTCACATGGATCGCGGCCTTGTTCGCGCTCGCCGCCTTTGCCTTCTTCTGGTTGGGCTGGTTCGGGATCGGCCTCGTCGCCGCCGCCCTGTTCGCGCTGGCCGACACCATCGACGGCAAGCTCGCCAAGATCACCGGCACCTCCAACCTGTGGGGCCGGCGCCTCGACGGGCTGCTCGACCTTCTCCACCCGCCGCTCTGGTATATCGGCTGGATGCGCGGGCTCGAGCGCGGCGAACAGGCATTGGAGCCCGTCTATGCGCTCCTGCTCCTCGTCACGATCGTCACCGCTTATGGCGCGATCCGCGGGAGCGAGATCCTGTTCGCCCGCGCCCACGGCTTTGCCATGCACCTGTGGAAGCCGTTCGACAGCCGCTTCCACGCGGTCGCGGCGCGGCGGAACATCAACATCCTCCTGCTCGCTGTGTCGGCGCTGCTCCTGAAACCCGAATGGGGCATCCAGTGGGTCGCCTTCTGGAGCCTGGTGACGGCGATGATCCTCGGATCGCGGCTGGCGGCAGCGAAAAGTGCCGCGCTGCGCGGCGAGAAAGTGAAGAGCTGGCTGCTTCCGGTGGCCGATGAAAGTGACGAGGGCGCATGACGACCGACCTGGCAATCTACGACATGGACAAGACGGTCACGCGCCGTCCTACCTACACGCCCTTCCTCCTGCATGTCGCGCTCGAGCGGGCACCGTGGCGGCTCGCGCTGCTGCCCGTCGTCGGGCTGTCGCTGGTGGCTTACGGCCTCAAGATGGTCGACCGCGCGCGGCTGAAGGAAATCAACCACCGGCTGCTCATCGGAAAGGCGGTAAGCGAGCGGGCGCTCGAGCCGCATATCGCGACCTTTGCGAAGAAGACGCTCGAAAACAACCTGCGCCCCGGCGCGGTGAAGGCGATCGAGCGCGACAAGGCCGAAGGGCGGATGGTCGTCATGGCGACCGCCAGCTACCGCTTCTACGCCGCCGCGATCGGCGAAGCGCTGGGCTTCGACCATGTCATCGGCACCGGCACGGTGGGCGGGGTCGACGACCTCATCCACGCCAAGATCGACGGCTACAACTGCTATGGCGCGGCCAAGCTGACGATGATCGAGGAGTGGCTCGACAAGGCGGGGCTGACGCGCGCCCATGTCCGCTTCTATTCGGACCACAATAGCGACGCCTTCGCCTTCGAATGGTCGGACGAGGCGGTCGCGGTGAATCCCGACGACGAGCTCATCCGCATCGCCAGCGTGCGGGGCTATTCAGTGGAAGATTGGGGATAGCGCCAAGAGGGGTCGGGGCGGCCCGACCCCGTCGGTCCTGTCGCGCCGCGGGCGCGCAGGCCGTCCGCGGTTGATCCTGTCTACGACACAAGGCGGACGACGCTTGCGCGTCGCTCGCCTTGTGCTCGGGGATCAGACCGACTTCAGCGCATTCTCGAAGTCGGCGATGAGGTCGTCGGCCTTCTCGATACCGATCGAGATGCGGACGAGATTGTCCGAGATGTCGAGCTCCTTGCGGCGCTCGGCAGGAACCGACAGATGGGTCATGGCAGCCGGGGCCGAGGCGAGCGTCTCGGTGCCGCCGAGGCTGACCGCCAGCTTGGCGAGCTTCAATGCATCGAGGAAGGCAAAGGCCTCCTTCTCGCCGCCCTTGAGGTAGAGCGAGAAGGTCGAACCCGCGCCCAGTTCGTGGCGGTCGAAGATGTCCTTCTGGCGGCTGCCCTCGGCGAGGTGGCCGAGATAGGCGATGCGCTCGACCTTGGGATGGTCCTTGAGGAAGTCGCAGACGGCCTTGGCGTTCTCGGCGGCGCGGGTCATGCGCAGTTCGACCGTCTCGAGGCTGCGCAGCAGCATCCAGGCGGTGTTGGCATCGCAGATGCCGCCCATCGTGTTGCGGATACCGCGCACCTGGTCGAGCAGCTTCTTCTTGCCGGTGAGACCGCCGGCGATGAGGTCCGAATGGCCGCCGACATATTTGGTCAGGCTGTAGACGCTCATGTCGGCGCCATGGTGCTGCGGCTTGGCGAAGACGGGGCCGAGGAAGGTGTTGTCCATCGCGATGGGCGCGTCGGGCAGCATCGCGTCGCGCGCGGCGGCGACCGCCTCGACGTCGACCAGCGCGTTGGTCGGGTTGGCGGGGCTTTCGAGATAGATGAGCGACACCTTGCCGCCATTGGCCTCGGCCTTGGCCTTGGCTTCTTCCATCTTCGCCTCGATCTCAGCGCGGGTGGCCGAGGCGGGGAAGTCGACATAGCTCACGCCGAACTGCGGCATGATCTTCATGATGATGCCCTCGGACGCCGCGTAGAGCGGGCCCGACATGAGGATGACGTCACCCGGGCGCGCGAAGGCAAGGATGAGGTTGCCGATGGCGGTCATGCCCGAGGAGAAGACGAGCGCGTCTTCCGAATCTTCCCACAAGGCGAGGCGATCCTCGAGGATTTCCTGATTGGGGTTGTTGAAGCGCGAATAGACAAGGCCCTTGGCGACGCGGTCGCTCTGGCCGGTCAGGTAGGCGAACAGGTCCTTCCCGTCCTGCGCCTTCTCGAAGACGAAGGTCGAGGTGTTGAAGATCGGCGGCTTGAGGCTGCCTTCCGACAATTGCGGGTCGTAGCCGAAGCCCATCATCAGCGAATGGGGGTCGATCTGGTGGTTGCCGATCTTGGTCTCGTTGGTCACGGGAACTGCTCTCCTGAAATACGTTCGGGAGCGTCCTAGCGGGCCTCGGGGGCAATGCCAATCAGGCTGATCTGGCGACCGTTGTCGGGGGCCTCCTCATGGGTGGCGCGGCGGTAGCTGTAATAGCGCTCCGGCTGGCCGTAGGTGTCCTCGCCCGCCAGCCAGACGGTACCGATCCCCGCGCCCGCGAGCCGCGCGGCGACATAGGATTCCAGATCGAAATGCGCCTTGCCGCGCGCGCCCTCGCGGAAGAAGCGGGCATTGGCCGGATCCTCCTCGATGAAGGGCGCCAGCATGTCCTCGCCGACCTCGAAATTTTTCTGCGCGATGCAGGGACCGACCGCGGCATGGATGCGGCGCGGATCGGCGCCGAGCTTCAGCATGGCGCCGATGGTCTTGTCGGTGACCCCGCCGATCGCCCCGCGCCAGCCGGCATGGGCAGCGGCGACCACGCCCGCCTCGCGGTCCGCAAGCAGCACCGGCGCGCAGTCGGCGGTAAGGATGCCGAGAAGGATGCCGGGCGTCTTCGTGACCAGCGCGTCGGCCTTCGGGCGCCCATCCTCGTCCCACGGCTCGGTCACGATGACGACGTCGGGCGAATGGACTTGGTAGAGGCCGACGAGCGGCGCGCCCTCGATCAGCGCATCGGCGGCGCGGCGGCGGTTCTCGCGCACCTTTTCCGCGCCGTCGTCCGAGCCGAGGCCGGTGTTGAGGCTGTCGAACGGCGGCAGCGAGACCCCGCCCTCGCGCCCGAAGAATCCGTGCGGCACGCCGGAGAGCGGCGGGGCAGTGACGAAGGGCGGCGCGCTCACTGGCCCAACCCCGCGGGCACGGGCCAGCCGCGATGGTGAATTGCCATGACCTTGAACAGCGTGCCCATCCCGTCGTCCGACGACAGGCGGCGGCGCTGCGCGGCGATGTCGTCGGCGCGCTCGGGGTTGTTGCCGGCCAGCGTCATGGCGCGGGGGCCGAGCCCGAGGGTCTCGAGCCAGTTGCCCTGGCTGATGACGCGGCTGGTGCGCGCGCCGGCTTCCTGCGCGGC